>CAWAWB010000016.1:0-238734 GCA_963785635.1 uncultured Phycisphaerales bacterium
TTTGTCATTTGTAATTTTGTTCTGCGGCAGTTGCCAAAAAGACGCAGGCCAAGGCATGATGGAATTTGTAACTTGTAATTTGTAACTTGTAATTGGGAGCACATATGGCGGACCCTTTTGCCAAGCTTAAGCAACTCAAGAAAGACAAAGACTTTTTCGTCGGCATTGATTCCGACGGCTGCGCCTTCGATTCTATGGAGATCAAGCACAAGGAGTGCTTCATCCCCAACATCATCAATTCCTGGGACCTCCAGGCCGTTTCGCGTTACGCCCGCGCGGCGGCGGAGTTCGTCAACCTGTACAGCCAGTGGCGCGGGGCCAACCGCTTCCCGGCGCTGGTGATGGTGTTCGACCTCCTGGCCGACTGGCCGGAGGTGCTCGAGCGCGGCTACAAGCCCCCGCAGATCGATTCACTGCGCAAGTGGATCAAGGAAGAATCGCGCCTGGGCAACCCCACGCTTATCGCCAAAGTGAACGAGGCCCACGACCCGATCCTCACCAAGACGCTGGCGTGGTCCAGGGCGGTCAACAAGTCCATCGATGACCTGGTGCACGGCGTGCCGCCCTTCCCACACGTGCGGCCGTGCCTGGAACGCATGAAAAAGGATGCGGATATCGTGGTCGTCTCCGCCACGCCGGGCGAGGCGCTCGCAGCGCGAGTGGGCCGAGCACGACATCGCCAAGTACCCGCTGCTCATCGCCGGGCAGGAGATGGGTAATAAGGATGAGCATTTGAAGCACGCCTCCGGCGGCGGCAAATACGCCAAGGATCGCGTGCTGATGATCGGCGACGCCCCCGGCGACATGAAGAGCGCCAAGAAGAACGATGCCCTGTTCTTTCCGATCAACCCCGGCGACGAGGACAATAGCTGGAAATACCTGCTGGACGAAGGCTTTGACCTGTTCCTGGCGGGCAAGTACGCGGGCAAGGTGGAAAAGGATCTCATCGATAAGTTCATGACCTTCCTGCCCTCCGTGCCGCCATGGAAAAAGTAGTATGGGCGTCTCGCCCGTGAGTCGCACGGGCATCCTGCCCGTGCATTCGTTAAAGTTAAATATATGAGCATCGAACGTGAAAACATCCCGGACGTGCTGGCCTCGTTAGCCCCAAAAACACGGCCCCTGACCGAGCAGGAAGTGCGCCAGACCCTCGCCGAGGCGCTGGCTAAGCTGGACCTCAACGGCCGGCGTATCCTGGTCATCCTCCCCGACAGCACGCGCACGGCGCCTGTGGCGCTTCAGTTCAAACTCTTGAATGAACTGCTGGCGGGCAAGGCCAAGGCCGTGGATTACCTGGTGGCCCTGGGCACGCACATGCCCATGAACGATGAGGGGCTGTCCAGGCTGGTGGGTGTAAAAGTGGCGGATGGCCGCGCGGGCGAGCACCGGATCTTCAACCATCAGTGGAACAAGCCCGAGACGTTCGTGCAATTGGGGACTGTTTCAGCGGCGGAAGTGGCCGCGTTTTCCAACGGCATGCTCTCGCTGGATGTGCCCGTCCGCATCAACCGCCTGGTGATGGAGTACGACCAGATCATCATCTGCGGGCCGGTCTTCCCGCACGAAGTCGTGGGTTTTTCCGGCGGCAATAAATACTTCTTCCCCGGCATCGCCGGCGCGGAGATGATCAACGTCACGCATTGGCTGGGCGCGCTGCTCACCAGCATGGCCACCATCGGTACGGCCCAGACGCCCATGCGGCGGATGATCGACCACGCCGCCTCCATGATCGATAAGCCCAAGTTAAATATCGCCTCGGTCATGCACGGCAAGGACCTCGTGGGCCTGTTTGTCGGCACGATGATTGGCGCGTGGAAGAAGGCCGCCGCGCTGTCCGCAGAGCTGGATGTCATCTACGTGAAGAAGCCCTTCAAGCGCGTCCTGGCCGTCATGCCCGAGCTGTACGATGACCTGTGGACCGGCGCCAAGGGCATGTACAAGACCGAGCCGGCCATCGCCGATGGCGGCGAGGTGGTGATCTACGCCCCCCACATCACCGAGGTGAGCTACGCCCACGGCCATATCCTCGATGAGATCGGCTACCACGTGCGCGACTACTTCGTGAAACAGTGGGATGCCTTCAAGAAATATCCCTGGGGCGTTTTGGCCCACTCCACGCACGTGCGCGGCGGCGGCACTTTTGAAAACGGCCTCGAAAAGCCCCGCATCAATGTGACCTTGGCGACAGGCATCCCCGAAGCCCGCTGCAAAAAGATCGGCCTGGGCTATATGAATCCCGCCGCCGTCAACGTGGATGAATGGAAGGGCCGCGAGGCGGAAGGCATCCTGTACGTGCCGCGCGCGGGCGAGATGCTGTATCGCGTGAAGAAATAATGGAAATGGGCGCCACGGCCGTCCGCGACCGTGCGCTGTGCTAGCGTAAATAAAAAGGTCCGGCGGCTTTTGCTGGACCTTATCTTTTGTCGTTAAATCGCAAATCGCAAATCAAAAATCGCAAATCAACGGCCGCGGACCATCTTCTCAAAATAGGCCGCCACCTTCGCATCCACCGGCGGCACATCCGCCGGCTGATTCCCATTGCGCAGTGACCACGTGGCCACGCAGCCGGCGGCCACGGCCTGCCGCGCGGCGATGGGGCTGGTGGTGCAAGGACCGCCATCCCGCACGAAGCGGATGAACTCGTCGATCATCGCATCATCGCCGCCGCCGTGGCGCCCGTTGGCCGGCGGGATTGCGTACTGCACATCGCCCTCGGGATTAAAGCCGGCCGTGCGGTGGTTCCACACGCGAATGACCATGCTGCCCGGCTCATCGCCGATATTCTCTATCCGTCCCTGCGTGCCGATGATCGTGTAGTTCCGCCAGTTTTCCGGCGTGTAATGGCACTGCTGGTAAGAGGCCAGCACGCCCGATTCCAGCTCCATGAGCATCATGGAGAGATCTTCCACATCCATCACCGGGTTCATGCCCTTCTGAGAGAGGGGCGGCCAGTTTTCCACGCGCGCCGTCGCATCGCCGCGCTCGGTCGGAGCGTGGCGGTCGGTGATCTGGTTGTACACGCTCAGATTGCCCATGGCCGTGATGCGCTTGCTGTACGCGCCGCACAGCCAGTGCAGCACGTCAATATCATGCGAGGCCTTTTGCAGCAGGAGGCCGGTCGAGTACCGCCGGTCGGCGTGCCAGTCCTTGAAATAATAATCCCCGCCCGCGGCGATGAAGTGTCGGCACCAGGCGGTCTTCACCTCGCCGATCGCGCCCGAATCGATGATCTCCTTCATCTTCCGGATGAAGGTGAAGTGCCGCATGTTATGGCCGGCATACAGCCTTGCTTTGTTCTTACAGGCCGCCTGCAAAATTCGATCGCAGCCCTCGATGGTGATGGCCATCGGCTTTTCCAGCAGCACGGCCTTCCCCGCCTCCAGCGCCGCCACCGCATGTTCTTCATGGCAAAAATCTGGGGTGGTGATAAAAACCGCATCGATATCCTGGCGGTCTAATAGCTGTCGATAATCCTCGTAAACCTCGGCCTTCTCGTCTGCCCATTCTTTGAAAGTCTTGAATGCAGCAGGGTTTATGTCAGCTCCGGCAACCACGCGCACGCCTTCAGCAGCCCTTTGCGCGGCGGCGGCCATCACACCCCGGCCGCCCACGCCGATGACGCCAATCCGTAAGTCTCGACTGCTACTCATCTAACGGCCCTTCCTTGCACACAAAAAGTCTATTTATACCCTCTTTGGCCTATTGTGAAAAGGGTTTGGTCGCCGCCGGCCGGGCTGGAACATCACCTGCGGAATTTCCGCACGTGGCCGGCAGGTGGGATATTACCCCACCTGATCCCACTGCGCGACTGTAAACCGTTTACAGTCGCGCCCTCCTCCAGGTGGCAACCGTTGCCAGTTGCCGCGTTTTCTAGCTCAAATCGCCCCCCTTTTGGGCCGACATAGAGAAAAGGCCGTAATGAAGGATTTCTCCCTATGCTTAAGCCGGAGCACGTGACGATCGACAGCCTGGGCGCCTGCCATTTTCGCAGCCCGCTCCAACTCTCCTCCGTCTTCGGCGAAGGGCTGGCCAATTACGTGCCCGACCAGCGCGCATGCCCATGACCGTGGAAATGATTCCGGGGATTGCCTCCAACCAGGAGGTGCGTTTTGAGGTGGCCGGGCCGCGCGAAAAGATCTTTTTCGATCCCCCCAATGTTCGGGCCGCGGTCATCACCTGCGGAGGGTTGTGCCCGGGGCTCAACAACGTCATCCGCTCGATCTTCCTGGAGTTGCACCACCGCTACGAAGTGCCGACCGTCCTGGGCATCCGCTACGGCTACGCGGGGCTGGATGAAGAGCAGGCGCTTCAGCCGGTGCGGCTGACCTCGGATCTTGTCGCCGACATTCACAATGAGGGCGGCACCATCCTGGGCAGCTCGCGCGGACCGCTGGAACCAGGCGTGGGCCTTAAAGGCCTGAAAAAGCACGGCATCAACATGCTGTTCTGCATCGGCGGGGACGGCACGCAGCACGGGGCCTACAAACTCTACCGCGAGGCGCGGCGGCAGAAATATCCGCTGGCCCTCGTGGGCATTCCCAAGACCATCGACAACGACATCCAATTCTGCGAACGCACCTTCGGCTATTACAGCGCCGTGGACAAGGCCAAGAGCGTGATCGCCTGCGCGCACGTGGAGGCCATGGGCGCGCCCAACGGCATCGCCATCGTGAAGCTGATGGGCCGTCACGCCGGTTACATCGCCGCGGCGGCGAGCGTGGCCAGCCAGGATGTGAATTTCGTGCTCGTGCCGGAAGTGCCCTTCGCCCTGGAGGGCGCGGGCGGCCTGCTGGAACTCGTGAAGGAGCGCATCCTGCGGCGCAAGCACGCGGTGGTCGTCGTGGCCGAGGGCGCGGGACAGGACCTGGTCGGCGGCGAGGAATCAAAGTTCGACGCCTCGGGCAACAAGCTCAACGAGGACATCGGCCTGTTTTTAAAGCACGCCATGGGCGAGTACTTCCAGCGGGAAAACGTCCCCGTAAACATCAAGTACATCGATCCCAGCTACATCATCCGTTCCATCCCCGCCAACTGCGAGGATGCCTTCCTGTGCGACGCCTTCGCCCGCAATGCCGTACACGCGGCCATGACCGGCCGCACCGGCATGCTGGTGGGCTACTGGTATAACGTGTTCATCCACGTGCCCATCGGCACGGCCATCAAGGTGCGCAAGCAGATGGACACCGAAGGCGGCCTGTCGTGCGCGGCCCTGGCGACGACCGGCCAACCCATTCGAATTGGTGCAAACGCACTAGACGCGGCGTAAAACTCCTCTCCCTGGAAGGGAGAGGGGTATAAAGAAACGCGGCCACTCTTTTGAGCGGCCGCGCCAAATAGCCAAACAGTCAAACAGCCAAACAGCCTAGAACAGCTTGCCGATCTTGGGCAGGCCGCCCGTCAGGGGCATGGCGTAATTGATGAAGGCCTCGGTCACATCGTGGCCATTCTTGGCGATGAATTCATCCGGCATGTCCTTGGTCTGCCGCGCGACATCGGCCAGCGGAGCCAAAAACGCCTCGACGCGGTACTGGTCGCCCTCGCCCGTGCGGCGCATGGCGACCGAGCCGTCGCGTTGGCCGCTCATGGCGTATTCCACGGCCTTATGGCCCACCATGCGCGCTTCCATGCGGTCCACCGAACTGGTCAGGCCGGCGAAGCTGCGCTGGAGGTAGCCGAACGTGTCGCCGCGCACGCGCTTGATCTTGAGTTTATCGCGCGACCTGCGCGCAGATGTAATCGGCCAGTGCCCCCGTGCCTGAAAGCTGAATATTGCCGTGGGCGTCGCGCTCGCTGGACTCGGCGATCTTCTGCGCCCAGGGCGTGCCTTCCTCATCCTCGATGCCTTCGGAGACAGCCACCACGCAGCGGCCCAGCCTGGCATTGACCGCCTGGATGTCCGCGAGCATCTGGTCTACGCTGATCCGCCGCTCGGGAATGTAGATCAGGTGCGGCCCATCGCTCTCATCCTGGCGGCCCAGCGCGCTGGCAGCGGTGAGCCAGCCGGCGTTGCGGCCCATGATCACGTCGACTCTTCACGCCCGGCAGCGAGGCGTTGTCGCGGTCGTCGCCGATCAGGGCGCAGGCCACGAACTTGGCCGCCGAGCCGTAGCCGGGGCAGTGGTCGGTCACGCGCAGATCGTTATCGATGGTCTTGGGGATGTGGAACACGCGCAGCTCGTACTTGGCCTGGGCCGCCAGGTCGTTGACGATGCGGGCGGTGTCGGCCGAATCGTTGCCGCCGATGTAGAAGAAGTAGCGGATATTGTTGCGCGAAAACACGTCTGAAGATCTTCTCGCAGTAGGCCTTGTCGGGTTTGTCGCGCGTACGAGCCCAGCGCCGCCGCCGGCGTTTCGGCCACAGCCTCCAACATCTGGGAGGGCACGCTCTTCAGGTCGATGAATTTCTCTTCGACGATGCCGCGGACGCCGTGGCGGGCGCCGAGCAGGCGATCGATCGCCGGGGCGTGCTGAATGGCCTCGATCACGCCGACCAGGGATTGATTGATGACGCACGTGGGCCCGCCGGACTGCCCGATGCAGGCGTTGCCTTTTAGCAGATCAGCCATTTGAAAATACCTCTCTCAATTCCAGGACGTTTCATCAATGCCTCGACCCGCGGAGATTCGATCCGGGCTCGAGATGCAGGCCGTAGACTGTAGGCTGTAGGCTGTAGGCGCGGCAAGAGGGAAACTCGCATCTTTCAGGCTGTTCCCGCGAACTGATCCCCAGAAATTCTCGATGTGATCAGCGAGGAGGATTTCCTCTTTTCCGGTCGTTGCTACAGCCTACAGCCTAAAAGCCTACTGCCTTGCACGCTTCTAGCGTGCAAGCATGTACTTCTCAATGAATCCCGTGTCAAATTTGCCGCGGTGGAATGTGGCGTCCGACATAATCTCGCGGTACAGGGGCACGGTCGTCTTGATCGGGTGGATCTGAAACTCCCGCAGCGCCCGCCGCATGATGGCGATGGCGTCGCCGCGCGTGCTGCCATGCACGATGAGCTTGCCGATCATGCTGTCGTACGTGGACGGAATGACGTAGCCCTGGTACACGTGGCTGTCGTAGCGGACATTGGGGCCGCCCGGCGGCACGTAGGATTCGATCTTACCCGGCGAGGGGCGGAATTCGTGGTCGGGGTCCTCGGCGTTGATGCGGCACTCCATGGCCCAGCCGCGGCGGGGAACATCCTTCTGGGCGATGTCCAGCTTTTCGCCCGCAGCCACCATGAGTCTGCCACTTCACCAAATCGATGCCGGTGAGCATCTCCGTCACCGGGTGCTCCACCTGGATGCGGGCGTTGACTTCCATGAAGTAGAAGTTGTCGCCGTCGAGAATGAATTCCACGGTGCCGGCGCAGTAATAGCCGGCCTCCTTGCAGATTTTTACCGCCGCGTCGCAGATCGCCGCGCGAAGTTCGGGCGTCAGGGCCGGCGAGGGGCTTTCCTCGATGAGCTTCTGCCGCCTGCGCTGCACGGTGCAATCGCGTTCCCACAGGTGGATCAGGTTGCCGTGCATGTCGCCCAGCACCTGCACCTCGATGTGCCGCATGGACTGGATCCACTTCTCCAGGTACAGCGTGCCGTCGCCGAAGGCGGCCTCGGCCTCGGTCTGGGCCTGCTTGAAGCTGGTCCGCAGCGTGGCCTCATTGTGCACGGCGCGGATGCCGCGCCCGCCGCCGCCCGCCGCGGCCTTGATGCCAATGGGGTAGCCGATGCGGCCGGCCAGAGTCACCGCCTCTTCCACATCCGCCACCGCGCCGTCGCTGCCGGGCACGATGGGCACGCCGGCGGCCTTGGCGATCTTCTTGGCCTGGATCTTGTCGCCCACCGCCTCCATCGTCTTGACGGATGGGCCGATGAACTCGATCTTGCAGCTTCGGCAGATCTCGGCGAAGTGGCTGTTTTCCGCCAGGAATCCGTAGCCGGGGTGGATGGCCTGCACATCGGCTAATTCCGCCGCGGCAATGATGCGGGGAATGTTCAAATAGCTGTCGGCGGAAGCCGCCTCGCCGATGCAGATGCGATCATCGGCCAGGTGGAGGTAGCTGGCGTTGCGGTCCGCCTCGCTGAAGACGACCACGGTTTCGATGTCCAGATCGCGGCAGGCGCGGATCACCCGCAGCGCTATTTCACCACGATTGGCGATGAGGATTCGGCTAAACACAGCTTGTTACTCTTTTAGTTAGCCAGGAGGGCCGGCAAGGTAACTGGTTAATTGGTCCGCTCGCTTCGTTCGCTCTTGGTTAATTGGTTAACTGGCCGGAACTCCGGGTATTTCTTCTCTCCGCGTCCTCTGCGGTCAATTTCTTTTGTCTTCGCCTCTACTCTTTTCTTCTCTCTGTGTCCTCTGTGTCCTCTGTGCTTAATCTCTTTGTCTTTGTCTTTTTTTCTCTGCGTCCTCCGCGTCCTCTGCGGTCAATTTCTTTTGTCTTCGCCTCTACTCTTTTCTTCTCTCTGTGTCCTCTGTGTCCTCTGTGGTTAATCTCTTTGTCTTTGTCTTTTTTTCTCTGCGCCCTCTGTGGCAAAATTCTCGAAGAAGACCTAAGGACGCACACGGAACAGGACCTGCCCATACTCCACGGGCCGGCCGTTCTCCACGGCGACTTCCACGATCGTGCCGGCGCACTCCGCCTTGATCTCGTTCATCACCTTCATCGCTTCGATAATGCACACGACGGTGTCGCTCGAGACGCGGGCGCCCGTTTTCACATACGGATCGCTATCGGGGCTGGGCGCCCAGTAGAACGTGCCCACCATGGGGCTCTTGATTTCCAGCAGATTCTCCGCCGGCGCGGCGGCGGGCGCCGGTGCAGCAGGAGCCGCTGCGGCGGCCGGCGCGGCGGGCGCAAAGGCCGCCGGTGAAACCGCATGCGCGGCCGAAACCGCCATACCGCGGCCCAGCGAGACCTTCAGGTCGCCATTGACGATTTCCAGCGACGTCAAATCGTTGGCCACCATCATATCTACGAACTGCCGAACCTGGTCGACGTACAGCTTTTCATTACCGGCCGCGCGGGAGGGTTTGGCCCCCTCCGGCTGACCGGCAGTCGCATCCTTGCTTTCTTCGGCTGCTTTCTTTCCTCGTGCCATATCCATTCAACTCAGGACCATCGCCCCGAGCTCCTTGGGCAAGCTGGAAAGCACCCACGCCTGTCCCGGGCACACCAGCACATCATCCTCGATCCGCACTCCGCCCACGCCGGGCAAATAAATGCCGGGCTCCACGGTCACAACTTCACCGCTCCTGAGCCTGTCGGCATTCCGCCAGGAGATGGCCGGGGCCTCGTGGATCTCCAGGCCAATTCCGTGCCCCAACCCGTGACTGAACCGGGCCGCGAGGCCCGCGTCGCTGATAACCTTACGCGCGGCTGCATCGACGGCCGCCGCGGCCCTGCCCCCTCGCACCGCGGCAATTCCGGCCTGCTGGGCCTGGAGCGTAAGCTCGTAGACCCGGCCGATTTGCGGCGGGATTCTACCGGTAAACACCACTCGCGTCAAGTCGCTACAGTAGCCGCCGACCTTGCGCCCCAATCGATGAGCACCGGCTGACCAGCACGAATGGGCTTATTCCCAGGCCGATAATGCGGCAGTGCCGCGTTGGCGCCGGCGGCCACGATCGTCGGAAATAATGCGCCCTCCGCGCCGAGTCTGGCGCATGCGATATTCCAGCTCCCCTGCCACCTGCGTTTCACTGCGGCCGATGAAGGCCTTTTTGCCGGACTTAATGAGGCCCAGGAAGGCCTGCTCGGCCACTTTCACCGCGCGGCGGATGGTGGCGATCTCATTCTCGTCTTTGCGGTCGCGCAAACCGGCCACCAGGACGCAAGTGGCGATAAGCTTTTTGCCGCTGATGACCTCTGACAGCCGGTCCTTAAGCTCCAGCGTGGCATGTTCCGCCTCCAGGCCGATCCGCCGGATCTTGCGGCCGCGCAGGATGTGGGCAATGGCCTGGGCCATGCTGCCGCGGCGGATATGGAGATCCAGGCTGGGGCACTCCCGTTGAGCCTGCGTGGTGAATCTTCCATCGGTGACCAGCACGGCCCATTTGGCCCCGACGAGCAGCGAGCTATCCTCCCCCGTGAACGCGGAAAGATAGCGGATATTCGGCGGGGCAGTAACCAACAGGGCATCCAGCCGCAGTTCGGCCAATTTGCCAATCAAACGCCTGCGGCGCGCTGCGGCCACCTTTTGTTCCCGGTTTTCCGCCATACGGAGATGCTCCTGGAAAAGTGCGATAGTCCTTTAGGGTACGCCACAGGCCTGTGGCGGGCAAGACCCTGAAGGCTTGTCCCAACGCCGCCGAATGTGACCACTCTCAGCGCGCCTGGTCACATTCGGCAGAATCTTCAAAAATGCCCAGTTTTTCCGAATGTGACCAGGGTTTTCAGGGTGGTCACATTCGAGAAAAGAAGTGGTCACATTCGGCGAGTAGCCGATTATTGCCATAATTATTTACAGCCAAAACAGTTACGTTCTTTTCTTGACCCGCCGCCCCTAAACTGGGAAAATCAAGCTGGTCTTGGTCTTTCAAAAGTGAGCAGGAAGGTCTCAAATGCGTCGTAATATTGTTCACGTCGGCGCCGGATCGCTGACCTACGCCATCCGGGAGATCGTCGAAGTCGCCCGCAAGTTCGAGCGACTGGGCATGACGATTACCTGGGAAAACATCGGCGACCCCGTGCAAAAGGGCGAAAAAATCGCCCCATGGATCCGCCAGGTCATGCACGAACTGGTCGATGAGGATGCCTCCTGGGCCTACTGCGACACGGCCGGCGTGCCCGCCACGCGAAAGTTCCTGGCCGACATCGTCAACGGCCGCGGCGGCGTGCAGATCACGCCCGACGACATCCTGTTCTTTAACGGCATCGGCGACGCCGTGGCCAAGGTGTACGGCTATCTCCGCCGCGAGGCCAGGATCATCGGCCCCGCGCCGGCTTACAGCACCCACTCCTCCGCCGAGGGCGCCCATAGCGGCTACGCCCATCTCACGTACGATCTTGACCCCTATAACCGGTGGATGCCGGACCTGGACGACCTGCGGCTGAAGGTGAAGTACAACGACTCCATCGCGGGCATCCTGGTGATCAACCCGGATAACCCGACCGGCGCGGTGTACCCGCGCAGCGTGCTGGAAGAAATCGTCGAAATCGCGCG
Organism: uncultured Phycisphaerales bacterium; assembly: GCA_963785635.1. GTDB lineage: Bacteria > Planctomycetota > Phycisphaerae > SM23-33 > FEN-1343 > FEN-1343. The sequence goes on from CAWAWB010000016.1 coordinate 11,154, forward strand.
GCGGCACGGCCTGTTCATCATCACGGACGAAATCTACGCCCATATCGTTTTCAATGGCAACAAGGCGCTGCACCTTTCCGAAGTGGTGGGCGACGTGTGCGGCCTCGCCATGCGCGGCATTTCCAAGGAATTCCCCTGGCCCGGTTCGCGCTGCGGCTGGATCGAAGTCTTGAATCGCGACAAGGACGAGATGTTCAACAAGTACGTCAATTCGATACTGGCCGCCAAGCGGCTGGAGGTGTGCTCCACCACGCTGCCGCAGATGGCCATCCCGCGGATCATCGGCGATCCGCGTTACCCCGCGCACCTCAAGACCCGCGCGTCTATATACGAGGCCCGCGCTAAAGAAGCCGTGTCCATTTTGTCCGGCATCGACGGCGTCAAGGTGAACATGCCTTCCGGCGCGTTCTATCTGACCGTGATGTTCGAGGACGGCGTGCTGAATAACCGCCAGACGCTCAAGATCAACAATGCGGAAGTGCGCATGATGGTCGAGTCGCTGGTGGTCAATTCACCCGAAGATCAGCGGTTCGTATATTACCTTTTGGGCGCGACGGGCATCTGCGTGGTGCCGTTAAGCGGTTTCTATTGCAGTAGGCCGGGCTTCCGCATGACGTTGCTGGAGTGCGACGATCAGAAACGCAAGTGGACGCTGGAATCCCTGGCCGCCGCGCTGCGGGAGTACGTCGGGCAGACGGCCGCACCGAAGAAGAAAGCGGCGAAGGCCGCCGCAAAATAAGTATTTGGGGTGCCACGGCTGCGTCGTTTGCAGCCGTGCGCAGTGTTTTCCAACGCAACAGAAGGCTACGACAGGAAATCGATTCGACCTTCCGTTGTCTTCCGTTGAACCATTCATCCCTTCAGATAGCCTTGCGCACGGGTGCAAACAACGCACCCGTGGCACCATCCCTAAATCGCAAATCGCAAATCAAGAATCGATTCACCACTTCACCACTTTGTACTTCACGCCCAGCTCGGTGCAGATTCGTTTGATCATGCACAACGCCAGCTCCCTTTGCTCCTCCATCTTGCGCGGGGGGCGCGCTGGCCACCGCCGTGATCTCGGTTTTCTTTGGTTCAAGTTCCACGACCGACAGGGCGGCCTGTTGCGTCCCATCTGTGACTTCCAGCAGCCGCACGCATTCATCCTCCGCCAGGATCTTCCAGTCGGCCTGCCTGGCCTGCTCGACGGCGATATGATAAACCGCATCCGCGGGAATCCCGATCTCCGTGCGGGCGTTATATCTAAGCACGCACGGGACAACTGCCGGAGGTTTTGGGCAGCAGCCTTTGGGACTGCCCAGGGATGATGCGTATTCAATCTTCGTCGTTGTGGGGCAGCAGCAGCCCGAGACCATTACAGTCAGCGCCGCGGCGAGGACGACACTCAGTTTGCCCAGCGATGGCGATAATTCCTTTGCCATTTGCGTTCTCCTACAAAAGACAAAATGCTTCTTAGAATGTTACGCCTTCGGCGCTGAGAGTGGGGTCGGGCGGGAAAAAAGGTGCGGAAGGTGCCACGGCTGCAGCGAAATGACAATTTACAATTGACAATTGAAGCAGGGTAGACAGTTACGTCTCTAAATTGTCATTTGTAAATTGTAAATTGTAAATTCCTCCTCAGGGCCGCATGGTCGGCGTCGCTTCCAGGTCCAGCCCCGCGCGGCGGCCCGCCAGCAAATGGTGATACCCCAGCCCCGCCACCATGGCCGCGTTATCCGTGCAGTATTTCAGTGGCGCCAGGCGCAGCTTGCAATTGAGTTTCTCCGCGGTCAAGAGCAGCCGCGCACGGATGGCGGAGTTGGCCGCCACGCCGCCGCCGACGACGATGCTGCGGATTTCCAGGCCCTGCCGGCGGCAGTGATTCACGGCCCGCCGCAGTTTGATCGCTAAAACCTCCGCCACCACGTCCTGGAAACTGGCCGCAATGTCGGCGATTTCCTGCGGCGAAAGATTGGCGGCTCCTTTGCCGTAGCCCGGCCCCTTGGCCGCAATCGCCTCGGGGGAAAGCTGCGCGTTGGGCACGCCGTTGACGTGATAAAGCACGGCGGTCTTCAGGCCTGAAAAGCTGAAATCCAGCGACTGGCCCTCCAGAAGCGTTACCGGCAGGCGTATTGCCTCCGTCCTTCCGCCTTTGGCCGCCTTATCTACGACGGGCCCGCCGGGGTAGCCCAGGTTCATAATGCTGGCAACCTTGTCGAACGCCTCCCCCGCCGCATCATCGATCGTCTGGCCCAACGTCACCACATCCACAGGGGATTTACACTGGTAGGTCGCCGTGTGGCCGCCGGAGATGACCAGCGCCACGGCGGGATAGTCGATGGGCTCGTTGTCCAGCGCGGGCGAATACGCGTGGGCATGCACGTGATTGATCGCCACCAGGGGCTTGCCCCACACCCACGCAAGCGTCTTGGCGGCCATGACGGCCACCAAGAGGCTGCCGATGAGGCCCGGCTCGGACGTGACGGCGATGCCGGCGATCTTTTCCTGCGACACCCCCGCCGCCGTGAGGGCTTCCTCCAGCACCGGGTTTATCGCTTCGATGTGTGCGCGGCTGGCCACTTCCGGCACCACGCCGCCGAAGCGGCGATGCAGGTCCACCTGGCTGGCCACCACGTTGGAAAGCACCTCGCGGCCATTGGCCACCAGGGCGCAGCTTGTCTCATCACATGAGGATTCGAGACCAAGGATGATTGTCGGTTCGGCTGACATTCTCTTTGTGCTAATCCTGTCCTTGCTGAGAGGGATGGGACTTCAAGACTTAAAAGTCTGAATTCTCCGCCATCTTAGCTATCTTATCTATCTTCGCCAAATTAAGGCATTTTAGCCGACTTTACATGGGAGTTGGCGGTCTAAGAAGCTTTCGCATTAAGCCATAAAGGTCTAATCTTCAAGCACTTATATCTTATCATTCCAGACCGCCAACACCGCCAATTGGAGACGCTTGGCGCTCTTGGTCTTCGTTGAAGCCGGTGTTTTGGCATGCTTCTGGGTGCTAAGAAGCCATTCAATCGAGGCTCAGCAGCGCATTGATCGCCGCCGGCTTTTCCACCAACTGCACCGCATGGTTTAGCTGCTTATCCGCCTGGCGAAGTTCTTCCACACGCTCCAGGGCCCAGTCCGGGATTTCCACGCAGGGCCGGCTGGTGGCGGGCCCCGAGGCCGGCGCGGGCGGGTACTTCACCACCTCCATCGAGTACCAGAAGGCCTGCCGCTCGCGCTGGGCGGCCTCATCATTCTCCTCCAGGACGTGGGGGGCGATGCCGGCGGCCTCATCCGCCGTAGGCGAGGCGGGATGGCCGGCTCTTGTCGAGCCTCGCGTGGCCGCAGCCGGCACTTTTGCAATTCGTGCCGTCTGAAGCGCCGGCCTGCTGGCGGCCTCACGCGTGGCAGGCTCGGTGGCGGCGGGTTCTTCGAAATAATAGCGGGAAGTCGTCAGCACCACGGTCCCCATGCCCGGCCCTAAGGAAAACGGCTGCTGCACAACGTTCTTGCCGAACGTGGCCGTCCCCAGCAGCAGCGCCCGCCGATGTCTTTTCAGTGCCCCGGCCAGCACCTCCGTGGCGCTCACCGTATGGTTATTCACCAGCACCACGACGGGCAAATCCACCGGCACCGACCGGTCTGGATGCGCCACGTACCGTTCCTGGTGATCATCGCGGCCGCGGGTCACCACGATAATGCCTTCGGTCAGGAAGCTGTCCGCCACGGCCACGGCCTCTTCCAGGGGCCCGCCGGGGTTATCCCGCAGGTCCAGGACCAGCCCCTTGAGGCCGCGCTGCAAGAGTTCCCGCACCGCCGTGTTAAAAGCGTCGGCCGTGCCTGTGGCAAACTCGCTGATGCGGATGTAGCCGATCTTTTTCTTCGCATCGAGCATGTACTCCCACTCGCCGTCCGCGCGGCGGCAGATACCCGTCACCGTTTCAAGATCATAGTCGGCCGGGGCGATCTCCACCGGAAACTTCCTGTCCTGCCGGCGAATCACGAATTCGATCGGCTCTGCCGCTTCGCCTGTGAGCAGCGCATCGATGGCCGCGCGGTCCAGCCCATTGACCGGCGTAGCGCCCACGGCCATAAGCACATCACCGCCGCGCAGCCCGGCGGAAAGTGCGGGGCTTTTTGGCATGACGCCCAGGATGACCGCCAGGCCCCCGGTGAGCTGGTAGCGAATGCCCAGGTCGCAGCGGCGGCCGCGAATGATGCGGTCCAGATAATCCGGCTGATCGGGCAGAACATAGCGGCAATACGGGTCCAACTCGCGCAGGTAGCCGCGAATGGCCCCGGCCACGGTTTGCGGCGGCACCTCATCCACATAATGCTGCTGGGCGATTTCATTGAGGTGCAGCAGCGGCTCGAAGGGTCCGGCGGAGGTCTGATTCACCTGAAGCACCATCAGCGGACGCAAGCGCGCCAGCCACACGGCCGCCGCGGCCACCAGCAGCATCAATATCAGCCAGATGAGATTGCGTTTGGGCATGTGTGGCACAGGCTTTCGAGCTGGTAGCACAGGCTCTTAGCCCGTGGAGGTGAAGCAATCACAGGCTGGAAAGCCTGTGCCACCCTACAGGCCACGCCTGTGCTACCGGAAATGGGCAGGGCCGGAGTTGAACCGGCGACACCCGCATTTTCAGTGCGGTGCTCTACCAACTGAGCTACCTACCCGGCCAGGCAATTTGCCAAACCACCTATCGTATGCGCCGCGGGGCGCATGTCAAGGCGGAAGCGATCCGCCAACGGTCAGCCGCTACTTTGCCGGCTGATAATTGTTCCGCTGGTAAATATTATTTTCGGAGAACCAGCGCATCGCCAGGTCGTGCAGTTGCATCTGGCGCATCATGCGCATCAGTTCGCCGCGATCGGTGCGGTAGGTGCTCTCATACGCGGGGAGGAACTGTACCCGCTGCGCCACGACCACGGCATGCTGGCCCGGCAGTTCCACCAGCTTGACCGCATCGGCGGAGGCCGGCTGGCTGGTCGGCTGCGACGCCGGCTGGGCCGCCGACGGGGCGGCCAGGGACTCAGGAATAGTGTCCGCGGGCGCCATCTCAAAGATGGCCTCCAGGAACTTCTCCGTCTGATCGGGATACCACACGTGCTCCATGGGCAAGGGCTGCTCAGGCAGATCCAGGTAGATCGGGTTCTCCCTGGCCGCCTGCACGTAGAAAGCTTCGCCGTACATCCGAGGCGCCTGGCCTTTGCGATCCCGCAGCCAGGCGAAGTACTCCTGCGCACTGCGGATGGCCTGCGCCACATACGGGTTGCGCACATAGGTGGGGCCGATTTCCTTGCGTGCCAGCGGGTCGCTCTCATCAACCCGCTTGTCCAGATCCTTGCCCACGGCGGCCATGCCGACCTGCGGCACCCTGGCCAGCGCCTTTTTCGCCTCAGCCAGCGCGATCTGGTAACCCTGCACCAGCTTCCAGTCATCCACGACCCGCTGGTGCAGATTAGGATCGTTTTGCAGCATTTCCTCGGTAGGCACTTCCGACGGCAGCGCCTGGATCACGCGCCACACGAGCTTGCCGCGCGGCGACTGGAGGGTACTGCCGCGCACATCCATCACGGCGTTGTACACTTCACCCACGCCTATGGCCCCGGCCCGCTCCTTGCCGGCCAGTTCCTTGATGTTAAAGGCGGCATCGGTCAGGTAGGGTCCATTAGGCGCCCGGTACGTGACCCGCAGGATGGGGTCTTTGGTCATTTCCGCTTCGGACATGGGCTGCGTGCGGCGATACACCACAGGCTTGCCGTTCCTGATCATGTCCTGCGCCACGGCCTCAAGCACCGACTGCCCGGCGGGAGCGGATGTCGCGCCCAGGGCCGCGTTCACGCGGTCCAGGATGCTGTCACCCAGTTGTCCCAGTTGCCGCTGGGCCTCTTCCTGGGCCAGCTTGCGGCGGATCTCCGGCTTGAACTGGGCGTAGCGCGTCATGGCCGGCGCCGTCGCCGGCTGACTTTCCGCGGGGGCCGTGGCGGGCGCACTGGCGGCGTTCTTGATCAGCTCCTGCTGGTGCGCCTGCCAGTACTCGTACATCGCTTCTTCGCTGGGCTGGGCGGAGCCCAGGATGCGTTCATTGTCGACGAATACATATTCCAGTTGCACGCGGTCGGGCAGGCGATAGCCGAACTTGAAGAGCTGCGTGTTGGACGGCACGCCGGGAACTTCCTTCTTCGCCTCGTTGAATAGTTCCAGCACCTGCGCCTCGGTGGGCTCGCCCGCCTGTTTGACGTAATCCGAGGCGGGGAAGGTCAGCGCGCCCACGGTCATCTTCTGCTCCGTGTCGCGATACAGGTGGCGAAGCTGCGGCTCGGAGGGATCGATGGGGTTGCCCAGGCTCTCGAAGGCCTGGCTCACCACCGAGTAATCTTCCAGCGCCGCGTACACCTCGCTGATCTGGAGACCCGGCAACTGCGTGATCTTGCGCAGGTTGGCCATGGCCTCATCCTGCTGATCTTCCGCCACGCCGAACCAGGCCTGGAAAATCTCCTTCGCCATCGACTTGGAGGCTTTAAAGCCCAGATCCTTCGCCTCGTTCACCAAGAGCAGCCACTCGATGGGCCTGTTGGCAGATTCTTTCCCTTGGGGCGTCTCGCTCGTGAGCAGAAGAAATCCCAATTCGCCGGGCCTGTCCAGCGGCCTGCCGGCCGGCACCAGCGGGCTGAGCAGAACCGTCCGCGGATCGCCCAGGCCGATGCCTTTGAGAATGTCCAGATGGGCGGACGCCTGCACGACGTCGCTGCGCTTGATGGTATAGCGAGCGGCGGCGCCGCCCTGACCGTATGCAGCGCTCTGCGGATTCGGCCTGACCAGTTGCATGAACGGTTCGATGCCGCCAATGGTGAGCAGGAACACGATCATCAAGAAGACCATGATCCAGAACACCATCTTCTGCCGCTGCCTGAAGAAGCCCAATGCGGACATATTTAACTCCTGATGCTTCGGCGGCATTTCACGCGCCTGCCGAGAATCGCCCAGTATAGGAAAGGTGGAACAGGCTTTCCAGCCTGTTTCTTCACAACCTGAAAGGCTATGTCATAAATAGTGGAACAGGCTTTTCAGCCTGTTTCTTCACAACCTGAAAGGCTATGTCATAAATAGTGGAACAGGCTTTTCAGCCTGTTTCTTCACAGCCTGAAAGGCTGTGCCACCTTACACAGGTTAGAAAACCTGTGCCACCTTGCACAGGTTTAGAAAACCTGTGCCGCCATCATTCCTTGCGGCCCGGGACGGTCACGTAAGCCGCCTTGTAGGCGCAGTTGCCGAATTCATCCCGCACCTTCACGGTGATGACGTGCGGCCCGGCCTCCAGGTCCTTGATCGTGGCCTGCGCTTTGGCCGTGGGCATATCGAACACGCCGCTGGCTGATTCCATAATCACCGGCTCGTCGCCGCTATCCACCACGTACTCCACGTCCGTGATGCGGCTGGCATCGTGGGCCTGGACGGTCAGTTTGACCACCTTGCCTTCGTCCCTGGCGGTCAGTTCACTGATCGCCGGCGGCGTATTGTCCACGATGATCGGGCGCGAAATCCATGAGTGCTTCAGGGCCTCAGCCGGCGGATTGGATGCCTCGTCGCTGGCCTCGACCTTTATCTCATACACGCCATCCGGCACCGTCTGCGTATCCCAGGTGTACGTGGGCTTATCCACATCCGCCTCGGCCTTGATCCACACATCCGTGTTCTTCTGGCGGTAGTAGATCGAATACTTCAGCTCATCCTTGTTCTGATCCGTCGCCTTGATCTTGATGATGCGGTAGCGCAGGCTGCCCGGTTCCTTCGCGGCCGCGGGCACCTTGGTCCGGTCCACCGCCTCGGACGTGATCGATTCGATCTCCGGCGGCAGATTGCCCACCTGGTACACCACCTGCACTTCATCCACAGTCGGAGAGACATCCTTGCCTTGTGCCTCGCCGCGTTTCAAGCTCAGGCGGTACTGGCAGTAGCGACCTGTCGGCGCGGAAAGAGTCTGCCAGGCGTTGGCGGCGGGAACCTCCGCCGACCAGTCGCTCCAGGTATCTTCAGACCACTCGGCCACGTTGCCCGTGCGGATGGCCATCGTGACCGCCGCGCCGGAAGGAGTTTCTGACTGCACGTTGGCCGCCGACCAGCGGGCGATCTGGTCGCCATCGATCACGGAACTGATCAGCGTGCCGGTCTTCGCCATGCGCCCATCGATCCTGACCACCGTCGCGCCGTCGGCCGTGCCGGCCAGCAGTTCACCGCCCTTGGCCGCCGCCAGCACCACCACCTGGTGCGGCTCCATCTTGGTTAACGTGCCCCAACCGCCGCCATCCAGGCGAACTTCCTGGATCGCCCCTTCCTCGCCGCTGGTGGCCAGGTAGAGCTTGTCGCTGACCAGCACCATGTCTGACACCGTCTGCATCTGCTTGGCGACAACTTTCGTGAAGCCATCCGCGGAAATACGATAGATGGAACTGGCGTGCGCGGCCGGTCCATGTGCGGCCGGCTTGACTTTCCCCGCCTTGCGCGTGGCAACTTCGGCCGGATGACTGGCCGCGCCGGTTACTGTGATCTTCGCCGCCGGCTGGGAGGCGGGCGCATCGCTGCGTGCGTGCTTGTTGTCCTTTTCAGCTTTTTTCTCCGCGCCTTTATCGCCATCGACTACGGGCTTTTCCGCCTCTTCCTCGACCGCCGGATTCTCTTCCTGCGCGGCGGCTTCGCCCGCATCTTCCGCACCGATGTTCTCGTTCAAAACGTGAATATGCGAATTCGTTTCCTCTTCGCCCTGCGCGGCGGATTCCTCTTTAGGTCCGCTGGCCGGACGAGTTGCGGACTTGCCGTGGGGCCTCGAAGCCGGAGCAGTAGCCGCGCCTTTGGCCGCGGCGGCCGGGTGACCGGTCACGCTCTCACAGGCAGGCGTAGCGCCCGCAGCGCCCGTATTCGTGGCGGCGGCATAGACATTGCCCTCGCCATCGGCCGCCAGCGAAACGATCTCATTCTCCTCCGCATCCAGCAGCACGCGCGAGGTCCAGCGGCCCCCGGTTTTTTCCAGGCGATACACCAGGCCCTCTTCGCCCGTTCCCACGAGCACGGCCTTGCCGGCAACGGCGATCGACCGCAGCACCTCCTGCTTGGCCGTGAAAATCGCCTCACCCTTGCCGCCCGGCTCGATCGCAAAGACCTTGCCGTGCGGGGCCGTGGCGGCAAAGATCGTCGCGCCGCTGCGGGCCATCGCCCACACGCTGGGCGCCTCTTCATCCGACCAGAACTTTTTAACCTTCGGCTCTTTCGAGGAGGTGTCGATCCGGTAAATGCCACTCTCGCCGCCGGCCGTGGCGGCGTAAATCGTCTTTCCATCCACCAGCAAATCCGTCACCATCACCGCATCCAGATCGGCGAGCTGCTTCACCTTGCCGTCGCGGTCGATGCGCAGGACCAGGCCCTTGGCCGCCGTGCCGACAATCACATCACCCGACTCCATGACCGCCAGGGCCGTCACGGCGTCCACGCCGTTGGCATCCTTCAGGATCGTCTCCATGGGTCGGCCCAGGGCCAATTCGCCGAGGCTCCAGATAACGACGTTGTTGGCCTCCCCCGCGGCAAAATCCGCCTGCGAGGTATGCGAAATGGTGATGGGATTAACCGCCCAGGCCTGCGCCGCCATCACTCCAACCGCCGTCGCAGCCACAAGAGCAAGCAGGTAAGATTTTCTCATTGAACCAGCATCCTTCCGCAAAACAATTCAACACGTGGCACGGGCGTCTCCGCCCGTGCGTCGCAGAAGCATCTTGCTCCTGCATCTCTTGCCAACTTCTTTTCAAATCAATCAGCGTATCTGCGGCCGCTCCTGCACGACCAGTTCTGCCTGGGCTGCGCCCTGCACCACCATGCCCATCTTCGCCGAAGAGAGCAGGACCTTCCCGCTGCTCGTCACATCCAGCGGGCAGGTGGCTTTGAGCATCGCCGCGACGGTCGGCGGAGTTCCGCACACCACGTTCTGCTCGACGGCCGTGTCCTCGCCGGGCAGATCCACCGCCGCGTACAGCCTGTCGTTGCGCTCGGCGACGGCGCCATTGAGCGAATCCAGCAGCTCCGGGAGATTCTCCGGCTGGAAGCGCCGCGGCTCTTTGCGCTTGTCCGCCTCCAGCGCCAGTTCGGCCGAGCCGACCTTCAGCGTGTAATGCTCCGCCGCCAGGTCATCATCCAGCTTCAGGCGGACCTGCCGCGTGAATTTTTCGCCCATGAATTTCTTCAGCGTGACCGTGGCGGTCACTTCATCGCCGGGATAATAACGGTTGCGATCCGGCCGCACGGACAGGATCTCCGCCGCGTGCGTGCCGCTGGTGTCGATGCGCACGCTGGCCTTGATGCCCGTCAGCCGCGCGATGCCGAACGGGTTGTGGTGCATGATGGCCACCGGCCGCACCAGGTCCGAAACGAAATCGCCCACGTTGGAGCCGGCGGAAACGTTGCTCACCTGGTAGCTGCCGAGCTTGTCAAAGCTGCACGCGATCGAATACTCGACCGTGTGCTCGGGCGGCATGTTGCGGCGGCTCCAGATGCTGTTCACCGCCGTGATGGCCGCCAGCATGGCCGTGGTGTCGCGGTCGTGTACAATCGTGTAGTGGAAGGTCTGCCGCTGCCCGCTTTTTACCCACTCCACCTGCACTTCCATCGGCACGGTATTGGCCACGGAACCCAGGATGCCCGACACCGCGGATTTTTCATCGCCGGTCAGCTCGCCGACGGTCTGCACCTTGCCCGCCAGCTTGAAACTGTTATCCATGCGCGGCAGCACCGCGTGTACATACCCCGTGGCCATGGGGAAATCCACAGTGCCCGAGGCGTTCATCGCGTGGCCAAAGCCGATCACGTGGTCGCCCACAATATCGGTGACAGTTCCAACGGCGGTTATATCCAGGTCGCCCGAAACCATCGGAATCGCCAGCGAAGAGCCGGGGCAGAGTTTCAGGCCCTGGAGCTCTTCCATGGCCATGTGCCCCAGCCCGCCCGCCTGCACGGGGGTAAGCGTGCGATCGGACCAGCCATGTTCGAGCATTTCCATGGCCTGGGGGGCGAGCGAACCCACCATCACCGGCGAGGCCAACGGGTGCAGCGCCGGCTGGCCCGCGCCCCGATTAATAGGCGTGGCCCAGTTAGCCGGCTGCCCGAAATTGGTGAAATCCACCTTCTTGGGCGTCAGCGCCGCCTCGAGCCAGCAGCGATCCGGCCGAATGCACGCCGCCGCAGTAGCGCCCTGGCCAGTCGCGCCGGCGGAATTTCCGGAGGCGAGTTTGGCCTTGTCATCCGCGGAAGCGATGGGCAGGGCACTGCCCTCTTCGGGCAGATTCGCCGCGGCCAGCATCTGCGAGATCGGCTGAATGCCAAAAATCTGGCCGTTTTTCGAGGGCTTCTGCATCGTAAAGCCGTAGGCCACCGCGCCGATCATCCGGTCGCCCGCCCCGTCGTTCATGAACACGGGCGAGCCGCTCATGCCCATGATGATGCCGGTATCCTCGAGATTCTGCCCGCGAGCCCGCGCCAGGATCACATCCTGCTGCGGCGCGAAGTTGAACATCACCGAAACGATCTCTACATCGAAGCGCACGATCTTCGTGCCTTCCAGCACGGTCAGGCCGTAGCCGATCATGCCCTTGTGCAGCTTGCTGTGGTGCAGATAGCGCTCCGAGGACAGGACGAACTGCGTGGCCCGGGCCAGGCGCGTGTCGCTATCGCTGGCGGAGAGATTCACATCCGCCAGGCTCACCTCGCTCACCTGCGTGGCCGCCGCGGGTTGACTGGCCGGTGAAACGGCCTTGGCCACAGGAACGGGCGCGGCGGCCTGCACGGCCACCGCCGCCAAAGACAACAACACCGCCAGAGGAACTACTGCAAGTCTCATCAGATTCTCCAAAAGGCGCAGGACAACCTGGGCGGAAGTACACCCTCCCCGCCGCAAAGCGCCGGCCACAATGCCTTCCCTCCGGCCGGCAAGCACTTTTCTATCCTGCCATGCTAGAAATTGGGACAGGCTCACTCAAGGGAATTTGTGGGTTGGGGGGACATTCAGGTGTGAACGGCAAATACCTGCCGGCGACTGCGGCTAGGCAACAATTAAAAGTGTTGGCCAAATTGGCCAACACAACACCAGGCCGGGCCTGTTCGTTTTCCCATGGCCACCATATCTTGTGTGTCTGCCGCCGGGGCCCCAGATACAGTAGATGCCGATTCACTGGTTCGAAATCACCTGCGGAAATTCCGCACGTGACTGGCCGAATCGACCAGTCGACTGTAAACCGTTTACACTCGACAGTCTTTCATCATTGGATGCAAAACCCCCACCGGCTATATTGGCACGATTATCCGGCGGAAGTGATGCCGGCAGGAGTACGAAGATGCCGTTCTACGAATACCGCTGCGAAAAGTGCCAGAACGAGTTTGAGAATCTCGCCCGGTCGATGAACTCGCCGCTGCCCAAGTGCCCCAAGTGCGGCTCGACCAAGGTGGCCAAGAAATTCAGCACCTTCGGCGTTTCCACGGCCCAGGAGCAAAGTGCGCCTTCCGGCTGTGCGGGTTGCCCCCAGGGCAGCAGTTGCCCACGGGCAAATTTTTAGCGAAAGGCAAAAGCCAAACATGGCCGGCCGCGCCACGCTGCTGATCGTGCCCGTGATGGATAGCTCTCCTGCGGCTATGCGGCAATCCATGCTCGCCGCCGCGGCGGCGGGCGCCGAGGCCATCGAACTGCGGCTGGATTTTTTAACTCATCACACCGAACAAGCACTGCACATAATATTTGATAACCCGCCGCGCCCGCTGATTGCCACTTGCCGCAGCGGCGCTGAGGCCGGCCGTTGCCGGCTCTCCGATAAAGAGCGCGCCCACGTCTTAGCCCAGACCGTCGCACTTGGCGCCCGCTGGGTCGATTTTGAACTGGCGGCGATGGACTCGGCCGCGGAGCTTCTGGCCGCGCTGCAAAAATATCCGGACGCTGAACTCATCGTGTCCTTCCACGATTTTTCCGGCCGGCCGGAAAATCTGGCGGTGATTCTACGGCGGTTGGAGGATAGCCCTGGGCACATCAACAAGATCGCCTTCGCCGCCACCAGCGCCGAAGACAGCTTCGCCGCGCTGGAAATTCTTCGCGCCAGCCGCAAGCCCGCCATGGCGCTGGCTATGGGCGAGGCAGGACTGGCCAGTCGCGTTCTGGCCCGCAAATTCAATGCTTTCGGAGCGTTCGCCGCGCTGTCTGCCGATAAGCAAAGCGCGCCGGGCCAGCCCACGCTGGCCGATCTGCGCGGCCGCTACCGCTGGGATTCCATCTCGCAATCGACCGCCGTGTATGGCGTCGCCGGCTGTCCCATCGGCCACTCGATGAGCCCCGCCATACACAATGCGGCCTACGCAGCCGACGATGTCGATGCAGTTTATCTGCCCCTGCTCGTGCCCCCCCGCCGCGCGGCTTTCGACAGCTTCATCGACGCCATCCTCGCGCGGCCGTGGCTGGACATTCACGGCCTCTCCATCACGGTGCCGCACAAGGAAAACGCACTGGCCCGCGTGGGCAGGGCCAATGTGGATGAGCTGGCCCGATCCATCGGCGCTATAAACACAGTCGTCCTCACCGGAAATTCCAATTGTCCCTTGCGCGGCTCCAACACCGATTGCGCCGCGGCGATGGATTCACTGGCCGCCGCGTTTGATGAATCAAAAGCTCCATCCTCCGCCGCGAAGGATCCACATATCAGATGGCAATCGCTCGCTAATCGCCGCGTGATGGTTATTGGCGCGGGCGGCGTGGCACGGGCGATTGTCGCTGGGCTGGCGGCTGTCGGCGCAAAAATCACGATCTACAATCGCACGCTGGAGCGCGCCGAGGAACTCGCAAGTGAGTTTAGCCGCGGCGGCAAATCACCCCTCCTCGCGCGGCCGCTGAGTGAACTGGCCGCCGCGCCGCTGGAAGCCGATGCGATCATCAATTGCACACCCAGCGGCATGTACCCCAACGTGGATTGCAGCCCCCTCGCTGAAGGAGTGCTGCCGCGATGCTCCGCTGTGGTTTTCGATACGATTTACAATCCCATCCGCACAAAGCTGATTCGCGACGCCGAGGCGGCCGGCTGCCGCGCGGTTACGGGCGTGGACATGTTCATTAATCAGGCCGCCGCGCAGTATGAGATGTGGCTGAGGCGGCCGGCCCCGCGGGAAGTCATGCGGCAGGCGCTATTGAAGAAGCTTGAGGCTTAAGGCATTAGAGAGGTGTCTGCTTGCCCGGCGGGGAATAATTGCTATAGTGACGGCCCGCTGGAGAGGTGCCGGAGTGGCCGATCGGGCCGGTTTCGAAAACCGGTGTGCACGCAAGTGTACCGTGGGTTCGAATCCCACCCTCTCCGTTGTCGAGAATGGCCGGATTCATTATGGATTCGGCCATTTTGCTAGGCTTTTCGTCTGTTTTCACCTGAGCAGTCATTGTGGCCTGAGTGTCGTCTGTCTGTCTCACGGCGCATCGCTGCGCCTCACCGCCCATACCAGAAAGCGCCAAGCAAAGCGCCAAGCGCGAATCGGCGGTTTCTTCGATTTCATCCTTGGAGATTTCTTCCGCGCCGTCCTCTGCGTTTTGCGACACGCTGGAAATCTTCTCGCCCTTTGAACGGTCAACCGGTCCAGCCGCGCGGCGATCTTCGCTCCTGGGGCAGCCTGCGCGGCCTGCTGTGGCGTCTGGCGTTACTGGCGCATCGTCCGTCGCCTGCATCAGAACGGCAGCGCTGGCAGACTCGCTCAGGTCGGGCAGCGCGGCCACGGCTACGGCCTGTTCGCCGATCACCGTATGCGAGTACCGCGCCATCGTCAGGTTGATATCGCTGTGTCGCATCAGGTCCATCGCCTGCTTTGGCTGGATCCCGGCGCGGGCAAGGTTCGTTCCAAAGGTGTGCCGCAGACTGTGGAAGTCGGCGAAGCGCCCGGCCTCATCGGAATACGGCAGCCCCGCGGCCTCGATATCCTGCCGGAACATCATGGCCGATACGCGGCGATCCGCGGGCATGTTGAAGGCCAGGGCGTGCGGCAGTTTGTGGGCCATGGTCGCGGCAAGCTCCGCGGCGGTGTCCACCCGCAGGGGCAGTACGTCCTGCCGGCGGTGCTTCGAATAGCCGGCCTCGACGGTCACAGTCGGCGCTTTAGGGTTCAGGTTGAAGCTCGAGCGCGTCAAGCTCTCCAGTTCACCGCGGCGCAGGCCAGTCTCGGCAGCCAGGCGGTACAGCATCGCCCGATCAGCAGCGGCCATGCCGAACCGCTCAGGCCCGGTGCGCGTTGCATCCAGCAGCTTGCGCAAATCCTCGATGCTCAGGGCTCGGCGGTCACGCCGGCGGTCTGTCTTGACGTTCAGGCCGTCCAGGTGAGCCACTGGCGATTGTGTCGCGCGGCCATCTTTCACCATCCACCGGCAGAACGACTTGAAGGCCGACAGGTAGAAGTTGAAAGTTTGGGCATCAGGCCCCGCTTGGCCTTGCCCTTGGCGTTGACAACATCGGCGCGGCGTTGGGCTAGGTAGGTCACCACTTTGGATGCTTGCACGTCGGACCAGAAAACAAACTGGCAGCCATCGATCACCCGGCGCACCCGTGCTTTGACCAGTTCGACATGCCGCGCCGTGTTGGCCTTGGCGGTCAACGCCGCGGCGAAGTCGGCCAGATGATCTTGTAACGTCTGCATCGACGCCAGACGTAGCGTGTCCAACAGTCCGAACCGTGCCAGCGGCTTGCGGAGAGAGTTGGGCAGGCCCTCCAGCCACGCCGACAGCGCCGGTGGCAGCGAGTCATGGGCGGCTTTGTGGTTTACCAGTTCCTCAATCTTTCGCCCGATGGCCTCCGATGCCTTGCGGTCCTCGAGCGCCGGCACGCGGCGCCGGGTGTCCAAGTGGTCAGTGAATTCAAGATACCAGCGCTTCGCCTTGCGTTGCTGGCCGCTGCGGTCCGTATATGTAGTTTGGAAGATTCGCATTGCTGTTCTCGCTTTCCCTGCCTTTATCGCAAGTCCATTTTCTCAAGCGCCGCGAAGAAGTCCGACCATAACCAGAACGGCCGCGATCCCGTCGCCTTGCGCTTGAGTTCGTAGTTCGCTTCCAGGTCCGCGATCAGCTTGCCGGCCGACCGGCGATCGCGCCCCAGCCATTTCGCGACATCGCTGATACTGGCAACGGCAGGCAACGTCTTATCGCCTGAACCCGTCGCCTTGCCGGATGACTTCTCTGTTAACTTCGCCATGATCGAAACACCTTTCCGGGCAACTATGCGCTTGCCGGGACGAAACGTAAGTTATGACTGTCGGCTCTTTGGGTTCTTGATTCTTCTGGCCTGAGCGGCTCAACGCCATCAGGACAGGGCAGGCCGCTACAGTGAACGCACAGTGCCAGAACCGCCCGCCGTTGGGCATTCGAGCAGTAATTCAGGTAGTAGGAAATTCCAGCCAGAACCGCCGCGGGGTCGGTGTTGTCAATCTGCTGAAGTCCGTCGCCCCGCAATTCGACTGTTGCCCATCGCCCGCCCCGTTGCTTAGACTGCCTCATGGTGATACCTCCACAATAGGTGTTGCCCACGGCCCCGAACGTTAGCGCGTTGCGGGGCCACTATTCTTTCCGCCCACGATGGACGGTGTTTAATTCCAATCCCAACATCAAGCCGATGGCGTCCAGGTTCACCAGCGATAGACAGGTCGCCCCATGCATGAAGCGGCTCATCTGTGACGGATTTATACGGAGCGCCCTGCAAATCTCTGCTTGGCTCCAATCCGCAGCCGCGATTTCGGCTCTGACTTGCTCACTCAGCTTGGTCTGTTTCGTGCTCATGGTGAAAGAATCCTAACTACAAGTGTACTGTCAGTCAATCCAATTGTCGGTTATTCCTAAGAATTTCTTTAGACTGGTTATTGGTCGATGGTGGCACTCAGACTGACGGCCTCCCACTCAGTCTCGCGCACCCATGTACGCGAAGGTCGCGCGCCGGCAACTCCAGCATAAGCCGCGATTCGGCTATCCGCGAAGCAAGTCGCCCATCAATCGCGCTGGTGATTTCACCGGGCCGGATGTTGCTGGTGATGATCGTCGCCAAGTTATCCGCGTGCCGGCCTTCCAGCAGGCGCTTAATCTCATCGGCCCGCCAGCCGGTAATCAGGCCGGCGGCAAGGTCGTCATAAACCAGCACCTTCACTCGGCGCGAGTGATTCGGGGGCAGATTTCGCGGTGATACTTCCCCGTTGCCAAACGTCGCCTTGATGTTGTCCAGATAATCTGCCTCACGGATGAACCGGCAGTCAGCCGGCTCAAAGATTCTCTCATGCAGAACATAGGCCAGGGCTGCCACGGCCAAATAAGACTTGCCAGCCCCGGCGCGCCGAACAGGTACACAATGCCCGATGGAGCCCGCGCCCATTCTTGCACGCGGCCTACCGTGTCGTGCGGCAGGTCGATGCACTTATCGAACGTGGCATGTTGCCAGTGGTCAGGGACACCGCACCGGGCCAACGGTGATACGGGCTTGGCCTGTTGTTCTTTCGCCTGTCGCTCAGCTTCATCTATTCGACGGATGCAGTCAGGGCAGGCTTTGATAAGCGCGCTGGCTGGAATGCCGCTGATTGGTTTCAACGATGGGTCAATGATGAAGGGCTTGTGACAGTCTCGACAAATGATGGTGGTGTCGCTCATGGTGTCTCCGATGCAGGAATTGCCAGGGCGTCATAATCGGTTGTGGTTGCGGCCGGCGTAAACTTGGCCGGTGTGTTGCGGGGGGACTTCAAGGGGAATAAACCGGCCCAGCCGTTTCGGATGGATTGGTCGATCATCTTCACGGCCACGGCCGCGCCCTGTTTGGCCAGATCGCTTAATTGCTTTTGGATGGTCCGCTCGCTCAGCTTCTTGCGGCTCTCGCGCCGGTATTCAAACCATTCAGCCCAAGCGGTACGAAACTCTTGGGTGTTCAGTGTGGGGAAGTTATCGAGAGCATCCGCGCGCGCCTTTTGGGTCTGGTTAATTGGGTCTGTCTGGTTATGTACCGGTGGGCGGTGCGCTTCCGTACCGTCTGGCGGTGCGCTAGTGTTCCGGCGGGCGGTGCGCTTGCGTTTTGAAGGTGTACCGGCTGGCGGTGCGCTTTGTGCGGGTGAAACTGTACCGCCTGCCGGTGCGCCTAAGCGGTAGTGATTTAACCGGCTCCGGCCTCTGCGCTCGATGGTGATAAGCCTTGCGTGTTCCAGTTCCGCCAGGGCATTTTGTAGCGTGTCGGAACTCCGGCAGCCGGTTTCAATTTTCAAGAGCCGATACCCCGGCCACGCGTAATCATTGTGGCCGATATGGTCGCATAGCACCGCCAGCGTCAGCTTGGCAAGCGCCTTGATATCTGTACGCTCAGCAATTTGCCGGGGAAGCATGTAGAATCGCGCGCTCACGGTTGCCCCCCATTCTTGGCCGCCGCTTTGCCAGCTTGCCAGCGGGTGCGCGGAGGGCATCCCGCGGCGGTCCACTCGGAAAGTTCCGAGGCGCACCAGAGCGTGCGGCGACCTAACCGCCTGGGCATCGGCACGCGGCCGGCAGCGTGCAAGCGCCACCAGCCGGCCACACTCAGACCACAAAGCCGCGCGGCGGCGCCAGCATTAAGCAGCAGCGGCGCGATCGCCGGGGGCGGCGGAGGGATAGGGTTATTCGGCATCGCCGGCCCCCTTGTTGGCTAGTTTTGCCAACGCTGCGCGAACCGCCCCCTCATCGAACCGCAACCGGCCGCTTACACGAAGGGCAGGAATGTTTCCAAGGCGGGCCTGCTCTTTCAGGTACGGCCGCGACAGCCCCAGCGTTGAAGCTAGTGCATCCAAAGTTAAATAGGTTGTCGTTTCCATAAATGACCAGCATAAGGCCGGTTTTATGGGGGGAATGGTGGCAGGGGCATCTTGCTACCACTTGGTACAACTTGGGCGCGAAATAGGCGCGATTTGGTACAACCTCAAGAAAGGAATTCACTTTACGCTATCACCGTCTCGGCCAGTGTTTTTCAACTTCAGCGCGGCTCAGTTGCAGAGGAGCGTTATTGCCGTGACCTGGGAGCCGCCAGTCTTTGATTCTGCCGTCATCGACACCGCGGTACAAGGTGTGCAGCGACACGCTGAATTCTTTTACGGCAACGGCGGTCTTAATCAAATCCGTGGGGTGCAGATGGCCGGCCGCGAAGGCCGGCTGCGCCGCGGCCGTTGCATCTGCCTGAACGGGCAGCAATCGTTTTAATGTTTCCACCGCTCGCGAAATACCCTCGGCCGCTTTTGGGAAAACATCAGCCGTCAGAAAAGGCGTGTCCAGAATCCTCCGAAGCTTGGCGTTGATAGTCTGACAGGCTGCCGAAATGCGTTTCTCGCGGACACCCTTTAAAGGTAGGCCGAAATCACGCGATGCCAGAGCGGAGGCAATCTTCTTTTCGCTGGCGCGTTTGCCTCTGAGCGATGCTTCAAACTCATTAACAGCGCACATCGCTTGTACGCGAGGATCGCACTCGCAGGCCAAACTGTAGACTTCCTCTGCCCTCAATTGCCAGTCAGGAGAAACTTCGCCGACGCGCAGTTCGCCCAATAATCCTTCAGCCTGGGCGGCCAGCTCTTGAAGTTGAGCTATAGCGTCGGGGGACGGGTTGGATTCAACACGCGGACTTTCAACTGCTTGCGATTTGCTTGCCATGTTTCACTATTCCTGTGACCGGGCCGGCCGGACCGATTCCCGCCGAATAGTGAAAGCAGAAACCGGACCGGCCATGCGCCCGCCGTCGCGGGCTACCCGTGGCAAGATCATACCGCTGACAGGACATGCTGGCCAAGGTTTAACGTGTAGGATTTGGGGCCTGTGATTCTGTCCCTTTAGCTGTTGCCGTCCGCATTTCGGCAGGGGTAGAATCTGCACCGACAAACTACTGTTTGTTGTATTCATGCCTCCAATTACGATGATCGTGAAACACCGGCGGATTTGATAGTGGTGAAGAAGAAGTTGCGCGGGGAAGGATATTACATGAAACTTCGCTTAACGATGATGGTTGTAGCCTGTCTTCTTGGCGGGTGTACGCGGACTTTTTCAATGGTCGGAACTTTCCCGCAATCCAACGAGGTGTTCCAGGGCGAAATTGTGGCGCACTCATCGACCGGTAATGCTGACGTTCATTGCCGCATGGTCGTAAACGGAACGGAAGGGCGCGGATTTGCTCAGGTGACATATAAGGGCATGAGCACAAGCGGCCAGCGCGGGGTCTTTGAGATCAATTGCGATGATGGACGCTTGGTGAAGGGGCAATTTGTCACTGAATCCCTGACAAGCGGGTACGGCTGGGGAGAAGATCAATACGGCAACCCAGTGCGATTTAGTTTCGGCATGAAGCCAAAACTCGTTCCTGAAACGGTGCAAGCTGAACTCGCTAAGGCTTCTAATCGGCCAGCCTTGCTTCCAGCAGGAGCCCCGACCACTCGGCCGGCGTTGGGACGTGAAGTCCAAAAGTGATGGTACGTGCCTGATCTAGCCTGCCTATGTCCATTCTCCGCGCCAATTGGCTGCGCTACCATAGAGTGAGAGAAGGAGCGGCTCGGCGTTTCTCCGTGCGGTGAAGTGAAAGTATTACATCGACTCGCGCGGGCATCGATGCAGCGGCCAAATCAGTCCCAGGTTTTTTCGTCCTCGGCCTTTTGGATAGCCAGCCTGGCTTGCTGGCCGTCCAGGAACCGCAGAACATCATCCAGCCGATACCAGGCACAACGGCCGATGCGAACCGTCCGCAATCCCAGTTGGCGGTATCGCTGGAGCGCCTTTGCCGGAAATTTGGTTCTGCTGTCGTTCAGGCGCAGGAACCGGATAACCTCGTCGCGGCTCATCAGGAAGGGCGCAGGGGTCGGCGGATCTCCGGCAATGAACACCAGCGGCAGGCCAGCATATGACCGGGCGGGGTGCTTCGTTTCTTCACCAGCTTTACCTTCTGTGGGTTCGACTGTGGCTTCATTCATGATTCAAATCTCCAAAATGAAAAACTGATAGAAAACTGCGCGGGAACCCATGACGGGGTTCCGCTTGACCCGGACCCCCCTTGCCTCCTGGGTTCGCTTTTTTCGGGGCAAGCTCCGCGGCGGTCCTGGGGGCCGGGTCGCCTATGATCGTCGGCCAGAGGCAACGTACAGCGGCTTTGACGGAGTTCCTGGGGGTCGTGGCGGCCGGAGGCTCATTGCTTCCCACCTTTGGCCGCGTGCACCATCGCCACGATGCCGGCCTTGATCGCTTCCGGCAGGGTCGTCCAGGCGGTCAACAGGGCGGATAGATCGGCGTCGGCGGGGGCGATTTCAGCGGCAAAAGCGCCAAGCAGACGGCCAAGCAGTTCCGGAGACTTGTCACAAGTCTTTGGTGCTCCAGCTACTTGCGGAATACTTGTACCGGTTTCGAAAACCGGTGGGTGGCTTTGCCATCCCGTGGGTTCGAATCCCACCCTCTCCGTTGGTCTGTGCTCATTATGTCCGACTTTAGGCTCTTCTTCCGTCCGGGGTGACTTCCTGTATTGAAGGTAATTTCCGATTTTTGATTTGCGATTTTCGACTGGCGCGTGCGTCGAGCGAGGTCAAATCGCCCTTCGACAGGCTCAGGGTCGAAGCACAAATCAAAAATAGCAAACCCAAAACCCATCGATGCCGAACGTGATGAGAATCCGAAGCGGCGATCGCATCTTTGGGTAACCTGGCAAAAATTCTGTCAGAATTTTAGCGTCGCCCCGACACTTTTTTTCTGAGTGCCAAATGTCTGGCACTGTTCCACGAATTAATCCAGGGCGTTGCTACCGCCCGAAAGGACATAAACATCCCTTTGGGTGATAGTAACACATGCCTTCAAATGGCCATATTATCTGCTGTTACGTCCATTTCTCCTAAGCGATGTAGCTGGAAATTATGTCAAGAAAGCTCATATTCATGAACAGCAGGACCGCGATGCCACTAAGGCTGTGAGCAGCGATTAAGATTATGTTAATTAATTAACAGCCTGACAAGTTTGGCATTGACAGCAGGCGACTTCGTGCTAAATTCACCGGCCTGGGATGCGCCGATTCGTCCTTTCGGCGTTTTGTGCCCTTTTGTGGCCGCAATCTTAGCGGCCAACATGTCGTGGGCCTTTAAAACTGGGAGATGTTCATGTGCGCGCAGAGCAGCAAATCTTTTTGTTTCCTGCCCGCCTTTTTGGCCATGTTGGCTGTATTTGTTTCCTCGAAGGCGCGACCGGGTTAAGCGATGTCAAAAAACTGCACCTTGGAGTCTTCCAAGGGTGCGGCAACATCTCTAACGGACGGTAACCGATGTAAGCCCCCCGCGCCGAATCGTGTCGGCGCGCGGTACAACTATTACACCTCATTTATGGAGAAGAACGATGAACCCGCGGCAAAAGAAACGAATGTGCGCGCAGTTTCTGCTGTTTTTGATGTGTGTGGCCGTAATTGTCCCCATCAGCCGGACGGCCTGGGCTGAAACCTTGTATAACGGCATTGTTCTGCCGGATTCCAATGGTTTCCCCCCGGACGTCAACACCACTGAGGCCAATTACGCTAATGCAACCCAGTATGCCATTAACAACCATCTGCCCCAGCCTTTTCCCGATTGGCTCTCGACGCGGCCATCGGTCATCCCGATTAACATTGGCCGCCAATTCTTCATTCCCCTGACCAGCGGCTCACCGGGCCCCAACAACCCGGACAGCACCAACCGTGAGTTCCTGGTGGACAGCATGAGTAACATCACCAGGACCTATCATAACGGCACGTATCATGACACTGCACATGGACTGCTCGATCCCAATGTTGACCCCTGCCTGACGTTCAGTGACGGCGTGTGGTTTGACCCCAGTCGCGGCAAGTATTACCTGTTTACGCACATGCAGTACACAAGTGGCAGTCCCTATTTTTACGCCATAGGCCGGTACGTATCGGATGACGCCGTCAACTGGACGAGGGACTGCAATAGCTGCACAATAACCATCCAGGACAGCTTTCTGAATGAGGTTAATGCGGATATCATGGGCTCCGACAGCGATACCGTCTGGCTGGACCAGGATGAGCAGAACCCGGCCAAGCGATGGAAGGCCTTCTTCTGTTGGAAGAATGTCAATTCCGGCGTCGCCGGCACGTCCAGCGACAGCAACCACTTTGAACCCTGCCTCGACCTGGGCAATATATGCAACCAGGACCGCACCACAATCTTTATGAACTCCTTCCGCAGAAAGGGCGTGTGGTCCATTCGCGGCGGCTGCGCTGGCGCTGACCGCATGCGTTTGTACGTGGAAAGGGATCCAAACGTCTTTTGCACGCCCGCAGAAGGCGGCTGGCCAGGCAGCCAACCTTATTGGGTCGGCTCGGATGTCCTGGACCCCAATTCCATTTGGGTGACTTTTCTGCCCACGCTCTATAATCTGGACTGCACGCCCTACGAGAGCATGATGCTCGGCATGTTCTCGGTCACCATGCTGGACAAGGACAATGGGGTGTACGAGAACCGTGAGGATAAGATCAACCAGGTGTACCTGGGCTTCAGCTACGACGGCTGGTACTTCCACCGGCCGGTGGATGCCAATGGCAAGCACATGGAATTGTGCCCCGTGGTTCCCGCCCCAGGCAACGTCTGTGATCCCAACAATCGAAACTGGGCCGGGGCCAATGTGCAGAGCGTCGCCGGCAGCCCGCTCATTGTCGGCCCGTCCGATAATGAGCAACTGTACTTCTACGCGTCGGGTCGAGGTCTTGATTACAGCACGCATTTCTGTCTGGGCATGCGGTACATGCGGCGCGATGGTTTTTGCTCCATGGATGCCGGCTCCACTGAGGGCACTGTCCTGACCCACCCGGTAACCTTCAACGGTAAGTACATGTTCGTCAACGCGGCCATGTCCGGCGGCAGCCTGAAGGTTGAGGCGATCGACCCTAACAGCGGGTCGCCGATCTCCCCCTTCACCAAGGCCAACTGCAACGCGGTCGCCGTGGACAAGACCTCGGTTCAGGTGAGTTGGAGTGGCGCCTCGGACCTTTCAGCCCTCTCCAACACGAAAGTGCAGTTTAAGTTCTACATCACCAACGGATCGCTGTACTCGTTCTGGGTAACCCAATCGTCTTCCGGCGCCAGTTACGGCTACGTCGGCGGCGGCGGCGCGCATTACACGAGCAACAAGGACACTGTAGGCCTGGGCGGCAACATGACCCCGACCGCTTATGCCGGTGTTGACCAGTCCATTACCTGGCCCACCAATACCGTGACGCTTTCAGGCACGGTCAGTGATGATGGGCTGCCGAATCCTCCCGGCGTCACTACCTGCACCTGGAGCAAGACGTCCGGCCCTGGCACAGTTACCTTCGGCAATGTCAACTCCGCCTCCACCACGGCCACGTTCTCCACAACAGGCACTTACGTGGTGCGTCTAACGGCCAGCGACTCTTCTTTATCCAGCTATGATGAGGCGACAATCACCGTCAACTCTGGCAATATAGCGCCCACGGTCAATGCCGGCGGCAATCAGGGTATTACCTGGCCCACGAATACGGTATCACTGTCCGGAACGGTCAGTGATGATGGCCAGCCCAATCCTCCAGGCGCCACCACCTGCACCTGGAGCAAAACTTCAGGGCCGGGCACGGTGACGTTCGCCAATGCTAACGCCGCCAGCACCACGGCCACGTTCTCCACGACGGGCACGTACGTGCTGCAATTGCTGGCCAGCGATTCCAATCTGACGGCCACCAGTTCAGTTACCATCACGGTGAACACTTCGGTTTCCAATACCCCCCCCACGGTCAGCGCGGGCAACAACCAATCGATCACCTGGCCGACCAATTCGTTGACGCTGGCCGGTACAGTCAGCGATGATGGCCTGCCCAATCCGCCGGCCACCACCACCTGCACCTGGAGCAGGACCTCCGGGCCTGGCACGGTCACTTTCGGCAATGTCAATGCGGCCAATACTACGGCCACGTTCTCGACAACAGGTACATACGTGGTGCAACTACAGGCCAGTGATTCCAACCTGTCAGCCAGTAGTCAGGCCATAATCTCGGTGAACCCGGCGGGCAGCGGCCCCAACCCCGTGGACTGGCTGAAGTTCGATGAGGGCTCCGGTTCGACCGCCTCAGATTCTTCCGGCAACGGCCGCTCGGGCACGCTGGTCAACAGCCCAAGCTGGATCACGGGCAAGTACTCCAACGCTCTCTCGTTCAACGGCAGCAGCAGCTACTGCCAGGTGAGCAACTTCTCTCTAAACGCGTCGTTCTCCGTCGCCTTCTGGTTCAAGCCTGCTTCCGGCAGCCTGGATAGCAGTCAGAGCGGCTACCACTACGTGTTCAGTTGGGGCAGCACCCCCGAAGCGACCAACGGCGTCAACATGTGGTTCACCACGGCCTCAGAACCGGGCCTGGGCGTGTCCCTGCGTACCTTCGCCTGCGACAGCAGTGGCACGTACCTCGCCGATGGCGATTGCCTGACGGTGCAAAACACCAGCTACGCCTTCTATGATGGCAATTGGCACCACTACGCCTTGACGTTCTCAGGAACCAACGGCCGCAAGGTGTATATCGATGGCAGCCTGAAGCAATCCGACACCAAGGATGTCGGCCATTCCATCACTCCTTCCACCAACATCATCGTTGGCGGCCGGTCTGATCTGAACTCCTCCCGCTTCTACAATGGCGGCGTGGATGATGTCCGCATCTACAACGTGGAACTGAGTTCCTCCGATGTGACCAACGTCATGAACAACAGTTCGGGCGGCGGCGGCAACAATCCCCCCACCGTCAGCGCCGGCAACAACCAGACGATCGTGCTGCCCGCGGCCGCGACGCTGTCCGGCACGGTCAGTGATGATGGTCTGCCCAATCCTCCGGCGGCCACCACCTGCACCTGGAGCAAGACCTCTGGTCCTGGCACGGTCACCTTCGGCAATGCCAATCTCGCTTCTACCACCGCCACGTTCTCTGTGAGTGGTACCTACGTGCTGACATTGACGGCCAGCGATTCCAATCTCTCGGCCAGCAGCAATGTAACGATCACGGCCGATGGCGCCCCCACCGCCAATGCCGGCGGCAACCACACCATTACACTGCCGACCAATTCTCTCACCCTGGCCGGCACGATCAGCGATGATGGCATTCCCGCCGCCTGCACCTGCACCTGGAGCAAGACCTCAGGTCCGGGCACGGTGACCTTCGGCTCGATCAACGCCGCCTCCTCCACGGCCACCTTCTCCGCCATCGGCACCTATGTGGTTCGCCTGACCGTCACGGATACGGTGGCCACGGCCTATAACGAGGCGACGATCATTTCCAACACGGCCCCCACGGCCACTGCGGGGAACAACCAGACCATCGTCCTGCCCGCCGCGGCGACCTTGTCCGGCTCGATCAGCGATGATGGCATCCCCGCCGCGGCCACCTGCACCTGGAGCAAGACCTCAGGTCCGGGCACGGTGACCTTCGGCAACCAGAACGCCGCCAGCACCACGGCCACGTTCTCCGTGAGCGGCACCTACGTTTTAACTCTGACGGCCAATGACACCGCCGCCACCGGCACCAGCAGTGTGACTATTACCGCCGATGGCGCTCCCACGGCCAACGCCGGCGTGGACCAGGAGATTACCTGGCCCACCAATTCCGTGACACTGGCCGGCACGATCAGTGATGATGGCATTCCCGCCGCCAGCACCTGCACCTGGAGCAAGACCTCCGGCCCCGGCACGGTGACCTTCGGCAATGCCAACGCGGCCAATACCACGGCCACGTTCTCCACGATGGGCACGTATGTCGTGAGACTGACCGTGACCGATACGGCGGCCTCGGCCTACGATGAGGCGACGATCACGATTGATCCCAACTCCAGCGTCCCCACCAAGACCGCCTGGCTGAAGCTGGATGAAGGCAGCGGGTCAAGCGCCTCCGACTCCACCGGCAACGGCCATACCGGCACGCTGTACAGCAGTCCCAGCTGGATCACGGGCAAGTTCTCCAACGCCCTCTCGTTCAACGGCAGCAGCAGCTACATGCAAATCAGCAATTTCTCGTTGAACAGCAACTTCTCGGTATCCTTCTGGTTCAAACCGGCCTCCGGCAGCCTGGATTCCGGCCAGAGCGGATATCACTATGTCTTCAGCTGGGGCAACGTTCCCGAAGCGACCAACACCGTCAGCGTCTGGTTCACCACCGGCTCTGAGCCCAACTGGGGCACATCCATTCGTACCTTCGCCTCCGATGCCAATGGTACGTCCATGAACGACAGCGATTGCCTGACGGTGCAGAACACGACGTACAACTTCTACGACGGCAACTGGCACCTGTACACGCTGACGTTCTCAGGGACCAACGGCCGCAAGGTGTACCTCGACGGCAACATGAAGGTCTCTGACACCAAGGATGTCGGCCATTCGATCACGCTTCCCACGAACATCTTCGTGGGCGCCCGCAGCGATCTGAACTCCGCCCGCTACTACAACGGCGGCGTGGATGATCTGCGGATTTACAACCTGGAACTGGCTTCCACGGATGTCAGCAACATCTATAGCGGCCAATGAGTTGCTAAGTTGAAGTCGTTGTGATTTTTGGGCAGCCCGCCAACCGGCGGGCTGCCCTCTTTTTCGAATTGCCGATTGCCGGTTTTGTGGGCAGAGGCTTGGACGTCGAATGATGTAATAAGCGGCCGAAGAAGTAGGCAATATGCCGACGAATTTATTTGTCGTTTTTCGGATTTTTCCGAGAATTAGGGCTCTTCAAATTGCTAGAGTGAAATTTGTAAACGTCCCTTTAACCGTGACTGGTTCTTGTTCCGTTGACCATGATTATGACCGCTAATTGGAAGCTTGCGGAGCCAAGTTGAGGGCATATGGACCACGCGCCGGGGAAGCCATTTGAAGTGTTCCGTTTACCGGATTATCAGCTTAAATCCGATGACCGCCGCGTAATCCCGCGGTATCTGAGCTTTGGACAGCCGCGCAGGATACGATCTATTTGTACGCGCGTGGCGGCCATTTCCGCCGACCGTGCTCGTAACCGCCTTGCGGACCTGGAGAAGCGTTTCTCCAGCCGCCACCGGTCCATCGGGCGGATGTTTCGTGAGCACTATCAGGAAGTAGCCCAGCACGTCCCCATCGGCGTGGTGCTCTCGCCGGAGCAGGAGATGCTGATCGGCGCGTACTTTACGATGGAGTATTCCATCGAGGCCGCGGCGCTGTTTAATCCCTCGATCGTCCCCCACCCCAACCAGGGCGGGCTTGAACCGGGCGCGGTGCGCTTCCTCATGAGCCTGCGCGCCACGGGTGAAGGACACGTTTCTTCGGTCGTCTTTCGCAGCGGCGTTATTGATAGCGCAGGTAAGCCGCGGCTGGACCCGCCGCCGCGCTTCGCGTGCACGGCGCGGCCGGTGCTGGACCGGCTGATCGATAAAAAAGCCTATCTGCTGCGGCTGCGCGGGCATGGGCTTTCTGAGGCGCCCGTCACGGCCGTGCTGGATCACCTGGGTGAAAACTTCACGCTGTCCCAGCTTCGCGCGGCACTGGTGGATGTGCGGCGCACGGGACAGATCAAGGCCGGCTACAAGCGGCTCAGCTCGACGATGATCTGGATGGCCCAGGCCAACTACGACCTTAACTTCCCAGATGACTGCCATCCCACGGAGACGGTGATCTTCCCCGCCACGCCGTACGAGGCGCGCGGCATGGAGGATGTCCGCCTGGTGCGCTTCGTGGAAGATGACGGCGCCATCCGCTACTTCGGCACGTACACCGCCTACGACGGGTGGCAGATCTACCCGATGCTGCTGGAGACGGCGGACTTCAAACGCTTCCACGCCATGACGCTTTCGGGCCGCTACGCCCGCAACAAGGGTATGGCCATGTTCCCGCGCAAGGTCAACGGCCGCTACATGATGCTCTCCCGTCACGATGGCGAGCGGCTGTTCCTGCTGCGCTCCATGGACCTGCACGTGTGGAATCATTCGCAGGTGCTCCTGTCGCCGCGCGAGGAATGGGAGATGGTCCAGGTGGGCAACTGCGGCTCGCCCATCGAAACGGAAAAAGGCTGGCTCGTGCTGACGCACGGCGTGGGCCCATTCCGCGAGTACTCCATCGGCGCGATCCTGCTGGATTTGAACGATCCCGCCCACGTCATCGGCCGCATGCGCGAACCGCTCCTCGTGCCGACGGATGAGGAGCGCGAAGGTTACGTGCCCAACGTGGTCTATACCTGCGGCTCGATGCTACACGCGGGAAACCTGATTGTGCCTTACGCCATGTCCGATTCGCGGACATCGTTTGCGGTCGTGCCGCTGGATAGCCTGCTGCACAGGCTGCTGACGGCAGGACCGTGACCGCTGCGGCACTCACCCCTCTCCCCTTGCGGGAGAGGGTGGCACGAAATGCCGGGTGAGGGGTCTCAACCTTAAAGAACCCTCACCCTACCCTCTCCCAAGGGAGAGGGGTTTTCGTGCGCGTCTTTGGGCACTACACCACCAATATCTCAAAATCTCCATTGGCTGCGGGGCCATGATAGCTGATGACAGGCTGCCGCGCGGCAAAGCCGAAGGGCGTGGGGTCATCGCCGCCGGAATCATCCTGGTCCGCCACAGTTCCGACGACAGTGATGTAATTGATCTTGCCCGCCGCGATCGAAGAGTTGATGTAGCTCGGCGCGGGCGTCTGGCCGGTAGGCGTGATCGGGCCTAAGATCTTGACGCTCTTAATCGTGGCCAGGAGCGTTGGGTCGGCGTTGTCAAATTGATCCGCGGAGGTCGGCAGACCCGCCGGCACGGCGTCGGCGTTGACACTGGCAAAGATGAGGCTGTCATTCATGGTGCGGACGGTCACGCTGTTGATATTGCCGCGCGTGAGCACCTCGCTATTGTTCATCGCCCCGCCGATGTAGAACGTGCCCAGCGCCGCGTGCAGCGGATCGACGGCCTGCATCAGATTGAAGCTCGCATTGGACAAACCGCCCGCCACGTTCACACTGCCGATGGAGACGGCGGAGATGGTCGGTGAGCTTACAGCATTGCGGTCTTTCAAGGCCAGGGAATGCAAAGTTCCTGCGGCCCCTGTGATATCAAGAGTCCACGCGCTGGCGGATGGGGCGGTGAGGTTGCCGACGGGTCCGGCAATCGTCCACGTGCCGCCGGAGATCATACCCATCGAGGCGCCGCCCAAAACATTTTGGCGCGGCAGGGCAGGACCGGCCAACGTGAGATCCGCCGCAAAGCCAGCCCGGCTGTTGAGGCTGCCTAGCGTGCCGGCGGTGATCGCGCCGCTGGCCCAGCTTTGATCGGTTATGCGGCCGATGGCACCGCTGAAATCCAGCGTGGTACTGGAAACATTGCCCACAGACAGCGAACTGAGGCTGACAAGCTGGTCAATCTCGCTGTGCAATGTCCACGAATCGACAGCGCCTTTCACCATCACACTGCCCAGCTTGCCGTTGATGTTCCAGTCGCTGCCAGAGAGTTCGCCCGCGATGGAGGCCGAGCCCAGCGCCGCTGCCGTCGAGGCGACGGCATCAGAAATCGCCAGATCCGCCTGGAAATCTCCCCCAATCGCCGCCAGCGTGGTCGTTGCGCGGCGGCCCGTGACCGTCAATTTTCCTAAGAGCGGCGCGGTGATGTCCGCGCCGGCGCCCGATGGATCCAGCCAGTCGATGCACGCGATGGACTTGATGGGCGTCTCGGAAGTCATGCTTAGATCCGACACGCTGCCCAGCGTGATCGTCGGCCAGATGGTGCTACCGGAAAGCGAGCCGATGCTAATCTGGCCGTTTGAAACATCGCCCAACGTTACTCTGCTGATGACGCCATCCAAGGCAAAATCGCCGGAGAAATCGCTGGTGGCCGCGGAGAAACTGCCCAGCGAGCCGCTGATGTTTATATCGCCGATGGTGGTGTGGCGAATGACCGCGCCTGGGGCGGGCGTGACGGTAATGCTGATGGAACTGGATGTGGTGGTATTGGTCACATCCATTTCCACCAGGTTGCCCTGGGCGGTTGCAGCGACGCCGCGCACCAGGTCCACGTTTCCCGGCCCGGAAAGTTTTATCGTCACCAGCGCGTTGTTGGCATCGTGGAAGGACCAGCTTCTCGCCGTGGGCGTGAGGGTTTGCACATTTCGCGTAAGCGTAATGGTCGCATCCGGAGTGTCCGGCGCGGCCTCGATGTTGCCGGCCACATCGTGCGCCAGGCTGTAGAAGCTGTACGTGGCCGGTGCGACGGGCGCGTGGAAGGTGCCGGAGGTATCGGTTGTCATACTGCGCCAGATGGTGTACGGGCCGCCATCCACCGAATAGTAGATGTCATAGCCGGCGATGCCGGAGCCGTCGGCATCATCGCTGCCGGACCAATCCAGGCGGAATATGGCGGCTGTCGGGCTGGCGGTAATCGGCAGCATCTGACTGGTGGGCGCAATGGCGTCTACCATGGTCGTGGCCTGGGCCGAGGCGGGGGCGGATTCCAGGTTGCCCGCAAAGTCGCGCGCAACGGAGTAGAAGGAATAGGTGTGACTTTCCACGCCGGTGTAAACCGCGCTGGTGGCCGCGGCGTGGTCCTGCCAGAGCGTGTAATCGCCGCCATTATCGCTGACATACACATCATAATTGACGATACCCGAGCCGCCCGCGTTGTCCTTGCCTGTCCAGTGCACGGAGATATTGGCCGTGGACCAGGCGGGCAAAGCATCAACCTGGGACGTGGGCGGCGTGGCGTCATTGGCGGTGGAAACCTGGGTGATGACCAGCGTGTAGGCGCCGGTCGAGCCCGCCGCCGCGCCAACGCCGGTCAGGGGATTGTAGTTGCGGGCCTGCGGGCCTGCCCCATCCACGCCGATGTAATACGTCTGCCCGCCGGTCAGCCGCACGGTGAGCAGACTGGAGGATGAACTGTCACTCATATTGTCGTTATAAGCCAATTCGTTGCCGGAGGAATCGAACAGGCGCAGGAAGGTGTCGGCGCTACCGGCGCGGGAGGCATCGGCGACAATAGTGACGGATTCATCGTGCTGGGCCGTAAAGGAGTACAGATCGACATCCGCCGCTCCGATCACAAGCGGGCCGTCCATGCCGATGTCGCCCAGAATCGGATCGTCCAAGGCGATGGACGTGGGCGTGCCGCTGTTGACCGAACCGTTATTGAGGGCGGTGGCGTCGCTCATGGGGCCACCGACAGCGCGGAGCTGATAGTTGCCCGTGTCGCCGCCGGAGCCGGAGGCAACGGCGTACCAGTTGAACCCTTCGTTGCCCTGGCCGGTGATGGAGAAGTAATACGTCTGGCCCTGGGTAACCGGGTAATCAATCGCGGCGGCCGCGCCGGTAGCATCGGCGATCTTGTTAATTGCGTTGGCGGTGGCATCGTACTGCCACAGGGTTATCGACGGCGCCATCGTGCTGTCGGGGCTGATGGCTGAAAGTTCCAGCAGGCCGCTGGAGGCGGGCACATAGGAGATGAAATCGACATCCTTGCTGCCGCCGTTGGCGCCTAGAAGCTGCTGGCCGTAATCCTTGCCAATGTTTCCGGAGACCACGTTATTGGTGTTGCTGGAAGCGAAAGAGACGGCGCTGAAGACGGTGCCGTTCTGGTCGCCGTTGTCGAAGGACAGGTACACGTCGTAATTGCCCGTCTGGCCCGTGGTGGAATGGCGGTTGTAGGGAGTGCTGGGATCGATGGCGATCTGGCCCTGGGAATTGACGGCCGTGCCGAAGGTCGTAACGGCGACGTAGTAGGTCTGGCCGATGGTCACGTTGTCCTGAAGGCAGCCCTCGCCGTAACCAGCATCGATCCGGTTCAAATTGCTGTCGTAAAGCAACAGAAACGGATTGATGCCGCTGGAACCGTACACGCTTTGCGACTGAACATCGACGGTAAGGATGCCTGTATCCGGCGCGACCACCTTGAACATATCCACATCGGTGGCCCCGATCTGAATGCGCGGCAGCGACGAATCGGCGGGGTTGGGGTCCGAGCCGATCAACCCGGTCTCGTAATTGGCGGGGACATTAAGAAGGGGGTCAAATTCATCCGGCTGCGTGAGATCCTCCTGCACGGCCCCCTGCACCACGCCATTGGGGTCCGGGTTGGAGAGGCTGACGGTGGCCTGATAGTCCCCGGTCGAGCCGCCGGAGGCGATGTCGCTGCCGTCGACGATGGAGTACAGTGAGTTGGCCTGGCTGGAGACGCCGATGTAGTACGTGCCTGGTACAAGCGAAGAGGATGAAGTCAATGTCGGATAGCTGCCCGGGGAGCCTGAAGTCGAGGCCAATTCATTGCCGCCGGAATCGAAGAGGCGTATGACCGGGCTGAAGGTTTGCCCGCCGCTGACGGCGGCCAGCGCGATGGTGATCTGGCCGGGGGAATCCAGGGTGACCCGGTACACATCCACATCGTTGGCATCGACGGGCACCTGGCCATCGGCGCCGATATTGCCCTGGAGGTAATCGCTCGTGGTGGCGTTCAGATCCTGAAGGGTTGTGGCGGAGGCCATGGTGTCGTTGGTGTCGTTGCTGCTGCCGCCGGAGATGGAGCTCTGGGTCACCAGCGCGCGGACGGCCTGCACCGCGCGATAGATGTTCACGCGATCATAGGTGAGGCCTGATTCCGTCAGGTCCTGAAGGGGCCCGGTCTGCACCAGGTTGCCGGAGCTGTTCGTGGCGACGGGGAAACGTTCCGTATCGGGGTTCTGGGCGTCGACGAGGTGGTCGGCGGTATCGCGGACGATGGTCTGCACCTCGGTCGGCGTGAGATAGCGGCCGCCGAAGGTGTAGGCGGCATCCTGCATCAGGGCCACCATGCCGGCCACCAGCGGCGAGGCCTGGCTGGTGCCCATGAGCGTGTTGTACATGAGTCCGTTGGCGCCGTTCCAGGTGGAGTAGATCATGCTGCCGGGGGCCACGACCATGTTGGAGAGCGTGCTGCGCTGGCTTTCCGCCTCCATGTCCGAGGCCTGCGGGCTGGTCTCCACGGAGACCCAGTGGCCGTTGGGATCGATGCACTCGATGGGCAGTTGCTGGCCGGGCGGCGCTATCCTGCCAGATATTGCCCACGGCCAGCGTGGACCAGACAGCCGGGCTGGATTCGCCCAGCGTCTCAAAGCCCGTATAACCGTTGCCCGCGGCGGAGACGACGACCACGCCGGCGCTTTCGAGGCTGTGGATGACCGTACTGTAATCGTCCGAGTTGGGCAGCGTGTTGTCGTTGACGGAGGGATCGCCCAGCGACATGTTCACGACCTGGATGTTGTAGCGGGTGTGATTCTGGAGCACCCACTCCAGGCCGGTTAAGAGCGGATCCCAGCTCGGGCATCGCCTCGCCGTCCGCCGGCAGGACGCGCACATCGACGATTTTCGCGCCCGTGGCCACGCCGATGTCCGGATTGCTGGAAGCCGCTATACCAGCTACGTTGCTGCCGTGGCCGTCGGGATCGGAGGAGTCGGCGATGTTCGTGTCGCCCTTATTGGTGGCCCACTGGTTGCCGTACTTGACGGCGTCGAACCAGACCTCCACGTTGTTGACCAGGTCGGGGTGCTCGCCGTAGATGCCGGTATCCAGCACGGCCACGGCGATGCCCTGACCGTTGATGGCGGAATAGGTGGGATCGGCGCGCAGGGCGGTCAGGCCAACCATGTCGAATGCGGCCGAAAGCAGCGTGCGGATTTCCAAGAATTCGAGCTCCGCCGCGCAAGGCGGTTGCTGAATTATGATTGGCGAGAAGTTCTGATTGTTCGAATCGGCTTTCCGGGGACGACGGGAACGGTAACGGATGGCCGCGCGGCGGTGACGCCTTGACATTTTGCAAACCTCCTACTTCTTCAACTCCTGCTTCGGGGCGTGAGCCGTGATTCTACTTTTCACACCTGATTGCCCGGTAAATAAATCGCGAGAAAACGGGCTTCTTGACTGTTGGGCGATTTGACTGTTTGGCTGTTTGGCGCAAAAATCTCTGAAGTTTCCGTTCGCTGTCCTTCTTCTCCCATCTCTGCGACTCTTCACACGGTACACGGTATTGAGTAACGTAAGTCCTTGTAAAACCAAGACGCCTTACTCAGATTTGTGTATCTGATTTCTCCGTTGTCTTACCTATCTTACCTAGATTACCTGGCTTCACACGATCTGCTGCCAGCACTATCGTTGCTAACCTATCGCCGTAAGATGTTCTTATTTCGCCCTTTCAGGGCTATTCAAAACAGACATTCCTTTTTCACCCACAACAGACACATGAAACCATGGCTAGTTTATGATAATTTTATCCGATTTGCGGTTTTTGTAAAGAGGAAAAATGTCAAAAAAAGCCCGAAGAGGCAGGGCCTCTTCGGGCTTATGATAACCGTTACTCCATGCAACTGCCAGCACCCCTACCGCTTCAACTCCTTCCAGGCACTGGCGTAAGGAGCGATGCGCATCTGGTGGGCCCTGCCCTTATGGTCGTAGATGGCGCCGGCTTGGGTCTGGCCGCTGTTGTTGACGGCCATGAGCGCGCCGGTTGCGGGGTAATACGCGCACTCCACCAGGTGGTTGGCGCTGAAGCATTTTTTGACTTCAGCTTCTCGCTTGCCAACCCACAGAATGGAGAGGTGGAGCAGCCGCGCAAGTTCCCAACTGAAGGAGGCGCGGGCCAGATACACCGCGCGGCCGCGCCCGTAGCGATTTGTCGAGGCCAGGATGTGCTGGCCGTAGGCAGCGAGGACCTGGAGGTTGTCTGTATGTTTGCCCAAAGGCAATGGACTGACCCAGCTCTCGACCTGCTCGGGGGCAAAAGCCTTGCCGGCTTCGTTCGGAATGAAGTGGTCGGTGCTCACGACGAGTGGAGGAATGATGTCGTTTTTGGAGCGAGCCGCCGCGAGTATCGGCAGATTCCACTCCATCTGCCAGCCCAGGTCCTTCTCCACGCCTAAGACATCATAGAGCTGGAAGAAGTGGCCGTTGGCATTGACCGCCGCGGGCTCATCGATGCCGATGAAGCCGCCGCCCTGCTGCACCCAGGTGCGGATCGCCGAGGCCAGCCGCGCATCGCGCCAGGCATTGCCTCCAGCCCAACTGGTGACCGCGCGGCCGCCGTTGATGAGCACCGAAATATCCTTGCGGCACGCCTTTTTCGATTACCTCATCGAAGCTGATGAATTGCACATCCACGGGCAGACCGGAGAGGGCCTCCAGCCAGTTTTCCCCGCCGAAACGCTCATAGCCGATGGGCGCGAGCATCCAGGAACGCAGCTTGCCCCAGTAGGTCAGCACGCCTACCTTGGCGGCGGACTTCTGTGAGAGGGTGTGCTGGCTATTTATGAGCAGCGTGCGGAAATCGCGGCAGACCTCCTCGATGTGCTTCATGAATTTGGGGAACTCCAGCGGCACGTGCAGATAGCCGCCCCAGCCGATGCGGTCGGCGGGCTGGCGCATGATCGCGCGGCGGGTGCGCACCCACACGTTCTGCGAGGCGGCCTGGGCCGCATCGCCGCCATCGCGGAAGCAGATGTCGAAGAAATACGGTCCCAGCCGCAGCTCTTTGACCATCTTGTTGGGAATATCGACCAGGTGGCGGCACTGGTTGCCCGACTCGACGGAACTGACCACGCTATCCAGGTGCGTACGATTGAAGGTGGGCTTATAAGGCTCGCAGCCGACCCAGTGGTCGCCTAAAAAGGCCAGGGTTTTTTTGCCGCGCTTGTGGATGAGGTCGATGATCTCGCCGGCCAGTTCGACCACGAAATCGTGGATGAAATCCATCCAGGCCCGCCACTTGTCCGAGACCGGCCGCATGGAGGAGTGGTAATGGCCCTCATCGACCACATCTTCCAGCGTGAGCTTGATGCCCGTGGCCTTTTCGAATTTCTTGAAGGCCAGGGGCGAGGTGCAATCCAGATAGCTATAGGGGTCGCGCTGCTTGTCCCAGCCATCGGTGCGGTGGTAGATCGGGAAGTGATAGAAGAAGGTCGTCAGCCGCACCACATTGGTCTTGGGATTCTCATCCAGCCACTTGGCCAGGTAATCCATCAGGTGCTTGCGGACCTCGGGGTGCATGGGGTCCACGGCCACCTTGTGCGGCGTCTTCCACTTGTTGATCAGATGGTTGAACATCTGGGTCGGATCCCAGATCTGATAGGCCCAGAAGTTCACCGTGTAGATGTGGCCTTTCTGGGCGCCGCGAATCTTGACCGTGCCCTTCTTCTTATCGACGGTCCAGCGCGAGGCGGGCAAGAGCTCGCCCGTGGAGCGGTCGAAGACCTGCCACCACTTTTTCGGGTCATCCTTGTAATTCACCACGTGCTGCTGGGTGAAGTGGCCATCCAGCAGGCGAATGGTCAGCGTGCCTGCCGTGGCGGCGACCGGATCGCTCATCATCGCGTGCTGGTGTACCTTGTCCATGTTCTTGCGGGCGAACTTCTGGTCATCCCGCACCAGGCAGATCGTGGAGAAGACCTGGCAATTGAGCTCGGCGATGGTCTCGGGCAACTCCGTGCCGTCGGCGTTGCGCACGGCATCAGCCCCCCAGCGCTGGAGAATCTGTTTGGTTTCCTTGTCCTTGCCGACCTCGGTGGGCAGTGTGATGGCGCCCTTCTGGACAGTGATGCCACGATAACTTTTGAACATTTTTTCAAAGCTCCTTGAATTGCCCAACAGCAGAACGGCGTCGGCGCCCCACTTGTGCAAGACCAGCCGGGTTTGCCTGGGTATGGCCAGTTCCGCGGGGGCCGTGATAGCGCCCTTTGCCAACGTAACTTCACGATAGTTATCAAACACTTTGCGAAAACTCCCGCCTCGCCTTTTGCGCAGGAGAATTCTTCTACAACTTCGCGGGGGCCGAGGGAAGCATAAAGTCAGCTTATAGTCTCGCGGGCAGGATCACCAGAATATAGCCGGACAGGTGCAGCCGCCGCTGGAGCAGGAACACCGTGCGGTTGTGCAGCAGCCAGTGGTGCCACTTTTCGCGGCGGAAAACGAGCTGGCCGGCCAGGAAGGTCAGGCGCGAGAACTCGTGCGTCACTTCCAGGCACAGCTTTTCCAGCTCGTGTACGGGGTCCGTGCCGATCGACATGCGATACGTGGCGGGAATGCCGTTGGCCTCGGCGAACTGCACGCACTTTTTGAGGCTTTCCTGCGTCTGGTGGCGCAGGTCGTCCATGGAGTCCTCGCCCTTGAACGCGCCCGAATCGATGATGCCCGCTCCCAGGAAAATCACATTTTTGAACTGATTCGGGAAGGCGCGGAAGCCGTTTAGCAGGGTGTGGACGGTCAGGCCGTTGTAGCCGCCGGCCAGGACCACCGCCGTGGGCGCGGCGTGATCGATCATCGGCCGCACGAAATCGCGCGGCAGCGCCGGCAAGGGCGGCGTGGGGTAGAGTTTGACGAGCAGGTTCTGGAGCAGCGCGTAATGCCGCTTGACCCACAGACAGCCCAGCACCACCAGGCCCGTACACAAAAGGCTCACCCAGCCGCCGCCGCCGAATTTCTCGACGATGGTGATGCACAGAATCGTCACGCAAAACACCAGGCCCACCATAAACAGGATGAACTGCCGCCACCAGAAAGCGTTGGTCTTTCGCTGCGAGAGCAGCAAGCGCGACATGGAGAGCATGGACAGCGAGAACGTCAGAAAGACGTTGATGGAGTACATGACCACCAGGTGGCGGACATCGCCATGCGTGTACAGAAGCGCCCCCAGCCCCGCCAGGCCCATGAGGCCGATGCCGTTACCGATGGTGAGCCGGTCGGACAGGGCGAACAGCCGCCGCGGCATCCAGGAGTCGATGGCCATGTTGGCCATGACACGCGGGCCGTCGATAAAGCCGGCCTGCGCGCCTACGACCAGGAGCGCGCCTTCGGTGAGCAGCGTCAGAATCACCAATTGCGAAGCGAAGGGCCAGCGGGCGGTGACCTGCTCCACCAGCACGGCGTTGAGCGTCTTGCCTTCCACGGGGTGGACGTTCCACAGCAGGTAGCACACGATCAGGCCGGCCGCCGTGAAGGACAGCGAAATCGCCATGTACAGCATGGTGTGCTTGGCCGTGCGGACGCGCGGCTCGCGCATGATGGGCAGACCGTTGGAGACCGCCTCGATGCCGGTGTACGTGCCGCCGCCCATCGAGTAAGCGTGTACAAAGAGCAGCAGCATCCCGCCCAGGCCCAGCGTGGACAGGCCCGACTGATATTGCTGGTGCACCTGCCCCACAACCTGCCCCATCGCGCCCGCGTGGGTGGCCAGGCCGGCGGCGATCAGGACGATGTGCGTGACCAGGAAGGTCAGGAAGATCGGCAACAGCAGCAGGATGGGCTCCTTGACGCCGCGCATGTTGATGGCCGTGAGTGCAATGATGAGGCCGACCTCTACTGGCAGCTTCATGTGGATCCAATCGCCCGGCAGAAAACTGAACAGGGCATCCCCCGCCGCAGCGATCGAAACCGTAATCGTCAGCACGTAGTCCACCAACAACGCGCAGCCGGAAAGCACACCCGCCCGCGGGCCTAACAGCGCCGTAGCCACCACGTAGCCGCCGCCGCCGTGCGGGAACCGCTCAATGATCTTGCTGTAGCAGGCGGAGAGAATGCCCACCGTAGCCATGGTCAACAGGGCGATGGGGATGGCCAGGTAGGTATGGCTGCCCAGCGTGCGGAAGGCTTCTTCAGGGCCATACGACGAGGAAGACAAACCGTCTGCGCCCAACCCCACCCAGGCCAGAAACGCCACCACGGAGATGTGCTGGAAGATGTTGCGATCGGACAAATCGCGCGGCGGGCCGATGACGATCCGCTTGATGCGCTCCGTCGGCGATGGACCCTCCGGGCCCTCAGGACCGGCCATTTCCGGCGGCAGATTTTCGGCCATACGGCAACCTCGCAAGGCAGCCCGGCGACATGCCCGGCAGCGCGGCAATAATCAAACATTTGCCGAGTTGGATGAATGTATAATCCGCGCTCTGGTGGGTCAAGCAATGGCAGTTAGTCATTCGATATTGTTTGGCTTTGGGAAACGGCGAATATCGAATATCGAACAAGGAATATCGAATGCTGAAGTCAGAGGCAGCCGTCGGTTTGGCAGGCAATATCGCGGCGGCTGCGTTGCACTCTTTACTTCGATATTCGATATTCCTTGTTCGATATTCGTTATTCTCTTAGGTTGAGAGAAAAACTACGGCTAATAAAAGTGCTTCCTTCCTCGGCTTACGCCGCGCGTATTTCATCAAAATAGCCCGTTTCGCCGGTCTTCACGCAGTGCGCGGCGTACAGGAACATGGCCGCCGACCAGGTCTGCCAGTCCTGGCCGCAGGGCTTTCCGGTCTGGGCCTGGAGATATTCGTTGAAGCCGAATTCCACCGCCGCCGCCTTGGCCGGTTTGACCGCGTGGGCCAGGGCGAGAAGGTGGTCTTCGGCCTGTTGCTGCCGCCCCGCCGCCACGCACGCGGCGATATAAAAGCCGCAGATGAACGGCCACACGCCTCCGTTGTGATAGCGCCCGGGCCGGTTGTGCTGATCGTAGCGGCTGGACCATTCGGGATCCGTAGGCAGCACATACGGGAAGAAATTCGGGGGCAGCTTGCCCACCAGATCGCCGCGCACGCGCATGTCCAGGCACTGGTCTTCCACCCAGTCGATGATGGCCCTGGCGCGCGAGGCCGGCGCGAGGCCCGTCAATATGGCCAGGCTGTTGCCCAGAAGATCGAAGCGGTCGCTGGAGTATAGCTTGAACGACCAGAGCGCATAGTACGGCTCGTATAGCACCGCCAGGCCTTCCTGCACGTGCCGCGGCTGAACGTGCGCGGTGATCGTGTGCCGCTGCATCAGCCGGCGCAGCTCCTCGGCCTGCTCATGGCGGCCGAAGAGCCGCTGGTACGCGTACACCAGCGAATTGACGTACAGCCCGTAGCCCAGCACCCACTGCTCATCGCGCCAGTCGGTGGTCGGAAGCTGCGCGATCATTACGTGGTCCTCGGGGCTCTGGTATTCCATCCACGTCAGCGCGGCCTTGGCCGCCGCTTTCAGGAATCCCCGGTTGCCCGTCGCGCGGCGATACATGGCCAGCAGCAGCAGGAACAACGGCGTCGTGTCGCTGGCCCCGCGGTCGTTGGGATCGTGTACCAGCGAGGGGATATGTCCGTGCTGCGTGCGATTGCGCGACAGCGTCGAGAGCACCTTGCGCAGCGTGGACATCAGCCGCGCATCCTCCGTCGCCAGCGCCGCCAGGCCGCTGATCAAAAGGTCGCGCGTGTAGGGCTCGGGGTAGCCCCAACCCGCCGCGCGCGGCAAATGGGCATAGGGGCCGCGCCGATTCTTCAGCAGCACCTGCATCGCCGCTTCGCCGGCGCGCTGGATAAGATCTCCATTTGTCCCGGCCATATCAGGCGATCTTCAGCCGCTGCGAAACCACATCGATGAACCGCCGCGCGATCACGCGGTAATCGAAACACTCGACCACCCGTTTGCGCCCGCCGCGCCCATCCGCCGCCGCAGCTTCTCGTTGGTCATCAGGTCCATCAGGTAATTGGCGATGTCGTGTACGCTGGCGCGGTAATCGGCCGTGCGCGGCCGTTTGAAGACCACCCGCCGCGCTTTTTTGTATTCGTCGTCCGCGTCCAGAACGGTTTCCCGCAGGCGCACCTCCTGGGCCACGTTGGCCAGGAAGGCGGTCTGCTTGTGTACCATGGTGTCCAGCATGCCCATGGCGCGGATGCCGATGACCGGCTTGCCGCAGGCGTTGGCCTCCACCTGGGCCATGCCGAAGCCCTCCAGCCGCGAGGGCGCGGCGTAAATGTCGCAGGCGGACATCAAGAGCGGCATGAAATTGCGCGAGATGCGTCCGGTCGTGTATACCACGTTCTTTTCAATGCCCAGGTCGGTGGCCAGTTGAATGTCTTCCAGGTTCTGCCGCTCCGTGCGCGGCTGCGGCCACACCTTGCACACATACTTCCAGGGCGGCGCCTTGTGGTCGATCAGCGCCAACGCCTGCATGACCTCCTGAGCGCCTTTGCTGGCGGCGTCGCCGCCGATGGTCAGGATCATGATCTGGTCATCGCTGACCCCTAAACTTTCGCGCACCGCCCTCACCTGCGGGTCGCTGCGGTCGCGCGGGCAAAAGGCCTCCGTGTCACAGCCCACCGGCAGCACCTCGAATGATTCACCATCCAGGCCGTCCCGCGCGTACACCTGGCGCACCCACTGCGAGGTCACCAAAATCAGCGGCAGATCGCCCAGCGCCTCGCGGTAGCCGGCCACGTAGCCATCGGCCACGAACCAGGGCACCGCCCGCACGCCGTAACGCTGGGGATGCAGCACCAGATGCGGCGTGTGTCCCCAATATCCCACCCCCACCACCACGTCGGGGCCGAACCAGCGGTAGTACCACTCCTTCTCCTGCGCCGAGTCGAACGGCGCCGGATGAGCATCCACGCCGGCCTCCTTGAGCCCCCGGTACAGCAGGTCCCCCTGGGTCGCCAGCCCGCCCGGCGAGGGCGGATAGTCGTACAGCACCAGCACTTTCATGGCGTTTGCACCTTCACCGATGACTCCTGCCGCCAAAACGCTTCCACGGGACTACACGCACGCAATTCGAAGGAGTTTTCCGAAAAGCCGTATACGTCTCGCACGATCTTCCGCTTGGCCTCCAGTTGCCGCTCGTTAAGCTTCAGACAAAGGTTTGCCCTTTCCGCCGCGCGGCTGTTGCCTTTCAGGTCCACATCCAGCGCGAACGTCCACAGCCGCCGCGAATTGAGCCGGCCTCGTGCCCACAGGCCAAGCACCGCCGCGTTCGCCTGCTTGTGCCGCAAATGGCCGTATTCCCCGTTTTCTCCGTGCGCCAGACACAGGTCGAACGGCCGGCCGCGCAGGTGGCGCTCAATAACCGGCGCAATGTCGCGCGGCTGGTCGATCTCGGCCAGCGGGCAGGAATCATCCAGATCCTCCATAAATCCCCGGCAGCCCAAGAGGCCGCACACGCGCTGAAACTTCGGCGCACGATCCGGATCGCTGCGGCGACACAGCGTCAGGACGGTCTTCTCCCACCGCCCAAGCCGCATCAACAATCCGCCGCAGAAAATGCACTCATCATCCGGATGCGCAACGATGACAATCGCTCTCATCGCCCTCAGCTTTCAGACACCAGTTAATTCTATTCGCCCCAAGTAGTCCGCTGACACATCGCCTTCTTTCTGCTACTATTCCTTGGACGAATTTCTCAAAGGGGATGTAAGCATGAAGCTCGTGCAGCCGGGGGTGTTGCGGTTATTTGGCCCGCCTACCGGCGGCCAGGCCGTTTCGCCGCCGTGGAGTCAAAACTGGAACGTTGAAGATCCTCTGAGCGCCGCCGCGCAGCGGCCGTCTCGTTGGCGGGTTGCCCTGGCCTACGCTGCGCTGGCCGCCCTGGCGGCGATCCTGTACGTCCCCTACATCCTGCGCGGCGGTTACATCAGCGATGACTGGGGATTCCTGAAAAACGCCCAGGACTTCCCCACCTACTGGTCCTGCGTGCGCCACTATTTTCCCCTCCAGTACCATCGGCCGCTGGTGCCGTTCGTCATTTCCGCCGAGACGCTCCTGGTGGGAAACCACCCCTGGGTGTACATCCTGACGAACCTGCTGCTGTGGTTTGGCTTTGTAACGTTTCTGTGCCTGGCGCTGGTGAAACGGCTGGGCCACTACTTCACAATCATTGTGGCGGCCCTGGCTGCCGTGCCCGTGCTGGCCTCGGCGGCGATGTTCTGGTCGCTGGCCATGACGGGCGGCACGATCTCCTTCTTCGCCTGGGCGCTCTCGTTCTGCCTGGTCTCCCGCAACATGCAGCGCGGCCGCTACAGCCTGTGGGCCTATCTGCCCCTGATTGTCTGCGTGACGACCTACGAGGTGGTGCTGCCGCTGTTTGTCCTGACCATGCTCTTTCCCCTGCTCCAGGGCGCCCGTCCGATCCGCCCGTTGTATGGCGCCGCCGCGCGGCCAGGTACATCCTGCCGCCGCTTGTGATCGCCGTGCTGCCGGTTTTATCGCACAAGTTCCTGCTGCCCTGGCTGCTGGGCGGGCCGGATAAAGTCGTCACGCGCCTTGATATCAGCGGCCCAAACGCCCTCTTCGGTTTTACCACCTGGGCCTTCGCTATCTTTCCCGGCCAACCCATCCTGCTGGCCAGCGGATTGTGGCAGGCCCTGTCCGATTGGTGGCTGACCGGCTGGCTTTTCGCCGCCGCGGCGGCCATCGCGGGCGCCTTCAAGCTGGCCGGCAAGAGCCAGCTTGATTCTTTCCGGCGTGTCGGCAGCGCCAAGAGTTTCAGAAAGCTGCTGGCGGTGTTTGGCCTGACCTTCCTGGCCGGCTCGGCCGTCTGCGTGTTCAGCGGACAAATGGCCTATTTCAGCGGGGGTTTCGGCAATCGCATTCTCATGGCCACGTGGATCGCCCAGTCCCTGCTCCTGGCGCTGGTGGCCACGCGCCTGCGCGGCCGTCGCTGGCGCCGGATTACCGCCGCCATCGTGCTGGCCTGTGCGTGCGGGCTGATCGTGCAGGAGCAGAATTCCATCAACTCCTGGCGGCTTCAGCGGCAGGTGTGCGCCGCTTTTCTAGCCAGTGTGAAGCAGGAGCACATG
Organism: uncultured Phycisphaerales bacterium; assembly: GCA_963785635.1. GTDB lineage: Bacteria > Planctomycetota > Phycisphaerae > SM23-33 > FEN-1343 > FEN-1343. The sequence goes on from CAWAWB010000016.1 coordinate 55,698, forward strand.
CCGGACTGGGCCACGGTAATGGGCGATGTTCCCCGCCGCGTGGGCGGCAAATTCTTGTATGCGACCGTATTTGAGACGCCCTGGGACTGGGGCTCGATGGTGGCCATGCCGCCTTCGATCAGCGGCGACCAGGGCGCGGTCGTGGGGGCAAATCAGCCACGCGACATGCAGTTTGAGCGCGAGCGGGACTATATATCCATCGGCGGCTGGTGGGGTTCGGATTTGGAGGAGGCGTGGCTGTTCCGTTTCGACCCCAACAGCGGCGGCGGCACGCTGACCAGGATCGGCGATGGCGATCACTTTGATCGCCTCGTAAGCGAAGTGGAAGCCCAGAACCGCAACCCCCGCCCCAAGGTGCTGGAAGAGTGGTTCGCGGAACGGTTATTCCCGGGGCAAAAGTAGGGTTTGCAGCTTCCTGCTTCGCCAAGGCTACGCAGGACGAGTTGCTGAACACGCGGCGTGGCAGGATTAGTCTTGGGGGCAAAAAAAATATCGAATATCGAACAAGGAATATCGAATGATGAAGTCGGAGGTGTGCGGCGGCTTGGCCGGCATGATCGCAGCGGCTGCCGCGCCGGTTCTTCACTTCGACATTCATCATTCCCTGTTCATCATTCGACATTCGCAGTTTCGTTCTTGCCTAAGCCGTAAGCCGGGAATAGAGAAGCTCTACAAGTTACAAGAAAATCTCAGAATAAGGAAAGACCATGGAAACCTACGTGATCCTCACCAGACTTTCGGCCGAGGCGTTTCACGATCCTTCCGAGCTGCCCGCCATGGCGCACCAGGTGGCCAGCCACATCAAGCATGACTGCCCGGATGTGGTGTGGAAGGACAGCTTCGCGCTCATGGGCCGCTTCGATGTGCTGGACATCATCGAGGCCCCCAACCGCGAAGCGGCCGAACGCGCGGCCATGATCATCCGCGCCTACGGCCACTCCACCACCGAGACCTTCGCCGCCACGCCCTGGAAACAGTTCATCCAGATGGCCGAGACCACCCGCGCCGCGGCGTGATGTGGCACAGCCGCCCTCGGCTGTGCGCCCTACGGGAGAGGCCTGCCCTGCGTAGCTTCAGCGAAGCGGGGGGCAGGGGGTGAGGGTTCTTATTCACTTGTCAAATATCGTTTCTGACCGCACACAGTTGCGGTCAGGCTCGCGCGGCCGCGAGCAAACAACTCTGGAAAGTACAAAGTACAAGTTACAAATTACAAATTGGGAAAAGGCCGGAACGCGGCGAACGTTGGATTCAATGATTGTCGCCGGAGCTGCGGTCGTTAATTTGTAATTTGTCCTTTGTAATTTGTAATTCCCTCCGTAAGGACGCATGGGGTTTAGGGGTTATAGCGGCGGTTCTGCACAGCCGCGCTCTAGTCAAACGCCGGCCGGAGTTCTTCAGGCCGTGTACTGGCGGGCTGGCCTGGTCTTTTGGACTGCCAGTCGTTCCCATCAGAATGGTGAAGCATCTCACGGTTTTTCTCAATCCCGGCTTTGGGCCGGCGCACGGGTTTGCCTTTCAGAGTCGCACTAATTTGAAAACGTCGGTTCGTGGTCAGAGACAAAATCGAATTCGAGACAATTGCGGATTGCGGATTTCTGAATTGCGGATTGGAAGAAACGGCAAGAACGACGGCTCATCCCAATCTTGGAGAATTTGCCGGATTTCCGGCTGTTCAATCCGCAATCTGCAATCCGCAATTGAATTCATCCAAAGGTCATTAGACACCTCCGGGATCGCTCAATCGGCAATCCGCAATCTGCAATTCGCAATTCTTCTAAACCCCATGCTTATGATGCGTAATGGTTGGGAGTCAGGTTGTGGTTCTTTCGTTCGCCACGGCGAACGAGAATTTCTCCCACACGATGTATGAAATCCCTCGCGGGATTTGAGCACACCCGAGGGCCTTCCAGCGCTGGTCGCGTGATGGCGGCCGGATCGCTGGCGCCTGTTCGAGTGCGGTTGTTGTCTGATAGCAAGACCAAGTTCCTCGGCGCCACGCGGCGCCAGTTTCGGGGACACCGCGAAGACGGCCGCGCGATTGGACTGTGCAATATGCCTGGTCTACGGCATTAACGCGACGCGGCGATGAGAATTGCTGTAAGTGGTTCCGCGAAAAAAAGTGTCCCTCCCTTATATACGGACGCGAAAGTGGGGGTCGGTATTCATAAAAATAAAAAAATCTTCTTAAGTGTTACACTGCCCCGTTACAGACGTTACAGTTTACCCAGTTTAACAGGTTTTTGGGGCTCCAGAGCGGTTTTTCGGGAGGGCGCGGCGAGCTGCAAAAATGGCACTTACGGCAAAAGCAGGGCACAGGGTGCAGGGATCATTCCTTGAAGACGTGGCTGCACAAAAATGCAGCCACGGCACCCGGGCTCTGGGCGACCCTGTGCTGCACTGCCTCACCCTCACCCGGCACTTCGTGCCACCCTCTCCCTTCCAGGGAGAGGGGTTGCAGCCACGGCACCCCGTTCTTCCATCTTCTTTCGCTTCTATCTTCTAGCCTATTGCCTCCCCGCTAACGATAATCTCCGCCATGTGCAGCGATTCACCAACGGGGCAGATGACGCCGGCGGCCTTTATCGCCAAATGGGAGCGGGTTTCCCTTGGAGAGCGATCGGCCAGCCAGGAGCACTTCATCGACCTGTGCCGCCTGCTCGGCCAGCCCACGCCCGCCCAGCACGATGCCACCGGCGCGGAGTACACGTTCGAAAAGGGCGTCGCCGTCACCGGTCCCGCCTCCAAAGGAGCCGCAGCGGCGACGGCGGCTATGCCGACGTCTGGTGGCGCGGCAAGTTCGCCTGGGAATACAAGCGCAAGGACAGCTACAAGGACCTCACCGAGGCCTACCGCCAGCTCTGCCAGTACCGCGAGGCCCTGGAGAACCCGCCGCTGCTGGTCGTCTGCGACATCGCCCGCACCGAGATTCACACCAACTTCACCGGCACGGCCAAGAAGGTCCACACGGTCAGGCTGGAGGACATGGACACGCCCGAGGGCCTGTCCATCCTGCGGCGGGTTTTCACCGACCCCGAATCCTTCCGCCCCACCACCACCATCGCCAAGGTCACCGAGCAGATCGCCGGAGAGTTCGCCTCGCCTGGCCGGCCGCCTCCAGGTGCGCGGCCATGACCCGCACGCCGCCGCCCACTTCCTCATGAAGTGCATGTTCTGCCTGTTCGCCGAGGACGTGCGGCTGCTGCCCGGCCACACTCTTCAGCCGCCTGCTGGATGGCTGGCACGAGAACCCCGAGGAACTGACCCAGCGGCTCACCGAGCCTGTTCGACAGTGCATGGCCAAGGGCGGCGCCTTCGGCATCGACCGCATCCCCTGGTTCAACGGCGGCCTGTTCGATGAATCCGCCGGCCCTGAGCCTCCAGGTGCGAGGAAGTGGACCTCCTGCGCCTGGCCGCCCAGCAGGACTGGGGCAGCGTCGAGCCGGCCATCTTCGGCACGCTCTTCGAGCGTTCGCTGGACCCGGCCAAGCGGGCCCAGATCGGCGCGCACTACACCAGCCGCGAAGACATCATGCTCATCGTCGAGCCGGTGGTCATGGCCCCCCTGCGCCGCCGTGTGGGCGAAGATTCAGGAAGAGGTGCAGGGCCACATCGAGCGCCGCCGCGCGGCAAGACGGCCGCCGCCAAGCGCAAAGGCCGACAACGCCATCATCGGACCTCTTGCAGGAATTCCTGCACGGCCTGGGCAAGCTCCGCATCCTCGACCCGGCCTGCGGCTCGGGCAACTTCCTGTACGTGGCCATCCAGCAGCTTCTGAACCTGGAGAAGGAGGTCATCACCTTCGCCGCGCGGCCCGAGATCGGCCTGACGTTGCTGCCCACGGTCCGCCCGACGCAGCTCCACGGCATCGAGATCAACCCGTACGCGGCCGAGCTGGCCCAGGTGGTCATCTGGATCGGCTACCTCCAGTGGATGCGCGACAACGGCTTCAATGAGCCGCGCGACCCGATCCTGGAACCTTTAAACACCATCGAGAACCGCGATGCGATCCTCGACATCGCCGATGCAGCCCATCCCAAACCCGCCGACTGGCCGCAGGCGGATTTCATCATCGGCAACCCGCCGTTTTTGGGTGACAAGCTGATGCGACGGCATCTCGGAGATGAGTATGTCGATGCACTGCGAAACGAATACGAGGGCCGTGTTCCTGGAGGTGCAGACATTTGCACCTATTGGTTCGAACAGTCTCGAAAACGTGTCGAGAACACTGATGGGCTTAGGGTTGGATTGCTTGCCACACAGAATATACGCGGCGGAGCCAGTCGCAAAGTTCTCGATGCAATAAAGCAGACGGGGGATATATTCTTTGGAATTAGCGATCGCGATTGGATCCTCGACGGCGCCAACGTCCACATTTCCATGGTGGGGTTTGACAAGGGAACCGAACAATCCCGGTTGCTGGATGGTTCGCCGGTTACAACCATTTACTCCAATCTGTCTGCCTCATCAGACGTATCCACGGTGAAACCGCTTGCCGAGAACGGGGGCATTGCCTTTATCGGTAGCTGCAAGGGTGGACCATTCGATATCACATTTGAAACGGCCCAAGAACTTTTCGCCGATGCGGGAAATCCAAACGGCCGACCCAACAGCGACGTAGTGCGCCCCGTGGTAAACAGCCAAGACCTGCTTAACCGGACCAGACCGCGATGGATAATTGATAATGCCGACAAAACCCTCGCCGATGCGTGCATGTACACCGGCCCGCATCGAATCGTGGAAGAATTGGTCAAACCCATCCGCGCCGAGAACAAGAATGAGTGGCTGCGCGAAAATTGGTGGCGGCCCCAGCGCATGCGGCCCGAAATGCGCCAGGCCATTGCACCCCTGCCTCGATTCATGGTTACGCCAACGACGTCAAAACACCGGGTTTTTGCGTGGGTCAATCATCCTGTGCTTCCGGATCATAAACTGGTCGTAATCGCTCGGGATGATGATTATATATTTGGAACACTGCATAGCTCTATGCATGAAGTATGGGCACGTCTCGTCACTACCCAATTGCGAGAGAAAGAAAGCGGACAGAATTACAATATATGGTCCTTCCAAATGTTTCCCCTCCCCTGGCCTCCGGGCAAGGAGCCCCAGGAGAATCCGCTGTATAAGGCGATTGCGACCGCCGCGCGGGAATTGAATGAGTTGCGCGAGCGCTGGCTGAACCCGCCGGAATGGCTCGACCCCATCGCTGCTTCCGTGGATGCGGCTAATGACTTCGCCGATGTGCCCGCGGCCGCGCGGCCGCTCATTCGCCAATCCGCCATCATGGCCGCCGCCGCCAAGGACAAGAACCTCAAGAAGCGCACGCTCACCAATCTGTACAACGAGCGGCCGACCTGGCTCAAACTCGCCCACAAAAAGCTGGATGAGGCCGTCCTGGCCGCCTACGCGGCCATCGACCCCGCCGGCCTCTGGTCGCCCGCCTGGGCGGCCGTCTGGGAAGACAGCGGCGCGGGCCAGCCGTTGCCCGCCGCCCACCCCCTCTCCGCGCGGCGGTTAGAAATCGACCAACTCGTCCTGGCGAATCTGCTGAGGCTGAATAAGGAACGATCCACGACACTCACCCGATGAACAACGTGAGCGATAAAATGAGAGATAACAAGATTTCATTGTTCGTTGATAGTCTTATAAAAGAGGGAAATCAACTCATTGAGAACAGATATAAGGCTGGCCCGGTTTACTTCGGGAGAGGCCAAAAGATATATGTCCCGTTAGAGATATTCAGCAGATGGCGCGCTTCTTGTAGGCACCTAATTGAACTATTAGGGGGAATCGCTGAAGCGTGGAAGAAGGATCTGAGCTACGATGGCGCTAACTCGGACGTGGCCACCTATAGAATGCTGGGGAATCTGGGGAGTATTCAAAGAGCAATAGATGAGGGAATGCTTATTCGAATGGAAGAAATGGTGGCCGCAGACGTGTTTGATGATTTGCTTGAGCAAGCTGAGTACCTCAATCAAAATAAGTACATTGCGGCAGCAGCTATCATCGGTAGAGCCTGTTTTGGAGGAGCACTTGCGCAAGATGTGTGCTGCAAAAGAGTGCGTGCCAGACAAGGAGCGTCCGACAATTCAAGACTTTGTTCAATGCCTATATAAAGCAAATTTTCTCGACAAGATTCGGCTAAAACAGATAGAGGGTCTTGCCGCTATAGGCAATGTTGCCGCGCATACACCCAATGAAGTGAAGCCTGAAGATGTTTCGCGCCTTCTGGTGGACTTGCGCAGATTGCTTGAAGAATAGCAGTAATGCGTTCCGCAAAGAGGCATGACCCTACGGGATGGTAAATGACGAGAGAATCTGTCATGTGGCCCACAGCAAAAGTTCCCGATGTTGCGAAATATCTTTCTTCGCTTGAAACGGTAATTGAGGCCAGCAAAGAATGGAAGATCGTCCAGATTCCGGATATTCCTGAATCGATCGTCGCGCAATATGTGGGCAGCAGCTTTGAGCTGGGAGAACACCTTCGCGTTCAAGCTATTCAATTTCATGATGCCAGGCAGGAAATCGACTTTCCCATCTGCCCCAAGTCTTGGAAAGGCGACAGAAAACTTGGACTTCCGATACCCGATGAATGGATAAATTCCGCTTTTGCTCTTTTCGAGCCATTGGCCCGCGCCGCGGCGAAATCGCTCGGATTCACACTTCATGTTAAGTTGTCCAGACAACGGGTTTTCAAGACACCACGCCAACTAGAACAACTGATCAACCAGTTTGCCGGCTTTGCCAATCTCGAAATCCTGCACGCCTGCGATTGGGAGAGATTTTATCGTATCATCCATCATGCCGACCGTTACAGATCTACGATGACGCCTAGCGACCTGCATGCTGAACTCGCCAAAAGAAAAGTTCCTTTGGAAATGGTGCGCGAACTGTGTGAGCGCTATGAGTTTGGGCGTTCTCTTCTGGCGAATCGGTTCGATTGGCAGAACGCCACTTGAGAGAACATTTTTCTGATGCCGTTTCTGAGAGCTCGTAAGAGCGATTGGTAGTAGACCCCGGCGACGGCCGAACGAGCGGAGCGAGTGAGGACGAGCCGGGGGTAGTTGCATTTAAGGGTCAGAGCCCGGCAGGGCGATTGAATCGTTAGCATTTACGGATTGGCCCAATCGCCCTCACGGGCTCTGCGTCAATAATAGCCCATCCCCCCGGCTCGCCCTCCGCTCCGCTCGGGCAGCGCCGGGGTCTACTTCCAGACGGCCTTCGGCCTGAGAAGCCAGCCTGGTGCCGTGGCCGCGATTTTTTGCAGCCACGTCTTCTCCGGAGCCCCAGCGGGGCGCTATATTTGTAGCCCAGGGCGCTGAGTCCAAGCGAGCGCCAGCAAGCGCGGGCACGAGCCCTGGGAAAGACGCCGTTTAAAAATCCCATTCCGGCAATCGCGCGGGCCGAAAAGCGCAGCCCTGAGCGCAGTCGAAGGGCCCGCGCCTATGAAAGAACATCTCCGGCCGCTCCTTCAGGCCCGTTTACGGGCCTTTGCCCGCCGCTATCCGGGTGTAGACCAGGGCTCATTTAGCCCTGGGGGAACAGGCCGCCCCTTTTTGAATCCCATTCCGGCAGTCGCGCGAACCGAAGGTTCGCGCCTATAAAAAACACCTCCGGGTCTTTTGGTTCCTGTGAACCGTTGCTCAATTTCAATGCACAGCGCACGGGTGCAAACAATCGCACCCGTGGCACCCAAGAACGAGATTACGCCCGCGCGGCGGTTGGAGTCTCTTGCCTTTTCCGATTAACCGGTTAACACTACAACGCCACCTGATCCATTATGCAGCAACGTATTGACGATATTCGAATGCCAAGGCTACGCAACCGTCGCTTGCGTGTTTTCACGTGGCAGCGTCGCGCTTTCTCGTTTCGTGCCTGCGTTTGAGTAATAATCTCCGCCTCCCTGGCCAGGAAGCTTTGACGAACCTGTCCCGTCAGCCACAGGGAACGCACCAGCGCCGCGGCCGCCTGGCGAATCTGGCATACGGTCAGCTGCGGATTTTTCCCCCCGCCACTGTTCCTGAACCGTGGCCAGGAACAGGTGGCTGACGGCCGTCAGCAGCAGATGACGCTTCAAGGAGCGATACCGGCGAACCTCAAAATGGTCCAGCCCCAACTCGGACTTTTCCACCTCGAAGCATTGCTCGACCCTGTACCGCGTGAAGGCCACGTGCAACATCACCTCCAGCGGCGTGCCACCCGGCGCGTTGGAGACGAAGTATTTCACCTCCTGCGGCGCCAAAATGTTGCGGGCCACAATCAACCAATGCGCCCGCGTCGGCAGACCATCCCGTTTCAAATACAGCCGCGCCGCCTTGACCTGCCAAACCTCCGGTCCCACCGTGCTGTCCTTGACATGGAACTTCCGCCACGCTTGTTTGCGAAAAGCTGCCCCGTAGCGCAGCATGTGGCGAACCTGGATGCAGGGCAGGGTCTTGACCTTCAGACGGGGATAATGCCTCGGCCGGCCGCGCCGCGTGGCCGCACGATGCTGTTTTTGAAGAACCTCCGGTTCGCGCAGCCAGCCGTAGAAAATCGACGGCACTTCCAGGACGTAGCGCTGGCCGCACTCGTCCAGGGCGCGATGAAAGTCCGGCACTTCGCCATAACCTTCATCCCCCGTCATCCATTCAAACCGAATCCCGTTGGCCACGGCGGCGGCACGCAGTTCCAGGGCGATCTGCCACTTGGGGCGATGCTGCATTGTGTCCGGGATGCCCGCCCCCCGGCACCGAGCACGATCATCGGACCATTCCTGCGGCAAGAACATCTCCCCCGGAAGCAGGGTGTGAAAGGCGCCCGCCACATAGCTGATATGCACCGTAACCACGCGGTTATCCACCTTGCCCGTGGCGCCGCAATATTGACGCTGCACGCCGGCGGTCTTGTCGCCCTTCTTGGGATGGGCCGTCTCATCCAACACGCCAATCGACAGGGGGTGGCTGTGTTGATCGCCCACGATCTGCATCAACCGCTGGGCCATGCGCGCATCATCCCAGTCTGCCAGCGACAGGAACTGCTGAAGCGTCCGCGGCGGAACGTCGGCCCGGTCCGCCATCGGCTCGATGCTCTTGCGCGGCAGATCCGACAATTGACCGTTGACGTAAACCCGCAGGTTGCCACAGGGCTCGCTGCGGCTGAAACAGTCGTCAAATTGTCCCAAGTACTGTTCCAACATCGGCTTGAGCTCTCGCAATTGCTTGGCATCCATGCCGTATCTCCTTTCGGGAAAAGCGCTCCTGGCCGCCTGAGCTTTCTTGAGCCCAGATGGCGTTGTAGTGTTAACCAGTTAACCGATTAACCAGCTTCAGCCGTTTCTTGACTCACGGCGGCCTGGGCGGCTAGAATGCCCGCAGCAAAACTCCGCGATGGAGGTGATGGTGCTAGAGGCCCGTGGGCCCAGGGAGGCTGTCACGAATCCGCCGCGGCGCAGCGACGTTAGAGACGATTTGAGCATCGCCCCGCCAAAAGATTGTTGTAATGGAAGGCTCCCACCCGCAGTATTATGCGTTGCAAACTGTTTTGCGAAGCGCATCGTGCGCGGGTCTTGCAGACTAAGGTTGTAGTTCTACAGCCGCGAAAGGCCGCCTATGGCGAGAAGGAAAAAGCTGCTCGGCGAAATCCTCAAGGGCTGGGGCCTGGTGACCGACTCGGGCATCGAGGAGGCCCTGGCCCACGCCCAAAGCCACAGCCTGCGCTTCGGCGAGGCCCTGGTGGCGTTAGGGTTGGTGGATGAAGAAGATGTGACCAAGGCCCTGGCCCAGCAGTTCGACATGGAATATGTCGACCTGGAGCACAATATCACCGTGCCGTCCGAGCTGGGGACCATTTCCGAGCGCGTCATGCGCGAGCACCTGGTCCTGCCCATCAGCCGCGAGGGCAACCGGCTTAAGGTGGTCATCACCGACCCCCTGGACCTGGAAACCCTGGACATGCTGCGGTTCAGCCTGAACTGCGAAATCGAGACCGCCCTGGCCTCCAAGACGCAGCTTCGGGCCTTCCTGGACCAGTTCGTCCGCTCCGATGTCTCCATCGACGATGCCATCAAGGAGATGACGCGGCCGGAAGATGAAATCTCGCAAGCTGAGTCAGAAGCGGAAGATCTGGATGAGGAATCCGCCCCGGTCATCCGCATGGTACACATGATTATCAACGAGGCCGTGCGCACCAGGGCCAGCGATATTCATATCGAGCCCATGGCCGACCGCGTCCGCGTGCGCTACCGCATCGATGGCGTGTGCAAAGAGCGCGATGTCATTCCCAAGCGCATGCAAGGATCTATTTTAAATAGACTTAAGATTATGGCCGGGATCGACCTGGCGGAAAAGCGGCTGCCCCAGGATGGCCGCATCAAGATGAATATCGGCGGTGAGCAGATCGATTTTCGCGTCTCCTCCCTGCCTGCTTACCACGGCGAAAGCATCGTTTTGCGTATTCTGCGCACCACCAGCGCCAAGCGCGGCGTTGAGGTCCTGGGCTTCGAACCCGAAGACCATGCCAAGTTCAACAAGATCATCAAACGCCCCAACGGCGTGTTTCTCGTGACCGGCCCTACCGGCTCGGGCAAGACGACCACACTCTATGCAGCGCTTAACGAACTGAACCGGCCGGACGTCAAAATCATCACCGCCGAGGACCCGGTGGAGTACAACTTTACCGGCATGAACCAGTGCCAGGTGAACGAAACCATCGGTTTAAGCTTTGCCAAGATCCTTCGGTCGATGTTGCGCCAAGCCCCGAATATCATCCTTGTTGGCGAAATTCGCGATCTGGAGGTCGGTGAAGTGGCAATTCAGGCCGCTTTGACTGGACACTTGGTTTTCAGTACATTGCACACGAACGATGCGCCTTCCGCCATCACTCGTCTTGATCGATATGGGCATCAAACCGTTCCTCGTGGCCAGTTCCGTGCAGGCCATTTTGGCCCAGCGGCTCATCCGTGTAATCTGCTCGGAATGTAAGCAGCCCTATAACGACTGGGATCCCAAGATCCTGAAGGGCTGCGGCTTCAGCGATGATGAGTTGAAACACAGAACTATTTGGAAGGGAATGGGTTGCGACTCGTGCAACGGCACGGGCTATCGCGGCCGTCAGGGCATTTTTGAGCTGATGGTCATGAACCAGACGTTGATGGAGCTGGCATTTAAGCGGGCTCCCTTAGGGGACCTTCGCCGCGCAGCCAGGCCACCGGCATGAAGGCGCTCGTAGAGGATGGCCGCGCAAAGGTTTTTAGCGGAGTTACCACCCCGGAAGAGCTGGTTCGCGTCACTCAGGCCGCCGATGAGGGCCAGGCGTGATGGCCAGAACATGCCTTTTTCAATCGCAAGCCTTTTATTTTCATGCTTTTGCATTAATTCGTGTTGGCCAGTCGGCGGGAATGGCTCGCCGGCGGCATTTTGGTGAATAATTGGACGGCATAAAGCCAGGGGGCTTGTGCCCAGGTATCAGGTGCTGCAATGGCAACTGCCTTACAGATTGACCGCCTGTTGGAGACGTGCATTAAGCGAGGAGCTTCTGACCTTCACCTTTCGGTCGGTCGCCCGCCTTCATTGCGTCTGCACGGACGGCTGAGGCCGCTGGAAACCAAGGTCCTGGAGCCCGATGACACGGTCGGCCTGATGAAGTCCATCACGCCGGAGCGCGGCCAGCAGGAACTGCAGGAGGAAGGCGGCACGGACTTCGGTTTTGCCTACGGCGATGCCGGCCGGTTCCGCGTGTCGGTCTTCCAGCAGAAGGGTTTCATCTCCATGGTCCTGCGACTGATTCCCAGCAGGATCCTCACCTTTGAAGAGATCGGCCTGCCCGCCATCGTGCGGAGCCTGTGCCGGCGGCCGCGCGGCATGTTCCTGGTGACCGGCCCGACCGGCTCGGGCAAGACCACCACGCTGGCGACGATGATCGATTACATCAACCTGAATTTCGACAAGCACATCGTCACCATCGAGGATCCGATCGAGTACTACCACCAGCACAAGAAGTCGATCATCAATCAGCGCGAGGTGGGCGTGGACGTGCCCAGCTTTACCGAGGCCCTCCGCCGCGTGCTGCGTATGGACCCCGACGTGGTGCTCGTGGGCGAGCTTCGCGACCTGGAAACCATCGAGTCCGCCCTGCGTGCCGCCGAAACGGGCCACCTGGTCTTCGGCACGCTGCACACCACCAGCGCCCAGGGCACCATCACGCGTATCGTGGACCAGTCTTCCCCGCCACCAGCAGGAGCAGATCCGCGTGCAGCTTTCGACCTCGCTGATCGCCGTGCTGTGCCAGGCGCTGCTGCCGCGCATGGACATCCGGGGCATGATCGCCGCGTTCGAGTTCATGGTGGTCACGCACGCCATCGGCAACCTCATCCGCGAGAACAAGGTGTTCCGCATTCCCATCCTCCATCCAGACGGGCAAGAAGATGGGCATGCAGCTGCTGGATGACCACCTCTTCCAACTGTACGCCGGGAAGAAGATCGCCGCGGAAGAAGCGATGGACCGCTCCACGGCGCCGGGCGAGCTATCCGACAAGATCGAGAAGTACAACAAGGGACAGCTCACGCTCGAGGAAGCCGAAGGCACGGTCAAACCGGACGAAACCGAGAATCCGCAGAAGAAGGGCTGATGTCATGGCCGTCGAAAAAGCTGCCAAGCTGAATGTCGAAGAGCTGCGGGGCAAGCCCCTGGGCCGCGTTCTCGTGCGACTCAAGGCCATCACGCGCGACCAGGTGCAGGAAGCCCTGGAGGTACAGAAAGCCAAGGGCGGCCCGCTGGGCCAGATCCTCATCGACCTGGGCTACATCGACGAGGACATGCTGCGCCGCGGCCTGGGCTACCAGGCCGGCATGGACTGGGTGGACCTGGAGAAGTTCGACATCCCCAAGGATGTCATCAGCCAGATCCCCGCCCAGATGGCCATGTCCTACAAGGTACTGCCCATCTCCTTCAACGCCGAGGAAAAGCACCTCACCGTGGCCGTGGCCAGCTCCGACAACTTCCACGCCACGGATGACCTGCGCACGCTGATGGGCTTTAAGGTCACCGCCAAGGTCACCTCCTCGGCGGCGCTCGATAAAGCCCTGTCCCTGTATTACGATGTCTCCACCGGCGACACCCTCGCCGATCTCATCAACGAGGCCGGCGAGGATGAAAGTCTCATGCAGCTGGAGAACCGCGGCGAGTCCATCGACATGGACACCATCACGCACCGCCGCCGATTCCAACCCCGTCAAAAAGCTGGTCAACACGGTGCTGCTCCAGGCCATCCGCGACAAGGCCTCGGACATCCACTTCGAGCCCTTCGAAGATGAGTACCACATGCGGTACCGCATCGACGGCATGCTGTACGAGATGCTCCCGCCGCCCAAGTACATCGCCGTGGCCATCGCCAGCCGCATCAAGGTCATGGCCAACCTGGACATCGCCGAGCGGCGCATGCCGCAGGACGGCCGCATCGAGCTGTTGGTCGACGGGCAACCCCGTCGACCTGCGCGTGGCCGTGCTGCCGACCATGTTCGGCGAGAGCGTCGTCCTGCGCGTGCTGGACCGCAGCCAGGTCCAGCTGGACCTCGAGCGCATCGGCTTCCGCGAGGATGAGCTGGAGATCTTCCGCAAGCTCATCGGCAAGCCCAACGGCGTTATCGTCGTCACCGGCCCCACCGGCTCAGGCAAGACCACCACGCTGTACGCCGCCCTCAACAACGCTGAATACGCCCGATGTGAAGATCCTCACCACCGAAGACCCCGTCGAATACGACCTCGACGGCCTGGTCCAGTGCCAGGTCAACTCCGACATCGGTCTGACCTTCGCCCGCTGCCTGCGTTCCTTCCTGCGGCAGGACCCCGACATCATCCTCGTCGGCGAGATCCGCGACCTGGAAACCGCCAACATCGCCATCCAGGCCTCGCTGACCGGCCACCTGGTCTTCACCACGCTGCACACGAACGACGCCCCCTCCACCATCGCCCGCGTGCTGGACCTGGGCGTGGAGTCCTTCCTGATCACCGCCACGCTGGAAGGCCATCGTCGCCCAGCGGCTGGTGCGCACGATCTGCCCGCGCTGCCGCGAGGAATTCACGCCCACCGAGGACATGCTCATGGAGTTGCAGCTTCACCCCGAGGATGTCGAAGGCCGCGTCCTGTACCGCGGCGCCGGCTGCGACTACTGCCGCGGCACCGGCTATAGCGGCCGTCTGGCCATCTTCGAAATCATGGTCCTCGACGACGACCATACGCGACCTGATCATGCAGCAGGCCTCGTCAACCGCATCCGCGAGGCCGCCCGCAAGCGCGGCATGCGGACGCCTGCGCGAATCCGGCCTGCTGGCAATATACGACGGCCTGACCACCATCGAAGAGGTGGTCGCCCAGACCGTCATGGAGATGAGTGATTAATTGGTGGCACAGGCTTTTAGCCTGTGATGTGAGCACAGATTGAAAACCACAGGCTGAAAGCCTGTGCCACAGAAGGAGAGCGCCATGCCGACTTTCCAGTATGAAGCGATGAACACGTCGGCCAGGCCGTCAAAGGCGAGGTCGATGCCGCCGGTACCGAGGAAGCCATCGCCAAAATCCGCGGCATGGGCAACTTCCCCACCAAGGTCCGCGAGAAGGCCGCCCGCAAAACCGGCGCCTCCTCCGCCGGCGCGGCGGCAAAATCCGCCCCCGGCCGCACCAGCCGCAGAACCGTCGGCCGCGTCCCTAAAAAACTCCTGACTCAATTTACGCGGCAGCTCTCCACGCTTCAGGACGCCGGCCTGCCCATCCTGCGCAGCCTGCGCATCCTCGAGCAGCAGCAGAAGCCCGGCATGCTCCGCATCGCCATCCGCCTCGTCGCCGAGGATGTCGAAGGCGGCACGACCCTCTCTGAGGCCATGGCCAAGCACCCCAAGGCCTTCGACCGCCTGTACACCAACATGGTGGCCGCGGGCGAGGCCGGCGGCGTGCTGGACGTCATCCTCCAGCGCCTGGCCGACTTCATGGAAAAGTCCCAGGCCCTGCGCCGCAAGGTCATCGGCGCCATGATCTACCCCTCCGCCGTCATCTCCTTCGCCATCGTCATCGTCACCGGCATCATGATCTTCGTCATCCCCAAGTTCAAGAAGATCTTCGCCGATTTCAAGGCCGAGCTGCCCACCGTCACCCAGATCCTGCTCAATATGTCCGAGTTCATCAAGAGCGGCGGCTGGATGGTTATCTTCTTCGTCCCCCTCGGCCTGATGCTTTTGGGCAAGCTCATCCGTAAATCCGAGGCCGGCCGCCACCAGCTCGACCGCCTGCGGCTCTCGCTGCCCGTAATCGGCCAGATCGTCTCCAAGACGTCCGTCGCCCGCTTCTCCCGAACGCTGGGCACCTTGCTGGCCGCCGGCGTGCCCATCCTGGAGGCCTTGAACATCACCCGCGAAACCTCCGGCAACGAGGTCTTCGCCCGCGCCCTCCAGAAGGTGCACGACGGCATCCGCGAGGGCGAAAGCTTCGCCGGCCCCCTGCGCCAGGCCCGCGTGGTCGAGCCCATGGTCGTCAACATGATCGACGTGGGCGAGGAGACCGGCGACCTGGACAAGATGCTCATGAAGATCGCCGACACCTACGATGAGGAAGTGGACACGCTGGTCTCCGGCCTGGTCAGCCTGCTGGAACCGGTCATGGTCATCGCCCTGGGCATAATCGTGGGCTTCATCGTCATCGCCCTGTTCATGCCCCTGGTCAAACTGATTGAGTCGTTGCAGAAGTGAAAAAAAGGCTGCTACAGCCTATAGCCTACAGCCTACAGTCTACAGCCTGAAATAAGAGAAGGCGCGGCTGAGAAAGCAGAAGCTGGCATGACAGCCAGATGTGCCGGAGTTCCGGTCTGCTACAGCCTACAGCCTACCGCCTACAGCCTGAAATAGAGTGAATTTCGAAAACTGAAAGGGACGTCCATGACTGCCCCAGATAGAAAACCAACTGTCCGCCCCGCCCCCGCGGGGTTCACCCTGATCGAACTCCTGGTGGTGATCTCCATCCTGGCCATCCTCATCGGCATCCTCATTCCCGCCGTCAGCGAGGCCCGCGCCCTGGCCACCAACGCCTCCGATAAGGCCCTCATCACCACCATCGTCACCGGCCTGGAACAGTTCCACGCGGAGCAAAAGTTCTATCCGGGCCAGGACATGGATGTAAATAACCCTCTCGATGCAAATCTTCTAGGAAACAGACTCTGCTACGCCAGGGGCAATGCAGCCAGCCTCACAGGCGCACAGATCCTAGTGGCTGGCCTTCTCGGATACAAACCAACGTTTACCAGTCAGCTTCCCGGCCTGAACAGTCCAGACCCCAATGCATGGCCGGCTACCACCGCCGCGCGCTACATAGCGATTGATCCAGGTGATGTGGATATGTCCACCGATCCCACCAACAACGGCGCGTGGAGAATCACCAATCCCGCCGGTCCTCCGCCAGTGGAAACAGGCGGCCAGCCTCAACCCCTTCTTCCAGTGGAGCTTCACCAATAACCATGGAAACTGCCTGACGGCCCTGCGGCCCGGTGTCTTGATGAACAAGTATTCCAGGAAATTCGGAGACAACCCCTGCCCCATCCTGTATTTCCCCGCTCGCCCGGATTGGACAGCATCATTTGGAAGCCTGAACTTGGGAACGAATGTTGGGCGGCTTATTGGAACATTCAGGCCCGATGACAACGCTGAATTTCTTGGTTATGGCTCTAGCTTCGGCCCAAATGGGCTAAGCGCAAATGGCTATTTGCCGCTGGCGCCAATTCATCACGGACAAAACATATACAGTCGGGGGTATGCTGCCGACTGGTAATGCTCCCAATAATACCAACGAAATAAATCCCCCCTATAACTCCGACAGCTATCTCCTGATATCCGCCGGCAGAGATACGCAATATATGTCTGGGGATGACAACCTGAATTTCTCAAACAACGTCCAGTGAGGTAACAATGCGGCCATCGCATAACAAATCGCTGCCCAAAGCCTTCACGCTGGTGGAGCTCCTGGTGGTCGTCTCCATCCTGGTGATCCTGATCACTCTGGTCATCTCCGTCGCCAACAGCGTGCGCGGCAAGGGCTTCGACCAGCAGGTGCGCGGCGATATGGCCGTCCTCATGGCCATGGTCAACGACTACCACGACGCCATGGGCAAATACCCCGCCAATGCCCCTTACCCTGTTTATGACGCCAACGCCTGGGTCAACCCCGCCAATTCTGATGCCAATAGAAAGGCAATGGCCCAATACAACTGCGGCGTCCTCCTCTGCGGCACGAGCGGCTGGAACCCCAACGCCTCCAAGCCCATGGGCGGCCTGATGGCCATTGATTCCATCTTCGGCCAGATAATGGACAAATATGCCACGCGAATTGAAGTCGGAAATGGGAATCTCGACGGTATTCCCCCGGGTACCCCTGTGAATTACAGATTCCTGAATGATGGCTTCGGTGACCACAAGCCCTTTAACTACCTAATGAACGGCGGCGCCGGCGGCACGCCCGTGATTATCTCCGCCGGAGAGGATCGCATCTGGAATACCGCGGATGACATCCGCAGCGATGAACATCAGTAGAAGGAAAGACAGGCTTCGGGCTGCAGGCTTAAGGCTTAGGCAGAGGAAACAATGGGCAGACGGCAAAACATTCTGGGACTTGAGCAGGACGTTGTTCTTGCCTGCCCAAGCCCTAAGCCCCAAGCCCTAAGCCCAAGGGGCACCGCCCCTGCTTTCACCCTGATCGAACTGCTGGTTGTCATTTCCGTCATCGTCCTGATCATGGCCATCTCCCTGAGCAGCATGGCCGCGCTTTTTAATGCCGGCGCGAATTCCAAGGCCCAGAACGTGGTGGAGGCCCAGCTTTCCGCCGCGCGGTCCCTGGCCATCCGTGACCGCTGCTATACGGGTGTGCGTTTCCAGATGGATGCCAACTCTACCGCGCTTAAACCTCAGCAGTGGGCCATGATCATCCAGGAGCAGGCATATGCTCCGAACGGGACTGGCTATGTCAGCGCCCAAAGGCCAGCCATTTCCCACAGGTCTCAACGCCGCCACGCTCACGCCAATTTATGTGAGCCTGCCCGGCGGCACCCTCGGCCTGTTCGCCCACGTGCAGGACCTGCCGCCCACCAAATTCCCCGAGGGCGTCGTGGTCGCGCGCGATGGGAATATGCCCGACTTCGTGCAGGCAAGTTTTTTGTATACGGCAATGCCGTTTAACGCGTTTACGCGCCTCAAGATGATGACGACCTTCACCGTCCTCTTTGGCCCAGATGGTCATCTCGTGACAGACAGCCTGAATGAGGTAACGGCGAAGTATGTTTGGCTCAGACCCAACGTCGCCCCCGCTGCGGCCCAGCCCAAAGATATCCTCGCGGATGATCCCTTCTGTTCCGTCGATTTCAACAACGCAAACATGCCTTCCACCAGGATTTTTGATCCCCTGGATGCCTCTTATGAGCTTGCGCGGCCAGCCGCCATCGCCTGCCCCCGAGCTGTCCGTATGCTGGATGTAAAAGCCTTTGCCGATACCGGCTATGCCCAGTCCTAC
Source organism: uncultured Phycisphaerales bacterium (assembly GCA_963785635.1). Classification (GTDB taxonomy): domain Bacteria; phylum Planctomycetota; class Phycisphaerae; order SM23-33; family FEN-1343; genus FEN-1343. The sequence goes on from CAWAWB010000016.1 coordinate 74,215, forward strand.
CTGGACAATAACACCCAACTGCTGCTCATCGCTCCCTACGTGGGCGGATTGTTGAGGTCGCAATGATGGCAGAAACTGAAAAAACTAAGTCTACCGAAGCTTGCCCTGAGGGTAGTCGAAGGGCCCGAAGCCCGCAGCCCGGAAGGGTCGGCTGTAACTCCTCTCCCTGGAAGGGAGAGGGTGGCACGCAGTGCCGGGTGAGGGTGCTTTCCTCTGGGAGAGGGCCTGCCCTGCGTAGCTTTAGCGAAGCAGGGTGGCCCGAAGGGCCGGGTGAGGGTTCTTGCCTGCCGCAGCCCGTAGCCCCAAGCCTCAAGCCTCAAGCCGTTGCCTTCACCCTCATCGAGCCTGCTCCTGGCGTTGGGCCTCTTCACTATTTCCATCGCCATGGTGGCCTGCATCTTCCCCACGGCCATCTTCCAGGCCAAGGCCGCCGATGAAAGCATGATGGCCTCCGTTGTGTTGGATGATGCGGTCGGCACGATCAATTCCCAGGTACGATATTCCCGCCTGTCAAGTCAGCCTCTTCTCGTTGGCGATGCCAACGCGAATTCCCCGCTGATTCGCCAGCAAGCCGTGGGTCCGACGTTTGAGCCTTTGCTTTTATCCCCCGATCCAAACAACATCCACAAAGGCATCGACCTGGACCCCAACGCCGCTAAGTATGCCAATTCCCCGGTTGTGCGCAATTACGGCTGGGTAGCTTTAGCGCGGCAGATGCCCGGGCCCGGCAATCCGGGTCAATTACAGAACGATTACCAGTTCATCATCGTGCCATACGCTGTGCCGCGCGGACAGGCGACTCCAATACTATATAAGGCAGCCGGAGCGACGATCACAATCGCCGCTGATGGCACGGCCACTATTCCGGCCCAGCCTGTGCTGGGTGCCTCCCCAATCATTCCCGCGGGATCGCCTGTGATTCTGGAAAATCCATCCGGCTTGTTTGCCTTTGCTGTCGGCAGGACACCCGGTGGCGGCGGCGATACTGGAGCCTATGACGACCGGTTGGCAATCGTCGTGCTTTCAAACAGCTTGGGGGCGCCGGCGGGCATTCCTCGCACTCTGACTAATTGCACGGTCTGGTACTGTCTCCCGAATCCTTCTTTGCCCGGATGGAGCGCGGCGGATAAATCCCCGGCCATCGGCTGCCTGGTGTATAGAACGGCTTTAAAACCTTAGAGAACGTGGCACGGGCATCTTGCCCGTGAGTCGCATGGCCATCTTGGCCATGCCCGCAGTTGTTAAAGAGTCTGGTCATGAAGTACATGCCGAAAAACTCTGGGCTCACCTTGATCGAGATGATGGTGGCCGTGGCCATCCTGGTCATCATGATCGTGCTGGTCGGCTACGTCTTTAACGCCGTCTCCAAGGCCGTGGATGTGACCAGTCAACAGATGGCCCGCGACATCGGCATCCAGACCCTGTACCAGAAGGTGGAAGCCGACCTGCACAACATCAACAAGGATGGTTTTCTCTGCCTCGTTCAAGGCGTGGAAGTTAACCCGCCCAATCTTCCATTCCAAGGCTATCGTTTTCCCCCGGCGATAATCTTCACCGCCCAGGGACATTATGTCGGCCCGAATAGCGGCTTCTCCGGAAATGCCGCCCTGCTGGCATTCATGCCGATCATCGAGGCCCCCAAGGGTGTTGTGCTCGCTTCAGCAAGAAACAAAGCCACCGGCCTGGCGCGATATGCCTATGCCATGGGCAACTCGGTAGCCCCTCCGTTGAATGCCAATACAAACAGAAGCTTGGACTCCATCGCCCCTTATCTGACAGATATAATTTCCGCTGAGCCAACCAACACTACGGATGCCAATGCGGCAAAAAGCCAATTTTTGGCAGTTCTTCACCCAAGCTGCGTAGCGGGAATTACGGGGCAACAGGCCAATGGAACTTTCCCGAACTGCTCTCCGATCATAATGAACACAACGCCATCCGTTACAAATCCTGCTGCCAATTTGTGGCCATACATGATCGGCGGCTATCAGAATCTGAAGATGGATGTCGCATTCACCTATGGGCCTGATCCTGTCACCGGCGTCGTTACCTGGCGAGATCCTAACTTTTCATACAATGACATAGTCAACGATGGCCCCTACAGTTTGCAGTTCAAGAATCAAAATCCCCCTGCCAGACTTCCATTCTTCCTTAACGGCGCAGCACCTTTAAACACGCAGCAGTACGGCGTCGTCTGGACGGGCCGCGACAAAACCATGTGGCCCGCGGCCATCCGCCTGACCATAACCCTGTACGACACCATTGGAAACCGCATCGGCCAGCCCTGCGACATGATTTTCAAATTGGCGCAGTAAAAGCGGCGAAGCCGCTTAGAACGTAGCATGGGCGTCCCGCCCATGAGTCCCACGGGCATCTTGCCCGTGGTTAGAGAGTAGAAACGTAGCATGGGCGTCTCGCCCATGAGTCCCACGGGCATCTTGCCCGTGGCTGAGGCTGACAACGTAGCATGGGCGTCTCGCCCATGAGTCCCACGGGCATCTTGCCCGTGGTTAGAGAGTAGAAAGGAGAGAGTAGAAAGTAGATAGCACAGGGAGTACTTGAGGCTATTTGGTTATTTGACAGTTTGGCGCTGGATGTCCGGCGCGCGCTGGTTCCTTTCCGGCCGTTCCAAATAGTCAAACAGCCAAAACACCAAACAGCCAGCAGGCTTACTCTCCACTTTCTACTATCTGCTCTCTCGAAAGAGGGTGTGCTATGAGAAACAATCGCCACAATCGAGCTAGCGCGATCATCCTGGTGGCCGCCGTCCTGGCCGCGCTGGTTCTCATCGGCTCGGTCTTCCTTCTGACCATGGTTTCCCAAAAGAAGGTCGCCCTCGCCAATCGCCAGGCCGTGCCCATGGAAACCGTCGTGGACACCGTCTCCAGCCTCATCAGCGAATCCCTCTTTAACGATCTCTATATAGGCACAAGCGGCCCCTACAGCGGTGATTCAAACTGGCAGGCCTATATTGACTATCCCAGCCCCTATTCTGCCTACGGCGTCGATGCCAATGGCAGGCAGTATGATGGTTTCTTAGCCAGCACGGAACGTGCCCAGGCGGTCGGCCAGCACGTTTCGGCCGTGGGCAACTGGCCTAAACTGACGGACCTCGTTGGGCTCAAAGATGGAACAAACAGTGGTGCACCTGTACCCCAGGCCTGTCGCGATATAAATCCATACGCGGGCAATACCAACCCGGTGTTTCTAACTGCCAACCTGGCAGGAGGCAGTGGCCGAGTAACCTTTGACGCTAATGGCTTGCTCAGACCCGCGGGCCCATCCGACCCGCTCGTGCCGCTGGTCGACACCGATGGCGACGGCATCCGCGATTCCTTTCTCTTCCCGACAGGTGTTTTCAGCGAAGATGGCAACCAATTCTTCGCCGCCGTGCGCATCATCGATCTCAGCGCGTTTATCAACGCGAACACCGCCTATGGATTCCTGCCGGCCACCACCACGACTAAGCTGATGTCTCAGTGCCTGATTGATCCCACCGCCGAACCGAATGCATTGCTGAATTGTTCCGGTTTCCCCAAGATGTATTTTGGCGGGTTCCGAGACCCCATACAGCCCAGTGATGCCAATCTTGGAGAGGCAGGCAACGTCGATCTGCACTTTTTGCAGGTTGCAAGCCGTCTCGATAATCCTGATCTCAGTCCGCCACTTGCCAATTTTCGCAGATTTGATTGGTCCGATGAACTGGCCTGCCGACTGGCCCCCGTCGCCCGCCCCAATATGGCCTCCGGAAGGCTGTACCAGGCGTTATCGAGCGCCGACCCCAATAGCTTCAGCAATATTAAGGATTCAAACGCGGGCTACGCACATTTGATGACAACGCTCTCCGAAGGACGCATTTTCACTCGCCTTGACGCGAATTTTATCAACGCCAAAGCACCGCTTTGGCAGAACTACCCGGCCAAAATAGATGTTAATTATCCGGGTTTCTTTATCAACGGAAGCACCGCCCCCACAAGGCAGCAGGCGCTTTACAATTACGTGCGAGGCTTTTATTACCTCCTGAAGGGGGCTGATCCAAATCCTGCTTCAGAGCCTAATGTCTGCCGCGCGGCGGCGCAACTCGCCGTAAACCTCCTGGACTTCCGGAACACCAGCTCTCTGCCTGACATGCCTACCGTATTGGACAGCACTTGGTTTAACGATCCTGCCTCCAACGGCCTCTTGCCTCTTCCTGCTCCTGCCTATACAGTAGCCGGGTATAAGCCTCAACCCTTCCTGACGCAAGCCTGGTACAAGGTAAAGATAGGTCCAGACCCAAATGACCCAAATGCGCCGCCTAAGAAGGATACTTACCTGGCGCTGGTCTTGTATAACCCGTATAATGCTGATACCAACATGACGGGTTGGAGGATCGCCAACGCGACAAATAATATCAGTACATCAGGTACCGCATTAAATATATCTGTACCGGCCGGCGGCTATGCTTATATTTACAATGACAGCAGTATCCAGTTTGCAACGCCAGATCCGAACCACAGCCAACAGATTCCAGGATTGGATCCACGAACTGATTTATACCTCTATCGTCCCAGCCAGGACTATACCGGCAACACAAGAGGCGGTGCCTGGGATGCCAACGACTGCAACTGGGTTCCTGTTGCACAATATCGAACCAATGTGTTCACTCCGGCCCCGCCGTCCCCCTCCGATTCAAACATGGGCACGTGGATAGGCATTGCCTATAAAGATGACCGGCCGGATCAGCACCGTTATTCCCTTGCTGTCCACCTGGAGAGTTTCGACCCAACCAAGCCCGATCCCAATGATCCTAACAAACCCAGCGATCCCAACAGCTACAGCTACGATTGCACGAGCAGAACAATACCAAGCAGGATCGCGTCAGGTAGTGAATTGGAATTCAGTAATCCTAAGAATCCATTGCCCACACCCATATTTGTGCGCCAGACCGGAACGAATCCCGATCCCCACGTGGCGAACCTGGCCGATCTGGAGCGATTGTACTGGGTTGGACCGCAGATGCCGGGTGATCTTTTGGGCGTCTCACCCCTGGATAGGCAACTGGCGGATAAACTTAACGGCGCGGCAAAGTTTGCTCCGCAAGCTGTAGGCAGGCTGGACAGCCTTGATGCCAACACGCTGCCCAACACGACCAGAAATTGTTACCCGCAGGTCCCTCTGGCCTGCATGCTGGGAGAAATATTCACATTCAATAGTCCCCTCTGCGATTTTAATGGATTCGCGATAGCAACCGACAACGATGGAGACGGAATCGGCAATCCTCCCATAGCACAATTGGCTCAATGGAACAGAGAGACAGTGGTACATGGTCGAATGAATCTAAACACGGCCACGCTGGCCACGCTCTGCGCCCTGCCCACGCTGGAAACAACGGAAACCGCCCGCCTGGCCTTTGCCGGCAACATCCTTGCATACAGAGACAAGGCACAGGCAATTCGAGGCGGCAGGGCCTTTGATGGCGGAAGACGCGGGTTCTTTGGCCTTCTCCCAACAAGCACCCTGCGCGAAGAACAGGGCATAGCCACGACCGGTGAAATGGATATGCTCACCAGGCAGCTCTTGGCGTCCGGGTTCCTGGCGGTGGATAACAATTACGTCGTTGCCGGCAATTGCTACCATTTGGGCGATAGCGCAACAGATGATGCATATGGAACAGCCAGCAATCCACCCAAAAACGACCTTAGCAAATACGAGCTGCGCTACGCCTACCTGAGCAACTGCATCTCCGTCAATAGCGACACCTTCTGCGCCTTCATCCGCATCCCACTCGGCGATAGCCCCTACCCCAAGAGCAAACGAAATTACGTGGCCGTCTACGACCGCTCCAACTGCATCACCCCCGCCGACCGCCCCATCGTCCGCATGATGGCCGAAATCAAATAAACAGGGACGCAATAACACATAACTCTTTATAAATAAAGAAGTTACACAGGTGAGGAATTTCCGCACCTGATCAGAATCCTCATTGACACCCCCCCGGCCGTCCCCGAAAATACCCTCCTCTGCGGCCGCCGGTCAGGGATGCCCGGCGCCTGTCCCAGGGATGGCAATTACCCGTTCATTTCCGGCGGGAAATCAGTATTTTTGTGGGCATTTTTGATGATTTTTGGGCCTCTTACACGCCCCTGTTGTAGACTCTCCGCCCCCACCCGCCCCCGGCGGCGGGGCCAGACCCTCATCGAAATCATGGCCTCCACGGGCATCCTCAGCCTGATCATCCTGCTCTCCGGCCAGGTCTTCAACCAGGTCGGCAAGGTCACCGACCTGACCACCACCCTGGTCGAGCGGGATGCGGCGGTCATGACCCTGTCCAGCCACCTCCGCCACGACCTGGCCGCCGCCACACCCGACGGCCTGCTGGTTATGGCCAATGCCACCCCCTATATAGATGCCAACGGCCAGCCGGCCGTGTACCCGCCGGTGCTGATGTTTACGGCCACGGGCCGCTTCGTCTCGCAGACCGGCTCCCCTTCCGGCCTGCCGGTCACGGCCAACGCGGCGGTGATTGTCTACACCCTGGAGCAAGGGCAGGGGCGGCCCACCCCGACAGGCCAAGTGCTCACCCGGCGGGCGTACCTGCTGACGGGCAGCGGCGGCTGGCCGCGCATGCTGGCGGATGAGACCGGCGATCCCAACTGCCTGCACGATAGGAATCCGCTGAGCCGCTCCGACTGCCTGGGCGCCAGCCTGGGGGATGTGTCCAGGCTGGTCATCTCGGACACCTCACTGAGCTATAGCTTTCTCTCATCGCTCCTGCCTTCGCGAACTATCAATCTGTCCCCGCGTTTGGAAAGTGATTATGCCAATGGCGGCGTGGAGCAGCTCTGGCCGTACTTGATTCCCTGCGTACAATCCATCAGCTTCCAATATTGCGATGGGCTGGAGGCCGATGGCACGACTGTCACCACAGGCGCGGCGAAATGGTTTGACCCTGATAACTCTCAGGCCAGTTTTGCCCGCTTTGCGGGCAACCGACCGCTCTCTACAAGATTCTCACTACCGTCCCTTCTCAAGGGCCAATGCTTTGCCGCTTGGGATCGCCAGAATGATTCGAACCGGCCGCGGGCAATTCGGGCCACGGTCACCATGTGCGGATCGAACGCGGATAGTCCGGGCAGAAAGTTTGATATTGAGATCGGCCTGACTCGGTAAAGTTGGCTGGGCTACTTTTTCGCTGGGTATTTGCGGACCTGGGCGACCAGCGCCGCGGCGATGCGTGAGTTGGGGACGGTTTTGACGATCTGGCCATCGACATAGATCGCGGCTTTGCTTTTGCCGGCGCAGGCGGCGACCTGACAACCTTCGGCCTCGCCGGGGCCGTTCACCACGCAGCCCATCACCGCCACTTTGAGCCCCGCCCCTTGGCCGCTAAGGGCCAGGCGGACATCGCGGACCAGGGCGGCCAGGTCGATTTCCACGCGGCCGCAGGTCGGGCAGGAGATGATCTCCGCCTCATCGCGCTGGCGCAGGCGCAGGGAACACAAAAGTTCCTTGGCCAGCAGGACCTCATCGATAGGGTCGCCGGTGAGGGAGATGCGCAGCGTGTCCCCGATTCCCTCGGCCAGCAGCGCCCCCAGGGCCGCGGCGGAGCGAATGGCCCCGCTCTCGCGATCGCCGGCGTGGGTCACGCCGATGTGCAGGGGGTAATCCCATTCTTTGGCCAACGCGCGGTAAGCGGCGATGCACGTGACGGCATCGTGACTCTTGGCCGCCAGGACCAGGTGCTCGAACTTTCTCCGCTCGAACATGCGCAGGTACTCGCTAAGCTTTTTCACCATGAGCTGGACCAGGGGCGTGGCCTGCTCGCGTTTGCGCTTTACCCCCGCGGCACGCTCCACCACGGAGCCTTCGTTCACGCCGATGCGAATGGGGATGGACCTTTCGCGGCAGGCATCGATAATGCGGGCCACCTGCCTGCCCTCTTTGAGGTTGCCGGGATTTAAGCGCAGCTTGTGTACGCCGGCCTGCACAGCCGCGAGGGCCAGTTCGGCGGAGAAATGGATATCGGCCACGACGGGCAGCGGCGAATTTTTCACGATTTCCGGCAGGGCCTGGGCATCGGCCTGCGTGGGCACGGCCACGCGGATGATTTCGCAGCCGGCGCGGGCGAGGCGCTCGATTTCGGCGCAAGTCGCCTCCACATCGGTCGTGGCGGTATTGGTCATGGACTGGATGCGCACGGGCGCATCGCCGCCGATGGTGATGTTGCCGACGCTAACCTGCCGCGTCCGCCGCCGCGCGATGTTTGGGAGGTCCATGGGGGCGATTGTAGGGCTTTCGGCGTTGCTCGGTCAATAAGAGCAACACAAAGACCACAAAGATCACGAAGGACACAAAGAACGGCTAAGGATTTGTTAACTGCAAGAAGAGCCTGTTAAGTCTTGTCCCTGACTCCCGCCGTTAACCTTTGCTTTTTTTGTGCTCTTTGTGTCCTTTGTGGTCTTTGTGTTCCTCTTCGATTTGTAACTGATTTGCCTATCGCGTCGCCGTGAGCACGCCGCGCCTCGTCGCTATCGCCGCGCGGCCCAGAGCAGGCCGCGGGCGGTCATGTCCAGCACGGCGGGGTTTTTGCGGAGTTCTCCGGCCGTGTGCCCAAGGGCCGAGTAAAACACTCGTCCGCCGCCCCACTTGCGCATCCAGATGACGGGCATTTTCACCAGGCGGCCTTCGAAATCGTAAACGGTTTCGGCCAGGACCTCGTTGGCCGGGTCGATGAGCATGTAATACTGCTCGCTGGTGTACTTAAACTCGCGCGGCAGTCCCTTGGTGATGTCGCTCTTCACATCGGTCAGCTTGATCGCGAACTCACCCACATAGGGATGGCCGACGAAGTGGCCGCCGACCATCCATTCGTAATCGATGTCGCCGCGGAAGCTGTCGCCCATGCCGCCGTGCACGCCGGCCAGGCCGACGCCGTCATGGATGGCCTGGCGCAGATTCTTGGACTGCTGGGGCGTGATCTGGCCCATGGTGAGCATGGGGATGATCAGGTCGAAGCGTTTGAGGTTTTCGGCATCTTCGAGGATGGCCGCGCCGCTTTCGATGCGCACATCAAACTTTTTGGCCTTCAGGTGCTCGGCCAGGAGTTCAGAGGTTTGCTGCGGGGTGTGGCCTTCCCAGCCGCCCCAGAAGATTAACGCGTTTTTGCTCATTTTTTGCCTCTTGCCGTAAAGCTTAAAGAAGTATTTCGCCCTTACAGGGCTCGATCGAAGAGTCGCCCGCTTTCCAGGGCGCGCTGGGCCATTCGACTTCGCTCACGGCCGCGCTTTGCCCTGGGCTATTTTATTGCGCCTCTCTGAGGCTACAAGACGTGGCTGCAAAAAAACGCAGCCACGGCACCCGGCTTCGCCTTCGGCTACGCCGTGGCAAGCCGCCCGGCCTCTCTGAAGCTCCAAGACGTGGCTGCACACCCTCACCCTGCTTCGCCGAAGGCTACGCAGGGCAGGCCCTGCTGATACCACTTCCGACGTTATCCATAAGCTTGCGGAGCGGCCCAAGCGGAGCCGGCGCAGCAGGCTTGTGGATAACTCGGCGGCGACAGATTTGAAGCCTGTGAGTAATATGTCCACTTGCAGTCCCAACGCCACGGCCGTTTCACGGTCCTCGCCCTGCGATTCCCAGAGAATCCAGCGAAGATCACCGGTCCCGGCCGCGGCACCTGTGCAGAGATCTAAGAGAACACTGCCCCACGAGGGCTCCGTATCAGGTCGATCGGTCACAGGTCGGCGGAGGGTCTGTCAAGGAGATCCTATGGAACCCGACAACACACAGGAGGCGCCATTCCAAGAACGATTCATCGCCTTCGCCGGCTTTGACTGGGCCAGCGACCACCACGACATTGTGATGCTCGATCCTCGAGGCGCGACTCTGCTGGAACTGACCTTTGACGATGATGCTGCAGGATGGCAACACTTGAGCCAGCAGTTAAGTAAACACGTGGGACCGGAATTTAATCGCCTCGCCCTGGCGGTCGAGACCAACAACGGACCCGCCGTGGAGCGATTGCTGGCGTTGGGACTGGTGGTCTACCCCCTCAACCCAAAAGCGGCCCAGCGGTACCGAGAGCGGAAGAATAATGCCGGGTGCAAGGATGATCATTTGGACGCCTTAAGCTTCGCCGATGCCCTGCGCACGGATGGCCACGGCTGGCGACCCCTCAAGGCGGATGATCCGACCACGCAGGAACTGCGGCTGCTGTGTCGTGATGAGGTGCAGCTTATCGCCCAGCGGACGGCGCTGGTCAACCAGCTCTGCGCGGCCCTGCGCGAATATTATCCGGCCGCCCTGGAGGCGTTTGATGACTGGCTGAGCGCGGGTCCGTGGGCTTTTATTCAGGCCTTTCCCACGCCCCAGGATCTGGTGCGCGCGGCAAGCGCCGCTGGGAGAAGTTCCTGCACACGCACCGCTGGTATCGCCCTGAGACGTTTGCAAAACGACTGGAGATCTTTGCGCGCGGATCAATTCTGCGGCACCCCCGCGGTCACTCGGGCCAAGAGTCGCCTAGCCATCACGTTGGCCGGTCAGCTTCGCCACCTGGAGGCCCAGTTGGTGCAGTACCGCCAGGCCATCGAATCGCTGTTTGCCGAACATCCCGACCACGACATTTTCGGGTCTCTGCCGGGGGCCGGCCCCAAAATTGCGCCGCGGCTGTTGGGGGAGCTGGGCAGCGATCCGGCCCGCTTCAGCACGGCCCAAAGCCTGCAGTGCTATGGCGGATCAGCGCCGGTGACCAAGCAATCCGGCAAGAATCGCTGGGTATCCTTCCGACGTGCCTGTAATAAAATGCTGCGCTACACCCTGCACCTTCAGGCCGATAAGAGCCGCGAAAAATGTGTCTGGGCTCAAGCGTACTATCTGCATAAGCGAGAGCAGGGCCAGTCGCACGCGGCAGCCCTGCGCTGCCTGGCTCAACGCTGGACGAAGATCCTGTGGAAGATGTGGCAGACGGGCACGTGCTACGATGAAGCCTTGCACACCCGCAATCAAGTCAAGCACGGCTCATGGATCATGCGACTGCCCCAAGGAGACATCTGTTGAAAACTTCTCGAAAAATAACCTTGCGAAGCAAGAGAACATCTTCGCTAAAGCTTCGCAGGGCAAGCCCGGCCCCGCTTCGCTGAAGCTACGCAGGGCCACCCTCTCCCCTGAAGGGAGAGGGGTTGCAGCCACGGCACCCGGCTTTGTTAATACAGATGTCGGCGCCGCATTAAGCTGCGGTCCTGTTGCCGGCGAAGTTTCCGGACTTTCTCGACGCCGCCAGTTGGGCTACCCGTGCTAAAACAAGAATAATAAAACCTCCACACGTGGCCAGAGCAATAGTCTGATTTGTCGGTAAATCCTGCGACACCGAGCCGTAAAGGCCCACAATAGTGGAAAGGATGGCCAGCAGTGCGGCAATCACCATCACCAGCCAGAGCCGGCGGCTGATCATCAACGCGGCGGCGGGGGCCACGACTAAGTAGCAAAAGACCAGCATGGCGCCGGCGACCTTGGAGGCCGCCGAGACGGCCAGGCCCAGCGCAAAGAAAAACCCGAATTCCCAGAAATTCACCCGCACGCCCAGCAGCCGCGCGGCCTCGCGGTCCAGGAAGGTGTAGAGCGTTGGGCGAACGGTCACGATCAGCCAGATCAGCACCGGCACGAGCGTTGCCAGGATGACCGTCAGGTCTTTCTCAGTTGTCAGGATCAGGTCGCCGTACAGCAGGCTTTTTACCTCCTCCAGACCAAAGCCACTCTTGGAAACCAGCAGTATGCTCAGTGCCGAGGCCAGGACGAAGATGACGCCGAGAATGGCATCGCGCGGAATCCGCTCCATCTCGAACGATTGGGCCAGCAGGGCCACGGCGATCAATGTCAGGATGCCGGCGCCGAGATAAGGGTGGATGCCCACCACCATGCCGGCGGCGATGCCGCAGGCGGCCACCTCCGAAAGCATGATGCCGATGAAGACCACGCGCTTCAGGATGACGAACACGCCTAACAGCGAGCACACCGTGGCGATTATGATCCCGGCCAGGACAGGCTGGGGAAAGACGGTGAAAAGAGTTCTTAGTTGCTCAAGCATTGCGGTTACCTCGATCGGGCCGGACATCCTCGCTCTTTACCAGACTCACGCGGCCGTGATTGAACATGCACAGCAGCGGGGCCAACTCACAAATATGATTTAAGCCGTGATGGGCCAGCAGGACCGTCTTGCCGTGCTGATCGCAAAGCCGGTGCAGATGGCTGAGCAGATCTTTTTCCGACTGCTCATCCAACTCGGAGGCGGGTTCATCCATGATGAAGACATCCGCCTGTCCCACAAAGGCGCGGGCGATGAAGGCCTTTTGGCGCATGCCGCCGGAAAGCTCGCCAAAGGTCTTTTCCCCGTGCTCGGCCAGATGGAATTCCTCCAAAGCCGCCTGCACCGCCTCCTTCTGCGGGCGGCTGACGGGCCGCCACCAGCCCAGTTGCGGATAGAGCCCCATGGCCACGATTTGCCGCGTCGAAACAGGGTATAGCCGGTCGATGGCCTTTTGCTGCGGCACGTAACCCGGCGGGCACGCGCGGAAGGGCGTGATGATCCGGCCTTTCCGCGGCTTGAGGAGGCCCAGGATGGCGCGGAGAAGCGTGGTCTTGCCCGCGCCGTTGGGGCCCACAAAGGGGAGAAAACTGCCGCGCGGGATCTCGAGACAGGCGTCGTGAATCACCTCCTCGCGGCCATAGGCCACGCTGACGTGATCGCAGATAATGATGGGCTCTTGAGTATTCATGGCATTCACCTTGGGCGTCTATCAAAACCCCGTGGCACGGACATCCTGCCCGCGAGCAGCACGGCCATCCTGGCCGCGTTTCCGGCAGTTCCTGGATTTCGCCACGGGCGGGAGCCCGTGGGACTCATGGGCGAGACGCCCATGCCACGTTTTGTTGGATGCTCCTATTTATTGATCGCAGCCGGCGTAATGGCCGAGGCCGGCGCATTCATGGACTCCGTCATTTTGTTCACGATCAAATCGATTAGCGCCAGGTAATCACTCGCCTCCTTCTGGCCTCCGACGGCGCTGGCGCAGACAAGAACCCTCGCGCCCGTTTTCTGACTTACGGTGTCGGCGGCCTTGCGCTCGTAGAAGGGCTCCAGCAAAATGACCTTGATGGACTTCCGCTTGATGAGTTCCACGATCTGGGCCAGGTGCGCGGGGGTGGGAGGAATGCCGGGCTTGGGCTCCAGTTCGCCGGCGACCTCCATGCCGAAGCGGTCGGTGAAGTAAATCCAGCTCTTGTGCTGGGTCACGATGGACCGGCCTTCCAGGGGCAACATGCGGGCTTGCCAGCCATCCAGCTTGGACCGCAGTTGGTTCTGGTCCAGGTATTGGAGCAACTGGTGCTTGAGCTGAAGGGCCCAAAGGCGGTCGCCACCCACGGCGGCCACTAAGTCTTTGCCGAACATCCGCTCATCCAGGGCTTTTTCGAAGTTCTTGCAATTCTGCTGGAACGCGGCTGCATCATCCGGCGAGAGCTGCGCCAGACGATCGGCGATGGTCTTGGCCATAATGCGGCCGTTCAAAGGGTCCAGCCAGTAATGGGGATTGCCCAGCGGATGCACATCGCCCATAGCCCGAGTGACTTTGCCCGTGGGCACCTCCAGCTTGATGACGTTTTCCGAAACATCCAGGTGCCCGGGCTGGCCGAGGCCAATCTTCGGGTTGCGCGAACCATCCAGGATCAAGCCCTCGTAGCCGATCTCCAGTTCCATGCCGATGCGAATCCACAGGTCGGCGTTTCTGGCCACCATCATGTAGCTGGGCTTGGCCTGGATGAAGTGCGGGTCCTCATCGCCGCCGCCGATGCTTGTGACTTTCACCTTGTCGCCGCCGACGGCCTCGGTCAACGACTTTAGGGTGGGATTAGTTGTGACGACAATCAATTGTTTGGCCAGGCATTCGCCGCATAGGAGGAACAGGCAAACCGCCGCGGTCGCGATAGCTTTCTTATGTTTCATAGGCAAAACCTTTCTTAGTGCGTCTATCAAAACCCAGTGACACGGCCATCCTGGCCGTGTTCTCTTCAATTCCGCCACGAGCGGGACGCCCGTGGGACTCATGGGCGAGACGCCCATGCCACGTTTTCTCCGCCACGAGCGGCACGCCCGTGGAACTCATGGGCGAGACGCCCATGCTACGTTTTCTCCGCCACGGGCGGGACGCCCGTGGGACTCATGGGCGAGACGCCCATGCCACGTTTTTCAGGATCTCTTAATGCTTATACGTTTGGACCAGGCCGTTAGTACTTGTGAGCCGGGTGCGGCCCGAGGCTGAAATCCATCTGGAGGAAGATCGTGTTGTTATCCTCCGCCTCGTGCTCCATGAAGTTGCTGTGCGCGTATTGATAGCCCAGCCGCCAGTACAGGAATTCACTCTGGAGGAACGTCAGATACGCGCTGACGGCGTTGGTGTGACGGCTGGAATCGGTGGGATCTTCGGTGAAATCGTATCTTGCGCCTACCGCCCAACGCTCGGCGAATTGATATTCGGGGGCGGTGTACATGCCCCAGGCGGAGACCGACTGGTCGTTGGCATCCCGTTGCGACGCCAGAAACTCCGTAATCCATCTGAACGACCTGTACAAACCTTCCTGCGCGGCCGCCACTTATATGTGAAGTCCGTGCCTTCGACGAATACGTTGTTCGTGCCGGGCGTGTCGGAGTTGGGCAGGACGCCGCCGGACAGGCCCCATTCCAGCGTGGAGGTGTCTGTCAGATCATTGAACGTCTTCAGGTGAAGCACCTGGACGAAGTTGTCGGAATCATCGCCGCCAAACAGCGTGTCGCTGCTCTTGGTAATGGATTGGGAGGTGATTTCGATGAACTTGTCGGTGGGCGCGAGCCAGGAAACGCTTACACCCTCGCCCTCCAGTCCTTCCTCACCGAAAAAGTTCTGGATGACCAGCGGGTATTCCGGCCAGGGCAGGGCGTGCTCGTGGTAATCATTGATCTTGCCGAAGTTCACGCGGAACTTGCCCAACTTGCCGCCCACGCTGTCGCAGATTGGGGACAGCGGCTCGACGTACGCTTCTTCCACATCGATGTCATAGCCGCTGTTGGCATCCTCCTTGGGATGCACGCTGAAAATGCCGGTAAAGCGCGCATAGGGATCGATATTGCCGGCGATGCCCAGCTCCAGTTCCCTCACGATGCGGCTGTCGCTCAGGACGCCGCCCTGATCGCTGTCGTGCCGCGCCAGAAAATCGCCCACCAGGCTGATATCGGGGTTAAAACTCTGGACGGGCGCGGCCGGCTGGTTAAAAGACAGCAGATTTGCCCAGGATGGAGGCTGATTGGGTTCGGCTGGAGGCGATTGAGCCGCCTGGGCCTCGGCTATGGCCGCGGAAAGCTCTTGGGCCCCGGAAGGCTGAGTTTGCGCGGCCGGTTGCACAGCCTGTTGCAACAAGCGAGGCAGCGGCTGCGCCTGTGTCGGCTGGGAGGCGGGCGTTTGTTGCCCCTTTGAAAGGTCGTTGATTTGCTGATGTAACTCCTGTATCTGGGCATCGTGTTGATGCTGTTGTTCTTCCAGTTGCTTGCGCAATTCCCGCACTTCCTTAACCAGCGCGGCTACATCGGCTTCCTGAGAGGCGGCCGTTTGTGCAAGTGCCGGGAGTCCGGGGGATGCGGCTATAAAGCAAATAATTAAAAAAGCTGCGGATTTCACGTATTCGCTCCTGTTTGAGGTCGCAGGTGTGTCCGCCGCGCATGCAGGATTGCGATTGGACTGCAAATGCAGGCGCGCGGCGCCGCTGACAAAATGTTAGAGGAGGCCGGAGGGTGGCGCGCGGGTGGCGCGGGTGCTTAAAGAAATGACCTGAAGAGGCTTGGATGGAGGAATCGGCAGATGACCGACTATCTGCTCGATAGCAGGGGTTGCGGAAATGCCATCAGCCGTGGCGGCCAGGGTGAAAAAGTCCTGGCAGATGCTGCACTTGCCCGAATCGTGATGGTGGTGAGCGGGAAATTCACCGTGGATCGGCCCAAGCTTTTCGGCCTCGGCGGCGGTTATGGGTCTTGCGCTATCTGCGCAGGCGGAGCCCGCCGCTTCACGTGCGCATTCTGCGCATTCCAATAGATGCGCCTGCCAGGCAACGCCTGTTGCCTGCACAGCGAACACGCACAGCACCAGCCATTTTAAGGCGATTCTCATCGTGTGGTATTACCAAGTATTACCGACCATTCCACCATAACCTAGCCTTCATTTCAGGTCAAGGCCCAGTGGATGATTCGCCGTTGCGGGCACTTTGACCTGCGATATCAGCCGCAGGCCGTTTTCGCGGTACATCTTCGCAAGACCTCCGCCGGCAGAGCCAGGCCGCGCATCTGGGCCAGGCCGCCATCGGCATCGGGATCCTGGATCATGCTTTTACCGCGGTAATCCGTCTCCCACATCAGCCGCTGCACGTGGAAGCGACTGGTGTAGTAGGTGTCAGGCAGGCCATCCTGCACGACCAAGTCGGTGCCGAAACAGATGCGGTCGGCATATGCGATGAAAAACTCCCGCGCGGCGGCGGCCTGCAAGGAAAGCTCGCGCACGGTCCACTTCGTGGCCGAGGTGTCGATGTGGTAGTTGGGGAATTCATCCATGAGGCGGGCCAGGTAGCCCAGGTCCTCCGGGGATGAGCCCATATGGACGCTAAGGACCTTGAGCGCGGGGTGGGCCCGCATGAGCCGCTCCACCTGCACCAGGTATTTGGATTTAGGCCCGCAGATAGATTCGTACAGCCACTTGCCCCACCAGCGGGTGGGCTGGGCGGCGTGGATCTGCACGGGCAGATTCAGACTCCTCGCACCTTGAGAACATGGGGGCAAGGCGCGGGTCATCGAGCTCCAGGGCCGGGGGCGCATCGACATGGGGAACGAGTTTGGTTTTGATGAAGCGCATACCGCCGCGCAGTTTGGAGGGGAGGCCGTCGACCCACTCGCGGTTGAACCAGTCCCAGTCGGGCGGCGATCCCTCCTGCTTGATCCAGCGCGGCCAGCCGCAGGGGGTGAAAAAGTCGCCGAAATGGCCGCGCATGGCGTCGGCCATGCCGCCGAAGGTCATGTTGACGGCGGCGGTGGCGCCGTAGTCTCTGGCGGCCCGAACATACTGGCCCGTGGCGGCGGGCGAGCCGGAGTGCATGTGGATGTCGAAGATGGCCACGACGGGCGGGGGCAGTGTTTGGGCCAGTTGCGCGGCGGCCAGGTCGGGAAAGAGGCTCTCGTGCATTTGATCCAGTCCAAGAAAAGGCAAACCACAAAGACCACAAAGACCACAAAGATCACGAAGAACACAAAGAAAGAGTTAAGAATTTAAAAGCCGAAAAGAATAAACCCGCAGAGGGTGGAGACTTTGTCGACAGTTTACCACAGAGGCCACAGAGGTAAAACTGAGAGGCCACAGAGGAAGAAACAGCCAAGGTTTTTGAACCGCAAAGGACGCAGAGGACGCAGAGTTAACGACAAGAAAAGACCAAGGTTTTAACCACAGAGGACACAGAGAAGATAGAGAGTTAAGGAAGTTAACCGCAGAGGACGCAGAGAAGAAAAGGCGGAGTAACGGCTGGAAAAGGCGGAAAAAGAAAGTAACCACAACGACCACAAAGATCACGAAGAACACAAAGAAAAACATTCAAAAGGCAACCGGATGAGCGGTTAGCCTTTATTAAACCTTATCTTTGTGTCCTTTGTGCTTCTTTGTGATCTTTGTGGTTGTCGTTTCTTTTCCTAATCAAGGCAGATAGCCGCGGGCGGCGACGGCCTCGCACACGGTCTTGACGGCCAGGTACATGGCCGCGGGGCGCATGTGCAGCTTGCGCTCGCGGTGCAGGTTAAACACCTTTTCGAAGCGGTCGCTCATGCGCTGCTGGAGGCGGGTGACGACCTGCTGCTCGGTCATCTGCTCCTGCTGGGTCTCCTGGGTGTATTCCAGGTACGAGACGAACACGCCGCCGGCGTTGCACAGAATATCGGGGATGATGAAGATTCTCTTCTGGATGAGGATCTCATCCGCATCGGGCGTGGTGGGACCGTTGGCGCCCTCGGCGATGATCCTGGCTTGGATTCTGCCGGCGTTCTCGCCGGTGATCTGGCCGCCCGCGGCCGCGGGGACGAGCACATCGCAAGGCATTTCCAGCATGGCCGCGGCGTTGACTTCCTTGCCGCCGGCAAAACCGACCACGCTGCCGGTCTTGGCGGTGTGGCGCAAAAGGGCCTCGATATCCAGGCCCTCGGGATTGGCGGTAGCCCCCTTGATGTCCGAGACGGCCAGGATCTTCATGCCCGCCATGGCCATGGCCCGCGCGGCGATAGAACCCACGTTGCCAAAGCCCTGCACCACGGCGGTCGAGCCCTTCATGCTCTTGCCCAGCGCGGCCAGGGCCTTCTCCACGCAGATGGCCACGCCGTTGCCTGTGGCCTCGCGGCGGCCGGGAATGCCGCCCAGGATGACGGGTTTACCCGTCACGTAGCAGCCCTGCGTGGTGGAAACGCCCAGGGAGAAGGTGATAGTATCCTTGATGTGGCCCATGTCCTCTTCGTTGGTGCCCATGTCGGGGGCCGGCACGTACACCTGGGGATGGATTTGCCGCGAGGCGTTGTGGGCGAAGCTGCGGATGACGGTTTCCTTGTCGATCCTGGACATGATGGTCGGGTCGGCCACGATGCCCGACTTGCCGCCGCCAAAGGGCGTGCCGATGAGGGCGCACTTCCAGGTCATCTCCATGGCCAGTCCGTTGACATCATCCAGCGTGACGCCGGGCGTCATGCGGATGCCGCCCTTGGAAGGCCCCAGGGCCTCGCTGTGGCGGACGATGAAGGCGCGGAACTGGTGCAACTTGTGATCGCCTAAGAGCGGGTTGAGTGAAATCTCCAGCCGCTCCTTGGGCGTGCGGAGTTTGGCGATAACATTGGAATCAACTTCATCGGCCAGGAGGGCCGCGGCCTGCTCGAAATTGGCCATGGCCGTATTCAGCAAAGACTGAGCCATTTTTGTACATCCTTTCTCATAGGCCGGCCCTACCGCCCACCGGCGGCACAAAATGGCCGGGCTTAGTCGAACTTACGCATACGGACGAGCAAATGCAAGGTCGGTTGTGTCGCCTGCGCATGAGCGACGTCTTTTATGTATCGGCGGAAGGAGGATTTTCTCACGAATGAAGCGATTAGCCTGCGAACGAAGAGGAACACAAAGACCACAAAGATCACGAAGGACACAAAGGGGAGAAGGTAAAGGCGGGAAACGGCGGGAAAAGGCTTAACCGCAGAGGGCGCAAAGGACGCAGAGAAGAGAAGACGGAGCAAAGACCAGAAACGGCCATTTGGCCAAAGAGGTCACAGGACAGACAAAATCGATGGTTTGTAACACTTAGGGCCGCCGGGAAAGCGGGCTGGAATATTGCAGGTTGGCGGACTTGCGATTATCTTATTCGTTTCGCGCGTAGATCGCGGGTCAGCTTGTGGAGGTTTTACAGAACGTGCCCAATAAGCCGCGAGTAACGATCATCGGCGGCGGCATGATCACGCAGATCCAACTGCTGCCGACCATTTATCATCTTCAGCGTGAGGGGCTGATTGGCGACATCCACGTGTGCGCGCTGAACAGCCCGCCTATCAAGGCCATCCAGGATGATGCGAGCCTGGCGCGGGCGTTTCCCGGCCAGAGCGTTATCCCCCACCCCGATCCGGCCAGGGTGAAGGCTGAGGAAAAATTCCCGGACCTGTTCAAAGAAGTCCTGGCCGATGCGCCCAAGGGCAATATCGCGGTGGTGGCGGTGCCGGACCAGCTCCACTACCCCACGGTGATGGAAGCGTTGAAGAACGACCAGCATGTGTGCGTGGTCAAGCCGCTGGTTTTGAAGTACGAGCAGGCGGTGGAGATCGAGGAGCTTTCCCAGAAGAAGGGCCTGGTCGTCGGGGTGGAATATCACAAGCGGTTTGATGTGCGGAATTTAATGGCCCGCCGCGCGTATCGGGCGGGCAGGCTGGGGGAATTCCGGCTGGGGCAGGCGCACCTGCACGAGCCCTACTACTACCGCGACAGCAACTTCCAGAACTGGTGCACGTGCGAGAATTCGGACATGTTCACATACGTGGGCTGCCACTACGTGGACCTGGTGGCGTTCATCACGGGGCTAAAGCCGGTGGCGGTGAGCGTGTATGGAATAAGGGACAAATACCCCAACGGCCGCGAGGGATTCTTGTGGACGGATGGCCGCGTGATCTGGGAGAACGGCGCGGTGCTGAGCGTGGCGGACGCCATGGGCTATCCCAACGGCGCGGCCGGCGGCAACAGCCAGGGCATGACCATTTGGTGCCAGGGCAAGAAGGATGCCACGCTGCTGAGCCACTCGGACCAGTTCCGCGGCGTGAAGGTACACTTCGATTCCATCGAGGGCGCACCGGGCGAGACGCTATATGCCGAGCCCAACCCCGACTACTTCCAGATGCTGGACCTGGGGGGCGGGGGCCTGACGCCTTCGGGCTATGGCCATCGCAGCGCGGAATACATTATCCAGATGTGCATCAAGGCGAGCGGGATGAGCAAACTGCCCGAGCGGCAAAAGTTTATGAAGCAGCTCGATGAGGACGGCATCATGGCCACGCCGGCCAACAGCTCGTACAACGAGCTGGTGATCGAGGCGGGACGGATGTCGATTTTGAACGATGGAAGGCCGGTTGAGATTGTGTATGGCGAGAAGCCACACGTGAAGTTCAAGGAGTAAAGTTTTTAAATTCTAAACTCTAAATCCTAAATCCTAAACAAATCCCAAGCACCAAATTCCAAAGCTTGGGAATGCAGGTGATTCCTGTTTGGAGTTTGAGATTTGGTGCTTGTTTAGGATTTCGAATTTAGGATTTAGGATTTTTGCCCGCCATCGCGAGGCGTGATTTTGAAGAGGAAAAAGAAATGGCAACGAAAGAGTTTCCCCTGGTACCTGAGGATGTAAAACCGGTCAAGACGAAGTATCGCACGATCTGCACGAAGCTGCCGGTGCCGCAGTCGGTCGAGTCGCTCAAGAAGCTGCGCGACCTCGAGCCGCGCAGCATGGGCGGCCAGCCGCCGGTGCTGTGGGATCACGGCAACGGCTACACGATTTCCGACGCCTACGGCAACACCTGGCTGGACTTTTCCTCCGGGGTGCTGGTGACGGCCTCGGGGCACGGCCGCAAGGAGATCGTCGACGCCATCGCCGCGCAGGCGAAGCACGGCATGTACCACTCGTACTGCTTCGCCACGGAGATGCGGCTGAAACTGGTGGAAGAGCTGACCACGCTGCTGCCGGCGCCGCTGAAGCGGATCTTCCTGCTGACGACCGGCGCGGAGGCGACGGAATGTTGCATCAAGCTGGCGCGGACCTGGGGCCAGAAAGTCGGCGGCGACGAACAAGAAGATCCTGGTCACCTTTGAAAACGGTTTCCACGGCCGCACGATGGGTGCGCAATTGGCCGGCGGGTCGGCGGGCCTGAAGGGCTGGCTCGGCGACCGGCGATCCTTCCTTCGTGCAGGCGCCGTTCCCCGACGGCTTCCGCTGCCCGGACCAGTCATTCGCGGTGTTCGAGAAGACGCTCAAGGCCAAGGGCGTCAATCCCGCCGATGTGTGCGGCGTGATGGGCGAGACGTACCAGGGCTGCAACGCCTGCCTCATGCCGGCTGAATATGCCCAGGCCCTGCGCAAGTGGTGCGACAAGAACAAGGCCATCCTGATCTTCGACGAGGTGCAGGCGGGCTTTGGCCGCTCGGGCAAGACGTTCGGCTTCATGCACACGGGCATCGTGCCGGACCTGGCCGCCTGCGGCAAGGGCATCTCCGGCGGCATGCCGCTGTCGGCGGTTTTGGGGACGGAAGAGCTGATGAACATGTACGGCCCGGGCGAGATGACGAGCACGCACTCGGCCAATCCGATCTGCTCGGCCGCGGCGCTGGCCAATCTCCAGGTGATCAAGAAGGACAAGCTGATCGAAAACGCGGCCAGACTGGCCCCCATCCTGGCCGAAGGCACGAAGAACGTGGCCGAGGCCGCCCTAGGGCATATCGGCCGCTGGAATGCCACGGGGCTGGTCGGTTGCGTGCAGTGGACCAAGGGCGGGACGACCACCCCTGAGCCCGAGCTGGCCTGGCAGATGGTGTGGCGGGCGATCAAGCGCGGGATCATGGTCTTCGCCCCAGTGGGCGTGGGCGGCTGCGCGATCAAGCTGTGCCCGCCCTTAATGGTGACCGAAGAGGCCCTGCGCGAAGGACTGGATGAGATGGTGGAAGTTGCCGGCGAGGTCGGCGCTCAGGCGGAGAAGTTCCTGGCTGCGGCGAAGTAGCGGCGATTCGCGACCGGAAAGAATAAAATTAGCAGGGATGCAAGGGATGCAAGGGATAAGAGAGAATTAATTTTCTTTGTCTTTATCCCATGAATCCCGTGCATCCCTGCTAAATTCTTTTTGAAAAGGAAGCTGTATGAACCGGGGCATGGTTATCATCGC
This sequence comes from uncultured Phycisphaerales bacterium, assembly GCA_963785635.1. Lineage (GTDB taxonomy): Bacteria > Planctomycetota > Phycisphaerae > SM23-33 > FEN-1343 > FEN-1343. The sequence continues at coordinate 96,689 of CAWAWB010000016.1, forward strand.
AGCGATTGCTTTGGGGTGTCTCCTCTGCGCGTGCAAGCACCATGAACAGGGCAAGACCCCCGAGGGTCTTAAAGTAATCAACTCCTTCAGCCCCATCACGGGAAATGCCATCGACCCCAACAACGTTCCTCCCGCGTACATGCGCAAATACAAGGGGCAGATCGTGGGCTTTTGCTGCGCCGAGTGCGTGGCCCAGTGGGATCGCCTGACCGACAGCGAGCGCCAGGCCAAGCTGGATACGGTGATGGCGCGGCAAGCAGCGGCTTCGCAGCCAGCGTCGCAGCCGGCAGCTACATAAGCGGCGGCGGTTTTATAGCCAAAGAAATACAATCTCAAAATCCCATACTGCAAACTGCAAACTACAAAAAGCTTCAAGTGCCAAATCTCAAATGATCCCCGTCGCTGGCCCGCTGGCGGGCGGGACCATGTCCAGCCCTAGAATCTCTTAGATTGATGGACAGCCCCCAGCGGCTGATCCTGAAAAGAAAAGGAGAGCAAGCGATCCTCAGCTTATCCGCTTGGAAGAATTTGTACAGCCGCTGTAGTGGGGCTGTCCATCGATTGACAAACTCTCCCATGTGATGCCCAGGCCGTGAAGCCTTAAAGGTAAAGCGGCCATCGGCCATCCGGGCGCCTCGATGGCCCACCACATCGAGGCGCCTCAATTTAGGCTTACGGCTTACGGCTTGGGGCTTAATAAAGAAAATTCAGGCTTGGGGTTTAGGTTTTGGCGGAAAGCTATCTCATCTTGTCTTTTTTTTCGGTTTTGCCCGCCCCATCCAGATGGGTACGCAGATACTGGCCCGTGTAGGAACGCTCGTTGCGGGCGACATCTTCGGGACGGCCCTCGGCGATGACCTCACCGCCGCGCTCGCCGCCTTCAGGGCCAAGGTCGATGATCCAGTCGGCGGACTTGATCACATCCAGGTTGTGCTCGATGATGATGATCGTGTTGCCCATGTCCGCCAGGCGGTTGAGCACGTTCAGCAGGTTGTGGATGTCGGCGAAGTGCAGGCCGGTGGTCGGCTCATCCAGCACGTACAGCGTGTGGCCGGTGGCGCGTCTTGCCCAGCTCGGCGGCGAGCTTGACGCGCTGGGCCTCGCCGCCGGAGAGCGTGGTGGAGCTTTGCCCCAGCTCGCAGTAGCCCAGGCCCACGTCGTACAGCGCCTGCAAGAGTTGGCGAATCTTGGGGAAGTTCTCGAAGAAGCCCAGGGCCTCCTCCACCCGCATGGCCAGCACGTCGGCGATGTTCTTGCCGCGGTAGCGGATCTCGAGCGTCTCGCGGTTGTAGCGCGTGCCCTTGCACTCCTGGCAGGTGACGTACACATCGGGCAGGAAGTGCATCTCGATGCGCTTGGTGCCCTGCCCCTGGCAGGCCTCGCAGCGGCCGCCCTTGACGTTGAAGCTGAACCGCCCGGCCTTGTAGCCGCGGATCTTCGCCTCGCGCGTCTTGGCGAAGAGCTGGCGGATCAGGTCGAACACGCCCGTGTACGTGGCCGGGTTGGACCGCGGCGTGCGGCCGATGGGCGACTGGTCGATCTCGATGACCTTGTCGATGCGGCTGGCGCCGAGGATCTTGTCGTGCGCGCCCGGTCTTTCGCGGCTGCCGTACAGTCTGCGCTTCAGGCCGCGCAGCAGAGTCTGGTTCACCAGCGTGCTCTTGCCGCTGCCGGAGACGCCGGTGACGCAGATGATGCCGCCCAGCGGGAAGCGCACATCGATCGCTCTTGAGGTTGTGCTCGCGGCAGCCCTTGACCTCCACGGCCGTGCGCGGCGATACCTTGCGGCGCTGGGGCGGCGTCTCGATGGCCAGCTCGCCGCAGAGGTACTTGCCGGTGAGGGATTCTTCGGAATTGCAGATATCCTCCACCGTGCCCTGGGCCACGACGCGGCCGCCGTGGCGGCCGGCGGCCGGGCCCATGTCGATGATGTGGTCGGCCGAGCGGATCGTCTCCTCGTCGTGCTCGACGACCAGCACCGTGTTGCCCATGTCGCGCAGCTGCTGGAGCGTGCGGATCAGCCGCTGGTTGTCGCGCTGGTGCAGGCCGATGGTCGGCTCGTCCAGCACGTAGCACACGCCCACCAGGCCGCTGCCGACCTGCGTGGCCAGGCGGATGCGCTGCATCTCGCCGCCGGAAAGCGTGGCCGAGGTGCGGTCCAGCGTGATGTAGCCCAGGCCCACATCGGCCATGAAGTGCAGGCGGTGGCGGATCTCGCGGAGGATCTGCTCGGCGATGGTCGTCTGCTCGGTATCCAGCTCGAGGTTCTCGAAGAAAGCCAGGGCCGCGTCGATGGTCATCCGCGAGACATCGTTGATGTTGTTCTCGCCGATGCGCACGGCCAGCGCTGGCCGGCCTTAGCCGCGCCCCGCCGCACTTGGTGCACGGCTGCTCGGAGAGGTAGCCGTGCAGGTGCTCCTTGACGAACTCGCTGTCGGTGTTCTTCCAGCGGCGCGTGAGGTTGGAGAACGACGCCCTCGAAACGGTCAGTCGCCGTACAGCAGTTTCTTGATGATGCCGCGGGCAGGTCCTTGTACGGCACGTTCGGGCGAAACGCCCGTCTCGCGGCAGAACATCCGCATCTGGCGGTTGTAGAAGATGTTCATCCGCTTGCCGCCGTGCCGCCAGGCGTCGATCGCGCCCTGGGAGAGCGGGAGCGTCTTATCCGGCACGATCAGCTCCGGGTCGAATTCCAGGATCGTCCCCAGCCCGTCGCACGCTTCGCACGCGCCGTAGGGACTGTTGAAGCTGAACATCCGCGGCGCAAGTTCCGGCAGGTTTACTTCCGGATGGTCCGGGCAGGCGTACGTGGCACTGTAGACCGAATCACGCCACACAGGCGGCTGCGCGGCGGCGTCCTCGTGCACGATAATAGCCAAGCCGTCCGACAGCCGCAGCGCCGCCTCCAGCGAATCATTCAAGCGCGGCCGTACCGCCTCGCGCAGAATCAACCGGTCCACCACCACTTCGATGGTGTGCTTGGTGTTCTTATTCAGCTCGGGTACGGACTTGAGGTCGTAGATCCCGCCATCCACGCGGCACGCGGACAAAACCTTCGCGCTGCACCTGGCGGAAAATTTCCTCGTGCTGGCCCTTTTGCCCGCGGACGAGCGGCGCCAGGACCATGAACCGCGTGCCCTTGGGCAGCCTCAGGACGCTATCCACCATGTTGGTGACCGTCTGGCTGGAGATGGGCCGGCCGCAAATCCAGCAGTGGGGCTTGCCGATGCGGGCGAAGAGCAGGCGCAGGTAGTCGTAGATTTCCGTCGTGGTGGCGACCGTCGAACGCGGGTTTGAGCCGCCGCCGCGCTGGTCGATGGCGATGGTCGGGGGCAGGCCCTCGATGTGCTCGACATCGGGCTTCTGGAGCTGGGCGAGGAACTGCCGGGCGTAGGCGGAGAGGCTTTCGACGTATTTCCGCTGCCCCTCGGCGTAGATGGTGTCGAAGGCCAGGGAGCTCTTGCCGCTGCCCGAAAGGCCGGTGATGACCACCAGCTTGTCGCGCGGAATGCGCACGTCGATCTTCTGGAGGTTATGCTCCTTGGCCCCCAGCACGACGATATCTCTCCCCTGGGCGGTCTGCCCGGAGGTGTCAAAGTAGCTCATGGAGTTCCCGCTATGTACATCTGTCTCAGGACCCAAATGGCAAAGCTGCCAGTATATACCGGGAGGCCCTTCATTCAAAATTCCAATTGCAATTTGTCTGAAGGCCGCACAAATGGTCAAGAAGTCAAAGGACCAAACAGCCGCGGAAGGCGCTAATCAAGACCGCCAATTGGCGGTCTTGGCGGTCTTGAATTGATTTTATAAGTCTTTGGGAATACAGTAGTTATTTTAAGACCGCCAAGGCCGCCAAGACCGCCAACGTTAATGCTCGACCTGCTGATTGCACGAAAAATCATCTTGCCCAGTTTACCCAGATTGCGCAGTTTACCAGGCTATTTTTAGAGACGTGGCTGCAAAAGAACGCAGCCAAGGCACCCAGCAATAAGAAACTCCTCCCCCATTAGTGTTTAACGCGGCGGAGGGGGTCCGTATGCCCGGTTGTGACAATTCTCTGACAAAAAAGGCGGCCGGCCAAGAATCCAGAAGCCTCGGGCCCTAGGCTCCGGCTTCGCCTTCGGCTACGCCGTGACAAGCACTTTCGCCTTGACCCAGAGGACCTGTATAGGTACAAAAAGACCCTCTTGGCGCAGAGGGGGAGAGTATGCGCCTACAGTACAGGAATTGAATGGCCGAGCAGAAAGCGCAAACTGATATTTTGAAAGGCCTTCGGGCCGAAATCGACCGCATCGACGAGCAGTTGGTGGAACTGCTGAACCGGCGCGCGGATGTGGTCGTGCGCATCGGCAAGTCCAAGCAGCAGTCGGGCACGGCTATTTACGCACCCGACCGCGAGCACGAGGTTTTAGAACGCATCCGCAAGCTCAACCAAGGCCCCCTGCCGGATAAGACGGTCACCGCCATCTGGCGCGAGATGATGAGCGGCTCGTTCGCCCTGGAAAAGCCGCTGCGCATCGCCTACCTCGGACCCGAAGGCAGCTTCAGCCACCTGGCGGCCATGCGGAAGTTCGGCGCCAGTGTGGAATACATTCCCGTGACGGATATCCGCGCGGTCTTCCACGAGGTCCGCCGCGGACACGTTGATCTGGGGATGGTGCCGATCGAGAACTCCATCGGCGGCGGCGTGGTGGATACACTGGATGCCTTCGCCGATGCCGATGTATTCGTGGTGGCGGAGGTGATGGCCGAGGTACACCACAACCTGCTGGCCAACTGCCCGCCCGAAGAGATCACCATGATCGCCTCCAAGCCGGAGGTGCTGACGCAGTGCCGCAACTGGCTGGCCAGCCAGTTCCATAAGGTCGATCTGATCCCGGTGGCTTCCAGCTCCAAGGCGGCCGACATGGCCACAAAGCAGCACGGCCTGGCGGCCATCGGCTCGACGCTGGCGGCGGAGCTGTATGGCCTGAAGATCGTGTTCGCCAACATCGAGGACAACCCCGGCAACACGACACGCTTCTTCATCATCGGCACAAAGCCCACCAAGGCCACGGGCGAGGATAAGACGGCGGTCATGTTCAACACCGCCCACAAGCCGGGGCGCTGGTCGAGGTGCTGGAGGTTTTCCGCAAGCACGGCATCAACATGACCAACATCGACACGCGGCCCAGCAAGCTGGCGAAGTGGGAATACACGTTCTTCGTGGATTGCGAAGGCCACGCCTCGGATGCGGATTTTGTGACGGCTATCGCCGAGGCCAGGAAACATTGCCTCCAGTTCAGCGTGTTGGGGAGTTTCCCCAAGGCGAAAGAAACCATATGAAATTGCGGATTGCGGATTGTGGATTTCGGATTGAACGGCCGGAAAAGGCCGTTGGCAATCCGCAATTCACATGTATCACAGGTGTTCGATGATCGTCGTAATGAAAGAAGGCGCCTCGGCCGCGCAGATCGATCACGTGATCGAGCGGATCAAGTCCCTGGGCTTGGCCGTGCACCTGAGCAAGGGCGAGTTTCGCACGATTATCGGCGCCATTGGCGACAAGCAGCCGGAACACCAGTCGATCCTGGAGGCCATCGAGGGCGTCGAGCAGATCGTGCCGATCATGAAGCCCTTCAAGCTGGCCAGCCGCGAATTCCATCATGCCGATTCGGTGGTGGATGTGGCCGGCGTGAAGCTGGGCGGCGGGCCGGTGGCCCTGATCGCCGGGCCGTGCGCGATTGAAAACCGCGAATTCCTTTCGACCGTGGCCAAGAACATTCGCGCGGCGGCGCTTCCATTCTCCGCGGCGGCGCTTTCAAGCCCCGCACCAGCCCCTACAGCTTCCAGGGATTAGGGGTGGACGGCTTGAAACTGCTGCGGGAAATCGGCGATGAGTACAAGCTGCCCGTGGTGACGGAAGTGGTGGCGGTGAGCGAAGTGGAGACGGTCGAGCGCTATGCGGACATGCTCCAGATCGGCGCGCGAAATGTGCAGAACTTCCACCTGCTTTCGGAAGTGGGCAAGACGCGCAAGCCGGTGTTCCTGAAGCGCGGCTTCGCCACGACCGTTCGCGAATACCTCATGAGCGCGGAATACGTCTTAAGCCAGGGCAATAAACAGGTGGTCCTGTGCGAGCGCGGCATCAAGACGTTTGAGACGGAGTTGCGCTTTACGTTTGATGTTTCGGCCGTGCCGATTTTGAAGAAAAATACGCACCTGCCGGTGTTCGTGGACCCTTCCCATGCCTGCGGCCAGCGCGAATACGTGCTGCCGCTGGCTTTGGCCGGGGTGGCCGCCGGGGCCGATGGCGTGATGGTCGAGGTGCACCACTGCCCCGAAGAGGCGATGTGCGACGGTCCCCAGGCCCTGCTGCCGGATATGTTCGTGGAGCTTTCCAGGCAGGTTGCCACGGTTGCCGGGGCTCTGGGCAGGGAGATGGTGCAGCCGTTGAAATAGACTGTAGGCTTTAGGCTGTAGGTACGACAAGAACTGCGAGTCGGGCGCTGAGTGAGATGAAGGTTCGAGGTTGTGGAATGTTGCTGATCGAATCCGGCAGTTACTACAGTCTACAGCCTACAGTCTACAGCCTGAAGTGTGTCGAAAGTGTTAAAGGATTTGCACGATGAGACGACTTTTCATCGCCGGTAACTGGAAAATGAACACCAACTCGGCCGAGGCGGTCAGCCTGGCCAAGGCGGTGGCGGGCAAGCTGGGCAAAGAGGCGGATATCGATATCGCCGTGTGCCCGCCTTTCGTATACCTGGCGCAGGTGCAGGCGGCGATCAAGGGCACGAAGATCGCCCTGGCGCTCAGAACTGCTACTTCGAGAACAACGGGGCGTTTACCGGCGAAATTTCCTGCGCGATGCTGAAGGATGTGGGCTGCCGGTACGTTATACTCGGCCACAGCGAACGGCGGCACATCATCGGGGAAACCGATGCGCTGATCAATCGCAAGGTGCTGAAGGCGCTGGCCGAGGGCCTCGAACCGATTCTGGCGGTGGGCGAATTGCTTAGCCAGCGCGACGCGGGCACGACTATGGAAGTAGTGACGCAGCAGACCACGCTGGGCTTAAAAGGCGTGACCGCCGCGGACATGGCCCGCGTGACGATCGCGTATGAGCCCGTGTGGGCCATCGGCACCGGCCGCACGGCCACGCCGCAGCAGGCGCAGGAAGTGCATGCGTTGATTCGCAGGGTGCTGAACGAGCTGTACGGAGGCCAGGTGGCCGATGGCGTCCGCATCCAGTATGGCGGCTCGGTCAAGGCCTCCAACGCGAAAGAACTGCTGGCCTGCCCGGATATCGACGGCGCCCTGGTGGGCGGCGCGAGCCTGAAGGCCGAGGAATTTGCCGGCATCGTGGCCGGCGGCAAAAACTGATAAATCCGGGGCAATGGTGCCCCCTGAGAGTGAGAACGAAATGACAACGGTTCTATTTATCCTGTTTGTGGTGGTGGCCCTGCTGCTGATCGGTGTAATTCTCGTTCAGAAAGGCCGCGGCGGCGGCCTGTCCGGCGCATTCGGCGGCGCAGGCGGCCATTCCGCCTTCGGCACGCGCACCGGGCGATATGTTCACCTGGATCACCGTGGTGCTGATAGGCCTGTTCATCATCCTGGCCATCCTGGCGGTGCGAACGTTCCGCCCGGCGGAACTGAATCAGGCGGCCGAAAGACCGCCTGCCCCGCCGGTCGCTACAGCCCCGGCCAGCCAGCAGCGCCGGCCAATGAATCGGCCGGTCAGATGGCGGCGGCCCAGGCCCCCGCCGCGCCGGCGACAATGCCGCAATAAGGCAGACAAGCAATGAGCATGCGCTCCATGACAGGTTTCGGCGGCGCCCAGACGCGCATCGACGGCACCGACTACAGCGTGGAAATCCGCTCGGTCAACGGGCGGTATTTTAAGGCCAATCTGCGCCTGCCGGAACTGTGGTCGAACCTGGATGCCGAACTGGAGAAGCTGCTGCGCGAAAAGCTGAGCCGCGGCACGATTGCGCTGAGCCTGCGGACTCGCTCGGCCGCCGAGACGGCGGCCTACACGGTTAACGCGGCGGCCCTGCGGCAATACGTCGATCAGGCCCGCGCCGCCATCGGTCAGAACGCGTCGCTGGATATCGGCACGCTGCTGAATCTGCCCGGCGTGTGCGAGGCCCCTTCCAACGAGGATATTCGCGAGCGGCAGCAGCCGCAGCTGCTGGCGATGATCGCGCAGGCGATCGAGCAGTTGCTGGAATTCCGCCGCCGCGAAGGCAAGGCGCTGGAGGCGGATCTGAGCAGTCACGTGGGCGCGGTGCGGGCCCAGTTGGAACTGATCGCCGCGCGTAAGCAGCGGGTGGTCGAAGGCTATCAGCAGCGGCTTTTGGCACGGGTGCAGGAATTGACGCGCGCGGCGGCGCTGGCCATAAACGAGGCGGATCTGCTGCGGGAAGTCTCCTTGTTCGCCGAGCGCAGCGACATCAGCGAAGAGGTGGCGCGTCTCAAAAGCCACCTGGACCAGTTCGACCGCGCGGCGGCACAGGAAGACCAGGCCGGGCGCAAGCTGGATTTCATCGCCCAGGAAATGCACCGCGAGGCCTCCACCATCGCGGCCAAAGCCAACGATGTGGAAATCAGCCTGGCGATTGTGGAGATCAAGAGCAGCATTGATCGCATCAAAGAACAGGTGCAGAACGTAGAATAGAAAATTCGGCGGCATGGCGGATGGTCAAAAACGAGGTCGGCTGGTGGTGATCAGCGGCCCTTCCGGCGTGGGCAAGAGCACCATCAGCCGGAAGGCGGCCGAGACGACCGGCGCGGTGCTGAGCGTGTCGGCGACGACGCGAAAGCCGCGAAGCGGCGAGCAGGACGGTCGAGATTACTATTTTGTGACCGAGCCGGCCTTCAAGAAGATGATCGATGAAGGCAGGCTGCTGGAATGGGCGCAGGTGTTCGGCAACTATTACGGAACGCCCGCGGATAAGGTAAAATCAGTGCTTGGGGCCGGCCAGACGGCGATATTGACGATCGACGTGCAGGGCGGCATCCAGGTGAAAAAGAAATGCCCGGATGCGGTGGGCATTCTGATCGTGTCGCCCTCGCAGGAAGAACTGCGGCGAAGATTGGCCGGCCGTCGGACGGAATCGGCCGAGGTGCTGGAGAAGCGGCTGGCCAAGGCGAATCTGGAACTGGCCATGGCCCGCCAGAGCGGCGCCTACGGGTGTGAAGTTGTGAACGATGATTTGGAATCCGCCGTGCATCGCGTGGCGGAGTTAATTCAGCAGGAGACCAGAGAGCATGATTGAAGCGTTGAAGCACGAAGAAATCGTCAGGAAGATCGGCGGGCGTTTCCGCTTGACGGCCCTCATCCAGAAGCGGCTGGTGGAGCTTTTGGAAGGCAGCCGCCCCCTGGTGGAGCGCAAGCCGGGCATGACGAACATAGAGGTCGTCATCGAAGAGATTCTCCAGGATAAAGTCACCATCGACACGGAAAAGACGGAGACTTTCCCCACGCGCGGCCGCCGTGCGCTCGCGGGACGAAGAAGAATAACCACCGCCCATGGACGACCAGGGTCAAAGGCTCAGCGGCCGCGAGGTGCTGGTGTGTCTGACCGGCGGCATAAGCTGCTATAAAGTTGCCACGCTGGTCAGCCGTCTGGTCCAGGGCGGCTGCGGCGTGTCCGCAGCCATGAGCCAGGCCGCGCAGAAGTTCATCACCCCGCTGACGTTCACCAGCCTGACGGGCCGGCGCACGCACACGGACCTGTGGGATGTCGAGGAAAGCCACGACCCGCAGCATATCGCGCTGACCGACCGGGCGGACCTGATGATCATCGCCCCGGCCACGGCCAATATCATCGGCAAGATCGCTTCGGGGATCGCCGATGACCTGGTCAGCGCACTGGCCATGACGGCCATCACGGCCTGCCCCATTCTGCTGGCCCCCGCCATGAATACGCGGATGTGGGAAAGCCCCGCCGTGCAGGCGAATCTGCGCCGGCTGACGGAATGGGGAGTAAAGACCGTTGGGCCGGGCGAAGGGTGGCTGGCCTGCCGGACCATCGGCAAGGGCCGCATGGCCGAGCCTGAGGAAATTCTCGCCGCGGCGATGGAGCTGCTGAGGCAAAAGCCCCCCAAGGCGGGAAAGTAGGCGCAAGATGCGCGTGCTTATCACGGCCGGACCGACGCGAACGTACATCGACCCAGTGCGGTTCATCACCAATGGCAGCAGCGGCAAGATGGGTTATGCTGTGGCCGAGGCGGCCCTCGCCGCCGGCCACGAAGTGATGCTGCTGACCGGGCCTGTCGCACTGACTCCCCCTGCCGGCGCGAAAGTGCTGCCCTTCGTCACGGTGGATGATCTGCGCGCGGCACTGGCGGCGCAATTCGATTCCTGCGATGCGCTGATCATGGCCGCGGCCGTGGGCGATTTTGTGGTGGAGAAGGCCGGCACGAAGAAGATTCGCCGAAGCGCGGGGCCAATTACTTTGAAGCTTATACCCACGCCGGATTTGCTGGAAGAGGTGACGCGGCGCCGGCGGCAGGATCAGATAATCATCGCGTTTGGCGTGGTGGATGTGGAGGGCGAGGCCGCAGGACGAGCCAAACTTGCGGCCAAACGGGCGGATTACATAGTTATTAACTCTCCACAGGCAATGGATGCGGATGACAGCCGCGCGGCCATTCTCTCCTCTGCTGGCACTGTTTTGGATTGGGCGCAGCGTTCCAAGGCGGAGCTGGCGGGGAAGATTGTGGCGCTGCTCAACCGCCAGTAGGACTTTAATCACCGGAGAACATGTCGAAGAGGAAGACTCCCCAGTCGCGCGTCGAGGCGACCTGTGCGTATTGGTAGACCAGGCAGTGGATGATCGCCCAGAGCGTCGCGGTCACGGCCAGGCCGACGATCATGCCGGTAAACAGCGGCCGCATCTGGTCGAAGAGTTTATAGCCGCCGATCTTGAGCACCGTGCGTTTGATGGCCCAGCCGATCAGGAACGACCACCAGTAGCGGCTCATCACCCAGGTGCCTAAAAGCACCAGGGGCAGCGGGTGGAAGGGAAACCGCGGCAGGCGTATTTGCAGGAAACCTACTGCCAGCACCACACCCAGCCCCACTGCGCACAGTGCGGGGAATTCCTTGGGCATGGCCATGGCTTTCCAGCGCGCGGAAAAGGACAGCCGCTCGGTCATGGCAGCGCGCATGGTTTCGGGGGTGTCGGCGGCCTTGCGGATATAACCTTGGAGCGAGTTGGCGTTTTCCAGCACACACGGCGGTCCCAGATCGTCGCTCTTGCCCTCGTAGCTGTAGCCCATCCACAGTACGGTGACGATGGAAATCGCCAGCATGATCAGCAGGAAGGGAATGACGATTTTGTATGAGTCGTTCCTGCCGGTGAGCCGGGATTCCACATGCGCCGCATTGGCCACGGCAGGCGTGAACGGCAGAACGGTGAGGCCATTTTTCGGCATGAGGAACCGCTCGTACGTGGCCACCTGCGAATACACTCTGGCGCCCATGCCGCTGATGCCCAGAAAGCTGGTCAGCACGCCGAGGGGTCCCAGGCTCGAAATGCCGATCCAGTCGATGCCCATGGCCGTCACCAGGCGGCACAGGACCAGCAGGAAGATGGTCATGAACAACGTCCACAGCACGGCAATGTCCGCGGGCATGTCGTACACGCTGATGAGCAAGGTAAGCAGGGCCGCCAGGGCGACGAGAAACAGCCGCGCAACCCAGACGCTCTGGCGATCCAGACCGGCCCCTTTGCCAATGCCCAGCGCGGCGGCAAAGAGGCTGCGAAAATAGGCTCTGCCCGCGTAGATGATGAGAATGGCCATGCCCCACCAACAGCCGATGAGCATCATGGTGTTGTGGCCGTCGCTGAAGCGCTCGCCCGTGCGCGTGTAGAAAAGGTACGTGGCGATCACCATGAGCGGCCAGGAGAACCAGGCGGTGAGGCTGATCTCGCTGGGCAGCAGGTAGGCGACGGCGACAACCGCGAAGTAAACAGTGCCGCGCAAGAGCGAGTAGCCTTCGCGGCTGTCGTTTAAGAACGGAATGCGGCCCGAAAGGACGGTCTGATCGAATTTCGTGGGGATCTTGACCATGTCCAGGACGTAGTCCGCCAGGCCGCGGGTGGAGAAGATAATCAGCACCAGGACCAATCCGACCCAGAAAAGGGAATTGTAAAAGATATCCGGCAGCGCGCGTTCCTGGCGGCGAGTGACCAGCGAGGCGGCGAATTCCGCCAGCGGGAAAGGCAGCAGCTCACGATGCGCCCACTGGTTATACAGCATGTAACCCAGGGAGATGCTGAATACCAGAAACGCCAGCAGCAGCGGTGCCCAGAAGATCGCCGGGTTCCACCAGGCATGCCAGGGAATGCTAAAGAGGTTCACCAATCCGGGCGACACATGGCCGGGGAGCGTGCCGTCAAAAACGCGCGAATCTTCCAGCGTCAAAAAAGCGTTTTCGGGCAGAAAGGCCAAGGGATTAGCCTTCTGCATATCCGCCACGATGGGCCGCCGCTCGGCCATCAATGCCGGGGTGTAGCCGATCTGGCCGATCTGGGGCTGGGCGATATAGCGTGGAATCGGGCAAGCCAGGAGCGACAGGCCCATGACCAGGGCCAGTTCGCCCGTCCCCAGCGCCCAGGACCGCCTGATGCGAAATAGCAGCGTGTTAGCAAGCAGGAGGAAAAAGAAAATCAGCCCCACCGCCAGCGGCGCGAAGTAGTTGTGCATGGTGGCGGAACTGCGGATGAAGCTTTCGTTCGAGGAGCCCAGGACGTGGCCGTCGTGCCAGTGACATAAAACGGCCGCGCCGCCGGAGAGAAGGACGGCCCAAATAAACGCGCGGAAGGTGAGAACGCGCCGAGCCGGCTGGGCAGCGGGAATAGAAGCAGCCGCGCGGCTGATGTCTTTTTCCGCGGCCTGAACTACACCTTCTATTGGCAGGATCTCAGGTGGCACCATAGGCGCTTTCCAGCGGCAATACGTCGCCAGATGGGGCGATTCTAAAGTTCTATCTCAGCATTGTCCAGCATGATAACCAGGGATGCCAGCATGTAATCTCTGAATTATCCGATATCTTATCTATACTGCCTAGATTCGCCATATTCATGCATTTTGAGTGATTTTTCAGGCAGGTTGGCGGTCTAAGAAGTTTTCTCATTAGATCGCATTTCATTTGATCGCAGGAACTTATATCAGCACATCGTATGCTGCGTAGACCGCCAACTGGAGATGCTTGGAGGATGTTTGTTAGGGCCAAGTTAGGGTTTCGGCAAGGCAAACTTAATAAGCCAGTTACTTCTTCTGGATGTCCCGGTAGGTTTTTCCCTGGCGGTAGTACGGGATAAGTCTTTCCAGGTCCGCCGCCTGTTTGGTCTGGCCCTGCTTGAGGGCCAGGGCCTGGGCCTGCTGGGCGGCGGCCACGGCATCATCGGGATGTCCGGCTTCGGCATATGCCGCGGCAAGCGTGGCGTATAGGCCACTCTTATCTGGCCAGGAAAGCTGGAGCGCCTGCTGGGCCAGGGCCACGGCCTGCGGGCCATTGCGGACGGCATCATCATCACTGGTCGCCAGCAACCAGGCGAGGTTCTTTATGGCCGGCGGGTAGCCGGGGCGGAGGTTGATTGTCTGGCGATATTCCTCGGCCGCGCGGGATGGCTGGTCCAGCTTGGCGTAGGCCTGGGCGAGTTGAAAGTGCGGATCGGCCCATTTTGGACGGTTGCGGCAGGCACTCTGGAGGTAATCGATCGCCTCGGCAGAGCGTCCCATCTGGACCAAGGTCCCTCCGTAACCGTACTGCCAGTCCGGGTTTTTCGGCTGGCAGTCCACCGCGACCTTATAGTGCTCCAGGGCCTCGGGGAGTTGGTGGCGACGAAGCAGCGCGGCGGCCAGATTGGCCTGGGCATCCGTACAGTCGCTTCTGAGCTCGATGGCGCGCTGGAAATGCCACATGGCCTCCTGCTCGTACAGGGCTCTTTCTGCGCCTGATCCCTTCTTGCCTATAATCACGCCAAGAAAATTATGCGCCGGCCAGGCATCGGGGTTTTTCGCCAGCACATTCGACCACAGGCGTTCGTTGTCGGCAAAGATCCAGGCGCGATGAGCCGTCAGGGCAGCGAAGACCAAAATCAACAGGCCTGCCGCGATGGTCATAGGTTTGTGCCAGCGGCGGATCAATGCCGCGATGCCACCGCCGAGGGCTGCCATCGACACGGGCAAGGCCAGATAGGCCAGATGATCGGAGACGTAGGAAACGCGCATGTATGACATGTCCAGGAAACCCAGCACAGGCGCCAAAGAAAAGATGAGACAGGCAGTCACCACTGCCGCGGTGCGTGCCCAGGCGCGGCGGCGCAGCACGACCAGAAGAGTTATCCAGGCGAGAATGGCGGGAATGGACAGCACCGTCCAATCCAGTTGCGCCATATTCCATTTGGGATAGATGAAGTTCAGACGAACCGGGACCACGGCCTTGGCAGCGTAAAAACAGAGGGCCTTGCAGGCGACAAACAAGCGCTGGAAGAAACCATGTGGCGCTCCAATATCGATGCGCGTGTTCATGCGGCTGGATTGGTGGAACCAGAGCGAGACAGCACAGCCAACCAGCGCCAGCAAGGCCAGGAAGGCCAGGGGCAGGATCTTGCGGAGCTTGCCCAGTGACCGGCGGCGCCACCACAACAAAGTAACCAGTACGGCGGGCAGCACCACCACGGACTGCTTGGCCAACATCGCCAGAACAAAGGCCAATACGGCCACGCTGAAATAGCGCCACCTGCCCGTTCGGTCAAAGGCCAAATAAGCCAGGAACGCCAGCGCATAGGGCGCCAGCGATAGCGTATTCTTCAGTTCCGCCACCCAGGCTACCGAGGCTACCCCCACGGGATGCACCGCAAAAAGGGCCGCGCCAAGCCAAGCGCCGGGCACTTCCAAAGCCAGCAGGATCCGCCAAATGAGTATCGCCGCCAGCGCATGAAAGACGAGATTCACGGCGCGGTAAGGCAATGCGGGGTAAGGATTGTCCGCCCGGGGCCCACCCCAGAGCTGTTTCTCCAGATAAAACGTGGTGGCCGTGAGCGGCAGATAATCCGCCATGTCCGTCGTCCACCAGAAGTCCCAGGGCGCGTGGCCGAATTTAACAACGGAGTTTTCGTCAATCCAGTAAAGGTCATCCCAGAGAAACTGGCCGGGCACTGCCGGCGCATTGCGCCGCCGCAGCCAGCAGGCCGATAGCCAGGGCCAATAGCCAGGTGGGCCACAGCCGCGCAGATTTTTGCTTCCCGCCCGAACTGCTGTGCGGGTTCGACAGATTGGTTGGGATGCCAGGCTTCGTGCCCTGCGACGCCACGCAAATTTCCTCAAGATGCGACACCATTACGAATCCGACAGAACATCTGTCAGGAACAGCATAAGGAGCAATTCGTCCAGGTTGGGCTCAAAATTCCGTGAAACTTTACAGATTTTCAGCGTGATGCCGCCGACCAAATCAGCATCAAAATAAAGACCCCGGCGTGACCTTTCGATCACACCGGGGCTTTGGGTTGATTTTAAGGTCACGCCCGGGCCGGCCCGATTGCCGGCCAGGCGTGCCTCTTTTCAGTTATCAATGGCAGTACACGTAATCCTGCTGCCAGATCAGGAAGTCAGAACCATCAACCTTGCCATCGCCATTGGCATCGCCGTTCTTCCTGGCGTAGTTGGGATCGTTGAAGTTGGCATCAACGATCGGAGCGCCACTGCCGGCCTTGCCATGGTTGTAGTTACGCTGCCAGATCAGGAAGTCAGTACCGTCGCAGTTATTCAGACCGTCGAAGTCACCGCGAGGATCCTCGGCAATCACAACCTGGCAGGTAGCGTTGGCGTCCAGGTTGCTGTCGGACGCGTGCAGATTCAGCATGTACGTGCCGACTCGAACGAAGCTGGCCGACGTGGTCGCCGCGTGGCTATTCACGAAGGTCACAACGCCGTTCTGCGGGGCGCTGATCACGCTCCAGGTGACGGTCACCAGGGCCGGAGGATTGGGCTGACCATCATCCGACACGGTAGCCGCCAGAGACACGCCGCCTGCACCGGCCGCGGCGGGCTCGGCCGCACGGACCGGCTGGGCAGGCATGGTGATGACCGGCGCCGTGTTGGGCAGGACGCCCTGGTTCACGGTGACAGTCATCGTGTCCGGACTAACCTTAACCGCATTGGGATCATCGCTGGTCAGGTTGCCGTCCGTAGCGAGGCACTTCACGATGTACGCACCGACCTTGTTGAAGGTGGCGTTGGTCGTCAGGGCCGTGGGGGCACTGAACGTTACCGTACCACCGGCAGGACCACTGACCATGGTCCAGCTCTGTGTAACCGTGCCACTGGGCAGACCATCATCAGAGACTGTCGCGGCCAGCGAGGCCGAAACAGTTCCGCCAGTAATCTTCAGGTTCGGATCCGCCGGCATGGTCACAACCGGAGGCGTATTCTGCGGAATGATCGGGACGTTGGTCAGATACAGGCTGGTGATATCGTTTGCGTCCAGTTCCTTCTTGAACATCCACATTTCATCAATGTCCAGATCGCAGTAGCGCGAGGCGTTATGGTCATTACGACCGCCGTACACGATGATCTGGCTGGCCATGTTCTGCATGGCATCGCCGCCCCAGGAGGACGTCACGGCCAGGCTACCGTCGATGTACAGCCTACCGCCATTGGCCGCGGACACATTCAAGGTCAGCATGTGCCAGTTGCCATCGCACCAGTGATACTGCATGTTCGGGTCCGGCCAGTTGGGATCGGGATGGAATACGCCGTTGGCATCCACGAAGGTCGAGGTCGTCGTGGTCGTGAAGCCATCGTAGATTTCCAGGTAGGTGTTGCCACTACCTTCGTTGGCCGGGCTCACCGGCAGGGTTTCATTGCTGTCAAAGATGTTGGCGCGGATGGTCGTCGGCCAGACAGATTCGCCGGGGTTGGTAATCCACAGGTCAATCAGGTTCTTGGACGGCGGCGTGCCGGTGCCCCAGCTAAAGAAGTACTGGTAGGATGGTGCGCCCGCGTAGCTAATTCTATTGGCATCCGTGCGGAACCAGAAGTTGACGGCGTACGAGGGGGTCAGGGCCCAACCCGGCGTCTGCACGTAGTTTTGCAGGGTGTCGCCGCCGAAGTCCAACGCTCCGGCAAACGGGCCTGCGATCTGCGCGGGCCTGTAGTTCGGGTCATTGGTATGACCAGAAACACCACTGAGCAACGAGCCATCGTTGCCGCTACCGGAGGTGTCTCTAACCTTCAGCGTGCTGCCGGACAGGTAGAAGGCGTTGGCATCGTCGAAGTTGTGGTGGAAGTAGGCCGTCGCATTGGGGTTGATGATACTGACATTCATTTCATCCGTGCTGGCCAGGACGCCATCGCTGGTGGTCAGACGGAGGGTGTAATTACCCCAACTGGCGAAGGTGGCGGTTGTAGCCAGAGAGGTGGCGCTGCCGAAGGCCGGGGTTGCCGGGCCAGCGATGCAGCTCCAGGTCTGCGTAACCGTGCTTGAGGGAAGGCCATCATCGCTGACCGTGCCGGTCAGGTTAACCACAACGGGGACTGCCGGATTGGTCTTGACGACCGACTGATCAGCACCCGCGCTTACGATCGGGGCCTTGTTGTTGGGCACCACGACGAACTGCGCCAAACTTCTTGGTGGTGTGCGCCGGGGCTGCGATATTGGCATCCAGACGGGCGGCCATGGTCGTGCCCGTCATCGGAATGACGACGGACGTGGTAGAGCCGGAACCGTAGGTGCCTGTAACGACCGCAGCACCATAGAAGTTCTGGGCATCATACACACTGAAGGGCACGCCATTGAGGCCGGTAGAGGGCAGGCTGGCGGTGATAGAGTTGGCCTGGGCCCAGTTGTAAATGATCACATTCGCGCGGCCGGGCTCGAGTTTGACGCCGCCGCCAATGTCGGCCGGGCAGGACTGAACCACAATGTGGCTGCCCGTGGTGGGAACGTTGGCAGTGATGGCCTGGCCAGTCAGATCGTTATAGGCGTCATAGACCGTGCCAAAAATGGTGTTGCCGGTGCAGGTGTTGAAGGTGTTGTTGTAGTCACCCAGCGTGAAGGGCCGGTTGGGGTCCTCGCAGACGCAGTAGTTGTTGGTGACCGTGGCAAAGTCGGTCCAATCGATCCAGACCAAGCCGCCGACCGTGCCATCCATATATGTGTTCAGGTTGGTGAACACATCGTTCTCGGAGATCGTGCCCATGGCGTTGTAGTCAGTGGCCACGAAGTTCATGCTCATGCCGGAGGTGGCAATCGAACCGTTGTTGAACATCGTGTCGCCATCATACGTGGCGTAGTCGCGGGTGGAGCCGTACAGGCGGACGCCGCCGGCATCGTTATTGTGGACGATGTTGTTCTTGAAGATGAACTGGTAGGCGGCGATGTTGGCATCACCCGAAGTGGTCTGGGACGACAGGCCGTAATTCAACGCCTGCATGCCGCCAGTGTTGGAGTCCTTGGTATTGGGATCATCAATACCGTTGTAGTAGCTCAGGTTGCCGTTGATTTCGCAACCCAGGGCCGAGGACCAGGTATAGATGCCGCCGCCGGGCACATCGTGTACGACGCAGTTCAAGACCTTGACGCCCAGGCCAAAGTTGGAATAGTTGCCGAAACTGCCGTTGCCCATCTCAAAGCCGGCATTGTCGCCCTGGTTGTAGGTCAGGCTGATGCCTTTAATTTCGAGGCCCTTGAAATAGACGTAGGCGGGCGGGAAGGCGCCGGCGCTGGAGGTGCCCAGGTCGATGTTGCCGTGAATGGTCGCGCGGCCATTCTGCCAGTTCTGCACGATGATCGGTGCAGCGGCCGTGCCGGCCTTCTCGACCGAAAACGTGCTGGTCTTCGCTCCAAAGTTGGGGTCGCCCGTGCCGTAGCCGGGCGCGTTTGGATCCAAGTTTGGATCGTAGTTCCAACCCACGTAGTTGCCATCGGTGTAGTAGTCGCCGGGAAGCACCCAGATGGTGTCGCCGGCCACCGCACCACTGCCGATTGACAAGGCAAAGTTCAGACCCCAGGGGTCAGCTTGCGTACCGGCGGCAGTCTCTGAGCCGGCGGGCGAAACGAACCACTGGTTGGCCAACGCCGGCGCTACGACCAGCATCAGCAGGACTGCGGGGACTAGAAATTGGATACGCCGTAGATGCATGGTGCCTCCTCCAAAAAGTTTGGTTGCGCTCCCAGGCGCGATGTGGGTCCAAGTTTCCTCGTCTTTGACGAAACGCTAATGACGAACAGTATCAGCCCAGTGCATCGTCACGTGTTTCGGCGCACTGGGTTGACAATGGCCGATTATACGGCAAATCGCTTATTTGTCCAGACCTATTTTGCTTTTTCCGGAATGCCACAGGCGGGCTTGATTAATCAGGCATAATAACTATAACCGTTTTTATTCAAAAGACTTATGTTCAATCTCAGAGTGCCAAGTGGCGATGGCCGCGCGGCGGATTCGCAAAGGGCATGTGCATTTAGTGCGAGAAGACGTAATCCTGCTGCCAAATCAGGAAGTCGGTGCCATCAACCTTTCTGTCGCCGTTAGCGTCGCCGTGGCTGTGGGCGTAGTTGGGGTCAGAAAAGTTGGAATCTATGATGGGCGCGCCAGTGCCGGGGGCGCCGTGGTTATAGCTCCGCTGCCAGATGAGGAAGTCCGAACCATCGACGTTGCCGCTCTTATCGAAATCGGCGCGGGGGTCAATCAGAACGGTGACAGCCAGGTTGGCATCGGCGGTCTGATTGCCATCATCGGCGTGCAATCTCAGCACATATGTCCCCACCCGGTTGAAGCCGGCCGAGGTAGAGGCCGCATGAGCGTTAGTGAAGCTGGCGATGCCATTTTGGGGGCCGGCAAGCAGGCTCCAGGTCACGGTAACCGCCCCCGGTGGATTGGGCAGGCCATCATCCGAAACCGAGGCATTGAGGGAGACCGATCCGGGCGCGGCGGCGGCGGGCATGGAGACCGTTATGGCGCCAGGCATGCTGATCAGGGGCGGTGAGGCCACGGGGCCATCGTTGCCCAGGAAAATACTGCGAACCGAGTTGGCATCCAGGGCGACGTTGTAGATGCGCACATCATCCTGGGAACCGTTGTAGAAACGATTCGCATTGAGGTCGCAGCGGGCGCCTATAAATATATCGGAGTTGGGATCGATGCTCTGGCCGCCATCGGCATGGTCGTTGAGGATGGCGGCGCCATCCAGATAAACCGTTCTGCCGGCGGCGCCGAGACGGTGAGGCAATAATGGTGCCAGTTTCCGTCGTAGAAGTGGAAATTGGCGGGATCCTTTATGGTCAGGGCGTATGAATCGGCCAGATTGGCATCGTCGGCGTCGGCCACCATGGTCCGGATGGATGTGCCCCAGGTGGGCTCGGAGGCCGTAGTCAACCAGACATTGATGTTGTTGGCCGCGAAGCCGCTGCCGGAGGCCGGATAACCCCAACTGAACAGATAGCGATAACCGCCATGGCTGAAATCCAGGCTGCCCGGGGCGGGGTTAAACCAGAATGAAACTGAGAAATTGGATGTCAGATCGAACGTGGGCACCTGCACGTAATTGTTCGTGCCGTTGAAGAAGAGCGCGGAGCCCAGCTTTCCGGCGATCCAGGAAGGATTATTGACGAGCGTGCCATCATGGCCGCTGCCGGAGGAATCATGGGCCAGGACGCCGGTTCCTTCATCAAACATCAGGCGCAGCATGGGCGTGTTGCCCGCGGAGGCGGGCAGCACTGTAATGGTGGCCTGGCTGTAGGCCGTCAGCATCGAGTCCGCGGCCGTCAGCCGCAGCACGTAGGTGCCAGGCATAGAAAACGTGGCGGTGGTCACGGGAGAATTGGCATCGGCAAAAGTTACGGTTCCCGGGCCGGAGTTCTTCGTCCAGGTGGAGGTGGTGATGCCGGGAGGGTCAGGCAATCCATCGTCGCTGACGCTGCCTGAAAGCGAGAGGGCATTGGGCATTGCGATCGTCTGGTTGATTCCGGCATCCACAATAGGCGCCACATCCTGCACGCCCTGACTGTACAGATTCAGAACATCGAAGTCCCCCAGTGTGCCGTCAAAAACCTGCACATCATCAATGCCGCCGTTGTAGAAACGGCTGGGGTCCAGGTCGAACCTGGAGCCAATAAACAGGGACGTCGGCGGATTCATAGCGCCCCGCCGGCCAGAAAGTCCCAGCGAATGCGAGTACCATCGATATAGACCCTTCTTCCATACGTGGAAGAAACCGTTATGCAATAATGGTGCCAGTTGCCGTCGTAGAAGTGGCAATCCGCCGGATCGTGAATGTCGATCGTCGTGCCGCTGGTGTCGTTAAAATCCTGGACGCTCGTGCGCAAGGCCAGGCCGATGCCCTGCTCCTGCGCCGGTGAACCACACGTTGATCGTGTTATTGGCGTCGGGCGTGCCGCCCCAACTGAACATGTAGGGATAGGAGCCCTGGCCGTCGAGGCTGCCCGGCGTGGGGCGGAACCAGAAGGCCACCGCGAAGTTGGAGCCGATGGGGAAATCGGGCACGACCGCATAGCTGCTGACGCCGTCGAACTGGAGGGCGCTGATTCGAGCATGCCGCTGACCCAACTAGGATTATTGACCAGCGTGGCGTTACGCATGTTGCCGGAGGTGTCGGCGGCTATTGAGCCGCCGCCCTCATCAAAGGACAGGTGCAAATCCTGCACGGCGCCCGTCGCCGGGAGCACGGTGACCGTCATTTCGTTGAACACGCTGATCAGCGTGTCGCTGGCCGTCAGGCGCAGCACGTACGTGCCGGCCACGGGGAAAGTGATGTTGGTGCTGAGGGAAGAAGGACTGGCAATAGTGACCGAGGCAGGACCGCTGGTTCGAGTCCAGGTCTGGCTGATTGTTGCGCCGGCGGGTAAGGCGTCATCGCTTACAGTCCCGCTCAAGAGCACGGAGTTGACCGGCAGGCGAATCGATTGATCCGGGCCCGCATCCACGGTGAGCGTATTGGCCTGCATCCCCAGGGCCAACACGACATACACGTTGAATTTGCTGGTGCGGGGACGACGGCGTTGCCGCTTAAGTCCGTATTGGCCTGATACAGCGGAGCACCGTACAGGTTCTTCGGGTCCATCAACTTGAAACCGCTGCCCGCGGCGACCACACCGGCCAGATTGACCTGAGCCGTGGGCGACGTGGCATAGTTCCAATTAAAGACGGCCAGGTGGCCCCGGCCGCCGGCAAACGTATTGGGAAAGAGAAACGCCGCGGGCTGACTGGGCGTGGGGGAGGCGGGCGTGTCGCTATAAGTAGGAGAAGCGGACTGCGGAAAGGCATACATCCGCGTTACCCCGTTGCCGATAACCGTGTTGTTATTGGCATCGAGATATTGAATGCTGAAGTAGTTTAGCGTGGCGTCGACAAGATAGTTGTTCTTCACCTCGTAGTGCAGGTTGTTCCTGGACCCCCAATAGTAACCGGCCCACAGATCGGCCTGATACAGGACGTTGTTGAGCATGTGCTCATCATCGCAGGGCCCCTCGCCGCCAATCATGAATTCGGCGTTGCCGCCGCCGCTATAGGCGATGTTGTTCTGGAGCCAGAAATGATTGACATTGGCGTCGGAACTGCCGTAGCACTGCGCCGTCATCTGATCGACATAGCGGTTCGTGAGAATGTTGCCGGTAAAATATTTGCCGTTGGGATCGCCGTTTTGCGAGCAAATGGCGTGGCCGTGGCCTCCGTCGGGTGCGTTCCAGCCGTTGCCGTAGACGATGTTGCCGCAGGCCAGGAAGCCCTGGTCTTCCTGCCAACTGGCGATGCCCTGCGAGCCGGCGCGGAGGACGCAGTTGATCAACCTGTTGCCGCTGCCGCAGAAGAGATTCGCGCCGCCATGCGGCAGGGGTATATCTCCAGGCCAGGGACCGCTCTGGGCCGAGGCGACATCTCCTATCCACTGGCTCGAGCAGAATTCCAGGTTGATGAAGTCCGTGAAGTTGGTGGGCGTATAAACATTGCCGCCGCCGTAGTTCTCTACGTCGCCTATGGCCAGGCCGCAGATCCTGACGTGCGTGGCGTTGGGCTCGGGACAAACCGTAATCCTGGCTGCCGAGGTGCCCAACAACTTTACGCGCGGGTTCCCGTCGTAAGTTTCGGTGGTGAACGTTTCGGGATAATTGCCGTCCAGCAGGTAAACCTTGTCCCCGGGGCG
This sequence comes from uncultured Phycisphaerales bacterium, assembly GCA_963785635.1. Taxonomy (GTDB): domain Bacteria; phylum Planctomycetota; class Phycisphaerae; order SM23-33; family FEN-1343; genus FEN-1343. Next base: position 119,849 of record CAWAWB010000016.1, read on the forward strand.
AACGCTGTCACTGTGACCCAATAGGGCCGTTCCCAGATCCCAGGGTGAACTGTAGGTGCCCGCGTTGGTGGGACTGCCGGAGGGCGAAACAAACCAAGTAGTAGCCCGCGCGGCGGATGCAAATGCAACGGCCAAGGCCATCGATAAAATGGCTGTGGTCCATAACCAGGACCTGGCTGGGCACAGTTGCATCAACTTTCCTCCGTTGCCGTAAACCTTGTGAAGCCGAATCCTCCTAAGGCAACACTCGGTCCGTGCCACTAGCGGCTCGACGCCTCTCCCTGTGGTCGGCGCATCCCCCTCTAGCAACATCGATTATAACCCATAAACCAGCCCTGTCCAGCTTCTAATTCAGGGCCAAAAACAGCCTACGATGTAATTAAAACAGCAACTCTTAGATCTCGGCTATCTTACCTATCTTCTATATCTTACGCAGATTAAGCCATTTTGCCAGTTTTGGGATCGAAGTTGGCGGTCTAAGAACTGTTCGCATTACGGTATAACTGTTTACTTTTCAAGGAGTTATATCACGGCTGTCTAGACCGCCAACACCGCCAATTGGAGATGCTTGGAGGTCTTGATCTCCCTCCGGCCAGGAAGCTGTAATATGCGGGTGTCTGCCAAGGCAGGTCGCACCTGTGAATTAAGCCTTTCCTTGCTTCTCCAAGTTCATATCCAGGAAATACGGAATGCGAAAATCCCAATATCGCTTCGTTTCAGGAATGGTTCCTGAATAGATCGCATAAAGCCTTGTACCACGGCAGTGTACTTCCAGGCGAATCTGCCGATTGGCGAGAACCATTGGTTCCTGCCTCCCCCGCCACTTCAGTTCGTGGCAGGTGGAGTCGCCCTCGGCACCGACACAATCTCGCACGCTAAAACCCTTGATCGGCTTGCCGTCGCTATCGAGCACGGCCACGCGCAGCTCGCCGCCTTTGGCGATTGCGGCGTTGGCAAAAAACAGCGGCGTCTCGGTCCAGAATGGCCGCGTGAGAAGCTTGGCGCGGCCATCGGCGACCAGCGCCACAAACCGATCCGGTTTACAGGAGGCCATGCCAATGCCGCACATGGGCTGTTTGCCGCGATAATCGGCGGCCTCGCCGTGCAAATTCCTCGCGCCGGCGAAATAGAAACGAATTTCGTCCTTCAGCAGCAGCGGAGAGCTGGCGGCCTGCAAACTGCCGCCGTTCCACGTGCCTTCCTTGCCATGCGGCAGGAACGGCACGCCGACCTCGGCGCGGTGCCAGGCGGCGCCGCTGCGGCAGTAGACAAGTTCGGAGTATTGGCGACCGCCGCGCATTTTGTAGAAGTCCATGTTGGCCGGATCGGTGCGGTAGATCCACAGCGTGCCGAGCTCATATGGGCCGTAGCCGATGGCGCCCATGCCGTAGAACTGCGTCTGCGGCGGATCCAGAGGATCCTGATCGATGACCACCTGCGGCGTCGTCCAATGCACAAAATCCCAGGATTCGGCCCGTGCCACGCGGCGGTCGCCGAAACTGGCCCGATGATAGGCGATGTAGCGGCCATCGGGGGCGCGGTGCAGGCTCATGGGGCTATCGGGATTTGACCCGGTGACCGGGTTCTCCGCCGCGGCCTGCCAGTGGATGCCGTCGTCGCTGCGGAATGCGCAGATGCGGTGCGAAGGGGCAGCGCCGACGAGCATCTTATATTTCCACGAAGGGCGCATTTCGGCGGCATCATAAAAAACGGTGGCGCCGTGCGGGCTATCCATGAAGACCATGTGGGTCTTCTGCCCTTTGTACTTGTATATGCCCAGCTTGGGCCGCCGCCACTCGATGCCGTCATCACTTTCCACATAGGCCAGCGCCTGGCTTTTGCTGGGCTTATGGCGAATGGTGTACCACATCTGAAACAGCCCATCGTCGCGCTGCACGACCGAGCCGTACATGAGCATGCTGTTGAATTCGGCCGGGTGATCCGAGACGAGCAGCGGGTTGCCCCGGTACATTCGCGGCGGTTGGAGCCTGCGCTGAAATCCCTGAACCGTTTCTATGGGACGATAGTCCAGAAAGAGGATTTTTATCATTGTTCATTCTCATGGGGCGGCGCAGCGGGTTTGCCGCCGCAGATGATGACTCATCCGGCGGACAGAATCTTCAGGTAGGACTTCACCGTCTTCTCCAGGCCCATCTCCAGGGCCTCGGCTATGAGCGCGTGACCGATGGACACCTCCAGAATGCCCGGAATAGACAGGAATTTGCCCAGGTTCTGAAGGTTCAGGTCGTGGCCGGCGTTTACTCCCAGACCGGCCTCCTGGGCACACTCGGCGGCGCGGGCGTACTGGGCCAGGCTGGCATCGGCCTGACCGCGGTCAAAGGCCCTGGCATAGGGCTCGGTATAAAGTTCGACCCGGTTTACGCCGAGATCCGCCGCGCGTTTGATCTGGTCGCACACGGGGTCCATAAAGAGGCTGATGCGGATTGAGAGGTCGCGAAGTTCTTTGACAATATTCTTAAGGGCCTCCGTATTCTTGGACAGATCCCAGCCGTGGTCGGATGTGACTTGTTCGGGGCTATCGGGCACGAGCGTACACTGCGCAGGCTTTATGTGCTTTACCAGCGGCATGAAGCCCGGGTAAGTGGAGCGCGGGCCCGAGAAGGGATTGCCCTCGATGTTGAACTCCACGGTGAGCATCTCCGCCAGTTCATCCACATCCTGCGGGCGGATGTGCCGCTGGTCGGGCCGCGGGTGAACGGTGATGCCATGGGCGCCGGCCCGCACGCAGATCTCGGCCGCGCGAGTGACAGAGGGAATGTCGATGTTGCGGGTGTTCCGCAGTAAGGCGACTTTGTTGACGTTGACGCTGAGTTTGGTCATGGGATTTCCTCGTTCAATCCGTAATACGCGACGAAGTCCGAAAACTCAAGACTAACACGGAAACGCGTAAGAGAATAGCAGGGATGCAAGGGGATAAAGGCAAAACTACGGCAATCGGTCCTCACTTCATTCTTATTCCTGCATCCCTTGTATTCCTGCCGATTCAGATGGAAGGAGCAAGATATTAAGCCGCATAGAATTATCCGTGAAAACTCTTCACCAATCAGGGGGCCCATTCTTGCTCGGGCGCAACTGGACGGCGGTGATTGTCACCGCACTGGCGGGACTGACGGCGAGTAAGCGAGCGGAGGACGCTACAAACCCTTTTGCGGCCCAGCGCCGCAAACCAGTCCTCCTCCATCGCATCCTCGATTCAGGACAGGAGTGATCGGCCATATTGACTTGACTCAATCCACCGACCAGGTGCAAGCCGCCGCTCAAATTGAATACCCACTGGGACCATGAATACACGAAAAAGGCATGTTCTGCGTCGCGTGTTGATCGTGCTGGGCATCGTGCTTTTCCTGGTTATCCTGGCCCTGGGCGTTATCTATTGGTTCATCCTGCCGCCTATCGCTCACCGGGAAATCCAAGTGGCCCTGCGCCGCCAGTGGCATGGCGCCAGCAGCGTGGGCCCGATGCGCATTAATGTGCTGCATCCCAGCGTGATTGAGCATATCGAACTGCGGGATGAAGTGGGCAATTTCCAGGTACGAGCGCAGAACATAGCGCTGGGTCTTGCGGACTGGTTTGGCGGCCACCCGCGGTTGACGTCGGTCCACGTGGGTTATCTTTTTGTAAATATCGGCGACATAGACAGGCTCAAGGAGCTGCCCCTGGCCCCGCCCGAGCCCCGGGAAAAGCCTAAGGGCCCCTCCAAGCTGTCTAGATTCGTCGATATGGAGCAACTGAGCGTGGACAATCTTGTGGCCGTCGTCGGTGCAGGACGCGGCGCCACAGCCGCGCAATATGAGAATGTCCCGGAATCCGGCGAAAGGCCCACGGCCGCTGCATCGCAGAGCGTCGGGGAGATTCGCGGCAATCTGCTGGTCCAGTGGGATGACGAGGGCCATGCAAATTACGGCGGCCATCTCAGCGCCACGAATGTTGATTTGGCCACGCTGCTGAAGAATTCGACGCTGACAAAGGGCCTCATCTGGCTGGAGGCCAACTATGCCGGGCGTGATTTTGACGAGATCAACTTCACTGCCCGCGGCCGCGCGGATGGCGAGCTTCGGCTGGCTCAAGGGGAAGCAACTGCAACGAGCGCCAGCCAAATGACCCCGGCGCCGCCGGCAGGGGCCGCAAATAAGCTGTCGCCACCGGCCAATCAAGTTGATCAACCCTTTACCGCAGAGCCGGCAATGGCGCCTGCCGCACCAGCGCCCGCCGCGCGCGGGCGAACTTGCCCCAGTTCGCGCAGGTCCAGGGCGAGTTGACCGCCCAGGTAAAAGTCACCCAGCCTCTTTCGAAGACCAACAGAGATATCATCGCCCAGTCGCACCTGATGGGCTGGCAGATCGTGGCGGAAAGGCCGGTGCTGCACGATGTGGAGCTCCAACTGAATTACCACGACCGCCTCGTAACCATGACGATTCTGCGCGCCTCGGCGGCCAAGGCAAATCTGACAGGCGAGGCATCCCTGGACTTTCCTTCAGATGGACCGATGAAGTATTTCGGACACATCGCATTGAGAGGGTTTGACGGCGCCTACCTGTGGGAAATCTACCCCAGGCCCGACTGGCTCAAGTCCGCCATCGTTGACCTCAACGGCCAGTTCGAAGGCGAAGGGTCTCAGGTTGTCAAACTCCGCGCGGACGGAACGATTGCGGGGCAGACAACCGACATTCCCCTACGCAGCGCGGAGGCGAACTGGAACTGCAATCTGCAACTTCTGCATTCGGCGGGCCAGCCGCTGCCCTGGTTAGTGGCCGGCAGGGCCAACATCACCGCCGGACCAATCATGGGCGTGGAGGATAGATTCTCCAACGAACTGAAAATGGACATCTTGTTTGAAGGTGACAGGCTGCGTGCTGAGAATATTAGCGGCGACCTGGCCGGCGGCACTCTAAACGGCACATTTGAACTGGTGCGGCCGCCGGATGGACCTTTCGCATATCGCGGCAGGTTCGATGCCGTCGGGGTGAATGTGGAAGCCTTTGGCAAAGCCATTGGCCGCCGGGAAAATCGGCGCGGCGTTGCCGACCTGCATTACGCCTTTAACGGCCGCGGCACAGAGATTGAGGCGCTTCAAGGAAACGGCGATGCCCGCACACGCCAGACAGGCATGGAAAGCGTACCGTTGGTGCGAGCGATCATCTTCGCCATGAGCCTGGGTGTGGAGGCGATCCAGGAAACGAACCTGCGTGCGGAATTCTCGCATCGCGGCTGGCTGGCCACCCTCCACAGCGCTCGCATGGCCACGCCTGTGCTGGCCATAGACGCCTTACCCAACGGCCATGTGAACATCAAGGAGCATGAGGTTGATTTCTATGTGGTGGCGGGCGTGCTGAAGGACATTAAACCGCTACTGAACTTCCCCATTGCGCGGCTGTTCGTGCCGCTTACGCAGCGGCTTTCACGCCTGCACGTCACGGGAAGGTGGGACAGCATGGAAACCATTGCCGTCACCAAAGAGCCGCTCAAGGATATCGCCGCCGGCACCATGGATTTCTTCACCGGCCTGATTAAGAGCCCGCAACAATTTGCAGAATCTATTTTCGGGTCGTCGGCACAGGGCGGGGATTAGTTTCAGCAAGATGGCGTGCGGCGAAGCTGCACGCCCTTCCGCTATCGCGGCTCAGTTGCGCGGCGAAGACTTTCCACCTCCGCCTCGGCCAAAACGCGATAGTTCCCGGTCTTCACGCCGCGGTCGGTAACGGGGCCGATGGCCACGCGGCGAAGGGAGCGCACCTTGTAACCCATAGCCGCCAGGACGCGCCGGACCTCACGATTGGGGCCTTCGCGCAGCGCAGCTCAAGGAGGGTATTCTCGCGGCTGCGGCGGATCACCTTCACGGCCACAGGAGCGGTGCGACGGCCCTCGAGATAGCGACCTTCCTTCAGCTTCTCCAGCGCCGCCGGGTCCATGCTGCCGATGATTTCCACCACATAAGTCTTTTCCACGCCATAACGCGGATGAGTGATGCGATTGGCCAGCTCGCCATCATTGGTCATGATGATGATGCCGGTCGATTCGGTCTCCAGCCGCCCTACCGGGAAAACTCGCTGCGGAACATTCGCCACCAGGTCGATGGCCCGCGGTCTGCCGGCCGGGTCGGACGAGGTACACACGACGCCGCGCGGCTTATTCAGCAGGAGGTAGACCAGCTTTTCGCGGCGGATGGAAATGGGCCTGCCATCCAGCGAAACGTGGTCCACGCCAGGCCGCACAAAGATCGGCAGCGATTTGACCACCTCATCGTTCACCGCCACGCGACCTTCCAAGACCAACTCTTCACACGCGCGGCGGCTGGCCACGCCGGCCTGCGCAGGATTTTCTGAATCCGCACGGTGCCCGCCGGCGGACCTTCGCTTACCTGCGGCTTGCCGCCGCGCCGTCGGCGTTTGATGCGCTTCGCCCCAAAGCCGCCTTTGCGCGGGGCCTGCTTGCCGCGTCGCCGTGGCGCATGGGCAAACTCTTCTTTCTCCACTTTTCCGCGGCGAGGATCCAGCGGATGTACAGGTTCGCGTGCCATGTATGCTTTCCAGGAAAGGAGCGACAAACAACTTCATGAATTCTAGACGAAGCCGCCCTCAATAGCAGCAGGCAATATTGTTGAAGGTGCATAGCGAGGTGCGGCTATGCCGCATTAGAAAGGCGGCAAAAGAATTTCCAGGTATATCGCCGGCTCGTAAAACTCCACGATTGTTCTGGCCAGATCGGCCGGCAGGACAAACGTGTCGCCAGCGGAAAACTCCAGGGGCTCTTCGACCGCGATGCCGGTGATACTGCCTTTGCCCTTCAAAAACATCCAGGCGAGGCAGCGGTTCTGCGCGGCTGCCGTCATGGCGCCTTTTTCCGGCCGCCGCAGGTACACGTGAAAATACTCGCACTTCAGCAGGCAGTCTCCGCCGGACCCGGGCGGTCTGTCCTTGGCCGGCTCGAAATGAATGCACTGCATGGCCTCTTCCACGTGAATTTCGCGGCCGCGGCCCCAGTCGCTCACGCGATAGGTGGTATCGGAGGGCGTCTGAATCTCGGCCACCACGGTTCCGGCGCCCAGGGCGTGAACCGTGCCGGCGGGCAGATAGTGAAAATCCCCCGCCTTCACTGGGATGCGCACCAACAAATCCGCCACATCATCCTGTTCCAGCGCTTTTCGAAATTGCAGAGCGGTGACGCCCTCTTTAACACCTTTCAGGATAAACCCATCGCGGCTATCGATGACGTACCAGCATTCGGTCTTCGGCGCGGCATTAGGCAGCTTCCTGGCCGCCACGACATCGGGATGCACCTGAATGCTCAAGGTGTCTTGCGCATCCAGGTATTTCAGCAGCAAGGGAAAGCGGCCTTTCTCCGACAGCGGGGCATGGCCGAGCAATTCCCCCTTGTGCTGATGAACCACCTCGCCCAACTCGACCTGGGCCAGACTCCGTTGGCTACCTGCGACTGGCCTTCGGCCAAGTCGGCCAATTCCCAGGATTCGCCGATCTGCTGGCCTTCAGCGAGGTTCTTGCCGAGCAGCCGCGCGAGGTTCTGGTCGCCCCAGATCCGCTCTTTGAACAGCGGGATCATCTTCAGTGGATAGCCGATCATCTCAAAAGATTATAGTCAACCCGTTTGGGAGATACCATTTGCTATGGAAGCTCTGGCAATGTCTTCGTTAATCGGTTAATCAGTTAATCGGTTAATCGGTCGGAGGGAGGACGTTTTTGCTTCTCCCAATTATCCGGTTAATCAACCGATTAGCCAGATGCCGAATCAAAAGGTCCTCAGACAAAGCAAGGAAGAACAATGACCAACGAAACTCCCGCTACTGGCCCAACCCCCGCCACACCCGACATGATTCTGTACGATGATTTCGCCAAGCTCCAACTGCGCGTAGGCAAGGTGCTGGAGGTGGCGGATCACCCCAACGCGGACAAGCTCCTGGTCCTCAAGGTGGACCTGGGCAATGAGCAGCGCCAGATCATCGCCGGCCTGCGCGGCTACGTGGCGCACGAGCAACTTTTGGGCCGCTACATCGCCATTGTGGCCAACCTGGCCCCGCGAAGATGCGCGGCCTGGAAAGCCAAGGCATGCTCCTGGCCGCCAGCGAACTGGATGCCGAAGGCAAGCTGCTGCACGTAGTGCCGCTGACCACGATGCAGGATGTGCCGGCGGGATCAGGATCAGTTAATCCGTTAGATTAACTGGTTAATCCCTCGTGGGATTGGCTCTGTCCACCAAATAAAAAACGGGCTGCCAGGGAGTTTTTTAAGTCCCTGCAGCCCGTTTAGTTTGAACCTTTTACTGTCTAACGCGTTTTTTTCACGGTCAGCTTGCGGCTCTTGAGGAGTTGCTTGGCCTCGCCCACCAGGTAAAAGCTGCCGGTGATGCAGATGATATCTTCGCGGCTGACGGCCGAGGCGGCCACGCTGAGGGCCTCATCGATATTGTTGGCGATCTGCGCGGTCCGGCCCGAAGCCTCTTCGTAAGCGCGGGCCAGATCGGCCGGCCGCGCGGAGCGGGCGTTAGTCGAAGCGGTGAAAATCATCTTGTCAGCGCCCAAGGCCAACTGCTCCATGATGCCGGGAATGTCTTTATCGGCGGCACAGCCAAATACCACCACCATGCTGTCGTAAGGAATGTTCTGGCCGATGGCCCGCATCAAGGCGGCAATGGAGGCGGCGTTGTGGGCGCCATCCGCGAGAATCCGGGGATCCTCGCCCAGCATCTCCATGCGGCCCGGCAGATACGTCTGCCGCAGGCCTTCCACCGCCATCTGATCGTTGATGCGGCTGAAGCCCTTCTTTTTCAGTTCATCCAGCAGCGCCAGCGCCAGACCGCAGTTAAGGGCCTGGTGCTCGCCCAAAAGCGGCACGGGCAGATGCTCAAAGCGGCTGGTGGGCGTGGTCAGGCAGACGCGCGTATGCGGCCCGCTCGTGCGCGAGGATTCAAAGCGATAGCTGAAATCCAGGTCCTTGCCCGCGATCATGAGCTGCCGCGGGTGTTGCGGGCGACTCGTTTGAATACCGCCTCAACCTCCGGCGCTGGGGCACGCTGATGGCGGGTACTCCTTCCTTGAAGATACCCGCCTTCTCCTCGGCAATCTTGTCCAGCGTGGGACCAAGCTGCTGCATATGGTCCATGGAAATCGAGGTCAAGCCGCAGGCTTCGGGCTTTACGACGTTGGTGGAGTCCAGCCGGCCCCCGAGGCCCGTTTCGATGACCGCCACATCCACGCCTTCAACGGCGAAATATTGGAAGGCCATCGCGGTGAACAGCTCGAAGAAGGTCGGTCGCGCATCGGTCATGGAATTGATGACCGGCTCGATCTCGCAGATCAGCCGCGTCACGGCCGCCTGGGAGATAATATCATCGTTGATGCGGATCCGCTCGCGGATATCCATAATGTGGGGGCTGGTGTACACGCCCACGCGATAACCGCAGGCGATCAGCATGCGGCTAAGCATTTCCACCGTCGAACCCTTGCCCTTGGTGCCGGCAATGTGGACGGTGCGAATCTTCTCGTGGGGGTTATCCAAGCCCTTGAGAATACGGAACATGCGCTCAAGGCTGAAGGTGTCACGATTGTACCGCACGCGCAACATCTGCTCGTAGTCGGTCATGCTGAACAGATAGCGCATAGCCGAATCGTAGGTGCGGAACTGTCGTTTGTCCTGTACCTTGGCTGCCCGGGAACCTTTAGAGGTTGATGCGGTTACCATGATCGGGGCAACTATAAGCGGAGGTTCGAAAATTGTCAAGCTTTGCGCCTTGGCAAAGGCTTTTAAATGCTTTAGATTATTTGGTTTGGCATATTTGATACGGTGGTCGCATACAGCGTTATGATCCGGATTGTGCGCTAAATGATCGTTAGCGGCATCTGGACCTTTCCCCTCACACGGATTACTCAATCCGTGCGTCAGCTCGGACGCCATCAGCCACCTGGGTAAGTACCCGCAGGATTCGCTTCTCCCAGATCTCAAGCGTGAATGAGGATTCAACCACGGCGCGGGCGTTTTGCGCCAATGATTGAGCGAGCGGCAGATTATTGAGTAGCTGTTCCAGCGATTCTCGCACTGCGGCTTTTGTGGGTTCGCAAAGCAGTCCGTTAAAACACGGAAGTACCAGATCCGCCAATCCACCTATTCGCGTTATCACTACTGCACATCGCGACGCCATCGCCTCCACACAGGATAAGGAAGTAGCCTCCGCAGCCAGTGTCGGCACGACGACAATGTGAGTCTTCAAGTGCTCCTGCATTAACTCATCATGCGTCAGCCGCTTGATCGATACATTCTTCACGCCTGCCAGCATTTCCCGTAGCTTCGATTCAAGTGGTCCGGCGCCGAAGAACTTGAAATCCACCTGCGGATACTTGGGTACCAGATCTTTCACAATGCTGCCGAACATCAAGGTGCCCCGGAAACGATCGAACCGCCGGGCAAACACAACCTGAATTCGCTGCGAACCGTCCCACTGGCGCACATCGTTCGCCAAATCGGGGACTTCACTGAAATTAGGAATGTAAATGACTTTTTCGGCCCAGTTCCGCAGACGATAGGTCGCCTGCAGCCAATTGGGGTAATTCGTGTCCGCACAAATCATTCGATCCGCCTGCCGCGTAACCCGCAATGCGCAGTTGATCAATTTGCGATACCGGCGCATCGCACGAAACCTCCGCAGGATGTAAAGCCAGCCTTCTTTTGCAGAAAAAGGATCATCCCAGGCCAACCCATGCTGGATCGCCACGCTGGGGTGCTCCATGCGCGGTGGATTAAGCCTGAAGTCCGAGTAAACCGTCACTGCAGGTTCACGCCGATTCATCTCCCGAAGAAGCGTCGTCAGTTCTTTATGATTCAACCAGCTCTGGACACGAATGCCGTCGTCTTCCCGGCTGAAAAGTGCATCCGCTCGCTGCAGGATGAGCACTTCCCACCCTTCTCGCAGCAGCATCTTTGCCATCGAGCGAAGATAAATCTCAACACCACCGAGATTGAAATTCTTGCCCTGGGCATCAAAATAAATGTGTGTGATAATCCTCGCTCGCCGGATAGGCTTCATTTGTTCTCTCCGTTTGTCTGTAAATGCAATGCCCGCCACTTTAGCATCATGCGGGCCACAGCGACATAACCAACGGCGCATATCGCCAGGAACAGCCCGGCGCGCACCCATAGGGGCGCCAGCAGATACGATGCAATGGCCGGTGAACCGACGCAAAGCCAGACCAGCAAAGCCTCCAGCGACCATACCGTCTCACGCGGCACGATGCCCAGCGCCAGATAGACCGGGACGAATACCAGTGTGTTGACAAAAAAGGCAATATTGAATGCCAAGGCCAGACCAATAGCACCCCACCATCGCACCAGCCAGAAAGCCGACCCCACCAGCAGAAGGCTCATGAATCCGTTATCCAGCAATCCCCACCACATGCGGCTGTTGGCAGCCACCGCATTTGCCGGACCGATGCGATAAAGCATTATGAACGTGTAACACAGCACGAGCACTTCGACACGCAGGGAGGTGATGTCCGCAAATGCCTTGCCGAACACCAGCGGCAATATTTCCGGGAAGGAAATCAGCGGCAGCACCATCAGCAGGCTGAGCACCCAGTAGAAGGCCACATTGAGATACATCATGGTTCTGGAAGACGTTCGTCCTTTGCCAGAAAGCATCGGCAAAAGCGGCGCGCCCACGCTTAAAGCGGTTAGTATGATTATCCCGTTGAAGCGAGAGGCGGCATTAAAAGTCCCCAGATGCATAAACCCGCCTGGAACGTTGGCCAGCATTGCCGAGGCGGCCCACATAATCGGAGCCCATAGGCATTGCGAAAGCACCGTCGGCAGAGAAAACTTCCACAGCAGCGGCAATTCTTTTAGAACACCCGAGAAGGTCAGCGGGATGTGTGATTTTCGCAGTTCCAGACGAAGCGCTATGTGAGTCGCGGCCCACACGACAAACGCGCCGATGGAAAGACCCCAAACCGCGCCCGTCAATCCTGCCCACAATATGCCCACCAGGCTTACCGCAAACGAAAGGATGCCGGCCACCAGATTGACGACGGCCGAGGCGCGAAATGCCTCCAGGCCCGTAAAGATGCCTGTCTGAGCGCCGTTCATGGCGCCAGCAAAAAGGCTTAGAGATGCAATTCGCAGCAACGGCACCAAGTCCGGGCGGTTCAGTACAGTCTTGCCTAGCCAGGTGGACATGAGATAAAGTGCGCCGGTCACGATAAAACCTGTTATGCAGGCCACCAGTGCCGCCATCGAAATGATGCGCCCGGCGCGGGCTTTATCCGTCTCCCGCAGCTCCGCCACGTGCCTGGTTGCGGTCAGCCCCAACCCAAAACCAGCAAACGCCTGAAAACTGAGCAGAGCGCCCTGGATAATGCCAAATTCGCCGAAAATCTCCTTGCCCAGGAGCCGTGCAACCAAAACGGAGGAAGCCAGCCCCAGGCCACGAAAGATCAACGAACTGATCGTGGACCAGAAAGCGCCTTGCGCCAGACGCGCTCCGGTGGTCGAGGTAAGAACCCGCCGTACCATCGTCAATGGACCGCGCACAGGCTCAGGCCCGGACGGATCAGTTTGGGCTGGGTCAGGACCGGGAGACCCCGACAAATTACAGGGTGAATTGGTCAAAGCAATTCCCCAGAGAGATACTGCCGGCAAATGGAGACAATACGCGACCCGGCCTTCCCGTCGCCGTAGGGATTACGCGGCATGGTCATTTGACGCCGGAGGTTTTCGTCCGTAAGTCGGGTGCCAACTATGACCGAAATCTTCTTCATCATATTTCCACAATAAAAACGCGGAGGAGGCATGTATCCTGCGACGTCTCTCTAGGCGGTCTAAGCCTCGAATTTCAGGGATTATAACAATCTACGCCGGCTGCCTGGAGTGCGACTCTGCCTGGGCAGCCACATCATCCACTGTCTCATCTGTCACACGTTGAATGATCCGCTCAACTTTGCGATACAGGGAAAGACCTTTGACCAATTGAGGCCGCCGCAGCAGTTTCGCCGCGGCTACCCAGGGCCGCCGTCGAAGTTCTGATACGCACTGTTTCAGTTCTGCTCGAGCCTCCAGCGCCTGGAACATTTTTAGCCGCCGCCACGCTTCCTCCAGCCGCTTTTCCACCAGTTGCCACAACTCGGGATTCTCCAGAACCTCCGCGCCAGTCCGCTGCCAGACCCGATGGCAGATACGGGCCTTCATCGCACTTTGAAGGTTGACCGCCCCTCGCGTGACAGTAACGTTGCCCTCGTGCTTGCGGATAAGCAGCAGGATCTCAGGCAGGATGTGCAGGCGGCCATGGCGGCTCATGCGGAACCACAGATCCAGATCTTCAGCCACAGGAAACGCATCGCGATATCCCCCGCAGGCCACAAGAACATCGCGGCGCAGCATGGAGCCGGCATTCGCCAAGGGACTGCCTCTTCTGGGATCGCTTATGGCATCAAGGATGGCCTCATGCTCCATGGGCGGCTTGAGTTTTGCCGGTATGGGATGATCGTTTCGGTCAATAAACTGATACCGACTTCCCACGGCGACCACGTCAGCATGGGCCTTAAGAAACTCAATCTGAAAAGCGAAAGACTGCGGCATGATAACGTCGTCAGCATCATCTCTGGCGATCAGGGCGCGCGTGCGCGGGTTAAGCCAAAATTGAGAACGGGGATAAGGCCCTCGTGAGCGCGAGCAAATAGCTGGATGCGCTCATCATGCAATGATTTCAGCAACTCCAGCGAGCCATCCGTGGAACCGTCATCAATAATCAGTAGCTCAAAATCCGTGAAGGTCTGGGCCAGTATGCTGTCCACAGCTTTCTGAAGATAGGGCTGCGCGTTATAGACAGGAAGAATCACACTGATTGCCGGGACATGATTCATGGTCGTTCTTGCACCTCGGAAGGGGGCCTCGCGTCAACACTAGTACTCAGCCCCAGCCAGTTGAGAATAGGGATCCCCGTCCACAAGCTCCTCCTGGGTTTGCGCCTCCAACTGCGTTTGCCGCCTCAACGTACTGAGTCTTCCGTAGATAAGGGCAATAGGAATCCAGACCATGATATCCAGCAGGCTGCTTAATGCCAGCCAGCAAACAAACCCGGCAAAGAATATGCCGTAACAGATAGCTAGGCAATCATCATTGGCAATAAGGCTGCGCCTTGAATATCAGGTTCTTAAATAACCAGATGGTTGGCACCAGGAATATCCCCAGCCCCAGCAAACCGAAGTCCATGAGCATATCTAGAAAAGCGTTATGTGCGCATATGCCAGTTAATAGGATGCTAGCTAAGGGACCATGCCCAAAGACAGGCTTTTCCATCGCAAGAGCCAGGTCTCGGGCCCAAATGCCTAAACGACCCGAAAATACGTCGCCCGAACCGTTCCATCGCTCCTCCTGAGTCCTTACTATAAGGCTGTTCATGCCCTTGCTTTGAATAGTCAGGATGAACTTGATGCCATATGCCGCCATCACCAGCAGAATGATGGCCAGGGCTACCTTGCCAAATCTAACTTTGCGCAGCCTGGAAGCGAGCATCCACCATAGCAGTACTCCTGCTGCACTGATGGCGGAGGTCCGCGAAAGGCTCACGGCCACGCCAAGAAGGCCCACCCCTATAAAAGCTATCTGGGTAAGTCCCAGACGTTTTCGCAGCAGCCCAACCAATCCGAAAGCCAATGCCGGGGCAGCCATCATTCCACTCGAGTTTTCTCCGCGCAGACCACCCGACCGGCCCGTCCTCTCGTCATAACCCATGCTGCCCCTCTGGATCTTTTCGAGATCGACTCCCTGGAAAAGAGAACTGTGTGTGACACTGCCCCAAATACCGATACTGCAGTTTATCGCGGCAAGTATTGCAAAGCCCAAGAGAAGGCGCCGCAAGTTTTTCTCGTTGGCGGCCGTGGTTGAAAAGATGCAAAAAACGCCTGGCAAAACCAAAAAGCGATAATAGGTTGCCCCCATTAAGAAATCATTTGCTGTAAAAAAGCACGTAAGAGTAATGGATACCATCATGGCGCCGCCAAGAATAACGCCCGGTTTTGACATGGAAAGCAGCAGTCCGGGATATGCCACCAGTAGAAACAGCAAAGGAAGACCTGCTGCCATCTTGCCCAGCCAACTGTAAATGGCCCCAGGAATTAAAGCGGCCAGGAGGAACGTCAGGTACGTAAACGCCAGGTATCCCAAGGAAAGCAAAACCATCAGCCCCCCCGGCCCTTGCTGCGCGGAAGATTCGTCCACAACTGCCAAACCGCCGTAACCCTCATCTGTTCTCAACGTACTTCCTTTAAGCAACCGATCCGCGCGGGCCCGTTGCCGTCAACTCACAGAATAAATGATTATATTGCTGGATAACGGCCGGCCAGTTATAGATTGTTTCGCACGCGCGACGCCCTTCTAGGGCCAGTCTCTCACGCAGATCATCATTCCGCAGAAGCTCCATCAGCCGCAGCCCTAGTTCCTCAGGGCGATCAGCAACGAGCACGCCGGGAAATTCGCGAACGCAACCCACATCCCTTGACACCGAAGCGGTCTTGCCCGCCATAGCCTCAAGCAGAACCAATGGCTGGAGTTCCCAGAAGGAGGACAAAACAAAAACATCCGCCGCGCAAAAGGCCGCACGAACCAGATCCTGCGGCACACCGAACATCAGACGCACGCGCTTTTCAGCTTGTGCTCCGAAGCATTCGGCGGAAACTCGACGTACGTATCTGGCATATTCATTCTCGGCGCTGCCAACCAGCACCAACATTGAATTATCGTCTCCGGCCTGGTGCAAGGCCCTCACTGCCAAAGCCTGATCTTTGCGCTCTTCAAAATTTGCCACGTTCAGCACGAGCTTTTTATTGTCGGCCCCTACGGACCTGCGAAACTCATCCGCGCGGGAACGAGCCGCATCGATCTCCACCATATCGACGCCGTTTGGAATGATTGAGAATGGCAGGTGGCATCTTTCGAGCATGCGGCGATCATAGAATGCCTCGCCCGTTCGCTGATTACTTAGTAGCACCACCCGATCAACCGTTCGAGCCATCTTGCGCATCGACCACAGGTAAGGCTGCCACAACATCCGCAGAATCGTGCCCTTGATTGTTTTTCGCCAAAGGGCCGCTCCCACGCCATGGCTGACAATCGCCTTGCGCCGGATTGGCGGAAAAAGCCCGGACGGCCAGATCCGTCGCCCAGATGTGCCAGGCATTGCACATGATCACATCCGCTGGAAAACCGGCCACAAAATCTATGTACTGCTGAATGTCGCCGCGGTATCGATTCAGAATATGTGCGCAGCCGTCGACCTTGAACTGCACGATTTTCAGATTCGGCGCTGGGGAAAAATCCGTCCGCGTGGGCTCAAAACCCGTGGCCACCGTAACGTCATGACCCAATGCCGCCAGTCCATACGCCTGCGCGGCGGCGACATGAGCTACACCGTCATGCTGCGGCGGAAAGGTGAAGCTTATGATCAGCAACTTCATTTACGGTTCCCTAGGCTTCATTAAAAGAATAGAATACTTCGCGGCGCCTGACGAATCCAAAAGACTACTCCACTTTGCGCACATCTCCGCTGATCTTCATACGGCCCGCCATTAAGTACTGTTCAGCGCAAACCGCCAGCGGTGATGATTATCTTCTCTTATCGTCGCATTTGGGGTGAATTATCAACAAAAGCATTTGTAGCAAGCAATTATGCACGGGCGTGAGCGCTGCCATCCTGGCTACCGGCTTCTTCTCCTCATCTCTCGCTGAATATCGCGGTCGGCCTGGCGCTTCTTGAGGTCCTGCCGCTTATCGAAGGCCTGTTTGCCGCGCCCCACGCCCAGTTCCACCTTGGCGTGGCCGCTGTGGAAATAAATGGCCAGGGGAATGATCGTCATGCCCTTGGCCGCGGTAAGCTTGGCCAACTGCTGGATCTGGCGCTTGTGCAGCAGGCATTTGCGCACCCGCTTAGGCTCGTGCTGCAATACCCCCACCGCCTGGGGATACACGGCGATGTCGGCCCCGACAAGAAACACTTCCGAATCGTCCAACCGGGCATAGGCATCATCAAGTTGGCAGTGGCCGGCGCGCAGGCTTTTTACTTCCGTTCCGGTCAGCACAAGTCCAGCCTCCACGCGCTCGAGGAATTCATATTCGTGAAAGGCCTTGCGGTTGGAGATGCGCGGCGCATGCGGACGAGACTGGGCCGACGAACTGTCAGTCTTGCGCTTGGCCATAGGTACTTAGTGTGGCAGGTAAATAAAACAAACTCAAGAGAGAAGACTCACGGCTTGCGGCCTGGAGGCTTCAGAAAAGTTACAGGTGAGGAAATTCCTCACCTGACGGCGGCCTCTTCTAAAGCCTTTAGGCCCCGGCGGTTAGCCATTTTGGCCACGACTGACATGCGGTCGATTAAGAGCCTTCCCTGGAGGTGGTCGTATTCATGCTGGAAAATCCGCGCCACCAGGCCCTCGCCACGCTCCTCGAAAACCTCACCCTGAAGATTCTGGGCGCGAATGACCGTGACACTGGCCCGCTTCATGTTGCAGAAAATGCCCGGGAAACTCAGGCAGCCCTCATCGCCTTCCTGGCTGCCTTCGTTGGAGAGCAAGGTCGGATTAACATAGACCTTTTCCCCCGCGGCCTCGTGCGTGGCATTGGCGACGAAGACGCACAGCCCCACTCCCACCTGCGGCGCCGCCAGACCGACGCCGTTGTGCTCGTACATGATCGAGAACATCTTTTCCGCCAGTGCCCGCAGGCGCTCATCGAATTGTTCAACGCAATTGCAGGGCTGGCGCAGGCGGGAATCGGGGTATTTGAGGAGGGTGAGCTTCGCGATGTCTAGGTCGTTGAGGGACATCCTATCTTCTTACATGCAGTCTCAACTGTGGCTTTGCCACAGTTGGTTCGTATTGATTGTAAGAAGTCCACCCGATGCACCTCAAGGCGATTCAACTGAGGAAATTCCTCAGTTGGCGTGAGGTTTATTGGACCTTGAGCCGCTGGCCGCGCTTGCGGCTGAACTGGCGGTTGAACGCGCTCTTTTCGGCGCCTAAGGCTCCCAGCCGGCCATGATTGGCCTTCTTGCCGCGCCACAGGAAACGTGCATTTCTACGCTTATGTGCCATGATCAAAACTCCGTTTCTTCAAGTCTCAGCCGCGCAGGTTGTTCTGCGCAGGGCCGAGTATTATACTGACCTCCTGTGGGAAATTGCCAATTGTAAATTTCGGAGCTAAGAACAAGCGTTTTCAAGGAGCGCAACAAGGAGGGCAATCCAAAGATTTGCGCTTCTTGACTAAGTATTGTTTTTGCAAGTAGTTAATCAACAAGGAGCGCAAGAAGCGCAAGGGCGCAACCCAATGCCGGGTTTGTTTTACATTTATGTATTCTGACCTTACGTTTATTTAGTTCACATTTAATAATATTTAAGACCGTGAATGCTTCTCACGGCCGGCTGATGGCAAAAATGGCCAAATCGGCATTAAGATTAGGTTCTTCAGCTACTTGCGTACCGGTCAGCGAATCCAGCGCCAGTCGGCGGTGGATGTGAATGCCCAGCTTCTTGCAGAAGTCCTCAAAGTCCAGGATCGACAAAAAGTGGCGGTTCGGAGAATCGTACCAGGTGTAGGGGTACGCGGGACTTACAGGCGATCGCCCTTCCTTGGACATATACTCCCGGATCGACTTATGCGCGAAGTTAGGGAAGCTGACGATGCCCAGTTTGCCCACGCGCACCAGTTCCAACAGGACTTTCTGCGGATCGTTCACCGTCTGCAAGGTCTGGCTCAAAAGCACCACTTCGAACTGTTTGTCACGGAACATGGACAGTCCCTGGTCCAGGTCGTACTGCACCACATCGATGCCGCGTGCGACCGTGGCGCACAGGCAATCGGCATCGAGTTCCAGGCCCAAGAGGTCCTCATGGCCGCGCAGCTTGAGCCGCGCCAGAAGCTGGCCATCGCCGCAGCCCAAATCCAGCACGCCTGCGCCGGGAGGAATGAGGCCTTCGATCAGATCATAATCCAGCCGCGGCCCGTGATGGTAGATCGAACGGCGGTCGGGCGCACGGCGGGTATATCCGGCTGGCCTGGCTGCCCTCTGTCACCGTTTAACGTGCGCGCCAGAAAGGCGGACACCAGCGGTCCATAACGGCCCAGGTCCTCTTCGAGCAGGAAGGCATCGTGGCCGCAGTCGCTATTCATATTGCAATACGTGACCGGGCGTTCGGCGGCCAGAATGGCATCAACGATCTGCCGCGATTGCGCGGCGGGGAAGAGCCAGTCGCTGGTAAAACTTACGACCATCCAGCGGCACTGGGTTTTGGCCAGGATTTCTTCCAGCGGGCCGTAATCGCGCGTAATGTCGTAGCGGTCCATGGCCATGGACAAGGCGATGTAGCTATTGGCATCAAACCGCTCCACGAATCGTCCGCCCTGGTAGGCCAAGTAGCTGCCGACGGAAAACTCCTTTTCGTATTCATATTCCACCTCGCGCGGCTGATCGCGATCGCCATCAAACTTGCTGGCCATGGATTGCCGCGAAAGGTAGGTCACATGGCCGATCATGCGCGCGATGGCGAGGCCGTCGGCCGGGAGATTTTGGCCGTAGTATTGCCCTGCCCGCCAGGCGGGGTCCTTGCGGATGGCGTTGCGGCCCACGATGTCAAAGGCCAGCGCCTGCGCCTGAGTCTATGCGAGGTGGCGATGGGGATGGCCGCCGCCACGCGGTCGGGGTAGGCGATAGCCCACTGGAGGACGTGCATACCGCCCATCGAGCCGCCGATCACGGCCAGCAGTTTTTCGATGCCCAGTTGCGCCACCAGCGCGGCCTGCACGTTCACCATGTCGCCGACGGTGATGGCCGGAAAATCAGCGCCCCAGGGCTTGCCCGTGGCGGGATTAAGGTCACTGGGGCCGGTCGTGCCGCGGCAGCCGCCCAACACGTTGGAGCAGATGACGAAGTATTTGTCGGTGTCGATGGCCTTGCCGGGCCCGACGGCCAGGTCCCACCAGCCCGGATCATCCGCCTGGCTGTGGCGGCCGGCGTGCGAATCGCCGGAAAGGGCGTGACAGACCAGAACGGCGTTGTCCTTGCGCTCCGAGAGCGTGCCGAAGGTCTCGTAGCAGACCTGAACCTGCGGCAACAGGCCGCCGAGTTCCAGCTTCCAGGGCCCGGGCAGGACCAACTTCTGCGCGTGCCGCAGCGTCGCGCCGCTTCTGACCGAATCGCTTGATGAAAAGGCTTCCGTCATGCCATACCTTTCCTGGCCAAAAGAGAAAAGCAACCACAAAGATCACAAAGACCACAAAGGGCACAAAGAAAGAGGGTAAAAGCAAAGAAATGAAAATTGTTCTTTCTTCCAGCTTTCCGTTTTCTTGCTGTTGAATCTCTTTCCTGTCTTTCTTGGTGTTCTTCGTGATCTTTGTGGTCTTTGTGGTTCTCTTTGTTTTCAGGCAAAGAACGCGCAAACAAACCGCCTGCAACGGAGCCGCCTTTGAAGGGATCAGATTTTATTCGGTCTGGCCGAACCGTATCGTTCCCTTTCGGGCTGGCGTTGGCACCTTCATCTTTCGGGGCCACGGGGCCTGTCCAGATCAGGTTGCCGTGCGGTCTTCGGGCCAGTTCCCTACCGCACTCTCGATGCTCTGATTGAAATGTACCATCTGGCGACCCAACGTCAAGGGGGAGAAAAGCAAACCACAAAGATCACAAAGATCACAAAGGACACAAAGGAGGAGAGAGTAAAGGCAAAGAACCGAAATCGCTCTTTCTTCCTTCTCGCTATTCTGGCGCCGTTGAATTCCTCATCTTGTTTTTCTTAGTGCTCTTCGTGATCTTTGTGATCTTTGTGGTTTTCTTAGTTTTTACCAGCCTGAAGATCCGCACATATTGAAGGAAGCGCAGCAACTGCTTATCATGCCCGGCTCCGTTGGGAGAAGCCGATGCTTCGCATCCTGATAATCGTGCTGCTGGCGGTGATCCTGCTGGCGGCGTTGGAGGCCGTGTTTTGGCACCTGAAGGCCGCGCCAGTCTGCGGAAGCTGGCCGCCGCGCGGAATTTTTCCTTTGGCGCGGCGGTGAATAATCGTGCGCTCACGGATGCCAACCGGTGGCGCTTATACCGGCGAAATCTTACCAATAATTTCAACATGGCCACGCTGGAGAACGCGCACAAGGCGCTGTACCTGTGGCTGGATGAATCGGGCGATATTGACTGGAGCAAGGATGGTCCATTTGTAGCCGATGACCTGGTGAACTGGTGTACGGGCTGGCACTTTCGGATGAAATTCCATTGCATGATCTGGGGCGAAGTGCAGGGAATTCCCAAATGCCTGGAGGAGAAAGTCCGGCAGATGAAGGATGATGGGGCGAGCCAGGAAGAAATTCGCGATTTTCTGTCGCCGCGCATCCAGCGGTATATCCAGAACATCGTGCAGCACTACGCCGGGGAGATCCAGATTTATGATGTGGTGAACGAATGGGTAGTGAACGATCCTAACGAGCCCAAGGGCAACTGGTGGCGGGAGAATTTCGGCGAGGATCTGCCGCAGGAGGCTTTCTGCTGGGCGGCCCAGGCTGCCGGGGATGAGAATGTCACGCTGATCTACAACGACTACAGCATAGAAGATGCCAATGAGCGCAAGAGCCAGGATGCTTTTGATTTGATCATGTCGATTAAGGCGGAGCTGGAGAAGCGAAAATTGCTCAAGGACAATATCCGGCTAGGGGTGGGCTTTCAGTCGCATTTTGGGGATGTGGCCCTGACGCCGGAATTCCTGAACGAGCATGTGAAGCCGCAATTCGACAAGTTCCGCGAGGCCGGCATCGATATTTATATCTCGGAGTTCGACACGGCCGGACCTGGAGTCCAGGCGCCGGGCGTACAAGGCTGGTACTACCGGAACTATCTGGAGTTTTGCCTGAAGTATGGGGTAACGGCCTTCCAGATGTGGGATTTCTGGGATGGCGCGACCTGGGGAGAGCC
Organism: uncultured Phycisphaerales bacterium; assembly: GCA_963785635.1. Classification (GTDB taxonomy): domain Bacteria; phylum Planctomycetota; class Phycisphaerae; order SM23-33; family FEN-1343; genus FEN-1343. The sequence goes on from CAWAWB010000016.1 coordinate 141,809, forward strand.
GCCGTTTTTGGGCGGATTATTCGACAAAGGCTGGGGGCTCAAGCCGGCGTATTGGGGGTTTTACGAGGCGATAAAAGAAGGCATTTAGCTTTTTAGCTATTTAGGCTTTTAGGAACTGCCGGAGCTAAATCCTCATCCTCTGCGTTTTCTCTTTCGCATTCTTCGTGTAGCGATGGCTTGGAAAGATAGGGCCTGTCCTATCGGAGTTCTTAGAATTTGGATAAGGCGTTGAGTCTCCGCGGAGGTCGGCGGCCTAGTATTCTTTCGAAGGCTGTTTTGCATTTGCTCCAGTTGTTGGCCCCATCGAACATACGTGTCTTTGCCTATGTCTTCACCCATTCGGCGACAGACGACTCGTACATCAAGCTCAAGGTCCGTCTTTGTATCGCGAATACCGATGTTTGCTGTTGCCGGAAATGAATCCTCTATCAGTAGATTACTTCGAGTATCACCTTTCACAGTCTCAGCCACCACGTTAATGATGAAAGACCGACCTAGCCAATCGAGTCCGGCATCGACATACTGTTTATATCGAGCCGATGCTGTGGCGTTCATGCCGATTCTTATTTCCGTGAGAACGCAGTAGGGAAAATTTTCTCCGTGATCTACGATTGTTAACCGAAGGGCCGAATTCCCACCGCTATGAATCCAATCCATCCCCCAATCGGTGTGTTGGGCCTTTATATTCTCGCTTCGCCCCTGCTTGTCGGATGTTACCTTTGCTATAGCCTCTAATGTCTGAGTCAGTCCATCATCGTAATTTGAGCGAAAATTTGCATACATCTTATCTCGAAGGAATATGGGGATCTCGCAATCTTCTATGAGCGCAGGAAGGACTATTACCCTTTTTTCATCTAACTCCCGAACTAGTCCTGCTGAAAGTTCCTTTTTGCACCACTCGGAGTTGACTGAGGCTTTTGAAAGAACAACTATAAGCGCACTCGCATCTTTAATCGCCTCCTGGACCTTTTGAACAATAGAATCGCCTACACTCAGTTCCCATCTGTCCACCCATATCCATGTTCGATGCTGCATCAGGTGCGCGGCGAATTGATTAACAAAATCCTTGTCTTGGTGGGAGTAACTAATGAAAACAGGCATATTAGCCCCCTTCCAATGAAGCCGGCGCCGTGACCACCTCTCAAACTGCTACGCTTTCCACCGCCACGCCGGCCTCGCGCAAGAGCGCCGCCAGGGCGGGGCGGAGATTGGCCGAGAGCGGCGTCAGGGGCAGGCGGATTTCATCGCCGATCAGGCCCGCCATGGCCATGGCGGCTTTGATGGGAATGGGATTGGTCTCCACGAACACACCGGCGAAGAGCGGGTACAGCTTCAAATGCTGCTCGCGCGCGGCCAGCATGTGGCCCTCCAGGCACAGGTCGGAGAGCAGGCGAATTTCTTTGGGCAGAATGTTAGCCAGCACGCTGATCACGCCGCGGCCGCCGCAGGCCATGATGGGCAGCGTGAGATTGTCATCGCCGGACAGCACGGTGATGTCGGACGCCCGCACCAGTTCGCTGGTGACGGAGAGCTTACCCGTGGCCTCCTTCACGGCCACGACATTCTCAAACTGGTTGTAGGCGCGGATGATGGTATCGACCGTCATCTCCACGGCCGTGCGGCCGGGAATGTTGTACAGGATGATGGGCAGGCCGATCTTGTCCAGTTCCTCGATGTGGAGCAGCATGCCCGTCTGCGTGGGCTTGTTGTAGTACGGGTTCACCTGGAGCGTGCCGTCAGCGCCTACATCCTTGGCATGCCTGGTGAGCTGCACCGCCTCGGCCGTGGAATTCGAGCCCGTGCCGGCGATGACGGGAATGCGCCCCGCCGCGCGGCGGACCGTGCGCTCGATTACCGCATCGTGCTCATCGTAATCGAGCGTGGGGCTCTCGCCGGTTGTACCACAGGGCACGAGGCCCTGCGTCCCCTGCTCCACGTGCCAATCGACCAGACGGTCCAGCGCCTCGAAATCCACCTTGCCATCGGCAAAGGGCGTGACCAGGGCGACCATCGCGCCTTCGAACCTGACATCCTTACTCATCGAAGTTCACCTTTTTGTCCGCCTCGCAACCCCTCACCCGGCCTTCGGCCACCCCACTTCGCTGAAGCTTCGCAGGGCAGGCCCTCTCCCTCAAGGGAAGAGGGGTAGCCGGGTCCCACCGCCGGCCGCGGCACACTCCGTGCGCCTCTTTGGGACCGGCAATACGCGCGAAATGTATCGCATGGCGCAAGGAATTGCAAAGGAGGAAAGTCCATCGCGATAAAAAAACAACCACAAAGACCACAAAGAAGCACAAAGGACACAAAGAAAGAAGAGGGAGAATAAAAACCGATTTGTCCTATATCTTTGTGTTCTTCGTGATCTTTGTGGTTAGTTTTTCTCCTTCAGTCCGGCCATTCGCCTGTAAAAACTTCCACGGCGGGGCCGGTCATATAGGCGTGGTTGTCGGAGCTACGCCATTCCAGTTCCAGGTCGCCGCCGGAAACGTGGGCGAGGATTTTCCGGTTCGTGCGGCCCATCAAGACGCCGGCCACGCACACGGCGGTTGCGCCCGTGCCGCAGGCCAGCGTGATGCCGCTGCCGCGCTCCCAAGTGGTGATGGTCACTTCAGTGCGGCTGTGTACCTGCACAAACTGAACGTTGATCCGCTGGGGAAACGCCGGGTTGTGCTCGAACAGCGGCCCCAACCGCTCCACATCCACCGCCTTGAGGTCATCCACGAAAATAATGGCGTGGGGGTTGCCCATGGAGACGCAGGTGATCCGCCAGGACCTGCCCGCAACTTCCAAGGGCTGGTCCACGACTTTTTCACCGTCGAAATTGGTCGGGATCTGCCGCGCGGCCAGGATGGGCTCGCCCATGTCTACGGTGGCGGCCCGCACTTTATCGTTGCCATTTAGACGCAGATCGATCGTCTTAATCCCCGCCTGCGTGGCGATGCGCATGGGATTCGCGCGGCTGCGGCCGTGCTCGTAGGCGTACTTGGCCACGCAGCGGATGCCGTTGCCGCACATCTGGGCCTCGCTGCCATCGGCGTTAAACATGCGCATGCGGCAGTCGGCTTCCTTGTCGGGAAGGATGAGAATCAGGCCGTCGCCGCCGATGCCCATGTGGCGGTCGCTGATCTTGCGCAAGGACGGCGGGGTCGGCGACGATTTCCTGCCAGCCGTCGACATAAATATAGTCGTTGCCCGCGCCATGCATTTTTGTGAATCGCATGGAGGAAGGATACATCTTGTAAGCCGAAAACGTCAACTAATGCAATTTGCGATTTTTGATTTGCGATTTGCGATTGAAGACCGGAACCAGGTTTTCTTGCATTGCCTGCCTCAATGCGAGTTCTCCGCTGCGACTGTTAAATCGAAAATCGCAAATCGAAAATCGAAAATCAGGCTTTAACGTCAATCATGCAGGGTGGAGGCGTTTTACCATCTTTCTGCTTGGAATCGGACAGCAGGGCGGCGGCGTGCGCGGTTTTCCTCAACCTGGATATCCACCTGATCCTCTTCGGCGGCGGGCTTGTGGGCCAAGTCGGAGAGCCGCTTTTTGCGGCGGTTTTCGCCCTCGTGACTGGAGTCGGGATTGATCTTCAGGCCCGAGGCCTCGGCCATGGTCTCGACGAACTCCTTGTTATCTGACAGGAGCCGCTGCTTCTGCGTGGCGAGGGATGTGGACTGGCGGGTTTTATCCTGCCGCTCGGCCTGGTCCTTCTGGGTGATGGCCGTCTGGGCGATGCTGGAAACTGGACTGGATATCTGGGACATAGGCTGTAGGCCGTAGACTGTTAGGCTGTAGGACCTTACAGCAAGGTCTTCTTGAATTTCATCGGCCAAACAGGCCCGCGGACTATTGAGGTTAAACCCTCAGAAGGAATCTAAGTCTATGGCCTACAGACTACAACCTAAGCCGAAAGGTTGCAGGTCCTTCGGCCTGCCGCTAGGCATGCAGTTCCTTCTGCCTCTCCGTGAGCTGGATCTTCAGCCGCTCTAAAATCGCCGAGTGCATCTGGCTGACGCGGGATTCGGACAGGTCCAGCGTCTCGCCGATCTCCTTCATGGTCATCTGTTCATAATAATACAGGACGACGATGAGGCGCTCGGCGCGGTTGAGGCCGCGGGTGATCAGCTCGCGGACATCCTTGCCCTGGGCCTTGATGAGCGGGTTCTCCACCCGCTTGTCCTCGAGCATGTCGATCTCGCGGACATCCTTGTGGCTGTCGGTCTCGAACCACTTGCGGTTGAGGCTGATGAGACCCACCGCCTGGGCATCGCGCTGGAGCTTACGCAGCTCGGCCAGCGGCATGGCCATGCGCTTGGCCAGTTCATCCTCGGTGGGCCGGCGGCCTAAAGCCATTTCCATCTCGCGGACCGCGCCATCCAACTTGTGTGCGCGGCTGCGCACCAAACGCGGCACCCAGTCCATGGCGCGCAGCTCGTCGAGGATGGCGCCGCGGATGCGCGGCACGCAGTAGGTTTCGAACTTGACGCCGCGCTCCAGGTCGAAGGACTTGATGGCATCCACCAGGCCGAAAACGCCGGCGGAGATCAGGTCGTCCTTGTCCACCTCGTCGGGCAGCTTGGCGTACAGCCGATCGGCCGTGTATTTGACGATGTGCAGATAATGCTCCATCAGTTCATTGCGGAGGGACTGGCTGGGGCCGGCCTTGTACGTCTTCCACAACTCGGCCACGTCCTGGGCTGTCAGCGTTGAGGTCCGGACGGTCGTCATCGCTTGCTCCTTCCATGGTGCTGCCGGTGGCCAGCAATCCGTTTATTCGCACATCCATGACGACACAGGCGAAAAGCCTGTGACACCCTAGAGCTGCTTTTGCATCTCCCGGGCCGCATGCGCAGAGAAAGTCTGCTCACGCGTCATGTGTTCTGATTTTCGGCTGTCAGGCGGGGTCGCTTTAGCAACAGCCGCGGAATTTTTTGCTTCAGCAATTTTTGCCGCCGGTTGGGCGATGCTCGCCGCATCGGGCGCCTGCGCCGCGGTAACCTCGGCGGCTATGGCGGCAGAATCCTCCGAGACGCCCGCCGCGGCAAGTTCCGCCTGTGTATCGCGCTCGATCATGGCGGAGAAGTATTCGTGGATGATGTACCTGGCGATCAGCCCCGCCACGTGCCCCACGGCCAGACCGACGAGCAGCCCCACCAGCGCGCGGCCGATGACGGTTTCGAAGGGATTGTCCGCGGCCAGACCCGCCAGAATCATTCCGGCAAAGGCCAACAGCGCGACGATGGCGGCGGTCAAACGTGTGATCATCCGTGTTCTGTCTTTCGCATCCGTGCAACCCGGACAGCCGGGCTGAGCCTTATTCTCTACTCAACATGATCAGATTTCAAATTTCAAATTTACTCCTAAGGTGAAAACCGTATCTTCCATCCAAACTCGCCAATATTCCGGACGATTAAATTTGAAAATTAAAATCTGCCTTTTGAAATTTTCATGCAAACCAATTCGCCACGCGGCTGAAGAAACCTTCTTTATGCGCCAGCAGCTTTCCGCCGCGGCAAAGTTTTGTGGCCAGCGCGGCCAGGCACCGGCTCGCCTGGCAGCGCGGGTAGGCCAGCACCCACGGTTGACGGCGGCGCACGGCCGCAGGCACCTTGGGATCGGCCAGCACGTAGCCGGCATCGTAGATTTCGGCCCCCAAAAACTGCCTCGCAACGGTGGCGATGCGGTTAAAGGCCGAGCGGGCCTCGTTGCGATCGGCGGCGAAATTCACCAGCAGGTTCAGCCGGCCGGTGAAGCCCTGCCGCACCATCACTTTGATTGTGGCGTAGGCATCCGTAATGCTGGTGGGCTCAGGGGTGGTGACGACCAGAACCGTGTCGGCCGTGGTGGCAAACGTGAGGACGTTCTTGCCGATGCCGGCGCCCGTATCCACCACGATAATGTCATTCTCCTCTTCCAGCGCCGCCAGGTCCTGCACCAGCTTAGCGCGCTGAAATTCGTTCAGGTCGGCCATGCGGGCCAGGCCGGAGGCCCCCGGCACAAGCTGCACGCCGCAGGGCAGGTCCACCACCACATCCTTTAAACTGCGCTGGCCGGCCACCACGTGGGCGAGGTTGGCGCGGGCCGGCACATCCACCAGCACATCCAGATTGGCCAGGCCAAGGTCGGCATCTAACAGCGCCACGCGGTTGCCCGCCGCGGAGAGCAGCACCGAGAGATTCAGCGCCACGTTGGATTTGCCCACGCCGCCCTTGCCGCTGGTGACGGCGATCGTATGTGTCTGGCGGGCCTGACGCATCAGCGCCCGCAATTTTGAAGCCTGGTCTTGCACCATCTTACTGCCCTCCGAGAATTCGCTGGGCGAGCCTGCGCCCCTGGCCCACTTCGATATCATCCGGCACATCCTGGCCGGTGGTGACGAAACTCAGTGCCGCATCCATGCGTTTAACGATCGAGAGAATCATGCCGAAAGAAACCGCCTCGTCAAGCTTTGTCAGGATTAACTTGTTGGCCCCCAGGGAGCCGAAGCGATCCATCGCCGCCTGGAGATTCTTCACGTTAGCCGTGGTGGATAGCACCAGGTGAACTTCATCCGCGGCGGCGGCATCCAGAAATTCCTTCAGCTCATCCAGCCGCTCCACGTTTCGCTGACTGCGCCCGGCGGTGTCGATGAGGATGGCGTCCAGGTCGTCCATTTCATCGATCGCGGCGGAAAGTTCATCCGGCGTCATCACCACGCGCAAGGGCACGTGAATGATCTGGGCGTACGTGCGGAGCTGCTCCACCGCGGCGATGCGGTAGGTGTCGATGGTGATCAGACCCACCTTGCGGTTCTGGCGGAGCTTCAAGTTCGCGGCCAGCTTGGCGATGGTGGTCGTCTTGCCCACGCCGGTCGGGCCGATCAAGCGCGATCACGCGCGGCCGTCCCTTTTTGGGCTCGACCGACATGGCCGAGGTCTGGATCATCGAGGCGATGAACTCCTCGAGCTTCTGCGAGATAGCCACGCGATCAGCAAGCTGCTCTTTGCTGAGCTGGGCGCGGACTTTTTCGACCAGGTCGCGGGCGATGTCTTCGGAAACCTCCTGCTGAATGAGGTTCAGGTAGGTCTCGAACAGTTCTTCGGGCACGGGCGGCGCATCGGGATTCTCCTGCCGCCGCAAAACTCTTTCCACCATGCCGGTCAGACGACCGATCTGGTCGGCCAGGGCCAGCGAAGACGATGACACAGCCGGAGCAGCCGCAGCCGCCGGGGCGAGATTGGCCCGCGTGAAGGCTTGGGCAATGGCGGGCCGCTGCATCGGGGGCAGGAGCGGCGCTTCGGCCATCTCCAGGTCTTCCAGCTCCAATAGCGGCAGGAAATCCGGGCCGTCAATCACGGCCACGTTTGAAGCAGGCGCTTTTGACTGGGCCTGCCCCATCACTTGCGGCCGCTCTGCGGACGCCGCAGCGGGAGAGTGAGTTTTGGCCCGTGCATTTTTCGCCGCCGCCATGATCGCCGTCTTGGCCGAGGCGGATTTGAGATTGGCGGTCTCTGCTCCCACCAGAAAATCCACGGCCGAGCCGGCCCTGGCATTGGCGGCTGCCGCGGGCGCGGCGGTTGATTTTCCACCCGCGGCCTGCTGACCCCCCTGCCTCACCTGGCGCGGCTGTACGTTCACTTGGGCCGAGGCGGTTATCTCCCACATCTGGCGGCCGCCCATCCCCAGGAAACCGCCCTGGCGGAAGGACCGCGTGTGCAGAATGACCGCATCGCGGCCCAGGTCTCGTTTCACGGCGGCCAGGGCCTCGGCCATGGATGTAGCTTGATACGTCTTTAATTTCATAGACACCCCATCATGAATTGCGAATTGCGGATTTCGGATTGCGGATTCAAGACTCGGGAACGAACACTGCCTCGCATCCCGCCGGGATCATTGGAGTTCTTCAATCCGCAATCCGCAATCCGCAATCCGCAATTTCTTCTCATGTTGTCACCATCGAAATGGATTCAACCTGCACACTGTCAATTTCGTTGTAGCCCAGCACGGCCACGTTGGGCAGGGCGGCTTCCACGAGCCTGCGCACCGGCGAGCGAACGGGCGGTGAACACAGGACCACCGGCGGATGGCCGCCGGCCACCAGCCGCTGGAGCTGCTCGGCGATCGTTTTCACCAGCTCGCGCGCCACCTGCGGCGGGATCGTGACGGAGGTGCCGCGCTCAGACAACTCGATGTGCGCGTTGATCGTGTCTTCCATGGCCGGGTCGAGCGTGATGCACCATAGCCGCCCTTCGACATCCTTGTATTGCTGGCAGATGGTGCGGGCTAGGGCGTGCCGCACGTATTCGGTGAGCACGTCCAGGTCCTGCGTGCGCTCGATCCAGTCGCCCAGGGTTTCGAGGATGGTCTCCAGGTCGCGCACGGGCACGCGCTCGCGCAGCAGGTTGGATAGCACCTTTTGGAGCTGGCCCGGCTTGACCGTCTCGGGCACGAGCTCCTGCACCAGGTGCGGCGATTTTTCCTTCAGCGTATCCAGCAGCCGCGTGACCTGCTCGCGCGTCAAGAGGCGGTGGCCGTGCTGGCGGATAATTTCGGTCAGGTGCGTGGCCAGCACAGTCGTGGCGTCCACGACCGTGTAGTTGAGCATCTCCGCGCGATCCTTCTGGTCGGGGCTGATCCAGATCGCCTTGAGGCCGAAGGCCGGCTCGATGGTCGCTTCACCGAGGAGGCGGCCCGTGGCCGCGCCGCTGTCCATCGCCAGGAACTGGCCGGGAACGATCTGTCCCCGGGCCACTTCCACATCGCGAATCTTCAGCACGTACGTGTTGGCATCGAGCTGCATGTTGTCGCGGATGCGGATGGGCGGCACCAGCAGGCCCATCTCCGTGGCGATCTGGCGGCGCAGGTTGGCGATGCGCTCCAGCAGATCGCCGCCCTGCGAGGCATCGACCAGCCGCACCAGGCCATAGCCCACTTCCAGTTGCATGGGATCGACGCCGAGCATTTCCTCGGCCTTTGTACCTTCTTTGGGCCGCGCGGCCTTGGAGGCCTCGCCGGCGGCGGCGGTAGCGATTCGCTGCTGGCCCTGGCGGATGAAATACGCCATGCCCAACAGCGCGGCGGCTAATAAACTCAGCGGAATCTTGGGCAGGCCGGTGAAGATCAGCGCCGTCAGGAAGAAGGCCGCGATGACCAGGACGATCGGCCGCGCGGTCAGTTGCGAGATCAGTTCCTCGCCCAGGTTTGTCCGGGCCGTGGAGCGTGTGACGATAAGGCCCGCGGCAATCGAAATGATGAACGCGGGAATCTGACTGACCAGGCCGTCGCCGATGGTCAGTTGGGTGAACACATGGGCGCACTCGCCGATGGGCCAGCCGTACTGGAGCATGCCCACGCACAGGCCGCCGATGATGTTGACCAGGATGATAATGATGCCGGCGATGGCGTCGCCGCGCACGAACTTGGAGGCGCCGTCCATGGCGCCGTAGAAATCCGCCTCGCGGCTGATGGTGTCGCGCCGGCGGCGGGCCTCCACATCGGTGACGAGCCCCGCGTTAAGATCGGCGTCGATGGCCATCTGCTTGCCGGGCATGCCGTCGAGCATGAACCGCGCGGCCACTTCCGAGATGCGCGTCGCGCCCTTGGTGATGACCACAAACTGAATCACGACCAGAATGGTGAAGATGATCAGGCCGACCGACAGCGAGCCGCCGGCCACCATTTCGCTGAATGTGCGCACCACGCCGCCGGCCGCATCCATGGCCTGGCTGACCTGCCGGCCGTTTTCGCCGGCGGTGAGAATCAGCCGCGTGGTGGCCACGTTGAGCACCAGCCGAAAGAGCGTCGTGCCCAGGAGCAGGCTGGGGAAGACGCTGAATTCCAGCGGGCTGGTGACATAGATCGTGGTCAGCAGGATCACCGCCGCCAGCGAAATATTTGCCACCAGCAGGATATTCAAAACCATTATGGGCAGCGGCACGAGGATGACGAAAATGAGCATCGCCGCCGCCGCCGGAATGAGCAGCCCGCGGTGCTTTTGCACCAGCGACAAGGCCTTAGTTGTCATCACCAATGCTCGTGCCATGTTCTTTTACTACCCGACTGAGACGGCTCTTCTACGGCGACGGCCGCGCCAGCTCGTACACGTACGCCAGCACTTCAGCGACCGCCTGGTACAGGTTCACGGGGATCTCGTCGCCCACGCGGCAGGCCTTGTACAGGGCCTGGGCCAGCGGCCGCCGCTCCACGATGGGTATGCCCGCCGCGGCGGCGATCTGGCGGATGCGCAGGGCCATAAAATCCGCCCCTTTGGCCAGCACCTTGGGGGCGTTCATGCCTTCCTTGTATTGCAGCGCCACGGCCAGGTGCGTGGGGTTGGTGACCACGACCGTGGCCTTGGGCACCTGGCGGCTCATGCGCTGCATGGCCAGGTGGCGGGCGATGCGCTGGCGCCGGGCGCGAATCTGCGGATCGCCTTCCATGCGCTTCAGGTCCTCGCGGAGTTCCTGCCGCGTCATGCGCAGGTCCTGCTCGTGCTGCCAGCGCTGGAAGAGATAATCCAGCAGCGCCAGGACTAAGAGCACGATCCCGATGCGCAGGCCCAGCGACCCCACCAGCGAGGCCGTGGTTGCGATGATGGCCTGATAACCCAGCGCCGAGGCGGCCAGGATCAGATCCATCCGCGCGGCGATGGTGACATACGCGATAAGAGAAACAACCGCCACCTTGCCCAGGCTCATAGCTAAGCGCATCAGGGAGCGGCGCGAGAACATGCGGCCCAGCCCCGCCAGCGGATTGATCTTGGCCAAATCGGGCGTCAGCGGGTCGGCGGTGACGTGCAGGCCCACCTGGAGCACGTTGGACAGCACGGCCAGGACCATCGCCGTTGCCAGCAGCGGCGCGAGGATCATCCCTAAACTTACCAGGCAGCTTCGCAGCGTGGCGGCGGCATCGGTGAGATCAGCCGCGGCCGCGCCGCCATCCAGCAGGCGGTACATCAGCGAAGAAAGCTCGGTGAACATCCGTCGACCGAGCATGTACAGGGCCCCCAGCACCCCCAGCAGCACCACCGCGGAAGTGAGGTCGGTGGAGTGCGCAACCTGACCCTGCTCCCGCGACTCTTGTCGCCGGCGTTCGGTCGGGGCTTCAGTCCTATCGCCCTGATCCTCGGGGGCCATATAACCTCATCCTTAAGGCTGTTTCTGTAACACTTAACTCAGTTTCAGAGTGCCAAACTCAGTTCCAGATTGCCAAACTTTGGCAATCTGGTAGTACACGGGTAATCATTGGCATTTTTTGATAAGGTTGCCAAGATTTCCAGATTGCCAACAAACACATACATTCAGCAGTTGTGTAACACTTATAGCTCTGCTGCAACACTTAACTCAGCTACGGCTTCGCAAAAAGCCCCGCCACAACGGTCGATGTCGCTGCCCAGGCCTGCTGGATCAGCGGATACAGGGCCGCCACGGACACCGCCAGGACTACCGCCGCAACCATCACGCGAACCTGGAAGCCCACGGACAGGATGTTCAGTTGCGGCATGGTCCGCTGAATCAGTCCCATGGCCATGGACATCAGCAACATGGCCACCAGCACCGGCGCGGCCACCTTGATGGCCAGCACCAGCGAGGCGGTCATCAGCGAGGTCATCACATCTATAAGCCCGTTGGGTAGGCCCACCTTCAGCAGCGGCACGGAGGTAAACGTGTCCAGCAGTCCCGCCAGCATCGCCCGGTGGCCGCCGATCAAGAGGAACACGGCTATGCCGGTCATTTGGATGACCTGGCCGATGATGTTCGTGGTCGTTTCGCTGAGCGGGTTGAAAACCTCCGCCAGCGAAATGCCCATCTGCTGGCCGATCTGCTCGCCGGCCAGTTCCAGGCCGGCGAAGATGAGATTCGTCGCGAAGCCCAGCGTCGCTCCAATTAACAGTTCGCCGCCCATCCCCAGCACCAGCGTTGTCCAGTCCGACGGCATAGCCACGGGGTGCGAAAATCGCCCCGTGACCCCCAGGCCGATCACCATCGCCAGTAGCGCCTTGAGGGCATCGGGGATGGACGAGTTGGATAAGAGCGGCGCCGTCAAGAAAATCCCCGATACGCGCGTGATTACCAGCAGCAGCGTCGGCACCCACACGGCATATTGTGTGATTTCGAACATTCATTCTCGCGTGCATCTATCCGCCGGCACTTCTTCAGCCAGCTAGGCTATTTGGTGTTTGGGCTGTTTGACTGTTTGGCGCTTGGAGACGAATGACCTTCTCCCGCTGTTCCAAACAGCCAAATAGTCAAAAAGCCAAATAGCCAAAACAGGAGAGTAGTAGACCGCAGGCTCATTCATGTCTTTTCTCCTGCTCTCCTGTTCACCTGCTCGCCTGCTCTGCATTAGCAGTCCTTCAGGACGGCTAATGCAGCGGTCCAAACATCTCCCGGGCAAATTCCATCAGTTTCTGGCCGCCCCAGGAAGCGGTCACCACGGTCATCAAGGCCATGACCACGATTTTGGGGACAAAACTCAACGTCTGCTCCTGCACCTGCGTTACGGCCTGGAGCACGCTGATCACAAGCCCTACGGCCATGCCCACCGCCAGCACCGGCGCGGAAATAACCAGCAGCAGCATGACGGTCTGCCTGGCCAGATCGGTTGCCTGTGATAGATCCATGCGCGGCCTCTTTTCAGGATGGACCAAAGCTCATCATCAGCGTCTTCACCACCAAATGCCAGCCATCCACCAGCACGAACAGCAGCAGCTTAAAAGGCAGGCTGATCAGCACCGGCGGCAGCATGAGCATGCCCATGCTGATAAGCACCGAGGCGATCACCATGTCGATGATGAGAAATGGCAGATAAATGCGGAAGCCCATCAGGAACGACACTTTCAGCTCGCTGATCACGTAAGCCGGGATCAGCGTCAGGGTCGGCACATCCGCCCAGACCAGGTTGTCGCGGCCGGCCAGCTTGTCGTCCAGGAACAGGTACACATCATCCGTATTGCCGCCGGCTTCCACCTGGTTGATCATGAACTTGCGGATCTCGCCTTCGGCGTTGTGCATCGCGGCCGTCTGCGAGAGCTTGCCTTCAGTATAAGGCACGATCGCCGCGGCGTGAACCTTGTTATAAACCGGGGCCATTACGACAAACGTCATGAAGAGCGCCAAGCCCAGGAGGACCTGGTTGGGCGGTAACTGCTGCGTGGCCATCGCCTGTCGCAAAAGGCCCAGCACCACCACGATGCGCGTGAAGCTGGTCATCAGGACCAGGATCGAAGGTACCAGAGCCAGCACCGTTAACAGCAGCAGTACCTGCACGGTGGAACTGGTGCGCTGCGGGGTGAGCGCCGTCTGAAGCTGGTTTTGCAGGTCCAGGCCGAGATTACCCGTGCTTGTGGCGGCCGCGGTTTCTTCGGAATTTGCCGCCGAGTCAACCACGCTTCCCGCCGCGTTAAGAATGGTGGAAACGTTGGTTTTAGCGGATGGCCGCGCGGAATTTTTTGCAGTTCCAGTAGCTCGTTGTGCCAGGGTCGGCGCGGCCAGCACGAGCAGACAAGCAGAGATGGCCAGGATGTGCTTCATGGCCGCCTCCGAAATGCAGTGCCGATGTCGCGCACCTTCTGGGCCATGGAGCGCAGGCGATCGGCCGCGCGGGCCGCTGGGGTCTGATTCGCTGTATTTCCATCGCCGACGTGTCCATCCCCTACCCCATCAGATTCATCCAATCCTCCGAGGATTTGTGAAGTCGAGGAGCGCCACTGGCCCAAGGCACGGGCAAAACTGTTCGTCAAGGAATTGGCCCGCGCCTGCTCCACTGAGCCCATCAAGTCGGTGACCTGCGCAGGGTCGTTAATTTCCGCTAGTGTCGTCAGCGACTCGCCCGCTCCGACCACAAGCACGCGCGGTCCCACGCGAACCAGCAGGAGGCTTTGGCGTGCAGAGATGGGTGTGCGGCTGAGGATTTCGATGATTTGTTTGCCACCCCCCACCGCCGCGCGCAGGTTGCCGGTGCGGCGCAGGGCCCAGCGCATGGCGAAGATCAGTGCGATCACCAGTAGCAGCGCGCCCAGCGTCTGCCACCAGGCCGATGAACCCGTGGGTACACGTTCGGTCTTCTGCTCGCCGCCCGTATCCGCGGCGGTGACTGTGGCGCCGCGACCCAGGGGCCTGCCTTCTACCCCTGAGCGATCGAAATCATTGCCTCCATTTGCATCCAGCGCGGCGGGGGGAGCAGGCGATTGCTGCGGCGATGGAGCCGCCGCGATGGGCGAGGGATTTTCCTGCGGACTGGCCGGAACTTGCGTTGCCGGCGGCGCGGCCATCGCCTGCGCGGCCGCATCGGCGCCGGCGGGCGCCGGCCGCGCATCGGTTGGCTGGCCCTTGGCCCATGAGCCAAGAGTCAGCGCGCAACAAATCGCGACCATAAATTGGCCACGACCAAAAATCATCTCGTCCTCTCCAACTGCCTGGGGCGTGCGAAAGGAGCGGTGCACACCTTCAGGCTTTAGGCTGTAGACTGTCAGGCTGTAGACTTTGAATTGCGGGTCCAGCCAGTCGATTTGCTAAGGCCGCTGCTCGGGAAGAGGCAAGACCTTGAACCATCTCCCCACAGCCTACAGCCTACAGCCTGATTCAGTCTTCCTTCGCCACAATCTGGTTGACGCGGACGCAGAAATTCTCGTTGACCACGAGCACTTCGCCGCGCGCCACCAGGCGATCGTTCACGAACACATCCACCGGGTCGCCGGCCAGCTTATCCAGTTCGACCACGTCGCCTTCCTGCAAGCCCAGCACATCGCCCACCAGCATCTGGCAGCGGCCCAGTTCCACTTTGACATCGAGCTCCACATCGCCCAGCATGTCCAGGGCCTGGTCGCAGGAGGGAGCGGCGCGGCCGGAAACACCCGTTTGGATTTCGGGAATTTCCATGGAGGACTCGCCTCCATCGCCCGATGTGCGCGCGCCATCGGCGGCGATGAGAGATGGGTTTGCAAGGGAATCAGGCTCGCCATTCTGCGCAGCCTGTGAGACGGGAGAATCGCTGTTTTTTTCGGTCATCCTTGACCTCACCTTCTGTCGTCATCCTTGACTTCGCCAGGTGATCCGTTCATCAGGCCAGACTGTATATGAAGCCCGCGGCTACGTCACGAAAAAAACAGGCTTTGCAGTAATTTTTATGCCGGTTTTTATGGCGCCTTGAAGGGCATGCAATCCACGATCAGCACCTCTTTGGCCAACCCCTCGCCAACCACCGAATCCAGCATGGCGGCGATCTTGCCTTTTAAGGTGGTGAGCTGCGCCTCAGAGAAATAGCGCGGCTCGGCCTCGGCGATGATCGTGCGCAGGCGGTCCTGGATGGTGGCCTTGTGCTTATCGATCAGGCTGACTACCTTTTCCTTATTGGCCACATCCACCTTCAGGTGAATGGTCAGGTCATAGAAAATGGTGGCGCCGGTCTGGTAATTGGGGGCGCGCGTCGAAACCAGTTCCAGCTCCACGGCGGTGTCCACCGGCTGCGTGGGCAGAGGCGTCTCCTGGACGGCGCCGGCATCCTTGGGCCGCATGGCCATCATGAGCCCGCCGAAGATGCCGCCTTCCAGCGCCATCACCACCACGAGGATCACGATGGACCGCAGGGGCGGCTTCTTTTTCGCAGGCGCATCAGTCTTTTCAGGTTGGGGAGCCGCTTTCTTTGTTTCTTCCGCCATATGGAAACTCCTCAAAACTATTCCGTCCCTATTACCGCATCGCAGTCTTTTCTTCGTTTTTTGCCGAGCTTATGGGCGCTGCCGCCGCCTCAAAATCGCTGACCAGCGCCTCGGTAAGCACGATCTCCACGCGGTCGTTGAGCGACCAGTCGGATGGATCGTATGCCGGCTCGCGCAAGGGCTCCGTCGAGCCGCAGGCCATAATGCGCAGCCGCTGGGCATCGATATTGCCGCGCGTGGGATCGGCCAGCCAATCCCGCACGGCCCGCGCCCTGGCCATGGACAGATCGATATCGTCGTGGAAGGGCGAATCCTTCGGCAGCGGCACCTTCGAACTATGCCCGCGCACCTGCACGGTCATGGTCAAGCCGCGAATCTGATTGACGATTTGCCGCAGATCGGGAACACCCTCATCCGGCAGCTTAGCCGAGCCCTGGGCGAAATGAATGGCCCCGCCCACGCGGTAAATGCCGTTATCTCTCAGGCTTTTCACCGCCGCGTCGTGGCCGGGCACGCCTTCTTCCGTCGTGGCGCTGCGGGCCAGCTCATCCTGGTGCTTGGCCACGACCTGCAAAATCTGCTGTGCGGCGGCATCCGGCGGCAGATTGCTGGTCGTCCTGCCGAAACCGCCGGGCAGACCTAACGCCCGCTGGATCGACTCTATGGCCTGCTGGTAGCGTTTATCTTCCTTTTTTACGGGCTCGCTCATGGAGGCCAGCATGACGAAGCAGCCCAGCATCAAGGTCACCATGTCTGCGTACGTCAGCAGCCAGGGGCCGATGTTGTGGCTGACTTCCTTATGCGGTTTGGCCAACGATGCCATGTCTATCTCTGGGGGCGCAGGGCCCGCACTTTCGTTACGCCGCCGTCATCTGAGCGCGAAGCTTGGGCGGCAGGAAGCTCTTGAGTTTCTGTTCCACGATGCGCGGATTGTCGCCGCTTTGAATGCTCATGATGCCGCGGATGACAATCTGCTTGCCGAGCTGCTCATCCTCGCTGATGCGGCCCAGCTTGTCGCCGATGGGGCCGGCCAGCACGTTGGCGAGGATGCAGCCATACAGGGTCGCCAGCAGGGCGACGGCCATGCCGGGGCCGATCTTGGAGGGGTCGGACGCATTCTTGAACATGTCCGACAGGCCGAACAAAGTACCAATCATGCCGTAGGCGGGCCCGTACTTCACGAAGGCATCCATGATCCCCTTCGCGCGGCTGTGCCGCTCGGCCATGCACTCCAGCTCGCTGTGCAGAATCTGCTCAATGATTTCCGGATCCAGGCCGTCCACGGCCATCTGGATGCCTTTGACGACGAACTCGTCCTTGATTTCCTTGGTCATGTTCTCCAGACTGAGGATACCGTCACGCCGGGCCACCTCGGCGTAGCTGACCATGTCGGCGATGACCTTGCTGAAGTCCGGCGTCTTGTTAAAAAAAGCCTGCTTGACGATCTTCATGGCGCTCAAGACAGTGCGCATGGGGAAGCTCAGGCAGACCGCGGCCGTCGAGCCGCCGATGATCAGGGCGATGGCGGGATAATCCACGAAGAACCCCGGCTCGCCGCCCGCGCAGGCGGTGTAGAGCAGAATGGCCACGCCGATAACCAGTCCCAATACCGATGCAATATCCAAAATCTGCCTCCTGGCGCGGACTATCCGCGCTCGTACCAGGCCCTCTCACTTCTTATCGGCTATCTGCGGGCAAAAATTGCACACTCATGTGCTTGCCAACCAACTTCCAGCCGCATGGCCCGCCATCACGGATGAGGCAGGTGCGGAATTCCGCACCTGCACTTCCCGCAGGCTCAAGGCTGCACTGGAGGACCGCCAGGGGCAGCTTCGGTCCAGAAACAGCGGACTCTTCGCCCGTAATCGATGGCCCTGGCGACCACTTCCTCCATGGATTCCCGGACCATGATTTTTTCACCGGTGGTCAGGGTGATCATGGTGTCGGGGGTTTTTTCCACGAACTTGATCAGTTCGGAGTTGATGACCAGCGCCTGGTTGTTCAGCCGCGTTACCGCGATCATGTGTTTGTCCGTTGGGCACCGGGCCGTGCCCGCAGCACGGCCCGATGCCCGGCTCATCGGAGTGCTAAAATTTTACCGCATGATGGACAGGAGGTCCGTCAGCAGCGTGTTGGCGGTGGTGACCACCCGGCTGGAGGCCTCAAAGCCCGCGCTGGTGGTGATCAGGTTGACGAACTCTGTGGAGATATCCACGTTGGATGTTTCCAGCGCACCATCGGTGATGCTGCCGGCGCCGCTGGTCAGCGGTGCGCCGACGATGGCCTCGCCGCTATCGGGGCCGGGAATAAAGGTGTTATTGCCGTTATCCACCAACCCGCTGTAATTGCCGAAGGTGGCCAGGGCCACCTGGCCCAGCGTTCGCGTCAGGCCGTTGCTGAAGGACCCGGTGATGCTGCCGTCCTGGCTGACGCTGTAACTGTCCAACACGCCTGCCTGGAACCCATCCTGCCCTTGCAACTGCACATGGCTGTTCTGGCCGGTGTTAAGGGCCTGGAGCGCGCTCATGTCGATGTTGATGGACAGCGGCGTCAGGGCGCCGGTGCCGGCGCGGTTAATCGTGGCGTTGCCGCCGACACTGGAGATGAAGTTGCCGTTAGCGTCAAAATCGACCGTGCCTTCGCCGACAAGGGCGGAAGGGTCCTGGTTATCCGTGCTGGTTGCGAAGAACCGCCAGGACGTCCCGCCATCGATGTTCTTGGAGTCGTACGTATAGGTCAGCGAGAGTTGCACCGGATTGCCCAGCGAATCATATGCGGTCTGGGAGAAATTCACGCTCTCGCCCACGGCCGCCTGCGTTTGGGAGAACGTAGGAACGCCGACACCCGTCTGGGAGTCGCTGTTGAAGCTTTTCACCGCCAGTGTGTCGGCCGCGCCCACGTTGCCGGTGATCTGCATGGCGTACTGGCCACTGCCCAAATCGACCACGGTCGACCCGCCGGGATTGGGAATGTTGGGATCGGTATCAATGCCGAACTTGCCGACCATCGCGTTCATCAGATCGTCTACGGTGGTGGTGTTGGTGATGGTCATCTGGAGCGTGGGCAGCGTTGAACCGCTACGCTGACCTACGAAACTGACCGTGTCTCCGACGTTGAACATCTGCTGGCCATTGGCATTCTGGAGGTTTACCAGATCGGTTGCCCCTGTGACCGCCCCGCCGCCGGCGAGCTGCATCGCCTGGGAAGTGAGCACCGTGCCGGCGGTGGCCAGGTCGCCCGTGGTCAGGAGCGCGCCGCCAACGGACATCTTGCTGGTGGCCTGGGCAATGGTCAGGCTGCCCACAGGAACCTGCACGCGCTGCAACTGGCCGGGGATGATGTTGAAATCCTTGTCCACGCCATAGCCCATCACGTAGCGGCCATCGGCGGACACCATGTCATTCTGCGAATTGAGCTGGAATGCACCGTCGCGGGTAAACACGCGCTGAGGCCCATCCAGCACAAACATGCCTTCGCCTTGAATGGCCAGGTCGCCTTTTTGCGTGGGCTTGACATTGCCCGCCGAGAAGTTGCGCTCGATGGAGCTGGCGGTAGCGCCCAGTCCTTTTTGCTGCGGGTTGGTGCCGCCGAATACATCTCCCGGCGCCGAGCCGAAAGAGTAGGTTTCGGAGAACTGCGGCTCGAACATGGCCCGCGAACCCTTGAAGGCGTACGTGTTCACATTGGCAATGTTGTTGCCGATCACATCCAGGGCCACCTGGTTTACAGTCAGGCCGCTGAGCCCCGTATACAAAGCAGTAGTCAAAGGCATCTTTTTTACTCCTTGCCCGCGGGGGCGCTTCCAGCTGCGCCCTTCGCGATCTTGCTTGGGCCGCTTCAGTCGATCGGCGGCCTCGGGGCTTCCCCGCCCAGGCGGGGAGCCACCCCGTTACTTATTCCGCTACGAGCGGATAATCACAGTCGAATCGATGTTGGTGATCACTCCGTGATCGAGCCGGCCCGCGTTCATCGCGGTCACGACGGTGCGGCTGGGAACGTTGACGATCAGCCCGACATCATCCATGAGCATCAGACTGTCGCGTGCGCCCTTGGCGGCCGCCTGGTCGACGGCATGCGCGAGTTTGCCCATCTGCCCGCTATCCAGCGTGATTTCGCGGCTGGCCAGGCGCTTTTGGGCGTGGGCGCTGAACTTCAACTGATAGGCATCGCCCGCCTTCGTAAGTTCCTGCGCAAAGGCGGTCGGACCACCCGCCCCGCCGGTTCCGGCCGCGGCCGCAGCCGCGGCGGCGGCCGGCTTGGCCGCCGGCGATGTCAGATTGGAGATGGCGTTCAGTGACGCAGCCACGGTCAGCCTCCTTGCTGGCCCGTCTGGCTCGTACCCGCCGTGGCGGAGGTGACCTCCATCACGTTGCCTATGCCGATCGAAGCGCCGTTATCCAGTTGCAACTGCACATCGCCATTGGAGACGGTCACGCCCGTGACCACGCCGGCCACCGGGTTGGCGTTGGCATCCGTTCCCCCGACCAACTTGCCGATCATGCCGGAGGCGGAGCCCAGGCTGCTCTGAAGGGCCAGGCTTTGCAGCGTCTGGTCGAGATCCGTGTTCATCTGGAGCGTGCGGATCGAACCGATCTCGTTCATCAGATCCTGGTTGCTCATCGGCTGGAGCGGATCCTGGTTGGTCATCTCCGTGATGAGCAGGTTGAGGAAATCCGACGATGTCATGTCGTCCATGTTCTTGCCGGCCGCGCTGGAAGTCGTGCCGGTCGAGGTTGTCGCGCTACTGACGCCGGTCACAGCCATATGGGTTCTCCTTAATAAGTGACACTATCTATGCGGTCACGTTGAGCTCTTGGCGGTATCGATCCTGAAATCTGCGCCCCTGCCCGCCCTGCTGTCCCTGGCGGCTCCCATCATCGGGCGAATCCTGCTGAGGCTGGCCCTGACCTTGCCCGCCGTCATTTTCGGTGAAATGATGTTCCTGCGGCGTTTCCAGGTTCACTTGCACCCGCGCGGCGGTGAGCCCGTGGGTCGAAAGGCTCTGTACCAACTGGTCGGCGTGGTTCTGCAGCAACTGCCGCGTGGATTCGCTTTCGGCGGTGATTTGCACGTGTACGACCTTGTCCACCGTTTCAAGGGCGATCTGAATGCTGCCCAACTCGGGCGGGGACAGGCGAATTCTGGCCGTGCCGCCGTCATCCAGCACGCCCAGGTGCTGCCAGCGCACGGTGCGTTGGGCTAACTGATCCACATCAACCTGGACATTCTGCAACAACGGAACATCCATCGCCTGCGCATGCGCGGCGGTGGTCTGTGGCGTCTCTGTCTTGGCACCAAACGCGGCGGAAACATGCTGCGTGAATAAGGCCGAAGCCGCATCGGTCAGACTTGATGTTCCCGAGCCGTCCGCTCCCTGTGAAAAGGCAACCGAGGGGTTTGCACCAGTCGCTTCAGCCTGGGGCTTTTGCGAGGGGCCCTGCGAGGGCTTGGCCCATTGGGGGCCGGCCATGGCGGTTGGAGTATTTATCTGCACATTTTCAATCTGGGATGTTGCACCCTGCCCGGTCGCATCCAATCGCTTTGGCTGATCATCACCACCCTGCACCTGGGGGACATCCATCTTTTGTTCACGATCGACGGCCTGCGCCACAGCCGCTTTGCCCAAGCGATTCTGCACGAGTCTGGCCGCATCACCGGTGACTTGATCTAACGTGTTGCCATCCGGCGTCGCCATCTGGATGGATGCCTGGAGGTTTTTTGAAAACTCAGCCGCGCCCGTCGACTGTTGCGCCGCCTCGGACCCGGCTTTGGCGGAAGAGGCGATTGCCGCGCCTGAGCCACCAGCTGCTTGTTCATCATCGCCCTGCGTGCCGGCCGAAGATGGAACGCTGGCCAAATTCTGCAAGGCTGCCTGCGCGGCCGTATCGGCCTGCACCTGTTTGGCTGCACCGACGGCGGATTTAAGCTCCTGCCCCACCTGGGCGACGGCGGCCGCCAGGCCGGAATTCGCCGCATCATTTGACGATTTCGAAGGATCGGATGGATCAGAACCACCGCCTGCCTGTTCTACCGGCGCATCGCTACTGTCGCCATCATCGCTCTTTGGATGGTCCTCTTGCCCCTGCTGCTGATTTTGAACGGGCGGCACTGGGCCGCCGCGCTATCCGGGGAGTCGGCCGTTTGCCAGCCGCTGCCTACGTCGGGCCGGTCATCGCGATTATCCGCCCGCGCACTGGTGGTGCGCACCTTTTCGTTCTTTGGGGTGGCATTGCCAAAGAGCTTCTCAAACATGGACTTTGAGCCGTCTGCTCCTGTAGCCGCCGGGGGCGGCGGCACATCCAGCGCGGCTGAAACTTGTTTGACCAGGTCTACCAGCATAAAAAGACTCCATCAGGAGGATTGACGCATCTTGTTTAGCACGCGCTGCAGGAACTGCTTCTCCTGCGGATCCTTGAAACGAGCGATAACGTCCGCGGCCGTATCGCGCTTCATGGCGGACAGGTAGCTGGCCGCGCGGTCTTCGCCCATATCCACCAGGATGTCCTTCACCTGCCTGGGGGCCAATGTCTCGAATAGTTTGAGCTGCTTGGCGAAGGCCTCGCCGTGCTTATCCTGTTGAACGGCATCAATTGCCCGCGCCCAGGCGAGTCGTTCCTCGCGCAGGGCCGCGCGTTCCTGGGCAACTTCCCGCTCCAGCGACTCCAGTTGCAAGCGCTGATGATTCAGTTCTTCCAGCCGCCGCTGGAGAACCAGGTTGTCCATCTGGGCCTGTTCCTGATTCTTGATCGCCTGCTCGGTGACATCCCGTCCCTGGGCGGGCTGAGTGGCCGCCGACAGCGGAGCTTTGACCGCTTCGGCAATAGGCTCGCCGCGCAGCATTCGTCCCAATGCGGCGCAGTTGTCGCTGGAGAGCCGGCCCTTGGAGTAGACCGCGGCCATCACCATGACCACGGTGAGCGTCGCCATGATGCAGGCCAGGGCGAGCCAGTCATACATTTTGCGCAGCATCGTTTAGGCCTCCTCCAGCGCAAGCCGCCGCGTGTACGCGTTGGAGCTGATTTCATCCATCTGCCGCTGGTCCAGCCGGTTCATCTCGGCCTTGTACCTGGCGTGCAGTTTGTCCTTCAGCGTGGACAGGACCCGGCGCTGCTTGCGGGCCTCCAGAGCCTTTGCTTTTGCCTGCTGGAACTCCAGCATGGCGGGCTTAAGTTTTTGGGATTGCTCGATAATCCGCCGGTGCAGCCCCATGACGTGCCGGCGATACAGGCTCATGTACTGCACATCCACCGAGCCGATGAGCATGCCTTCGCGAACCAGCCGGTCCTGCTGGGTCAATTGGCCGCGAAGATGGCCGATCTGCTCTTCGATAGTTATCACCAGGCTGCGGGCCTGGGCCAGGCGGCGCAGGGCCTCCTGCTCCGCTCGCTCACGCAGCTTCAGCACGGGCTCGGCTCGGAATTTAAATGCCTTAGCCATATCAGGCTGGAGGCTGGAGGCTGGAGACTGCAGGCACAGCCGGAATAAGCAAGAGCAGTGCCTTCCAGTTGTTCCCAGCCATTCTCAACCTTTTGCCTCTTTTTCTTTCACTGTTCACAATCAATCTTCTTTCAGTGGCCGCTCCGGCCTCAGGTCTCCGGTCTCCAGCCGTCTTAGGCTGTCTGTACTTGCCTATGCGGCGACATCTTGCGCACGCGCTCGGCCAGGGACAGCAGCGCCGACCGCGCCTCGCTGAAGCGGCAGCCGTGATCGATCGCCTGCCGCAGAAACTCCTGCACGAGCGGCTGCGCCTTGATGGCCACATCCGCCTCCGGATTTGAGCCGGATGAATAAGCACCCAGATTCACCAGGTCCTCGATGTCGCGATAAGTCGCCATGAGCCGCTGGATTTCCCGCGCGGCGGTCAGATGCGCTTTATCCGCCACATCGATCATGATTCGACTCACGCTTTCCAGCACATCGATGGCCGGATAATGCCCGCGATTGGCCAGTGCGCGGCTGAGCCACAGATGCCCATCCGTAATAGATCTGACCGCATCGGAAATCGGCTCTGTCATGTCGTCGCCCTCGACCAGCACGGTGTAAAAACCGGTGATCGAGCCCGTCTTGGTCCGACCGCTGCGTTCCAGCAATTCCGGCAGCAGATTGAAAACGCTGGGGGTATAGCCTTTGGTGGTGGGCGGCTCTCCGGCCACCAGGCCGATCTGGCGCTGGGCCATGGCCAGGCGTGTGAGGGAGTCCATCAGCAGCAGGACATCCTTGCCCTGATCGCGAAAGTATTCGGCAATGGCGGTGGCGACCGCGCCGGCCTGCACGCGCACCAACGGCGGCTCATCGCCCGTGGCCACGACCACGATGGCCTTACGCATCCCTTCGGGTCCGAGATCGCGCTCGATGAAATCGCGCACCTCGCGGCCGCGCTCGCCGACCAGGCCTATCACGGTGACATCAGCGGAGGTGTACTTGCTGATCATGCCCATCAGCACGCTTTTGCCCACGCCGGGGCCGGACAGGATGCCGATGCGCTGGCCGCGCCCGATGGTGAGCATGGAGTCGATGGCCCTGATGCCAGTGCCGATGGGCACCGAGATTCGCTCGCGCTCCATGGGATCGATAGGGTCGGGCCAGATAGGCCGCCGCGAATCCACGGTCATCGCCCCGCCGTCATCGATGGGCTGGCCGAAGGCATTCACCACGCGTCCCAGCATGCCTTGGCCCACGCTGATGGCCTGCTCGCCGGCGATCAATTCAACGCGATCACCCCGGCCGATGCCGGCGGTCGAGCCCATGGGCATCACCAACGTCTCCTCATCGGCAAAACCGATGACGCGTCCACCGACCTGCTGGCCGTTTCGCCGAATGCGGCAGGCCGCGCCAACCGGCACGGCAAAATCCGACACCTGGACCGTCAGCCCGCGCACGCCCGTCACGCGGCCGATAACCCCCAAGGGCAGGGCTCGCCGCGCAATCTGGATATAGGGCGTCAGGAAGCTCATTGGCTCTCCTCCTGGCGGCCTGTGATGGCGTTGACGATGTTGTTGATTTGCGTTTGGACCGTGGCGTCAACCTGGCCGTTGCGCGTCTGAAGAAGGACATCGCCCGGCGAGAGCGCCTGGTCGGGCACAAGACTGACAGACTCGCTCATGCCCAGTTCTTCCAGGAACGATTTGGCGTATTCGCTGAGCTGGTCGAGCTGGGCGGGGCACACCCGCATCTGGATTTGTGCACGGCACGAGACCATCTCGATCGCCTTGCCGAGATTGGTCTTGGCGGTTTCGATATCGCCGCGGGCCCGCGCGCCGTAACACGCTCGGCGATGGTCAACGCCAGCTCCAGCAGGTCCGCACGGGCCTGCCGCAGCACTTCCTCGCGCGATTCATCCAGGCGGCGAATGCTTTCGGAAAGCAGCTTGCGCAGGTCTTCCGTCTGCTTATTAAAGAGCGCCATCGCGTCATTGAAGGCCTTTTCGGCGCCATCGGCCTGGCCCTGGGAAAGACCTTTGGAATAGCCTTCCTGTTTGCCCGCGGCCAAACCCTGGTCCTGCGCCTGCTGGCGGAGTTGCTCGGCAGCGGTTTTGGCCTCGGCCAGGACCTGGTCGGCTTTCTCGCGGGCGCGGTCGAGGATTTCCGTGGCCTGCTGCCGCGCATCCAGAACCATGCGCACGGCCTGCTCGGCGAAATTGGCGACATTCAGCGCCGCCACGCGGCCGACCGGCGCCGCCTGCCGAGTGCCATCATGTTTAATTACTCGACTCATACCACCAAGTGTTCATCACAGGCTGTAAGCCTGGGCCACTTCTCACAGGCTGAAAGCCTGTACCACTATTCCACGATGTCGTTGTCGCCGCCGCGGCCGGCGATGACGATTTCGCCGGCGTCTTCCAGGCGCCGCACCACATCCACGATCTTCTGCTGCGCGGACTCCACATCGCTGACGCGCACGGGACCCATGTATTCCATTTCCTCGCGGATGAGATCCGCCGCGCGATCGGACATGTTGCGGAAGAGTTTTTCCTTGAGCTCTTCGCTGGCGGTTTTGAGGGCCAGGGCCAGCTCGTCGTTCTCGATCTCCTTGAGCACGGACTGGATGCCGCGGTCCTGCACCTGGAGGATGTCCTCGAAGACGAACATGAGCCGGCGGATGGATTCCACCAGTTCGGGGTCCTCGGCCTCCAGCCCTTCCAGGATGGCCTTCTCCGTGGCGCGGTCGGCCAGGTTGAGCATCTCAGCCACGGTGGTGACGCCGCCGACTTTTTCCAAGCTCTGGTTCACGATGGCCGAGAGCCTGTGCTCCAGTCCCTGCTCCACCTCGCGGATGACGGCCGGGTTGGTCTGCTCCATATTGGCCACGCGCTTGACGACCTCGATCTGCTTGGCCGAAGGCAGCCCCGCCAGCACTTCGCCCGCCTTGTCGGCCGGCAGATAGCACAGGATCATGGCGATGGTCTGGGGATGCTCATCCTGGATGAACGTGAGCACGTTTTCGCCATCGGCCTTCTGAAGGAAGCTGAAGGGCGTGCGCTTGATAGCCTGGGTCACCTGGCCGATGAGTTTTTTGGCGGCATCTTCGGGCAGGCTGCGGCGCAGGAGCGCCGTGGCGTAGGCCAGGCCGCCTTCTTCCATGTAGTTGCTCGCCAGGGCCAGGTGGTAGAATTCCGTCAGCACCGAGTCGCGCTGACTGTTGGGCACGCCCTGTAGCGCGGCGATCTCGCGCGAGACCTCTTCCACCTTTTCCGGCTCCAGCCGCTTGAGGATTTCCGTGGCGGTTTCCTGCCCCACCGACAGCAGAAAGATCGCCGCCTTGCGGATTCCGCTCACTTG
Organism: uncultured Phycisphaerales bacterium; assembly: GCA_963785635.1. GTDB lineage: Bacteria > Planctomycetota > Phycisphaerae > SM23-33 > FEN-1343 > FEN-1343. The sequence continues at coordinate 168,225 of CAWAWB010000016.1, forward strand.
TAGAATTTCTTCAGCCATGCCTGCTCCTGGCTACTTCTGATCAATCCAGCGCTGGATAAGATTGCTGGCCGCATCGGGCTTCTCGCGGACCATCTCGCCGATCTGCTCGACCACCTTCTGGAAGCGCACCGCCTCATCATCCAGCTCCAGGCCTTCCAGCGCGCTTCCTCGCCTTCGATGGCCCCGGCCACATCTTCCATGGTGATCTTGTCTTCAGCCTGGGGCGGCTCCAGGAGCGGCGGAGAAGGCGCCCGCCACCGCGCGAACATCAGCACCATGAGCAGCGCCATGACCGCCAGCGCCCCCAGAGCCGCCTGCTTGCCATAGCTGCCGACGGCCAGGTGAATGCCCGCGTAGGTCACTTCCTGCGGGCCGCCATTGCCGCCGCCCGGGCATGCTGGGCACGTAGTACTTGACGACGACCTGGTTGTCCGGCTTGGCCGGGTCGGCCGCCTGGGCCTTGACGGCGGTGCGCACCAGGGCTTCGATCTTGGCCATTTCCGCGGAGAGCTCGGCTTCGCTGGGCTCATCCTTGACGCCTTTGATCTGCTTGACCGCCGCGACCAGGTACTCGCGCGGCACATTCACCGATACGGAAATGGCCTTGACGATTCCGCCGATCTCGTCCTGGATGGTCTGCCTGGAGGGGAAGCGGCTGGCGATACTTTTCTCCCCGCGTTCCATCGTGCTGTTGCCGCCATTGCCGGCCACGGGCAGCGCGGGCGTGGCTACGTTGGGCATGACGCCTGGCTCGCCGGCGGGCCTGCGGGAGGAGTTGGTGGATTCTTCAGTGACGACATTCTCCGGCGCCTGCACGGGTTCCTGGAAATCCGTCTGCTCGGTGTGCCGCGTCTTGACCGGGTCGGGCTCGACGTACACGCTCACCAGCAAACCGTCGATGTGCAGCAGGTCCTGGATCTTCGTTTCGTATCGATGTTCCAGCTCAGCCACTCGCTCCAACTGATCGCTGTCGTAGGCCTGCTCGTCCTTGGCGCGATAGCTGCGGCCATCGGCGACGATGCGCACATCCAAGGCGCGCATGCTGCCCACCGCGCCGGAGACCTGCGCCGCCACCGCATCCACCAGGTGGCGGTCCATCACCCGGCCGGGTTTCATGGTGATCGTCACGCTGGCGGTGGGCGAGATCGCCGGGGTTCCTAAACTGCGCGGCGTTCCGGGCTCTAAAATCACCTGGGCCGAACGCACGCCGGGATACTTGGAAATCCAGCGGGAAAGCTGGTCCTGCCGGAGCTGCTGCCCCTGCCGCTTGAACTGAGGGTCGGTCATCCAGATGGAAGGAGCGTTCACCTGCCGCTCCAGTTCCGAGACGGGGTCGGTGGGAAGAATGGATTGCGAAGCCAATAGCGCGATGGCATCGTCGCGCTTGTCTGAGGGCACCACGAGCAGGCCGTTGGAAACCGCGACCTCGATGTTCTCCCGCCGCAGCAGTTGGCGGGCCTGCCCGGTCTGTTCATCGGACAGCGCGGCGGCAAAGATAGGCGTGGACTGCGGCCGCGCGGCGAAAGATCCCACCAGCCACACCAGCGTGACCGTCACCAGCACCACAAGCAGCGCCAGTGCCAGCCGCGCGGAAGTGCTCAGCGCGGTCCACAGCCGGCGAATCTGCTCGATGTAGGCCCTGATAAATCGCATGCCTGTCGGTCCTCCATGACCGGCTACTGGTTGTCACTGCGACAACCCACACACATCAAAACTCGCTAACCCTGCGAAACTTCGCGCTTCAAATCACGCCCTACGAGATTCTCATGTTCATCGTCTGGTTCCACGCATCCAGGAGCTTGTTGCGTATCTGAAGCAGCGTCCTGAACGCCAGGTCGGCCTTCTGCACCGCCGTCATCACCTCGGCAACGTTGTCGGTCTTGCCCGTGCTCAACGCATTGACCGCCTTCTCCGCATCCAACTGAAGCTGGTTGGCCTCGGCGATGCTCTTTTTCAGCACATCCGTGAAACTCGTGGATGGCGCGCCCGTCCGGTCGGTCTGCGTCTTATCCGCCGGCCCCAGCCGATCCAGGCCGGTATTGATATTGGGATTGAAATTAATTTCGCTCATGGTCGCCCCTGCGCGGATTGCAAATTGCCGATTGCAGATTGCAAATCGAAGGGATGATCGTCGGCTATTCGCCAGATCGTGCTGCTGTCCCTAAATTTGCAATTTGCAATTGGCAATTGGCAATTCATCCGAGGATCCTTAGGTCCGATGAGATCATCTGTTTTGTGGCCTGGAGGGCCGTCAAATTGGCCTCGTACGACCGCTGAGCGACCATGGAGTTGGTCAACTCCGTGTACAGATCGATGGCCGGCGTCTTCACCCAGCCCTGTAGCGGCCCGGGCCCCTGCGCATCCGGGTTGCCTGGGTCGAATTTCAAGCGGAAGTTATTGTCGCTTTCGACGCCGGTGACCTGCACCCCCGACCCGTTTTCGGCGGGCGTCATCACCGGGAAACGCCGCTGGTACGGATTGGGCCTGCCCAGTTCATCGCGCGTGGTGTTGAGGTTGGCGATGTTCGCGGCGATGGTGTCGTGCCAGATGCGATTGGCCACCATGCCGCTGACCGATATGTCAAATGAGTTGAACATGCCTTGTCCTCGCTAGCCGCGGGCGTTACGCTTGCTCCTTGATGGCCGACATCAGCAACTGGCCTTGCTGCGCCAGCAGCCTGGCGGCCGTTTCATGCCAGACCGCGTTCTTCAGGATCTCGTTCTGCAACGCTTCGAGGCTCCTGTCCGCGCCGTCGTAGTAGTTCATGAAGTTGCTGATGTCCTGCGCCGCCGCCGTCAGCTGCGGCCCAAACTGAATGTTCCGCGTCGACTGCACCTCAAATCTGTGCGGTGAATTCTCATCCCGCCGCTGAATCGCCGAATCCAGCGCGGCCGTGAATTCACTCACCGGCAAATCTGTTTGCCGGAAGCCGGGCACGTTGATGTTGGCCACATCGTTGGCCAAAACATTCTGGCGCATCTCGCTGAAGGCCATCACGTCGCCCAGAACCGGCAGCGACGAGTTGTCATACAGCAGGCCAAAGAAATCCATCACCGTGTCCTCAATCCTGCGCGCACAGGCCGCAACAGCCTCTAAACAACCGCCGTGCCAGATGCGGCCCGGCAGCAGAATGCACTTATTTACTTGTCATTGCAACACTTACATATTCAGCCTTCTACTTCCACTACGCGCCTGCCGGCAAGAATTGCGCGTTTGCGGCAATAATTGCCGCTTGCCAACTGATAAATTTTTTCAGTTGATCAACTGAGGAAATTCCGCAGTTGGTCTTCGACTGGCACTCTGCACCAGTCGTTTTGTCGCTAGACCGCTTCCGCCACGCCGACCTCAAACTGCCTATAGCTCTTGAGCTTCATGCCCAGCGTGCGGATGCCGATTCCCAAGGCAGCGGCTGTCTTAGCCCTGTGGCCGCTGAAACGGTCCAGGGTCTGGAGGATCAGCCGCCGTTCCATGTCCGCCATGAGTTGCCCATCCGCGCCCGCGGCAGCGACATTGCTCGCCGCCTCGGGGGCGATCGAGCCATCCAGCCAGGGGGCGATCGTCGAGGCACGAATCACCGGCCCTTCGGCCAGCACGTTGGCCCGCTCGATAATGTTCTGAAGCTCGCGAACATTGCCCGGCCAGGAATACCGCCGCAGCACATCCAGCGAGGATTCATCGATGCGCCTGGCGGCGCGGCCCTCGCGCTGGGCCACCTGGAGATTGAAGTACTCGGCTAAAAGCTCGATGTCATCCTTGCGGTCCCGCAGCGGCGCCACAGAAATAGGGACAACATTGAGCCGGTAATACAGGTCCGCCCGGAAGCGCCGCTGCGCCACCCACTGCTTGAGATCGCGATTGGTGGTGACAATCACGCGCACGTTCGCGCGGCGGGTAATGCTCGAGCCCACGCGCTCGAAGGTCTTTTCCTGGAGCACGCGCAGCAGCTTGGCCTGGAGGTTCAAATCCATCTCGCTGATTTCATCCAGCAGCAGCGTGCCGCCGTCGGCCAGCTCAAAGCGGCCGCGACGGAGTTTGTCCGCGCCGGTAAACGCGCCCTTTTCGTGGCCAAACAGTTCGCTCTCCAGAAGTCCCTTGCTCAGAGCCGCGCAGTTCACGGCCAGCATCGGTTTATCCCGACGGGATGAGGCCGCGTGGATAGCGCGGGCGATAACTTCCTTGCCCGTGCCGCTTTCGCCCACGATCAACACGGTGGCCTGGCTGTTGGCCACCAGGGCGATCCGCTTGGCGATTTCCGCCATGGCCAGCGACTGCCCGATCAGCCGCACGGAGGCGGCCTTTTCGGAAAGCTCGGCCTTGAGCACCTCGTTCTCGCGCTGCAACTGCCCGTGCGCGACGGCCCGTTCCACCAGGGCCAGAATCGCCTGTCCCTCAAATGGCTTGGTGATATAGTCATAGGCCCCCAGCCGCATGGCCTCGACGGCTGAATCAATCGTGCCGTAGGCGGTCATCAGGATGACCGGCGTCTCCACGCCGCTTTGCCGCAGCTTGGCCAGCAGCGCCACGCCGTCGATGCGCGGCATCTTCAGGTCCGTCACGACGAGGTCAAAACTCTCTCCCGCCGCCGCCAGCAGCGTCTCGGCGCTGTCGTAGGCGGCCACCTCGTAGTCGGCGCTGGCCAGCGTGGCCGCCAGCGAGTCCCGCATCATTTCATTGTCGTCAACGACGCATATTCGCGCCATGGCTCAAACTCCCGCGTGTATAGGCAAATCCAGGACAAAGTGCGCCCCGCCCAGCGGATCGCCCTCACCACCGTTGCGCACCGAAATGCGGCCGCCGTGGCTGTCCACGATGCGATGCACGATGGCCAGCCCTAACCCGGTGCCGCTTTCCTTGGTCGTAAAGAACGGATTGAAAATCCGGTCCATAATCTCCGTCGGTATGCCCGCTCCGCTGTCGGCTACAGTGATTTGAAGCTGGCCACTGGAGGCCTCGGCCTCCAGCACCACCTGCCCCTCCCCCGCCGCGTCCGAGGCGTTAAAGAGCAGGTTGGCGATGGCCCGCACCAACAGGCGCGGGTCGCCTTCGAACATCACATCATCCTGATACCGGCAGCTCAATTTCGTGCCCGCCGTTTCCAGCCGGCAGCGGGCCAGTTCGCTCGCCTCCGCCAGCACGGCCGACAGGAGAATCGGCCGCTTTTGCGGCTGGATATCGCCCGCAAAGGCCAGTATGTCGCCGACCAGGCCGTTTAAGCGCTGAACACCCGTGGCGATTTTCCGCGCGATGGAGGCGCTTTCCCTGTCCGCCTCCAGCCGCCCCGCCAAAAGCGACGCATACAGAGCGATGCCGCCCAGGGGGTTGCGAATTTCGTGCGCCATGCCCGCGGCCATTTGCCCCAGCGCCGCCAGGCGGCTGCGGCGCTCCAGTTCGCGGTTCTTGCTCGCCAGTTCGTCCCGCAGCCGTTGGACTTCGTGCAGCAGCTTGTCGTGCGAGTCGCGCAGCCGCTCGGTGATCTCCGTGTACGCCGCGATGGCCGCCGCCAGGTCGATCCGGCCGCTGCCGGCGGCGATGTCTCGCAGCGTCGAAGGCTCCACCACCGAATTAACAGGGACGGTTTGTGTGGCCGTCATCGCCGGTCTCCCTGTCCTTCGGTCTGATCGATAAAGCGCGGCTCCGCCGAGCGGTACTGGCCCATAGCGTAGGCCGCGTGTACGCGCTGGCCCATGGCGGCCTTGGCGGCCTCTTCGCGACAGCCGCGCGTCCGTTCTTTCAGGGCGTCGCAGTCGCTGTCATCCTGCTCCAGGATTCCTTTTAATAGCCGCTGCACCTCGTCCACCAGCTCTCCTACCGCCCTGCGGCCTTCAGGGGCGAAGTCCTGGCGAATCTTGTCCCAGCGGCTGCGGTATGGTTCAAGCTCGGAATTGACTTCGGTCAGGCGGTTGATCAGCCGCTGGCGGTCGCCCAGGATGCGCAGCAGCTCCTCGCTCCGCTCCTCTTCGATGGCCTGCCGCTGGATCGAAGCGAGCTGGTGAAGCTCGCGATACACATCCCGCTGCTGCGTCAACAGGTTGATCAGGCACGTGCCGTCATGTGTTGAGGCCGCGTTCATCAGTCTTCACCTCTGGAGACGGCAGGGTTGAGCGACTCGACGGTCTGGAACCATTTGTCCCAGGCCGCCGGCGTATTGGAGGTATCGGGGCCCTGGAATTCGCTGTCGGGAATCTGCTGGCGAAGCTGCCGCGCACGTTCGATGGCCACCCGGGCCTCGCCGCGCCGCCCCAGCGCCATGTAGCAGTTGTACTGCTGCATCAGGCCTCCCAGCGCCGCCGGGTGGGTCTGGAAATGGAACACCGCCTCCTCGCACCGCACAAGTGCCTGCTCATAATGGCCAAGTTCGAACTGGCAGTCGCCGCGGGCGAAGTAGCTGTTGCGGCGGTAGGTTTCATCCAGTGAGCCCCGTGCCTCTTCAAGCTGCTCGATGCGCGAGATCACCTGGCTGTACAGTTCTTCCGCCTGGGTGAGCTGCTGGTCGCGGGCCTCTTCCTCCTGGTGGCGCAGGCGCGGCTTGGTCTCCTGCTGCGCCTGTCCGGCCAGTTCGCGGGCCGAGCAGTGATAGCTGTCGGCCATGAGGAAGATCCCGCGCGTCGCGCGGCAGTAGCGGTCCCGCTGCACATCATAATCGCCCTCGGAGACAGCCAGCAGCTTGCCGGGCGATCGCTGAATGGCCTCCCCCAGCGCCTTCTGCGCCTGTAGCCACTTCTGCTGGCGGTAGTACAGCCAGCCCAGCGAGTACAGTGCGCTGTGGTATTCTTCGGAATCGGGGGTAAAGACCTTGTGCTCATCGTCGATGATGCTCACAAGGATGCCTTCGGCCTTGCTGTAAGAATCCGGGCCTTTGGCGACGTAGCACATCGCCATGGGAATCAGGCCCTCCACCGCCTTGGCGTGCCGGCCCGGCGGCTGGGCGAACTGGAGATTCTGCTGGTAGACGCCGATCGCCTCGTCGAACTTGCCGCCCACCTGCAAGGCCTGGCCCAGGAGGAACCTGCCCTCAGGCACGCGCGGATCTGTGGGCTGGCTGGCAATGAAGGTTCGCAGCGCCTGGATCTGGTCCTCAAACCGCCCCGCGCGGTTGAAGGCGTCCGCCGCCTGCCACAGGCTGTTGCCATACAGCCGCACATCGAACTTCTCCGCCGCTTTGGCCCTCTCCTGGAAGGCCTTTCCCGCCAAGGCGAGCTGATCGATGCGCTGGCCGCGCAGCACGTCGATCTCACTGGCCGGAGCACCGTCGGCGATCGCCTTGGCCAAATCCTCAGCCAACTGTCCGGCCAGCGCCAGGTGCGTCCGGCCAAGGCGATCAAGCATGTCCATACGATCCGTCAAGGCGAAGGGCGTGGCCGCGCCGCGCGAGGAGCCGCGGACTCGGCCGTTTGATTGTTCACTTTGAAAAGCCGCTGCTCGGCCTGGGCAAAGCCCAGTGCTTCTTTGAACTTTTTCGCCTCCATGAGCAACTGCTGATTGGCCATGATCGCCCCACGCAGTTCGGCGAGATTCACGTAAGGGTTATCGCCCTGATCCAGCAGGCCGTCCAGGGCCGCCTGGTACTGCTCAAGCGCTTTGTCGTAGCTGTGTACATCGGCGAAGGCGCGGGCTAACCCCTCGCTGGCCGCTATGGCCAGCGGCGTGCGCGGGCTGTGGGCGGTCACCTCGCGGAAGAGCTTCTGGGCCTCCATGGGGTTGTCCTGGCGGATCAACTGCCCCCGCAGCAGGCAGGCCCGGGAATACAGCGCCGCCGTGGCCGGAAGCTCAGGAATTAATTGGATCAGATGGTTGTCCGCCTGTTCCGTCCAGCCGCGCGCGGCCCAGATGCGCGCCTGCTGGAATTCCAGGTGCTGCGTGCAGGTGGCGGCATCCGAGTGGCTGGAAACTGAGAGCCGCAACTGGGCGATGAGGTTCTCCGCCCGGTCCGGCCGCTTCAGCGCCAGCAGCATGTCCACCGCGCGATCCAATGCGCGGCCATAAAGATCGGCATCAATCTCCTGCGTCTCCATGAAGACCTGGAGCTTGGCCAGGAGATCTTCGCCGGCTATCGAACGATCCTTCAAGGCCAGTTCAATCGTCCGCCAGCCCAGCGTGGCCCGGCGCTGCGCATCCTTCTCGACGGCACGGTTGTACCACTGGACTGCTTTGGCAGTTTCGCCCAGCCCTTCATATGCCCGGCCCATTCGCTCGCACTGCTCGGCCGTAGGCGGCAAGCCGTAGGCTTCCACCGCCAGGTGATAACACTGGAGCAGCGCCTGGCACTGCGCCGGTCGAAGTCGTTATTGCTCTTGATGGATCTCCAGCGGATGTCTCCGAGAAGGGCGTACGTGAGCCCTTCGCACTCGCCCGTGCGACTCTTGGGGACTTCGCGGGGGATCAGTTCGAGCAGCTCGCGCGCGGCGTGCTCGCAGCGGGCATAGTCGATTTCCTTCGAGGTTTCCACCATCCGCTGGACGGACCGGTAGCGGTCGTCCCAGGAGAGCTTGGGAGTTGAAGCCGCCCAATGCCACGTGGCCAGGCCGCCGGCTGCCAGGCTGATGAACAGCAGCGGCATCTGCCACTTGCCCGCCAGACTGAACGCCTGCGGGGCATGTTTTTGCACTTCGGCCATCCTGACCTCTTTAGGCGGACATCCATGTCCGCCCGGTGAGACTCGCTAGGCGAGGCTGACTGCCTCGCCATCCGCAAGAATCATCACGCCGCCCCGGCATCGGCCTGGGCGAACAACTGGCGAATTTCCCGCATCGACTTCTGTGAATGCTTCAGCCGTTCGATGTGGTCCAGACGGGTAAATACAGATTCGTCATACAAACGATGCCCGCCGCGCGTCCAACGCGATTCGTGTATCAGGCCCATCGTCGTGTAGTTGTGAATGGTCTGCCGCGACAGTCCCGAGTAATCCACCACCTCGCCGATGCGGTACAGCTTGGGCGGAATGGCCTTCGTGGAGGAAGCCGAGCCCGGGGAGGCACATAAACCCATCACCTCCGCCGCGCCGGCAGCCCGGTGGCCACTTTCTATCGAGGGACTGCCTTCAAATGAATTATTTAGTTCCTGCATGAACACACCTCGGCCTTACAGGATTTAGACATTGTGCAAAATGTATAAATACCTCGTGAAGCCGCGTCAATGAGATTTCCGAGAAAATTTTTCTTCTGGAGTGCGGGCTAAGCAATAAGTGTTGCAGATGTCCAACGTTGGCTGGTTTTTAGCCCCTATAAATGCAACATAGTAGATTAATTAAAATTGAGCTTAATTTTATTGAAATAATTGAAATAAAATTGACTTGCGTGCAAATGCATGAGTATCTAATGGATCTTCCACTAAGTAATTTGAATAAAATGGCTTATGAACGCAGAAGAAGATGCTCACCCAGGTCGACTTGTTCCTGGTTTTTCCGATTTTTGGGACACGCCATGGCAGCAAGATATGCGGTCAATATGCCAAAGTTTGACTGATTGTCGATCTGACGGTAATCTTTGCCATCCTGTCCCCCATGATGAATCTTCAGGAATGGGAAATGGCGCTGGATCTGAATGAATATCGCGGCTGCGTAACGGTTACGGATGGCGCCTATGGCACCGGAGCTGTACAAGCGCGGCCTCAATGCCGAAAAAATCCCGGATGTGTGGAACCTGGAAAATCCTCAGGCCGTGGAGCAGGTTGCGCGCGAATATATTCAGGCCGGCAGCGATATCCTTATTACCAACACATTTTCTTCAAACCCGTATTCCCTCACCCGCCACCATCTCACCGGCCGCGTAGATGAGATCGTCGAGGCCGGCGTTCAAATCGCCCGCCGCGCGGCGGAAGGCAAAGCCAAGGTCTTCGGCAACATCGGCCCCACCGGCAAGGTGCTGATGATGGGCGAAGTGGATCTGGACGAGGTCTATAAGAACTTTGTCAGCGTGGCCAAGGCCCTGGAACGCGGCGGCGCGGATGCCATCATCATCGAATCCATGAGCGAACTCCAGGAGGTCCTGCTGGCCGTGCGCGCCGTGCGCGAGAATACCTCGCTGCCCGTGATCGCCGGCATGACCTTCGGCGCCGGCCCCATCGGCACGGCCACGATCATGGGAGTTACCCCGGCACAACTGGTAAAAGAAGCCGGCGCGGCCGGCGCAGGCGCGTTTGCCGCCAATTGCGGCGCGGGCCCTGAGACCTACGTGCTCGTCGCGGCGCAGATGCGTCGCGATACCGATGCGCCCATCTGGATCAAGCCCAATGCCGGCCTGCCCGTGCTGGAAAAAGGCGTCACTGTTTTTCCAATGAGTCCGGGCACATTCGCCACCTTCGTTCCCGTGCTGGCGCAGGCGGGCGCCAACTTCATCGGCGGCTGCTGCGGAACAACCCCGGAACATATCGCGGGTGTGCGCAGAATGGTGAATTCACTGAAGAAACTAAGAACTTGACCAACACTCTCACAAACATTGCTTCAACGAAGATCAAGACCGCCAACCCCCAAGCATCTCCAGTTGGCGGTCTTGGCGGTCTAGATTCTCGTGATATAAGTATTCACAACATAGCTGCTTATAGACTAATGCGAAACTTTCTTAGACCGCCAACCACCACCAAGAATAGGCTAAAATGCCTTAATATGGCGAAGATAGGCAAGATAGATAAGGTAGCAGAGAGTTCAGAGAGTTGATTGAGTGGCTTGTAGTTGGAAGTTAAGGCATTTTCATCATCTTCACGAGTTGCCTGCGATAGACCTCCATCATTGCATCTGCCGTGCCCGGGCAAAGTGCAGCGATCCACGTTAAGAGTCTCCCGCCGAAGGTGAAGACCAGTTCCGGTTTGCGCCGTCCGGCCGTGCGCGCAATGGCCTGGCCGATGGGCTCAGGCGGCATGGTGCGGCTGAAGCGTGAAAAACTCTTGCCCGCGCGGCGGGCCATCGAGCCGCGGCTGAAAAACTCCGTCTCCGTCAGCGCCGGGCACACCACCGTCACATGTACGCCGGCGGGCCGCAGCTCCACGCGGGCCGATTCACTCAGGCCGCACAAGGCAAATTTCGTGGCGCAATAGGCCCCGTGCATGGGCGTGCCGCGCTTGCCAATGATGGAGGACACGTTAAAGATGTGGCCGTGGCCCTGGCTCACCATGACGCGCGCCGCCGCCACCAGGCCATACCAGACGCCGTAGAAGTTCACTTCGAAGATGTCCCGCAGTGCCTTTTCATCCAGGTCGATCACCGGCGAAAAAACGCCGTAGCCGGCGTTGTTGACCATCACATCCAGGCGTCCGAATTTCTCTACGGTGGAGGCGACCGCCTGCTCGACCTCCTGCCGGCGTGACACATCGGCCACTAGCATGAGCGTCTGGCCCCCCGCCGCGCGGCAGTCCTGCGCCACCTCTTCCAGCTTTTCCGCGCGTCGGGCCAGGAGCCCCACCGCATAGCCGCGCTGGGCAAAAGCGATGGCCGTCGCGCGGCCGATGCCCGAAGAGGCCCCCGTCACCAAAGCCACCTTGCGCACATTTTCTCCAGAAGATTCAGCAGGCATTGACGTCTCGCTTGGGAAACCCGCTCACATTTCCAGAACGATCCGATGATTGAAGGCGGTGAAGACAATGCAAACCAGCAGCACCAGCCACAGCGCCGCCTTGAGATAGCTCATCCGCCGGTCGAAAGCCGCGCGGTCCTTGCCGGCCGCGCCCAGTTTCGCAGGAAGTCCACGCGGCTGGCGATCGATCCATGCCGCCAGTTGCGCGTGTGACGCGACATGCCGTTAAGGCGCGCCACATTTTCCAACGCCATGATGAACGTGGCCGAACCATTGGCAAAAGCCCCGCAGGAGGATTGGCCGGATGGGTCGCCGGCGGGATCTGGATACGGATCGTCCACGCGAGCGCCCACGACGTCGGCGCAATCCGTGCCAGAGCACCAGGCGCCGTACACATCCGCCTGCCGCTCAAACCGCCGGCTGAGCCACCCAAAGCCGATGCCCCAGATCGGCGCCAGAATGATGAGCAAAATAATGGTTTCGACCGTGTCCGACCGGCCCTGGGACCAACTTGCCGGCAACAGTGCCATGATGCCCGCCAGGGCGATCCGGCTGATGGCCGATGCGGCAATCGTGAACACCAGAAAGTACCCCAGGTGATGATGCTTCACATGCCCGGCCTCGTGCCCAAAGACGGCCACGATCTGCTCATCATCCATATTCTCCAGCAGTGCGTCCGTGACCAATACATAGCGCAGCGTGCGGTGCAGGCCCATTACACCGGCATTGGCCACCACGCCGGCGGTGTCCCAGATGCGCAGTTGCCTGTAGCGAAGACCCACGCGGCTGCACAATCGCTCCAGCCGGCGGCGAAGCTGGCCATCGCTCATGGGCCTGGTGCGCCAAACGTGTACCAGCAGCATCGGGCTGATCAGAAAAACCACGCCGATCACGCCCGCAGCCAAAACTTGCTGGAGCCATTCCCAATGGTGCGGCAGGTACATCAGGTTAATCAGGTCCAGCGCCAGGATGATCAATCCCACCGGCACGGCAATGAAGAGGAAATTGTGGCGAAGATGGAAATCCAAATACTGCCGCAAATTCCATCCCGGCCGAACGAGCCGCCCGGCCAGGAGCAGTTCCTGCTCCACGTGCGTTCGCATGGCCTTGTCGAATTTGAAAGCCACCAGCCAGCACAGCAGGATGGCCACCAGGAAAATCGCCAGCGCAAGTGCCTCCTGAATGACCCGTACGCGACCGCTCTGCACAACCGGTATCGATGAGATCGGCCAGAGCGACGCCAGTTGCGGCAGGAGCCCCAGCCCCAATAGCCCCGCCAGGCCACCCAGCAGCCAGATCTGCGTGGCTAGCTGCACCCGCCCAAAGCGCATATTTGCCAGTTGAATGGAGGAAGGGCCGCCGCGCAGGCGGCGCAGGCCCAGCCAGGTCGCCGTCGCGGTCAGCGCCGCGGTTACCGCCCAATATCCGCCGATCGCCAGCCCCAGCACCCCCCAGTCGGCCTGGATCAAAACGGCGTTGCTTTCTCCAAACACCAGGACCAGCGCAAGACCCATCAAAACGATCATTTGCATGGCTAAAGCATTCTAAAGAGAACCGTAAGGTGCAAGCAAGCTAAGTTGTGTTTGATCTTGAAATAAGGCGTCAATGATGCCATAGTATTCCCATGTCGATTGGCGGCGTAGCTCAGTTGGTTAGAGCGAGGGATTCATAAGCCCTAGGTCACTGGTTCGATTCCAGTCGCCGCTATGGTGGTCCCGCGGCAACCGCGCCGTAAACGGTCTGGCGGGACGGATTTTGTGTTGACATCGGGTTCGGCGCACCGATTATTGCAGCGTTGGATAATTGGAACCAGAGCCCCACTGGACTCGAAGGAGAGTTGGTATGCTGAACGCCATTATCGCGGCCGAACCTTGCGCACTGTTCGGAATTCTGGGAGTTTGGCAGACTGGCAGCAATTGGTTTGCTGATCGTGCTGGTCATCTTCTGGCTGAACTATCGCAAGCGCCAGATGTAATTCATCCGAACTGAGGATCGCTTTGAGGGTCAGCCCTGGGCGCTTATCGCTGGGCTGGCCCTCTTTGCGCGCGTAGGATGCGTGGCAGGTTCCAATGGTATTAAAAGAGACCGCGATCCTGCCGTGCCCCAATCCGCATCCGAAATCCGCAATCCGCAATTCCGCGCATTGGCAATCGCCGCTCTCCTTTGTATGTTTAGCTTTTTGCAACGAACTAGATAGACGAGGCATTTAATGGCACCCAAAGCGCTTGTCATGCGAGCGGCCGGCGTGAACTGTGACCGCGAGACCGAATACGCCCTGACTTTGGCGGGCTTTGACGCCCAGCGCATCCACGTGCGGAGGATCATGGAAAACCCGGCCATGCTGGATGATGTGCAGTTCCTGGTGATTCCCGGCGGCTTCAGCTACGGAGATGATGTGGCCGCCGGAAAGATTCTCGCCAACCAGATGCTCCACCACCTCACAGAACCTTTGACGCGCTTCGTCCAGGCCGGCAAGCTCGTGCTGGGCATCTGCAACGGTTTTCAGGTGCTCATCAAGAGCGGCCTCTTGCCCTGGGCCAGGGTCGACGACTCCACCGCCAACCGTGATGCCACGCTGGCTTGGAACGACAGCGGCACCTTCATCGACAAATGGATCTACCTCAAGGCCACGAGCAAGAATTGCGTGTACGTACACGAGGGCGATGTGATCACGCTGCCCATCGCCCACGGCGAAGGCAAGTTCATTCCGCGCGATGATTCGGTGCTGCAAACACTTCGCCGGCAGGACCAGGTCGCCCTGCGCTACTGCGCCGCTGGCGGCTTAAGCGACCCCGCGGCCAATCCCAACGGCAGCATTGACGATATCGCCGGCCTGTGCGACCCCTCCGGCCGCATCATGGGCCTCATGCCCCACCCCGAGCGATTCGCCATGGTCACCCAGCACCCCACCTGGACGCGCGGCGATGGCCAGTCGCTGGATGGGCTGAAGGTTTTCCAGAGGGCATTTGCCGCCCTCCAATGATTGCAAATTGCCCGGTGCCACGGCTGCGTCGTTTGCAGCCGTGCGCCTGGCGTTCTCAATAGCTGAACCGTCGCGCGGAAACAGAACTTATCAGCAAATGTCTTCGTTTCTGAACCGGTAGTATGGAGGCGCCACAATGAGGAAAGGAGTACCCACCGGTCCGGCCGTTCCTCCAGCCTCCAGCCTCCGGCCTCCAGCCTCTTCTCCGGCCGTTCCTCCAGCCTCCAGCCTCCAGTCTCCAGCCTCTTCCGCCCGCCGCTGGCTTATCACCCCTCCCTGGCCCGGCGCCCGCGACCTCGCCGCGCGGCTGCGCACGGGCGAGCTGATGGCCCAGCTCCTCTATAACCGCGGCTACGGCGACTGCGACCAGGCACGCGGCTACTTAGCCCCGAAACTTTCGGACCTGCACGACCCGCAGCTTTTGTCCGGCTGTGAGGCCGCCGCCAGGAAAATCTTCCAGGCCGTGCGCGACGGCACAAAGATCATTCTGTACGGCGACTACGACGTGGACGGCATGACCGGCCTGGCCATTCTGTACCGCGCGCTTAAACGCCTCAATGCCCAGGTGGACTACTACATCCCCCATCGCATCGAGGAAGGCTACGGCCTCAATACCCCCGCGCTGGAAGAGCTGGCCGCCAAGGGATACGGCCTTCTCATCACTGTCGATTGCGGCATCCGCGCTCTAAAGCCACTGGAGCGGGCCAAAGAGCTCGATCTCGCCACCATCGTCACGGACCACCACGCCGTGGATGAGTCCCTGCCGCCGGCCGATATAGTCGTCCATCCGGGACTGGCCAATTATCCGAATGCGGATCTGTGCGGATCCGGCGTGGCCCTGAAACTGGCGTGGGAGCTCTGCCGCGCTGCCAGCGGCCAGCGCCGCGTCAGTGAAGATCTGAAGGAATTCCTGCTGGATGCCACCTGCCTGGCCGCACTGGGAACCATCGCGGATGTCGTTCCCCTGCGCGGCGAGAATCGCGTTCTGGCAACCTTCGGCCTCAAGGGCCTGACGCAAACCCGCCATCCTGGTTTGCGTGCGCTCATCGCCGCCTCGGGCCTCTTAGGCCGCCAGGTCGGCGCATACGATGTCGGTTTTGGCCTGGCACCCGTCTCAACGCCGCCGGGCGCATGGGCCACGCCTGCGACGCGGCGGAGCTTTTGATCCGCCCTGAAGAGACCGACTGCGACAAAACCGCCCGCGCCCTCACCCAGGTCAACAGCGAGCGGCAGAAGGTGGAACTGGCCACGTTCGAGCGGGCCTGCCAGATGGCCGAGTCGATGGGGTATGACAACCCCGATCGCCGCACGATTGTGCTGGCCGCTGAGGGCTGGCATCAGGGCGTGATCGGCATCGTGGCCGCGCGGCTGGTCCGCAAATACTGCCGTCCCGCCATCATGATCGCCCTGGATGGCGCGGCGGGCGCGGCTCGGGCCGCAGCATCGAAGGTTTTCATCTTGCCCAGGCGCTTTCGGCCTGCGGGGAGCATCTGACCGACTTCGGCGGCCATGCCATGGCGGCGGGGCTCAAAATCAGCGCGGACCGCGTAGAAAGTTTCCGCGCGGCCTTTGAATCCCGCGCCGCCGAGCTCATCTCCGCCGAGGCACTCACGCCCGCGCTCAAGATCGATGCGCAGGTTTCGCTCTCGGCACTCTCTGTCCCGCTGGTGCAGCAGATCGAGTCCATGGCCCCCTTCGGCGCGGGCAATCCGCCGGTGATCGTGGCGGCCATCAATGCGACCATGCACGCACCGCCGCGCAGGATCGGCGCGCGGGGCAACACCTTGCAGCTTGTCCTGACCTGTCCCGGCGGCCCCGTCCGCTGCGTAGGCTTTGGTATGGGCGGCCTGGCCGACAAGCTGGCCCGCTATCGCCAGATTGATGTCGCCGGCGAGCCGGTCATCAACCGATACAATGGACGGGAAAGCGTGGAGATGCACCTCAAAGATGTCAGAGTTGTCTAAAGGATGGATTAAAAAGTACAAATTACAAGTTACAGATTAACAGCCGGACCATCGCGTCCCCTAATTTGTAATTTGTAATTTGTACTTTGTAATTATCATGACCGTCCACTACGAACAATTCGCCCCCGAAGAACTGGCCCTGTGCCTCAGCCGTTACGACCTGGGCGAGATCAAATCCATCCGTACCTTCCTGCGCGGCTCCGTGCGCGCGCCCAAGGTGCTGATCGAAAGCGACCAGGGCAAGTTCCTCTTCAAGCGGCGGCCGCGCGGCCAAAGCCGGCCGCAGCGCGTGGCCTTCGCTCACCTATTGCAGCTTTTCCTGGCCGAGCGCGGCTTTCCCCTGCCTCACCTAGTGCGCACGCGCGAGCACAATGATTCGATCCTTATGATCGAAGGCGCGGTGTACGAGATGTTCCATTTCGTAGAAGGCGCCGACTACGACCGTTCGCCGCGCGCCACGTTTTCAGCGGGTGAAACGCTGGGCCGCTTCCACACCTTGACGAGGCATTTCGCCGCGCCCGCCGCGCCGGCGGGTGTGCAATATCATGGCGGCCGCGCGGTCACGCGGGCCATCGCCGCCGCCGCGGAGGCCCTGCCGCCGGAGGCAAAACCAAGTGCCAGGGAGCTATCCGCCCTCGTGGAGGAATTGCAGGAGCAATATCGCTTCTGCGCCGCTATGGCCAACGCCACCGGCATCCGAAAACTTGCCGCGCGGGTCATCCACGGCGACTGGCACCCGGGCAACATGATCTTCCAGCGGGCCGGCGTGGTCGCCGTGATGGATTACGACTCCGCCGGCCGCGGCCAGACATTTCTGGATGTGGCCAACGGGGCTCTTCAGTTCTCCATCCAGGCCGGCCACGAGGATGTCTCGCGCTGGCCCAGCCAGACGGATGTTGCCCGCCTCTCTGAATTTCTGCGCGGCTACCGCGGCGCCTGCCCATTGGATGAAACTCTACAGAAGGCCCTGCCCTATCTCATGTGCGAGGCCATGATCGCCGAGGCGGTCGGTCCTATCGCCGCCACGGGCACGTTCGGCCGCCTGGCCGGCTTCCCCTTCCTCCAGATGATCGCCCGCAAGGCCCGCTGGATGCTCGAACATGTAGAGGAAATGGCGGAGGCGATTGCGTAGCATGGGCATCCTGCCCATGAGTTCCACGGGCGTCTCGCCCGTGGCTGAAGAGATGCACGAGCAAGATGCTCGTGCGACTCAAGGGCGAGACGCCCGTGCTACAGGAAAATTGCTTGAACCAACGCCCCTGCAATCTATAATCGCACCTGCGATAAAAGGGAAATGGCCGCAGCTTGATCAGGCCGCAGCTTAACCCTTTCGCGGCGGTGGCCGCAAACACGGAGAAAGCACTCCATATGCCCGACAGCCAGGTAACCAACGCGGTGCAGCAAGCCGGCACTGGCCGGTCCGGAAAGATCTGCCTCATTGCAGCCCTGGCCGCAGGCGCCGCCCTCGCGCTGGCCCTGGCCCTGTGGCCCTCAACCCAGGCCCGCGCCCAGGAATCCGCGGCGGAAGGATCTGCTACCTCAACAAGCGACATTTTTGCCGTAGCCGGGCAGCTATCGGCGAATACTTATGGGTTGTACCTGGTGGACCAGCAGCGCGGCAACATGGCCGTGTATGAGTACGTGCCCGGCGAGCGTCTGCTGCACCTGCGGGCGGCCAGATCGTTCACTCACGATCTGGCGCTGGAGTCTTACAACACCCAGCCCCTGCCTTCAGAAGTGGCGAAGATGGTCAACCAGGCCAGGCGTATTTCCGAGACGCAGCCGGCCGCGCGCTAGCACGACCGGCGAAAGGAGCAGGACCAGTCATGGCCAAGATGTACTACACAGAGGCCCAGGCGTGCGAGCGGCTGCAGGTCGACTCGACGCAATTGATGGACATGGTCCGCAAAGGCAAGCTGCACGCGTATGCCGATGGCCCCAACAAGATGTTCAAGGTGGCCGAGGTGGATGGCGTTGCCCCGGCGACCCCGTCGCCGGCCCCCGCCTCTAACGGCGATAGCGACATTCAGCTTGCGCCGGTCTCGGACGGTTCCGCTGGTTCCGGCACGCACGAGACGATCAGTCTTTCCGATTCCAATATCAGCCTGACCGATTCAAACACCGCGCCTTCGCCCGCGCACAGCGGCGATACCACCGCCCAGGGCACGTCGGGCTCCACCGGCACGGTCGGCCTTTCCGGTTCGATCTCGCTGGAACTGGCGGATAGTTCCGCCGACAAATCCTCTTCCAGCGGCACGCATGCCTTAAGCGGCACGGGCACGCACGGTCTAAGTGGCAGCGGCACGCACGATCCGGGTTTAAGCGGCACGAATCCGCTCTCTGACAGCGGCGCGCCCACCAAGAGCGACACGGTCATCACCTCCGAAGGCATCTCCATCTTCGATGATGAGGACCTGGAGATCGAAACCGCCGACCCCATGGCCAAGACGCAGATCGCCCCCAGCCTGGATGAGCAGATCGGCGGCGACAACGCCTCGGCCGGCTCGGGCCTGCTCGATCTTACGCGCGAAAGCGACGATACCAGCCTGGGCGCAGAGGTGCTCGGGCATATCGATATGGAAAGCGGCGACGCCGCCGGGCCCTCCGGCGAAAGCGTGGCCGATTCGATCCGCACCGAGGCGGATATCAGCACCACCCCCGCGGCGGCGGAAGTTCCCCTGGCGGCCCTGCCGCCCGATCCCTCGGCCTCCACATTTACGGGCCTGGCCGCCGGCGCCGGCATCGTGCTTTTGGTCCTGGCGGCCGTGTCCATGGCCGTGGTGTCGGGAGCGACTCCGCCCATTGTCGAGCAACTTGGCAGCAAGCTACCCATTGTCATCGGCGCGGCGGTTGTTATTGTGGTCGTGGCCGGTGTGATCGGCATGGTCCTCGGGAAGAAAACCGCCCGCGGCAACGGTTCCGGCGGCGGCTGATTAACGCCTCTCCCTGGAAGGGAGAGGGTGGCCCGGAGGGCCGGGCTTGCCCTGCGAAGCTTTAGCGAAGAAGGGTGAGGGTGTCTGGCCGTTTCCGGTTGTTTCGATTGAACCTGTCGAAAAGTGAGTGAAAAAGACTTTGGCATGGCAGGCCATGGAGGCACAGCCAGGCCGTTCGGGGCATTACGATTTTCGCGCGTAGGCCCCATAGCAGAAAGGATTGCGCACATGACGGCGAAAGCGATCTTCAAGGGCCTTATCGGAATTGGTCTGGCATCCCTGCTGCTTCAGGGCTGCGTCTCCAAACAAAACTATGACGACGCCGTGGCGGCCAATACCCGCGCCCAGTCGGAACTGACAGCCACTCACAAGAAACTCCAGGCGGCCATCGAGGAGCGCAACCGAGCTCCTGGCCAACCTGAAGGAGGCCCAGGAGCGCCTCTCCGCCGTGGAAGCGCAGATGGCCAATCTGGACAAGGCCCGCGCTCTGTGGGAGAACCGCTACAACGAGCTGCTGGCCAAGTTCAAGGCGGCCGGCGGCGCACCGCCGCCTCCGGTGGCCGCGATCGCCCTGCCTGCCGACCTGGACAGGCTGCTGCGGGAATGGGCGGCCAAGTATCCTGACCTGGTGGAATACGATGCGCTGCGCGGCATGGTGAAGTTCAAGACCGACCTCTTGTTCGCCTCCGGCAGCGACGATGTCTCCGCCAAGGGCAAGAGCGCGCTAAAACTCTTCGGCGACATCATCAAGAGCGCCGAGGCCGTGCAGTTCCACATTTACATCGTCGGCCACACGGATGACCAGCCGATCAAGCACGAGCAGACCCGGCGCATGCACCCGACCAACTGGTATCTCTCCGTGCACCGCGGCGTCAGCGTCATGAAGGAACTGGCCACCGGCGGCGTGCAGGAAGTGCGCATGGGCGTCATGGGCTTCGGCGAGTTCCATCCCATCGCCGCCAACGCCTCCGGCCACAAGGGCAACCCCTTGAACCGCCGCGTGGAGATCTGGATCGTTCCGCCCGAGAAGTTCCTGACCGTGCCCATGGGCGTCGAAATGGCCGCCGCCAAGGCGTCCCCCGCCGAAAAGTCCGTCGTCCCCGCGGCCGCAGGCGCTCCTGAGCCCGCCGCGGAAGGCCCGGCGGACTGATGTGAGTTGAGTGAATACGTTTTTCTGGCGGCGGGTTCTTTGAAAAAAGGATCCGCCGCTTTTTTGTGAGGTTACAGGGTACAGGTTACAGGGAACAGACAACAGCATCCGCAACTCCTGACCTCTGTGCCTGTACCCTGTGCCCTGTGCCCTGTACCCTAAAACAAAACGGGGCCCCGCCGGTAGCGCAGCGGGGCCCGCAATCCAGGTTTTGCCGGACGATTGCAGCTCGTCTGGCCAGCGGCCGCGAATCCAGTGGTTTTATATTCGCCACCGGTCGCTCGTCGCACACGGCGCAGGATACAGGGCGTCATTTCTGACGCCGCGCCAGTTCCCGCAGGCCCTCAAACTTGGCCTTGCCGCTGACGACCTCTTTCAGGAGCGACCGAGCGAGAGACATGCGTATTCGACTGTAGCGGGCAAACACACGCCACACGCGTCAGCTTCATGCTTCAGCAGCCCAAAACGTCGCAATGACGCCGGGTGTTTCCAGATCCGACTGCCAGGGCCACGATTTACGCCCCGCACTAACGGGGACAAACGCTCCTAAGAGCATGCCCTCCAGTACGGCCTTTACACCCGTGACTTTGTCTGGCTGCTGACGGTCGCCAGGGCGACCGCCTCGCCGGGCCGAGCTCCCATGCCGGCCGACACTGCAACCGCCCCGATTTCACATCGCAGCAGCATGACCTCACTCCTTTCGCCGCGAACCAGATGTACCGAGGGGCGGTGTTGTTCGTTTATTTGAGGCGCGACCGGTCACAAACAGATTGACCGGCCGCGCCGGTTACTCCTTATTTCAATGCCCTCTACAACTCCCGAACTCTTCCACACCCGTCTTGCTTGTGTTGAAATGTCCTCAACTCCCGATGGGTCACCTGAACCTTACGATATCATTCTCTGGTGGGCAAAGGGTCCGTTTCCCGTTAGGAGAGCCATCAGTTCCTTTCCCTCTGTAAGTGCTGTGCGTGCGGGCTGTGCCTATTCATCGCGCTCACCGCCGGCGACTCACCTGGTGTATAGATGTCGAAATGCTTTCGTAATGTTGTGCCCAGTGTACTCAAGCGCGCTGTCATCCTCGCGCTTTTGCTGGCCGCCGCGCGGCCCGCCTGCGGCCAGACGGTCATGAGCTGGTTCGACCCCCGGCTCATCAAGCAGCGGCCCGTGCTGGATTACCGCCTGCGCGATTACCCCGAAGATTCCCAGGTGAAGGGCCAGGATGCGCAGCTCAGATTCGCCTGGCAGGAGTTTGATTTCACCACGCCCATCTGTAGCACCGAAGACACGCAGTGGCGGTTTATCACGCAGGATTCCACATTATGCCTGCCCAATAACGCCCACCTGCCCACCACCGGCCAGCCCCTGTCCAGCGAATTCTACGACCTGCGCTTCGGCGGCGGGTACGGCGCCAAGTTCGATAGCGGCAATATTTTCGGCGTCAGCGCCACCTTCGGCTCGGCCAGCGACAAACCCTTTTCCGAGGCCGGCGAAATGACGCTTTCCGCCACCGCTTTCTACTATACGCCCTGCCAGGGCGCAGACAGCAACTGCGGCTGGCTGTATTACCTGGTCGGCCAGACGCAACTGAACGGCGCGCTGCCCTACGCCTTTCCCGGCGTCGGTTATTACTTGACCAGCGAACACTTCGACGCCTTGCTGGGCCTGCCGGCCATCTGGCTCAATTACAAACCCGTGGAAGAGCTGCGGATTCAGGGCCTGTTCATTCCCTCGCGCGTGATGCTGGACGCCACCTGGGACCTGAACGACTGGCTCAGCCTGTTCGCCACGTACGATTGGGAATACCTCAACTACTGGGAACACGACCGCGTCGATCAGGATGAGCAATTGTTTTACATGGAGCAGCGCGTTTACGCCGGCGCCCGCTTCTACCTGTCCAAATGCGCGGCCCTGGAGGTCGGCGGAGGCCTGGGCTTCGACCGCAAGTTCTTCGAAGCCCAAAGCAGCCTCTTCTCAGACCACCACAATGAATTCGGCGTGGACCCCGGCGCCCTCATCTTTGTCAAGCTGACCATGAAGTTCTGACGACGAGTTTCGGGGACGGAGCACTTAATTCCAAATTATGCAGCGTAGAGTAAGCCCGTCAAACTGCTGCGAATTAAGTGCTCCGTCCCCGAAACTACCTGGAGGCTCCGCGTCTCTTGCAGTTGCCCCGCGTCCCCGCGTCTCTTGCACGAAGCAGCCCCGAAGGGGCGAAAGCCTGTTCCGGCGGCTTACGCCGCCGGCTACCTACTGCCGGCCCTTCAGGCCTCCCACATAAGCCGGCAATATCATGCGGGATTGTCGAGGGTCCAAAATGACCAAGAACACAAGCAATCAATGGGCGTTTTGCTTCTTCAACCAACCCTTTACGCGCTTTCCTCCACGGCATCAGCTCAATCGCCCTCATGGGCTCTCCGTCAATAATGGCCGCGTCCTTATCTGAATGCTGGAAATCACCTCGAAATCCGAATTTTTTGGCGGTCTTCACGTCCTTGGCAATAGGCAATGGCCGATTCTTAACCCCTATAGGGGTTAACATAGCTCTAGCCCCGGGTTGCGGCGCGGCCGCGAAGCGGACCGCCGCTACCCGGGGTAAGATCCCCCCAAATCACGAACCCCGGTAGGGGTTCAATAACCGCTGCATCAGAAACTGGCTGCCAGTGATATCATAACATGCTATACATACAACACTTAGAAATGTAATTGCCCAGGGTCCAGATTTTCTTCCGTTTTCTACATTTTCACCCTATACAAAAGCTGGCTAATCTTGTATATTACACATTGTCGTGGAAGACAGACTTCCACTTGGAAAAAAAGAGAGGGCTAAAAATGAGTAACCAAGACACAGACGAGGAGTTCATCCACCAGAACATGATGGAGTACGCGGGCATGAATAACCCGCCGATTGACCCGAACACGATTGACCCGGCATTGCGCTACAAGAAGTCGCTTATCATCAATCAGCCGGAGATCCTGCCCCTGGACCACGCCAACTCGCTGCCCATCCAGTGGCTCTGGCCGGGCAGGATCGCCCTGGGCAAATTGACGCTCCTGGTGGGCGACCCCGGCGTTGGCAAATCGTTCATCACGCTGGACCTGGCCGCGCGGACCTCGCGCGGCGGCCCCTGGCCGGGTGTGGCACAGCCGCCCCCGGCTGTGCCGGGTTGTACCCCTCCCCCTTTTACGGGGGAGGGCCTGCCCTGCGAAGCTTCAGCGAAGCAGGGTGGCCCGGAGGGCCGGGTGAGGGTTCTTAATAAGCCACGGCCCCCGGCTGTGCCCAATTCACCATGCGCGAAGCCGGGCGGCGTTCTCCTGCTCTCCGCCGAGGATGATGTCGCCGACACCATTCGCCCGCGCCTGGAGGCGGCCGGGGCGGATTTGACGCGGATCATCTCCCTGCAATGGGTGAAAAAATACACCCCCTCCACCGGCCGGGGCAGGACCGAGCCCTTTAGCCTGGCCCATCACATGGGCGCCCTGGACCAGGCCACCGGCGAGCTCGAAAATGCGCGGCTGGTCATTATCGACCCCTTGAGCGCGTACCTGGGCGATGATGACACCAACAACAGCGCCCGCATGTCGCCGATTGCTCCTGCCGCTGGAGCATATGGCCAGCGTGTACGATCTGGCCATAGTGGCCGTCACTCACCTGCGCAAAAGCGACGGCCCCGCGCTGTACCGGGCGCTGGGCAGCGTGGCTTTTATGGCCGCCGCGCGACAGCGCCTACTGCGTTATGCGGGATAAGGACGACCCCCGCCGCCAGCGGCGGCTCTTCCTGCCCATCAAGAACAATCTGGGCAACAGTCAGGATGGACTGGCCTTTCGCCTGGACCATTCCGGCGAAGGCCAACCCATCGTGGCCTGGGAGACCAAGCCCGTGCCCATGACGGCGGATGAAGGGATCCAGCGCGGCGCAGGTTATCACAGGGATAAGCCCCAGTTGCAGGAGGCCTCCATCTGGTTGAGCGAGGTACTAACCGCCGGGCCCGTCGCGGCCAGGGTAATTCTAGCCAATGCAAGGAGAGATGGGATAAGCAGCGCCACGTTGTACAGAGCCAAAGAACTGCTGGATGTCAGAGCCTCCAAAGCGCCCGGAGGGCGTGAACTTGGATGGATCTGGACCATGTCTAAGCACAAGGACTCGGAAGAAGGCGGCTCAGACGAGATTCGTGATAATCTTATACGTAACTCCTTGTGATAAAAAGAAATGTAAGATTATCACGAGGGTGAATTCTCGTGATAATCTTACATTTGGTGATAATCTTAACGTGAAATATTGTCCCGCGAAGCTTCAGCGAAGCGGGGTGAGGGTTCTTAATCTCTGGAAAAGACGTGGCTGCAAAAAACGCAGCGACACCACCCGGCTGTGGCACCCTTTTCTTAAATCGCAAATCGCAAATCACAAATCGAAAATCTCAATCAATCTGCACCTGGTCGAGCTTCAAGTGCCTGCGGCTGCCCTTAAAGTGCAGCTTAACGCCGGGCAGGCGAATAAGCGCCTCTCCGCGGCTGCTCTGTTTGATCTTGATCTCCCCCACCGGCTCGCGCGAAAACGCCGTCACCAGGATCAGACTGTCCACGGCCGGTGCGCTGATGCGCAGTCTGTTTTCTGAATGGCGGTTCAGCTTGTGCTCCTGCACCTCGCAGGAGATAGCCGAGCTGGCCCCCAGCCTGTAGTGCAGCATCGATTGCGACCCGGTGACCAGGCCGGAGGAACCATCCAGTGTGAGCTTGCCGAAGGTGTGCCAGTTGGCCTCGATTTTTTCGGGCACCGCGTTGGTGATTTCATCCACCACGATCACGCCCGTCCCGCGGCTCTTGGGCGTATCCTGGCAGGTCATGATCACGTGGCGGCTGAAGCGCACGTTGTCTCCCAGCGCCGCCCCGGCCGAGCCGGTCACCCAGCGATACCGCGGGTGCGTCTCGCCCTCGACGATCGAGCCCTGGGCGTCGATGCGATGATCCCGCTGGGCCACGATCAGCGTGTTGTGGGCCTGCGCCTGCGCCTGGTAGAACGAGTACCGCTCCGGCGAATAGTAATAAGTGTGTGAGAACGGCGGGTTGCCCAGGTCCGCCAGCAGCATTTCGCCATCCACCTGGATTTGGATCGAATTCATGTCCAGGTGCGAATGATTGGCCGACAGGTCGCCCGTCTTCAGCGCCACGTACATGCCGGGCTCAGGCCAATGGTCGGCGATTGCCGCCCAGCCGATTTCGTTGTACACCTTTACCACTGTCATCTCCGGGTCGCCCTGCGACGGCATGTCCACCGGCCGCAGCAGCATGGCCAGCCCCGCATCGGACCAGCCCGTGGTGGAGATGTCGCGGTGCAGCGCGTAGCGGTCCAGCCACCAGCAGATTTCCTTCGTGCCATACCGCCGGCTCATCTCGTACAGCGCGCCATACAGCGGCACCGTGGGCGAATCGCCGAAGCTGGCCGAATGGCCGCGCGGGCTGAAATACACGCCGAAGATTCCCGTCGCCTCCATGCCGCGCTGGTGGAAGATGGAGCGGTCGTTCCGCAGATGATCCATCCCCAGGCCGAACATCAGCAGGTAGCGCATGGCGTAGGCCCAGTAGCCCACGCCCTCATCCCAGCCGCCCTCGCGCCCCATCGCATCGAAAAAGTGCTTGAGCCCCTCCCGTGCGCGGCGCAAGGCCTTCATGGCGCCGGGATCTTCATCCGCCAGCAGCAGCGCCGCCAGTCCGCAGCCGCTATTGACCACGGCGTTCCAGTTGTGATAGCAGGTGTACCACCACGCCTGCTTTTCCACGGCGTGGTTATACGGGCGCGATGGCTTTATCGCGCAGGGCGTGGATCAGCCGCAACCGGTCCGCCTCGGACAGGTCTTCCGCCAGCCAGTCCAGTCCCACGGCCACCGTCGCCGCGCACTCGGCTGTGCACAGGTCGGCCAGGCCGCCCTCATGGCAAGGGTCGATCCAGGTGGACCAGCCGGCCAGGCTTTTCAACTCCTCCACGGCCCGATCGCGGTAGGCCGTGTTCTGATCGATGTGGTGGCAGATGATCAGGTCGAAAATTCTTCCCTGGCAATCCCGCGCCGCCGCCAGCGCCGGCTCCCACAGCCCCTGGCTGTGGCGCTGCTGCCAGTCGGTCTGGCTGATGAGTTTGGTTTCCAGGATAAGCGAACAGCGTTCGTGCAGCGTGCGATAAACAGAATCGTACGGGTGGCGACCGATGCGGTTTTGCAGCTCGTTCAGAGCTTGCCGAGTCGCCAACAATCCCCGTTCCATAAGCATTTCTCCCGTAGATGAGCCTTGTCCCTACAGTATTTAGGATAGCCGCCGAGCGTGCCGAGGGCAAGCGCGTTGCTTCAGCGACCCCGAATATGCACAATGGGGGGCCTGAGAACCTCCAAGAGAGGAAGTATTGACGCAAGAGGTATCGCAATCTGTGGATCGGCCCGACCGGGGCCATTTAGGCTTAAGCGACGAAGAGTTGCTGCGCCTGCACTGCGCCGGCCAGAAAGGCGCCTTTGACGTGTTGGTCGAGCGCCGCAGCGGCGAGCTGTACCGCTTCCTCTTCCGCTTCTTAGGCGGCGACCGCGCGCAGGCGGACGATGTGCTCCAGGACACGTTCCTCCAGGTACATATGTCGGCCCATAAATTCGACCCCGAGCGCCGCTTCAAGCCCTGGCTTTTCACCATCGCCGCCAACAAGGCCCGCGACGCCCTGCGTTCGGCCAATCGCCGCCAGGCCGCGGCCCTCGATGCCCGCATCTCCGATGATGGCGACAGCTCCACCGCCTATGTGGACCTGCTTGCCGCCCCCGTGGATTTACCCCTCGAAAATCTGGAGAACCAGGAACTCAGAGCCGCCGTACAAAAGATTGTGATGGATATGCCCGAGCACCTCAAAGAGGTATTGCTGCTCGGGTACTTCCAACAGATGCCGTACAAGGAAATTGCCGATGTGCTGGCCGTGCCGCTGGGCACCGTGAAAAGCCGGCTTCACGCGGCGGTGAATTACTTCGCCCGCCGCTGGGAGACCCTGGCCAAGCGTTTCGGCGAAGAATAGATAAGAGTTGCGGCGATGTCTCGGCGACCTGGCATTTCAGTTCTCTTTTTTGGCACGTCGTTAGAGCCGATAGGAATGTTCGATTATGAGCGAACAGAACCCAGACAACCTCAGGGATGATGAACTGGCAATCGATTACGCCGCCGGCTTATGCGAGGGCGAGCAGGGCAGCCAGGCTGCAAGGCGAATCGCCAACGATCCTGAATTCTCCAATCGCGTCGCCAAGGCCGAGCGCTCTTCCGCCTGATGGACTGCTGCGACGCCCCCGAACCTTCCGCGCTGGTAATCCAGAAGACCATGGCCGCGGTGAATTCCGCCGCCAAGACCCGTATGCTGCTGGACCGCGAGGCGGCCGCCCCCGCCGGCACATTGCGCCCAACCTTCACGCTGAAGGAACTGGGGGCGCTGGCCGCGCTGCTGTTTATCGGGGTCGCGCTGCTGCTGCCGGCGGTCAATCGCGCCCGCTTGATGGGCCAGGACAACGCATGCCAGGCGCAGGCCGGCCAGATCGGCGTCGGCCTGGCCAAGTACGCCACCGAGCATAACGGCAACCTGCCGGCCATCGCCGCCGGGCAGGCTTCCTGGATGATCGACGGCCAGGCCCCCACCACCATCAGCAACAGCCGCAACCTGTGGATGCTTATCCAGGGCCGCTATGTGCCGCTGCACGTTTTCCAGTGCCCCGAGCAGGGCGCATTGCAGCAGGCCCCCGAAGGCCCGCAGACGGCCGCGCTGGTGAATTTCCCCAGCACGCGGTTCATTGATTACAGCTACCAGTATGCGGTGAATTCGCGGCCGCTCCAGATCACCGGCGAGTCCCTGCCGGCGGGCGCGGCAGGGTCCATGGTCATCCTGGCCGACAGCAACCCGGTCTTCGCCGATGGCCGCTTCGATCCCGCGCGGCTGTCCAACGTGGATAAGCAAATATCCCCCAACCACGGCGGGCGCAACCAGTCCGTGCTGTATCTGGACCTGCACTCCACCATCGCCAGCCGAGCCGATGTGGGCGTCAACCATGACAATATCTGGACCGCCGAGGGCGTCAGCACCTACCACGGAACGGAAGGTCCCGCCCAGGCGACCGATAGCTTCCTTTTGCCGAGTTTTGTGGAAACACACTGAATAGCTAATCTCCTTTAACTACCGATCCAAGTGGTTTCCGGGCTCCTCCTCCGGCGCCCCGGCAGTCAAAAGACTCGCCGGGG
Organism: uncultured Phycisphaerales bacterium; assembly: GCA_963785635.1. GTDB lineage: Bacteria > Planctomycetota > Phycisphaerae > SM23-33 > FEN-1343 > FEN-1343. The sequence continues at coordinate 197,001 of CAWAWB010000016.1, forward strand.
CGCTTTGTTTTTCCCCGTAGCACGGGCATCTTGCCCGTGAGTCCCACGGGCGTCCCGCCCGTGGTCAGTTGTCCCTCTGTGACCTCTACGTCGTCCTCTGTGCCCTCTGTGGCAAATTTTTTCCCAATCGCAAATCGCAAATCAAAAATCTAAAATCTCTGGCTGTCGCACCGGGAGCCGATGCCATGAAAACCGTCCGCGTGGAACTGGCCGACAAAAGCTACGATGTGACCATCGCCGCGGGTTTGATCGATTCGCTGGGCGAGAACGCCCGCGCCGTTTGCGATGGCCGCGCGGCGTTCATCATCACGGACAGTAACGTCGGCCCCCTGTACGCTGCCCGCGCGGCAGCCTCCCTGACTCGCGCGGGCTTCGCCACGCACACAGCCACCTTCCTCGCCGGCGAGAGCCACAAAAACCTGGCCACGGTGTCGGCGATTTTTGACGAAATCTTCGCCGCGCCGACGCCGCCGGACCGCTCCAGCCTGATCGTGGCGCTGGGCGGCGGCGTGGTGGGCGATGTGGCGGGTTTTACAGCCGCGATTTTGCTGCGCGGCGTGCCTTTTATTCAGGCGCCGACAACGCTGCTGGCGGATGTGGATTCTTCCATCGGCGGCAAGACGGGCGTCGATCACGCGGCGGGTAAAAACCTCATCGGCGCATTCCACCAGCCCAAGGCGGTCTATATCGATCCGGCGGCGCTCCAGACACTGCCGCCCATTGAAATCGCCGCCGGCTTAGCGGAGTGCATTAAGACTGGCATCATCCGCGACGCGGAATTAATAGATTGGATCGAGGCGCATGCGGATGGACTGCGCGGCGGAGATTCCGCCGCCTTCGCTGAACTTATCGAACGTAACGTGGCCATAAAGGCCGCCGTGGTCTCCGAGGACCAGTTCGAGCGGGACAAGGGCCCGCGCTCTCACCTCAATTTCGGCCACACCATCGGCCATGCCATTGAGGCCGAGCGCGGCTTTGGCGGCGGCGTGAAACCCCTCTCCCTTGAAGGGAGAGGGCAGCCAAAAGTGCCGGGCTTGCCCTGCAAAGCTTTAGCGAAGCAGGGTGAGGGTAAAATCGATTACATGCGCCACGGCCATTGCATATCGCTGGGCATGGTGGCGGCCATGCACATCGCCGTGGGCAAAAACCTGCTTTCCGCCGGCGATGCGGCCCGCATCGAAGAATCTTTTAGCGCGGTTCGATCTGCCCGTGCGTCTTTCCGGGCTTAATGCCGACACCCTGCTTCCCATCATGCGCCACGACAAAAAGGCCCGCGCCGGCCGCCTGCGCTTCATCCTCCCCGCCGGACATCTCGGCGCAGTCGAAGTCCATGAGGATGTGACCGAAGCGGAAATCCGCGCGGCCATTGAATATCTCCGGTAAGAATCTTGGTGCCACGGGTGCGTAGTCTGCACCCGTGCGCAAGACTATCTGGAGGGAGATATGGTTAAACGGAAGACGAATGGACCCCCTTCAGGTTCCCTTCCAAGGCTTCAGTACTTTTGTAGGCCATGCGCACGGCTGCACACGACGCAGCCGTGGCACCAATCCTGTTCTTTTTGTTTTTTTCTGTAACAAAAGGCATTGCCCCATCGCCTATATGAATGAGCAAGCCGAGTAGCTCCATGGAGCAGAACCGGGTGTTGGACTGGCAAGCTATCGTGTCTGAGCACGGGCCTTCGATCTGGCGGACGGCGTATCGTCTGCTGGGCGATCCCACCGATGCCGCCGACTGCGTGCAGGAGACCTTCCTGTCGGCGGTCCAGTACACGCGCGGCCGCGCGGTGAAGGACTGGCCCGCGCTTTTGACACGACTGGCGACGAATCGCTCGCTGGATCTTTTACGCAAACGCAGGCGGGATCAAGGCCGGTACACGGGCCTTGAGGATTGGTCCGGCGTGGCGGGAAACTTGCCGGATCCGGCCAGCCCATCACTCAATGGCGAGCTTGCCGATCACCTGCGGCTGGCGTTAGGCCAACTGCCGGCGCGGCAGGCGGAAGTCTTCTGCCTCCGCATCATCGATGAAATGAGTTATCTGCAAATTGCCAGGCAATTGGATATCAGCCGCGCAGAGTGTAGCCGTTTTGCTACACCGGGCCAAAGGCTCGCTGAGGAAGCTGTTGAAAAGGGATGTTGAGCTTCATCGAGGTTTAGAGTCATGAAGCCGCCACGTGAGAATTTGAATGACATTGTGAACCAGGCCGCCGCGAAGTTGCACAGGCCGATGTGCCGCCCCCGCCGCCGGATTTGCTGGCGGAGGCAGCCCGGACCGCCACGGCCCGCGCGGCAGAGCCAATCGAGGACCGTAGCATGGGCATCTTGCCCATGAGTAGCACGGGCGTCTCGCCCGTGTCCCGAGCCTCAGTTCAATACAAACAAAAGAAGGGATTTCCCATGAAACGGGTTCTACGCATAGCCGCAATCTTACTGATGTTCGCTGGGATCGCCGCCGTGGCCGGCTATTTCATCTTCGGCCGCCCCGCCTCCGTGGCCTGGGCGGATGTGCAGAATCAGATCCGCAACATGCACACCGTGAGTCTTACAGCGACGATACAGATGCCCAATAAACCCGAGATGCGTATCGCCATGTATTGCCAGGAACCGGGACTGGCACGGCAGGATATAGCCTCACCCCAACGAGGCATCAATATTGTCGATATGCCCAAGGGGCTGATGGTATCGCTTATGCCGGACCAAAAAATGGCCACTCGAATGACCTTGACCGGCATGGATGAACGAAGACGCCAGGAATTGCTGGAGAAGCAGGATTTTACCCAACAGTTCAAGAAGATGATCAATGAGAACGCCACGGAGATCGGCCAGCGCGAGATCAATGGGCGTTTGGCAAAAGGGTTTCGCATCCATAATGAAAATCTGTTCATCGCCGGTGGGATGAATATCGAGCTTTGGGTGGATAATACCTCCGGACAACCAGTGGAAATGCTGATGGAACAATCGGGCACGAAGATTCACTACAGCGACTTCCATTTCAACGAGCCATTGGACCCAGCGATGTTCAGCACGGACATTCCTGAAGCCTACCAGGTAAGGGACATGTCGGTGAATATGGGACCGGCCACAGCCGAGGACATCGTGCGCATGCTGAAGGTCTGGACTACCGCGCGGCAGCACGTTCCCTGACTCGATGAACATGCTGGCCTGGACCCGTGATATGGACACTGCCAAAGCCAACGGAAACAAGCGGGCCTTCGAGCCGCCAGAGGGTGTTTCCAAAGAGGATTTCACGCAGTCTTTCACGCGGTTCATCATGATGTCGCAGAAGCCGTCAGCCGGCACCAAGTATGTCGGCACCGGCGTGAGTGTGGGTGATGCCAACTGGCCGGTCTTCTGGTTCAAACCCCAAGACAGCCAAACCTACAAGGTCATCTACGGTGATCTTCGCGTGGAAGATGTGGCGGAGGAAAACCTGCCGGCAACGCGGCCGGCGGAAGAGGCGGCCTCACAGCCCGCCACAGAGCCAGCGCAGGAAGAGAATCAACAAGGGAATGAGGTGTCAGCACTGCGCCGGCCCCCGCGGCGGAAAATTGACAATAACCGATGCTCTCCTAACAGATCGGTGATGTGGCTGCATCGCTGATGCAGCCACGTTTTTGCGCATGTACCAAGGTTCCCGGGTGCCACGGCCGTCGGCGGCCGTGCGCGCGACAATCAAGGGGGCGAATGTCCCACCGGAAACCAGAGAAACCTTGTTCTTTGGTGCCACGGGTGCGTTGTCTGCACCCGTGCGCAAGACGTTCTAATAAAGTGAAGGCTTCACTGGACGTGAACGAAAGTTTGATCTGTTCCCTTCCAAACTTTTCCGCGCTTAAGCAGGCACAGCGCACGGCTGCACACGACGCAGCCGTGGCACCATTTAATCGGTCTTCTGCTTGCGCTTGGGCAGCCCCAGCTTCTCCATCACCTTCTGCAAATCGTCCCATACGCGGCGGCGGTTTTCCTCGGTGTATTGCCGCAGGAGATAGGCCGGGTGGAACGTGGGCATGACGGGAATGCCCCACAGCTCGTGCCACTGGCCGCGCAGGCGCGTAATGCCGACAGTCGTTTTCAAGATCGCCTGCGTGGCGGGATTGCCCAGCGTGATGATGACCTCGGGGCGAATGACCTCGATCTGCCGCTGCAAGAACGGCCAGCAGACGGCCACCTCATCCGGGGTGGGCGTGCGGTTGCCCGGCGGGCGGCACTTCACCACGTTGGCGATGAACACATCCTCGCGCTTCAGGCCCATGGCCTCGATCTGCTTATTCAAAAGCTGGCCCGCGCGGCCGACAAAGGGCCGGCCCTGCTCATCTTCATCCGCACCCGGGCCCTCGCCGATGAACATCAGCCGCGCGGCGGGGTTGCCCTCACCGGGAACGGCGTTGTGCCGCCCGGCCCCCAGGCCGCACTTGAAACACTCGCGGATTTCTCTGGCGATTTGCTCCAGCGCGGCCTTTTTTTCCTCAACGGAAAGATTTGCAGTTGGAGCATGCTCCACCGCCACAGCGTCGTTTCGCCGGGCACGGTTTCCTGCGCGGCGGCCGGGGAGGCAGCGCGGGATGCCGCGGCGGCTAAAATCTCCTCCAGCGGCGGCATGGGATGGCCGTTTGCCGGGATGGCCGCGCCGGCCAGGGCCTGCTCCATCTGGATGAGTTGCCTGGCGGCGCGGATCAGCGAACTTTTCGTATCGGTGGTGGTCATTTATTTCTCGATCGCGTTATTTCTCTCTGGCAGACAGCGGCCGCTGGTCGGAAACGGGCGCCCCATCACTCGGCGGGATTCTGCTATCCGGCGCTTCTTTTTCCGGCTTCTGCGGCTGTGGCTGCGGCTGCGCGGGGTTATTGCTGTCGCCCGTCTCGATATCGCCCCAGGCCAGCACGCGGCCGCGCACGACGCCGATCCGCATAGTCTGCCCCGCGCTGACATCTTCCAGCACCGAGCCCAGATCTTCCAGGCTATTCACATAGCCCTGGCCGAGCTGGAAGACGATATCCCGCACGCGCACGCCGCAGCGCTCGGCCGCGCCCTCGGGGGCGACTTTCGTAACGACCAGCCCCTTATCTGTCGCCAGGTTCAGCTTGCCGGCCAGTTCCGTGCTGTTGGGCCGCAGCGCGAGGCCGAGCCGCTTTTTGGCCAGGGCCGCGCCATCCGGCCGCGGCCGCTCGACGAGATGAACCGTGTAATGTTCTTCCTTGTCGCCCGCGGCGGTTGTGATTTGAAGCTCCTGCCCCGCGCGCTTGCCCAGCATGCACACGTAATAATCCGCCAGCGTGGCCACATCCTGGTCATCCACGCGTTTGACGATGTGCCCGGCCTTCAGGCCCGCCTTGGCGGCCGGGCCGCCATCTCCCACCTTGGCGACGACCACTTCATTTTGCCCGCTGCGCCGCTGCTGCTCGATGGTCATGCCGGAGACGACGCGGTGCAGCCGCGCGACATCTAAGAGAGAAGGCAAAACCTTGGTGAAGTCGTCGATAGAGATGGCAAAGCCGATGCCCTGGGCATCGGGCCGAATGGCCGTGTTGATGCCGATCACCTGGGCATCCACGTTCAATAAGGGCCCGCCGCTGTTGCCCGGATTGATGGGCGCATCGGTCTGGATGAGGCCGCTGTAGCGGACCTCTTTGCCGAAATTCAGCTCGCGGTCCAGCGCGCTGATGATGCCCGCCGTGACGGAATGCTGATAGCCCTTGGGGTTGCCGATAGCGATCACTGTCTCGCCAATCAACAGGTCATCGCTGCGGCCCAGGGGCAGCGAAGGCAGTTCTTTACCATCGGGCGGCGCCATTTTCAAAATCGCCAGGTCGTGCCTGGCGTCCGTGGCGATGATGTCCGCATCGTGGCTCTTGCCGTCGGCGGTGATGATGGAGATTTTCATCGCCTGCTTCACGACGTGCTCGTTGGTGACGATGTAGCCGTCGCCGTGAATGATGAAGCCGCTGCCCAAGCTCTGCACCGGCACATCGCGCGTGAAGGGGCTCATGAAGATGGAGTCGAAGGGATCCTCATCCAGCCCGCCGAACATGGACATGCCCGTCTTGACGATGCGCGTGGAGGAGATATTCACCACGGCGTTGCGGGCCGTCTGAAACACCTTCACCACGGGGGTTTGCCGATCTTGCCTCAAAGGCTCGATCCGCTGGGCCAGGGCGGGAATAGATGCAAATGCAGCCAGTGTCCCAAGCGTGATCAAAATCAACGACCTACGCATTTTCACAACCTCTTTTGAATCCACAACTACTTTAGCCATTCTGGGTTGCCGCTGGAAAGTGTGGCTGCGGCCAGGACGTCTCATCGAAATCTAAAAAGTCTTTCCACTGGCCATTTGCATCCTTGGGTGCGTACTTCGCTATCAAATCTGCGTTTTCGCCCAGCCCGCCCGGCGATCCGTCCTTGCCATAACTGCTTAAAATCACGTCTCCATCTTGCACTTTGTACATGATCTTTCTGCCCCAGGCATTCGTAAGACTCTCAGCAAAAGCAGGATCATCTGCTGGAAGCTCAGACAGGTTTTCCGGTAAACGACCATTCGCCCGGCCAAAGTTCTTAATCCGGACTGCTAGTCGAACGAAGCTTGTAAAAGTCGCAGACCGCGGTGGTATGCGCTCCACAAGGAGAAAGTTAACGGCGATCAACAAAACCAAAACGATCAATGCAAAGATGATAATTGATTTTCTTAAACCTAAAATTTTCACTGCGAATCCCTTGCTGTTTTTACGCATTCTCGTAGCCCCGTGTTCAAGAGTCAACAAGTCCAATTATTTGAGCTACGCCGCATGCCTGTCGCCTGTACCCTCCAGCCTGCTGCCTGTAGATTTCCGTTGAATCACCGCCCCCGCCGCGTAGAGTAGAAGGATCGAAGTTATTGCCGCCGCCGGTAGCCCCCCAACACACAGCCTGGAAAGGCTGTGCCACCAGCAATCGAAGCGGCGGATGTGATAACATAATCTGTACGAGATGATGTTGAGATGTCCGGAAAACTAGGCACTTTATGGTCTTTGATGCGCGGCCAGCGGCTGCGCTACGCCCTGGCGATTGCGGCCACGCTGATCAGCGTGTTCTTCATGTATTACATCCCGCTGATCAGCGGCGCCACGATCGACATGATCTATGGCTCCACGCCCGCCAAGGTTACCTTCGTACACCGCATTCTGGAGCGGCTCGGCGGCCGCGAGGCGCTGGCCACGGTGTTGGTGCTTGTGGCGGCGGCCATGGTGGCGGCGCGGGCCCTCAGCGGCGCGTTCCTGTACCTGCGCGGCCGTTTTTCGGCCAAGGCCGCCGAGACCATCGCCCGCGACCTGCGCGATCGGCTGTATAACCACGTGCAGCACCTGCCCTGCCGCTACCACGACAAGGCCGAGACCGGCGACATGGTGCAGCGCTGCACCAGCGACCTGGAGACCATCCGCATATTCCTGGCCGCGCAGGTGGTGGAGCTTGGCCGCGCGGCGGTTCTGCTGGCGCTGGGCCTGCCCTTCCTGCTGCACCTCAATGTGAAGATGGGCCTGCTGTCGATGGTGGTCATCCCGCCGATCATCGGCTTCGGGGCGATTTTCTTCCGCAAGGTGCAGCACGTTTTCAAGGAGTCGGATGAGGCCGAAGGCCGCATGACCAGCCGCCTCCAGGAAAACCTCGCCGGCATCCGCGTGGTCCGCGCGTTCGCGCGGCAGCAGTACGAGATCGACCGCTTCGGCCAGGCCAACGCCGAGTACCGCCGCCGCTGGTACACGCTCATGCGCATGATGTCCATCTACTGGCCCATCTCGGACATGCTGTGCTTCACGCAAAGCGGGCTGGTGCTGATCTATGGCGCCTATAACGTCAGCCGCCACACCATGGCGCCGGGCGATCTGTTCGCGTTCATCATGTACGTGCAGATGTTCATCTGGCCGGTGCGCAACATGGGCCGCATCCTGGCGGACATGGGCAAGGCGTTCGTCTCCATCGGCCGCGTGGGAGAGATTTTATCGCAGGAGGTTGAGCCTGAAATCGTTGGAGAAACGTGGCTGCAAACAAACGCAGCCACGGCACCCATCACGAAATTTAATGGAGACCCTCGCCCTACCCTCTCCCAAGGGAGAGGGGTCATAGCCGATGTGCCACGGCCGCCCTCGGCCGTATCTGTTGATTTTGATTGCCCCACGGTCGCGGAACTGGATGGCCACGGCGACGGTCCCGTTGGCATCCGAGGCAGGGCAGAACCAGCAATAGGAAACGCGCGCGGCGAGATCATCGTTGAAAACCTGGTCTTCAATCACGGCCCGGAGATTCCCGTCCTGCGCGGCATCTCGATGAACATCACACCCGGCACGACGCTGGCAATCCTGGGTCCATCCGGCTCGGGCAAGAGCACGCTGATCAACCTGCTTTTGCGGCTGTACGAATACGAGACCGGCTCGATCAGATTGGATGGGATGGAGCTGCGGGTGCTGCCCCGCAAGTTCGCCAGGTCGCAGGTCGGCTCAGTGTTGCAGGAGCCCTTCCTGTATTCCAAGAGCCTGCGCGAGAACATCAAGCTTTCCCGCACGGATGCGGCGGATGAAGAGATGGTCGCCGCGGCCTCGGCAGCCTGCATCCACGAATCCATCGAGAACTTCACGGATGGCTACGATACGCTGGTCGGCGAACGTGGCGTGACGCTTTCCGGCGGGCAGCGGCAGCGCGTGGCGCTGGCCCGGGCGCTTTTGAAAGACCCGCCGATCCTCATCCTGGACGATGCCTTTTCAGCCGTGGACACGCAGACGGAGCGGATCATCCTGCGCGGCCTGCGCAACCGCCACGGCCGCCGCACGACGATCGTGATCGCACATCGCCTCTCCACACTCATGCACGCGGACAAGATCATCGTGCTGGATGAAGGAAAGATCATCCAGGAAGGCACGCACGCCGGCCTGATCGAGCAGGAAGGCATGTACCGGCGGCTGTGGGAGATTCAGACGAATCTGGCGGATGATCTGGCCGCGGAAATCCAAGCCGAGAGTCCAATAACAAAATGAGAAGAAAAAAACTAACCACAAAGATCACAAAGGAGCACGAAGAACACTAAGAAAGAACGAATCTAAGAGAATAAAGAAGAGCCTTTAGCTTTTGTCTTTTCTTGCTGTCTTTGTGCCCTTTGTGCTCCTTTGTGTCCTTTGTGGTTCTCTTTGTCGTAGATAAGAAACATGAATACCGCTGCGATAGAACTTCAGGATGTCGAATACACAGGCCGCATCAGCCTGGCGACCTGGCGCAAGGTCTTTGCCTTCGCGCGGCCATACCCCAAACAGGTTTTTGGTCTGTGTTTTATGGCCATCGGCTTGGCGTGTCTGGAGTCGCTCTTTCCGCTGGTGATGCGCGGGGCGATCAACGAGGCGGCCAAACGCGGCCTTTCGGCGCACCTTTGGCCATACGCCCTCGCCTACGCCATCTTCATCGTGCTTTTTGGCAGCAACGTGACCATTTTCATTCGCCTGGCCGGCTGGATCTCCAGCACCGTCAGCCACGACCTGCGCAAGAAGAGCTTTGCGCACTTGCAGGATCTGTCCTTCTCCTTCTATGACCGCCGGCCCGCGGGTTGGCTCGTGGCGCGCCTCACGGGCGACTGCGACCGGCTTTCAAACATCATCGCCTGGGGCACGCTGGTGGACCTGGTCTGGTCGGGCTGCGTCGTAATCGGCACGATCATCCTGCTTTTAAGTTTGAACTGGCATCTGGGCCTGTGGGTGGCCACGATCATCCCGGCGCTGCTGGTGGTGAGCCTGATCTTTCAGCCGCGCATTTTGCGGCTCTCGCGGTCGATCCGTAAGCAGAACTCCTTCATCACGGGCCTGTATAACGAGTGCATCGCCGGCGTGCGCACCACCAAAACGCTGGTCCGCGAGCAGCAGAACCTTGGCGAATTCCAGGCCAAGACGGACCACATGTACCGCGACTCGGTCCGCAACTCCATGCTCACCGCGATGTACCTGCCGTTGGTGCTGACCATCGGTAGTATCGGCCAGGCCCTGGCCCTGTGGCGCGGCGGTGTGAGCGCCCTGCACACAAACCCTGCCTCCCCCGATGTGGGCACGATGGTGGCCATCATCTCCAGCGCGGGCACGCTTATCTGGCCCATCTGGGAAATGTCGCGCGTGCTGGCGGATATGCAGAATGCCCAGGCCGCCGCCGAGCGCGTGCTGGGGTTGATCGACACCGAGCCGGCCGTCAAAGATACGCCGCAGGTGCTATCCGCGATGTCCGCCGTGCGCGGCCGCGGCGGCCCCCTGGCGAGCGAGGCCATCGACGGCGGCGAGAAGGAAATCCGCCACGTGGAATTCAGCCACGTGAATTTCCATTACGTCGAGGGCCAGAAGGTTTTGGCTGATTTCAATCTGATTGTCAACGCCGGGCAGACGATCGCCCTGGTCGGCCCCACGGGCGGCGGCAAGTCCACGATCGTGAACCTGCTGGGACGGTTTTATGAGCCCACGGGCGGTGAAATCCTCATCAATGGCAAGGAATACCGCCAGCGCAGCTTGATGTGGCTCCAATCCAGTTTGGGCATCGTGCTCCAGCAACCGCACCTTTTTAGCGGCACGATTCGCCAGAACATCCGCTACGGACGACTCGATGCGACCGATGAGGAAATCGAGACCGCGGCCAAGCTGGTGTGCGCACATGACTTCATCATGAAGCAGGATGGCGGCTATGAGACCGAGGTCGGCGAGGCCGGCGTAAAGCTCTCCACCGGACAGAAGCAGCTCGTGGCCTTTGCGCGCGCGGTCCTGGCCGATCCGCAGATCTTCATCATGGACGAAGCGACGAGCTCCGTGGACACGCAGACGGAGCAGTTGATCCAGCAGGGCTTGGCCGCGGTGCTGAAGGGCCGCATCAGTTTCATTATCGCGCACAGGCTCAGCACGATCCGCCGCGCGGATCGGATTCTGGTGATTGAAGGCGGCAAGATCATCGAGACAGGCACTCATCGTGAGCTGATCGCCAAGCGCGGCAATTACTATGAGCTTTACACGAACCAATTCACAGAAGAGCGGACGAGCGAAGTCCTGGCCGCGCACTGCCCCGCCGCTTCGATTGCTGCTCGCACGTAATAAGAAAACGGCTGATCACCAAGAACACCAAGCAGACCAAGAGCACCAGAAACAGCAAATCCGAATTTGTCTTCTATCTTTGCCTTTCTTGGTGTCCTTGGTGTGCTTGGTGTTCTTGCGCACTTCTATTCTCTTGTTACGTGCAAAATTCTGCGGAAAATTTTTTTTCCTGCACAATTGTTGACAGGTTAACCGATCCTGCTACAATTCTTCCGAAATGTCACATGAACTGAACAGTTTTGATCTAGTCACCCAGTCCGCCAAGGGCATGCGCATTACGTGCGCTGGCGCCGGCAGGAATATGCCGTCGCACCTGTTCGGCGGGCCGCCGACTTCCTGATCGAAGCTGATTTGGAGATTTGCAAGGCCCGCTGAAAAGCGGGCCTTTTTTATTGGTCACATTTTTTGAGCCGTAAAAGAAAGGACACCCATACTGCGTCCAGGGTGCGCGCACAAGGCGGCAAGGTGAAGTCATGACCGCGGCAAAACAGGCGAGAACGCAACCACTGGAACTCATCGCGCCGACGGTGAATTTAGAGCAGGCTTACTCGGATTACGTGTGGGATTTCCGCGCGGCCGGCGAGCAACTGCATAACGAGTTTGCCTGGATGCCCGGTACGAGCTTTGCGGATTTCGTGCAGAGAAATCATGACTGGGCGGCCGGGCGAAATCTGCCGGATGGTTTTGTACCCATGAGCCAGCACTGGCTGGTGCAGGGCGGCCGCATCCTGGGCATGGCCCAGCTCAGGTACGCGCTGACCAGGACGTTGGCGGATTACGGCGGCCACATCGGCTATCACGTCCGCCCCTGCGAGCGGGGCAAAGGCGTGGGCACGCGCCTCTTAAGAGAGGTGCTTTCCAGGGCGCGCCACTGGGCCTTAGCCGCGTGCTCTTAACCTGCGACAAGCGCAATGTGGCCTCGGCGCACGTGATTGAGATGAACGGCGGAGTCCTGTTCAGCGAATCTTTCTCCGCTGCCGCCGGCCGCATAACGCGGCGGTACTGGATCGAACTTGAGGATGAGCCATGAAGACAGACACTGAATATAAACTAGTTTCCCCGACCGCGGCGCTGGAGCGATCGTATCGCTCCTACATAGATGAGTTGCGGGCCGCGGGAACAATTCGTTCCCCGCATATTGAGGCGCTCGACGGCCAGTTTTGAAGTGCTCGTGCAGTCCCTGCACGACAACGCCCGCGGCGTGGCGCTGGATGAAGGCAGCGTGCCGGCCACCACGTATTGGATGGTCGATTGCCAGGAAGAGATCGTCGGCATCAGCCACCTGCGGCACTTTTTGAATGAGCGGCTGCGCCACGAGGGCGGGCATATCGGCTATGGCGTGCGCCCTTCGAGGCGAGGCCAAGGCGTTGCCACGCGGCTATTGGCGCTGACGCTGGATGAGGCCGCCCAAAAAGGGCTGCCGTGCGTGCTGCTGGTGTGCGATAAGCACAATCCGGCCTCCGCCCGCATCATCCAAAAGAACGGCGGCATGCTGGAAAACGAGGTGGTGTCTCTGCGCGGCGGCCACTTTGTCCAAAGATATTGGATTGAACTTTGACCGGCAATCCTGGCACGTAATAAGAAAACGAGAAAACACCAAGAGCACCAAGGCCACCAAGAACACCAAGAGACAGGAGTTCTTAAGGAAGTTCTTGTATTCTTGGTGCTCTTGGTGTGCTTGGTGTTCTTGGTGCGTAGAAAGCTTTTGTGCGCTAATCATCGTCGATGTGAGTTTATTATGTCCGAAATGATCGTGTTTCGCCGTCTGCTGGATAATGAAATTGAGAAAGCCCATGCGCTGTTTAAGCAGACCATGGGCTGGCTGTCGGCAAAGAATCCGCCGCACCCGCTGCCGCGGCTGACCATGGAAATGTACCTGGAGCCGCCAGAAGCGCGGGGAAAACTATGGCCTCTTTGTGGATGGGCAATTGGCGGCGGTGCTTTCTATCCGGACCTTGACCGAAACTGCCTACGGCCCGCAGCTTCCCGCAGGTCCCATGAAATGGATCTCCAGTCTGGCCGTGGCGGATGCGTTTCATGGGCAGGGTATGGGCCCCCGCGCGGTCGAGGAGGCCGAAGCGCTCGTCAGCGCGATGGGCGAGGAATTCCTCTACCTGGACTGCTACGAAGGCAATGGTTTTCTGCCCGGCTATTACGAGTCCTTGGGATATAAGCGCGTGGCTACACGCCAGCACAGCCGCGATGGCGGCCAGTTCACGGTGGTCGCCCTGCGCAAGGAACTGACGCCGCGCAATTGAGAACGGGATGCGGCAAGTTGATGATTTCAGAACCCTCACCCGGCCCTTCGGGTAAATTCCCGTAAAAAGGAGAGGGGTTGTGGCCGCCCGTTGCCGTGACCATCCCCCATTCGTAGAATGCCTCGACCGGCCGGCGGCTGAATTTCGTCGGCGCAGCTCAATAACTACATAGGAGCGACGATTCAAAATGGCCCAGCAGGCGCAGGCATGCAATTTCGCCCACGCGGCAAGAAGATTATCCCGAGTGGTATCAGCAGGTCATCACCGCCGCGGACCTGGCGGAGAACTCCCCCGTGCGCGGCTGCATGGTCATCAAGCCCTGGGGCTACCGCCTGTGGGAAAATATCCAGCACGTGCTGGATGGCATGTTCAAGGCCACGGGCCACCAGAACGCGTACTTCCCGCTGTTCATCCCGGTGAGCTTCCTGCAGAAAGAGGCCGAGCACGTCGAGGGCTTCGCCAAGGAATGCGCCGTCGTGACGCACCATCGACTCAAGGCCGGCCCGGACGGAAAACTCGTGCCTGACGGCCCACTGGAGGAGCCGCTGGTGGTGCGGCCCACATCCGAGACGATCATCGGCGCGATGTTCGCCAAGTGGATGCAGAGCTACCGCGACCTGCCGCTTCTGATCAACCAATGGGCGAACGTCGTTCGCTGGGAGATGCGCACGCGGATGTTCCTGCGCACGACGGAGTTCCTCTGGCAGGAAGGCCACACCGTGCACGCCACCGAGGCCGAGGCCCGCGAGGAAACCATGCGCATGCTGGGCGTGTACAGCGAATTCGCCGAGAACTACATGGCCATGCCCGTGATTTGCGGGCGAAAAGACCGAGGCGGAACGCTTCCCCGGCGCCGTGGCCACGTATTCCATCGAGGCCATGATGCAGGACCGCAAGGCCCTCCAGGCCGGCACCTCACATTTCCTGGGCCAGAACTTTGCACGGGCCTCGGAGATCAAATTCCTGGATGAATCCAACCAGGAGGTGTACGCCTGGACGACCTCATGGGGCGTCTCCACGCGTCTGATCGGCGGCCTGTTGATGACCCACTCCGATGATGATGGGCTGATCGTGCCGCCCAAGCTGGCCCCCGCACACATCGTGATTCTGCCTGTGATCCACAAGGAGGAGACCAAGGCAGCGGTGCTGGAGTATTGCGCGAAGTTGGCGGCCGAGCTGCGCTCCGTGCAGTATGACGGCAAGCCCGTCGAGGTGGAAATCGATGCCCGCGAAGGGCGCGGCGGCGAGAAAACCTGGACCTGGATCAAAAAGGGCGTGCCCGTGCGGCTGGAGATCGGCCCGCGCGACATCGCCTCGGACAGCGTGTTCGTCGCCCGCCGCGATCGCCTGCCCAAAGACCGCGCGGGTATCCCCCGCGCCAAATTCGTGGCCGAGCTGCCCGCGTTGCTGGATGAGATACAGAACGGCCTGCTCGAGCGCGCGCCGCGCATTCCGCGCCGAGCACACGAAAACCATCGACTCCAAGGATGAGTTCTACGCCTTCTTCACGCCTGCCAACGCGGAAAAGCCCGAGATTCACGGCGGCTTTGCCATGTCCCACTGGGCGGGCGACAAGGGCCGACGAGGAGCACATCAAGAACGACCTCAACGTGACCATCCGCTGCATTCCCCTGGATGGCCAAGCTGAGGAAGGCCGCTGCTTCCTGACAGGCAAGCCCTCCTCGCATCGGGTGGTTTTCGCCAAAGCTTACTAATATGCCCGAATTGCCATAGCCGATACTCTCCCTTTGGCGCCCAACCTTCGCACCTGTCGGGTTTCTATAATGGTGCAGGTGGGTACAGTCGTCAAAGGAGATACGGTCATGCTATCCGCGCGCCTGAAACTTGCCGGGATCTGTGCAGCTTTTCTCACAATTGCAGTATTGAGTGCGTTCGTTTATGGTCAGGAGGCGCCTCCTCCCCCGCCTCAGCAGGAATCTCCCTCCGCCGCGCAGCAGGTGCAACCTCCACCGCCGGGCGCACAGCAAAATCCTCCTGGCGGGCAGCCGGTTCCCGCCAACGCGCAGCCCGTGCCGCCTGAGGACGTGGATGTGCTGACGCGCGGACCTGTCCACGAAGCTTATGCCGAGCCGGTGCCGTATACGCCGCAGCCCGGCTACCAGGCGCCGCAGGCGCCGCCGCCAAATATCAATGAGATCCCTCCGGATGAGCAGCCCCAGGGTCCGCAGGTGGAATGGGTGCCCGGCTACTGGAACTGGGATTCGGATTCCCGCCGCTATATCTGGGTGTCCGGCACGTGGCGGGTGCCGCCGCCGGGCTGTTCCTGGGTGCCGGGATACTGGAACCAAGGCCCCGACGGTTATCGCTGGGTGCCGGGATTCTGGACCTCCTCCGATCCGACCCAGATTGAATACCTGCCGCAGCCGCCGGCCAATCTTGAAGAGGGTCCCTCTGGCCCCGCTCCATCCGAGGATGTGGTCTGGGTGCCGGGAAACTGGGTGTGGAGTAACGGCCGGTATTTGTGGCGCCACGGAATCTGGACTCCTGCGCAGGCCAACTGGGTATACGTCCCCGCGCACTATAATTGGACGCCTTACGGATACGTGTACATTCCCGGCCACTGGGACTACACGCTCGAGCACCGCGGCGTGGTCTTCGCGCCGGTGGCCTTCGACCCCGCGGCGTATCAACAGCCCATTTACGAATTCACGCCCACCATTGTGATTCAGCCGGATGCTCTGCTGGTCAGTCTGTTCTGCCAGCCGCAGTATTGCTCATATTTCTTCGGCGACTACTATTCCCCGCGCTATGCCCGCCAGGGTTTTTATCCCTGGTACGAAGCCCGCGACCGCCGCGCCTGGTACGATCCGATCTTCTATCACGAGGAATGGCGGCATCACAGCGACCCCCACTGGTACGACAACCTGCACGCCGAATATGACCGCCGGGTGAAGGACCGGGATCTTCGTCCCGCCCACACCTGGCGCGAGGAACAGCAGCGGGTAGCGCATCTGCCCGCGGCGGAGAAAAAGATGCCGGTCCTGGCGACGCCGCTGCGGACCTATGCTCAGCGGTCCAATGCGCCCATGAAATTCGTGCAGGTATCGCCTCAGAAGCGCCAGGAAGCGGCCCAACGGGCCAACGAACTGCATCAGTACGCACAACAGCGCAGCCACTGGGAAGGCGCCCATGTCGCGCAGGCGCAGCCTGAACGCAAAGCTCCTGAAGCCAGGCCTGAGACGCCTCGAGGTGAGGAGGTTCGGCCGCAACCTCAGCCGCACGAAGAGGCCAGGCCTCAGCCGCGCGAAGAGGCTCGTCCCGAGGCCAAACCTGAGGCCCCTCGCCATGAAGAAGCCAAGCCGGAAGCGCCGCGCATCGTGAAGAAGCGGCTGCGCCCAGGGAGGAGACATCTCGGAAGGTCCAGGGATCTCGCTCTCCAATTCGCAGCCAGGCTGAGGTAAAGACGCCGGAGCATCCGAAGATGCCCGAGCCTGAAGAGTCCAAAGAACAGGGCCGTGGGGGGCAGGAACAGGGCGGTCGCAAGGGAAGATAATCGAGGCATTAACATAGGCCGGCGGCGCCGATGCGGCGCCGTCGGCCGTGTTTTTTAATCCATCTCCCTTCTACGCATCAATTCCATATTGCCAATTGCAATTGCAGATTTACGAAGAAGCTTCGTCTTCTCCACAATTTGCAATTTGAAATTTGCAAGTGGCAATATGGCTTGTGTATTCCATTTCCTCGCCGCGCGGAGTTTAATGTAGTGCATGCTTGGACATGTTCGTAGAACGACGCGAACCGATGTGGCCCTGGCCCTGCTTTTGGCGGGCATTGCCTACCTGGTGTGGGCACTGTCCTGCTGGTCGGCCAAGCACACGGCCTTGCTGCTGCAATCGCGCGAGGGTGTGGCCAGCCTGCCGGCGATTACTTCCACGTTCCTGGACACCTTCGGCTCCTGGCCCAGGCTGATCTTCGACCTTGCAGGCCCGGTGTGGATGCTGGCCGGCCTGTACATGATCATCCGCGCCAGCCGCCAGCACCGCATTATTTCCTGGAGCTGGCTGCTGGTCTCCTGCCAGGCCATTGCGGGCCTCTTGATCGCCGTGTGGCGCAGGTGGCCCAGTGGACGGGCAAGTATGCGGTGATCGCCGCGCTGCAAAAAGCTCGGGTGATCTGGCGCTCAAGGTGCTGGCCGTGGCGGTGGTGATCTGGGTGGCCACGCTGGTCTGGCTGATCGGCGAAGGCATCCGCATGCGCGGCCTGCGCGGCGGCCCCGCCATCGGCGACAGCGCGAAGACCCACTCGTTCTGGAAGTGATCTGATCAATGCGGAGGTCGCTTCTGAAAGAATTACAAATTACAAGTTACAGATTACAAATTACAGATAGCCCCGGGTGTGATACTGACGTGCAACTCTGATAACTTGTAATTTGTACTTTGTAATTTGTACTTTAGACGAGCCCCATCCTCTTCCTCACCGCCCATTCGACCGCCAACAGAACGAGCAGCGCAATCAGCAGCGCCCAGCGATTATCCTCCACCAGATTCAGACTGATAGTGCGCTGGCGGGTGGCCTGCGGGCGGATATCCGCCAACTTGGTAAGCACCTCGCGCAGCCCTTCCAGCTCCACGTAGCCGCCGCCGGAGGGGGCTGCCACATCGCCCATCCGCCGCAGGAGCGAGAGGTTGGCCACCACATCCGAGCCTCTCCAGATCGCGCCTGATCACTTCAAACATCTGCTTTGCCGCCAGTTTCTTTCCCTTATTTTGCCCCGACAGCTCCAGCGTGTACTTGCCCGGAAGCAGCGAACCAAGCACAGCCTTGCGGATATCGCCCGCGGCCTCCATGTTTATCTCGCGGGCATTGCCGTCCTCGCCGGCCAGCGTAATGGTGATGGGCAAATCGCCGCGCGGCGTGCCGTCTCCATCCTCCACGCCGGCCGTCACGGTGATGCGCTCCTGGCCTTCAGAGAGCCGCTGGGCATCGTAGCGCGGGCTGTCGGTTGTCAGCCACGCATCGGTCGAGGGATTGCCCGCCCACAGCATGACCTGCCGCCAGAATCGCTTCTGCAAATCGGCCGTGTCATCTGTCGACAAGGCCCACTGCCAGGTTGTGTCCAGCGCGACGGCCATCGAGCGGCCCGCGCCATATTGCTGGCCGATAATCAAAGGCGTTCCATCATCGCTCCTGGCAAATACCGTGGCCGCCGGCTTGGGGCCGCCCAGCCGATCCGCCTGCGGCAGCGGTTTTAGCCGCTGCCAGGCCGCCGGATCATTGCCATCGGAGCTGATGCGCATGGGCCCTTCAGCCAGCCCCTGCTCCGTCGGCACGATCTTCACCGGCCCTTCCAGCAGCGGCAGTTGCGCGCCCGTTTCCACCGGCAGCGCCGCGGCAAGCTGGCTCTGGCCCCATTGGCCGCCGGCGAAACTCTGCTCCCCACCGATCATCACCAGCCCCCGCCCCTGCTCGGCAATCAGGCGGCAAGCTGCTCCAGGCGGGCCCAGCCGAAGGTAGAGGCGCTGCAATCGCCCAGCACGATCACCTGGAAACCCTGCCAGAAATTCTTGGCCGCCTCGATATCCGTCTCCGGCTGCAACGGCTCGCCCAGGATCGCCCGCGTAAGTTCGAATCGCTCCTGGCCGGCCAACGCTTCCGCGATAAATCGGCTCTCGTGGCGGCGACGGCCCTCCAAATAAAGAATCCGCAGCGTGCGGCTGGTTACGTGTACCATCCTGGCCAACTCCAGCTCGCCAACCAGCGGCCGCTCGCCGATATCCGGTCGCTCGACCCGCACGACCAAGCTGTGGAACCCGGCCACCTGCGGCGTCACCTCAAACAGCAGCCGCCGCGTCTGGCTGGGCCTGTCGAACTTCACTTCTTTCGTCCCCACGAGCTGCTCGCCCAGCTTGCACTCTACCCGCACTGTGCGGCCGGCCAGGCCCACGCCCTCCACATCCGCGGAGATCGTGGTATCCCGCATCAGGTCCACCTTGTCCGGGGCCTGGAGGTCGCGCACATTCAGCGACACGCGATCCAGCGCCTCATCGCTGCCCACCCCCACCAGCCACAGCGGCCAGCTTCGCGCGGCCATGGCCTCGGCCTGCGCCGTCGGCGTAATGATCTCGGAGGTATTGTTGCAGCCATCAGTGATTACCATCACCGCGGCGATCGGCTCGCCCACCGAAAGAAAATCATCCTTTACCCGCTGAATGCCATCGCCGATGGCCGTGCGCTGCCCAGTTGCGCGAAGCTCCTCCGCGCGGCCATACTGCACGTGGCCGTCGAAACCGGCCACGCGAAAGTCGTACCGATCGGCCAGCCGCAGGCACAGCGAACGATTGGCCGCCAGCATCCTCTGCACAGCTTCCAGGCGATTCATCGCCCCGCCGGCCGCCGCGGCGCTGGCGGATTGAGAAGAACTCTGCGACCGCACGGGCAGCACCATATCTTTATTGGCCATGGAGGCGGAAGTGTCGATCAACAGCGCCACCGCCTCTTTTACGGGCTCATCAACCTGATCCATCCAAACCGGCGCGGCGGCGATCAGCAAAACCATCAACAACACCGCCCCGCGGATGATGCGCAGAAACAGCCGCGCACGCGGCGAAATTGGGACGGTTGTGCGGCTATAGCTCCTGGCGGCCCACGAAATCATCGCGATGGCCAGAACCGCCAGTCCCCACAGCGGCGAAAATCGCCACATCAGTCCCAGCAGCGTGAACATCGCCCAGATAAGGCAAACCCGCGTGATCCTCTGCCTGAAGGTAAGATTCTGTCGGATAATCGCGGCCGCCCCGAGGTAGAGTTCCCAGGCCGCCGCCGCGCAGGAGAGACAGACAACCAGCCAGCGCGCCAAAGGCGGCAGTGTCACGTTGATGGCCGCGATCAACATGATCTTGAGATTACCTGCAAGCGCGGCGGAATGCCATTACAGCCTTGGGCTAAAGGCTTACGGCTTAAAGCTTAAGCCGGCCGGAACTCCGGTAGCTCTCGCCCGATTGAGACAGACCGCACTTCTTGTCTGCTTAAGCCGTAAGCCTTAAGCCGTAAGCCATTATTCACGCCGGGTACGGCTCCGGTCCCGCCGGCAGCACCCTTTCCATCGGCCTGGCGGTGATGGAGAAGGCCACCTGGCTGATGCCCACGAGCAGGGCATATATGCCGATCAGCCAGATAATCGCCAGTGCCCCGGACAGCGGATAGACAAACACGAACAGGCCGAACAGCACTGAAAAGATGCCCGACAGCACCAGCAGCCATTCATGCCGGATCACGTGGCGGTATTCAATCGCCGCCGCGATTTCCAGGCCGCCCACGACCAGCGCCCTGGCCGCGATCAATAACAGCAGCACCAGTGCGGTAATCTGCGGCCGCACAAAGGTCAGTATGCCTAGTGCTATGGAGGCTATAGCCAGCAGCAGGATCAGCCACCATTCCTGCACCGCCTTGCGGTAGACCAGTGAGCCCGTCAGGGCCATTACCCCATCCACAAGGGCATACACGCCGAAGATAATCACCAGGCCCAGCAACGTCATGCTCGGCCAGGTCAAAGCCAATATGCCGAAGATGATCGCGGCGATGCCGCGCACAGCCAACGTCCAACGAAAATTCCTCGAAATCGCACCACTTATCGCATCCATGGTTGCACCCCAACTATCACGTTACCCCGCACACCCAACACAGCCTTCTATTGCTATTCTTGCGGACACGGAAGGGGTAGAAAAGGGGCCGACCGATTGGGAATTGCGGATTGCAGATTGCGGATTTAAAGAGCTTGAGGTTTAAAGTGAGGGTGCCACGGTCGTCCGCGACCGTGCGCTGTGCGGACAAGGGGAAAAGAAGGTCTCGCTGGCTTCCGCAGAATTCTTCATTCCCCAAGCCCATCGCGCGCACGGCCGACGGCCATGGCGCTCTCTATCACAGGCCCTTTTTATCCGTCTCGACTGGCACATCCGGAATCTCAATCGTGCCGCCCCAGATCCTTTCCACTTCCGGATTTTCCTCAGCCGCCTGAACGCTGGAGCGAAACACCACAGTGGCCGTTGCAGGCATATCTTCCAAAGTGCCTTCTCCGCTTCCCCAGATGCTGTAACCGTGCTGCGCCGGGGCTTGCATTAATTGCCAGGCGGCCCATCGGCCACTCCCGGCCATCGCTCGTTCTCAGGAACGCGTCAAACCCAACAGCCACCGGCACGTTTTTGAATTGAACCATGGCATGGAGGTCTATTCCCTGCCTCGATGCACGTGTGGCTCGAAGCTGTGTAACGCTCATGAAGCCTCGCAGCGCGGAAGCCTGGTTTGGATCGCTCACAACCTCCACACTTTGCTCATCTGCTGGGATTATTTCGCTGCGGCCGCGCAGTGTGATATCCCATTCGTGCGTGGGCGGCGGAAAAGGCTTTGGCATGGATGTACAACCGACGACAATGCTGATGTGAGGTGAATAGGTGACGTCGTAAGCGCCCGGCGGCATAGAATCGCCGGTAAAATCGCGGCAGTGCAGGGTCCAGCCTGTCCCACGGATACCGTTTAGCCCCGAGGCCCACCATTCTCCTCCCGATTCAGAAGACCTGGAATACTTCCACGGTCCCATCATCACCGGGCCGTTGGTCCATTTAAAGGCATAGCCGCTGGAACCCAATCGAATCGTGTTGCGAGTGAAAACGGGCACGGCCGCGCCCTGGCTGATGCGCCGCCGCACGAGCAACTGGGCAACGATCCCCTGCTCCAGGTACGTCTTCCATCGCGAATCGTCGAGCCTCACCTCGCGTGTAAGCTTTTTCAATGAATTCTCCCAATTCCACACACCAGGAAATCTTCGGGTCCTTTTGCTCTGCCAGGATTCCGTTGATGTATGAGCTGATCTTGGCGGTGGAAAGCTTTCCAAGCTGCCCTCGCCGCAGCAGTTCGAGCCTCGCCGCGCTTGAGTTGGGACCAAAGGGGACTAATGCCTCTCTTTGCAGCCAAGCGGCAGGTTTTATTTTGTTCCAGTTATAGTTGCGCACCTTTTGGCTGCTGTAGAGCGCTGGCGGCAGCAAGACCAGCAGCAGCAGAATCGCCGCCGCGACAAGGCTTCCGCGCTACGCCTCCGCTGACCGATGCGCGTGCTCTCGGGCGCAGTAATATCTGCACCGCACTCGGAGCATTTGCCGCTGGTGTTACCAAAGAGGTCATAGCCGCATTTGCGGCAGTATGGATGGTCGCCGACAAAGCGGCCGCCCAGGCCGCGGATGAGCAATATCAGCCCAGCCAGAAATGCCGCTGCCCAGAAAGCCAGCAAGACCAGCTTAATGATCCCCATTTTCATGTCCACAATGCCCATCTCCCGTAATACCCGTTCCATCTGAAGATGCGCCAAAGGTGCGTTTGTTACAAATTTCTTCTAGTACCTACAGCCTACAGCCAAAGGCCTTTCTTGGTGCTCTTGATGTACTTGGTGGTCTTGGTGGTTAAGGCAAGAACAAGCGTCTATACTTGTCATCCATCCTGCTTTCCCTACAGTCTACAGCCTACAGTCTACAGTCTGGCTTCTTACATCTGGAACGCCGCTACCGCCGCCGGGTATAGTGGCAGCCTATGAAGCGGGTGCGGGTAAAAATCTGCGGGCTGCGCGAGCCTAACAAGGCCGCCGCTATCGCCCGGTGCGGGGCCGATGCCATCGGCATGGTCTTCGCCGATTCCCCGCGCTGGGTCGAGCCCCGAGCAGGCGCGGGAAATCACCGATTGTCTGCCCCCCTTCGTGGCCACCGTGGGCGTCTTCGTCGATGCCGGCGCGGTCGTGATGAACCGCGTGGCGGAAAAGGCCCGCCTCCAGTATCTTCAACTGCACGGCGATGAAAGCCCCCAGATCGTGGAAGAGCTGGAACGGCCCGTAATTAAGGCCTTCCGCGTGCGCGATGCCGCCTGGCTGGCCCAGGTCCGCCAGTGGCTTTCCGCCGTGCGGACGCCCTCGCGCGTGGCGGGGATCCTGCTGGATAGCTACAACCCCGACAAGCACGGCGGCACGGGCGAACGCTTCAACTGGGAACTGGTCGGCGATGCCCGCCAAGCCGGCGCGATGGCCGGCCTGCCCCCGGTGATTCTGTCCGGGGGCCTCGATAGCAAGAACGTGGTCACCGCCATGGGCGTGGTGCAGCCCTGGGCCGTGGATGTCTCCAGCGGCGTGGAAAGCGCACCCGGCGTAAAAGATGTAGAGAAGGCAAACCGGTTCATCATCACCGTGATCGATGATGTGCCGCAGATGGATAGTGATTTTTGGACATGAGAAAAACAGCTTTTTTGGCGTTTTGGCTGTCTGACTGTTTGGAACAGCCGGAGATGAACCGGATGGTTTGGCCTTAAGCGCCAAACAGTCAAATAGTCAAATAGCCACCGGAGAAACCAATGCCTGTCAAACAACGGACTGCCCCCAGGAAAAGCAAGGTAGCTGATTACAAGGTTGCGGATTTTGGCCAGGCCGACTTCGGCCGCCGCGAAATCGAGATCGCCGAGAAGGAAATGCCCGGCCTGATGGCCGTGCGGGCCAAGTACGGCCCGGCTAAACCCCTGGCGGGCGCGCGCATCTCCGGCTCGCTGCACATGACCATCCAGACCGCCGTGCTGATCGAGACCCTGGTGGACCTGGGGGCCGATGTCCGCTGGGCCTCGTGCAATATCTTCTCCACGCAGGATCACGCGGCGGCGGCCATCGCCGCCTCCGGCGTGCCCGTCTTCGCCTGGAAGGCCGAGACGCTGGAAGAGTACTGGTGGTGTACCAAGCAGGCCCTGACCTTCCCCGGCAACCAGGGCCCGCAGACTCATCGTCGATGACGGCGGCGACGCCACGCTCATGATCCACCTGGGCTGCCAGGTGGAGGATGACCCGAAAGTTCTCAATAAACTGGGCAACAGCGAGGAAGAGCGGGCCCTCACCGCGCAGCTTAAAGCCACGCTGAAGGAAGACCCCACCTTCTGGCGCCGCTGCAAGGAAGGCTGGAAGGGCGTCTCCGAGGAGACGACCACCGGCGTCCATCGCCTGTATCAGCGGATGGAGCGCGGCGAACTGTTCGTCCCGGCCATCAACGTCAACGACTCGGTCACCAAGAGCAAGTTCGACAACATCTACGGCTGCCGCGAATCGCTGGTGGACGGCATCAAGCGGGCCACCGACGTGATGGTCGCCGGCAAGGTGGCCTGCGTGTGCGGCTTCGGCGATGTGGGCAAGGGCTCGGCCGAGGCCCTGAAGAATCACCGCGCCCAGGTGTGGGTGACGGAGATCGACCCCATCTGCGCCCTCCAGGCCTGCATGGCCGGCTACAAGGTGGCCACCATCGAAGACGCCCTGCCCTACGCGGACATCTACGTCACCTGCACGGGCAATTGCGACATCATCACCGCCGAGCACATGAGCAAGATGAAGGACCAGGCCATCGTGTGCAACATCGGCCACTTCGATAACGAGATCCAGGTCGCGCAATTAAAGAGCTGGCCGGGCATAAAGCACGTGAACATCAAGCCGCAGGTGGATAAGTACATCTTCCCCGATGGCCACGCGATCTTCCTGCTGGCCGAAGGCCGCCTGGTGAACCTGGGCTGCGCCACGGGCCACCCCAGCTTCGTCATGAGCAACTCCTTTACCAACCAGGTGCTGGCGCAGATCGACCTGTGGACCAACCCGCGGCCCATCGGCGTGTATCGCCTGCCCAAGAAACTGGATGAGGAAGTCGCGCGGCTGCACCTCGATAAACTCGGCGCCAAACTCACCAAGCTGTCCAAGGCCCAGGCGAAGTACATCGGCGTGGAGGTCGAAGGTCCGTTTAAATCAGAGCATTATCGGTACTAATTTGAATTACAAATTACAAAGTACAAGTGACAAATTAGGGATGGACTTCCCTCCCGCAGTAATTTGTAACTTGTACTTTGTACTTTGTAATTAGGCATCCGAGAGAACCGCTGACAAGAAAGGTCCTTCTATTCGCAGGCGCCGCCCTCCATCTCAGAGCGACATCTACGACGTTGCCGTTCTCGGCCAGACCCCCGCGGGGCTCGCCGCCGCCTGGCGGATGGGTAAAGCCGGCAATCGTGTCGTCGTCCTAGGCTGCAAGGCGGAGCCGGCAGAGTGCCCCCTCTCAGAGTGGGTGTGCGCGGAGGTTCTGGAGGAAGAGCCGGCATTAAAGGCCGTTTTCAAGGCCGCCGGCGCGGCAGCCTTCAACGAGGTCCACTTTTACAGCCCCGAAGGCGACCGCACGGCCAAATACAGCGGCAAGAAAACGCTCGGCTATTTTTTCCCCGCCGGTGGCCTGGCCGAGGCCCTCAAAACTGCCGGCCGCAAGGCCGGCGTGGATGTGATTGAAGAAGTCAATCTGGCCGATCTGAGGCTCACCGAGGATTCCATCTCATTCGGCGGCGCTCCTCCCCTGGCCGCCAAACTCCTCCTTGCGGCCTGTAGCCGCCCCGCCGAAATCATCTCGCATCTGGGCATGCCCGCCAGCAACGTGCCGCGCGGCGTACTCATGGTGACGGCCATCGACGCCGCCTGGACAAGCGCCAAAGTCACGCAGCACCTGGGCAAGGCGCTGCACCTGGTGTATCTCTCGCGGGATGGCGACATGGCCATGGCCTTCGGCGTGGGCTCGACCGTACACATGCGGCTGATTCATCCGCTGGAAACGCGGCTGGATGCCGCGGATGCCGCCGCCGCGCTGCCTAAAACGTTGATGCAGGCGGGCGTGCTCCCCGCGGATTTCACCCCCGCGCGGCCTCGCGTAGCCTGCTGGCTGCCGCCCGACGGCGTGGCCCTGGACATGGAAGACCACGTCGCCAAGCGCACGATATTAATAGGCACCGCCGGCGGCTTCGCCGACCGCATCACCGCCCAGACGCTGCGGCCTTCGCTCACCTCGGCCATGCTGGCCGCGGATCTGGCGACCAAGGCTTTAAAGACCAAGGAGCCCCAGGCCATCCTGAACACATTCAACACGGTCTGGCGGCGCGAATTGGCCGATGCCCTCCGCCCGCCCCACACGGCCGTGGGCCTGCTCTTCCCCCTGGTCTTTTCAAATAAGCAGATGGTTTCCCGCTTCGCCCAGGCGGTGCTATCGGGAAAACCGCTGTGAAATCAGGTTAGAGGGTACAGGGTTGAGGTTACAGAGCGGATTCTTATCTGTACCCTGTACCCTGTACCCTGTGCCCTGTACCCTGTACCCTGTACCGTCTGTGCGAACACACGAGCCCCAGGAGTAGCAGCATGACCGCCATTCAGGATGTCTCTACGCTGGAGCAGACCGTTCGTCGCTCCGTGGCCAGCACCGCCGCGAGCGATATCCACACGCACCTGTTCCCGCCCGGCCATGGCGAGCTTCTGCTGTGGGGCATTGACGACTTGCTCACGTACCACTACCTGGTGGCGGAGCTGCTCTCTGTGGCCCCGCGCGAGCTGACCCCCGAAAAGTTCTGGGCGCTCAAGAAGCAACAGCAGGCCGATCTGGTCTGGCAGCACCTGTTCTGCGACGCTTCGCCCATCTCCGAGGCCCGCCAGGGCGTGCTCACCGTGCTGACAGAACTGGGGCTGGACCCGGCGACCCGCGACCTGTCCACTTGGCGCGCGTGGTTCGGCCGCCAGAAGGCCGAGCATTATCTCGACCGCGTCCTGGACCTGGCGAAGATCGATTACGCCATCATGACGAATGATCCGCTGGCCGATGGTGAAGCGGAGCACTGGCTTTCCTGCCGCCCCTGCCCCAATCGGCTGCGGACGGCGCTGCGAACCGATGGGCTGCTGGGCAACTTCCCCTCCGCCCGCCCGCAATTGGCCCGCCAGGGCTGCGCCACGGATGCCACGCTGACCGCCGAAACCGTCGAATCGCTTCGCCGCTGGCTGGCCGGCTGGATCGATCGCCTGAGGCCCGTGTACCTGGCCGCCAGCCTCGGCCCCGACTGGAGCTACGGCGACGGCAGCCAGATCACCGAACTGCTCGACCGCGTGATCTGCCCCGTGGCCGCCGAACGGAATTTGCCCATCGCGCTGATGCTCGGCGTGCGCAGGCGCGTGGTCCCCTCGCTGGCCCAGGCCGGCGATGCCCAGGGCCGCTCCGACATCGCCGCGCTTGCGCGGCTGTGCCTCCAGCACCCCGGCACAAAATTCCTGGCCACCGTGCTGGACCGCCACGACCAGCACCACCTGGCGGTGACGGGACGGAAGTTCAGCAACCTTCACGTCTTCGGCTGCTGGTGGTTCTGCAACACGCCCAGCATCATCGAAGAGGTCACCCGCATGCGGCTGGAGTTGCTGGGCACAAACTTCACGCTCCAGCATTCCGATGCCCGCGTGCTCGAGCAGGTGCTCTACAAGTGGCGCCACACCCGCCGGGTCGCGGCGGACGTGCTGGCGAAACAATATCTCGCTGCGCACGCCTCCGGCTGGCGCTTTACCACCCAGGAAATCGAGCGCGACATCCGCCGGCTCTTCGGCGGCGCCTTTGAAGAGTTTCTTGCCAGATAGTTTTTCAGGCTATTAATATGAGAACGCAAAATTAGAACGCGAGGAGCTTGTATATGTACCTGACAGGTTTTGCCGATGAGGCCGCCGTGATGATCGACGACCAGATCCGCGCCACCAAAGCGCTGGGCTGGTCTGATATCGAGATGCGCTCGGTGAATGGCAAGGCCTTCACCGACCTGGATGAGAGCGAATTTGATGTGGTCTGCCGCGCGCTGGATAAGGCCGGCGTGCGCGTGAATTGCTTCGGCTCGCGGATCGCCAACTGGAGCAAGCTGATCACCGATTCGCCGGATTCCTCCTATGAAGAGGCCCGCATCGGCATTCGCCGCATGAAGCGGTTGGGCGCAAAGCTGGCGCGGATCATGAGCTTCGCCGTGCTGAAGGATCGCGCGGCGGATGACCAGATGGAGCAGGAGCGGTTTAGCCGCGTGCGCGAGCTGCACAAAATGTTCACGGGCGAGGGCCTTCTGCCCGTACACGAAAACTGCATGAATTACGGCGGCATGGGTTGGATGTACACGCTGCGGCTGCTGGAAAACGTCCCGGGGCTCAAGCTGGTGTTCGACACCGGCAATCCCGTCCAAAGCGAGGACCGCACGCAGAAGCCCCCCTACCCGCGCCAATCGGCCTGGGATTTCTACCGACACGTCCGGGACCACGTGGTGTACGTCCATATCAAGGACGGCGTGTGGAACGAGGCCGGCCAGAACGTGACCTGGACCTTCCCCGGCGAGGGCCAGGGCGATGTGCTGAAAATCGTGAAAGACCTGCTGGACCGCGGCTACGACGGCGGCTTCTCCATGGAGCCGCACATGGCCATCGTCTATCACGAGAACACCCCCGCGGCCGAGGCGAAGGCCCGATTCGCAAACTACGTCGAGTACGGCCACCGCTTCGAAAAGCTCATCCAGCAGGCAGGCCATGGCGGTAAGCTGTGAGAAATTACAAGTTACAAATTACAAATGACAATTTACGGGCAAGAACATGATTCGTCCGTGACTTGTAACCTGCGCCCGGGGTGCCGGGTGCCGTGGCTGGGTTCTTTTCCAGCCACGTTTCTTCGAGGAGAAAAAAACTAATGTGGCACAGCCGCCCTCGGCCGTGCATTCTTTCTCAGGCCCGTTTACGGGCCTTCGCCGGGTGCCGTGGCTGCGGCTTTTGTACAGACCGGGGACATCGCGAACAGGTGTGCGGGGACATCCTTAACACCTTTGGTCGCTGCCAGTCTCGCTCCGCAAGTCGATTGTGTCTAGCTTTTGGTGACAAAAATACACGTCCCAGACCCCGTCCTGTGGCGTGGGGCGGAAGCCCACAGGCTGGTGCGACACGCCGTCAGAGATGTGGATCCTGCGCCCGTGGAACGTGACGTAACCCTGGTGATCCGCCTGGCGGACCTGGTCATCTGGGCCGTACTCCACCGGCCCCAGCATCTCGGGATACGCCCGGGGGCTAGCCTGGTAACGCGAGGCCGGCGTGGTCATCTCCAGCGCCTCATGTGGCCGCTGGAGGTTGTACATGTCCCGCCAAGGATCGAACGCCCGCTGCGTGGCCGCCAGGTCCGCAAAGCTGCGGCCGTTGAGGACCTCGGCCTTCAAGGTCCGGTGGAATCGTTCATCCTTGCCCTGCGTCTGAGGATGGAAGGGCCGGCCGTGGCACAGCATGATCCCCAGGCGCACCAGGCGGGCGCCTAGCCGCGTCAGGCCGCCAGGTTGCCCCGTGCCCCAAGGCGGCCCGTTATCGCAGAGCAACTGGCGCGGCAGGCCATAGCGACGGAAGACCTCTACCAGGTGTGGCCAAATCGTCTGGCCGCGTTCATCACCGCACGCCCGCAACGCCAGATTGAATCGCGAGTGGTCATCCAGGATTGTCAGCGGGTGGCAACGCCCCGACAGTAGGGTGAAGTGGCCCTTGAAGTCCATCTGCCACAGGTCATTGGGATAAAGCCGCTGGAATCGGGTAAAGGGTCCGGGTTCATGATCCGTATCGGTGCGCAGTAGCCCATGACGGCGCAGGATGTCCGTGATCGTGCTGGCGGCCGGGACGTTGGCACACTTCAAGGCCTTCAGGCGGGCCCGGATCTTGCGGCCACCCCAGGCCGGATGCTGCTGGCGCAGTTCCACCACTTGCCGCTCAAGTTCAGGCGGCGTCTGATTGGGACTGCACCGAGGCCGGCGGGACTGGTCCTGCAAGGCGTCCACGCCGCCTTCCTGGAATCGGCCAAGCCACTTGTATGCCGTCGGGGGACTGATCTCGAAGCGTCGGCATAGTTGCCGCACATTGGTCTGCTGGGCCTGGGCCAAAAGAACAAACTCTTGCCGCTGGGACATCCGAGTCGCCTCCATCCATGGCATTGCCGGCTCTCCTTTTGCAGGTAAAGTCGGCATGCTACAGCGCTCACCATGTCCCCGCACACCTGTTCACGATGTCCCCGGTCTGTACAGCTTTTGCAGCCACGTTCTCTGCGCCCGCATCAAGACCTCCGGCTGTGCGAATCTCATCCCGCACCCCGCACCCCGCACCCCGCACCCTGTAACCTGTGCCCTGTAACCTGTGCCCTGCTTTTGTCCTAAGTGCCATTTTTGCAGCGCTCAGTGCCCTCTCGAAAATCGCTCTGGAGGCCCCAAAAACCTGTTAAGCTGGGTAAACTGTGACGTCTGTAAGGGGGCAGTGTAACACTTAAGCAGATTTTTTTATTTTTATGAATACCGACCCCCACTTTCGCGTCCGTATATAAGGGAGAGACACTTTTTTTCGCGGAACCACTTACAGCAATTCTCGGCTATCAATTTGCGGGCATCTTGTGGAGCCGACCAAGAGCTGGGTGCCGTGGCTGGGTGCCGTGGCTGCATTTTTGTGCAGCCACGTTTCTTCACGCCGTGGATCACGAAAGAACCTTCACCCGGACCGACCGGCGGCATAACGACCAACTTGATCTGACTGATTTGGTGCCCTGGCTGCGGCGTTTGCAGCCCCATCATTCTGAAAATGCACAGCCGAGGGCCCTTCTTCGCTCCGCTTCGCCGTGACAAGCTGGCTATGCCACATCTCGATCCGTAGCCCTTTTCTTGAGGTCCCCTAGGGACCGTTAGTGCGCAGCCCAGCACTTTCAGAGGATTTTGAAAAATTGATGTAACCTATTGCGCAATAAGAAGTTCGCCTCCACAATGTCTCCCACTCATTACAGAAGGAGACTGGCCATGGAAGGCGAACTCTGGAAGCGAGTGTACGAACTGCTTGTGATTTCGGGCAAGAAGTATTCCCAAGCGAAGGTGCAGTATTCAACACGGCGCATTGTGGCGGTTTATCTCTGGGCCGTGCTGCATGATCGGCCGACCTGCTGGGCGTGTGATGAACGCAATTGGCCTGAGCCGAGCCTGGGCGATCTGCCCAGTCCTTCGTGCATGTCGCGGCGCTTGCGAACGGCACCGGTGCAAGCGTTGCTCGTGGACCTGGAAGAACACTATCGTCAGCACTTCGGTCAGAGCCTTTGGCGCTGCATCGACGCCATGCCCTTGGTGATCGGCAGTGCCTCGCATGACCGCCAGGCCGGCTTCGGCCGCGCGGCCACAGGGAAGGCCAAAGGCTATAAGTTTTATGCCATTTGCACTCCCGGCGGCGTCGCTGTCGCCTGGCGCGTGGGGCCCATGCACTGCAACGAACAACGCATGGCGCAGCGGCTGCTCCGCGACGTTAACGGAGAGGGTTATTTGCTCGGCGATGGGGAGTATGACAACAACAAACTCTTTGACCATGCTGGGGCCAAAGGAATTCAGCTGGTGGTTCCCAAAAGGAAAGGCGCTCGTTTGGGACATCGCCGACAAAGCCCGTATCGTCTGCGGTCGATTGACCTGTGCAGCCGGCCTTTTGGATACGGCTTACTTAAACAGCGCGCCAGCATTGACCGATTCTTTGGCGCCTGGAATAGCAGCGGTTGCGGGATTAAGCATCTGCCGCCCTGGGTACGGACACACTTTCGTGTTCGTCTTTGGGTGCAGGCAAAACTGATCTTTCATTATGTCCGCAGCGAAAGACAAACACTTATAGCCTAGATGCAATAACCTTTTTCAGTGCTGGGTAAGGCGACCCCGCTCCCATGGAGTGCCGTAGGCACGGCACAAAACCCTCGGGAGGCAGGCTGCCTATCGAATTATGTGCCGTGCCTACGGCACTCCCCATTCATCCCGCGGCGGACCCCGCCTTGAAAGGCGGGGCTGCATTCTGTCGTGCCTACGGCACTATAAATATTGCCCGCCTGCCGGGTGCCGTGGCTGGATTCTTTTCCGAGGGTGTCCGATAATTCCCGCCTCTTCCTTGAAAATAGCCACGGGCGCAAGCCCGTGGAAAGAAAGCAGTTAGCGTTGGAGCCCCAGCAGGGGTCAGGTGCATAGATTTCCTTGAAAATAGCCACGGGCGCACGCGCCGTGGTGGTTTGTCGCGCCGGATGAAGAGCCCCGGCGGGGCGACTGAAACGAGTGCAGTCAATCGCCCCGAAGGGCCTTTGGCCCTGGGGAAAACCGCCGCGCGGCGGGCAAAACATTCGCAATTGCGAATTTGCGCGGCTGTCATTTTCAAAAAATCTTTAAAACCGGTTTTGCGGACCCCCTCCGCCGCGTACGTACTTAATGGGGGGAGATTCTTTGCCTGATTCGTTCTTACCCAGATTGCCTAGCTTGCCCAAACCGCCGCGCACCTTTACCCCTCCCCCTTTTACGGGGGAGGGCCTGCCCTGCGAAGCTTCAGCGAAGCAGGGTGAGGGTTCTTATTTCCTCATCTTGCCCACCTTACCTAAACCGCCGCGAGGGACTGTACTAACACTACAACGCCATCTGGGCTCAAGAAAGCTCAGGCGGCCAGACGATAGTTCCTTTCGGGAGCGCTTTTCCCGAAAGGAGATACGGCATGGATGCCAAGCAATTGCGAGAGCTCAAGCCGATGTTGGAACAGTACCTGGGACAATTTGACGACTGTTTCAGCCGCAGCGAGCCCTGTGGCAACCTGCGGGTTTACGTCAACGGTCAATTGTCGGATCTGCCGCGCAAGAGCATCGAGCCGATGGCGGACCGGGCCGACGTTCCGCCGCGGACGCTTCAGCAGTTCCTGTCGCTGGCAGACTGGGATGATGCGCGCATGGCCCAGCGGTTGATGCAGATCGTGGGCGATCAACACAGCCACCCCCTGTCGATTGGCGTGTTGGATGAGACGGCCCATCCCAAGAAGGGCGACAAGACCGCCGGCGTGCAGCGTCAATATTGCGGCGCCACGGGCAAGGCGGATAACTGCGTGGTTACGGTGCATATCAGCTATGTGGCGGGCGCCTTTCACACCCTGCTTCCGGGGGAGATGTTCTTGCCGCAGGAATGGTCCGATGATCGTGCTCGGTGCCGGGGGGCGGGCATCCCGGACACAATGCAGCATCGCCCCAAGTGGCAGATCGCCCTGGAACTGCGTGCCGCCGCCGTGGCCAACGGGATTCGGTTTGAATGGATGACGGGGGATGAAGGTTATGGCGAAGTGCCGGACTTTCATCGCGCCCTGGACGAGTGCGGCCAGCGCTACGTCCTGGAAGTGCCGTCGATTTTCTACGGCTGGCTGCGCGAACCGGAGGTTCTTCAAAAACAGCATCGTGCGGCCACGCGGCGCGGCCGGCCGAGGCATTATCCCCGTCTGAAGGTCAAGACCCTGCCCTGCATCCAGGTTCGCCACATGCTGCGCTACGGGGCAGCTTTTCGCAAACAAGCGTGGCGGAAGTTCCATGTCAAGGACAGCACGGTGGGACCGGAGGTTTGGCAGGTCAAGGCGGCGCGGCTGTATTTGAAACGGGATGGTCTGCCGACGCGGGCGCATTGGTTGATTGTGGCCCGCAACATTTTGGCGCCGCAGGAGGTGAAATACTTCGTCTCCAACGCGCCGGGTGGCACGCCGCTGGAGGTGATGTTGCACGTGGCCTTCACGCGGTACAGGGTCGAGCAATGCTTCGAGGTGGAAAAGTCCGAGTTGGGGCTGGACCATTTTGAGGTTCGCCGGTATCGCTCCTTGAAGCGTCATCTGCTGCTGACGGCCGTCAGCCACCTGTTCCTGGCCACGGTTCAGGAACAGTGGCGGGGGGAAAAATCCGCAGCTGACCGTATGCCAGATTCGCCAGGCGGCCGCGGCGCTGGTGCGTTCCCTGTGGCTGACGGGACAGGTTCGTCAAAGCTTCCTGGCCAGGGAGGCGGAGATTATTACTCAAACGCAGGCACGAAACGAGAAAGCGCGACGCTGCCACGTGAAAACACGCAAGCGACGGTTGCGTAGCCTTGGCATTCGAATATCGTCAATACGTTGCTGCATAATGGATCAGGTGGCGTTGTAGTGCTAATAGAGGCCCAAAAAAATCTTTAAAAAACAGCTTTTTTGATGATAGTAAAGTCCCGTTTTTTGGAACTGTACTAATAGAGGGAGAGTTGGGGGACGGAGCACTATTCCAAATTATGCCGCGAAGGACAAGCCCGTGACACTGCCGTGAATTAAGTGCTCCGTCCCCGAAACTCATCAACAACAACCGCACTCGAACAGGCGTCAGCGATCCGGCCGTCATCACGCGACCAGCGCTGGAAGGCCCTCGGGTGTGCTCAAATCCCGCGAGGGGTTTAATACATCGTGTGGGAGAAATTCTCGTTCGCCCTGCGAACGAAAGAACCACAACCTGACTCCCAACCAGTACGCATCATAAGCATGGGGTTTAGCAGTGAAGAAGGAGACTCATTTGAAAGTCGGTGATCCTGTTCGTGAAAACGTCTTAACACCAAGCTCACCAAGGCCACAAAGAGCGCCAAGTAAAAAAAGAGAAGAAAAGCTTTTAATTTCTTCTTGGTGTTCTTGGTGCACTTGGTGCTCTTGGTGATTCCCGTGCCATAGGCCAATTTGGCTCTTTAATCGCAAATCAAAAATCGAAAATTCCCTCGTGCGCCGGCCCCAAGCCGGGATTGAGAAAAACCGTGAGCGCTTCACCATTCTGGCCGGAACGACTGGCAGCCCAAAAAGCCAGGCCAGCCCGCCAGTACACGGCCTGAAGAACTCCGGCCGGCGTTTGACTAGAGCGCGGCTGTGCAGAACCGCCGCTATAACCCCTAAACCCCATGCGAACCCTACGGATGAAATTCGAAATCCTAAACTCTAAATCCTAAACAAATTCCAATTTCAAAATCTCAAACAAAGAGCAAACGGCTCAATTGCGCGTTTAACGCCAACGCGGATTGATGTTTGCTCCGATTCGAGTTTTGGATTTGTTTAGGATTTCGGATTTAGAGTTTAGGATTTGCATTTTCTTGTTGTCGCTCGCGGCCGCGCGAGCCTGACCGCAACTGTGTGCGGCCAGAAACGATTCTTGACAAGTGAATAGCGACCTGGGCTGGAAAGGTGCGAACTGCAAATGGAACGCCCTCACGGCCCGAAAAGAATATCGAATATCGAACACCGAATATCGAATAGCGAAGTGAAGACCCGCTGGCGAAGCGGTCGCAATATTGCGATCAAACCGCCGCGCAGTTCTGACTTCTGACTTCGATATTCCTTGTTCGATATTCGATATTCGCCGTTTCTTCAGTCTCCAGTCTCCGGCCTCCAGCCTGCTTTCCGGCTGTACCTAACCGCTACTTCGCCTTCACCCCGTCGCGGGCCTTGAGTTCCTCGATGCGGTCGCGCAGCCGCGCGGCACGCTCGAATTCCAGTCCATCGGCGGCGGCCAGCATTTCCTCTTCCAGCTCCGTGATGGACTCGATGGTGTACATTTCGTCCTCGCTGGCGGCGATGGCCTCGCGGGCCGTCTTCGAAGCGGCGATCTGCTGGGCCAGCGAATCGCGAATGGCCTTGCGGATCGTCGTGGGCGTAATGTTGTGTTCGGTGTTGTACGCCTGCTGCAATGCGCGGCGGCGATTGGTCTCATCCATGGCCCGCTGCATGGAGTGCGTGATGGTGTCGGCGTACAGAAAGACTTGTGCGTTGACGTTGCGGGCGCAGCGGCCGATGGTCTGGATGAGCGAGGTCTCGCTGCGGAGGAAGCCTTCCTTGTCGGCGTCGAGGATGGCCACCAGGGAAACCTCGGGCAAATCGAGGCCTTCGCGCAGCAGGTTGATGCCAACCAGCACGTCGAAAGTGCCCGTGCGCAGTTGCTTAAGAATCTCTGTGCGCTCGATGGTGTCGATTTCGCTGTGCAGGTAGCGGCAGCGCAGGCCCTCGGTGCGGAAGTATTCGCTGAGGTCCTCGGCCAGCCGCTTAGTGAGCGTGGTGACCAGCGTGCGCTCGCCGCGCTTGGTGCGTTTGGTGATTTCCTGGTGCAGGTCGGCCACCTGGCCGCGCGCGGGCCGCACGGAGATTTCCGGGTCCACCAGGCCGGTGGGACGGATGACCTGCTCCACCACCACGCCGGCGGATTTTTCCAGTTCGAAGGGCCCGGGCGTGGCGGAGACAAAGATCACGTTCTTCCAGAGCGTCTGGAATTCCTCGAAACGCAGCGGCCGGTTATCCAGCGCCGAGGGCAGGCGGAAACCGTGCTCCACCAGTACTTCCTTGCGGCTGCGGTCGCCGTTGTACATGGCGCGCAGCTGCGGCAAGGTCACGTGCGATTCATCGAGAATAAGCAGGTAGTCATCGCCGAAATAATCGATCAGCGTGTACGGGCGATCCCCTGGTTTGCGGCCATCCAGGTGCCGCGAGTAGTTTTCGATGCCCGGGCAATAGCCCACTTCGAGCATCATTTCCACATCGTAGTTGGTACGGGCCGCCAGGCGCTGGGCCTCTAAGAGCTTGCCCTCGTTGCGCAGCTTGATGAGCTGCATCTCCAGCTCATCCTTGATGGATTGGGCGGCGCGCTCGATGGCATCCTCCGGCGCCACGTAGTGCACGGCGGGGAAGATGAAGGCCTGGTCCGTCGAGCTGAGCGTATCGCCCGTAGTGGGATGGATCAGATCGATCTTCTCCAGCGTGTCGCCGAAGAATTCCACGCGGTAACCGAACTGCTCGTAGGCGGGGTAGATATCGACCGTGTCGCCGCGCACGCGGAAGGTGCCGCGCTTGAAGTCCACATCGTTGCGGTCGTACCGAAGCTCAACCAGGCGGCCTAGTAAACCGTCGCGGTCCGTCGGCTCCCCCACGCGGATGGCGATGACGCTGCGTTTGTACTCTTCCGGTGAGCCTAAGCCGAAGATGCACGACACCGAGGCCACGATCACCACATCGCGGCGGCGGGCCAGGCTGGTCGTGGCGGAGAGGCGCAGGCGGTCGAGGTCATCGTTGCGCGAGGCATCCTTCTCGATGTAGATATCGCGCTGGGGGATATAGGCCTCGGGCTGGTAATAGTCGTAATAGCTGACGAAATACTCCACGGCGTTGGTCGGGAAGAGTTCCTTGAACTCCTCGTAGAGCTGCGCCGCGAGCGTCTTGTTGTGGCTGATCACCAGGGCGGGCTTGTTCATGTTGGCGATGACGTGGGCCATGGTCATGGTCTTGCCGGAACCGGTCACGCCCATGAGCGTGTTGAACTTGGCGCCGGCATGGAGGCTGTTGGTGAGCGAATCGATGGCCTGGGGCTGATCCCCCGCCGGCAGAAACTCGCTGATTAATTTGAAGCGGTCCATCTCGTACTCGTCTTATCAGACCAACTCGAACTACACATTATAAGAAGTCCAGTGGTTTAAACGGGAATTGAAAATGGGCGCAGAACCTCTCCGCAAGGTGCCCATTAACATCATTGGTGCATCTTCACGCCTGCATGCCAGCAGGTGCGACAAACGATATGCAGGGCTAATTATTATTAAACCGCAACGGCGTCGATGTCCCCGAAGGGCTCGTCGTCGCCAAAGGTAACCCATTCGCCGCGTTTGCGTTTGGCTTCCATGGCCGCCACTAACAAGACTCCTGGCACGATGCGACCTATGCGGCCAGACAGACTGTTTCTCCAACGTCGCCTTAAGCGACGGATCAAATGCTATCTGCTCAGTCGACTTACCCAACTCAACATAGAGCCTGCGCAGCCTCTTTCCACTCCTCTTGGTCCAAGAGATCGGCCGGAATAGGAGGTTTCTTCTTATGGTTGCCATTCAGGCGGGGCCATCCAGCGTTCTTCTTATCCTTGCGCTGGTTAACCATGAAGTGGAGGAGTTCAAATGGGTCATCATTCCGTTCAGTCAGCCTATTCCACTGCGCGGTAAATCTCTCAAGATCTAGCACACGCACATTGTACTGGTCTGTCGGTATTCCGTACGACTGGTAAAGCGACTTCAGCAATTCCCTTTCGTCAGCCAGAACTCGTAACATAACGACTTTCTCCTAAAAAGTTGTTTAAAACCTTCCTTAATGGGACCATGTGCAAGCCTCCTATGGGTTAGTGCCCCGAATCCATAGCCGCAGACGCTTTGAAACTTGATCGTATAAGACCCGTCGTCACCTCCCTTCTGAAGATCCCAAAACATCATTCAATCTTGTACGTAGGTCAGCTTCCGATATGCCCGTGATGCGCGAGCAGGCTGCCCAAGTAACGCTTTCGCTCTTTATGGCACCTTCGATCATCTTCTCAAAACGACTCGCGCGATCAGGCAAGACAAAACCGGGTTCTCGAGTACGCCAACCTCGGCGGGAAAACTCCATCCATAGTTTGCGGTAGATGCGTTCATCAATCAGGCCAACTTCTTTGGCCCGGTAAATCATTGCCGCGAGGGAGACTCCATATCGTTCCTTGAACTGGACCAAGCGGATCATCGAATAGCCTTCAAAAGCACTGACTAGGACCGCGCGGGGAAGCAAGAAGTGCGAAGCGAACTCAAAGGCACGTTTTTCTAGTGGCGATTGCGAAGCTTCTTTCCGAGCGACATCTTCAAATAAATGGTGCCCCAATTCATGTGCGGCATTCAGCCTAACCCGATCTGCAGGCAGCGAACGACTGAGCACAACAATTTTTTCACCGGCTAAATGCGCAGCGAGACCATCTATTCTTGCCGCAGTGGCAACTTCAACGACCCTTACACCATAGCCTTCTAATACTTCTGTCACACTGGGCACTGGATGTATACCCAGGCTCAAATGAGCCCGCAGCTTATCTGCAAGATCAGAACCAGATTCACTCTCACTCGTGCTGAGTGCGATTTTCCTGGCAAGAAAACAGCCGAGGTGGCCTTCGAGCCTTCGGTAAGCATCCAGCCACCGTTGCGATTCGGCTTCAAATTGCTGTTTTTCTGCCGCGGTCACGCCTTTTAGGCAGCGATATTGGATGCCGGAAAGTGTCGGACCCGACTGTAGGAACCAGTTAATAGATTTGGCGTATAGTTCCGCCAATAAGGCTAAGAATGCTACTGATGGCCTTGTTGTTCCGCGTTCGTAATTAGCTAAAGTGGCGTGTGAAACGTCGACGGATCTTGATTTGAGGCAAGCCGCCGCTGTCCACGTGGACATTCCGGCAGCTTCGCGCGCGGACCTAAGTCGCTGCCCCAAAGCTGAGGCGTCCATGCCTTTCTTTTCGTATATGTCAGCCATCCGTGACTCCAAATTTTACAAAATCGCTTTACTGATGCAAGAAATTTTACAAAACTATTTTCGTCTCTAAGTTCATGTGGAATAAGGCTTTGACGAATTATGTCTTTGTTCTATTATCGCTCGGCCGGGGCAGTTCCATGCTTATTTGTGCAATTCTGACCGGAGAGAATATGGCATCTGTATCCATGCGCCGTTCCCTTTCCTGTGCTTTTTTAAATGACTTCACTTCGTGTCCTTTGTGACCTTTGTGGTCTTTGTGTTCCTCTTTATCTTGCTATGGACCTACCATAAACTGACACCATGAGCACCACGGGCAAACTTCTGCGCGAGATGTACGACGCCATGCTGGCGCAGTTCGGGCACCAGGGCTGGTGGCCGGGCGATACGCCGCTGGAGATGTGCATCGGGGCGATCCTCACGCAGAACACCAACTGGAAGAACGTGGCCAGGGCACTGGCTAACCTGAAGGCTGCTGGGGCTTTGAGTATTCCCACGCTGCACGGCCTGGGCCAGGATGAACTCGCCCAGCTCATCCGCCCCGCCGGGTACTACAACATCAAGGCCAAGCGGTTGAAAAACTTTATCAAACACGTGCATGACGGCTGGGGAGATAATCTTGCAGGCTTCCTGAATCGCTCCGCCTCCACGCTGCGGGAAGATCTGCTATCCATCAACGGCATCGGTCCCGAAACTGCCGACTCCATCGTCCTCTACGCGGCAAAAAAGCCGACCTTCGTGGTGGATGCCTACACCGCCCGCATCCTGCTGCGACACAACCTCATCTACATCGAGGCGGGCTATGAGGAGATCAAGGAGGTCTTCGAATCCAACCTGCCCCTGGACGTGGATCTCTTCAACGACTACCACGCCCAACTGGTGGCCGTAGGCAAAAACTTCTGCCGGCCGGTGGCCAAATGCGAAGGCTGCCCGTTGGAGAAATTCCCGCATGACCGCTTTGCGGGCATGGGCGAATAAGAAGAAACTGCAACCACAAAGACCACAAAGAAGCACAAAGAACACAAAGAAAGACAAAGAGGGACTAAAAACAGAAAGACCACAAAGCACGCAAAGAAGAATCAGTTTCTTCTTCCTTTGTGTTCTTCGTGGTCTTTGTGATCTTTGTGGTTAATTCTTTATCTGTGATTACGCCCGGCCGAGGTATTCGCCCGTCCGCGTATCCACCCGGATAACCTCGCCGTTTTCGATGAACGAGGGCACCTTCACGCGCGCCCCGCCTTCGCACAGGGCTTCCTTAAGCTGGTTGGTCACCGTCGCGCCCCGGATGGCCGGCGGCACTTCCACGATCTTCAACTCGACGGTGTTGGGCAATTCGCAGGTCACGAGCCGGCCATCCACGAAGGCCAGCTCAATGTGAATATTCGGCTGTAAATACACGCGGGCATCGCCGATCATCTCGTCGGGGATCTCGACTTCCTCGTAGCTCTCCTGGTCCATGGCCATGTGGCGGTCGCCCTGGGTATACAGGTACTCCACTTCCTTGCGGTCGAAGATGGCCGGCTCGACCTGTTCATCCACGCGGAAGCGCTCCTGGATCACGCGGCCATCGCGAATGGCCTTCAAATCCGCGGCCATGTAGCTGCGCTTGTTGCCTTTGGCCACGATCGAGCAGCTATGTACCACCCAGATCTCGTCCTTGAACCGAACGCCCATGCCCTTACGCAGGTCAACTGCCTTGATCGCCATACGTTAACTCCATGTCCATGTAGAAAGCCCGGCCTGGCGCCGAGCCGGATAAGTCTACCAGAAATGACTGGTTCTGCAATGGGCCAAAATGGTTAATCGGTTAACTGGTTAACCGGTTAATTGGACTCTTGTCGATGGTCGTCTCAAAAAGGGCAGATTCTGTTTTTAAAGCAGGATTACGCATAAGAACCCAGTTAACCGGTTAACCAATTAACCAGTTAACTTCATTCAGCCATGTTAGGCTTTTTTTAGGGAATAACCTTGTCAAAGTCTGTTCTGGGCGGCATAATACTGTTAGGTTCATGTTAGGGTATTGCCGGCGCGGCTAGGGTGCGGGCAGAACCATGCGTAGAAGTGTTGATGCGAGCAAGGCTTATGTTCAGCAGGTGCTGCCATGAACATTGAAAAGATCGATGAGGCGGTCAAGGTTTTCGCGGTGTTTTCAAGTGGCGAGGTCAACCCCGTGCGTTTTGGCTGGGGCGGCCGCGAACTGGATGTGTACGCCATTAACGGCCGCTGGATGGACCGCTCCAAGGGCGGCTGCACGTATCACTACAGCGTGCAAAGCGGGGAGGAGACCTACTTCCTGCACTTTTCCAGCAACGATTTGCAGTGGTGGCTGGACCAGGTGGTCGTCGCGTAGCGACGACTGATTTTCGATTTCCGATTTGCGATTTTCGATTTAAAAACCGGACCACCGAAACTCCTGCGGCCAGACAAAGTTCTTTCCGACAGTTAAATCGCAAATCGCAAATCAAAA
>CAWAWB010000017.1:0-43029 GCA_963785635.1 uncultured Phycisphaerales bacterium
AGGGGACCTCAAGAAAAGGGCTACGGATAGAGATGTGGCATAGCCAGCTTGTCACGGCGAAGCGGAGCGAAGAAGGGCCCTCGGCTGTGCATTTTCAGAATGATGGGGCTGCAAACGCCGCAGCCAGGGCACCAAATCAGTCAGATCAAGTTGGTCGTTATGCCGCCGGTCGGTCCGGGTGAAGGTTCTTTCGTGATCCACGGCGTGAAGAAACGTGGCTGCGCAAAAATGCAGCCACGGCACCCCCACAGCAGATGCGATAAGAATTGCTGTAAGTGGTTCCGCGAAGAAAAGTGTCCCTCCCTAGCACTACAACGCCACCTGATCCATTATGCAGCAACGTATTGACGATATTCGAATGCCAAGGCTACGCAACCGTCGCTTGCGTGTTTTCACGTGGCAGCGTCGCGCTTTCTCGTTTCGTGCCTGCGTTTGAGTAATAATCTCCGCCTCCCTGGCCAGGAAGCTTTGACGAACCTGTCCCGTCAGCCACAGGGAACGCACCAGCACCGCGGCCGCCTGGCGAATCTGGCATACGGTCAGCTGCGGATTTTTCCCCCCGCCACTGTTCCTGAACCGTGGCCAGGAACAGGTGGCTGACGGCCGTCAGCAGCAGATGACGCTTCAAGGAGCGATACCGGCGAACCTCAAAATGGTCCAGCCCCAACTCGGACTTTTCCACCTCGAAGCATTGCTCGACCCTGTACCGCGTGAAGGCCACGTGCAACATCACCTCCAGCGGCGTGCCACCCGGCGCGTTGGAGACGAAGTATTTCACCTCCTGCGGCGCCAAAATGTTGCGGGCCACAATCAACCAATGCGCCCGCGTCGGCAGACCATCCCGTTTCAAATACAGCCGCGCCGCCTTGACCTGCCAAACCTCCGGTCCCACCGTGCTGTCCTTGACATGGAACTTCCGCCACGCTTGTTTGCGAAAAGCTGCCCCGTAGCGCAGCATGTGGCGAACCTGGATGCAGGGCAGGGTCTTGACCTTCAGACGGGGATAATGCCTCGGCCGGCCGCGCCGCGTGGCCGCACGATGCTGTTTTTGAAGAACCTCCGGTTCGCGCAGCCAGCCGTAGAAAATCGACGGCACTTCCAGGACGTAGCGCTGGCCGCACTCGTCCAGGGCGCGATGAAAGTCCGGCACTTCGCCATAACCTTCATCCCCCGTCATCCATTCAAACCGAATCCCGTTGGCCACGGCGGCGGCACGCAGTTCCAGGGCGATCTGCCACTTGGGGCGATGCTGCATTGTGTCCGGGATGCCCGCCCCCCGGCACCGAGCACGATCATCGGACCATTCCTGCGGCAAGAACATCTCCCCCGGAAGCAGGGTGTGAAAGGCGCCCGCCACATAGCTGATATGCACCGTAACCACGCAGTTATCCGCCTTGCCCGTGGCGCCGCAATATTGACGCTGCACGCCGGCGGTCTTGTCGCCCTTCTTGGGATGGGCCGTCTCATCCAACACGCCAATCGACAGGGGGTGGCTGTGTTGATCGCCCACGATCTGCATCAACCGCTGGGCCATGCGCGCATCATCCCAGTCTGCCAGCGACAGGAACTGCTGAAGCGTCCGCGGCGGAACGTCGGCCCGGTCCGCCATCGGCTCGATGCTCTTGCGCGGCAGATCCGACAATTGACCGTTGACGTAAACCCGCAGGTTGCCACAGGGCTCGCTGCGGCTGAAACAGTCGTCAAATTGTCCCAAGTACTGTTCCAACATCGGCTTGAGCTCTCGCAATTGCTTGGCATCCATGCCGTATCTCCTTTCGGGAAAAGCGCTCCCGAAAGGAACTATCGTCTGGCCGCCTGAGCTTTCTTGAGCCCAGATGGCGTTGTAGTGTTAACTGGTTCGTGAATAGTTCATCAAGAAACAGCGGAACCTTGGCGGGCAGGCGGGGTTTGTATTAATGGACGCGGTGCTGTGAGTCTGCGCAAAGTGAGGTTCAGGAGCAATGGGCATCGGAGACATACTGCTGGAGCGGGGCCTGGTTCGCCCGGAGCATCTGGCCAAGGCCTTGACCCTGCGCAAGGAGCGGGGGCTGCGCCTGGATGAGGCGCTGGTCGAGTTGGGATTCATCAGCGAGCAACAGGTGCTGGAAATCATGTCCGAGCAACTGTCCATTCCGCTGGTGGACCTGGATACGATAAAGGTCGACCAAGAGGCGATCCGCCTGGTGCCCGCCCGCATCGTCTTCCGCAAGCGGCTGGTCCCCATTGAAAAACTGAACGGCACGCTGAAAGTCGCCACGAGCGATCCCTTCGACCTGTACGCCTTCGACGAGATCCACCTGTTGACCGGCCAGAAGGTTCAGCCGGTGCTGGCCTCCTCGACCGACATCGATAAGATCATCAAGACCTAT
The DNA here is from genome assembly GCA_963785635.1 of uncultured Phycisphaerales bacterium. Classification (GTDB taxonomy): domain Bacteria; phylum Planctomycetota; class Phycisphaerae; order SM23-33; family FEN-1343; genus FEN-1343. The sequence goes on from CAWAWB010000017.1 coordinate 2,370, forward strand.
TACGGCGTGGGCGGCGACACCGTGGATGAGATGATGTCCACGGATGACATCGCGGTCGTCGACCGGGGCGTGACGGAAGATCTGGAGATGGCCCAGGAGGCCAGCGTCATCAAGCTGGTCAACGAGATCTTCCTGGAGGCCTTGAACGAGCGGGCCAGCGATATTCACGTCGAGCCGTACGAAAAAGGTCTGTCCATCCGGTACCGCATCGACGGCGTGCTCCAGGAGGCATCGCTGCCGCCGGAGATCAACCGCTTCCAGGCGGCCATCATCAGCCGCATCAAGATCATGGCCAACCTGAACATCGCGGAAAAGCGGCTGCCGCAGGATGGCCGCATCAAGATGCAGGCCGGCGGAAGGCAGATCGATATCCGCGTCAGCGTGATTCCCATGCTGTTCGGCGAGGGCGTGGTGCTGCGTATCCTGGATAAAGCCACCGTGATGTTCACGCTGCCGCAGTTGGGCATGGGACCGAAGGATTTCACCATATTCGAGGACCTGATAACGCGGCCGCACGGCATCATCCTGGTGACCGGGCCCACCGGAAGCGGCAAAACGACCACGCTGTATGCGGCCCTGTCCGCGATCGTCTCGCCGGAGATCAAAGTGCTGACCGTTGAGGACCCGGTGGAATATCACCTCGATGGCGTTAACCAGATCCAGATTCAGCCCAAGGTGGGGCTGACCTTCGCCCGCGGCCTGCGCGCGATCCTGCGCCACGACCCGGATGTGGCGATGATCGGTGAGATTCGCGACCTGGAGACCGCGGAGGCGGCCATTCAAGCGGCCCTGACCGGGCACCTGGTCTTCTCCACGCTGCACACCAACGACGCCTGCTCGGCCCCGACGCGCCTGCTGGACATGGGCATCGAGCCCTTCCTGGTGACCAGCACGCTGGAGGCGGCCATGGCCCAGCGGCTGGTGCGCACGATCTGCAAGGAATGCCGACAGCCGTACGAGCCGGACCGCTCCAAGCTGCCGGCGGACTTCAAGCTCGAGCCGGGACGCCCTTGTACCACGGGATCGGCTGCCGCAAGTGCCGCAACACCGGTTTTCGCGGCCGGTCGGGCATCTTCGAGCTGATGGTGGTGAATGACGCCATTCGCGAGAAGATCATGAACCGCACGACCGTGAGCGAGGTGATCTCCGTGGCCTATGCCGGCGGAATGCACCTGCTGCGCGAAGATGGATGGGAAAAAGTGCGAGCGGGAATTACGACGCTGGAAGAAGTGATGAGAGCGACAAAGGCATAAGAATTGCGGATTGCGGATCGGATTGCGGATTGAGCCAAATTGCGGATTGCGGATTTCGGATTGCGGATTGAACTGCAAAGAGTCGAGGTCCGGTTGATGCTGGAAGCGATTACGTTGAGGTTAAGCCGTGACACCTGAGGAATTGAAGAAAAGGACGAAGCAGTTTGCGTTACGAGTGATGAAGCTCGTTGATGCACTGCCGCGCCAGCGGACGGCCGAAACGATTGGAAGACAACTGATACGATCCGCCACGAGCGTTGGAGCGAATTATCGCGCGGCGTGCCGCGCCAGATCGAAAAGTGAATTTCTTGCCAAACTGGGCATTGTTGAAGAGGAAATCGACGAGTCCATTTACTGGATGGAATTGATTGTCGAAGGGCAGTTGGAAAAAGAAACGCGGATGCGGGACTTGTTGCGAGAAGCCGAGGAAATTAATGCAATCATAGTTTCCTCCATTCGGATGGCACGTGCCGGCCGGACAATCCGCAATCCGAAATCCGCAATCCGCAATTAAAGCATGGCGACGTTTGATTACATTGCGCGTACCACAACCGGCGAATCGCTCTCAGGCGTGATGCAGGCCGAGAACGACCGTGCGGTGGCGCGTGCGCTGGATGAGAAGAAGCTGTTTCCCGTGCAGATCGTCGAACGCGTGGAGCAGGCGCGGATGGTCCGCCGCCGCGTATCTGCGCGGCAGATTGGCGTGGCGTACGGGCAATTGGGCGATCTTCTGGCGCGGGCGTGCCGCTGCTGAGGGCGCTGGAAATCCTGGCCCGCGTGGGCCTGGCGAAATTGCTGGCCGAGCGTTTTGCGGATGTGCGTGAGGCGGTGTCCTCCGGCCGCACGCTGGCCGATGCCATGGGCGATCACCCGGAGGTCTTTCCGCCGCTGCACACGGCGATCGTGCGTGCGGGCGAGCGGGCGGGCTTCCTGGAGCAGGCTTTGTCGAACCTGGCGACCCTGGTGGAACGCCAGGATGAACTGCGCGGCCGCGTGCGCGGGCGCTGGTGTACCCGGCGGTGCTGGCATGCTTCGGCGCGCTGGTGCTGGTGGTGATCCTGACGGCCCTTGTGCCCAAGTTCATCCCGCTGTTTGCGGATGTGCCGCTGCCGGCGCCGTCGCGGATCCTGTTTGGGATCAGCGAGATGCTGACGAAGCACCTGGTGATCATGCTGGGACTGATTTTCCTGACAGGGATCGGCATCCGCTCGGTCTTAAGAAGCAAGGCGGGCTATGAGATGTGGGACCGCTGGCGGATCAAGCTGCCGGTGGTGGGCAAGGTGCTCAAGCTGGTGGCTATCACCCGATTTTGCCGAGTTTTAGGCACGATGTTGGCCAACGGTGTGCCGATACTTCAGGCATTGGCCATCGCCAAGGACGCCACGGGCAGCAACGTGATTTCGCTGACCGTGGAACAGGCCACGGAAAATGTGCGCGCGGGCGAGACTTTGGCCCAGCCTCTGCGCGAGGGCAAGCTGTTCCCGGCGGAGGTGGTGGAGATGATCGCCGTGGGCGAAGAATCGAACCAGCTCGAAAAAGTGCTGGTGCAGATCGCCGACACGGTGGAAAGAAGGACCAACCGGCAGGTGGATATGGCCGTACGACTGATTGAGCCGGCCATCCTGCTCTTGATGGGTATGACGATTGGTTTCGTGGCGGTCGGACTTTTGTACCCGATGCTGATTATGAGCCAAGCTTTGAAATGAAATTCCAAATTCTAAATCCTAAATCCCAAACAAATCCTAAGCACCAATGGGAACAAAAGGTCCCCTTGGCAGCGAAAGGGTGTGCTGGAACTTTGGGATTTGGAATTTGGGCTTTGGTGCTTGTTTGGAGTTTGGAATTTGGGATGTGGGATTTGTTTTTTGAGACATAGGAGACAAGTAATGAGCAGCCGGAGTAAGAAAAGGCGAACGGCCTTCACGCTGGTGGAAGTGCTGATCGTGGTGGCCATCCTGGTGATGCTGGGCGGGTTGGCGGTGGTGACGTACAGCAAGACGCTGGAAGGCGCGCGCAAGGATACGGCCAAGGCCCTGGTCAGCCAGGTGGAAGGCGCCGTGGAGCTGTATAACCGCGCCGTGGGCAGCTTCCCTGGGGATGATCAGGGTCTGATGGCTTTGATCAACCGCCCCGATGATGATGCGCAGGGCAAGGCGTGGGACAGCGGCGGGCCGTTCCTGAAGGGCGGCAAGGTTCCGCTGGATCCGTGGAATACCCCGCTGGCGTACAAGCGCGCGGATGATTCGACCGCCGCGCGAACAGGTGTGTACTTCCATGTTTACTCGTTTGGCCCCAACAAGACCGACGACAATGGCGGCGGCGATGATGTTCCCAACTGGGCGGAAGAGTCGCGCTAGCGTTGGTGGCACAGGCCTTGCAGCCTGTGGCAACCATGGGAACACAGGCTGGAAAGCCTGTGCCACCATAGGCTCGAAAGCCTGTGCCACGGGCTTCACGCTGGTTGAGGTCTGCCTGTCCATCGGGCTATTGGTGCTGCTGATGACGGTGGCGGTGATGGCCTTTGGGCCCTGGCAGCAGCACTCCGCGCTGCCCGAAGGGATGCAGCGGTTTGCCACCGTGCTGCGGGCGTGTCAGGCCGCCGCGGCGGCCAATGGCTGCCGCATCCGGGTGACTTTTGCGCCGCAGGAAGGGCCTGACGGAAGCAGCTCGGCCGCGCTGGTGAAGGTCGAGTGGGAGCCGCAGCCGTTGGCGCAGCCGGGAGTGTTTCAGGCCTACCAGGGCTGGCTGCCGGGCTATCAAGAGCTGGAGAAGATGGTCCGCGTGGTCGGCTGCAATCTGACCGGCCCCAGCGCGTATCAGCCTGCGGGCCAAGGTAGCCAGGATCAGACTCCGCCGGTGATGTTTTTCCCGGATGGCTCAAGCGACTGGGCGCAGGTGAGCCTGGCCAGCGCCTACCCCAGCGACACTCGCCGCGCACGCGTGGAGCTTAACGGCACGACGGGCACAATCGCCGCGACGCTGTATGCGGATGATCAGTACCAGCAGGCGGTGAGGCAGTGAGCGAGACGAGCGCTTTTGATGGAGGCACGGAGGCCCAAGGAATTGCAAATTGCTAATTTCAAATTGCAAATTTGGCCTAGGCAAGTGCGGGCCCAATGCGCAATTGGGAATGAGGATCGCGGGCGTCCCGCGCGTACACCAGCTCTTTAAGAATAAATCGCAGGAGCAAGATGCTCCTGCCACACACGGGCGAGACGCCCGTGCCACGCGCGGCGCGGTCTTGCTGGAAGTGGTGCTGGCGCTGGCGCTATTGGTGCTGTCTTCGTCGGTGATCGTTGGGGGGATGCGGGAGTGCATTCAATCGGTGGCGCGGCTCAGGCTGCGTTCGCACGCGGCGGACCTGGCCGTGACGCTGGCCAGCCAGCTTCAGATGGGGGTGCTCAAGCCCGGCCAGGTGGATTCGACGCCGTTTGCCGATGCCGGATTCACCGATTGGACCTGGCAGATGCAGACGCAGGCGACCGACCAGCTTGATTCGCCGCTTCAGCGTGTGGAACTGACGGTAAAACACGCGCCGACGGGTGTATCGCAGACGGTGGTGCAGTTCTTGCCCATAAAACCGCTGAAGGTTGTCCAGAAGCTTCAGGATGCGAATCAGCCGACGGGAAGCACGCCGGGCGGAGGTACGCCTGGTGGAGGCACGCCGGGTGGAAATACGCCGGGTGGAAATACGCCAGGCGGAGGTGCGCCGGGCGGACGTGGGCCGGGTGGCATCATGCCGGTGGGAGGCCCGTGATGAGAAGGGTCCGCCGCGCATTTACGCTGATCGAGGTGCTGCTGGCCATCGTGCTGACGGTGGGGCTGGTGGGCGCGGCGCTGGGATTCAATCAATACGTGCAGTCGGTCAAGCGCGAGCGCTGGCCGATGCCGACAGCATCATGGGCCAGCGGCGGGCGATGGAACTTCTGACCAGCGAACTGGAGGCCTCCTTCCTGCCCGCGTTTGTTAATCAGAGCAGGGCGGGCGAGCCGTTGGGAATGATGGGCGATTCGGAGCAGATCGATTTTCTCTCGGCCATGCTGCCGGGCCCGGCGGCGTGGCTGGCGCCCGAGCAGCATAATGCGGGTTCACCACCGCAAGGCGATGTGCAGTGGGTGACATACCGGATCCGCGAGGGGGATGGCAATGATTCCTCCAACGCGGGGCTGGAGCGGATCAGCCGGTTTATTCTGCCGGCGGAAGGCGCGAAGGATACGCCGGTGGGGCAGGTGGACCTGGTTGCGCCGGGCGTGCACTTCCTGCACCTGCGGTATCACGTGGGCGACCCGGATAGGCCGGGTTCCGGCTTCAGCGGCGCGACGGAGAGCGGCTGGGTGGATTCGTGGCAGTCCAATCTGCCGCTGGCGGTCGAGATCACCATGGGAGCCGCGCCGATGGCCGACGGCCAGAGCTTTGATGATTATGTGGCGAAGAACGAAGTCTTCCGCCGCATCGTGTTTCTGCCGGGCAGCAGGATTCCCCCTGTTGGAGCAAGCAGCAAGATTGGGGGGATCCAGCCGTGAGGAGTTTGCGATCAGTACCTTTGAGTCAACAGGTTACAGGGCACAGGTTACAGGTTCGCGCTTCGCGCGGCTGCGACCCGGCAGGGAGCGGCTCGATCCTGTTTTCCATGCTGGTGATCATTTCCATGCTGGCGGTGGTGGCCACGACGGTGATGTACCGCATGCGGGCCGAGGTGTATGCCGCCGGTGCGACCAGCGGGGCGGTTCAGGCGCGGCTGGCGGCCATCAGCGGCATCGAACAGGCGATGGCCGTGCTGTGCCGCAACAGCGACAATCAGACGGCGTGGTGGGATAACCCGACCCTATTTCGCGACCAGGTGGTGGCGGATGAGGGTTCGGTCCGCTGGTGTTTCACCGTGTACGCCACGAGCCGGCAGAACGGGCAGACCGTCGTTCGCTACGGCGTGATTGATGAAGGGGCGAAGATAAACATCAATTCCGCATCGGTTGAGGCGCTGGCGCATCTGCCCGGGATGACTGAGCAACTGGCCGAGGCGGTCGTGGATTACCGCGATAGGGATAACAAGCCCCTACCGCAGGGGGCGGAGCAGGAGTTTTACGATCGGCTGCCCAATCCCTACACGATTCGTAACGGCCCGCTGGAGAGCCTGGATGAACTGCTGCTGGTGCGCGGCTTCACGGCCGGGTTGATTTACGGCAGCGATCCAAACAATTATGCCCGCCGCGACGGCGGGCTGGCGGCTGTGGCCACCGCCGCGACGTATACCTCCGATCCCTACGCGAATGATCCGAATCAGAAAAAGTTCAACCTGAACGGCAATCTGCGGGGTTTAAGGAATGTGCAGGTGAGCCAGGCGACGAGAGATTACATCCGGATTTACCGGCAGGAAGGCAACGTTTTCGGCAATCCGTTGGATCTGCTGGATGCGAACTATGCGGTGCAGGTTGATCATCCGCCCATAGTGGCGGGGCAGGAGATCGGTTCGGGCGTGGAGGCGGACAGTTTCGCGGACATTGAAAAGTTGCTGGTGGCGGGGGCGGTAGATAACGACATAGTGGTCGATCCGAATGTGGCCGTGGATCCGAACTTCGGCGGCAGAAGCATCAAGATTGAAGGGCTGGGCGACGAGGCGGAGTCGGCGGAGGAATCGCAAGCCCCCGTCTCCGCCGGCCGAATAAATATCAACACGGCCCCGGTCGAGGTGCTGGCCCTGCTGCCCGGTGTGGATAACACATTGGCGGAGCGGATCGTGCAGGCTCGCACCCGCACGGATCCGAACCAGTTGATTTTGCCGACCTGGCTGTATACGCAGAAGCTGGTGGATGTCCAGGAATTCAGGAAGCTGGCGCCCATGATCAACACAACCAGCAAGCAATTTCGCGTGCAGGTGGTGGGCTACGGCCTGCCGAAGGACGGCGGCCGCGCGGCGGGCTTCTGCGTGCTGGAAGCGATTATTGATCTGAGTTCTTCATCGCCGCGTATTTCATACGTGCGCGACCTGACCCGTTTGGGATTGCCCCTGCCAGTGGGGCAATCGCAGAGTTTCTAGGATGACGTTATGAACAAATGGCTGAAACGGTTCAAACGGCCCAAGACGGTGGCGGTGGATTTTGACCGCCGCCGGCTCAAGGTGGTGCACTTTGCGGGCTCGCGCCTGGGGCCGCGCATCGAGGCCCTGCGCAGCGCGGCCGTACCGGCGGATGTGGATATGAGCTCCGCCCAGGCCGCGGGAGAATTTCTGCGGCGGGTCCTGGATGACATGGGCCTGGCAGGCGCGGACGTACACATGAACGTTCCCCGCAGCAAGGCGGTGCTCAAGGTTCTTTCACTGCCGACAGGAACGGATGAAGGCGAACTGGCCGGCATGGTGCAGTACCAGATCGCCAACGAACTGCCGTTCGATGCGGCCGAAGCGGTTGTGGACTTCACCATCGCTCCCCGTGCGATTGTTGAGACCGGCGAAGGGGCGGCGGAACAGACGCGTGATGTGCTGGCCGCGGCCGTGCGGCTGCCCGTGGTGGATTTTTACCGCCGGATGGCCGAGGTGGCGGGCTGCCACCCGGCCAGTCTGTGTCTGCGGCCGGCATCCAACCTGTTCTGCCTGGATGGATGCGTGCGGCTGGGGGCCTCCGAATGCGTGGCCCTGGTGGACATTACCGCGGACGAAACGGAAATCGATTTCATCGTCGGCGCCTCGCTGGTGTTCAGCCGCTCGGCCTCCCTGGCCGAAGCCGGCGTGGCGGGCGAAGAACTTTCGCGGCAGCGCATTGTGCAGACGGTCGTCACGGAAATGCTCCGCAGCCTGCAGAGTTTCCAGGTGGGCCATCGCGGCGGCAAAGTGGAAAGAGTGTTTGTCTGCGGTCCCAGCGACGTGGCCGGCGACGTGGTCAATGCGCTGCACCAGCGCACGCAGATCAGATGCGAGCAATTCGATATGACACGGGCGCTGGACCTGGCGCCCGATCCTTCGGCATCGACCTTCTCAGCGGCGCTGGGCGCGGCTATGAGACCTGCGCCCAACGCGGGTTTCGATTTCCTGCATCCGCGGCGTCCCGTGGTGCGCACGGATGGAAAACAAAAACGGATGGCCACCCTGATCGCGGCGGGCGCCTGCTTCGTGCTTTTGTGTGTTTTGTGCGGGTGGTGGGCCATTTCCAGCCGCACCGCTGCGGCCGAGGAACTGAGCAGGCAGGCCAAGGCGGAAGAAGAAACCTGGATGAAGAAGGTCAACCCCACGCTCCTGCGCCTCCAGAAAGTCGAGGGCTGGCAGGGCAGGCAGGTGGATCTGCTGGGGCATATGCTGAAACTTTCGTCGCTGCTGCCGGGACCGGCTGATTTTTATATCACCAGGCTGGAGTTTCTCAACAGCACGATTACCTTTGATGTTCATACCCGCGGCCGGGAAACCATCGACCAGTTGGAGGAACTGCTGTCGGGCAAGGGATACCACATCCCGCCTTCGACCGTTCCCCAAAGCAAAACCAACAACCTGGGATATATATATGAGTCGAGGGTGGAAGCGACGCTGGATGCAAATACATTGAGGCTGCCTTTGGATCCAGTTCCGCTGAGACCCGCTGATGATACATATGCAGCGGGCGCCTCGTCACCTTCTGCGGCCGCGCCCGCCGCGGCAGTTGCTCCAGCCGCTCCTGTGACGCCGCCACCGGCCGCTCCCGCGGCCACGCCAGCCGCTGCCGTTGCACCGGCTGGGCCCTCTGTGCCGCCGGTTGCGGCGCCGCCGGCGGCCGCCGCGGCTCCTGCGACGCCTGGTCCTGCTGCCGCCGCGCCCGTTGCGGTTCAACCCGCGGTTCCCGCCCCTGTGATGCCCGGCCAAACTGCGGTCGCGCAGGTTGCGACCGCTCCGGCCACCGTGCCCGCGACTGCATCAGCGCGTGCGGCAGATGCAAATGCGGCACCGGCCAGTCCGCCGGCCGTCACGCCGCCCAATCCTGGCCCGCGGCAGCCTTACGTACGTCCCGACCCCCGATTCCGCAAACAACCTCACTGATACGAGGCGCATGGAATGAAGATACGCGAACGAGCCTTGGCATGGATTATCGGCGGCGCTGTCGGCCTGATGATCCTGTATGCGATTATCAGCCCGTTGCTGCTTAGTCCGTTGCGGACACAGCGGGATAGAATTGCCGCCGCGCGAGAGAATTATGAAAAGTTTGAACATCTCAACAGCCGCCAGGATGAATACAGGAGAAGGCTCAGCGCGCTGGCCTCGCGCATGTACGACGGGGACAACGACAAAGCGGCGCGGCTGCTGAGAGATCGGCATGCTGGACCTGGCCGGCGCCAGCAAGTTGGATGAAAGCCAGTTGGTCTTTCAGTCTGCCCAGCCCGTGCGAGAGCATCTCAGTGAGCTGGACTTTTACACCGAAGTTGGCTGGCATGTCACCTGTGTCGGCGGGCTCAAGGAGATCACGGATTTTCTGTACCTGCTGAAGGTTGAGCCGCGACTGACGCAGGTCTCCAAGCTCAGCATGCAGCCCAGAGACGCCACCAACAGCCGCGTGCTGAAGGCTTCGTTCGATTGCACAACATTGGTTTTGAGCGGCAAAGGCTGGCCAGCGCCTAAGCTGGCCACTCAGTCGGCTCCGGCAGACTTACTCGCCAGCGCCGAGAGGACAAAATACAACAGCATCGCGGATCGTGACATTTTCAGTCCCTATACGAAGCGGCCCGGCGTTCCTGCGCCGCCTCCGCCCGGCAGACCCACGCCTCCATCGGCGCCGCCATCGCCGCCGCTGGCCGCGGGACCGGATTACAATCGCTACCGTGTGGCGGGCCTGAGCCAGTTTGGGCCCGATGATGATCTGCCTGTGCTCCTGGTTGATTCAAGCGCGCAGAAGGGGCAACAGTATGGCGCGGGCCAGATGGTGCTGGATCTGAGAATTGTAATGGTTGATTACCGGCCGCTGCCTTCGCCCGCTCAGCCGGATGTGCTCAGTCCCAGCCGGCTCATCCTCCAGCAAAAAGATGGAACGTATTGGGCGGTGGAACTGGGGCAAACGCTGGGCACCAAGCACCTACTCGAGGACAACCAACTGCCGGAGGAGCTGCTTTTGGCCAAGGCCCAGGCGGCCGCCAGCCAGCCCGCCAGCGGGCCTGCCGTAAAAAATCCACCGCAAGTACCTGAAAATAAAGAAGATAAAAGCTCAATCCAACCCGCCACCCAGCCTGCCACAGAATCTGAACTCCAGGCGAAACAGACCGGAACCTCGCCCTTAAACGAGAGTTAAACCAATAGCGAAGAACTGTTGGCTGTTTCCCTGGAGTTGGCTGTTTCCCTGGAGTTCGGCAAACGGAGAAGTGGAGTCATGCCATTGCCCCCGCAATCGGCCTTAGCACAGGCGCAACTGATAAATTTTTTCAGTTGTTGCCTGGCGACTGCGCAATTTGCGCAGTCGAACCCGCTTAGGCCAGTCGCCTCCTCCCAATGCCGAAAAAAGCAGAAGCGAGATTTTTGAGGATTTGCCGGTTTGGCCGCGCGGCTGATGCATCAGCCGCAACACCATCCGCCGGAGGATTTGGTCATGCGTAGCATTGTAAAGATTGTCGCGGCGATTCTGCTGGCTCTTATGTCGCTGGGGCAGACGCAGCCGCCCGCCACGCAACCTGGCGCGGCGACTAACCCGGCCTCTTCCATCAAGAGAATGGGGGAAGACGCATTCGCGCCCTCGATGGCGGGACGCCCCGCTGCGCCCGCTCCTTCCGCCGCGCCGGCTGTTCCCCCTGCCCCAGCGCCGTCTGCCGCGCCAGTGACACCACCCGCCGCGCCGGTGACTCCCTCTGCTGCGCCGGCGGTTTCAGCGGTCGCCTCACGGCCGGCCAGCATGCCCGCTTCCGCACAGCCTGGCGGCAGGCGCGGCGTCATGTTGCAGTACGATAACGCCCCCATCGCCTCCATCGTGCGCACGCTCAGCGATAAAATAGGCAAGCCTATTCTGGGAGATTTGGATCAGGTTCAGGGACAGGTTACGTTTTTCGATAGTCACCCTTATACGACGGAAGAAGCCTTTGACACGCTGAATATCCTGCTGGCCATGCGCGGGTACCGCCTGGCGGAAGATGGAAGATTCCTGCGCCTGGCCAAGGTGGGCGTGGATGACCAGCGCCTGCCGACACCCATCTATAATGGGGACAATATGGCGGAGGCCTTAAAGGGCCAGAGAGACCTGGAACTGGTGACCATGCTGCTGCCGCTGAAGTACCTGGCGCCGGCGGATGCCGTCAACGGCGTACGGCCGATGGTCAACTCCTTCGGCTCGGTCGCGCCGATGCTCAAGAGCAAGGGCCTCGTGGTGACCGATACGGTTGCCAACATCCGCCGCATCAACCAATGGCTGGATGTGATGGATACGGCCGAGACGGCGGCCAATGCGCAGGTCAAGACAGTGGTTCTGAAGAACGCTTCCGCCAGGGATGTGGCCCGCGTCATCACGGAACTATGGGGCCGCGGCGGCGCCGGCGGTGCCCGCGCCTCAGCCGGGACAGCCGGCTCCCGCGCCCGCCGCCGTGCCCCAGGGCGCAGAAGCGCTCAAGGTTACGGCTGATGATCGCACGAATACCATCATCCTCATCGGCGAGCCCGGCACGATATTGATGGCCGAGGAGATGATCAAACGCCTCGATACCGACCAGGGCCCGCTCAGCGGCGACACGCGCATTTTTAAGCTCAAGAGCAACGCTCGTGCGGAAGATCTGGCCTCCACCCTGGAGAGGACGGTGGCCACTACGCCCTTGCCGGCGGGCAGCATGCCGATACGCATTATTCCCGACGCCGCCACGAACCGCCTGGTGGTTTCCGCGCCGCTGGATCAGATGAACAAGATCGAGACCCTGATTTCCACGCTGGATTCCGCCATAACGGAGGCGCCTACTGCCCGTGTGTTCCGCCTCCAGGTGGCCGATGCCCGCCAGATGATCAATACTATTCGCGAGGCCACCACTCGGATGACCCCGCGCGGCCAGGTTTCTTCCCTGACGATGTCGGCCGATGCACGCACCAACACCTTGATCGTTGTCGGCCCCGCCGCGGACATCAAGACCGCCGCGTCGCTGGTTGAAGAACTGGACCAGGCCCGCCCCGAGCAGGCGCTGGAAGTTCGGGTATTTCATGTTGAAACGTCCGATATCCAGCACCTGGCGCAGAGCCTGTCCAATCTGCTTAACAAGGACAATTCCACGGGCGGCATGCCGCCCGGAATGCCGGGCAGCAGCGGGCCTAACATCCGCATCGAATGGGACCGTGCCAGCAGCAACTTGATTGTCGCGGCGCCGCCGGCCGAATGGCCGCGCGTCGAGAAGGTGCTCAATGAACTGAAGGAAGCCACGGTCGAGCAGATTGCGGCCAGCACGCGCCTGGTGCCTCTCAAGCATGCCTCGGCCAAGGACATGGCCAGAACGCTGGACCAGATTTTCTCCCGGCGGGATCGCGTCGGCCTGTCGCGGGTGGACGTTTCTCTGCCCGTCGTTATTGCGCCTGCCGACCAGGCCAACGCCCTGCTGATTTCCGCCTCCAAAGATGAGCTGGAAAAGGTCTGTGAATTGATCAAGCAGATGGATGTTGAAGGACCCTCCGACAGCAGTCAGGTGACCATGGTCGAGCTAAGCGCGGCCGATGCGATGCGCGTGGCCGATGCTCTCCGCGCCATGCTCCCCAAGCCCATGCCCGGCCAGGAGCCGGACGTCCAGATCACCGCCGATCCTCAGACCAACTCTGTGCTGATCCGCGCTTCGGAAAACCAGCGCAAGATGCTGGAGGACATGATCTCCAAGCTGGATAAGCCTATCGCGCAGACGGCGCGGCAGACCGTGGTCCATCCGCTCCAGCATGCCTCGGCCACGGCCATGGCGACCGTGCTCAATCAGCTTTATCCGCAGCCAGGGCAGCCGAACTTCCAGTCGAACATGCACATGCCGGGCAATACCGAGGTCGGCGACGGCGGCCGCGTGGTAATCACGCCCGCCCCGGCGATAAGGCCCTGGTCATCGATGCACCGCGGCAGAAGATCGATCGCATCATCCAGTTGGCCGACAGCATGGATGCCGAAAACGGCGTGGCGGGCAGGCTCCTGCCGCGCAGCTACGCACTAACCAATGCCAATGCGAAGGACCTGTCGCAGTCTCTGTACCGGTTGTTCCAGGAGCGGCGCGCGAACATGCAGCCCAATCAGCCGGGCGCGGAACCCGAGCCCCGCTTCGAGGCCGAAGACAACAACAACATGCTGCTGGTGTCGGCCACGCCCGCGCAATATGAGATCATCGACAAACTCATCGAGCAGATGGAAACCGATGCGGCCGACCGTTGCGTGCAGGTGAAGATGTTCGCGCTTAAGCAGGCGCCGCGGCGGATATTCAGCCGACCGTGCTGGCGGCACTCACCACCCGGGCCGGCCAGCCGGCGATTAACGGCCAGAGAATGCCCGGTTCCAAGATCAGCGTGGATAACGATGCGCGGACGAACGTGCTGGTAGTGACGGCGCCGGCGTCTTTAATGAAAGAGGCCGAAGCAATCGTCAACCAGTCTCGATACGACCGAGGTCACCGAAAGCACCACGGTCACCGAAGTGGTGAACCTGGCGCATAGCGATGCCGAGGAAATGGCCACCGCGCTCGAATGCGGCGCTGGCCGGCATGGATATCCCGGGTCGTATGCCCGGCATGCCCGGTCAGAGTGCGCCGCGCTGAAGGGCCGCAACATCAAGGTCGTACCCAATGCCGGCTCGCGGGCGGTTCTGCTGACCGGCATTCAGGCGGATATCACAGTCGCCAAAGGCCTGATCGCCCTGCTGGATGAAAAGGAAGGCGGCGGCAAGCCTGAAACCAAGATCTATAAGCTGGCGCATGCCAAGGCGGATACCGTCCGGCAAGTGCTTTCTGAAACGCTGGGCGTGGCGCAAGTTGCCGGCAACGTTCGCCGGCCTCAGGCGGCGGCACTGCCGCTGCCGGTTTACGTTTCCGCCGACCAGGCCGGCAACGCGGTCGTCGTCTCCGCCGCCAGCGATGTTCAGGAGCAGGTGGCCGCGCTGGTGATGCAGCTCGATTCCGCTGAAGCGGCCGATGCTGCGGAGAAGACGGAAATCGTGCCGCTGGCGCATGGGAAGGCCTCGGCCATGGCGGATGCTTTGAATGCCGCGCGCGGCATCGATCCAACCCGCCGCAATATGCCCGTTCCCGGCGTCCCCGGCAGCGTAAAGGGACCCTCGCCCGTGACTGCCGTGGACCAGGGCAACTGCCTGGTCCTGACGGGAAGGGCGGAAGAACTGGCCGACATGAAGAAGCTCATCCAGCAATTGGATGATGCCGGCGCAAAATTGATGGTGGATGTGAAGTTCTTCCCGCTCCAGCACGCCAAGGCCAAGGATCTGGTGGATGTGCTTCAGACGATGCTCGCCGGCGCTGAGCCCGCAAGCGCGCAAGGTCAGAATTACATGCCCCAGCCGGGCATGGGCCAGCGGCCTAATGTGCCCAGCGAGGTTCACATTGCCGCGGCCGAGCAGACCAATACACTCATAGTGCAGGGCTCGCCGGACAACTTGACGATGGCCGATCAGATTATCCGCCAGTTGGATGTAGGCCAGGCGGATAACCGCGTGGTCGTGGAGATCGTTCCGCTGGCCAATGCACAGGCGCCCAGTCTGGCCGACGCCATCAATACGATGCTCTCCGGCGGCAGCAAGGCTACCCAGGCCAATGCTGGTCCCTATCATCCAGGCGGCGCGGCCGGCGATAAGGACTCGGACAAGGTCACAGTGACGCCGGAGATCAATTCCAACAGCCTGCTGGTGCGCGGGCCTGCAAACCGCGTCTCCGAGGTCCTCGCGACGATCAAACAGCTTGATGGCACGGGCACAAGCTCCGCCGCGCAAATGCGGACCTACAAGCTGGCCAATAATGACGCCAAAGAACTGGCGAGTTCGCTGGGCACGCTCTTCCACGACATGATCAAGCAGATGCCCAGCACGGGCGGCGGCACTGGCGGCGCCAGCAGCGCCAATAACATCCCGTTTTCCATCAGTGCAGACGAGCGGACCAATTCGCTGGTGGTCTCGACCACCAAGACCTACTTCACCATGTTTGAGCAACTCTTGAACCAACTGGAGAACACTGAGATTCCTCAGCGGGATGTCTACTATGTCTCGCTGACCAACGCCGATGCCTACGACCTGGCCAAGAAGCTGGACAGCCTCTTCCGCGACCGCAAGGGCCCGGATGCCCCGACCATCGAAACCGACAGCTACACCAATTCGCTGACGATCATTGCCAAAGAAGCTGACTTTAAGCAGATGCAGACCTTGATCGATAAGATCGATAAGCTCCCCACGCGCAAGGTGCAGGTGATATCTGTGTCCGGCATGAAGGCCGAGCAGCTTGCCGCGCAGCTCCAGAAGGTTTATCCGCAGTTAAATGAGAATGCGGATCTGCGGGTGGTGGAGCAGCTTCCCGGCAAGGGTGAAAAGCCCGAATCTTCAGTGGCGCCGCCTCCGGTGCATGCCGTGCCCGCGGTGCAATCTGGAGCGCCGGCCAGCGCGCCGGCAGTACCGGCGATCATGCGTGCCGATGATACACGCGGGCAGGTTCCGCCGGCCTCCGCCCCCGCGGCAACGCCGGGAAAACTGCCGGTGCTGATTGCGGTGGATAAGCGTTCCAACGCGCTGATCGTCTCGGCCACGCAACAGGAAATCGATGCGATCAAGGATCTGGCCAGGCAGCTTTCCAGCACCACCGACGCCACGGGCGACACGGAGATTCGCTGGTTCGCATTGGAGCACGCGGATCCCACGGCCGTGGCCGCCACGCTGGATAAGCTTTTTAACCCGCAGGTTCCAGTCGTCCCGGCGCCGGCCCCGGCCCAGCAGAATAATAAAGGTAGCCAGTCGCAACCGGCCGCCGCGCCGCCCGTGCCCGTGATTGTTCCGGCGCAGAAGATCATCGTGGTTCCCGAAATGCGGACGCGCAATCTGATTGTGAAGGCCAAGACTTCGGACCTGGAGCAGGTGGAGCCCATCATCAAGCAGCTCGACAAGGGCACCGTCGTAGAGACGGACGTGCGCACCTTTCCCCTGGTCAACACTGATGCGACGGAATTAGCCCTCAACTTGCGGGAGCTGTTTCGCCTTTCCAACCAGGGTGCTGCCGGCGGCACATCGCCCCAGGCACTGCGGGTGGAAGACATTCGCCAGTTGATCAGCTTCGGCACGGATGCCCAGGGCAACCAGCTTTCGGCGGATTCGCTGGAGACAGTGGCCATCACCGCCAACCGCGCCACCAACAGCGTGGTGGTTTCAGCCCCGCGCCAGGCGATGTCGATCGTGGAAGATGTAATCAAGGAACTGGACCAGTCCGCGGGCCAATCCACGCGGCCGGTCGTGCGCATGTATCCGACCAAAGTGGATGATGTGACGGCCCTGGCCGCCACCATCACCAAGATGTTTTCCAGCAGTGACCAGGCCAGCGCGGCTGCGGCCATGATGCCCGGCCGACCTTCCTCGCGGCAGAGGACGCCGGTCATCGTCACGGCCGATGAATCATCCCGGCTGGTCATCGTTTCCGCGGCGCCGGAGCAGCACGAGCAGATCGCCAAGATCATCGAGCAGATTCAGTCGGCGCAGGGCGAAAGCGGCCTGTCCACGAAGGTGATCCAACTGCACAAAGGCAAGGCGGTGGATGTGGCCAAGTCCCTGAGCATCATTGCCGATGCCGGCAAAGCGGCGAAGAATCCCGCGGCCGGCGCAGCGGCCGCGCCCCCGGTGACTATCTCCGCCGAGCAGAACAGCAATTCCATCATGCTTACGGGGACCGCCGCGGCGGTGGAGAAGTTCTCCCAGATGATCGACCAGCTCGAGCAGAACACCACCGCCTCGGCTGAAGGCGTGTTCATTCTGCCCCTGGAGCGGGCCAAGGCCCCGCAGATGGCCGAGACGATCATGGATTTGCAGCGCCAGCAGCTTATCGCCGCGCAGCGCAGCGGCAAGGACGTGCCGCCCTTAGCCGTGACGGCCGATGAGCGGAGCAATTCGCTGGTGATTTCCTGCTCCCCCGACAGGTTTAAGGAAGTGGTCACCTGGGTCAAGCAGGTCGAGGAGATGAACCCCAAGCGCGGCACGCCGCGGATCATCCAGCTTGAGAACGTCGACCCCAACGAATTTCAGGCCGCTATTGAGCACCTGTATGGCAGTTCCTCCAGCGCCGGCCCGGCCGGCGCGGCCATCGGGAAGGCAGGGAAGGTCACGGCGCCGGCGCGGCCGCGCCGCAGATCCCTTTTGACATGACAATCATGCCCACGCAGCGGCGGGTCCTGGTGGATGCCTCCGATGAGGACCTCAAAGTCATTCAAGACCTGGTCAAGGCGCTGGAGGGTGCGGCCAAGACCTCCAAACCGGATATCCAGCTTTTCGCCCTGAAGAATGCCGACAGCGCAGCACGTGGCTGAAACCTTGCGACAGATTTTCAACAACATCAAGCGGCCCAACTTTGCGGAAGATAATGTCACCATCACGGCCATGCCCAAGACGCGGGCGATCATGGTCGCCGCCACACCGGAAAAAATGGTCGATGCCAAGCGGCTGATCGAGCAGCTCGACACGCCGGAAGTTTCTCCGGCCATGGACTTCAGGGTGTGGCAGCTCACATACGCCCAGCCCAGCCAGGCGGTTTCGCTGCTCAACAAGATGCTGGATGATTATCGCAAGGCGCACCCCGACGAGACTGTCAGCGTGGTCGTGGATGACCGGACCAAGTGCCTGATCGTCACCGCCCAGGCCTCGATGTTCGAGCAGATCGACAAGATCATGAAGAACATCGATGTCCGTCCGCCCTATGCGGATGCCGAGGTGATGGTCGTACCGCTCTTGAAGGCCGATGCTCCCACGCTGGCCGCCCTGCTCAATGAAATGCTCAAGCCGGACAAGGAAGGCCAGGTCACGCCCGAGGCCAAGGCCCTTCAAGAACAAATTAAGCTGCTGCACGTGCGCTCCGCCAGCGGCGAATTGCTGCCCGAGCTGGACCTGACCAAGCCCATCAAGATCATGGCCAACCCAACGGCCTCCAGTCTCCAGGGCGCTAATGCCCTGGTGATTACCTCCACGGCGGAAAACAACAAGGCCCTGGCCGCGGTGGTCAAGCTGATGGATACCGTGCCGGTGAGCGAGGCGGTCAAGGTCCGCCTGGTCGTGCTGAAGAACGCCAATGCCGAGTCGGTCAAGAAGGTGCTGGATGAAGTCTTTGCCCAAGGCGCCAAGCAGTTGGCCGGCAGGGCCGGCACGGCCGCCGCGGGCAAGGCCGAGCCCATCGAAGGCGAAAAGGCGCTGGTGAAACCTTTGACAGTTTCGATCGATTCCCGCACCAACGCGGTTGTCCTGAGCGGCTCGGAGGACACGCTGGAACTGGCCCAGCGGATCTTGACGGATTTGGACCGCGACAGCGGCAAGTTCGTCACCGAGGTCCGCCTCTTCAAGCTTGCCAACGCCGATGCCACCAAGCTCGTGCCCATCCTTCAGGCCGTGTTCAGCGAGAGCGGCGGCAGCGGCGGCGGCAACGTGCCCGGCGCCGAAGGCGTGAGCACGCAGGTGACGCGGCTGGTCAAGAAGATCGGCTCCGACCTGTATAAGAGCGAGTATCCCAAGACGCGGCAGGCCCTGGCCCTCCAGGCCGATGGCTCGACCAATACGCTGGTCGTGGCGACCCGCGGGGATGTCATGCCTATCATCGCCGACGTGATCCAGTCGATGGATATTCCTGGCGCCGGCTCATTGAACACCGTTCGCTTCTTCCCGCTGGTCAACGCCGATGCCTCTCGTTTGGTCAACGTGATTACCGGTCTGTATACCGGGCCTAACGCGGATCGGGTACGTGCCGAGGACAAGCCCACGGTGCAGGCGGATACCCGCACCAATTCGCTGATCGTGTCGGCCTCAGACAAAACGTTCGCCATGCTCACAGCCCTGCTGGAGAAGCTGGACGCCAAGAGCAGTATCGATCTGCATGAAATTCGCCTGCTGCCTCTGATGAACGCGGATGCCGAGGCCCTCGCGGCCACGTTCCAGAAGATGATGGATGCCCGCGTCGAGCGGCAGAAGGACCTCGGCAATAAAGACGCCGAGGCCGTCCGCGTGATGGTCATGGCCGATGGCCGCTCCAACAGCCTGATCGTCGGCGGCAGCCCCGAGGCCTACGAACTGATCAAGAGCCTGGCGGAGAAGATGGATGGCGCCGCACCGGCCTTAAGCGGCCAGATCCAGGTTATCCCCCTGACCAACGGCAATGCCGGCACGCTGGCGACTACCCTTTCTTCGCTCTTTGACAAGCGCTATCAGAACGCGGCCACCAAGGAAGTTCAGCGTCAAAAGCCGGTTGTCCTGGCCGACATGCGCACCAACAGCCTCTTAGTCGCGGCCAACCAGGATGACAGCATGGTCTTAAAGTCCCTGCTGGAAAAACTGGACCTCAAGCCGACCAACCCCGCCGTGCAGCTTGTGGTAGTTCCGCTGGAGCACAACGATGCCGGCGTGGTTGGCCCCATGATCAAGCGGCTCTTCGATGCCCGGGTGAAGTCCATGCAGCAGCCGGGTCAGTCGGCCAATCCGCAGGACCAGGTGGATGTAGAGACGGATGCCCTGGCCAACGCCCTGATTCTCTCGTGCAGCCCGGAGAACCTGTCCCTGATCAAGGGTCTTCTGGCCAAGGTGGATGTCGAGCCGCCCACGCAGACCGGTGTGGTGCGCATCTATGCCATGCAGAACGGCGATGCCCAGGGTATCGCCAGCACGCTGGACAGCCTGGTGACCAAGGGCCTGTATAAGCCAGCCATGATGGCCTCCTCCACCGCCTCCAACAACGCCTCCACCGCCAAGGAGAAGATCTCCATCGTGGCCGACCAGCGCACCAACGTGCTGATCATCTCGGCCTCCAAGGAAAACTTCGCCGTCCTGGAAGAGGTTATCAAGAAGCTGGACAGCCCCGAGGCCAAGGGACTAGGCGCCGATATCCGCATGTACACGCTCAAGCACGCCGATGCGGGCCGCCTGGCCCCCTCGTTGCAGAAGTTCTTTGATGCCAAGCGCCAGGCGGAAACGGCGGTCGATAAGAACAAGACCCCGCCCTTGGCCGTCACCTTTACGCCTGATTCCCGGACCAACACCATGCTGGTCGCCGGCAGCCCGGACGCCTTCAATGCTGTGGATGCCATGATGGAAACACTGGATGGCGATGAGGTGCGTTCCACGAGCATCTTCAAGGTCTTCCGCCTCAAGTATGCCACGGCCAAGGAAAGCGCCGACCAGATGGACAAGCTCTTCAAGGGCCGGCCCAAGCCCGCCGAAGGCGGCAAGGAGTTGGATCCCGTGACGGTCGTGGCGGACAAGAAATCCAACGCCTTGATCGTCGGCGCCAACACCGAGGACATGCAGGCGACCGAGAACCTGATCGGTCGGCTGGACCAGAAGATCGATTCGGACAACACGCAGCACATCATTACGCTGCACAAGGCCGACGCCAAGAGAGTCCTGCAGACTGTTGAAGACCTGTACAAGAACCTGGGCGGCATGTCCGACATGGGCGTGGCCATCGGCGTGGATGAGCGGACGAATTCACTGGTCGTTTCGGCCGGACAGGACGAGATGGACCGCATCGAAGGCATCGCCAAGACGCTGGATGATGACAAGCTGAGCAACATCACTGAAATCCGCATCTTCCCGCTGCGCAACGCGGATGCCACCGAACTGGCGGATCTTTTGACCAAGACGTTGACCAAGAAGCTGGAGAATCCCTCCAGCCAGCCTTCCAACCGCCAGGCGTTGATCCAGTTCATCCAGAATCTGCCCAGCGGCCAGCGGCTCATCACGAAGGCCTTGCAGGAAGGCGTCTTAATCACACCGGACAAGCGTTCCAACGCCCTGGTCGTGACGGCGCCCATAGAATCGCTGGAACTCTTGAAGAGTCTGATCGAGGCGATGGATAACGTTCCGCCGCGCTCGGCCCAGATCAAGTGCTTCGTGCTGACGAATGCTGATGCCTCGCAGATGGCCATCACGCTGAAGGAACTGTTCCACCTGTCAGGCGGCACGACGCGCACTTCAAAGAGCAGCACCAGTGGCACCAGCCCCAGCACGCCCAGCCTGGGATCCTCGGGTTCGTCTTCGGCCTCAAACGAGGCGGTGACGTACACGCTGGAAGGCTCTGATGGCGCCAGGGCCACGGCCACCGTGGGCTCGGCCCAGGATTCCACGCTGACCATCACCGTGGACCCGCGCACCAACACGCTGCTGGTGGGCGGCACAGATCAGTATGTCAAGCTGGCCACGCGCGTGATCGAGGAGTTGGACCGGTATCCCGCGCAGGAGCGCATCTGCCGCATCTACCGGCTGCGCAACGCCCAGTCCGGCGAAATTGAGAATGCCATGCGCAAGTGGCTGGATGAGGAGCGCAGCGCCTCACCGAAACCATGGGCAATGATAATGTAGGCGCCCTCCAGCGGCTCCAGGAGCGGGATGTATCCGTGGTATCCGTGAGCACCTCCAGCAGCGCCTCCAGCCAGCCCTCCGGCGGCGGTGGCGGCGGTTACAGCGCCTACGGCATGAACGGCTCCGGCGGCAGCAGCGGGCTCAACAGCGAGCTGCATTCCAGCGGCACCTCCTCAAACACGCTACTGGTTTCGGCCTCGCCGCGGTATTTCGACACGGTTATCGAGATGATCGAACAGCTCGATGAGCCGCCGCCGCAGGTGCAGGTGGATGCCTTGCTGGCCGAGGTGACTCTGGACAACACCACCGACCTCGGGATTGACTGGGGCTACCAGACGACCTATCACGGCAACACCATCTTCACGGGCACAGAGCAGCCGGCCTTGCCCGCCAACGGCGATACGCCGGCGACGCCGCGCACGCCTGGACTGATTACGGGGCCCTCCGGCGGCTTCAATTTCTCGATCACCGGCGGCAACCTGGACTTCTTCCTCCGGGCCCTCCAAACCCAGGGCAAGATGCGCGTGCTCAACCGTCCACAGATAGTGGCCATCGACAACGTGGCCTCCAAGATCGTTTCGGGCCAGCAGGTGCCGGTGCCGACGTACAGCTACAACTACGGCGTGTCCAGCGGCGGCATACAGACCAGCTATCAATACCAGCCGGTGGGCATCATTCTGGAGATCGTGCCGCGCATCGGCCCCGATGGCTTTGTGCGTATGGATGTACATACAGAGATCAGTTCGCTTTCGGACTCCGACGTCAATCTGGGCAACGGCGTGACCGCCAAGCGCATCAATGACGAATCCGCCGAAACGACCGTTACCGTCAAGGACGGCCACTCCATCGTCATCGGCGGTTTGATCAGCACCAGCGATCAGACCTCGGAAACCAAGGTTCCTTTACTGGGCGATATACCGCTCCTGGGCTGGCTCTTCAAGACCGCCTCGGTCGACAAGACGCGCACGGAACTGCTCATCGTGCTGACGCCGCGGATTATCCGCAACGTGCCGCAGGCGGACTTTATGACCGAACAGGAGGCGCGGCGGCTGCGGCTGATGGGCAATAACGGCTTAAAAGGCATGACGGAGACTTTGTATAATCCGATCAATAAGGGACCGGCGATCTGGCCCGACGGCGTACACTGGCCTTCCAACGGCTCCAGCAAGAGTTCGCCGCCAAGCGATGCGAATGGTGTGTGGCCGCCGGACAATAAGAAGACCCAATCGAAGGAACTTTATCCGCAGGAGACCGAGCCGAAGGAAATGGTGTCCCCGGCGGTGCAGCCAATTCGGGACCTGAAGTGGTAGCCGGTGGCCGGAGGCACCAGAGCAGGCGAGCAGTGAAGCAGGGCAGCAGGAGAAAGACGCAGTCGAGCCCGCGGTCTCCTGTTCACCTGTTCTGTGATGGAGTATTGTGGAATGAATAAGTTGAAACTGATCCTGGCCGGCCTGATGTGCCTTGGCCTGACGGCCTGCGGGTCCATGATGCACCGCCCCTCTTCACCACCCACGCTGGATCGCGTGGATCACATGGAGCTGCGCGTTTCCCCAACCGCGCTGCGACTGGTCGGTCGGTCGGCCGCCGACGGCATCGGTTTTGCGCTGTACCTGTATGAGCAGGGCGGCACGGCGCTGCCCGGGATGGTTCGCCAGGGCAAGTTTCAATTCGCTGTTTACGAGCAGCGGGCTGACGCCTTGTCCGGCGCGGCTGCGCCGTTTTACACCTGGGAATACACGGCGCAGCAGATGCGCCAGTTCTTCGCTCCTGGGCAATACGGTCTGGGCTGCTACCAGGCGACATTGAACTGGGCGCCGCTGATTCCGCGCACTGCGACGGTGACGCTGGTGGCGCGCTATGTTGACCCTAAGGGCAACGTCGTAACCTGCGAGCCGGCGGATGTGGAGACGACGGAAAAATAGAGGTTCGCGGCTTACAGCTTGGGCAAAGGTGGAAAAAAAGCGACAGCCGGGCAAATTTGCCCGGCTGCCATCTTTCCGAAACTCCAAGGCCCCCAATAATTGACGCCCCCACATCTCAACGCCCAGGCGGCAAATGCGGTCCACATCATATAAGTCGCGCGATGAAAGAATTTGTTACACCAAAAATCGCAGTTTTTATTCTGATTATTTGCGAAGCATTATTATTTGGCGGACTTGACGACCTTGGCGGTCTTTAAAAATACTTGTCAAAAAAAGAGTTACAGCAAACGTCGCCAAGATCGCCAAGTCCGTCAAGTGCTGCGCGTTACGGATGATGGAACTGGAAAAGAATTCCAGTTCCGTGATCCGCAACGCGCGACAGCTTTCTTGATCGTCCCGGCCTTATCTGCTAACTTGACTGATCTTGCCGCGGTGTTGCAGCCGCAAATGGAGTAAGAGATGTCCGTTGCCAAAACGCTTACGTATAAGATCCTCGAGGCGCACCAGGTCGATGGGGAGTTGGTCCCGGGCAAGGAAGTGGGCCTGCGGATCGACCAGACCCTTACCCAGGACGCCACGGGAACGACCGCCTTTCTGCTCTTTGAAGCCATGGGCACGCCGAGGGTTAAGACGGAACTGTCCATCAGCTACGTGGACCATAACCTCTCGCAGAACGGCCCGGAAAATCATACCGACCATCTGTACCTGGCCTCGATCGCCGCGGCGGTGGGCGCGTACCACAGCCGGCCGGGCAACGGCATCTGCCACCAGGTTCACCTGGAGCGATTTGCGCGGCCGGGCAGGACCCTTCTCGGCAGCGATTCCCACACGCCGACCGCCGGCGGCATCGGCGCCCTGGCCATGGGCGCCGGCGGCCTGGATGTGGCCGTGGCCATGGGCGGCGGCGCGTTCTACACCGCCAGCCCCAGGGTGGTGGGCGTGGAACTGTTGGGCAAATTGCCCAATTGGGTCTCCAGCAAGGACATCATCCTGCGGCTGCTGTCTATCCTGACCACGCGCGGCAATGTGGGCTGCATTGTCGAATACCACGGCGATGGCGTGGCCGCGCTGAATCTCCCCGCCCGCGCGACCTGCACGAACATGGGCGCCGAACTGGGAGTCACGACGAGCATCTTTCCTTCCGATGAAATTACGCGGCAGTACATGGCCGCGCAGGGACGCGCGGACCAGTGGCAAGCCTTGGCGGCTGATCCAGATTGCAAATATGACCGCATCACCAAAAAGCTGCATAAGGACAAGGATGCGGCCACGATTGAAAATATCCGCCGCTATGCCACGGAAGTTTCCGTCGGCAGCCCGGATTCCGCCGGCATGGTGGAAGTGAGTTTCGACAAGATTGTCATCAATCTGGCCGAGCTTGAGCCGTTGGCCGCCGCGCCAGGCAGTCCGGATCAGATAGTGGCCGTGAAGGACCTGGCCGGCAGGAAGGTCGACCAGGTGGCCATCGGCTCGTGCACCAACAGCTCTTTCCAGGACCTGATGCTGTGCGCGGCCGTCCTCAAGGGCCGCACCGTGCACCCCAACGTGGAGCTGGGCATTCACCCCGGCAGCCGCCAGGTGCTGGAGATGCTCTCGCGCAACGGCGGGCTGGCGGACATGGTGTGCGCCGGCGCTCGCATCATGGAAAGTTGCTGCGGGGCGTGCATCGGCCAGGGCTTTTCGCCCGCGGCCGGGGCGGTGAGCCTCCGCACCTTTAACCGCAATTTCACCGGCCGATCGGGAACGCCGGATGACCAGGTGTACCTGGTTTCGCCCGCCACGGCCGCGGCCGCGGCGGTGGCTGGAGAAATCGTCGATCCACGGCGTTTGACTGAATGGCTGGGCATAGCCGCGCCACGGATAGAGCCGCCACAAAACTTCATCATTGATGACCGCATGATCAATCCGCCCGCCGCGCCGGCGGCCAAGGTGGAAATCTACCGCGGCAAATCGATTGTGAAGCCCCCGGCGGGGGAGCCTATTGGTGATAATATATCCGGACCGGTCACGATCAAAGTGGGCGATAAGATCACCACAGACCATATCATGCCGGCCGGCACGCTGTTAAAGCACCGGTCCAACGTGCCCGTGTACGCCAAGTACGTTTTCAACTGCTTCAACACGGATGGAGGCAAAACATTCGCCGACAGATGTGTGGAGGCCAAAAAAGCGGGCAAGGCGGCCTTCGTCGTGGCCGGCGACAGCTACGGCCAGGGCTCCAGCCGTGAGCACGCGGCCCTTTGCCCAATGTCGCTGGGCGTCAAGGCCGTGGTCGCCAAGGCCATCGAGCGGATCCATCAGGCCAACCTGGTGAATTTCGCCATCGTGCCGCTGACATTTGCGAACGCGGCTGACTATGAGCGCATCGAGTCAGCGGATGAGCTGGAAATAGCGAATTTGAAATCCGCGGTTGAGTCTGCGCAGACGGTGGAAGTCCGCAACCTAACGAAACGCTTCGCTTTTACGTGCAAGCTGGCGTTAAGCCCGCGGCAGAGAGAGATTCTGCTCGCTGGGGGACTTCTAAACTATACAAGAGTCAGTGCAGGGAAATGAGACGGTAGGCCGGCGATGCAATTTGCGATTGTCGATTTTCGATTTGCGATTGAAAAGCAAGAAGAGCGCCCTGTTGGAATAAACGCTTGTTCTTGCCGTTAAATCGCAAATCGCAAATCAAAAATCGCAAATTCTTCAAACGCAGTCCAGCGGCCACTGCCAGAAGGGCAGGGGGAACACATCGGTTGCGAAATCCGTGATGCGTTCGGGGCCAAAGAGCAGCTTGACCAGGGCCGGGCGGTCCATCGTCACTTCCTGCGTGCGGCTGGTGAAGGTGAAAGCGCCGGTCGTCTCGCGCACGGTAATGTCGGAGAGATTAAAAGCGTGCAGGATGCCCGCCGGGTCCAGAGGCAGCATCATGCGCGCATAATTCATGCTGCACGGAATGCCCATCTGATTGAACATATCGATGAGGGCATGGCCGTCCGGCGGGGCGACCAGGGCCACGCTGTCTGTCGTGGAGGGGCCGGAGCCCTTGGCCGCGGCGGTTTCATCCAGCCGCGAGAACCAGGTCCGCACCAGGCCGGCGACGATGGCGGCATGGCCGCCCCATTCAATGATCCGCTGGCCGGCGGCCAGCACGTACGCCTGGGCGCACTCGACGCTCGCGCAACCAGCACATCCGTCACATAGCGGGAGGCAAGCTGCCGGCTGAACGTCTCCAGCGAGCGGAAGCCGCCGAAGGCATGTTTGCAGTAGATGCCGTAAGCTTCCTCGACGGTCGTGGTTGTGGCGCCGTCGATGTACATGTTGTCGGGCAGCTTGGGCAGCATCGTGATGTTGCCGCGGTTGAGCTGATACGTGCGCAGCCGTCCGCCCAGTTCCCAGCCGGTGCGGCGGTACCAGTTGGGCACCATGGCCGAAACGATACCCATGTGGCAGCGCAGCGCGAGCATGCGTTTCACGGCCGCGCGCATGAGGTGCGTGGCCAGTCCGAGGCGGCGAAATTCCGGCAGCGTGGCCACGCAGTTGAGCCCGGCCACGCGCAGCCGCGCGTTTCCCGCCTGCACCTCGTTAGGCCATAAGGCCAGGGTGCTGACCACCTCGTCGCCGCTCGTGACGACGAGGATATTGGCCACGTTTTCCGGTGAATAGATGAATGAAAACGATTTCGTGAGGCTGACGTTGCGTTTGGCGGTGCTGAAGACGGTGTCTAGAAGTTGGCCGATGGAAGGCAGGTCCTCCGGCGTCGCCTGGCGCGGCACACTCAAGGGCAGTGACTTATTGTCCTGAGCCGCGATATTGCTGGATACGGCTGACATCCCTAATTCCTTTACTTACTGCGTGGACTCAGGGTGCGTGCCTCGGCGCAGGCGCCCCGGTCCCTGCGTGGAACTTACGATATGGTTTGTGCAAAAAGAAATGAGGCGAGGGAATGAGCAGCACCATATTCTTGCCAAAAATGGCCTGATTTCACAGGAAATCCGCGGAGCGCCGGTACCGGCGAAGTTAACCCTGACGAGCGACCCGAGCCTGGCAAAGTCAGCATGTTCTGGTCGATGCTGATAAGCGCGTCGCGGAGATGCTTTGAGTAGCTTACATCTCCTTAATTAACAATAGCTTATTGATAAGATTCTCAAGGTCTCACCAGCTTGAGATCTTACATCTCCAGTAGTAATAAGCTATTACGATAATATCTCACGAATCTCACCCAAGGGTGCTTTAGAAACTTGCAGGAATGCTTAATAATCTCAAACTATTACTTAATAATTTCGGAAGTATGTACCTGATGAAATAGCCAAATTTATGAAAATTTAACGAATTATTCCTTGACTTCTACCTTTCATCAGGTATAATAATGGTAGAGTGAAAGGAATAAGCGGTGGCTAAAAGACAGGCGAAAACCGGAGAGGTCAAAGACGAGATAGGCAGAAGCATCCCGCTGGCCTGTGCCGATGAAACCGTAGCGGTGAATTTCTTAGAACAACTGCGGTGGGGCAAGGAAAAAACTCACGTTTGTCCGCATTGCAACGGTAGCGATATCTACCCGATGATGGACCGCCAGCAGCCGGACAAGCGTAACCGCAATTTCCGCTGGCGTTGCCGGTCCTGTGGTCAATATCACACGGTGCGCACGGGCACGGTCATGGAAGAAAGCCTTATCCCGATGCGGCACTGGTGCTACGCCTTCTGGAAAGTGTGTTCCAGCAAGAAAGGCGTCAGTTCGCTTCAAATCAGGCGTGAGACTGGCCTATCTTATAAGTCGGCGCTCTTTTTGATGCACCGGGTCCGCTTTGCTTTATCTGATATGCCAGGCTGTAAGCTTATGGAGAAGGTTGAAGTTGACGAAACTTACGTTGGCGGCAAGCCGCGCAAAGGTTGCGGGAAGGGCAAAACCGGGCGCGGCACGAAGAAACAGCCCGTCATGGTCATGGTGCAGCGCAACGGCGAAGCTAGGGCTAAGGTGATTGCCGATGTTACAGCCAACACCCTCAAAGGTGAAATCCGTAAGCATGTTGATTCGTCCGCTGCGATAATGACTGATGAGTGGCGGTCTTATCGCGGTCTTGAGCATGAGTTTGCCGGCGGACACCACACGGTTAATCATGGTTGCGGCGAGTATTCTCGCGGTGATGTTTTCACCAATACAGCCGAAAGTTTCTTCGCGATAGTCAAGCGCGGCATGTATGGTACGTTTCATGCCGTGAGCAAGAAGCATCTGCATCGGTACGTGAATGAGTTTGTTTTTCGGTGGAACACGCGCAAAGAGGAAGATGGCCAGCGTGTGGCAAAGGCCGTGCGGGCTTCCGAAGGGAAGCGGCTTATGTATCAACAGCCCGCCAGTCTTTTGGCGAGCTAATCGCTTCCAGAAAGCAGAATACCTATGCAGCAAACTGACAGAGAAAAGCCAGAGGCCGCTTTCGTAATCAAGCTATTGGATCAAAGTCTACGTCCCTGGGATGTTCCTGCGCCGAATCTGCGAGGATTATTGTTGCGATTCAGAGGCTTATTGAGCACACAGAGGCAGAAGATGCAGAAGAGTTCAAAGACGCAGAAAAGGCCGTTCGCCCTGAAACGTCTATTAGGCTGCTGGACGTCATAGCGGCATCTACGGCATACTCATTTTTTGCTCGCGATCCTGTAAGTGCCGTGAAGATTCTCAGAGAGACTGGCGATTCTCTTTCCAATCCAACGGAAGCCGACTGGGACAGTCCTACTCTTTCGTCGCTCGAAGAGATAAGCGCGGCGGCAAAGTCGATTGGCTGTGGAA
Organism: uncultured Phycisphaerales bacterium; assembly: GCA_963785635.1. GTDB lineage: Bacteria > Planctomycetota > Phycisphaerae > SM23-33 > FEN-1343 > FEN-1343. The sequence goes on from CAWAWB010000017.1 coordinate 31,768, forward strand.
TTGAGATTCGCACTTCATACGAAAACGGTGAATTCCTTGCTAAAATTACACCCAACACCTATGAAGAAGTATCAGGCAATGCGTTTGTGAGGGGGGATAGCAGCGTATACGGCTACCTGGAGCGCGTCGGTGGAACCGTAGAGCCACGTTGCGGGCTCCGTATCGGATCCCAGCCCGAAAAGATGATATATTGCCAACTGGATAATGAAGAGCTTGTGCGTAAAATGGGGCCGCTGATTTACTCGGACGTGCGGGTGTCTGGTATGGTAACTTGGCTCCGTCGCACTTGGCGGATCAAGACAATTCATATCAACAGCGTCGAGGCGGTCAAGCCGGTTGAGCCTGGGTCTATCCGCAAGGCACTAGACGCTATTTGGGAGGCTGGCGGAAAGGCTTGGGATGATGTTGACGATCCTACGGCTGTCATTAAAGGAATGCGGTAATGGCAAGCCATCATCCTCGCCGCATTGTTTCCCTGGACTCAATGGTGTTGGCCTGGGGCGTCAGAAAAAAGGGGAGACCAGAGGATTTAGAAAAAGCCTCCAATCTATTTAGCCAATTAGAAGAGGATGAAGCAATAATCATCATATCTTCGATAGCGGCTGCGGAATATGTCACGCAAATACAGACTGATACGGAACGCGACAACGCATTAGCTGAGATAAGCAAAAGCCCATTTCATATTGAACCTTTTGATGCTAGCGACGCTGCGAAAGCCGCGGGCCTTTGGAGTTTCGGTAAGACAGCCAGGCAAATGGGCAAGCCAGGAAGCCGAATAGCCTTGAGGGCTGATACTCTTCTGGTAGCGACTGCAAGCAATCGCGGCGCGAGAGAGTTTTATAGTGAGGACGAAGACTGCCTTGTGTTAGCGAGAAAGGTTGGCATGGTGGCTAAGCGACTGCCGGCTATCGGCAACTCATTATTCCCCGGCGAACTAAATGCATGAAACCAAAACGGTCAAAACGACCGGGCCGCAAGCCTAAGCGCCTAACGGCTGAAGGCGTCGATTGGAAAGACGCCCTTAAGCACGCGCTTGGCAAGCCCAAGCCTAAATCCGGCTGGAAAAAGGGCGATCAAAAAGCGAGCGACTAGCACCGCTCACCATTTCTACCGATTATTCGCGTTTTCATCAGGTACATACTTCCGAATAATTTTAAATAATTTGCTGTGCGTGCATGGGAATGCTGGCAATCTAATGCGTTTTTGTGCATAAGTGCTTGGTAATAAAGGAGCCGCTCCAGATGGCCAGCCTCGGAAAGGCTGGCAACCTAACGGAACGCTCTTTGTGCGTAAGTGCTTGGTAATAAAGGAGCCACTCCAGATGGCCAGCATCGGAAAGGTTGGCAACCTAACGGAACGCTCTTCGTGCGTAAGTGCTTGGTAATAAAGGAGCCACTCCAGATGGCCAGCATTGGAAAGCTGGCAACCTAACTAAGGAGTTCCAATTAACTTTTTGGGGTGAGAGTTATAATCACCGGTCTTTTAAACATGCTCCAGCGACCACTGACACAGGGGCATGGGCTCAAGATCCACGCGCCTTGGGTCACCTTCTCGGGGCCAAAGACCAGTTTGGCGGCTCGGCAAAGATCCAGGGTTACGCTCGCGCGGCCGCAAGAAAAGCTGAGCTTATCGCCGTCGGCTTTTACGCGGACATCATGACGGCCGAAGGCCTGATAAACCCCCTGCGCATCCAGCAGACGGATCATGCCCAGGTAATCATGGGACCCGGGGAAATGCAGATTTTCCAGCAGGGCTGTCAGCGGGCTGGCCTGGGCGGGCGGGGCAGCCAAGGTGGCCCGCTCCAAAGACAAAGGCACACGTTCATCCTTGCGCGTGGAGGTGCTGGCGGTCGTGTCATCCACGCGCTGGAACCATGCGCGGATAAGTGCCGCCACGAGCTGCGGCGGCCCGGCCCACTCGAAGATGTGTGTTGAACCTGGCAGCAGGTACGCCGCGATTCTGCCGCTCTGCCGCGCGATGAAGAATTCGCTGAATTGGCGGGCCTTCATTTCGGCAGCGAAGACTTCCGCGGTGCGGATGGAGCCCAGCGCGAATTCCTCGCGCAGCTTTACGATCTGATCTAGCATATCCAGGCCGGCTTTTTCAGCGGTTACACCGGAAGGCAGGTCGGGCAGCAGCGAAATGTTGCCACGGTTGAGTTCGAAGGTGCGGGCGACGCCGGCAAATTCCCAGCCCAGCCGACGGTACCAGTTAGGGATGCGCGTTCCTAAGAGGCCCAGGTGGCAGCCCAGGTCGATCATCCGCTGGTGGCAGGCGTTCATTACTTTCATTCCGAGCCCGTGCTGGCGGTATTCCGGCTCGGTGAGCACGCAGTTGATGCCGCCCACGCGCAGGCGGGCGGCGCCGACCTGAATGTCGTTCACCCAGATGCCCGTGGTGGCGATGACCCGCCCGCCCTCGGTCATGACCATGACGTTGTCAGCGTTGGCGGGGCAGTAGATAAAGGCCCAGTCGCGGCCGATGGATGGCGGGTTGCCGCGGGCCACGCGGATGTATTTGTCCAGCAGGTCGATGACCTCGCCGATTTCGGAGGTCCGCATGGGCCGCGGGCCCTCGATTGCTTGGCCGCTCGATTGAGTCATGGAATGCTCCGGCTGCTGCTGATTTTTTGCCTACGCCGACAGAACACAAAGCTCCTGCGGCAGTGTGCTGAGGCGCTCCAGGCCACTGTCGGTCACAAGGTAGGTGTCTTCGATGCCGCCCATCAGGCCCGCCCAGAGTTCGATGCAGATGACCTGGCCGGGCTCGAACGTGATGCCCTCGCGGTCGCAATGCTCCATGCCCTCGCGGACGTTGGGCATCAGGCTGCCCATAAACGGCAGCATGCTGGGCTCTTCGGCGATGCGATGGACTTCAAAAGGCAGGCCCTCGCCGGCCTCTTCAAAAAGTTTAAGTAGAGGTACTCCCGGGCGGATGGCAGAGGCGACCTGCCGCTGGCGGTCGACCACCTTTTGGAAGTTCGAGGCCACATTGGCGGGCACTTTGCCAAACCAGCCGTAGCGGCCCAGGTCGGCCCAGAAGCCGTCGCGCTCGATGAGAAAATCGATGCCCCACAGGCGCTGCACCTCCAGCGGGCGGCGGTTTAAGCGCAGTTTGGGTCCTTCCCCGGCGGGGTCAACATTGAAAGGGCTGAGGCGCGTGCGCTCGGGCAGCAACTCTACGCCGAACTTCGCCAGCGCTTCGCGCTCGATGGCGTCAATTTCCTGGGCGGTCGTGCCGGGGCGGGCCTTGGCGAAAACGGCGCGGAAGGCAGCTTCCATCGCTTCGATAGCCGCGCGGGCTCTGTCCGCCTCGCTCTTCGCCACGGGCCGCCTCCTCGAGATGCCTTACCGGTGCCGCAGCTCCAGGCCGTACTCCAACAAACGCTGCTTGATCTCGTTGAGGCTGGTCTGGCCGAAGTTCTTGCACCCTAAAAGGTCCTGCTCGGCCTTGGAGGCCAGCTCGCCCAGCGTCGCCACCCCTAACCGCTCCAGCGCCTTGCGCGAGCGGACGGACAGTTCCAGATCGCCTATCGATGTGGCCAGCACACCCTCATTGGCCACGATTGCGCCCTCGGCGGTGGTGTCGGTGGCGACGGCCGGCTTGATCTCCACATCCTGGCCAAGCTGCAAACCCTTCTGGGCCAGCATGGCCTTGATCTCGGCCAGCGAAGTCTCGCCGAAGTTCTTGGAACCCAGCAGATCCGCCTCGGTCACCCTCATCAGGTCGCCGAGGTTGTGGATGTCCATCTTCTTGAGGCAGTTGCGGGCGCGGACGGAAAGTTCGAAGTCGGTGACGGGAATATCCATCACGGCGTTGCGCTGCACGGTGCGGCGCTCAAGATCCTCATCGTAGAACATAGTCTTGGAGGACTCGATATCCTTGAGGAACAGCCGCGCCCGGGCGTGGTTGGGTTGAACCGCCAGCACCGTCTTCAGGCAGCTTTCCGCGTTGTTCCAGCGGCCGTCATCTTCAAACAGCACGGCCAGATTGATCAGGGCGTTGGTGTTCACCGGCGGCGTCTTCAAACACTGCTGATACAGCTCGATGGCCTGGTCCTCATCGCCTTCCAGGTCGTACAGGAAGGCCAGGCGGAAGGCCGCGGCGGAATTATTCGCATCCAGGTCCAGCGCCTCGCCATAGGCCTCTTCGGCCTTTTCCAGGTCGCCTTGGGCCTGCAACACCATGCCGCGCAGCACCTGGTATTCGCTGACCTGGGCGCTACCAGCGAGCTTATCGACCGCGGTGGCTGCGGCGTCCACGTTGCCCGAAAGCACCTGGCACTCGGCCACAGCGATCTTGACCGCCGCCGCTTCGGCGCCGCGATCGGTCACGCGGCTGAACTCTTCGATGGCCTTGGCATACTGGGCCAGGCCCCTGTAGCACAGCGCCTGGTACCAGCGGCGGTCCTTGTTGTCGGTGGCGGCGGAGAGGTTCTTGACGGCGTCCTCGAACCTGCCCAGCATGTACTGGGCCATGCCGCACTTTAAGGCCACAGCGCCCGAGGGCTGCGGGTTTTCCGCCAGCATGCGGCTGGCCAGGGCGGCGAACTTCTCCACGCCCATGGATGACCCGTATATGCGCTGGTACAGATCCTGCACATCCTGCTGCGTCCAGCTCTCTTTGGCGAAGATCTCTTCCAGGGCCGCAGGGGCCTGCGGCGCGGCTGCCACGTTACTATCCATCGTAATCTCCTGAGGGAGTAATCTTTCAATAGGTCGCGAACGGGGTATTATAGCTAAAGGCACATTGTTTACAATACCCCCTGGCCCGCCAGGCAGGGGGCCCTTAAGGTGGCCGGCTTCCGGCACGAAATAAAATGATAAAGCATGTGCAACTGATCATTAATCCGCACAGCGGCTACGGCACGCAGGCGCAGCTCCTGCCGGACCTGCGCGAGGCCCTGGCCGATGCGGGCGCGACGATTTCCGAGTACGTCACTACCGGTCCGGCGGATGCCACGCGCTTCGCCCGAACGCTGCCTAAGACCACACCCGCTGTAATCGTGGTCGGCGGCGACGGCACGGTCAACGAGACGGCCAACGGCCTGGTGGGCACAGGCATTCCCATGCTGATGTGCCCCGTGGGGACGGAAAACCTCTTAGCCAAGGAACTGGGCGTTCCCGCCAATCCCCACCGCCTGGTGGAGATTCTGCGGGCCCAGCGCATCGTCGATGCCGATGTGGGCACGATTAACGGCCGCATCTTCCTCTCTATCATCGGCGTGGGCTTTGATGGCGAGGTCGTGCGGCGGATCAGCCGCATCCGCACCGGGCACATCAGCCACCTCAGCTATTTCTGGCCCATCTGGCGGACCTTCTGGGAGCATAACTTCCCGCGCCTGCGCGTAATCGTGGATGGCCAGGAGGTCTTTGACGACCTCGGGCTGGCCTTTATCGGCAATATCAGCCGCTACGCGGTGGGGTTGCGGATCTGCCGCGATGCCCGCTTTGATGATGGCCTTTTGGACCTGGTGGTCTTCGGCTGCCGCCATCAGCCGCGGCTGCTCCTGCACGCGGCTTGGACGTTGCTGCGGCTTCATCCGCTTAAAGGCGAAGTCGTGTACCGGCAGTTCAAGCAGCTAAGAATCGAGTCCGATGAGCCCGTGCCCAGTCAGCAGGATGGCGATGTGGGCCCGGATTTGCCGATCGATGTGCAGGTCTTGCCGGGGCAGTTGAGGCTGTTCGTGCCTCCGCCGCGCAAAACGGTCTGGCCATGGAAGGAATTGCCGGTATGAGCAAGGGTAAATCCTCGCAAAGGAAAAACGCACATTCCAAACAAGAAGGAGCCAAAAAATGCCGAGATAGGCTCCGTTGACATCGGCAACGGCCAACTGGCGCTCATCGCCGGCCCCTGCATGGCGGAAGATTTGGAATTGTGCCTGAAGGTTGCCCAGAAGCTGTCAAAAATTTGCGCCAGCCTGGGCATCGGCTACATCTTCAAGGCCAGTTACGACAAAGCCAATCGTTCGGCCGCGGACGCATACCGCGGCCCGGGGCTGGAACAAGGCTTGGCCTGGCTCCGCCAGGTCCGCGAAAAGATCGGCTGCCCTGTCTTAAGCGATGTCCACGACGTCTCCCAATGCGCGGCGGCGGCCGAGGCGCTCGATTGCCTGCAAATCCCCGCCTTCCTGTGCCGCCAGACCGATCTCATCGTTGCCGCGGCCCAAACCGGCAAGGCCCTCAATATCAAAAAGGGCCAGTTCATGGCCCCCTGGGACATGGCCAATGCCGTCCAAAAGGCCCGCTCGGCGGGAAATGACAACATCCTCCTCACCGAGCGCGGCACGACCTTCGGCTATAATCGCCTGGTGACGGATTTCCGCGGCCTGCTGCAAATGCGGGAATTCGCCCCCGTCTGCTTCGACGCCACGCATTCCACGCAGGAGCCCGGCGGCCTTGGCCACGCCTCCGGCGGCCAGCGGCAATTCGCCGAACCTTTAGCCCGCGCGGCCATGGCCGTGGGGGCCGATGCACTCTTCATCGAAACGCACCCCGATCCCGACAAGGCCAAATCCGATGCCGCCAGCCAGATCGCCCTGCCGGATATGGAGGGCGTGCTGGAGAGATGCTTGAGGGTGTTCGAGCTGACGAAGAAGCCCTAGGCTGTAGCCTGTAGCAGAGGAGCGTCCATTGCTCCTTCCAAAATCCTCCATGGCGTGCAACAAGGCGAGGCCGACGGTTGTCCGGCTGTTCCTCCAGCCCCCAGTCTCCGGCCTCCAGCCTGGCCGCCCGTTGCTCGGCAAAACTTCATGAATTCTTAGTATTCAGCTTGTCAGCCGTAAGCGCCTCCGGTATATTACAGGGCTTCGTAGACCTTATTTGTATAGGCTAAATATGGTCGTGGATGCCACAGTCAGAATTGTGATGTAATGGGGGCTAAACCGCCGGCGCGATGTCGGCGGCTGGCGCGATCCACGGACCAACTTTCGCGGCCATCGCCGCAAGAGGATCCCCAAACAAGAAAGGCGCGGCGGTCTTTTTACACCGCCGACATGAACCGGTTTACCAATGAAACGGCTTGGCGACATTCGAAATATCGGCATCTCCGCCCACATCGATTCGGGCAAGACCACGCTTTCCGAGCGCATCCTGTTCTATGCCGGCAAGATTCACCGCATGTGCGAAGTACACGATGCGGATGAGCACACCGGCGCAACCATGGACTTCATGGAGCTGGAGCGCGAGCGCGGCATCACCATCAGCTCCGCCGCCACGCAGGTCGAGTGGGGTAGCCGCATGATCAACCTGATCGACACGCCCGGCCACGTGGATTTCACCATCGAGGTCGAGCGCGCCCTGCGCGTGCTGGATGGCGCGGTCATGGTCCTGTGCGCCGTGGGCGGCGTGCAAAGCCAGTCCATCACCGTGGACCGCCAGATGAAGCGCTATCGAGTGCCGCGCATCGCCTTCGTGAATAAGATGGACCGCACCGGCGCAGACCCCGTGGCCGTCGTGAAGGCCATGCGCGAAAAGCTGGGCCTGACCGTCGTGCCGCTCCAGGTGGCCATGGGCGCGGGCAGCGAGTTCGCCGGCGTGATCGACCTGGTCGAGATGCAGGCGCTGACCTTCGAGGGCAAATGCGGCGAGCAGGTAAAAACCGCCGAGATTCCCAGCCAATACCTGGAAGAGGCCCAGCAGGCCCGCCACGCCATGCTGGATGAACTGAGCCTGCACAGCGATGATCTGCTGGAGGCGCTGCTGGAGGGACACCCCGTCGCATCCGATGATATCAGGCAGGCCATTCGCCAGGCGACCATCGACCGCAAGATCGTGCCGCTGTTAATGGGGACGGCACTTGGCAATAAGGGCGTCCAGCCCCTGCTGGATGCGGTGTGCGAGTATCTGCCCAGTCCGCTGGATCGCGTGGTCTTCGCCCGCGACCACTCAAACCAGGGCGCTGAAACGCCCCTGGCCTGCGATGAAGAGGCCCCCGCCGTGGCCATGGCCTTCAAGATCGTGGATGAGAGCTTCGGCCAGCTCAGCTACGTCCGCGTGTACCAGGGCACGCTGACCCGCGCGGCAAACATCTGGAACCCCCGCACCGGCAAGAGCCAGCGCATCGGGCGCATCGTGTGCATGCACGCCAACGAGCGCGAGGATGTGCAGTCCATCGGCCCCGGCGATATCGCCGCCCTGGTGGGATTGGACCTGGCCTCCGGCGATACGCTGTGCGACCGCGACCTCAACCTCTCGCTGGAAAACATGTTCGTGGCCGAGCCCGTGATTTCCCTGGCCGTGCGGCCCGTCGCCAACGCCGACCAGGACCGCCTGGCCAAGGCCCTCAATCGCTTCATGAAGGAAGACCCCACATTCCGCGTCACCACCGATGAGGAGACGGGCGAGACCTTGATCGCCGGCATGGGCGAGCTGCACCTGGATGTGTACGTGGAGCGGATTCGCCGCGAGTACGGCGCCCAGGTGGAAGTGGGCGCACCCAACGTGAGCTATCGCGAGGCCCCGACCATCGAGGCCGAGTTTGATTACCGCCACAAGAAGCAGACCGGCGGCTCGGGCCAGTTCGCCCACGTGGTGGGCCGGCTCATTCCGCTCGCCGATGATGCCGAGGAACCCTACGTCTTCGAGGACAACGTCAAGGGCGGCTCAATTCCGCGGCAGTTCATTCCCGCCGTGGACAAGGGTTTTAAGTCGGCCATGAAGGCCGGCCCGCTGGCCGGCTACGAGATCGTCGGCTGCCAGATGTCCCTGGATGATGGCAACTATCACGAGGTGGATTCGAGCGAAATCGCCTTCCGCATCTGCGCCGTCGAGGCCTTTAAGCAAGCCTTCAGGCGTGCCAAGCCTTGTCTGCTGGAACCGATCATGGCCGTGGAAGTGGAAGCCCCGCTGGAATTCCAGGGCTCGCTGATAGGCGACCTGAATAGCCGCCGAGGCATCGTGCATTCCTCTGAGACCCGCACCACGCACGTGGTCATCAACGCCGAGGTGCCCCTGGCCCAGATGTTCGGCTACTCCACGGTTGTGCGCAGCCTTTCCAAGGGCATGGCCACCTTCACTATGGAACTCAAGCGTTATTCCCGCGTGCCCACCAAGATCGCCGCCGAGATCATCCTGCGCCGCACCAAGGACAAGAAGGGCGCGCCCCAGGCGGTGGATCGGTAAGCGTAGGGTGTGCCGGGTGCCGTGGCTGCGGCGTTTGTACAGACCGGGGACATCGTGAACAGGTGTGCGGGGACATCCTTAACACCTTTGGTCGCTGCCAGTCTCGCTCCGCAAGTCGATTGTGTCTAGCTTTTGGTGACAAAAATACACGTCCCAGACCCCGTCCTGTGGCGTGGGGCGGAAGCCCACAGGCTGGTGCGACACGCCGTCAGAGATGTGGATCCTGCGCCCGTGGAACGTGACGTAACCCTGGTGATCCGCCTGGCGGACCTGGTCATCTGGGCCGTACTCCACCGGCCCCAGCATCTCGGGATACGCCCGGGGGCTAGCCTGGTAACGCGAGGCCGGCGTGGTCATCTCCAGCGCCTCATGTGGCCGCTGGAGGTTGTACATGTCCCGCCAAGGATCGAACGCCCGCTGCGTGGCCGCCAGGTCCGCAAAGCTGCGGCCGTTGAGGACCTCGGCCTTCAAGGTCCGGTGGAATCGTTCATCCTTGCCCTGCGTCTGAGGATGGAAGGGCCGGCCGTGGCACAGCATGATCCCCAGGCGCACCAGGCGGGCGCCTAGCCGCGTCAGGCCGCCAGGTTGCCCCGTGCCCCAAGGCGGCCCGTTATCGCAGAGCAACTGGCGCGGCAGGCCATAGCGACGGAAGACCTCTACCAGGTGTGGCCAAATCGTCTGGCCGCGTTCATCACCGCACGCCCGCAACGCCAGATTGAATCGCGAGTGGTCATCCAGGATTGTCAGCGGGTGGCAACGCCCCGACAGTAGGGTGAAGTGGCCCTTGAAGTCCATCTGCCACAGGTCATTGGGATAAAGCCGCTGGAATCGGGTAAAGGGTCCGGGTTCATGATCCGTATCGGTGCGCAGTAGCCCATGACGGCGCAGGATGTCCGTGATCGTGCTGGCGGCCGGGACGTTGGCACACTTCAAGGCCTTCAGGCGGGCCCGGATCTTGCGGCCACCCCAGGCGGGATGCTGCTGGCGCAGTTCCACCACTCGCCGCTCAAGTTCAGGCGGCGTCTGATTGGGACTGCACCGAGGCCGGCGGGACTGGTCCTGCAAGGCGTCCACGCCGCCTTCCTGGAATCGGCCAAGCCACTTGTATGCCGTCGGGGGACTGATCTCGAAGCGTCGGCATAGTTGCCGCACATTGGTCTGCTGGGCCTGGGCCAAAAGAACAAACTCTTGCCGCTGGGACATCCGAGTCGCCTCCATCCATGGCATTGCCGGCTCTCCTTTTGCAGGTAAAGTGGGCATGCTACAGCGCTCACCATGTCCCCGCACACCTGTTCACGATGTCCCCGGTCTGTACAGCTTTTGCAGCCACGTTCTCTGCGCCCGCATCAAGACCTCCGGCTGTGCGAATCTCATCCCGCACCCCGCACCCCGCACCCCGCACCCTGTAACCTGTGCCCTGTAACCTGTGCCCTGCTTTTGTCCTAAGTGCCATTTTTGCAGCGCTCAGTGCCCTCTCGAAAATCGCTCTGGAGGCCCCAAAAACCTGTTAAGCTGGGTAAACTGTGACGTCTGTAAGGGGGCAGTGTAACACTTAAGCAGATTTTTTTATTTTTATGAATACCGACCCCCACTTTCGCGTCCGTATATAAGGGAGAGACACTTTTTTTCGCGGAACCACTTACAGCAATTCTCGGCTATCAATTTGCGGGCATCTTGTGGAGCCGACCAAGAGCTGGGTGCCGTGGCTGGGTGCCGTGGCTGCATTTTTGTGCAGCCACGTTTCTTCACGCCGTGGATCACGAAAGAACCTTCACCCGGACCGACCGGCGGCATAACGACCAACTTGATCTGACTGATTTGGTGCCCTGGCTGCGGCGTTTGCAGCCCCATCATTCTGAAAATGCACAGCCGAGGGCCCTTCTTCGCTCCGCTTCGCCGTGACAAGCTGGCTATGCCACATCTCGATCCGTAGCCCTTTTCTTGAGGTCCCCTAGGGACCGTTAGTGCGCAGCCCAGCACTTTCAGTGCTGGGTAAGGCGACCCCGCTCCCATGGAGTGCCGTAGGCACGGCACAAAACCCTCGGGAGGCAGGCTGCCTATCGAATTATGTGCCGTGCCTGCGGCACTCCAGGTCTATCACCGCGGGTACCCCGCCTTGAAGTGCTTGTCCTTACCCACA
>CAWAWB010000018.1:0-124561 GCA_963785635.1 uncultured Phycisphaerales bacterium
TTAGAGTTTAGGATTTGCATTTTCTTGTTGTCGCTCGCGGCCGCGCGAGCCTGACCGCAACTGTGTGCGGCCAGAAACGATTCTTGACAAGTGAATAGCGACGAAAAGACGTTAAGCGGTTACCCAATTAACCGACTAACCAGCTACACGGTCAGGCGCAGCGTAAAAACATCCTCTCCGCCCTGTCCAGGCGTGCCATCGCCATTTTGGTCCATGAACTGGCCCGTCCAGTTGGAGATTTCCGGGCCGATCTGAAGGCTGTAAGTGCCCGCGGCCAGGGGCGCAGTCAGGTTGATCCGGAAGGATGTCGGCGAAAGCTGCGTCATCGAGCTGATCAAGCTGGGGTTCTGATAAATGGTAATCGTGCTGGAGGCGGTGAAGTAGAACCCGCCGGAATATTGCAGTCCGGCCGCCCCGGCCGAATTGGCCAGCACCACCGGCGCGGCGGCGTCCGATACATCCACCACATCCACCTCGCCATCGCTCACCACGTACACCAGCGAGCCCGCCACCTTGACATCATGGATGTAGTCGGTCCCTACGAGCGTGGAGCTGACCAGCGTGGGCGCGGCCGGATCTTGCAGCCCCAGTATGACCAGGCTGCAAACATAGCTGGTCTGGTCGGCGCTCAGCGTCTGGGCGCCCAAGTATGCATATCCATTGGCGATTTTGACCGAGGTGACAGCCACCAGGCCGGTGTAATAAACCCCGGCATGAGTCGGGTTGGCCGGATCGGAAACATCGATGATCTGCAACTCGCCGCCCTGGTCGGCCACGTAGGCCAGGTTGCCCGCCACATCCACGCCATAGGCGCTGCCGGGCGTATCGTACGAGCCCAAGAGCGCCGGCGATGAGGGATCCGACACATCGGCGATCAGCAGCCCCGCGCTGCTGGCGGCGATGTAGGCCTTTTTGCCGACGACATGGACGTACACGGCGGCGCTGGGTGTGGCCAGGGAGCCCACCACGCGGGGTGCGGTCGGATCGGAAACATCCACTACCTGAAGTCCGCCGCTGCCGGCGGCCACGTAGGCCGTCGTGCCTACCACCTGGACATCAAACGCGTGGTCGGGCAGTGCCAGCGAGCCGATCTGCTGCGGATTGGTCGGGTCGGCCACGCTGATGATCCGTAGGCCGGATGTGTCATCCGCCACGAATAAATTCGAGCCCACCTGGACCACCGCATTGGCGGTTCTGGGCAAGGCCAGCGACCCGACCTGCGTGGCGGGCCAATTGGTGACGGTTTCCGGCGGTGCGGTCGAAATAATGGAAATATCGCCCGCCGTTAACGTCGATGGATCAAGCACCTGATTGAAGCTGACATCTATGGAGGACGGCTGCGACTGGCCTTCCTCATAATGCGCCGTGGCGCTGGCGATCTGAAGCGATGCGCGGCTATACAGCCAGCCCCGCTGCCAGATCAGGAAGTCCTTGCCGTCCACACGCCCATCGCCGTTAAAGTCTCCGGTGCTCCACGTGCCGCCCGCGGCAGTTGGCCAATTGTCGCGCCAGGCCTGGAAGTCCGCTCCATCCACGCGTCCGTCCAGATTGGCATCGCCGATTTTTGTGCCGATCAGGTTCGATATCAGGTATTGGAAATCGGCGTTATCAACATTACCGTCCCCATTAAGGTCATTGGCCGGGGAGGGCGAGGGGCTGTGGATGGCCGCATTGAGAAGGTCGATGTCCGCCGCGTTCACGCGGCCGTCGGAGTTGAGGTCGCCCGCCAGGGGGCTGCCATCCAGCAGCAGCCGGGATTCGAGCTGTTCCAGAGCAGGTTGGCCGGCGCGGACGTTTTTACCCATGCGCTTCATGTAATCCTGCTGCTTGAGCAGCCTTCCTTTTTACTTCCCCAACTTTTCAAAAATGCGCGGCCGCGCTGGCACACAAGCTAAGCTTAAGGGCAAGGCAGGGTTCCGTCAATGGACCCCCGGCGCAGGCACGCGGCGGCAAGCAATACATTCGCAAGATACGGCTTATGACGGATGCACCGGCTGTAGCGGCTGTAGGAGAGAAACATGTCCCGGCTCAAATGGTCGAGTGTATAGCCTTCAAGCTATATGTACGGCCGCGGCAGTTTCGCTGGGACCCGTTTGTGGAGCGGATTCTCGAATTACACGCGCCGGCACGCCCACCACGGTCGTGAAGGGTTCGACATCCTGAAGCACCACGGCGCCGGCCCCCACGACGCCGCCTCTACCTATCGTCAGGCATTGAATTACAGTCGCGCCTATCCCGACGAAAGCAAAGTCATCCACCGTGACCCGGCCGGCCAGTCGCGAGCCGGGGCAAATGTGAGCCGCGCGGCCGATACGGGATTCGTGATCCACAATGCTGCCGGTGTTAAGAACGGCACTGTCGCCGATTGTGCAATGAGCGCAAACCAATGCGCCGGCAGCAATAACAACATTCTGCCCGATTCGGGCCGTAGAGGCCACGTTGCTCTTGGGATGGATGGCATTGATCAGGCGAATGCCATGGGCCCGCAAGGTCTGGGCGTACATGTTTCTGGTGGCGTTATCGCCTATGGCGACGATGGCGCTGTCGATTCCTTGCGCGGTTAACGATGGGATGGCGGTAGCGCCCGCGATCACTTTTATACCGTCAATGCGCTGGCCAAGTATTTCAGGATTGGCATCCAGGAAACCGACGGGATCGCTCTGGTGCGCCTGTCGGAAGATATCCAGAACGACCCGTCCGTGACCCCCGGCGCCGATGATAACCGTTCTCATGGCGATGTCCTATCTGCGGCTACTGGCGGCCGCTGCGCAAGTTATCGGACAGGCGGATTCATTCTCCTTAAGGAAAAGGCCCTAAAAATGCGCGTATCGTCTTAATTTCAATGCAGATGTGGCTGTCGCCGGACGATAACTTGTGTATGGGAAATGTTCCCCGGCTCGCCCTTTCCGCAGGCGCCGGGCGTGTGTGTTAATTTCGGAATTTCCGTGATGTTGCGTGCAGTTGCGCGAACCGGAGAGCGCTAAAATCTGTACCAGCTTATGTCCGCAGTTGGAGGCGGTCTCGTTACGCAAAGGGAAGCGTGTGAGAGGAATCTGTTGCAAAAGCTGGATGGGCCTGGTCACTATCGTGACCCTGAGCTTGGCAATTTGCGGTTGTGACGGCACGCGCCTGATCGGTTGGAATACCTGGCTGGATCCCACCGAATTGGTTCGCGCCAGCGATCACAGCGACATCGTGCCGGTGGTCAGCCAGATCGACCCGATGGAGGAGAATCACGAGGCCCTGCCCAACTCCGAATCGCCCACAACAGAAGATCTGCGCTGGTCTGATAGCGACTACAAGGTCGGGCCGCGCGACATGCTGACACTTCAAATCAAAGACCTGTACGTCGAGGGGCAGCTTCAAACCCTGGAGCGAGAAGTCAGCGAAGATGGGTGCATCGAACTGCCGGAAATTCCGCAGCTGATTAAAGTCAGCGATCTGACACAGGATGAAATCCGCAAGACCGTCATTCAGGCCTACAAGGCCCGCGACTACCTGCGTGACCCGTCGATAAACGTGGCGATCGCCGGTCGCCAGCAGAGCTATTTCAACATCATGGGCGCCATCGCCAAGCCCAGCACCTACGGGATCCGTTCCAAGGAATTCCGCGTGCTGGATGCGCTGGCCGTCGCCGGTGACGTCCAGGCGCTGAATCTCCCATACATTTACGTGGTGCGGCCGACCTCGGCCACACGCAACCTGGTGCATTCATCAAATCCGCAAACTTATGCGCCTGGGACGCCGGCCGCCGAGACCAGTACACCCGAACAAGCGCCCGCCGCCGGAAAACCCTCAGGCGCGGCGGCAACGCCCTCCGGCGGTGATGACAACCTGCTGGAGATGCTCAAGCAGTACATGCCCGGATCAGCGACGAAGGCGACGACATCGGAACCGTCCGCCGCACCGGCGCCAACAAGCGCGGCTCCTACGACTGTGCCGTCCGCCGCGGTTGCTCCTTCGATAGCCGCGGCCTCATCGGCGCCGGCTGCTCCTTCCGTTACGAATGCTGTGCCGGCCGCCGCGCCGGTGCAATCGGCTGTGCCCGCACAAGGGGCCGCGCCCGCCGGCACGGCCGCGCCTTCGCTGCAAAAGGAACTGGAGGCTCTGAAGGCGCCGCATGCCGCCGGCAGTGGGCAATCCGCAGATCCAGCCGATTCGACCCGACATAATCCGCCTGGCCGAGGCATCGGATGCGGGCGTCGGGTCGCCGCACCATTCGCGCGTCGCCCAGGGCGAATGGAAATTTATTAATGATCAGTGGATTCTGGTTCCCGCTTCACAGCCCACCGAAGAAGGTGCGCCCGCGGCCGCTGCCGCGGCTAATCCGGCGGCTGTGAATGCCGAACTGGCGGCGTTGGCCGCGGGGGCAAATGGCCAGCAGGCCCCTTCCAGCCAGGCACAGGGCCAGGGGCAGGAGGCGACTAATGTCCAAGCCGCCGCGGCCAGTGCGACGGATGCCAATGCAGTGGGCATCAAGCCGGATCCGGAAGATCCGTACAACTGGGTGCAGGCAACCCGGTCGGACCTGGTACGGATCATTGCGATAGACCTGACTCAGCTTAAACAGGCTGATCCGCGTCAGAACATCATCATCCACGACAAGGACACCATCCTTGTTCCGCTGCCTAATTATGGCACCTATTACGTTATGGGCGAGATAATGCGTCCGGGCGAATTCACGCTGCCGGTCAACGGCCACAAGATTACCATCAAGATGGCCCTGACTTCGGCGGGCGGCTTCACTCCCATGGCATGGCCTCACAACGCGATCCTGATTCGCCGCCTGGAGCACGGGCAGGAATTGCGCAAGCCCATTCGGCTGGACCGCATCTGGGAAGGCAAGGATCCGGATATTCTCATCCAGCCGGATGATGTCATCGCCGTCGGCTCCCATGTTTCGGCGCCGTTCCTGTACGCCCTGCGCAATAGCTTCCGGTTCACATACGGTGGCGGCTTCTATTACGACAGGAACTTCTCGGAGAAGAACTTCGGCCAGCTACAGGGGCCGGAGGACATCTTCACATTCTTCCGCTAATCTCATCCGACATTACGACAGGAGCCATTGGCCAGCAGCAGATGCGTAAAAATGAAGAACAGGCCGTAGATGCGATGGTTCCTGGGCGCCTCTCGGGCGTGCTGGATAATTCCGCGCCGGCGCCGTCGGCCACCGCAGATGGAAAGATCACGCTGATTCGCGTGGCGATTCTAGGCGCATTATTCATCTGGCTGCACTGGCAACTGCTGATGTGGATTGTTCAGATTTGGCAGGAGAATCCCAATTGGTCGCATGGATTTCTGCTGCCCTTGTTCAGCCTGTACCTGCTGTACTGCCGCTGGGGCGAACTGCGCAGCCTGGATCGCACGGGCATGTTGCCGTGCCGGCGGCTGGGCGCTTTGGCTCACGTTTTAGCCATTATGTTGGCGGCGGTGGCGGGCATAGGTCTCTGGCTGTTACTCAGGGCCTTAGCGTTCGGGGCAGTCGGAGCGGCGATAGGCGCCTGTCTGTCGGGCCTGCTGCTAGCGGCGCTGTGGGTGTGGCAGTACGGACAGAACAACCGCCTGGTGCGAGCGTTTGTGTATGGCGTGCCCTGCTGGGCTGGTTTTGTGCTGGCGGCTTTTTTCCTGCTGGTGGAGATTCTGCTGTCGGTCTGGGTGCCCAGCACCTGGATCATGGGCATGGCTATGATTGCCATGTTGTTCGGCCTGGTGATGTTCATGAACGGCAGTAGAGCCATGCGTCTGCTCTGGCTGCCGATTCTGTTCCTGTGCCTGGCTATTCCGCTGCCCGAGTCGTATTACCAGCGCATGGCTTATCCGCTCCAGGAATTCGCGGCCGGAGGCGCCGTCAATCTACTGCAGGCTGTTGGGGTGGATATCACGCGCAAGGCCAGCACGTTGTTTTTGACCAGCACCAGCGGCCACCTGTGCGAACTGACCGTGGCCGAGGCGTGCAGCGGCATGCGGCTGCTCATGGCGTTTTTTGCCCTGGGCGTGGCGACAGCCTACCTGACCAACCGGCCGCTGTGGCAGCGCATCGTCATGGTGCTGGCCGCTGTGCCTATCGCTGTTTTTTGCAATGTGCTGCGGGTGACCATCACCGGGACGATGTTCTATATTGATCACCCCGACTGGGGCAGAGGCATTCTGCACGCGGTGACGGGTATGCTGATGCTCCTGCCCGCCTTTGGGATGCTGTGGGTGCTGGGCTGGCTGCTTCAAGGCCTGCGCTGGCTGGGCAACAAGCTCTTTGAGGTGCAGGAGCAGGATGATGAGCCTGCGCGAATTACGGAGCCGCAGCAGACGGCTCAGGCTGGTCGGGGGGAACATCCATGAGCCTGCACCAATCTATCTGGGGCCGCGCGCTCTTGCGGCCGCATTTTCTGATCATCTCGGTTCTGCTGCTGGCAGGAAGCCTCAGTTGGCCGGCGGTTCTCCGCTCGCTGCACCAAGTGATGTCCAAGGCGCCGGTGCCGTTGTTGCGGCCACTGGATGAAATGCCTGAAGCATTCGGCTCGCGCTTTGTGCTGGCCCGGGAAATGCACCTCCCCGCGCAGGATGTTGACCACGGCAAATACCACATGCCCGAAGATGTGGAAGAAACCCTGGGCACCAAGGACACCATAAGCTGGTTTTTCAAAGACAACCAAAAATCCTCCGGCGATTCCTTTACGTTCGTCCGTTTGCACATTGCCTATTATCCGCTCATGCTCGACGGGGTGCCGCACGTGCCGAATGTGTGCATGCTGGCCGGGGGCTGGGATCTTGATCCCAACGATCCGGCGCACCTTGTCAACTGGCCGGCTGGGGATGTTCCTCCACAATGGCAGGAGCACTGGCGGCAAACGCCTGTTCTTCGCTCGGCGTTTGCGAGAATTGGTCGCGGCGGCACAATGCGCAGCGTGGTTTTTCATGTTTTCAGTGTCAATGGCGAGCCCATGCAGGATCGCGTGGCCGTAGTAGCGACATTGTCCAATCCCACCAAGAAATATTGTTATTACGCCAAGATTGAACTGAGCGCCGACAGCACGGCAGGGGCCTTGACTGGCGCCCAGGCCGATCAGGAATGTGAAGCGTTCTGGGCCTGCGCGGCCCCGGAAATACTGCGGTTTTTCCCGTCCGCCGCGGATCTTAAACAGCGCGAGGCGGAGCGATAAAAGCGGCGGCCTGACCGAAGGTTGCCAATGAATTCTGTAGAAATCAGAAGCGGGAGAATGAGCCCGCCGGAGAGCAAAATGGCTAGAAGAAGAAAGCGCAAACTTAATGTGGCGGTGGCACTGATCATTGCGGCCGTGGTGGTCCTGCCGATCGGAGGCTACATCTCTTACAGGACTTTTCTAAGCTACCACCGCTCCAAATATGCTGAAAAATTTGCGCTGGCCCAGCAGCAAGCGGAGCAGGGAAATGTCAAAGACGCTGCGGGTAACTTCAACCGCGCTATTGCCTGGGCCGATTACAAGAAAGATGTGGAAGCCGGCGCCCAGTACCGCATGGCCGTGGCCGATTTCATGATGGACCTGTACAAGACGGACAAGTCTCTCACTGAAGAATCGCGAAGGCAGATTCTCGGTGGTGTTGTCGGGCGTTTGGCCGAAGCCGCCAGCATGAAAGAGGATGATCCACAGGTGCTGCGCAAATACGCGCAGCTGCGGTGGGATACGCTCAACCTGTTGAGCAAGAATGACGACCTGATCACCGCGTGCGAGGCCTATCTGAAGGTAAAAGAAGATGATGCAGAGGTTTTGCGATGGGTGGCGCAGGCCCATGCCGAAATGGCGTACTTGCAACCCGAGCATGTGGAGCCGGCGCTGAAGGCCTTTGAAAAGGCGGCCCAATTGGACGGGCGTAATGTTAACAACTTCGTGCTCTGGCTGGCTCTGCTGGAGCAGCAGCATAGGACGGCGGATATCGAGAAGGTGGTAACGCAGGCCGTAGCGGCGAATCCGGACTCGCCGCGGCTACAGGTCAGGTGGGCCAGGCTATTGCTGGAAGATAAGCATAACGCATCCGGAGCATCCCAACATTTTGCGGCAGCTTTGGCGATCCCAAATAAATCAGTCGAGGACTGGCAGGATATCGGCGACTATTACCTGCTGCGCATCCAGGACACTCGGCCTGGCGGAGCCGTAGTGACCATCAAAGATTCCGATCCCAACAAGTGTCTAGAGGCCTATGCCCAGTCCATCCAGACGCTGCCGGCCAGGGCCGATGCGTATCTGAAGCTATCGCAGTTGAACATGTATATGGCGCACCTGGATCGTTGTGACGAGGTCCTTCACACCGGCCTCAAGGCTTTCGAAGCTATGCGCGGAGATGTGCCTTTGGGCCAGATGGAACCCCGGGAGAAGATGAAGTATCTCAGCGGTGTTGTGCAGTTACGCTCGGCGCTGGTGACGGTAATCTTTGGCCGCCGGGGCGAGTATGGTTCCAACTGGCCGGAACACCTGGCAGAAGCGCGTGGGCACGTGGAATGGGTGTGCAAGCAAATGGAAGAAGCCCGTAACACCAACAGTTACATCCCGTATAAGCTCAAGGGAGAGTTGGCGCTGGCTGAGGCCAACGGCGATAACAGCAAGCTCATAAAGGCCGCGGAGTTGTTGCGCAAGGCATACGAGCTCCAG
This sequence comes from uncultured Phycisphaerales bacterium, assembly GCA_963785635.1. Taxonomy (GTDB): domain Bacteria; phylum Planctomycetota; class Phycisphaerae; order SM23-33; family FEN-1343; genus FEN-1343. Next base: position 8,622 of record CAWAWB010000018.1, read on the forward strand.
ATGAGCGGTCAGCAGGCCGCACTGGACCTGGAGACGGTCTATTACCTGACCAACGTATATACGATGCTTAACCAGTATGGCGCCGCCCGCGACCTGATCACCAAGTTGCTGGAGCGAAATCCTTCTAATGTCGAATTTCTCATGAGAGCGGCGCGGCTGGATGTGCTTTTTGGCCAGTTCGGCCAGGCTAAACCGGTCCTTCAAAGGCTGCGGAGCCTTGACGCACAGCTTTCTGAGGAACAGCGATTTGAATTGAGCCGCCTGGATCGGCAGATGGCTGAAGGCATCAACGGCAAGGTCGAAAATGTCTCAATTCCGCAGCATATAACCGCGGCTGAGATTCCCTACCTGCTGGCGGATGCCCGCATGATGGATTCGCAGGGCCAGCATGACCAGTCCGGCTCCGTGTGCGATGCCATTCTTAGCCAATACCCCGACAATGAGGAAGTTCGGCTACAGCGTACAGAGATTTACGCGGAGCAGAGCAAACTTCAGGAGGCGCACCAATGTGTCACGGAAGGCCTGAAGCTGAATCCTCAATCCGTCGCCCTGAAGTATCAAATGGCCATGTTGGATGCCAACACGCCTGATGATCGCAGCAAGCTGCGTCTGGAGTACATAACGCATGCCTTCCAGGGCGCCGAGATGGAATTAATGCTGGCCGGCTATTACCAGAATGAAGTCGAGGATGCCAATGCGTCCATTAGCCACCTGGAAAAGGCGGCCCAACTGGATCCCAATTCACTGGCGATCTTGAAGCTGCTCTTTACCAGCTATATGGCCCAGCATGACACGTCGAAGATGGAAGGCATCATCGAAAAGGTCAAGGCGTTTGGGCCGGACCAGGCGACCACGCTCCAGACGGGCCTGCTGCTGGATCAGGCCGCCCAAAGCAAGGATCCCAATGCGGCCAGGGAAAAAGTCAACCAGGCCGTCGCTATGATGAAGGATCTGTTGTCCAGGCGGGAGGCCTTCAGCGAAGGCCATGCCATGCTGGGGCAGCTTTACCTGCAAACAAACAAGTTCGATGATGCGCGCAGCGAATTCCAGCGCAGCTACGATTTGAACCCCTCGTGGGCCTCGGCGATCATCGGCCTGGCCAAGGTTTCCGCCATCCAGGGCCGCCAGGACGAATTTGAGAAATGGATCCTGCTGGCATTCCGCCAAGCTCCCAATGACCGGTTTGTGCGCAGCAATTATCTGAACATACAGGAAAAGAACGCCACGACCCCCGCGGATATAGACAAGCTGATTACTTATTGCGAAGGCTTATCCGTCGGCGGGGCCGATGCGGATCATTGGCTTCGTATGGCGCGGCTGTACCTGAAGGCAACTCCGCCGCGCACGGAAAGGGCCGGTCGCATTTTCGAAGGGCTGTTTCAGGCCACGGCGGGCAAAGAACGTTCTTTGCAGTATCTGGGCATGTATCTGCAATATCTGCGCAAGCGGGACAGTCGGATAAGGCCACGCAGGTATTGAAGGATGTGGCCGAGCAGGAGCAGGCGCAGGACAAAGTCGGCTATCTGCTGGTTTACGGCGCACATATGTCGGCGATCGGTCAGCAAAATGACGCGATGGGGGCCTTTGATGCAGCCACCGCGGCCAATTCCACGGATCGCAGAGTCTATGTGGCCAAGAGCCGTTACCAGGCGGAGGCGAACGATTATGCCGGCGCCATCGCTACTTTGCAGGAAGGCTTGAAGCTGCTGCCTAAGGACAGAGAGCTTGTCGTGATGCGCATCGGAATTCTCACAGAAATAGAGCAGTTCGACCAGGCGCAGCAGGCGGCGTCGGAGTGGTTGGCTGCGTCTCCAAACGATCTGGGCATGAAAGTCCTTCAGGGCGCGCCTGGCAGCGCGCCGGCGACATCGACAAGGCCAGTGAGGCATACAGCCAGATTCTCAAGATTCGCCCTGACAGCCCCGAGGTATTGTCGTATCACGCCTCCACCTGCGTGGCGCAAGGCAATTTCGCGGATGCCATCAAGGATCTTCGTCAGCAAAGCTCCGTTCGGCCGGATGCGGGGCTGGTGCTTAAAATTGCCGCTTTGCAGATGGCTACCAAGGACCGGGATGGCGCCAAGGCCACGCTGGAGGAGGGGATGAAGGTTTATAAGGACTCCCAGCGGCTAATGCAGATGCTGGCGGGCCTGCTGGCGTCCAATAACGATATAAACGGCGCGTTGGCCATTTTACACAAGGGCCAGACCGAAGTAGCTCCCAAGTCACCGGCGTGGTGGATACAGGAAGCGGATATCGTGAAGGATCCGGCCAGCCGGTCCGCGGCCATACAAAAGGCTTGGGAACTGAATCCCAACAACCCTCAGACGCTGGTGCACTTGATGGATGCCCAGGTAGAGGCCAAGCAGTATCAGGATCTTATTCAACTGGCCCAGAAGCTGAAGAGTCCTCCTCCGGTGGTGGCTGTGGTTATGCAATCCTGTCTGGGACGGGCATATCTGGAAACAGGCGATCAGGCTTTGGGCATGGAGTGGCTGCGCAAAGCCTTCCTCACCTGCCAGGGCGAAGAGGTATCTGAGGCTGAATCGCGCGTGCGAAAGGCTCTGGGCGATGAGCGATATGTCTCGACACTGCGCAGTTGGATCAGCCAGCAGGATTGCTGGGCCCTGCGGCTGGCGCTGGCCAGGCAGTTGAAGCTGTCCAAGGAGACCCAGCCCCAGGCCATGGAACTTTTGGAGAATTGCGATCTGTCGAACGCCAGTGGGCTGGTAAAGATGATCGTTTACCACGACAAGGCCCTGCTCTTTACAACCATGCAGCGGTTTGCAGAAGCGCGCACGGCCTATGAGGCGACGTTGAATATCAAAGGCGTCAACGCCCCGTCGCTACGAGGCACGGCCTTGAACAACCTGGCCTTCCTGCTGGCGGATAATCTCAATGAACCCAAGGAAGCAATCAGTAATGCGCGGCAGGCGATGCAGCTATTGCCGCAGGATCCAGGTGTAATCGACACTCTGGCCTGGACCTATTATCGCGCCAAGCAACTGGATCTGGCGGAACGGCATCTGGAGAACGCCATTGAGTTGGATCCAGCGGCGGCATTCCGCTACCACCTGGGCATGGTCAAGGAAGCCAGGGGCAACAAAGACGAAGCTATCAAGCAGTATCGGATCGCCTATGAAATTCTGCGCGATGATCGTGACAACGAGTACCTTTTGAAGGTTAAGGAAAGACTGGCGGCGCTGGGCGCAATTTAGCCGCAGATTCAGTCAGAGGCAACAGCCATGACCAACATACAAACCCGCAATCAGATTCCCCGGCTTGTATCCCAGGGCCGGCAGATGATGCCGCGTCCCGCTGCCACGGGGCCATCCGCGGGCATAAACCTGACGCCCAAAGATATCATCCGCATTCTGCGCTCGCGCAAATGGCTGATTCTGGCCTTTGTGGCGGGTTTTGGCATACTTGCCGGTGCGGCCAACTATTTCTGGATGAGAACGGCGCCCGTGTACTCCACGTATGCGCTGGTCGAAGTGAATCCGCCGGCTGAAACCGTGTTGGGCGCATCAGGACTGCCCGGCGTGGACATCCAGGAGAGATACAAGCTGAGCAGCATGCGGCTGGTCAAATCCTCGCCCATTCTGGACAAGGTTTTTGCGGATGAAACCATGAAACGCACGATCTGGTTCAAGCGGATGTACCAGTTCGACCCGACGCTGCGCGAAGCCAGGAGAAAGTTGACGGAAGATCTCCAGGTCGCCAGCGAGGCGGACACGTTTCAGATACGGATCGGATTGAAGGTCTGGACCAGTGATGAGAAAGAGATTCAGGAACTGGCGACTATCGTCAATTGCGTTTCCAAAGCTTTCGTAACGGCCGCCAATATTTATGCCAACGAGAAGCAGCTTAATGACCTGGCGTCCATTAAAGCGCAATTTACACAGGCTTCGGACAAGCGGGATAAGGTGCAGCAGGCCTTGGAGGAGCGTCTGCGGAACTCCAAGTACCCGGATATGCGCAAGGAAAGCGGCCGGTTGGGAATGGAAATGCAGCAATTGGTTGTGCGTTCCACGGAATTGCTGGTGCAGCAGGCGCAATTGGCGGCTGCGAAAAGCGCCATCGATAAACAGGATGAACAGGGCCTGCTGGATGTTAACCCGACGGTGATGGAGACGATCGAACGCGACCCGATGATGCAGCGGTTCGATTCGGAATTGAAGGTGACGGAGGCGGCTCTGGCCCGCATCCAGGGAACGATCGGCGAGAATCATCCAGAATACATTCAATACGAGGTTTTGCGCAAAACGTATGAAAAGCGGCTGGCCGAGCGCAAGGAAGAACTTACGAAAAAGGCCGTGCAGGCGCTGCGGGTGGGTTATGAGCAGCAATACGTGACCATTACGAATTCGCTTGTTGAGGTGAACGACCAGCTGGGGCTGGTGGAAACGAACGAGCGCGAAGTCAGTGGCGCCCTTGCCGAGGTGGAGCACCTGACGGAAGATAAGAAGGATCTGGAGAATTCGATCGACAAGCTCCAGGCCCGGATGCAGGACCTGGAACTGGTGCAGCACGTGCTGCCGGTACGCATGACCAGGTCTGCCGAAATACCCATGAATGTGGAATGGCCCAAGCTCCGGATTCTGCTGCCGGTTGGGATTTTTCTGGGAGCCATGCTGGGCATCGCTTTATCCTTCCTGCTGGCGTTGCTGGATACTTCCGTTAAGATGCCGACGGACATTACGCGGAAGGTGGATCTGCCGCTGTTGGCGCTGGTTCCGCACGCGGACGACCTGGAAGAGGAAATTGAGGAAGTTCGATTGGCCTGCCTGGCTGCGCCTAATTCCCTGTGGAGCGAGTCCTACCGTGAGCTGCGCACGAATCTGCTGTTCAGCGGGCCGGCCGAGCAGCACCGTACGGTACTGGTGACCAGTTCTAGTCCTGATGATGGACGAACCACGGTCGCGGTGAACATGGCTATTGCCATGGCCTCCAGCGGCCGCCGCGTACTGCTGGTCGATGCGAATTTTCGGCGGCCGGCCATCTCCAGCCTGTTCCCGGAGGCGGGCCAGGTCGGTCTGTCTGAGGTGCTCAGCGGCCAGAAGCAGTGGGCCCAGTGCGTCCAACCGGTTGCTGCGGTGCCGAATCTGTCGGTGATGGTGGCCGGTCCTCTGCCGCCCAATCCCAATGAGCTGCTCGGGCAGGAACTGGCGACACGCATGCTCGAGGAAATGGGCCAGCAGTATGACCAGGTTATTCTGGATGGGCCGCCCCTGCTCCTGGTCAGCGATGCCAGCGTCCTGGCCACGCAATGCGACGGCACGATACTTGTGGTTCGAGCCGGGGTGAATTCGTATGGCATCGTCGCCCGCTGCCGGGACAACCTCAACCGGATCGGAGCACATGTCCTAGGCGTGGTGCTCAACGGCGTGCAGAGCACGGCCGGCGGATATTTCCAGAAGAACTACAACGCCTTCTACGACTACCGCGAACAGCCGCAAGCGTGAAATAAACATTCTCAATAAAGAACTCCGGGAGCTTGAAGCGGCTCCCGGAGTTTTTTGTTGCGTCTAATGGATGCCTATCGAGGCGACTTCGCCGATTCCACGCCTTGGCCGATCCTGTGTCGCAGGTTGTCTATGATGTTCATAAAGTTGATATACCCATCGTACGGACTCTCGTACGGGTTGAAGTACTTGTGCACATCCCCATCGGAGAAATACTTTGTGCACATGTAATAGAAGTGGTCGGAAGTTTGCAGCTTGCGCCAATCCTCCAGCAGCGCCGGGTCGCTTGCGGCCTTGACCTCATCCTCCAGGCGAAAAATTTCGTGCAGCGCATTGGCCTGCATCGCGTTGCCCAGCCAGGCGGAAAGATCGCGTTCCGTATCGGCCCAACTGGTCATGTGCGGCACATCAATCTCACCGGCGGCGGGGTAGCGGTCGGCGGCCTGGCTGACGGTGAGGAAATCATTGTCGCGATACTTCAGCACCTCGCCCGGCAGGGCTCGCAGGAAATTAAAGATGCCGGTATCTTCCCACTGGTGCTCGCCGAAGGTCTCATAATCCATGAACAGGTTGCACACGTAGCCGTTGCCGTTGATCTGATTGATCCAGCCGGCGAATTTCTCCGCCGTCAGCGGCCATTCCTTCCAGCCGCGGTTGGAGAAGCGGAAGGCCATATCATCGCTGAGACGATAGTTTTTGAGGAGCAGCCGCAGATCCGGCCGGTTGGGCGGATTGTACACATAAGTGGGGCTACGGTAGCCCAGAACATAATCGGCACCCTCTGCCAGCACGGCCGTGAAGCCCATGTCATGCACCACCTGGGCCACATCATTGTTGTAGGTCAGCTCTGTGTTGCGGAACACCCGCGGCGTCTGTCCGAACAGATCCTCCATCAGCCGACACTGCTTGGCCGTCTGCTCGATGAACTCGTTGCGGCTATAGAGGAACGACAACGAGTGATAGTATGTTTCCGCGATAAATTCCACGCAGCCGGTTCTGGCGAGGGCCTCAAATGTTTTGAGCACCTCAGGCGAATACTTCTTGAATTGCTCGATCACCGTTCCGGTCAGGCTGTAGCTGACGCGAAAGCGGCCCTCGTGCTTCTTCACCATGTCCAGAATGGCTTTGGTGGCGGGCAGATAGCACTTGGAGGCGACCTTCTTGCAGATCTGCTCATTCTTATAGTCGTCGAAATAATTCGGCGCCGTGTCAAAGACGCTGTATCGACGAAGCCTGAAGGGTTGATGTACCTGAAAGTAAAAAACAACTGATGCCATAAATCCTGCTCGGCCGGTTCTTCCGGCCTCAATCATTAAATGATATTCACAAACCGCTGGGTCCGCGGCACACCGCCGAGCTGCGGTCTATATTTATGATCGGCTCTTGCCCTTTTCCATCTGCAAGAGACCAGGCGGCTCTGAGAAAAAATCTTTATGCCGTGAGGGTTTCGTATACCTGCTTGCACCTGGCGGCGGAATCCTTCCAGGAAAATTTCCTGATTTCCCCCGTGCCGTGCTCGCGGAGCACCCTCTGGAGCGGCGGATGGCGCAGCACGGCCAGGATCTTGTTGGCCATCTCGTTGATATCCCAGAAATCCACCTTCAAGACGTGCGTCAGCACTTCGCTTACGCCGCTCTGCTTGGAGATAAGCACCGGCACATTATGCGAAAGCGCCTCCAGGGCGCAATCCCGAAAGGCTCGCTCACCGACGGCATCACATACAGGTCCGCCATCTGGAACACCCGGTCCACATCGGGCCCGCGCAAAAAGCCCGTAAACGTCACGTTCTGGCCGATGCCCATGCCGGCCACCATCTCAATTGTTCGCCGGATCATGTCGCCGCTGCCGGCCATCACGAAGCGCACGTTGGGCATCTTCTCCAGCACCTTCTTGGCGGCGGCCAGGAAATATTCGGGCCCTTTCTGCATGGTGATGCGGCCCAAAAACAGGACGATCTTCTCGTTTCGCTTGATCGGGCTGGCCAACGGGCCGTCGCCGTCGCTGGGCTCAACCGCGTTATACACTACCGTGGCCTTGGCCGGCGGGACGCCATACCGGTTGATTACGATGTTACGCGTGAAGTTCGACACGCAGATCACTTTATCCGCGCCGTGCATCCCGGCCCGCTCAATGTCATACACTTGCTGGTTCACATTATCGCCCGAACGGTCAAACTCGGTCGAATGCACGTGAACTACGAGGGGCTTGCCTGTGATGCCGGCAACCGCCAGACCGGCCGGGTAGGTCATCCAGTCATGGGCGTGAACCACTTCGAACGGTTCGCGCAGGGCTATCTCGGTGGCCAGTTGGGCATACCTGCGCACCTGCTCCATCAGATTGCCTTCATACTGGCCCGAGGCCCCCATGCTCATAAAGCTGCTGGTGGCGGCGCCGGAAATAGTCCATTGCCCGGTCTGCGCGGCCTTCTGCGCCATGCGCTGCCTGGCTTGCTGTTCAAAGGTTTGCTGAGTGCCATATGCCTGAAGCACCGCCCCGACTTGGCGGATCCGCAGATGGTGGAACTGCTCTGTCTCCGTTCCGCGCACGCGCACCTTGCTGGCGCCGCGCACGCTGATGCGGCCGCCTTCGGCGCCGCCTGAGACGGCCAAGGCGGTCGGCAGTACGAACGTCACCTCTACGCCCAGTTCATCGAGCGCTTTGGTCAGCCCGTAGCAAGCCGTCCCTAGCCCTCCACTGATGAAGGGCGGAAACTCCCAACCAAGCATGAACACTCTCATCGTGAGCGTCCCCGAAAAAAACAGCTATTGACAAAAACTCGCTCACATTATGCCGCGAAAAAATGACGCAAAATACCAGTGCAATTTGTATCACCCGCAGCTGGTGAGGTCAACTCACAGGTGAGCCCGAAGCACGCGGCCGTTCATCTCATTATCGCCTTTGCCGGTGAATAATCAATAGCCCCCAAGGCATTTAGATTTGTCCCATGGCGATATAATTTCGGCAATGATAAGCAATTCCATTCATGCACATTTGACGCGACGGTCAAATGATGCCGCGCAAATATCCCCGCGTTGAAGCAAACCAGCCGCTGCCCCAGCGATAAAGCCCGTGCAGTAATAATGTTGCCATGCCAACCGGCGTCAGTTCTGTCAGCCGCCGTTCGATGAAATCCACTACGGCCGCCGGATGATCACGCAACACCACCAGATCCGTGTGCTCTTCTTTTTCCTTGGCACTGGCCATTAAGTGGCGAATTGATTCAACGCTGGCCATCACCTGCAGATCGAAAATAACTTCCGGCTGATGGATGTGTTTGTCGCGCACCATGCCTAAGAATAGCGGCGCGCCGAGGCTCCCAGAACCTAGGCCCAATTCCTCACAGACCTCGCGGCAAATGCACCTGAACGGGTCGGGCAAGCCGTCCTGGGCCGGTTCAACGCAGCCCCCGATGGGATGAATGCGCCCGGCATGGTAGATAACCTTCTGCGACCTTCGCCCCAGGACCAGGTACTTGCCTTCGGCGATGACCAGGGCCGAGACCCCGATGGGATTAGCCAATAAATCTATGCCATGTGAGTATCGAAGATGAGCGTTGTGCAGGTTCGTTCCCAGGAATTCGCGGAAGCTTGTCGGCCCCAGCACCATGTCCAGGCCGTCACGGCTGGCATGGTATTCCAGCAGCCTGCACAGCGGACCATCCCAAAGCGGCACGCCCTGCGCTCTCGCCTGGGCCATCCGGCGCTGCCAGGCGCGATCGATAAACTGCTCCACCTGGGGATTAATCGGCCGCTCAGATCTGATCCAGCGCACGCGCACCTGCTCATAGCGGTAGGGGCCAAGCACCTCCAGCATGAAGCTGCCGCAGTCCTGCGGGCCTTCCTGCAAATCGCACTGCACTTCCTGGTGCGTCACCACAGCCTCCTAAGCTGCCCAACCCTCCACCCGAAGCTGGGCGGATTCTACCATTCAGGGCAGCCATCTGGCCACGCGCTCGGCAAAATAAGTGATGATTAAATCGGCCCCGGCCCGCTTTATCCCACCCAGGACCTCCATCACCGCCGGCCGTTCTTCCAGCACCCCCGCATCGATGGCTGCCTGGAGCATGGCGCATTCGCCGCTGACGTGGTACGCGACCACCGGTAAGTCACACAGGCAGCGCACCTTGGCAATCACATCCAGGTACGCCCCGGCGGGCTTGACCATGACCATGTCGGCGCCCTCGGCTATATCCAGGGCGATCTCGGGACCTATCTGCCCAGTGCGATAGGGTCCATCTGGTAGGTGCGGCGGTCGCCAAACTTGGGGCACATTCAGCGGCGTGGCGGAAGGGTCCGTACAGGCTGGAGGCAAACTTCACGGCGTAGGAAAGGATAGGAATGTGCAGCAGTCCCGCCTCATCCAGCGCCGTCCGAATCGCCGCCACGCGGCCATCCATCATGTCCGAAGGGGCCACTATATCCACCCCGGCCTGGGCATAGGCGACCGCCGCGCGGGATAGCAGGGCGAGTGTCGCATCATTATCCACATCCTTCACGCCGTCGGGGCGTGTGTAGATCGGCCCGCAATGGCCGTGATCCGTGTATTCGCACAGGCAGACATCGGCGATGACCAACATGTCCGGCACAGTGCGTTTAATGCGGGCCGCCGCCTGGGGCACCGGGCCGGCTGGATCGTACGCGCTGGAGCCGGTCGAATCCTTCCGGTCAGGAATGCCAAACAGCAGAACCGCCCGCAGGCCCAGATCCCGCCAGGCCTTAGCCGTTTCCGCGGCCATATCCGGTGAAAGCTGGTACTGTTGGGCCAGGCCCTCAATTGGGCGTTTTTGGCCGCTGCCGGTGCAGACAAACATCGGCGCGATCAAGTCTCGCTTATCCAGCCGAACCGAGGCCAGAAGTTCGCGCAGCGTGGCGTTTTGCCGAAGCCGCCGCATCCGCCGCGTTGGAAAGCCATCACTCATCGTCGCATCCAGGTAAAGGCCACCACCAGCATGGATATCAGGCCCAGGATCACCCATACCAGCCAATTAACCGCCAGAAGCCTCATCATCCATCGACCGGTGCGATAAAACCAGCGTTCCTGCGGGCGCCACCTTTCCAGTTCGTCCGGCAGCCAGGTATGGCAGTGCGGGCACTGCTGGGCATCCTCGTACACCGGTGAGCCGCACTGGGGGCAGGGAGTGATGACCTCATCTTCCCGATCCTCGCGCAGGTCCTCGTCATCCGGGTATTCGTTGTCGTCCAACGGTTCATCTGAATAGCGTGGCATGACGCCATCATACAGCAGTTCGAGGTGGCGAGAAACGGGTTGTGGCCCAGCCTGCTTCGGTTGACATAAAATGGTGAAACCTGAACAAGGAGGCGAGAAATGCAAATCCAGCCTTACCTATTCTTCGAAGGCCGCTGTGATGAAGCGATCGCGTTTTACCAGCAGCACCTCGGCGCTCAGGTGCAGATGCTGATGCGGTATGGGGACAGCCCCGATCCCGCTTCGGCCCATGGTCCCGCTGATAAAGTGATGCACGCCGCACTGAAAATAGGCGACTCGGTCATACTTATTTCCGATGGCCGGCGTACGGGCAGACCTGCCTTTGGCGGCTTTTGGTTTATCTTTAACCGTGGGCGATGAGACTCAAGCCGCGCGGCTGTTTGAAGCTTTGGCCCAAGGCGGGCAAGTCCAGGCGCCGCTGGCGAAAACTTTCTTCTCCCCTCGATTCGGCATGGTTACAGATCGCTTCGGCATGTTGTGGATCATCTATGTCGGCCAATAATGAAACCTGTGGCCCCCGGGGCTTGCCGCTTGATAAGATTAGGTAACTTGTACCTAAGGGGTTAATATGGCTTTGGACAGCAAACCATCCACTGAACCGCGCGCCTCGCCGGAGTCTTTTAACGAGGCTCTTAAGCGGCGTCGCCGGCAGGCTCGCCAACGTAGCCCCGGACCAATTCGACGTCACGATGAAAGATACGTTGCGTCAACTGGTTCAGTTCCTGGACGTGGACCGCTCCAGCGTACTTCTGTTCCGCGAGGACCGTCGCCACCTTGCGGTGGCGCATGTGTGGGCGGGCGAAGGAATCAAAAAAATTCCTTTGGACATGGTCTTGGATCAAACTGTGCCTTGGTTTACGCACCAAATTCGTAGCGGGCATATCGTGCACATCAGCACTGCCTCGGACTTGCCTTCCGTGGCACAGTTGGAAAAGCACTTCTTCCTTCAAAGCGGTCAGAAATCAACGCTTTCCATCCCGCTGATCATGGAGGACACGGTTATAGGCGCCGTGACCTTCGGAATGTTCAGAAAGGACCGGCACTGGTCATCGGAAGAGATCACTCGCCTACGCCTGATTGCGGACGTGCTGGCCCTGGGCATTCGCCATCAGCAGTATGCCAAGGCGATGGCGACCATGGCTGACACGTTCGAACAGGTCCGCCTGCGAGCGACAAAACCGATGGATCTCGGGCGGACAGGCCAATTGCAGAGGCTGGCCGTGCGCTTGATACAGACCGAGCAGCGGGAGCGGCGGCGGATCGGCGAGGTGTTGCACGAAGATGTCATGCAGATGCTGGCCAGCATTTCTATGATCGTCGGCTCCGCCAAGCACCTTGACGTGGAGAAGAAGACAAATCACGCGGATCAGGCGACCTCATTGCTCACACAGGCTATCGAAAAACTGCGCCTGCTGGCAATTGAACTGCGGCCTGAAGGGCTGGTCGGCATCGGCGTCGTGGAAGGTATGCAATGGCTTGCGCGGCAGATGAAGCAGACTCACGACCTGGAGGTGGAAGTCCAGGCGGATGCAGCCATCGAACCCATAAGTGAAGATGCGCGACTGTTCCTTTACGATGCGGCCCGCAAGCTGCTGGAGAATGCTGCCAGCCATTCCGGGTCTAAAAAGGCACGTGTGGAAATCCAACGTTGCCAGCCGCGGCACGTGTGCTTGATCGTGAGCGATCAAGGCGCCGGTTTTGATCCGACGCAGCTCAAAGATCTGCCCGGTGAATCTTTCGGCCTTTTCTCCATCCGCGAGCAGGCCGATCTTCTTGGCGGAAGAATTGAGATAAACAGCGCCCCTGGCCGCGGCACTAAAATCAGCGTGATTGTCCCACGCTGAAAATCCGATGTGGCACAGCCGATGTGGCACAGCCGCCCCCGGCTGTGCTTTTTGCGGGTCGTCTTGCCTCCTTACACCGCCTTCAGCTTCCCGTACAATCTCTGCGCGTTGCCGCAGTAAATCCTCTTGAGAACCGCATCCGGCAGACCCACGCCATAAATCATCCAGCGGCCCTGAGGCGGCGTGAGTTTTGTAGAGTAGGCGAAGTACTCATCGAACGTTTCCAGGAAGCGGAAGTACACCTGGTGCGCCTGGCGATTGATGGGCTGGTCGGTGCCATACAATATGCGGTCCGCATACTTGATAAGGAACTCCCTGGCCGCGCGCGGCTGGCGGCCAAGCTCCGCGATGCGGGCCGAGATGTCCATGTTGAGATTCGGGTAGCGATCCAGAAGCTGTGCCGCGTAGCCCAGATTTTCCGGCGTCGACGCCAGGTGCGCCGACTGAAAAGTCGTCTGCGGATTCTGCTCCAGCAGCCGCTCCTGGCTTTCCATCAGCTCGCCGTACGAGGGCGATCGTTCGCCGCCAAAAAGCCAGTTAGGATGCTCTGACAGCTCCTCCCAGCGTTCGTTGTGCTGGTCCAGCGGCGCAAAAAATGCCACGGGATCGGCAATGTGGTACAGGCAGGGCACTTTGAGCTCGGCACATTTGGCGAACACCGCGCCGATGCGCTGGTCATGCGGCAGGACGAACTTGCCATCCTTATCGCGCAGGCGCAGGCCCAGCGACTTGAAAATCTTCAGCCCGTCGGCCCCCAGGCGGATATCGGCCTCGAGCCGCCGCGCAAGGCGCTCGCCAAAGTCGCCGCCGGCCTCGATTTCCTCGCGCCAGGGCAGGACGGAAAGCACATAGAAGCGGCCGCCGTGGGCCTGCTTTACGAGTTGGAGCTCCTGCTGGATGGGCCGCACCGAACCGCCGTCCAGGTCCAGCGTGGCCTGCACGTTGGCCGCATCCATCTCGGCCACGGCGGCGGCTATTTCCTCGGCGCTCAGGTTGCCCAGGTGATTGTGGGCGTCGATAGCGGGAAACTTTGCCCGCTCAACAGAATGTTGCTCCACCACCAACTGCGTGCGCGGAAGAAAGTCCTTTAAAAGCAGGTTCTCGGCCACGTTTTTGCCTCTTATGGTTCCAAAAGTTTGGAAAGAAGCCAGTCTTATACCGCCGCGCGAGAAAATTAGCTACAGGGCGATGACTCCTTCGCCTTGTTCCCATTGGAGCTTGGTATTTGGAGCTTGTTTGTAGTTTGAAGTTTGTAGTTTGGGATTTGGGATTTGCCTGCCTGTCATTACGCTGCCGCTACGCGCGGAAGCTGCGCGGCGATCCGCTGGCTCATATCAAACGCCGGCAGGAGATCATCCAACGTGGGGGAGCTTCGCGCATCGCTCAGCAGCGCATCGACGAAGGCGTTCAAGGCTTCAAACATGCCGTCATACTGCACGGCCGCCTGGTCCTGCCCGGCCGTAATGCGCACTTCGATTTTGGGGCCGCGCCAGCACTGCATGGACGGCCCCCCCAGCGATTGCAGGACGACGGTTGTTTGATATCCGTCCCCAATAATATCATAACTCTCTTCGGTGTGATCGCTCCGGCCGGCCAGTTCCAGCACGCCCTGGCAGCCGTTGGCGAATTTGATTTCGACCGCCGCGCGGTTTGATGCCCCTTCCGGAGTGGAATAGGTAAAACCTTCTGCGCGGCCGAGAATGTTGAAAACCGCATCCAGCGCGCCGACGGCGCCGGTCCAGATGAGCTGGCTGTCGATTTCTCCGGGCCTGGAATAATGGGCCTTTACGCTGCGAATTTCCCCAAGCTGCCTGGCCCATTGAACCGCGCGGCAGAGGTAGGGGCTGAATCGCTGCGTCATCGCCGCCATGTGTACGGCGCTGGATTCGCGCGCGGCCTCGCTCATGGCCAGGAGATCATCCAGTGAGCGGCCCAGGGGTGGCACGATCACCGTGGGTAAATGACGGTGCAGCAGCGCTACGCGCTGCCGGAGGTCCTGGGGCGAGCACATCGCGCACACGACCATCTGTGGCGCGGTGGTGTGGAATAGCTGCTCCAGGTCCGTCCCCGAAGATGCAAAACCGAAGGTGCTGGCGGCCGTCTCGGCGTGTCCGGCCAGTTCGCCGTACACGGCGGCCAGTTGGACCTGCTCGGGCCGCTGCTTAGCCAGCCTCACCAGCGCCGGCGCCACGCGGAGTTGGATCTCCGGATCGCACCCGGCCAGGAGCACCTTGATTGGCAGTTTCTTGCCCATTCTCCATCCCGCCCTGTCACCGCAAACCCCAGAATCGGCCGCCGCGCACAATGAGCGTTCTATTCATAAATAACATCGGGCGATAACGGAGTAGGAATAAGCAAAACAATCGGAACTCTCGGATTGCAAAGCAGTTAATTTCAGAACGCGCCATCCTTATTAGGAATCGTTACAAGGTGCTCAACGTGCCCAAGTGGCCGGGTGCGAATGAACTCCTCTCCCTGGAAGGGAGAGGGTGGCCCTGCGTAGCCTTCGGCGAAGCAGGGTGAGGGTGTGCAGCCACGTTTCTTCTTGCCGTGGAGTACGAGGCGGGAAAGACTCTCGCCTATCTGAGACGCTCCCGCACCCCGCACCCTGTAACCTGTGCCCTGTAACCTGTGCCCTGCTTTTGTCCTAAGTGCCATTTTTGCAGTGCTCAGTGCCCTCTCGAAAATCGCTCTGGAGGCCCCAAAAACCTGTTAAGCTGGGTAAACTGTGACGTCTGTAAGGGGGCAGTGTAACACTTAAGCAGATTTTTTTATTTTTATGAATACCGACCCCCACTTTCGCGTCCGTATATAAGGGAGAGACACTTTTTTTCGCGGAACCACTTACAGCAATTCTCGGCTATCAATTTGCGGGCATCTTGTGGAGCCGACCAAGAGGGGTGCCGTGGCTGGGTGCCGTGGCTGCATTTTTGTGCAGCCACGTTTCTTCACGCCGTGGATCACGAAAGAACCTTCACCCGGACCGACCGGCGGCATAACGACCAACTTGATCTGACTGATTTGGTGCCCTGGCTGCGGCGTTTGCAGCCCCATCATTCTGAAAATGCACAGCCGAGGGCCCTTCTTCGCTCCGCTTCGCCGTGACAAGCTGGCTATGCCACATCTCTATCCGTAGCCCTTTTCTTGAGGTCCCCTAGGGACCGTTAGTGCGCAGCCCAGCACTTTCAGTGCTGGGTAAGGCGACCCCGCTCCCATGGAGTGCCGTAGGCACGGCACAAAACCCTCGGGAGGCAGGCTGCCTATCGAATTATGTGCCGTGCCTACGGCACTCCCCATTCATCCCGCGGCTGGGTGCCGTGGCTGGGTGCCGTGGCTGCATTTTTGTGCAGCCACGTTTCTTCACGCCGTGGATCACGAAAGAACCTTCACCCGGACCGACCGGCGGCATAACGACCAACTTGATCTGACTGATTTGGTGCCCTGGCTGCGGCGTTTGCAGCCCCATCATTCTGAAAATGCACAGCCGAGGGCCCTTCTTCGCTCCGCTTCGCCGTGACAAGCTGGCTATGCCACATCTCGATCCGTAGCCCTTTTCTTGAGGTCCCCTAGTACTCTGTAACAGCTAAATCACCGGGTATAGTTTCTTCAGTTTGATCCGGGCGTCGGCGGTGGTGAATCGCCAGTCGATGCCCTTCTTCTTTTCATTTCGTGAACGTTCCCACGGCGCGATGCTCGCCGCCAGTTGTTCGCGGCTTTCAAAGTAGTCATCCATGCACTGGCGGCTCAACACGCTCAACTCGATCTCGGCCATATTCAGCCAACTGCCATGCTTGGGCGTGTGGTGAATCTCCAGCTTCTCCGCCAAACGCCGAGCCTCAGCCGGTTCAAATGCCTCGTACAGGCTGGCGATGTTGTGCGTGTTGAGTTGGTCCATCACCAGCACGATCTTCTCGGCCTGGGCGTACAGCACATCGCACAGTTCCCGTATCACGTGGGCGAAGTCGATTCGCGTTCGCTGCTGACGCACACGCACGTGCCGCTTGCCCTTCAGCGGTTCGGACACCAGGAACACGCTGGCCGTGCCGCAACGGCGGTATTCCGGATCAACCCGCTTGATTCGGCCGGATCGACCGGGAATCGAGGGGCGCGTCTGGGCCACCAACTGCTTGCTGGCTTCATCCAAGCATACCAGGGGTCGCAACGAGTCGAACGGCCGGTGGTATACCTCCAGCACGTCTTCCATCGCCGCGACAAATTCGCCGTTTTGCTTGGGCGGAATACACCAGTACTTGCTCAGGTGAGGCTTAAGCTCATTTTTTAAGCGTCCGCTGCACCGCCATGTGACTGCAAGACTCGACGTATCCTTGCGCCACCATCTGGTCAGCCAGCAGACGCACGCCCCAGCGGCTGCGCCCCTCCGGCGGCTCCATGCGAGTCAGGGCAATCAAGTGCGCTTCGGCCTTGCCGTCGAGCTTGCGTACCCGATAGCTGCCACGGTTGCCGTGCTCCAAGGCCGCCTCCAGCCCTTGCTCCACCAGACGACGACGCAAGTTCTCAACCGTCGTGGGATGACAGTCAAAAGCCTCGGCAATGTGAGCGTCTTTCCACCCCGGACCTTCGGGGCCTTGGTCAGCCTTGAGCAACATCTGAGCATGCCTGCGTTGATGCGGCTTGCCTTTATCCAGCAGTGTCTGGAGTTGGGAACGCTCTTCGGTTGTCAATTCGACGATGTACTTTTTCATGACGGCCTCCTTGCCGATCAAAAGGGTTCTATCAACCCATCGGCAAAAAGAACCGCTACCCAGAAGTCTCTCCGTTACGGAGTACTAGGCTATAAGTGTTTATCTTTCGCTGCGGACATAATGAAAGATCAGTTTTGCCTGCACCCAAAGACGAACACGAAAGTGTGTCCGTACCCAGGGCGGCAGATGCTTAATCCCGCAACCGCTGCTATTCCAGGCGCCAAAGAATCGGTCAATGCTGGCGCTGTTTAAGTAAGCCGTATCCAAAAGGCCGGCTGCACAGGTCAATCGACCGCAGACGATACGGGCTTTGTCGGCGATGTCCCAAACGATGCGCCTTTCCTTTTGGGAACCACCAGCTGAATTCCTTTGGCCCCAGCATGGTCAAAGAGTTTGTTGTTGTCATACTCCCCATCGCCGAGCAAATAACCCTCTCCGTTAACGTCGCGGAGCAGCCGCTGCGCCATGCGTTGTTCGTTGCAGTGCATGGGCCCCACGCGCCAGGCGACAGCGACGCCGCCGGGAGTGCAAATGGCATAAAACTTATAGCCTTTGGCCTTCCCTGTGGCCGCGCGGCCGAAGCCGGCCTGGCGGTCATGCGAGGCACTGCCGATCACCAAGGGCATGGCGTCGATGCAGCGCCAAAGGCTCTGACCGAAGTGCTGACGATAGTGTTCTTCCAGGTCCACGAGCAACGCTTGCACCGGTGCCGTTCGCAAGTCGCCGCGACATGCACGAAGGACTGGGCAGATCGCCCAGGCTCGGCTCAGGCCAATTGCGTTCATCACACGCCCAGCAGGTCGGCCGATCATGCAGCACGGCCCAGAGATAAACCGCCACAATGCGCCGTGTTGAATACTGCACCTTCGCTTGGGAATACTTCTTGCCCGAAATCACAAGCAGTTCGTACACTCGCTTCCAGAGTTCGCCTTCCATGGCCAGTCTCCTTCTGTAATGAGTGGGAGACATTGTGGAGGCGAACTTCTTATTGCGCAATAGGTTACATCAATTTTGCAAAATCCTCTTTTAGTGCTGGGTAAGGCGACCCCGCTCCCATGGAGTGCCGTAGGCACGGCACAAAACCCTCGGGAGGCAGGCTGCCTATCGAATTATGTGCCGTGCCTACGGCACTCCCCATTCATCCCGCGGCGGACCCCGCCTTGAAAGGCGGGGCTGCATTCTGTCGTGCCTACGGCACTATAAATATTGCCCGCCTGCCGGGTGCCGTGGCTGGATTCTTTTCCGAGGGTGTCCGATAATTCCCGCCTCTTCCTTGAAAATAGCCACGGGCGCAAGCCCGTGGAAAGAAAGCAGTTAGCGTTGGAGCCCCAGCAGGGGTCAGGTGCATAGATTTCCTTGAAAATAGCCACGGGTGCGCGCCCGTGGTGGTTTGTCGCGCCGGATGAAGAGCCCCGGCGGGGCGACTGAAACGAGTGCAGTCAATCGCCCCGAAGGGCCTTTGGCCCTGGGGAAAACCGCCGCGCGGCGGGCAAAACATTCGCAATTGCGAATTTGCGCGGCTGTCATTTTCAAAAAATCTTTAAAACCGGTTTTGCGGACCCCCTCCGCCGCGTACGTACTTAATGGGGGGAGATTCTTTGCCTGATTCGTTCTTACCCAGATTGCCTAGCTTGCCCAAACCGCCGCGCACCTTTACCCCTCCCCCTTTTACGGGGGAGGGCCTGCCCTGCGAAGCTTCAGCGAAGCAGGGTGAGGGTTCTTATTTCCTCATCTTGCCCACCTTACCTAAACCGCCGCGAGGGACTGTACTAATAGAGGCCCAAAAAAATCTTTAAAAAACAGCTTTTTTGATGATAGTAAAGTCCCGTTTTTTGGAACTGTACTAATAGAGGGAGAGTTGGGGGACGGAGCACTATTCCAAATTATGCCGCGAAGGACAAGCCCGTGACACTGCCGTGAATTAAGTGCTCCGTCCCCGAAACTCATCAACAACAACCGCACTCGAACAGGCGTCAGCGATCCGGCCGTCATCACGCGACCAGCGCTGGAAGGCCCTCGGGTGTGCTCAAATCCCGCGAGGGGTTTAATACATCGTGTGGGAGAAATTCTCGTTCGCCCTGCGAACGAAAGAACCACAACCTGACTCCCAACCAGTACGCATCATAAGCATGGGGTTTAGCAGTGAAGAAGGAGACTCATTTGAAAGTCGGTGATCCTGTTCGTGAAAACGTCTTAACACCAAGCTCACCAAGGCCACAAAGAGCGCCAAGTAAAAAAAGAGAAGAAAAGCTTTTAATTTCTTCTTGGTGTTCTTGGTGCACTTGGTGCTCTTGGTGATTCCCGTGCCATAGGCCAATTTGGCTCTTTAATCGCAAATCAAAAATCGAAAATTCCCTCGTGCGCCGGCCCCAAGCCGGGATTGAGAAAAACCGTGAGCGCTTCACCATTCTGGCCGGAACGACTGGCAGCCCAAAAAGCCAGGCCAGCCCGCCAGTACACGGCCTGAAGAACTCCGGCCGGCGTTTGACTAGAGCGCGGCTGTGCAGAACCGCCGCTATAACCCCTAAACCCCATGCGTCCTTACGGAGGAATTGCGGATTGCAGATTTCGGATTGTGAATTGAACGGCCGGAACTCCAGGAGGAATGCTTCATAAAACCTCCGTTTGTTCCGGCTGTTTCCCCCAATCCGCAATCCGCAATTCGAAATCCGCAATTCCACAGTCGTCGCTCGCGGCCGCGCGAGCCTGGCCGCAACTGTGTGCGGCCAGAAACGATATTTGACAAGTGAATAGCGACGAAAAATCGCACCATTGCTGCACCCCCTCTCAAGGCAGAGCGATGAAAAAGCGGCCGCCGGTCTGCTTTGGACAGGACCGGCGGCCGGGCTAAATAGCTAAACGCTAAACAGCTAAATCGCTGGAACTACTTCTTCTTCGCCGTCTTCTTGGCCTTCTTTGCCGGGGCCTTTTTGGCGGCCTTCTTTGCCGCGGCTGCTTTCTTGCCCGCCTTCTTGTCTTCGATGGCGGCCTGCGCGGCGGCCAGCCGCGCGATCGGCACGCGGTAGGGCGAGCAGCTCACGTAGTTGAGGCCCGACCTTGTGGCAGAACTTCACGCTGCGGGGGTCGCCGCCGTGCTCGCCGCAGATGCCCAGCTTGAGGTTCGGGCTGGACCTTGCGGCCCTTGGCCACGGCGATGCGCATCAGCTCGCCCACGCCGGTCTGGTCCAGGCGTCTGGAACGGGTCGTACTCGTAGATGCCCTTCTTGACGTAGTCCTGGAGGAACTTGCCGGCGTCGTCGCGGCTGAAGCCGCAGCCCATCTGCGTCAGGTCGTTGGTGCCGAAGCTGAAGAACTCGGCCTCTTCGGCGATCTCGTCGGCGGTGACCGCGCCGCGGGGCACTTCGATCATCGTGCCGATCTTGAAATCGAAGGGCAGCTTCTTCAGGCCGCGCTCCTGCCTTGATCTGCTCGAGGATCATCCAGCGACGATCTGCTTCTGGTTGGTCAGTTCCTTCACGTGGCCCACCAGCGGGATCATGATCTCCGGGTGCGAGCCTTCTGACGGCCAGGGCCGCCTCGATGACCGCGCGGGCCTGCATGGCGGTGATTTCCGGATAGGTGATGCCCAGCCGGCAGCCGCGGTGGCCCAGCATGGGGTTGAACTCGTGCAGGGACTCGACCTTGGCCTTGATCTTCTCGACGGAGACGCCCATGGCCTGGGCCATTTCCTGCTGGCCGGCTTCATCGTGCGGCAGGAACTCGTGCAGCGGCGGGTCCAGGAGGCGGATGGTCGCCGGGCGGCCATTCAGGGCCTTGAAGATGCCGATGAAGTCCTCGCGCTGGAGCGGCAGCAGCTTGGCCAGGGCCTTTTCGCGGCCGGCGATGTCATCGGCCAGGATCATCTCGCGCATCGGGATGATGCGGTCGCCTTCGAAGAACATGTGCTCGGTGCGGGACAGGCCGATGCCCTCGGCGCCGAAGCTGGACGGCCACGGCGGTGTCATGCGGCGTGTCGGCGTTGGTGCGGACGCCCAGCTTGCGGTACTTGTCGGCCAGCTTCATGATCGTGCCGAAGGGGCCGGTCAGTTCGGCGTCCTGCGTGGCGATCTGCCCCTTATACACCGTGCCGGTCGAACCGTTCAGGCTGATCCAGTCGCCTTCGTGCAGCACGGCGCCGTCGGCGGAGAGCGTCTTGGCGTGATAGTCGATCACGGCCTCGCCGCAGCCGGCCACGCAGCACTTGCCCATGCCGCGGGCCACCACGGCCGCGTGGCTGGTCATGCCGCCGCGGCTGGTGAGAATGCCCTGGGCGGCATTCATGCCGCCGATGTCCTCGGGGCTGGTCTCGATGCGGACCAGGATGACGTCCTTGCCCTGCTCGGCCCACTCCTCGGCTTCATGCGGCGGAGAAAACCACCTGGCCGGTGCCCGCGCCGGGGCAGGCGGGCAGGCCCTTGGCGATCTGCTGGGCGGCCTTTTCAGCCTTGGGGTCGAAGGTGGGGTGCAGGAGCTGGTCGAGGGCCTGCGGCTCGACCCGCATGACGGCCTCTTCTTCGGTGATCAGGCCTTCCTTGACCAGGTCCACGGCCACTTCACGGCCGCCGCGGCGGTGCGCTTGCCGTTGCGGGTCTGGAGCATGTACAGCTTGCCGCTGCTCGATGGTGAACTCCAGGTCCTGCATGTCGCGGTAGTGCTTTTCGAGCTGGCTGCGGATGGCGACCAGTTGCTTGTAGCTGTTCCTATCCACCTCGGCCAGCGTGGCGATGGGCTGCGGCGTGCGGATGCCGGCCACCACGTCCTCGCCCTGGGCGTTCATGAGGTACTCGCCGTAGAACTTGTTCTCGCCGGTGGAGGGGTTGCGGGTGAAGGCCACGCCGGTGCCGGCGGTCGTTGCCCATGTTGCCGAAGACCATCGCCTGCACGTTGACGGCCGTGCCCAGAAGGCCGCGGATGTCGTTGAGCTGGCGGTACTTGATGGCGCGGGGGTTGTTCCACGAGCCGAACACGGCGTCGATGGCTTCAGTCGAGCTGCTCGCGGGCGTCCTGGCGGGAAAAGTCTTGCCGGCGTGCTTGTAGACCTGCTTGTATTCCTGGCACGACTTCCTTGAGGCCTTCGACGTCCAGGTCGGTGTCCAGCTTGGCGCCGCGGTGCTCCTTCACGCCGTCCAGGGCGTGCTCGAAGTCATGGTGCTCCATGCCCAGCACGACGTCGCCGAACATCTGCATGAAGCGGCGGTAGGCGTCCCAGGCGAACCGCTCGTTGCCGGTCAGCTTGATCAGGGCCGCCAGCGTCTGGTCGTTGAGGCCCAGGTTCAGCACGGTGTCCATCATGCCGGGCATGGATGCCGCCGCGCCGGAGCGGACGGAGACCAGCAGCGGGTTGTCGCCGTAGCCGAAGGTCTTGCCCGTCAGCTTTTTCGAGCTTGGCGATATATCCATCGATCTGCTCATCCAGTTTGGCGGGGTACTTGCGGCCCAGCTTGTAAAACAGATCGCAGACCTGCGTAGTGATCGTAAAGCCAGGGGGAACCGGCAGGCCCAGGCGGGACATATCCGCCAGGTTCGCGCCCTTGCCGCCCAGCAGGGCCTTCATTTCCTTGGTGCCTTCAGCGCTACCGCCGCCGAAGAAATAAACGTACTTTTCCGCTTTGCCCGCGGACTTCTTTGCCGTCGCTTTAGCCATTTCGATGTAACTCCTTGCTGTAGATGGCCGCTTCGCGGGCCATCAGGTTCAATGGTCGCTCCGCCGCGCGGGGGCGGATTAAGGCAAAAGTACGAGGCAAAGCCTCTCCAGCGCTCCGTGAAAAGCTGCTGAAAAGCCGCCGCGCGGCTACAAACTCGCCCGCCGCTCCGCGATAAAACCCCATGCGGCCGGGCAAAAAACGAAAGGGAAAGTCTATGTACTGCGGGGCGGTATTTCAACGGAAAAGCGGCCACTGAAGGGGCCTTGGGCTGTTTGGTATTCTGGCTGTTTGACTGTTTGGAGCGGCCGGAAATAAACGGCGGAATATACCTTTTGAGGCCAAGCAGCCAAAAGGCCAAATGGTCGATCTGGTGGCAAGCACATAACTATTTGCTAATACAGATCTTAATTGCTCAGCCGAAGGGTCGCCATTTGCTCTGCTTAAGCCGCAGCCCGCTGACTGGGCTACATAAAAAGGGGCAGCCCGCCGGTTGGCGGGCTGCCCAAAAATCACAGCGACTTCAACTTACTGACTCATTGGCCGCTATAGATGTTGCTCACATCCGTGGAAGCCAGTTCCAGATTGTAAATCCGCAGATCATCCACGCCGCCATTGTAGAAGCGGGCGGAGTTCAGGTCGCTGCGTGCACCCACGTAGATGCCCGTGGGAAGCGTGATGGAATGGCCGACATCCTTGGTGTCAGACACCTTCATGTTGCCGTCGAGGTACACCTTGCGGCCGTTGGTCCCTGAGAACGTCAGCGTGTACAGGTGCCAGTTGCCGTCGTAGAAGTTGTACGACGTGCTCATCACCGTCAGGCAATCGCTGTCGTTCATGTTCGTACCGTTGGCATCGGAGGCGAAGGTACGAATGGCTGTGCCCCAGTTGGGTTCAGAGGCCGTGGTGAACCAGACCTGGACGCCATTGGTCGATTCAGGGATGTTGCCCCAACTGAACACGTAGTGATATCCGCTCTGGCTGGAATCGAGTGAGCCGGAGGTCGGCTTGAACCAGAAGGATATCGAGAAGGAACTGTTCAGCGAGAAGTTGCTAATACCCATGTAGCTGCTACTACCGTTGAACGAGAGGGCGTTGGAGAATTTGCCCGAGATCCAGCTGGGACTGCTATACAGCGTGCCGGTGTGGCCGTTGCCGGTGGTGTCGGAGGCGGAAGAGCCGCTGCCTTCATCCAGCTTCAGCCAGGCGGTCTTGGTGGGGCCGCCAGTGTTGGGATCAATCGTGATGGTCGCCTCATCATACGTCGAGGCTAGGGTGTCGGTCACCGTCAGACGAACCACATACGTGCCCGTCGTCGAGAACGTGGCCGTGGTGTTGGCGGCGTTGACGTTGCCGAATGTCACGGTACCCGGACCAGAAGTCTTGCTCCAGGTGCAGGTGGCCGCGGCGGGAATACCATCATCGCTGATGGTACCGGCCAACGTCACGGAATTGGTGGGCCAGGTAATCTCCTGGTCCACGCCCGCATTGGCGGTGGGCGCGCCATTCACGATGATGGTCGCCTCATCATAGACCGAGGCCAAGGTGTCATTGGCCGTCAGTCTCACCACGTAGGTGCCCGCCACAGAGAACGTGGCCGTGGTGCTGGCGGCGTTGGCATTGCCGAAGGTCACGGTGCCTGGACCGGAGGTCTTGCTCCAGGTGCACGTGGCCGCGGCGGGAATGCCATCATCGCTGATGCTGCCGGAGAGGGTAACGGAGTTGGTGGGCAGCGTGATGGACTGATCCACACCCGCATTGGCCGTGGGCGCGGTGTTCACGATGATGGTGGCCTCATCATACGTCGAGGCCAAGCTGTCCGTGACCGTCAGACGAACCACGTAAGTACCAATTGCAGAGAATGTGGCCGTGGTGTTGGCGGCATTGACATTGCCGAAGGTTACCGTGCCTGGACCGGAGGTCTTGCTCCAAGTACACGTGGCCGCGGCGGGAATGCCATCATCACTGATCGTGCCGGCCAACGTCAGGGAGTTGGTGGGCAGCGTGATGGACTGGTCCACACCGGCATTGGCCGTCGGAGCGCCATTGGCCTTGATCGTGACATTGCTGCTGGCGGTGAGGTTGGAGTCACTGGCCGTCAGCGTCAACACGTAGGTGCCTGAGACCGAGAACGTGGCGGTGGTCGAAGCGGCATTGGGATTGCCGAAGGTCACCGTGCCAGGCCCGGAGTTCTTGCTCCAGGTGCAGGTGGTGGCCGCCGGCGGATTGGGCAGACCATCATCGCTGACCGTGCCGGACAACGTCGCCGCCGCAGGCAGCGTAATGGTCTGGTTGGTGCCGGCGCTTACGGTCGGGGGATTGTTGCCCTGGGGGTTAACCGTAATCGTCGCCTCATCATAGGTCGAGGCCACCGTGTCGGTCACCGTCAAACGAACCACGTAGGTGCCGGCCACAGAGAACGTGGCCGTGCTGCTGGCGGCATTGACGCTGCCGAAGGTCACCGTGCCGGGGCCAGAAGTCTTGCTCCAGGTACACGTGGAAGCGGCGGGAATGCCGTCATCACTGATCGTGCCGGCCAGGGTCAGGGAGTTGGTCGGCAGTGTAATCGACTGATCCACGCCGGCGTTGGCCGTGGGAGCCCCATCGGCCGTGATGGTCACATTGCTGCTGGCGGTCTTGTTCGAGTCGCTGGCCGTCAACGTCAGCACGTAGGTGCCGCTCACCGAGAACGTGGCTGTTGTGCTGGCGGCATTCTGGTTGCCAAAGGTCACCGTGCCGGGCCCGGAGTTCTTGCTCCAGGTGCAGGTGGTGGCGGCCGGCGGATTGGGCAAGCCGTCATCACTGACCGTGCCGGACAGTGTCGCGGCGGCAGGTAGTATGATGGTCTGGTTGGTGCCGGCATTTACGGTCGGGGGATTGTTGCCGGAGGTTCCATTGGCATCGAGGCGGAACCAGTTGACGTTGAAGTCGCCCGTGTCGAAGTAAACCCGCATCACGTGCTGCCCGGCGGTCATGGTGCAGGATGTCGCGGCGGTCGTTGTGCCGTTATCCCAATCCGCCGTGGCCGGCAGCGTGACGCTTCCCACGTTCGTGCCGTCAATCTCGAAGTGCAGGTACTTGCCGCTGTTCGTGCCTGCGGCGCGGATGTTAATGATGTAGTTGCCGGTGGAACCCACGTTGATGGTGTACTTGAGCCATTCGGTGGGGTAGATGTCCTTGACGAGGTAACCGCCGTTGGCATCGGTGGTGGTACGGATATCCACATCATCCGTGCGATAGGCGCCGCCGGAGTTGCCCGCCACGGTGTCGTAGTAGGCCACATTCTGGCCGCCCACATCATAGTTCTCCGCTTCGATCTGGCCGGGCACGGGCCAGGGTGTGCCGCCGTAGGGAGACTCGCCGCTGGAGGGATTTACGGTGATCGTCGCTTCGGCATAGTTGGTCAGATTCGAGTCGCTGGCCGTCAGACGCACCACGTACGTGCCGATCGTGGAGAACGTGGCCGTGGTATTGGCCGCATTGACATTGCCGAAAGTGACCGTGCCAGGACCAGAGGTCTTGCTCCAGGTGCAGGTGGTGGCGGCTGGAGGATTGGGCAACCCATCATCGCTGACCGTTCCGGCCAGGGTTACCGAGTTGGTGGGCCAGGTAATCGACTGATTATTGCCGGCGCTGACCGTGGGGGCCACGTTGCCGGTTGAGGGGTTTACAGTGATCGTCGCCTCATCATAGCCCGTCAGCGCCGTGTCGCTGGCGGTCAGACGCACCACATACGTGCCGCTGGTGGAGAATGTGGCGGTTGTGCTGGCGGCGTTGGCATTGCCGAAGGTCACCGTGCCGGGACCGGAGGTCTTGCTCCAGGTGCACGTGGTCGAGCCCGAAGGCAGGCCATCATCGCTGATGGAGCCAGAGAGAGTCACGGAGTTGGTGGGCAGCGTGATGGACTGATCGTTGCCGGCGTTAGCCGTCGGCGCGATGTTTGTGCTTACAGTGATGGTGGCCTCATCGTAGGCCGTGAGGTTGGAATCGCTGGCGGTCAGCCGCAGCACATACGTGCCCGTCGTGGAGAACGTGGCAGTGGTGCTGGCCGCATTGGCATTGGCGAAGGTCACCGTGCCAGGCCCGGACGTCTTGCTCCAGGTGCAGGTTGTGGAGCCTGAAGGCAGGCCGTCATCGCTCACCGTGCCGGACAGGCTGACGGTGTTGGTCGGCCAGGTGATGGACTGGTCGATGCCGGCGTTGACCGTCGGCGCCGAATTGCCGCCCATGCCGACGGTGTCCTTGTTGCTGGTGTAATGCGCACCGCCGCCGCCCACGTAGCCGTAGCTGGCGCCGGAAGAGGATTGAGTTACCCAGAAGGAGTACAGCGAGCCGTTGGTGATGTAGAACTTGAACTGGACGTTCGTGTTGGAGAGGGCTGAAAGATCCGAGGCGCCGCTCCAGCTCACCTGCACGGAGGTCTTATCTACGGTGACCGCGTTGCAGTTGGCCTTGGTGAAGGGAGAAATCGGCGAGCCGGTGTTGGGGTCGATCGCCTCGACCTTCAGGCTGCCGCCGGACATGGCCGCGTTGACGAACATATATTTGCCGGAGAATGTCACCGGGTGGGTCAGGACAGTGCCTTCAGTGGAACCACCATCCATGGAGCAGAAGCCGTCGCGCCGCATGTACGCGCATGCCCAGAGAAAAAGGACCGCTATAGCCGAGACCGCGCCCGGAGCAGTAGAAATACAGTTGCTCATTGTCGGAGGCGCCGACGATGAGCGGGCTGCCGATGACGCTCTGGACGTTTGAACCAGCCCAGACTCGGGTTGTTAGGATCGCACGCGGTGCCCGGGGCGGGAATGACGGGGCACAGGGCCACGTGCTTGCCGTTGGCATCCACGGGCCGATGGAAATACCAGCCATCGTAGCTGAAGCCCAGGTGAACCTGATTGATCTTATCGGTGCGGTTCTCGCTCGTGCCATCATCCCTTGTCTGCATGTGGACCGAGAACATGCCGAGCATCATGCTCTCATAAGGCGTGCAGTCGAGGTTATAGAGCGTGGGCAGATATGAGACCAAATGGGAATTGGGGTCCAGGATGTCTGCGCCGGTCCACTCCGGCGTGTAACCAGGCCAACCGCCTTCCGCAGTTGTGCAGAAGATGTTTGGGTCCCTTTCCAGATAATCGCGCATGCGGTCCGCGCCAGCCACGCCGCCGCGAATCGACCATACGCCAACCCTAGGGTTGCGGAAGGGGTTGATGAAGATGGTCGTGCGGTCCTGGTTGCCTACATTGCCCAGGTTAACGCCGTTGGCGAAGGCGTTGCCATCGGGGGAGACTGCCGCGCAGCCTGAATTCTCGCCCTTCCACATGAAGAAGGCCTTCCAGCGCTTGGCCGGGTTTTGCTCACCCTGGTCCAGCCAGATGGCGTCACTGTCGCAGTCGGCAATGGTCAGGGGGTTGCCGCTGATGGCGTTGTCCTGCAAGGTGACGTTATTGTTGAACAACGTCCAGGAGATGCCATCATCGGAATAGTACTTGCCGATGGCATACAAGTTCCCGTTCGCGTCTGTCGTTTGTAAGTGCGTATACAGCACGTACTTATTGACGTTAGGGTCCCACCACACACCATCGCTGAACGTCAGGCAGGGATTGGTAGTGGGATTGAGCATACCGGTGGTGGTGTTGTAGTAGGTGCCATAGTGATAAGTCCTGGTGATGTTGCTCAGACTATCGACCAGGAACTCGCGTTGGGTGCTGTCCGGGTTATTCACGACGTTGTTGCTGGTGACGGGGATAAAGAACTGGCGGCCGACGTTGATCGGGATAACGGATGGCCGCGACTGCATCCACGGGGGCAAAGCCTGGCACAGGTGGTTATTAATGGCGTAATCGACCGCGGCGTTGTAATTGGCATCGTTGGAGGGGAAGCCGGTCGGCAGGACGATGCCGTTATACAACGTTTCGGTGGCCTGCGCCGGCAGGCCTAGACAGGCCAGAAGTGTTAACACGCCCAGCACGCACAGCCATTGCGCACTCGCTGATAAGATCGTTTCATGTGCATCTCCTTTTGAGAAACAAGATGGAAAAAACAGAAAAAAGATACGTGTCCTGACAAATACAGTGCCCGCGCGAGACGCTCGCGCGCGGGCACTTTGTTAATCGCTACTGTCCGTTATAGATGTTGCTCACATCCGTGGAAGCCAGTTCCAGATTGTAAATCCGTAGATCATCCACGCCGCCATTGTAGAAGCGGGCGGAATTCAGGTCGCTGCGGGCACCCACGTAGATGCCCGTGGGCAGTGTGATCGAATGGCCGACATCCTTGGTGTCAGAGACCTTCATGTTGCCGTCGAGGTACACCTTGCGGCCGTTGGTCCCTGAGAACGTCAGCGTGTACAGGTGCCAGTTGCCGTCGTAGAAGTTGTACGTCGTGTTCTGCACCGTCAGGCAATCGCTGTCACCCATGTACGTGCCGTTGGCATCGGAGGCGAAGGTACGAATGGCCGTGCCCATGTTCGGCTCGGAGGCCGTGGTGAACCAGACGTTGACGCCGTTGGTCGACTCGGGGATGTTGCCCCAACTGAAGGCGTAGTGGTAGCTGCCCTGGTTGGCATCCAGAGAGCCGGAGGCCGGTTTGAACCAGAAGGATATCGAGAAGGAACTGTTCAGGGAGAAGTTGCTAATACCCATGTAGCTGCTACTACCGTTGAACGAGAGGGCGTTGGAGAACTTGCCCGAGATCCAACTGGGACTGCTGTACAGCGTGCCCGTATGGCCGTTGCCGGAGGAGTCCGAGGCGGTGGAGCCCGAGCCTTCATCCAGCTTCAGCCAGGCGGTCTTGGTGGGGCCGCTGTTAGGATCAACCGTGATGGTCGCCTCATCATACGTCGAGGCTAGGGTGTCGGTCACCGTCAGACGAACCACGTAGGTGCCGGTCGTGGAGAACGTGGCTGTGGTGCTGGCGGCATTGGCATTGCCGAAGGTCACGCTGCCGGGCCCGGAGGTCTTGCTCCAGGTGCAGGTGGCCGCGGCGGGGATGCCATCATCACTGATCGTGCCGGCCAACGTCACCGAATTGGTGGGCCAGGCAATCTCCTGGTCCACTCCCGCGTTGGCGGTGGGCGCGCCGTTCACGATGATCGTCGCCTCATCATAGACCGAGGCCAAGGTGTCATTGGCCGTCAGTCTCACCACGTAGGTGCCCGCCACAGAGAACGTGGCCGTGGTGCTGGCGGCGTTGGCATTGCCGAAGGTCACGGTGCCTGGACCGGAGGTCTTGCTCCAGGTGCACGTGGCCGCGGCGGGAATGCCATCATCGCTGATGCTGCCCGACAGGGTCACGGAGTTGGTGGGCAGCGTGATGGACTGATCCACACCCGCATTGGCCGTGGGCGCGGTGTTCACGATGATGGTGGCCTCATCATACGTCGAGGCCAAGCTGTCCGTGACCGTCAGACGAACCACGTAAGTACCAATTGCAGAGAATGTGGCCGTGGTGTTGGCGGCATTGACATTGCCGAAGGTTACCGTGCCAGGCCCGGAGGTCTTGCTCCAGGTACAGGTCGTAGAGCCCGAAGGCAGGCCATCATCACTGATCGTGCCGGCCAACGTCAGGGAGTTGGTGGGCAGCGTGATGGACTGGTCCACGCCGGCATTGGCTGTCGGGGCGCCATTGGCCTTGATTGTGACATTGCTGCTGGCCGAGAGATTGGAGTCACTGGCCGTCAGCGTCAACACGTAGGTGCCTGAGACCGAGAACGTGGCGGTGGTCGAAGCGGCATTGGGATTGCCGAACGTCACCGTGCCCGGCCCGGAGTTCTTGCTCCAGGTGCAGGTGGTGGCCGCCGGAGGATTGGGCAGACCATCATCGCTGACCGTGCCGGAGAGCGTGGCCGCTGTGGGCAGCGTTACCGTCTGGTTGCTGCCGGCGCTGACGGTTGGAGCCGTATTGACCTGCGAATTCACCGTGATCGTCGCCTCATCATAGGTCGAGGCCGCCGTGTCGGTCACGGTCAGACGAACCACGTATGTGCCGGACGTGGAGAACGTGGCCGTGCTGCTGGCGGCATTGACAGAGCCGAAGGTCACCGTGCCGGGGCCTGAAGTCTTGCTCCAGGTACACGTGCAGGCGGCGGGAATACCGTCATCGCTGATCGAACCAGACAACGTCAGGGAGTTGGTCGGCAGTGTTATGGACCGATTGCCTCCGGCATTGGCCGTGGGTGCGCCATCGGCCGTGATCGTCACATTGCTGCTGGCGGTCTTGTTCGAGTCGCTGGCCGTCAACGTCAGCACGTAGGTGCCGCTCACCGAGAACGTGGCTGTTGTGCTGGCGGCATTCTGGTTGCCGAAGGTCACCGTACCCGGACCGGAGTTCTTGCTCCAGGTGCAGGTGGTGGCGGCCGGAGGATTGGGCTGGCCATCATCGCTGACCGTGCCGGATAGGGTCGCCGCCGCGGGCAGGACGATGGTCTGGTTGTTGCCGGCGCTGACGGTCGGGGGATTGTTGCCGCCGCTAACCACGGCCTCGATATCGATCAGGTTCAGGTCCGTGTAGCCACCGACAGCGCCCCAGAATTCAACCTGGATGGCGTTGTTAAGGTTCGTGGACCCGCAGGTGATGCCCGTGGGCGTAACAGAGCTGAAGGTCAAAAGGGCCGGGGCGTTGCCTGAATCACAGGACTGGATGGCCCCGCCGTTGACGCGGAAGTAGCCCAGCCGCGTACCACCATTGTCGCGCGCGCTGAGCAGGCGGACAGTATAGGAGGTGCCCGTCAGGCCGGAGACGATCAACTTCTCCGAGTAGCCGGTCGGACCGCTGGCATTGCCCTGTGTGGCATCGAGGGACTGGGCGATATCCTCCGTTGCCGTCAAAGGATAGGTCAGGCCATCGGCGCCGTAGCTGCTGGTAGTGCCCGAATCGGTTCGGACATCGTCGAGATTGGAGACGCCAAAGGCCACACCGGAAAGGACATTGTTATTGGAGTCGACCATGGTACCGGCGGCATTCTCCTGGAGGTATACATTGTTGCCGTCAATGCTCCAAGTGGGTTGTACAGTGAAATTGTTCCAACCCGCACCGCTGCCGGTCGAGGGGCTACCCACATCAATCAGGATGCGCTGGGCTCCGCCGCCGCCAGAGGTGTTAACGGATATCGTCGCCTCATTATAAACCGATGCGACTGTGTCACTGGCCGTCAAACGCACCACATAGGTGCCAGTGGTGGAGAATGTGGCGGTCGAGGAGGCCGCATTGACGCTGCCGAAGGTCACCGTGCCGGGACCGGAGGTCTTGCTCCAGGTGCAGGTCGTACTACCCGAAGGCAGCCCATCATCGCTGATGCTGCCGCCCAGGGTCAAGGTATTGGTCGGCCAGGTAATGGCCTGGTTGCCGCCGGCATTGGCGGTCGGGGCCAGGTTCACGATGATGGTGCACTGGGCATAGGATGACAGGTTAGAGTCGCTGGCCGTCAGCCGCAGCACGTAAGAACCGCTGGTCGAGAAGGTCGCGGTCGTAGAGGCGGCGTTGGCATTGCCGAAGGTGACCGTACCCGGACCGGAATTCTTGCTCCAGGTGCAGGTGGTGGAAGCCGGGGGATTGGGCAGGCCATCATCGCTGACCGTGCCGGACAATGTCACGCTGTTGGTGGGCAGCGTGATGGTCTGGTTGGAGCCCGCGGTGACCGTGGGCGCGGTGTTGGATGGGGCACCGGAGGTGGCCAACACAATGTAAGCATTGAAACGGTTCGGGTCGGGAATCGAGGCGTTGCCGCTGCCATCGGTGCTGCCCGTATACACGGGTGAGCCGTAAAAATTCTTCGGATCCATCAGCTTGAAGTTGCCGCTAGCACCCACCACGCTGGAAAGATTCACCGTGGTCGTGGTCACGCCGGTATTCCAGTTGTAGATGGCCAAATGGCCTCTTCCGGACTGCCAGGTATTGGCGTTCAGGACCACTGTCGGCGAGGCAGGATCAGGCTGAAGCGTTCGAATCTGAATAAGTGTTGTTTGGGTAACCCGGCTGCGGGTAAGCCCACATTCTTGTCTTGCCGCTGCCGTAGACGACGTTGTTGCTGGCGTCCAGATATTGAATGCTGAAATAGTTCAGGATGCCGTCCACGACGATGTTATTCTTTACTTCGTAGTTCTGGTTCTGCGTGGAGCCCAGGGAGTAGCCGGCCCAGAAATCGCAGCCATAGAGGGCGTTGTTGAGCATATGCTCGTGATCGCCCGGTCCGCCGCCGCCGACCATGAATTCGGCGCCTACGCCGCTATAGGCGATATTGTTCTGGACCCAGAAGTAAATCATGTTTGCGTCGGAAGTGCCGTAGCACTGGCAGGTTAACTGACCCGCATAGCGTGTGGTCAGAAGATTGTTGGTGTAGTATTTTCCATTGGGGTCGCCATTCTGCGAATAGATGCAGTGGCCGTGGCCGCGGTCCGGGGCGTTCCAGCCATTGCCGTACACATCATTGCCGTAGGCCGTGAAGCCTTGCATTTCCTGCCAACTGGAAATGCCTTCTGAGCCGGCATGGATGACGCAATTGATGAGCCGTACGCCCATGCCGCAGAAGAAGTTGGCGCCGCCGGCGGGGCTGGGGACATCACTGGGCCAGGGTCCCGTCTGCTGGGATGTGACATCGCCAATCCATTGGCTTGAACAAAACTCAATGTTCTTGATGTCTATGTTGTTGCAGTCAAAATACACATTGCCGCCGCCGTAATTCTCCACATCGCCGCAGGCGATGCCGCAGATTCGTACGTGTGTGGCATTAGGCTCAGGTTGAATCGTAATTCGAGCTGAGGGTGTGCCGCACAAATACGAACGCGGGTTGCCCATGTACGTTTCTGTCGTAAACGTTTCAGGGTAGTTGCCGTCCAGCAGCAGGATGCTGTCGCCCGGCTGCACGCTTCCGCTATGCCCGTACAACAACGCTGAGCCCAGGTCCCAGGGTGAAGCGTAGGTTCCCGAGTTGGATGAACTGCCGGAAGGAGAAACATACCAATTCGTTGCTAGGGCGGTAGACGAGATGATTAAAACCAACACACTCAACATAACAAAATGAACGGATTTGCTGCGCTGATACATTGTTTGTTCTCCCAGTTTAGGTGTCGAAAAACATAAATGATCCACAGACACAAACGGCCCGACAACCGATGCAAACGAAATGACGACCACAAATACCGCAATCGCAAGAAGGGAACATCGCGCCAAAGGAAATGGCGTCCCGTACATCCATGCGCGAAAGACCACCGAACCCGGCACAACATTGAAAGATGGGAACTACGCGCCACACGACATGGCGTCCCGAAAGACCGGCACGACTATACCACCAACGGCGGCGCTGTCAATGGCGCGGGTAATCAGGCGGTGTCATTAATGTTTTCTCTGGATGAGGCGGAGGCGGGGAAGCTCAAAGTGTAAGATTTTAGCACTCTAGGGCTTATGCCTTATTTCAAGCGCGGCTGTACGGTGCCACAAGCTTGCTAAAAATTTTTGCGAGAAAAGAAGTTTTGGGATTTGTCGATTCCAGTTTATTTGCCCCCGGATTGCTCCAACGTAGAATGTTCCTTCTTTGTTCATGAGGACTTGCAAAAACCATGAGATGTTGAACTCCAAAGAACGAATTGGACGCATCTTACGGCGGCAGGCGGTGGACCGTATCGGCACGTGCGAATCGTTCTGGCCCGAGACGCAGCAGTTGTGGATCCAGCAGGGGCATCTGAAGCAGGATGAATCTCTGACGCTGCACTTCGGCCATGAGCTGACCAGCCCGGACTGGTTCAACATGGTGGCCGACCTTGAATTCGGGGAAAAGGTAATCGAAGAGACGGGGGAGGCAAAACTGGTGCGCAACGGCAACGGATCGCTCCTACGCTGGTGGAAGCACAAGAGCAGCACACCCGAGCATGTGGACTTCACCGTGAAGGACCGCCCAGGCTGGCAGGAGCATGCTCGCCCGTATTTAGTGGATGAATCCACGCTGCGCCGGCGGATCGCCTTCGAGAGCTACCGGAATATCCGGGACTTCTGCCGCCGGCATGAATTGTTCTTCGTCTGGGCGGGCGTGAATGTCTTTGAACTGATGCACCCTGCGTGCGGCCACGAAAACATGCTCATGGGCATGGCGCTCGATCCGGACTGGGTGATAGACATGTGCCAGGTGTACGCCGGGCTGACCTTGAAATTGCAGGAGATCCTGTTCGCCGAGGAAGGGCTGCCTGACGGCGTATTCTATTACGAAGACATGGGCTTTAAAGGCAAACCCTTCATGTCGCCCGCCATGTACAGGGAGATTATCTGGCCCTCGCACAAGCGGCTGTTCGATTTCGCCCACGGACGCGGGCTGCCCGTGATCGTTCACTCCTGCGGCTTTGTGGAGCCGCTGGTGGAGCATCTGATCGAGGCCGGAATGGACTGCCTTCAGGCGATGGAGGTCAAGGCTGGCATGGACCTCTTGCGCCTGAAGAAACGATTCGGCGACCGCATCGCCCTTTTTGGGGGCATGGATATTCGCGTGCTGGAAACCAACGACAAGGCCGCCATCAAGGCCGAACTGGATGCCAAACTGCCCGGCGCCATGGCCGGCGGCGGGTACATCCTGCACACGGACCACTCCATCTCGCCGACCGTGAGGTATGAGTCGTATAAGTACTTCCTGGAATACGGGCGGGAATTGGGAATGTACAAATAAACTGCCTCGCGCGTTACGGTTCTTGCCACTGGGAATTTTCCCAGTGGCAGGATCCGTTATGTTTTCGGATCGCAGGTCGCGTCACGGCTCCTGTAGGTGGGAAAATTTCCCACCTACATCATCCGTGACAATTTCCCGATCTGTAACACATATCCGCAAGCTTTTGGCAGAGAGCGGATTTGCGCCGACCGCCGCGAAAAGTATATTTTCCATTCGCTATTGAAGAGCCGCAGGCGAAAATGCGTTGGCTTGGACCTGGCTGCCGGGAGCGGAATATGCAAAGACTGCTGAGTCTTGTTTTAATCGCGGCGGTTTCCATAAGCTGCCTTTCAACAATCGCCGGCTGCAAGAAAACCTCCTCCCCAACCTCCCGCGCGGCGGGCAGCGCACCGGCGGGCGATCAGAGCCCGATAAAGATCGGCGCCAATCTGCCCCTCTCAGGCGCTTTGGCGCCTTTGGGCAAATCCGCACTGGATGGAATCAGGCTGCGGGTGGATGAGATCAACAAGGCCGGCGGCATCGCGGGCAGGCTTGTCCGCCTGATCGTCGAAGACAACCGCGGCGAAAAAACGGACACGCGCAGCGCCTTTAAGAAGCTGGCGGAGATTGACGATGTCGCGGCCGTGATCGGGCCCATCACCTCCACCAACACGTTTGCCGCCAAGATCGATGCGGAGCAGTACCACGTGCCGCTGATCACACCCACGGCCACCAACGACAAGGTCACCGACAACGCCCACTACATCTTCCGCGCCTGCTACAACGATTCCTTCCAGGGCACAGTCATCGCCACGTACGCCTTTAAGGAAATAGGCGTGAAAAAGGCGGCTGTCATGACCGACAAGAACAGCGACTACAGCAAAGGCCTGTCCGCCAGTTTTACAAAGGCCATGGAGGCCCTGGGCGCTCAGGTCGTGGCCGCGGAGGGTTATCAGCAGAAGGATACCGATTTCGGCACGCAGCTTGTGCGCATCAAGAACAGCGGCGCCGAGATCATCTTCGTGCCCGGCTATCCGCCGGAACTACCCTTAATCATCAAGCAGGCCAAGGTGGTGGGGTTTGCAGGCCGTCTGTGCGGCGCTGATGGCTGGGATAACGACGCCGTCATCAACAATTCCGGCGACAACATCGAAGGCTGCGTGATCGTGGGGGCCTTTTCCTCCCAGGACCAGCGGCCGATGGTGAAGGATTTCATCGCCAATGCAAAGGCCGCGTACGGCCGCGTGCCGGGCACGTTTGAGGCTCTGGGCTATGACTCGATGATGCTCTTGGCCAAGGCGATGGAAAAAGGCACTGACCGCCAGGTGATCGCCGACAACCTGCACGCCATCAAGGACCTGGAGGGCGTCAGCGGCAGGATTTCCATTACACCCCGGGGCGATGCGGTAAAAAGTGCGGTCGTGCTGAAGATCGGCAAAAACGGCGACCGGTACGAAACCCAGTACGTCACCTCCATCGCTCCCTAAAGACGTCTAAGAGCCTCTAAAAGAACTACGAGGAGCCGCGTTGCGACCAAAACCGTCCAGATGCGAGGAATGCCCGACGACGACAACCCAAGCCGGGTTGTCGAGGAGGGCTGACGCCGCAGATGGGCGGTTTTCGTCGCAACCCTTCGGGACGGTGCATCTTCTGCCGCATCTTTTCGTCGCTCGGGCTCGACATATCAAATGCGATATGCCGTCGCCCTCGCTCCTTAACCTGCGTCAGAATCTGCACCGTCGCGGCCCTTGTAGTTCTTTTTGAGGCTCTGAATGCAGAACTTCCTGTATTATCTCGTGGCCGGCCTGACGCAGGGGGCGCTGTTCTCCCTGATCGCGCTGGGCTACACGCTGGTGTATGGCATCATCAAGCTGATCAACTTCGCCCACGGCGAGTTCTGCATGCTGGGCGCGTACGCGGGCTTTGGCGTGTATGTACTGCTCAGGGGCCATGTGGATCTGTGGGTCCTGCTGCCCTGCGTGATAGTGGCCTCGGGGATCGCCGGCGCGATGATCGCCTCCATCACCGAGCGCGTGGCGTATCGGCCCATCCGCCGCGCGGGAAGATTGAGTGCGCTGCTGACGGCCATCGGCGTGTCGCTGCTGTTGCAGAATTCCGCCAACTTCATCAATAACGGCAACAACATCTCCTACGCGGCGCCCATCAGCCAGCTCGGCGACCGCGTTACCACGATTGGCACCGGCGGCATTCGTCAGATCGAACTGGCCTTCATTCCCGCGGCCATTTTGCTTACGGGCACGCTATGGTTTTTGGTTCAGCGCACGCGGCTAGGCCGGGCCATGCGGGCTATCAGCCAGGACATTGACGCCGCGCGGCTGATGGGCATTGACACGGATGCCGTGATCAACCGCACATTCATCATCGGCGGGTTTCTCGGGGGTGTGGCCGGCACGCTCATCGCCTTGGTGAAGATCATCGAGCCTATGATGGGCTTCATGCCGGGCCTCAACGCCTTCGTGGCCAGCGTGGTGGGCGGAATCGGCTCGATCCCCGGGGCGTTTGTGGGCGGCCACGTGCTGGGCGTGGTGCAGTATCTGCTGGTGTGGCTGGGAATTCCCACGGCCTTTAAGGATGTAGCCTCCTTTGCCTTGCTGATCCTGGTGCTCATGGTCCGGCCCGAAGGCATCATGGGCAAAAAGGAACAAATGAAAGTCTAGCCGGAACAAGCGTGGAATATTGGTACGACATCCTGGCGCAACTGGGGATCTACATGATCCTGGCCCTGTCACTCAACGTGATCGTGGGCATGACCGGCTTGCTCCAGCTCGGTCACGCCGGCTTTTTCGCCCTGGGCGCGTACGCGGCGGCGCTCGTGGCCGTGTACGCCACGATTCCTTCGACTGGCCCCTTCAACCTCGTCCTTTCCATCGCCGCGGCCGTGCTGGTAACCGGCGCGGCGGCCCTGATCGTCGGCATTCCCTGCCTGCGTTTGCGCGGCGACTACCTGGCCATCGCCACACTGGCCTTCGGCGAAATCACGCGCATGGTGCTCAACGCGGTGGAATTTCCTGGCTGCGACCTCACACGCGGGGAATGTTTCGGCGGGGCCACGGGCATCCCTCTGCCTAGCCCGGTGCAGTACGACATCAGCTATACCTCCGCGTATGTCACCTGCCCCGTGATCGTGATTGCGGTGGCGGCCACCGCCGTCTTCATGTTCAATCTGAAGCGTTCCTTCATCGGCCGCGCGATGATCTGCATCCGCGAGGATGAAATCGCGGCCAAGAGCATGGGCATCCACGTGCCGCGCTATAAGCTGGTGGCCTTCGGCATCAGCGCCGTCTTCGCCGGCCTGGCCGGGGCGCTGTTCGCCCATAATCCCTATACGGGCATGTCCATCCTGCCCAACGAATTCGGCATGATGAAGACTGTGGAAATCCTGCTGATCGTCGTTTTAGGGGGACTGGGGTCCGTGACCGGCTCGATGCTGTCGGCGGCCATGCTCACGTTCATTCCCGCGCTGCTGCGATTCGCCGATAAGCTCCTGCCCGCCGGCACAAACTTCAGCCTGGCGCAGAATCGCCAACTGCTGTATGCGGCGCTTTTGATCGTGATCATTCGCCTGGCGCCCAACGGTCTCCTGGGTCTGAACGATTCTCCCGCTTTCGTGCGCAGCTTCTTAAGCAAAAGGAGCCGCGCGTGAAGGAAGCCACCTCTTCATCGTGTGTGCTTCAGGTCCGCCACCTTGCAAAAAAGTTTGGCGGCGTGGTGGCGGTGAAGGATTTCTCGCTGGATCTCAATCGCGGGCAAATCGTCGGCCTGATCGGGCCCAACGGTGCGGGCAAGACCACCGTGTTTAATCTGGTTACGGGACTGGATCGGCCGGATGCCGGCTCGGTTCATTTCAACGGGTTGGACATCACGGGCAAACCCCCGCACAGGATCAGCCGGTTGGGGATCGCCCGGACGTTTCAGAACATTCGTCTGGCAAGCCATCTCAGCGTGCTGGACAACGTGAAGATCGCCGCGCACAAGCATCGCGGCTATGGGTTCTTCGATGCGGTGCTGCGGCTGCCGCGCTTTTACCGGCGGGAGAAGGTGTTGACACAACAGGCCAAGACCCTGCTCAAGATGTTCGATCTGGACCACCAGGCATCGGCCCTGGCCATGTCGCTGCCCTATGGCAAGCGGCGGAATCTGGAGATCGCCCGAGCGCTGGCCACCGAGGGCAGCGTGCTGCTTTTAGATGAGCCGGCGGCCGGTTTGAACCATCGCGAGACCGCCGATTTGACGGACCTCATCCGTCGCATCCGCGACACGTTCGCCGTGACCATACTCCTGATCGAGCACGACATGCGCATGGTGATGAACCTGTGCGAGCGGATCGTGGTGCTGGACTACGGCAGGATTATCGCGGCGGGGGAGCCGCAGGAGATCAAGCGCGACCCGAAGGTAATCGAAGCATACTTGGGCAGGCCGGCAAGGAAGGAAAACGGCGTTGCTGAAGCTTAAGAATGTCAGCGTGTCGTATGGGCCGGTGGCCGCGCTGCGGTCGGTCAGCCTGGAGATCGCGCCGCACGAGATCGTCGCGCTCCTGGGCGCCAACGGCGCGGGCAAAAGCACTCTGCTGGCCGCGATCTCGGGCCTCGTGCCAGTCAGCACGGATCAGTCATCCTGGCCGGACGGGAACTTGTGGGTTTAAAGCCGCATCAGATCGTCAAGCTCGGCATCAGCCAGGCGCCCGAAAGCCGCCGGATCTTTCCCGAAATGACCGTGCTGGAGAACCTGGACCTGGGCGCTTACATCATTGCCGATGCGGCCGCGCGGCAGGCAAATCTCTCGCGGGCGTTTCACCACTTTCCCATCCTGCGTGAGAGGCAGAAGCAAGCCGCGGGCACGCTCTCCGGCGGCCAGCAGCAGATGCTGGCCGTAGCGCGCACGCTGATGAGTTCGCCCAAGCTACTGCTTTTGGATGAGCCCAGCCTGGGCCTGGCGCCGCAATTAGTCGACCAGATCTTCAACATCATCCGCCAGATAAACCGTGAGGAGGGCGTGGCCATTTTGCTCGTGGAGCAGAACGCCAACGAGGCCCTGATGCACGCCGACAGAGCGTATGTGTTGGAGACCGGCCGCATCACACTGGAAGGGCCGGCGGAGCAACTGGTCAAAAACCCGCTGGTGATTGAGGCCTATCTGGGTGGTTAGACAGCATTCGGCGGCGGCCGTCTTCCTTAATAGGAATCGTTCAAAGAAGGCCAAGAAGACCAAGCGCCCCAGCTTGGCCTCCTTTAAAAACTGCCCATTTTCCTCAGAAACTCTTTAAAGGAGACCAAGAAGACCAGGGGGACCAAGGGGACCGGCAGGAAGCCGCCTCAACTTGCCCAGCTTACCCAGTTTGCCCAGATTACCAGACCACCCGGATATATTGCGACCTTGCGCATCTTGCCGCACCTTCCCCCGATTTTTCCTAGTTATATGTTCCGGGCTTCCCAGGCCTCGAGCCTTCCGGCTTCGCCTTCGGCTACGCCGTGACGAGCAAGCCTAAAGTCGCCCGAGAAACCTCAGCAGCCCATCCAGAATTGTGAGCGGGTGGGGCGGGCAACCGGGAATATACAGATCCACGGGCACGACGGAACCCGCGCCGCCACACTGCTCGGGGTGGCCGATGTAGGGACCGCCGGAAATCGCGCACGCGCCCACGGCGATCACGATCTTGGGCGCGGGCACGGCCTGGTAGGTTTTCTCCAGCGCCAGATGCATGTTCCTGGTCACAGGCCCAGTGATAAGCAACCCATCGGCGTGACGCGGCGAGGCCACGAAGCTGATGCCAAAGCGGCCCATATCCCAGGCCAGCGTGCCCAGCACATTGGAATCCGCTTCGCAGGCGTTGCACCCGCCCGCCGAAACCTGTCGCAGCTTGAGGGACTTTTTGAATAACTTTGCGGCCAGCTCATTGCGCGGAGACACGGCCGGGGGCGGCCGTGCCACATGCCGCCGCGCCAGTCTTAATGATCAGATCTTCCCGCCTGGCGGCGGCGAGCTGGTGATCGCCGCTGAAATTAATTACGCCTAAGCTGGGTGCCGTGGCTGCGGTGTTTGCAGCCACGTCTCGGCTGCACGCCCCCTGGCACGCGCAACAGAATAGGCATTTGCCCATATCGAGTTGCACTTGGCCATCCGACTGGTGCAGAGCACCGGTCGGGCAGCCATCCATCGCACCGGCGAAATCCCCGACTTCGCCGGCGGCGAGGACTGGCCTGCCTGCAAAGCGTGCGGGCAGCGCGGGCGGAGGACCCTTGGGATAGGCCATCGTCCGATATTTCTGCCGTAGCCGCGCTTTAAGTACGTCAAACATTCAATTCGCCTTAGAGATCATGTCCGCAGTAGGACAAGTTGAAGCTCTTGTTGCACAGCGGGAAGTCGCTTATCTGCTGGCCGCGCAAGGCATAGGCCAGGCCAAACCAATTGTGTACCGATGGGTCGATAATCTTGTACAGGTCAAAGCGGCCCTGGCTGTCCGTCGAGGCCAGGTGGACGATCTCGCCGCGCCAGCCCTCGGTGACCGCCACCACCATCTTGCCGGGTCTGGGCGCTGTGGCGGCGTTGCAATAGCTGCCGGCCGGCAAGCTGTGAAGCTGCTCTTTCGCAAACGCCAGGCTGTGCTGGATCTCCAGCCAGCGCACGTACGCGCGGGCAAAACAGTCGCCGCCTTCCCACGTGCAGATGGGAATGTGGCTGAAGCGGTAGATAGAGTAGGGCAGGTCGCGCCGCGCATCGATATTCATGCCGCAGGCCCTGCCCGCCACGCCGACAAGGCCAATCTCGCGCGCGATCTCGATGGAGACGGTGCCCACGCCCTCCATGCGTGCCAGCACCGAAGGCGCCTTGAACATCAGCTCGATCGCCGAACGTGCATCCTTTTCCACGTTATCCAGCCGCTCCAGCAGCGACTGCGCCTGCGCGGGCTCGATATCGAAGGCCACGCCGCCGGGGCGAATCAGCCCGCGGCCGAAGCGATTGCCGCAGATTTCCGCCGTCAGGTTCAGCACATCGCCGCGGATGCGCCCGCAATAGCTCATCGTGGGCAGAAAGCCGACATCCCCGGCCAGTGCGCCCAGGTCGCCGATATGGTTGGCCAGCCGTTCGAATTCAGCGGCAATGCCGCGAATGGCATGCGCCCGGCCCGGCACAGGCAGACCGGCCAGTGCCTCCATCGCGCGGCTGCCCGTGTGCGTGTGGCCGATCGTCGTATCGCCGGCCAGCGTCTCCAGGTAATGCAGTGTCCGCTTATCCGGACCGCCAAGAAGAGCCCGCTCAACGCCGCGGTGCTGGTAGCCCAGGGAAATCTCCAGGTGGTACACCAGTTCCCCGTGGCACTGGAAGCGGAAATGCCCCGGCTCGATCACACCTGCATGGACCGGCCCGACCGCGACCTCGTGTACCTCTTCGCCATCCACGTGGAAGAAGTCCATCTGGCCGATAGTGCTCGATTCACTCTTGGAATTCTGTGCAAACCGCACGGGCTTCAGCCACGGGTGGCCTTCAGGTTTGATTCCCGTCTGCTCGAAGATATCCCGCTCGAACCACTGCGCCGCCGGGCAATCCGGCGTCAGCGAAGCATAGGAATCGCCAACAGGGCAGCTTATAAGCGAGAGGCATTCCGTCTCCACGCCAATGAGTACGGCGATGAGCCGTGCGCCGGTGGGGGAGTTTCTTTGCGCCGTCAGGATGGCCAGCCGTGCGCCATCCGCCACGGATTCGATCACGCGCATGCGAAACTGTTCAAAATGAATCGCCGGGCAGTCGGCGACATCAATCGCGCGGCCATTATATATGTGCAGAAAATCAGCCATCACCGCACCCCCGCCGTTTTAGCCGCCGCGGATAAAACATTTTGCAGCACCGGCGGCAGCCACAGTCCCAGCACGAGGACGCACGCGGCCAGCACAATGGGCGAGGCCACGGACCACAGTCGCTCGCGAACGGGAGCGACTTGGCCAGCCTGACCGTACGTCATGGAAATCACGATGCGGCCCATGGCCACGAATACCGCGCCCAAGGCCAGCAGGTATGCCGCCGCGATCAGCCAGTGTCCGCCGGCAAGAATGCCGCGCAGGATCATCCACTCGCTCATGAAGGGTCCGAAGGGGGGCGAGCCCGCGATGGCCAAAAATCCCAGGAGCCACAGGGGCCCCGAGATGGGCAGTCTTCGGGCGACGCCGGCAACTTGCGTGGTGTCCTTCGTGCGATACACCGCCAATATGTTGCCCGCCAGGAGGAAGAGCATGGACTTGGTCAGCGAATGATTGATCGCGTGGAACATGGCGCCCGTGCCGGCCAGGCCGCCGATGCCCACGCCCAGCGCCAGGATGCCCATGTTCTCCACGCTGGAATAGGCTAAGAGCCGCTTGAAGTCCGCCTGGGCGATCATGAAGGCCGCCGCCACCGCCAGCGAAACCAGGCCCAGGATGATC
This sequence comes from uncultured Phycisphaerales bacterium, assembly GCA_963785635.1. Classification (GTDB taxonomy): domain Bacteria; phylum Planctomycetota; class Phycisphaerae; order SM23-33; family FEN-1343; genus FEN-1343. Next base: position 52,561 of record CAWAWB010000018.1, read on the forward strand.
AGGAGCTGTCCGCTGAAGGCCCCTTGCCCCGCGGCCACCAGCACCGAATGTACACGGAGTATCGCCAGCAAGGCACAGTTCAAGAGCGCCCCGGAGAGCAGCGCCGAGACCATGGACGGCGCCTCACTGTGGGCATCGGGCAGCCAGGTGTGCATGGGCGCCAGGCCCATCTTCGTGCCGTAACCTACCAGCAGCAGGATGAAGGCCGCCTTGAGCCACACCGGGTCCAAGTGCTGGGCGGAATTCAGCAGCGAGGACAACGTCAGGTGCGAGCTGCCCTGGCTTTCGTGCGAGGCCGCCACCGCCAGGAAGAAATTGCCCAGCATGGCCATGGCGATACCCACCGAGCACACCAGCAGGTATTTCCAGGTGGCCTCCAGGCTGCGGTGGTGCTTGTGGAAATAAATCAGCGGCGCCGAGGCCAGCGTCGTCGCCTCCACCGCCACCCACAGCAGGCCCAGGTGCGTGGCCACAGTCACCAGCGTCATTGAGGCCAAAAACAACAGCAGGCAGCCGATGAACGTCGCCTCGCGCGTATTCTCGAAAAGAAAAGCGTCTTCCTCATCCTCGTGCTGGCCCTGGGCCTTCAAATAACCGACGGTGTAGAGCGCACACACAAAGAACAGGATGCTCACCAGGCTCAGGAACAACAGGCCCATCGCATCCAGCGCCAGCCAACCCTCGATGCCCGAGTTGATGACGGCGGTACTGCCAGCGCCGCCATCCCCATCGAACACGTTGTGCTTAAGCGCATCGACCCACACCCACGCCGTCAAGCCCAGGTGGCCCGCCGCCGCCAGAGGCAGGATCGGCCGAACCAGCGCCGGCCTTCTGGCGGCGAAGGCCAGCACGGCGGCGATCATTGGCAGTAACACCAGCGCGGCTATCATCATCAATCCTTCAACGCCGACAGCCGGTCGGTATCGATGTGATCGAATTCCCGGCTGATGTGGTAAATCGTCAGGCCCATCACGAACACGGCGGCCAGCACATCCAGCAGCACGCCCATTTCAACCAGCAGCGGCTCCTGCACGGCAAAGGCCATGCCGAAAACATAAATGCCATTCTCCATCACCAGGTAGCCCACCACCTGCGTGATCGCCTTGCGGCGGGTGATGATCACTAAGAGGCCGACCATCATCGTGAACAGCGCCACCGGAATCAGCGGCCCGGATTGCTCCAGGCCCGCGTGCTTTAAGGGCGCGGCCAGAAAGACGCTCACGCCGAACAGCGCCATGCCCAGCAGCATGGAGGTGGAAAAGCCGATGAATGGTTCGACCTCGCGCGTGCCGCTCAGCTCCCTGGCGGCGCGGCGGAGAAGCCAGGGCAGGACGATCGCCTTGATCAGCGTGGTAACGCCCACGATGGCGATGAGCCGCACGCCCAATTCATTTCCAGGCATCAGCAGCGGCACGGCCCCCAAAAGCAGGGCCTGCGCGGCCACCGTCTGAATACAGGCCGTCAACCGGCTTGCGCCCAAGAGACGCAGATTCGCCAGGATCAGCAATACCGTTATGACATCCAGCCAGGGCATTATCTCACCTTAAAACCAGGCCCACCGCCAGCGCCGCCAGGATGGCCGCGGCGATCAGCATCTGCGGCACGCGCAGCAGTCTCAGCCGCGCCATTGTCGACTCGATCACGCCTACCAGCACCGCGATGCATATCACGCCGCCGATGCCCGCCGCCAGATTCAGCAGCGGCCAGGGTGCCCGCACGGGCAGCAGCACGCCGGTCAGCAGCGCGGAGAAAACCCAGAGCTTGACGGCCGCGCCGTATTGGATAGCGCCAAAGTCCACGCCGCCGTGGTCCAGCACCATCACCTCGTGGATCATGGTCAGTTCCAGGTGCGTGTTGGGGTCGTCCACGGGAATGCGGCAATTCTCCGTGAGCAGCACGCCCAGCCACGCCGCCGAGACCAGCAGCCAGGCCGTGGAGCCCGCGCCGGAAAAGCCGGCCGGCCAAACCGTGCCCATCAAGCTCGAAAGCGACAGCCCGCCCGTGTACGCCGCCAGCGCCGCCATACCTAACAGCAGCGCCGGCTCGGCCAGCATGGAGAACTGCACCTCGCGGCTGGCGCCCATGCCTTCAAAGGCCGAACCCGTGTCCAGCGCGGCGATCACCGTCACAAATCGCGCCAAACCCAGCAGGTACGCCCAGACTAGAATGTCGCCGGGAAAGGCCACCAGCGATTTCACGCCGCCCAAGGGCAACAGGAGCAGCGACGTCACAACCGCCGCCAGCGCCACAATGGGGCCGGCGCGAAAAACCCAGGTGGTGGTGTTGCTATAGACCGCGCCTTTGCGCAGGAGCTTGTAAATGTCGTAGTACGGCTGGAGCAGAGGCTGCCCGCGGCGGCCGGCGAACTTCGCCTTGACCCGGTTTATCAGGCCGGCCAGCAGCGGCGCCAGCATCAGCGCCAACAGCACGTGCAAGATGGATGCCGCGGTCATCATATGCCCAATTTCCACACCAGAAGCACTAAGAGCGCCAGTGCGAGATACAGCACGTAAACCTGGTTGTGTCCGCCCTGGAGCCGCCGCGCACGAACGGCCACTCGGGCAATGGTCGAAAAGATTGGTCGATATATCTGCTCGGTTAAGGGATCCTGGCTGTGCGTTTCCAGTTTCGCTTTAGCGGGCAGCAGTCCCTGCGGCGCTTCGACCTCTTGATGCTGGTTTACAACCAGATGAAACATTCTCAAAATCGGCCGCGCGAAGGAGGAGGCCGTGTACTGCATGTGCGGCGTTGGCGCGACGTAGCCGCAATCCCAGGTAACCGCCTGCTCAACTGTTCTGGTGGAAAGCAGGCGTCTGCGCAGGATCGAGACAAGGCTGGTGCAGGCCAGCAGTGTCGCGGCGGTAAGGCTGACGTAAGGCAGCGCCTGCGCGGCAGCGCCATAGCATCAGCACCTGCCTTTGAGGCTGTCCAATCCAGGTGCAGCGCGGAGAACATTGACTGCACAACAGCGCCTGCCGCCTCGAATGCGGCGGGCGCGCCGAGCCCAATAAGAACGCACAACGCGGCCAGGATGATCATGGGCCAGCGCATGGCCGCCGGAGATTCATGTGCCTGCGCGGCGCCCTCCGTGCGAGGCTCGCCTAGAAAAACGATGCCGAAGGCCTTAGCAAAACAGGCCAATGCCAATCCGCCAATCAGGCTCAGCGCCAGGATGGTCAGCAGGGAAAAGTGCACACTGAGGGCCGGCCGCGCGGTGCTGGCCACCGCGCCAAAGCGCCCAGGTAAATCAGGAACTCGCTTACAAAACCGTTCAGAGGCGGCAGGCCGGAAATGGCCGCCGCGCCGATGAGGAACGTGGTGGCCGTGGCAGGCATTTTCTTCAAAAGGCCGCCCAGATTCTCGATATCGCGCGTGCCGGTGGCATGCGCCACGCTGCCCGCGCCAAAAAGAGCAGGCTCTTGAAAATCGCGTGGTTGTACACGTGCAATAAGCCCCCGGCCAACCCCATGACGGCCATGGCCGGCTGATTCAGTGCGATGCCCAGCACCCCCAGGCCCAATCCCAGCAGGATGATTCCGATATTCTCGACGCTGTGATAGGCCAGCAGACGCTTGAGATCGTGCTGCGCCAGCGCCACAGCACGCCTAAGACGCCCGAGACGGCGCCGATAGCGATCAGCGTGTATCCCCACCAGGCCTGCGGGGCGCCGAAAATCAGCAGCACACGCAGCAGGCCATAAATGCCGGTCTTGATCATCACGCCGCTCATCACCGCCGAGACGTGCGAGGGCGCCGCCGGGTGCGCCTCAGGCAGCCACACGTGCAGCGGCACAAGGCCCGCCTTGGTGCCAAAGCCGATCAAGGCCAGCAGGAAGCACACGCCTGCCAGGTTGCCCGCAGCCTTCATGTCCGCGAATTCCAGGCTGCCGCCTCGGCCCAGCAGCAAGAACATCGCCAGCAGAAATGCCGTGCCCAGGTGCATGGCGATAAGGTACGTCCAGCCCGCGGAGATCACTTCCTTGCGGCTGTCATCGAACATCACCAGCAGGAACGAGGCCAGCGACATCAGTTCCCAGGCCAGCAGAAAGAACAAGGCATTCTTCGCCACAACCACGATAAGCATACTGGCCACCAGCACGTTGTAGAACAGCCAGGACGCCCCAAGATTTCGACGCCCGCATTCATTCGCCATATACGCGCGGCCATACACGGCGGCCAGTACTGAAATCAGTGAAATGGCTAACGCGAAAAAGGCGGACAGGCCGTCCATCCCAAAGTGCAGGCTGCCGCCGGGCATGGACCAGGGCCACAGGCAGTCCCAGGCGGCGCCTTTGCCGCCCGCCAGCGATATCGCTGCGGAAAGAAGGCAAAGAATTCCCCCGGCCGCCGCGGTGAACGGGCCCAGCAGATTGGTTATGGATCTTCGGCCAAACAGCAACGAGGTAAAACCCCCCGCAAGAATGATGACCAGCCCACAGATGTACAGGTGCATCGCTGCTCTACTCCGGCTGTGGGACCTTCTGCGAGATTACCGCATCCAGGCGCCTGACCTGGCTGAGGATCTCCTCCCGCGTGCCTTTGTTGCGGATGACCGCGGTAAATTCCCCGTCCCGCAGGGCAAAGGCCAGCCGCGAAAGCAGCGAAAGATGCGCCCGGATGGTGGGGCTGACGATCGTGAACAGCGTATGTACAGGCGCCCCGTCGACGGCGGCAAAATCGATCGGCTTCTCCAGGAAGCACAGCGCCACCATCGGCTTGGAAATGTGCATGACCACGGGATTTCGCACGTGGGGCAGGGCGATGCCGTCGCCCATGGCGGTCGACCCGATGGATTCGCGGGCTAGCAGCACCTGGAGCAGAAACTCCCGGTCCACCTCATCCGGCAGCGACATGACTTCCACGACCGACCGCAGCACGGAGGTCTTGTCCGTGCCTTCGACGCGGTAAAAAACGCCGCCGGCGCGAATGGCCTGCTCCAGACTGGCGCGGCCGATTCTTCCGGCTCTTCCAAAAGCTTGGTGGAGACGTTAAGCCGTTGGGAGGTCGCCCACTCCAGCAATTCCGCGCGGCTGAAACGATACTGCTCATTCACGCGGTAGGCGGGCAACTTGCCCTGGGTGATCCAGCGATAGATGGTCTTCTCGGATACGGACAGTAAGTCCGCCGCTTCTCGGACAGTAACTCTCATATAGCGACTCTCGCTTGCACCTTTGGCCTCCCCAAGACACGAGAGGACATACCATAACTTTTGTGGACGGACAAGACAATTGTTCTTACTAAGACAATTCAAGACCGCCAAGCGTGTGCAAGTTGGCGGTCTTGGATAGTTTTTTGCTTTAAGTCCTTACAAAATAAGGGCTTCTATAGACCGCCAACGTTGCAACATTTGGCGGTCTAAGGTGATCTTCGGAAAAAGTTCATAAGCCTTTTAAACATAACACGTTAAGCGAATATCGCCAAGGCCGCCAACACCGCCAACTGCAAATGGTTCCTGGATCCGGGCCAGATGCCGAATGTGACCACATGCGCAGAAGGTGGTCACATTTAGCAGAATCTTCAAAAACGGCCAATTTTCCCGAATGCGACCAGGCTTCCTGAAGTGGTCGCATTCGGCGGCAAAGTGGTCACATTCGCCCGCACAGTGTATGTCCATTGATACACTCCTATGCGTGATAGGTTTCCCGCGATCGAGCGGATCAAGATCTACGATTTTCAGAATCTTCAACTTCATCGGTGTCTGTGATAGCATGGCAAAGCCAAAATTGGACCTCGGTTTCAGCGGTGCGCGGTATATCGCCGATTGGGAATAGACGAAACTCATGAAAAAGGCGTTTTCCCGAAAGAATCTCTGGCAGCTCGTCCCGCCTTTTGTAAAGGCGGGCGTGGCGCCCATTCTTTCCAGGATCAGCCCGGCGTTTTTCCTGGGTCGCTCCTTTCGCCGCGCACTGAAATTTGCGCGGCAGGCCGACCACTGGAGCGCCCAGCAGGCCCGCGAATATCAGCTCTCTGCAGCTCACGCGCATCTGCACCCTCGCCGCCGCGACGCGTTTTTACGGCAAGATCTTCAAAGAGGCGGGCTTTAATCCGCAGGATCTGAAGGCGCTGGAAGACATCCGGCAGCTTCCCACGATCAATAAAGAGACGGCAATTGATCATCACGATGAAATGCTCACCGTGCCCCTCGGTAGCCCCGGCGTAGACACCGTCTCCACCGGCGGTACGAGCGGTAGGCGAATGTACTTCCAGGTGCCTGGCAGCCGTTCGGCCATCGAATATAGCTACCTCATCGCCTCCTGGGAGCGCGCCGGCTACCGGCTGGGCATGCCCATGGCGGAGCTGCGCGGCACGCACGTCACGGCCGACCGCAACGGCCTGCATCACGAGTACGATCCGATCCTGCGCCGCCACCTGTACAGCAGCTATCACAACAGCGAAAAGGATTACTGGGCCTATTTTCGCCACATCGCCGCCATCGGCCGCTGCTACCTGCACGTGTATCCATCATCCATCGCCATGCTGGCGCGCTTCATGGAGAGGTACGAAACGGGGCCCTTGCCCAACGTCGCCGGCATTCTTTCCGGCAGCGAAATGGTCATCGAGGAGGAGCGCGAGCAGGCGTGTCGCGTGATGCAGTGTCCGTATTTCTCCTGGTACGGCCACAGCGAAAAGCTCGTCCTGGCGGCCGAATGCGAGCACAGCCGCGATTATCACGTCTGGCCGACGTACGGCTATTTTGAACTGCTGAATGAGCGGGGAGAAGCCTGCCAAGTTGGCCAGCGCGGAGAGATTGCCGGCACGGGCTTTATCAATCACATCATGCCCTTTATTCGCTATCGCACAGGCGACTTCGCCACATATAAGGCGGACAAGTGCGCCTCCTGCGGGCGCGAGCACATATTGCTGACCAAGGTGGAAGGGCGGCACCTGGTCGGCGGTCTGCAGGCCCTGGATGGTTCGCTCATAACGCTTCAGGTCATCGGTCCGCGGGATACTGATTTTAGAGTCGTCGATGACTACCAGTTTGTGCAATCTCAGCCGGGTAAAGCGGTGATGCGCATCAAGCTCAATGAAGCCATCTCTGAAGAGAAGAGGAAAGAACTTCACCGCATGGCAGAAGAAATGCTCCAGAACCAGATCTCGCTGGAACTGGAATCCTGCGACAAACTGGCCACCACCCCGGCAGGCAAGCGCATCCGCCTCATTCAGGAAGGCGCGATGGCTGTGCGCAGCTAGACTGCCAATTTCGACTGCAACCCCCTGGGCCCATTGCAGCGGCGGCCAAAAACCTGTCAAATTGGATAGGCTGCGGGCCAATACGCATCATAAAAGACAAGGCGGTCATCATGGGCAAAAAAGCTAAGATCAATTGCATTGGCATCCTGACATCCGGCGGGGATTGCCCCGGCCTCAACGCGGCCATCCGCGCCGTGGCCAAGGCCGCGCTATCCATTTATGGCATGAAGGTGATCGGTATCCTGGACGGTTTCCGTGGCCTGGTGGAAAACCGCACCATGATCCTGGACGATGCCGCCGTCAGCGGCATCCTGACGCGCGGCGGCACCATCCTGGGCACCAGCCGCGACAAGCCGCACAAGATGCCCATGGGCGACAAGATCCTGGACATGACCGATGCGGCCATCCAGAACGCCAGGCGCATAGAGATCGATTGCCTGGTGTGCCTGGGCGGCGGCGGCACACAGAAGAATGCCTACCGCCTCGCCAAGGAAGGGCTGCCCGTGGTCACGCTGCCCAAGACTATCGATAACGATGTACCCCAGACGGATGTTTCCTTCGGCTATGATACGGCCATGTCGATCGCCACCGAGGCTATCGACCGCCTGCACACCACCGCCACCAGCCACCACCGGGTGATCGTCTGTGAGATCATGGGCCACAAGGCCGGCTGGCTGACCTTGGGCGCGGGGCTGGCCGGCGGGGCGGATGTGATTCTGATCCCCGAGCTGCCGTACGACCTGAATATCATCGCCAGGTACCTCCAGGAGCGCAAGCGCAGCGGCAAGCGATTCAGCATCATCGCCGTGGCCGAAGGCGCCCGCAGTCGGCAGGAGGCGCGGGCGGAAAAAGCGGCTCAACGTCATGGCGCACCCGCCAAGGGCAAGGGTCGCACCGCCGCCGGCGAAATCGTTCAACTGTCCAGCGATGAGGAGCGCGACAGCCTGCCCGTGGTGATTCGCCGCGCGCACGAGCATTTGGAGGCGTATCACGTGGTGCAGGAGCCCATGGCCAGCCGCCTGGCGCGGCGGATCCAGGATCTCACCGGCATGGAAGCCCGCGTCACCAGCTTAGGCCATGTGCAGCGCGGGGGCATTCCCTCGCCCTTTGACCGCATGCTGTGCACGCTTTTGGGCACCAAGGCCGTGGAGCTTATCGCCAAGGGCGTGACCAATGTGATGGTTTCTTATCGCGGCGAGGAAGCACTGCCCGTGCCGTTGGAAAAAGTGGCGGGGCAGCGCAAAATTGTACCCATCGATCATCCGTTGATTCAGTCGGCCCGCCTGGTGGGTACCTGCCTGGGCGACCAATAGGGGCGGCGTGAAAAACACCTGCGATCCAACCTACTGCGGACTGTGCGCGGCGGCCATCTTCGACCGCATAAAAGTGGTGCGCAAGCTCTTTGACCCCGTACTTAAGGGCAAAGACATCGATGCCGTTCACGATATGCGCGTGGCCTCGCGCCGCCTGCGCGCGGCACTGGCCGTGTTTGGGCCATGCCTGCCAAATGAGGCCCAAACCTGGCGGCGGGAAATCCGCCGGCTGACGCGCTCCCTGGGCATGGCGCGGGACCTGGATGTCCAGATAGAGTTTGTTCGCGCGTTCAAAAAGGCAAAAAGTTCGGCGCCGCTCAATCCCGGGTTGGATCAGCTTTTGGAGCGACTGTCGCGCGGCCGCGCGGCGGCGCAGGACAAGGTGGCCAAGGCGCTCTCCCGAGTGGCGGGGGCGGGCGCTCAATGAGATGGAGCGCAGCCTGGAAAAACTCGCCCATACTTCCTGGCGCTGCGGCCCGCCGACGCCCCAGACATACGGACTGGCCACGGCAGCCGTTTTGCCTCTCCTGGATGAATTAGAATTGTTTGGGCCCGCGCTGACCCGCGAGCAGGCGATTGCCGAACATCACCAGATGCGCATCGCCGCCAAGCGACTTCGCTACTCGCTGGAGGTCTTCGCCCCGATCTATCCGGGAGCGGGCAAGTTCATCCAGGCAGCGCGCACACTTCAGACGGCGCTGGGCGATCTGCACGACTGCGACGCATGGATCTCGCTGCTCCAGGATTTTCTCGCCCGCGAGCGGATGCGCATCATAGAAAAGGCCAAGAAGCCCCAGTCGGTGGATAAACTTTTACCCGGCATCGAGGCCTTGATGGCGGATCGCCGGCGCAGCCGCCGCGCATTTTATAAGCAGGCGCGCCAGTTCTGGCAGAAAAGCAAGCAGCGGGGGGCGTGGCGGGAGCTTCGCAAGCTTCTGAAGGTCCAGCCGGCGAAAAAGGCGTAACACCAAGCACACCAAGATCACAAAGAGCACCAAACAACAGAACTGTTTTTTACTAACGTCTTCATGGTGCTCTTGGTGTTCTTGGTGCTCTTGGTGGTTCCGTGTTGGCTGGAAAAGAATTTGCGCCGTATATAAATAATTGAAAAAGCGTAAGTTATGGACAATAAGTACATTCTTAACTGTACTTTAACCTCCGCCTGTCCGACCTAACCTATAGAAAAGGCCTATCCTATACTTGTACGTGGGCGACGTAATGGACATGCAAGGGCAGACTCTAGCGACTTTACCCAGCGTTGCTCCGCCGGCGGGCGGGGAGCCGCCGCGTTTTTTCAATCGCGATCTGAGCTGGCTTCAGTTCAATAATCGCGTCCTGCACGAGGCGCAGGATGAGCGGACCCCGCTCTTGGAGCGCGTGAACTTCCTCGCCATCGTCACCTCCAACCTGGATGAGTTCTTCCAGAAGCGCGTGGGGCTTTTGCTGCGCCAGGAAGCCAGCGGCATCGTCTCGCGCAAGCCTGACGCCATGCCGCCGCGTCAGCAGCTTGCCGCGATCCGCCAGATGGTGCAGGCGATGATGCAGCACGCCGCCCAGGCGTGGCAAGACTCCATCCGCGCGGCCCTGGCTGCCGGCGGCGTTTTCCTCCACACGTATGAAGAGTTGGATGAGCATCATCGCCAGTTGGCCGAGCAGTTCTTCCGCTCCAAGGTGTTTCCCGTGCTTACGCCGCTCTCCGTGGATCCTGGCCACCCCTTCCCATTTATCTCCAGCCTCTCCACCTCGCTCGGCGTGACCTTGCGCCACCAAAGCGAGGAAGAGCTGATGTTCGCCCGCATCAAGATTCCGCCGGTCCTGCCCTCGCTGGTGCGGCTGAACGGCGAGAAAGAGGGAAAGCATCATTACCTGTCCATGTCCGAGCTGATCCGCCACAACCTGCACGAGCTGTTTCCGGGGATGACCGTGGTCAACGTCATGCCCTTCCGCGTCATCCGCAACGCCGAGATCGAGCAGGAACCCGAGGATGTGGAGGACCTGGTCGAGCAGGTGGAGCAGGAACTGCGCCTGCGCCGCTTCGAACCGGTGATGCGGCTGGATACGCCCGCCAATCCCGATCCGTGGATGCTCCAGCTATTGCTCCAGGAGCTGGAGATCACCGAGCAGCAAGTGTATGAAATGCCCGCGCTGCTGGATTTCACAACGCTAAAACCCATTGCCAGCCTGCCGATTCGCCCTTGGCGTTTTGAGCCTTGGACGCCGTTGGCGCCCAAGGCGCTCGCCGATCCGGATGCGGATATCTTCAACGTCATCCGCGCGGGCGACGTGATGGTACACCATCCTTACGAAAGTTTTTCCGCCTCCATCGAACGATTCGTCCGCGCGGCGGCGGATGACCCCAACGTGCTGGCCATCAAAATCACGCTGTATCGCACGGGGGCCGACAGCCCCTTCATCCCCGCGCTGATTCGCGCGGCCGAGGCGGGCAAGCAGGTCGTGGCCCTGGTGGAACTGAAGGCTCGCTTCGATGAGGCCCGCAATATCGAGCTGGCGCAGGCCCTGGAAAAGGCCGGGGTACACGTGGTGTATGGCCTGGTGGGCCTGAAGACGCACACCAAAGTCACGCTGGTCGTCCGCCAGGAGGCCGAGGGACTGCGCTGTTACGCGCACATCGGTACGGGCAACTACCACATTCTCACCGCCCAGTTTTATACGGATGTGAGCCTGCTCACCTGCCGCGCGGATTTGAACGATGACCTGGTGGAACTGTTCAACTATCTCACCGGCCGCAGCCTGAAGCGCCAATATAAGCGCCTGCTGGTAGCGCCGGTGAACATGTCTGAAAAGTTTTTGGAGCGCATCGAGCGCGAGACGGAGAACGCCAAAGCGGCTCGCCCCGCGCGCATCGTGGCCAAGATGAACAGCCTCGAATCCGAGGAGGTCATCGAGGCCCTGTACCGCGCCAGCGCGGCCGGCGTACCCATCGACCTCATCGTCCGCGGCTTTTGCTGCCTGCGCCCGGCGTGCCGGGTCTCAGCGAGAACATCCGCGTTGGTTGCATCATCGGCCGCTTCCTGGAGCACGCCCGCATTTTCCATTTTGCCGCGGGGCAGACCGATCCGTTGGCGGGGGAGTTTTATATCGGCTCGGCCGACTGGATGAGCCGCAACCTGAAGGCCCGCATCGAGGTTATCACGCCCGTGGAGGAGCCCGCCGCGCGTGCGCGGCTGTGGGAGATCCTCCAGATCCAGCGCCTCGACCAGCGCCAAGGCTGGGACTTACAGGCCGACGGCGCCTATGTCCAGCGCCACCCGCGAGAAAACGCCGTGGGCGATGAAACCTTGGGCACACACGCCCTGATGATGCAGGCGCACGCTGAAACTCGCCCGCGGAGATGCGCGGTAGAATCTTAACCCCTCCCTCTTTTGCGGGGGTATTACCCGCGGCCCGGCGAGTCGTTCTTACACCAAGATTCTCACGAAGATAAGATACTCACGAAGATCTCACCCTCGTGGGATCGTATATCTCTATTGATTTCAAGGATTTATCTATTAGATACTCACGAATTCCATGTGCATCGGCGATATCGTTTTTTCCAGGCCCTGCACATGATCCAGAGCCACCCCGTTGCGCAGGCCCAAAAATGGAAATCTTTCAAATGTTGAGAAACCGTGATGTGCGGATTGGGCAAAGTGGCGAAAAGGTGGGAAAGTTTTGGGTCCTTGCCGCCCTCACAGGGTCCAGTTGTAGTATCAAGTGAAGGGAAAGCGAATATGTTCAAATCGCTTATAGCAACTTCAACGGTCGTTGTGGTGCTGGCTTTGAGCGGGTGCCAGGCTGCCGGCGGGCCGGGCCGGTCTCCGAACTCCATGAACCCTGCATGTGGCTATGCGAACTCCCCCGGTGTCAACAAGTACGATGTGCAACGCATGCAGACCTACACCGGCGACTATTATGCGTGCTCGGGTGTGCAGCGCACAATAGTTTCACCTCCGCTGGCACTCTGATGCCCGCGCACCGTACGCCGAGCAGCAGCGTGCCATTGGCCAGTCTGGCCCAATCCTGGCGAAAGACCTGGCAGAAACTGGCCCCCGCCAGCATGGATGTCTTCCTCCTGCACCGCCTGGTGATGCTCGTCCTGCCCGTAGCAGCCCTTTTTGAAACCGGCCACACAGCCTTGCGGCCGTGGCTGGTCCTTCCCTGCACGCTGCTCCTATTCTTCGGCGCGCTCTATCTGGGCAAGTTGCTGCACTTATCGCCGTCCCTGGCCTGGTTCATGTTGGGCGTGCGGATGCCAAAGAAGAAACCCTCTTTCTCAAGCGATGTAAGGGTCTGTGAGCTTTCGTTCCCCCAGAAACGGTAGTGGAAAGAACCAGCCACAGTTCCCGGCGTCCTTTTTGAGATCACAAATTGTGACCTCAAAACTGCCCGATGGGTTTGTCCTGGTTCTTGGGTGCCGTGGTTTGGCGCAGGCAACTACGTCTTTTGTTCGCCAAAACACGTGGCTTGAAGAAGCCTAGCCACACCACCGGCCCACAAAGACTCAGGGAACGATCTGATAAACAGTCTGGTAGTAGACCGGGTCGGTTAGGAAATTTGGATCCCAGCTGCTTTCAACTCCAACTAGATGATTACACTGGATGGTTGCTTGCGAGTGTCTAGGCACGTTTTGGCCTTGGTAGATGTTAGTGCCATCATAAGGCGGAAAGTAACTGTAGCTGCTGCTGTCTCTCCATTTAAAAGAGGAAAACGTAGCGATAGGCCATGTTTCACCCCAATAACCTACTCCACCGGCGATAGACGTATGCGAAGTTGCTCCGTACCTTAGAAAATATCCATGCGTGATGTCATCTTGATCAAAGACACCACAACTGGTTTGATCAGCGTATGCCTGAGATGGGTCATTAAACCAATAATCGAAAGTGCCACCATCCAAAAGTAGCGCGGGCTGGCCCAAGTGTCTTGAAAGCATAAGCATGACAATTGCTCTGATTAGAAGCCGCACCGCCTCCTGAAACATGCGTATAGTAAAGTCCGGGACCAAAGAATGCATCCCAATATTCATTTACACTGTAAGCAGATGGGACGATAGTGCCACCACAATTCGCCTCGATATATCCCCATTCATATTGGAAATGGTAATGCGGAATATAATTATTGGATATTGTGCGGCAGTGATCCAAATAATTAGCATCCACAAGTACGACCTTAATATCTGTAGTGTGAGCGTAGCCATTGTCATCAACATAATCAAATGTAGCTACGCCAGCTGAGTCCCAGATTCCATCAGGCGGACTGAGCGGATTGAAATCATCTGTGGCTTGCGCGGTGAATGTTAAAAAACAAAGCAAACATAAGGCAACGAATGTCTTACGAAACAAGTTGTGTGTCATGGCTGTCCCCTTAAAAGGTATCTGCTGTATCCTCATCTGTAACGTTGACTCAGCACCGGGATCTTTGGCCAGTTCCGGCGGTACAACAAATAAGCAAAAAGCTCATCTGGAGACGAATGTGACAAAATTCCGTATGTCGGACAGCAACGCCCGACTTTGCTCAGAGGGCCTGCTCTCATGAAAAAGATCAGTTTGGTCAGAGAAGTTGCTCGGAAAAACATCGACTATCATCGCAGGACAATCCGTCAGTACCAGTCCCTGCCTATCCTGTATAACTATTCTGGGATCGGATTCATCGTAGTCGCTTTTCCAGGACTGGCTGACTTGTTCTACTGTCGGTGGAGGCAGTCTGTTTCTCCAAGTGTGAATATAATCCTGCTGCGCAGATCTTGCCGCGGCAGTTAGTTTATCTGATGGATAGTTCAGCACCAACAGATGCATCGAGTACAGGATATTTGCTCTGGGTACCAGGGGATGCGCGAGCTCACATTGCTTCATCAGCAGGGGGAGGGACTGTGAATCATTAACCTCGGCCAGTATAAAAGTGGCCGCCAACGCCTGCTCTCGTGCCTTATGGTAAGCTTCTCTTACGCCGGCCTCGGATGGCTTGCCATTCATAAGGTCCTGGAACTTGGCCATAATCTCAGGGGAATTCTGTATACAGTCCGCCAAAGTGTTCCGGAGCAGAGGCAAGGTTGTATCGGGAGCCGTTCTAGCCTCATATAGCAGCCGGCGAACCCGAGCCAGGCGAGTAACATAGACTGCCTGAGAAACTGGATCATCATGCACACCCAGCAGACCGCCTAAACTCGCTGTTGCAAGATGCGCATCGTCCACATTGCCCAGGTGATCAATGCACTCTCGCGTACTCTCTCGAAGGATATTCTCGGACCTGTCCCTCTGCCATTTATGAGGAGGAATCTCTTTTCTCTTTTCAGCTATGGCAACGGCAAAATCCTTCTCTGCCTGCGCAGCGACCATATCTCGAATTTCGTCTCCAGAACTCCTGCTAACTAAGGATATTGAATCCATTGGAGCAGATGACGTCGTTGGAGGTGCATCCTGCTTAGCAGCAACTTTTGTCTCAGTACCTGTGGGAGCGACGGATGTTGCTATAGGTCCTCTAACACTACAACGCCATCTGGGCTCAAGAAAGCTCAGGCGGCCAGACGATAGTTCCTTTCGGGAGCGCTTTTCCCGAAAGGAGATACGGCATGGATGCCAAGCAATTGCGAGAGCTCAAGCCGATGTTGGAACAGTACTTGGGACAATTTGACGACTGTTTCAGCCGCAGCGAGCCCTGTGGCAACCTGCGGGTTTACGTCAACGGTCAATTGTCGGATCTGCCGCGCAAGAGCATCGAGCCGATGGCGGACCGGGCCGACGTTCCGCCGCGGACGCTTCAGCAGTTCCTGTCGCTGGCAGACTGGGATGATGCGCGCATGGCCCAGCGGTTGATGCAGATCGTGGGCGATCAACACAGCCACCCCCTGTCGATTGGCGTGTTGGATGAGACGGCCCATCCCAAGAAGGGCGACAAGACCGCCGGCGTGCAGCGTCAATATTGCGGCGCCACGGGCAAGGTGGATAACCGCGTGGTTACGGTGCATATCAGCTATGTGGCGGGCGCCTTTCACACCCTGCTTCCGGGGGAGATGTTCTTGCCGCAGGAATGGTCCGATGATCGTGCTCGGTGCCGGGGGGCGGGCATCCCGGACACAATGCAGCATCGCCCCAAGTGGCAGATCGCCCTGGAACTGCGTGCCGCCGCCGTGGCCAACGGGATTCGGTTTGAATGGATGACGGGGGATGAAGGTTATGGCGAAGTGCCGGACTTTCATCGCGCCCTGGACGAGTGCGGCCAGCGCTACGTCCTGGAAGTGCCGTCGATTTTCTACGGCTGGCTGCGCGAACCGGAGGTTCTTCAAAAACAGCATCGTGCGGCCACGCGGCGCGGCCGGCCGAGGCATTATCCCCGTCTGAAGGTCAAGACCCTGCCCTGCATCCAGGTTCGCCACATGCTGCGCTACGGGGCAGCTTTTCGCAAACAAGCGTGGCGGAAGTTCCATGTCAAGGACAGCACGGTGGGACCGGAGGTTTGGCAGGTCAAGGCGGCGCGGCTGTATTTGAAACGGGATGGTCTGCCGACGCGGGCGCATTGGTTGATTGTGGCCCGCAACATTTTGGCGCCGCAGGAGGTGAAATACTTCGTCTCCAACGCGCCGGGTGGCACGCCGCTGGAGGTGATGTTGCACGTGGCCTTCACGCGGTACAGGGTCGAGCAATGCTTCGAGGTGGAAAAGTCCGAGTTGGGGCTGGACCATTTTGAGGTTCGCCGGTATCGCTCCTTGAAGCGTCATCTGCTGCTGACGGCCGTCAGCCACCTGTTCCTGGCCACGGTTCAGGAACAGTGGCGGGGGGAAAAATCCGCAGCTGACCGTATGCCAGATTCGCCAGGCGGCCGCGGCGCTGGTGCGTTCCCTGTGGCTGACGGGACAGGTTCGTCAAAGCTTCCTGGCCAGGGAGGCGGAGATTATTACTCAAACGCAGGCACGAAACGAGAAAGCGCGACGCTGCCACGTGAAAACACGCAAGCGACGGTTGCGTAGCCTTGGCATTCGAATATCGTCAATACGTTGCTGCATAATGGATCAGGTGGCGTTGTAGTGCTAATGACCAGGCCCATAATCATAAGGCCTACGACTGCTCCCAGCGCCAGCAGAATCGGTATTCGTCGCATGAGATAATCACCCTTGTCTTTTTGAAAAAACGCCCTAGTACTCTGTAACAGCTAAATCACCGGGTATAGTTTCTTCAGTTTGATCCGGGCGTCGGCGGTGGTGAATCGCCAGTCGATGCCCTTCTTCTTTTCATTTCGTGAACGTTCCCACGGCGCGATGCTCGCCGCCAGTTGTTCGCGGCTTTCAAAGTAGTCATCCATGCACTGGCGGCTCAACACGCTCAACTCGATCTCGGCCATATTCAGCCAACTGCCATGCTTGGGCGTGTGGTGAATCTCCAGCTTCTCCGCCAAACGCCGAGCCTCAGCCGGTTCAAATGCCTCGTACAGGCTGGCGATGTTGTGCGTGTTGAGTTGGTCCATCACCAGCACGATCTTCTCGGCCTGGGCGTACAGCACATCGCACAGTTCCCGTATCACGTGGGCGAAGTCGATTCGCGTTCGCTGCTGACGCACACGCACGTGCCGCTTGCCCTTCAGCGGTTCGGACACCAGGAACACGCTGGCCGTGCCGCAACGGCGGTATTCCGGATCAACCCGCTTGATTCGGCCGGATCGACCGGGAATCGAGGGGCGCGTCTGGGCCACCAACTGCTTGCTGGCTTCATCCAAGCATACCAGGGGTCGCAACGAGTCGAACGGCCGGTGGTATACCTCCAGCACGTCTTCCATCGCCGCGACAAATTCGCCGTTTTGCTTGGGCGGAATACACCAGTACTTGCTCAGGTGAGGCTTAAGCTCATTTTTTTAAGCGTCCGCTGCACCGCCATGTGACTGCAAGACTCGACGTATCCTTGCGCCACCATCTGGTCAGCCAGCAGACGCACGCCCCAGCGGCTGCGCCCCTCCGGCGGCTCCATGCGAGTCAGGGCAATCAAGTGCGCTTCGGCCTTGCCGTCGAGCTTGCGTACCCGATAGCTGCCACGGTTGCCGTGCTCCAAGGCCGCCTCCAGCCCTTGCTCCACCAGACGACGACGCAAGTTCTCAACCGTCGTGGGATGACAGTCAAAAGCCTCGGCAATGTGAGCGTCTTTCCACCCCGGACCTTCGGGGCCTTGGTCAGCCTTGAGCAACATCTGAGCATGCCTGCGTTGATGCGGCTTGCCTTTATCCAGCAGTGTCTGGAGTTGGGAACGCTCTTCGGTTGTCAATTCGACGATGTACTTTTTCATGACGGCCTCCTTGCCGATCAAAAGGGTTCTATCAACCCATCGGCAAAAAGAACCGCTACCCAGAAGTCTCTCCGTTACGGAGTACTAGACTATTTAGAAGTATTAGAAAACTGCAAAAATGACTCCCCCGAAAGATCCTGAATTTTGTGAATGGGAGCGCAAGTAGTTAACGTTTAAGAAGTTAGCCAACAAAAAAAGTTTTTCTTCAAAGGTATTTTTCTTGGATTATGTGCAGGCACGTGGTGCAAAATCCCGGCCAGCGTCACCATTCTCCAGCGAAAAACCGGGTTAGGAAAACACAAAGAACCTCACCCGAACGCGAACGTATACGCATCCACGGAGCCGCCCGCGACATCCATGTTTTGACCCATCAATAAGCGATCTGATGCAAGTGGCGCATTGCCGGTTGAAACCCGCGGCTGTCCCGCATTTCCGTGCTGGATAGAAAGAATGGGGCCAGATCGGGTATACTGAGGCCAGATTCGCCCATGTGACGATACGGATCCCTTTGCGCGTGGCCGGCTGTCTGCCTGTCTAAATGGGTCACAGGCTCTTCCATATATTCGGGTTGCCATTAGGAATTGCGGGATGAGTTCCAAGAAGAAGCATCGCCCGGACAAACACGAGGCGCCAGCCGAAGTTGATTCCCCTCCGACCTCGCGGCAGAATGCGCAGATGCCGGCCGAGGGCGCCTTGCCCATAGCGGCCATCGGCAGCTCCGCCGGCGGATTGGAGGCCTTGCAGGAATTCTTCGCCCACCTGCCGCCCGACAGCGGCATCGCTTTTGTGGTTGTCACCCATCGGCATGCCGGGCGGGTTAGCCTGCTGCCGGAGCTGCTGGCCAAGGCGACCAGAATGCCGGTGGTGAACGCCGAGCAGGGCGTGCCTCTTGAGCCCAATCACGTTTATGTGGCTATGCCGGAGGGGGTCTTGGAGATTTCCGAGGGCGTGCTCCAGGTGAGGAAGGCTGCCTCGGCGGACGACACGAGGTATCGGCCGATCGACCACTTCCTGCGCTTCCTGGCCACAGACCGGGCTGAGCACGCCATCGCCATCATTCTTTCGGGGGCCGGCAACGATGGCACGGTTGGCGTACAGGCGGTTAAGGCCGCCGGCGGAATGGTCATGGTGCAGGAGGCTTCCTCCGCCAAATATGCCAGCATGCCCTCCAGCGCGCAAGCCCTGGGCCTGGCTGACTTCGTGTTGTCCCCCGACCAGATGCCCGGCAAGCTGATTAAGTATGTTCAGGGCCCTTATCTACGAGCCCCCTCAGCGGCAGCGGCCATACCCAGGCTCAGCGAGGCGGACATTACGCGTTTACTGGTTACACTGCGCGGCCGTACCGGGCACGACTTCACCGGTTACAAGAAGAGCACCATTACCCGGCGCATCGAGCGGCGCATGAACGTACACCGTCTTGATGCGCCTGATGATTACCTCCGCTACCTTCAGCAAAACCCGCAGGAAGCATGGCTGCTGATGCAGGAACTGCTGATCAGCGTGACCAGCTTCTTCCGTGAACCCCAAGCCTTTGAGGCGCTGGCCGACAAGGCGCTGGCGCCGCTCTTAAAGTCCCGGCCGGAAGACCATTCCTTGCGGATCTGGGCCCCCGGCTGCGCCACGGGCGAAGAAGCGTACTCCGTTGCCATCCTGGCGCACGAATTGATGCACCAGGCCTTGCGGCCCCCCAGGGTGCAGATCTTTGGCACCGATCTGGATGAGCAGGCGATCCGCTTTGCGCGCGGGCGTATATCCTGACGGCATTGCCGAGGACGTTTCGGCCGAACGCCTGAAGTCTTTCTTTACGCACGATGATGCCGGTTACCGGGTCAATCGGATGCTCCGCGACACCGTCGTCTTCGCCGCGCAGAACGTCCTGAAGGATCCGCCCTTTACCAAGCTGGACCTGATCGTTTGCCGCAACCTGCTGATTTACCTGACCACCGAGGTCCAGAAGCGGCTGCTGCCCGTGCTGCACTACGCGCTGCGGTCGGGCGGCCTGCTGTTTTTAGGCAGTTCTGAGAGCATCGGCGGGCTGGGCGACTTGTTTGACACGGTCGACGGCAAGTGGAAAATCTATCGCCGTCGCAATGTGGACTCCATTTTGTTGCCGGTTGTGGAAGGTCAGCGCCATGCCAAACCTCCCCACGAGCTTGCAGCCCCGCCGGCGGAAGGTGCAAGGGCGCGGCCGAGCACGGCCGCCGATGTGCAGCGGCTGTTGGCGGCCCACTTCGCGCCGCCCAGCGTGGTGGTGGACAGCCGCGCAAATATTATTTATCTCCATGGCCGGTTAGGTCAGTACCTGGAGCCCAGGGAAGGCCAGCCCAGCAGCAATATTCTGGACATGGCGCGGGAGGGATTGGGCGCGGCCCTGGCCTCGGCGCTGCACCAGGCGCAGTCGGATAAGAAAGAAATCGTGCGCAAGAACGTGCGCGTCCGCACCAACGGCAGCTTCAGCCTGGTGGATGTGGTCGTCACGCCCATCCAGGACCCCGAATCCATGCGCGGCCTGGTCCTCATCTCCTTCCAGGCCGCCACCGAAATTGCGCCGACCGCGCCGTCGAGCGAGCCGCCCACGACCCACGAGCAGGAGCTGGAACGCGAACTTCAGTACGCGCGGGAATCCCTTCAGTCCAGCGTCGAAGAGGCGGAAACCACCAACGAGGAGCTGCGCTCCAGCAACGAGGAGCTGCAATCCACCAACGAGGAACTCCAGAGCAGCAATGAAGAATTGGAGACCTCCAAGGAGGAGATGCAGTCGCTCAACGAAGAGCTCAATACGGTCAATGCGGAGCTTCAGTCGAAGGTGGATGACCTGGCGCTGGTGCGAGATGACATGCAGAACCTGCTCAACAGCACCCAGGTCGCTTCGGTGTTTCTGGATCAGCACCTGTGCGTGAAACGCTTTACGGAACAAGCCAGGAATCTCATCCGGCTGATCGAATCGGATGTAGGGCGGCCCTTGATGGACTTAGCTTTGAATTTTCAGTATGAACGGCTTCAAGAGCACTGCCGGGAGGTGCTCCGGACGCTGGCGCCGCAGGAGGCGGAAGTCCAGGACCTTCAAGGCCATTGGCACCTGCTGCGCATCTTGCCCTACCGCAGTGCGGAGAACGTCATCAGCGGCGTCGTGGTCACGCTGGTGAACATCGATCGGGTCAAACGGGCCGAGCGGTCGGAGGTCATCGCGGCCGCCGCGCGGGATTTCTTCCAGAGCATCGTGCAGACCGTTCGCGAACCGCTACTGGTGCTTGGGCAGGATCTGAAAGCCGTTATGGCCAACAATGCCTTTTATCGCGCCGTTGGTCTGAGTGCCGAGGCGGTCGAAGGCCGGCTTGTTTATGAACTGGGTGATCGACAATGGGATATTCCCCAGTTGCGGGAGCTGCTGGAGGGAATACTTTCCAAAAATGCGGCATTTACGGATTTCCGCTTGGAACATGATTTTCCGAAGGTCGGGCGCCGGGTTTTGCTGCTCAATGCCCGTCGTCTTGAGCAGTCGCCTGGATTAACGGGTATGATCTTAGTAACGATGACTGATATCACGCAGGCCGCAAATGAATAATCGACGGAGAAGCAGTCATGAGTAATCCGGAACTGCCTCCGCGGCCCACCTCCTCAGAGCTGCGGGACCGGGCCGAGCGCCGGTTGAAGTTAACGCGCATGGATATCGCTTCCATGAACAGCGAAGATATCCAGGCGGTCGTGCACGAACTCCAGGTTCACCAGATCGAGTTGGAAATTCAGAATGAAGACCTGCGGCAGGCCCAGCAGGAACTGGCCCAGACGCGCGACCGCTTTATGGATTTGTACCAGTCCGCTCCCGTCGGCTACTTGACGTTGGATGCGCAGCGCGTAATCCGCCAGGCCAACCAGACGGCCGCCACGTTGCTGGGGATGGAGCTGGGCAAACTCGCCGGCATGCACCTGGAATCGCTGGTGGCACGTGAGGATAGCGATGCCGGCTATGTTTGTATGCGCCAGGCCCTCGACAGCGGCCAGCCGCAGCGCGCGGAAGTCAGATTTCGCAAATCCGACGGGTCATTTTTTCTGGGCCGCCATGGTGGCCGCCCCCGGCCCGCAGGGCGAAGACGAGCCTGAGCTGCGCATCACCCTGAGCGATATCAGCGATCTCAAGCAAGTCCAACTGGCTTTGGCGCAGGCAAGTGCGGAATTGGAGCAGCGCGTTGCCCAGCGCACGCAGGAACTTTCCCATACGGTTGATTCGCTCCAGGAAGAGATACTGCGCAGGATCGGCGAGGAAAAATTGCTCCGCGCCCGCACGCAGCAGTTGCGCGTGATGACTCCAAACTCACTCTGGCCGAGCAGGGTGAGCGGCAGCGGTTGGCCCGGGTGCTGCACGATGGTTTGCAGCAGTTGCTGGTGGCCGTCAAATATCGCGTCAGCGGCCTGGAAAAGTCCGATGACCCAGACGCCCGGGATGTGGCCCAGGAGCTGATTGAGTTAATCGACGATTCGATCGAAACTTCCCGTTCGCTCACCGCCGAACTGAGCCCGCCGATCCTGCACGAAGCCGGCCTGATTCCGGCCCTGGAATGGCTGGCGCGGTGGATGCGGGATAAGCACGGGCTGGATGTGGCCCTGGAGGCCCAGGGACAGGCGGAAATAACGGGACAGGAGGAGACCATTTTCCTGTTCCTGGCCATCCGGGAACTGCTGTTCAACGTGGTCAAGCACTCGCGAAGCTCCCGCGCCCAGGTGAAGCTGGTTCGACAGGCTGATCAGCTTCAAATCAGCGTATCAGACCCAGGCGTGGGGTTCGATCCTGCCCAGCTTCCTGGGGCAGGCGACCAGCCATCCGGCCTGGGCCTGCTGTCTATTCGAGAGCGGCTGGACCTTTTGGGCGGCGATATGAAGATTGTCAGCAAACCGGGTGAGGGAACGACCATTACCCTGACTGCTCCGGTGGCGGCCAAGCCGACGGCGCAGGTGGTGAAGGAAAGCCTGGCGAAGATCTCCGTTGGCGTGACTTCCGCTGCCTCTGGCATGATGGCCAGGGCGCCCGGCGTAACACGCGTCATGCTTGTGGATGACCATCTGGTCTTGCGCAAGGTCTGGCATACCTGCTTCGAGAGCATCCGGATATGGAAATAGTTGCCGAAGCCTCGGACGGCGAGACGGCGATTCAATTGGCGCGCGATGTTCACCCGGACGTCATCATGATGGATATTTCCATGCCGGGAATGAATGGCATCGAGGCCACTGACATTATTCATCGAGAACTGCCGGAGATCTGCATCATCGGCCTGTCGATGTTTGAGGACGAGGAGCGGGCCGAGGCGATGCGGCGGGCCGGTGCAACGAATTATCTGAGCAAAAATGGGGATGCTGACGCCGTTGTCGCGGCCATACGAGCTTGCGGGAAATCTGCTGGTCAAGCCGTTCGCAGCTAGGCTGGGTCAAAAAGCGTAGGGTATTCAGCCAAGGTCCTGCGTAGCCTCCAGCCTTCGCAGCCGAAGCGGCTGCTTCAGCGGAGTAGGCTTGGCGAAGCGGGATCGCTGCACGCGAATTAACTCTTAGCGAATCATCCAAACGTGAACGTATACGCATCAACAGAGCCGCCCGTAGCATCAATCTCCAGGACATGGTCCCCGTAGTCGCCCAGCGAGATGACTTTGTACAGGCGGTCTTCTTTGATCACCGCCGCGCCGTCTGAGGTAACGTCCTGGCCGGCGCTACTGCCCGCGCGCGGCCATCAATCATCACGCGGATCGTGGCCCCGCCGGCCGAGCGGGCCACGAAGTACACGTTCTTCGCCTTGAAATGGTAGAAGATCTTCCCATCCTTCTGCGAGCGGGCGAATTCATTCTGAATGTCCCACGTGCCGCCCAGATACAACTGGTTCAGCCCATATTTTGCTGGCGCCTTGAAGGTTTGCGTGCCGGTTCTGCCGCGCGTGCCGTTGGCCAGGTATTGATTGCGCGAAGCGCCGAAATAGGTCTCCGGCGAGCCCAGCCGCCGCGGATCCACCTGCGTCGCCTGCACCTGCACGGTGTTTGACGGCACGCTCATTTGCTCGCCTAACGCCTGCGCGCGTTCGCGCAGGGCTTCCTGGATGGCGTGCTCCATCTCGGCGTAATCGCCTTCGCCCGCGTGGTCGTACACGATGTAGCCGTCGATATCGATCAGGTACTTGCGCGGCCAGTAAGAATTGCCGAAGGCGGTCCAGGTGCCCAGATCGTTATCCAGGACGACCGGGTATTTCAGGCCGAAATTCTTCACCGCCGCCTCCACGTTGCTCTGCACCTTCTCGAAGGCGAACTCCGGCGTGTGGATGGAGATGATCTCCAGCCCCTGGTCGTGATATTTGTCGTACCAGGCCTTGAGGTACGGCAGCGTGCGCTGGCAGTTGATGCAGCTATACGTCCAGAAATCGATCAGCACCACTTTCCTGTGCGCGAACTGGCCGATGGTGATGGGCTTGCCATCCGTATTCACGAAACCGCTTGGCTTGGTGATTTCCGGGCGCGCGGATGGCTAAGGGCCTTGCCCGCCACGACAATCGGATCGCGCAGATCCGGCATGGTAGTGGGCTGCGTTGTTAGAGTCTGCGCGGCCGGCGCTGCCGGCGCTGCACCTGGCGAAACAGCCGGCGCGGCCGCCGCCTGCGGCTGGCGCGTCTCGGCGGCGATAAGCGCCTGCTCGATCTTCGTCACATCGAACGTGTGTTCCGCCACGGCCACCTCGGCCCGTTTGTCGTAACCCGTCACAATGGCCACGCCCACGATGATGAACAATATCCCCAGCGCCCGCTTGAACCAGCCGTGCGGATTGGCGGCGATGCGAAACTTCGCCAGCAGTTTCTGCCCGGCCAGCGCGATGATGAGCAGCGCGCCGCAAAGTCCAAAGGCGTACGCCAGCAGGTCAACCAGTCCAATCGCAAAACTGCGCGGCAGCACCGCCGCGACAATCAGAAAATAAGTGGGCGAGCAACTGGAAAAGACGGGGCCAAGCGCCGCCCCGACTACGAAATCGCCCGCCACGGTATGCCGGTCAAAACCCGCCGACAGCGCCTGGCTGGAGGAACGATTGAGGCGATTGACTAGCGGCAGCCGGTAATACAGCGAGGGGAAAATCGTGAAGATTCCCATCGCCACGATAATTGTGCCGGAAAAGTACTGCCAGAAGACCGGCGGCACCTGTATCAAAAGCGTGCTGGCCTTGAGCAGGATGGTGAAGATCACCACCGACACGCCCAGCGCGGCCGTCACCCGCAACGCCCGGGCGCCACTGCGCTGGCCCGCCAAAGTGCCGCCGACGATCACAGGCAGCAGGGATATCGTGCACGGGGCAAGCACCGTAAGTACACCCGCCAGTATCGACAGAAGCAGCAGTATCATCAACTTATGCTACGCTGTCCGGTGTGCCGTCCTCCACGCCCCGGATCAACGCTCTCAACCGCCAGCGGTTGGGCTGGCGCCCAAGGGTTTATGAGACCCCAAGCGTGTCAAGTTGGCGGTGTTGGCGGTCTGGAAGTCGGTGACGTATGAGACTGCAAAATAATCAGTTATGATCTATTGCGAACTATTCTTAGACCGCCAACTACGCATCCAATGGCACCAAAATGGCTTAAGCTGGCGAAGATAGGCAAGATAGGTAAGACGGCGGAGAATTCGGGTTTGCTTGCGGCTCCCACGATTCTCATCCAACGGTGCTTAAGAAACCTACAGGAAGTTTTAATAATACAAACCTACTACGTAATTATATAAAACTTATGCGCAATAATGTTGCTTCTGGGAGCAGGAAACATTGGCATCCTAATGCATTTTTCGCGCGTAAGTACTCGGTAATAAAGAAGCAGCTCTAGATGCCCAACCTCGCGAAGGCCGGCAGCCTGATGGATGATCTGCGCGGCTGTGGTCTCTCAAGTTATTGGCGGCTTGCTCACAAGCCAAAGACTAGGCAATCCGTAAGTTGAACACGTGGTACATCCGCCCACGCCTGCTTCAGGTCGGGCAACTGAACCAGATACTCCCTGTAATGGCCACGCGTGAAGTAGAACACGACTGTCTTGTGTGCCAGCAGATCGTGATGAATCCTCACCAACTCGGATTCCAGATCCTTGTTGGGCAGCCCCGCCATCGGCAAAATTCGCTCCGGCAGAATGTGCCGCGGGCGGCGCGTCAGGAACTCGATGGGGTCGGGGAGATTGGAATAGATGGTCACATCTGCCGGCAGCGCGGCGGCCGCTTGCACGGCCGCCGATTCCTTCCACACCGCTCCGGCATATCCCAGGCGGTTCAGGCCGGGGTATTCATTCGGGTTTCTGCTTTCCGACGAGCACCGCGCAAAGTCGACAATGTTCAGGCACAGCATGGTGGCCACGATGGCCGCGCCACAGTAAGCCAGCCACCTGGGCTGCGGCGGCAAAACTCTGCCGGCCAGCGCGCAGCACGCCCCCAGTGCGCACAACAGCACAAACGGGGACAGACTGTCGTTCCTCCAGCCTGATGGCGGTATCGAAAAATGTTTTGGCGGTGAAGACGAAAAGCAGGTACCCCGCCGCCAGCAGCATAATACAGGCCGCCTTGGAGTATCGAGGGTCGGCCAGCCGCGCGCAGCACTTAACCCCATTTGTCGCAGGCGCAGGCCGACCCATAGCGCCGCGATGAGCAGCAGGGCTGCCCTCAGGATCAAAGGCGTCTGCGGGAACAAGAACCGTGAGGCGCCGAGGAATGGATTGAGACAAAACTCAAGATTGGGGGGATGCACCAGAAACGTTCTGTGGGCGGGATTGCCGCCGCACGCCGCGGCCGTGTGCCGCAGCCAGATTGCGATGGGCAGACACGTGAGCACGCCAAAGATGGCCGCGTGAGCCAGTTTGCCGGCGCGGCTGTTGAAGCGATCCAGCAGGATGATGAGCACCACCGGCGCGACAAAGCCCGCCCCCGCAAAGCGCATGGCCGCCGTGGCCGCCGCGGGCAGGCACATCCACAGGAGATTGGCCGTCGTCGGCCTGTTCACGTAGCGTACGAGCCGCCAGGTGAGGGCAAACAGGCAGGCGTAGAACGAGCCTCTCGCTGGCCAGGAATAATTCGTGACGCAATACCACCGCGGAGCCCGCGGTCATGCACATGGCCGCCGCGATGGCCTGCCAGCGGCCGCGCGAGACGGTGGCGACAGCCAGGCTCCCAAAAAAGATCATCAGGCCGTATGACAGGATGTTCGAGAAAACTGCGCTCGTGAAAGGATCTCCGGTAACCAGTCCGCCGGCGGCCAGCAGGCAGGGGAATCCAAAGGAAAAGTGTGTGAGGGGTTCGCCTCGGGTCATCAGTCCATTCCCGGCCAGCAGATTGCGCACCGCCGCGACGTACATCGTGGCGTCGGAGCCGACGGCCAGACCGCCGCGCGTCAGGAAGGCAATAAGACCGCTGCCCATCGCCCCGGCCAGCGCGCACAGCCAGACGATTCGGCGCCCCGCCGGCCGCGCGGCCTGAGAAGCCGACATCGGCTGTCGCGTCTGGGACGGCGTGATCTCCGGCTGTTTGTTTAACACTGCCCCCATTGAAGTCATGCCCGACTCCTCCTGGTCTGCACGAATTTCCAAGAAAGAAGATCCCACGTTTTCGCGGCAAAGAAATGTGCCGCACAGGATTAAATTTTATCCCCGGCGCGCCGCCTGCGAAAGGGGGTCACGAAATGATTGGAGGCGCCGAGCATGACCAGCGTCGCACTAAGACCCCGCGAAAACGGGCCAGCCGGGCCAGCGATATTGACCGGCTCACTCAGGCCCTGCGCGAGCACCTGCGCACCGCGCGATCATGCATGGACAGCCATCAATGTGGGCAAGGAGCCGGAACTCCTGCCGCGGCCATCCCAGAAGCAGATGGTGGCGCAGTTGAAAATGAGCGCCTCGGCTGTCAGCCGGGCTTTGGGCGATGGATCAGCCACAGAACTGCGCATGCTGTGGGACGCCGCCGAAAACCTGAATCAAGTCCAGCACTATCGCGGTTAGTTGCGATGAATAGAGCAATTCGCGGCCTAAAAGCGTCAAACTGGGACTGCCGCGTGTGAGCCATTCTGTGCGCGCAAAATGCTAATTCAATTCCGTCGAAACGTCGTGGGGCGCGGTTTTTAAAAGTGTTTACCTGAAACATTGTCCCTTGCGAGGCGTCTCTAAGGTGGTTTGGAGTGAATTTGCTAACAATATGAGCACTGTCAAAGGGCAGAATTATGCGGCATTTCTATGGCGTCTCTTTACGAAGGCTTTTGTTTGGTGTGTCGCTGTCTTTCGTCGCAGTCAGTTCCTGTCTTGTAGCAGGTTGTTCCCAAACCTCCGTACATTGCTCTTATGTTGGAACCGTTTCTCTTGACACGGTGAATCGAACGGCCACTTCTGACATAACCGCTAGTTATCAAAATGATGGAGCCAAGCCCATTGAGGAGCTAGTCTTCCACTTCAAGAGCGATGGCGAGCCCGCACCTCAATTTAGACTGTCAGACCTAGTGCTGAATGCCACGCCGTGGACGCCTCCGGGCGATCCATCGCAGGGTGGCCAAGGTGCGTACCTGGCCGTTCGATTGCCGAAACCTTTAGCGCCGGGCAACACATTTCGCTACGCACAACCTCTCACGCCGCCTTTCAAAGCACCAATGGAATTGACTATTTGGCGGGCGAGTGGCATCCGAAACTCCTCTACAGGTCTAATGACCTTTGGGTTCCTCAATGGGATGAGTTCGCCAGTTACCGCTTGAGAATAAGCTCCGTCATGCATACAGACATTCCCATCTCCGGGGCAATCCTGCGCCGCGAACCTTTGCCAGATGGCCAATGGGCATTAACCTGCGCGGCGGCAAACATCCCGGATTTTGGCATGATACTCTCGAAAGCCGACAAATGGATCACGGCCAATCAGGGCGATGTGACCATCAACTGCTTCTACGCGCAGGACAAAGCTGTCGCCGACTGGATGCTGAAGTCCGCCGGCGAAGTGGTGGAGTTCTACCAGCATTTCTACGGCTTTTACCCGGATAACCACCTGAACCTCGTTGTGCGAAACCGCCCGATGTCCGGCCCCGGCGGGTTTCCCATCGGCAGCAACATCGTGCTGGTCGATGACACGCTCGCCCAGAGCGAGGAGAAAACGCTGTGGGCTATTTCGCATGAAATCGGTCATGAGTATTGGGGCTCCAACCAACTCGTGGGGACTCCATCGTGGCTGTGTCTCGGCATGGGGCTGTGGGGAGACCGGCAGTTTATGGATTCCAAACATCTTCAGGGGCAGCATTCGCAGATGCTTTCCGATTTGAATCTCGCCTTAAGAGAGGGACAGAATTCTCGACTGGAAGATTGCACGCCCCAGGACATGGTCAATCACATGGATGACAATTCCCTGGGTCACGCCAAAGGATACTGCATCGCCGGCATGCTCGAGTACGTGTGCGGCAGGCCTGCCATGGTCGAGATTGCCAAAACCACGCTGCAAACTTATGCCCACAAACCTTTGACGACCGGCCAGTTCGCGGCGCTGTGCCAGAAAGTGACCGGGCAGGATCTGTCCTGGTTCTTCCACCAGTGGGCGAAAACCAACGACTCGCTGAATTACGCGATCGAAGAATGTAAGTGAGCAAGGCACAGACTCGAACCAAACCATTTCGGTAAAATTGGCATCCAAAGGTTCCGCCATCATGCCGGTGGATGTCATGGTTGAGTTCGTTGATGGCTCGACGAGCACTCAACGGGTTGGAAAAGACGTGATGGGCTGCACGTTTGCTTCTGACAAAAAGTGGCGACGCGTGATCGTCGACCCCCTCCAATTCCTTCCGGATGCGGACCGCAAGGATAACGCTAAGACCAATCCGGACGTGCCGCCGGTGTTTGAGATCACGCAACTGGACCTGGGCGATAAGGCCTGGGGACTGAACGCCATGAAGTTCCACGTGAAGACTCCCTGAATGTGAAACGGCGGTTATATGTCCACATTGAAGGTCGTCCTGGCAAAGGGCAGCGCGGGTTTGGGATGAGCAAGCTATATGAGGTACCGCCGGGTGGGGAAATGGATATAGAACACTGGTATTACATCGATCCCGGCCATGGCACGGGCAAGATCAGGGCTCGCTTTATTGATCCAATCGCCGAAAATCCGCATTGGGAACAGCCCTTCCTGGTGAAGGAGGAGGAATTGAGCTTTTCCGCGCCGAACCATCGGTGCAATAATCTGAGATATAACGACAGATTACCTTGGCCTGACTACAGCCAGGCACGCCCCTTGCGCACATTCGAAGTTTTCACGACTGACCATTTTGTGGTCTATTGCAGCCCCGAAACGCCTGCATACCGTGACATCCACAAAATCACAGCCGATCGCGAAGCAGCTTTAAAGTCGTTGATTGATTTTGCAGGCACTGCGCCCAAAGAAAAAATCATCATGTTTTTCTATCCCGATGGACCCACAAAACGAATGTGTACGAGCCATACGGGTGATGGCATGGCCATGGGTAACATGTTGGCAGAGGTGTATAACGAAACAACAAAAGTGGATGCCTCGCACGAACTCGCTCATATTGTGATGGGGGAAATCGGCCAGCCGCCGGCCATGTTCAACGAAGGCTTTGCTGTAAGTCGGCAGTCGGGCAGAGTGTGGGATGGCAAGGCCGTCGATGCCACTGCCCGGGAATTGCTGAAGAGCGCTGAAGCTCGTTCCGTTGACGATGCTTATAGCTCGCGAGGAGATTGGTTCTCATGATGATGATGGTGCGATTGCTTACCCGGAATCGGCCTCATTTGTCGGATTCCTGGTCGATACCTTCGGCCGAGAGAAATTCGTGGCGGTTTATGCCGCCCTGGCTAACAGCGATGATCCCGAGCAGGTGAAAGGAAATCTGCGAGTCATCCACGGTGTCTATGGTCAAAGCCTGACTGAACTGGAGAGACTGTGGCTCGACCACCTGAAGGCAAATCCGGCCGGCGAGCCGGGAAGCAAGCCCACCGAATGATGTGCACGTGCAAAAGGTCCGCAGCTTTTGCTGCTCTGCGCGATTTACCCATCGTCTGGGTTCCGCGTGTGTGGCGTACGATGATTCGCCACCATGCTTATAAGTTCTGAGGTTTCGATTAGTCTAGCGGTTTGCTGGCTGTTGCCTCGGTCCACCGCCCCAGGGGAATGTCACGGGAAGCAAGAATATTGGCTTTTCATCGGCAGGCGACATAAGCGCTTCTGCCGCAAGTGGTTCCGCTCGCGTGACTCGATTGGGGGTTCGTCACGGGGAATCAGAGAGAAAGCGGCCAAAGAGAGAGAAAAACGGCAGATTCGAGGGCGAGAAGGGTGTAGGTGAGTCACGCGGCGAAAGCCGGCATGGATGCGGCCGCGGCGAGAAAAGGCCTGAAAATATTGGCGAAAACTCGCGAAAAACGACGCTGCCCGCCGGGTGGCAACGCGGTCAAAAATGCTTCTTGGCAAAGGCACGTCCCGAGTGTGTCTTCAGGTATCTTTCGAAAACGACCGCCCTGTCTTTGGACCGGAAGGCAATAGCGGTTTCGATCTCCCAAGGCGCGAACTTCGACGTGTGCGGAACTCCGCCGGAATTATGGACTTTCAGGCGTTCCTCCAGGTTCTCGGTCATGCCTACATAGAAATGCTGGTGTTCAATGCTCTTAAGCATATACACGTACCAGAATTGCCTTCCATGCGGTCTTTTCCGAATGATATGTGCCCGGCTTCGCCCACTGGGGCTACGCCGTGGCAGTCTTCCCCTTCGGGTTCGCCTTGTCAAGCCTGAAGACTGGCTTGCCAAGGCGAAGTTCACTGCGAGCCTTTGCTCGCAGTGAACGAAGACTGGAAATGCTGGTGTTCAATGCTCTTAAGCATATACACGTACCAGAATGCGCCTTCCATGCGGTCTTTTCCGAATGATATGTGCCCGGCTTCGCCCACTGGGGCTACGCCGTGGCAGTCTTCCCCTTCGGGTTCGCCTTGTCAAGCCTGAAGACTGGCTTGCCAAGGCGAAGTTCACTGCGAGCCTTTGCTCGCAGTGAACGAAGACTGGAAATGCTGGTGTTCAACACTCTTGAGCATATACACGTACCAGAATGCACCTTCCATGCGGTCTTTTCCGAATGATATGTGCCCGGCTTCGCCCACTGGGGCTACGCCGTGGCAGTCTTCCCCTTCGGGTTCGCCTTGTCAAGCCTGAAGACTGGCTTGCCAAGGCGAAGTTCACTGCGAGCCTTTGCTCGCAGTGAACGAAGACTGGAAATGCTGGTGTTCAACACTCTTGAGCATATACACGTACCAGAATTGCACTTCCATGCGGTCTTTTCCGAATGATATGTGCCCGGCTTCGCCCACTGGGGCTACGCCGTGGCAGTCTTCCCCTTCGGGTTCGCCTTGTCAAGCCTGAAGACTGGCTTGCCAAGGCGAAGTTCACTGCGAGCCTTTGCTCGCAGTGAACGAAGACTGGAGGCGCCGGGAATTGAACCCGGGTCCCGTGACGCTTCAACAGTGGCTTCTACGTGTGTGTTCGGCGTACTTCACAAATTCTCGCGCCATCGACCCGCACCGACGCGGTCACTTTGGCGCCAGCCCGACCTTTGTCTCGCCGACGGGTTAACCAGGCCACTTCCCGTCCGCCAGCCTGCTAATTTGCGACGTTACGCCCCGCAGACAAAGCGTATTGTCGGGTCGCCTTTATTTAGGCGGCCATGCGATAGCCGTTGTCGGCATCTTTAGTTTTCCCAGGTGTTTAACCAGGCCTCCTGGAACCTGGACACGCCACCATTGCCTCAATTCATCCGGTCGAAACCTTTCGCCCCCGCCTGCTACTGAGACTATTCTACATTTATCGGCCGCGCTTTCCAAATTGCATCGGTCGTTATGTGTTGAGGAAATTCCTCAAGACCTGTAACACTTACGGGGATTCAACTGAAAGAATTTTGCAGTTAGTGTAACGCTTATGTAATCCACCTGGCCAATTTGGCCAGTCCGTGTAACACTTATGGCTGACTGGAGTAATACGCCAGTCGCGCGACTGTCCTTCAAGGACAGTCGCGGCAGTTATTTGACTGTCGCCGCGCCGCAAGGCAGAATAGCCGCCAGGATTTCGGGAGATTTCATGGGTAAGGCAACGTTGCGCGTGGCTTTGGCCGGCGCGGGCGATCTGGGCTCCAAGTGCCTGGATTGTCTGCCGGCGGCGGGGCCGTGGGAATTGGTCGGCCTGACCGACCAGAATGCGCGCATGGGGGAAAAGGCCGCCGCCGCGGCCAACGTCCCCTTTTATCGCGATCATCGCCTGCTGCTGACCAAGGTGCGGCCGGATGTCTTCATCGTGGCCACGCCGGCCGGGCCCGCGCTGGAACTGGTGCGCCTGGCCCTTCAGATGAAAGTGCACGTCATCAAGGCCGCGCCCCTGGCGCGCACGCTGGAAGAGGCGGCGGGGCTGGTGAAGGCCGCGGATGCGGCCGGCAAACAATTAGCGGTGCTGGCGCCGCGGCGGTTTAATCTTTCTTATAGCGGGCTGCAACAGGGGCTCTCCATGCTGGGCAAGGTCTTCCTGGCCCGGGCGGTGCAGGCCTTCAACTGGGGCAAGCCCTTCGGCTGGCGCGGCGATCAGGCCTCCGCCGGCGGCGGCGTGTTGCTGGAAGCGGGCTACGAAATGATCGACCTTCTGGTCTGGGCCCTGGGCCTGCCGGAAGAGGTGTACGCCGTCACCGGCCGCCAAGGCCGGCCGCACATGGTGCAGAGCGGCGGTGACGTCGAGCCCCTGGGCATCTACGACACCGACGACACCGCCGTCGCCACGCTCCGCTACGGCGGCGGCGCGGCGGCGACATTGGTGGCCAGTTGGGCGGCCGCGCCGGCCACCGAATACCTCTGGCTGCACGGCCA
This sequence comes from uncultured Phycisphaerales bacterium, assembly GCA_963785635.1. Classification (GTDB taxonomy): domain Bacteria; phylum Planctomycetota; class Phycisphaerae; order SM23-33; family FEN-1343; genus FEN-1343. Next base: position 86,175 of record CAWAWB010000018.1, read on the forward strand.
ATCCGGCAGCGCCGAAGGGAAACCCACCGAGTGCATCTTCCGCGACGGCGACGGCCGCGTGCTGCAAAAAATCGCGGCGGATGATCGTCCGGTCACGGCCCTGGCCGAGCAGCTCAGACAGGTGGCGCAGCTTCTGCTGGCCGACCAAACCGAGGCCCCCGCGGCTTCAACCCTGGCCCCGCGCGGCGGTCTAAGCCTGGCCCGCGAGCACCTGCTGACGATGGCCGTCGTGGAGGCCGCCTACCTTTCCGACCGCACGGGACAAGCCGAGCATCCGCGGCGGCTGCTCCAGACGTACGGTCTTACGGCGGCGGCATGTTTGGCGCAGGAGAACGGCACAGAAGTGTGATTGAACCCTTCCGGCTTCGCCTTCCCGGCTCCGCTTTCAGCCTGCGCCGTGGCAAGCTGCCTACGCCCTGACAAGCAAACCTAATTCCCTGTTTTCTCGGCCGCGCCCTCACAAGCAACCCTGGGTGTGGGGTCAAAACCAATCTCGCGAACGATTCGCGGCTGTTTGCCCATGCGGGTTTTATACAGCCTCGTGACCACCCTCAGCTCGATTTGAATCTGGCCCTGAAGGCTCTTTTCCACGCGGCTGCGCAGGTCTTCCTCCTGCTCCTGCGTCAGTGAGACCGCCGGCACGATGCACAGCAGGGCCTTGCCCGGGTACCTCTGGCGGAATTGAAAATCCGCCACCGTGTGCAGCGTGTCGTCGTGCAGATTGGAAGCCGTCAGCGAGATCACCGAGCCGTCCCGCGCCAGCAGGCCCACTTCAGGGCCACGGCCTTCGATGTCCGTAAACAGCATCATCTCGCGGCCGCAGGCCCCGCAGCGGTCGCCCGCATAGCGGGCAAAATCGCCCGTGCGATAGCGAATGAAGGGCAGCAGATCATTGATAAAGCCCGTGCCGACAATCTCCCCGCGCCGGCCCGGCTCGGTCACCGCCCGGCCGGATTCATCGATGCAGCTCGCAGTACCCATACGTCGGCCACACGTGATAATTCGTGGAATGCTCGCACTCCGCCGCCAGGACCAGCTTTTCCGTGTGGCCGTACCAGGAGAAGTATTTTTTGCCGAAGACGCGGCACACATGCTCCCGCTCATGCGGCACGACCGGTTCGCTCCCGGCCAGGAGACCCTGAATATTCGGCGGCGCCTCCGTTCCCGTGCGCTCCAGGAATCGCGCCAGCATTTCCAGCGCTGAAGGATAAGCGTGAATGTAGCACGGTCCAAGCGTGGCCATGTGCCGGATATAGCGGATAAGGTTGTCGTCAGCGGTATGGAAATTGCTGTATGAATGATGGTGCAAAATTGAGTCGTACTCGTGGTACAGCCCGCGCCGGTTGGGCTTGACCGCGCGGCCGCGCAAAACGGCCAGGTTCATTCCAAGTTTGTAGCCTACCCGCTCCCACGAGGAGACCAGATAGGCGTATTCGATGCTCGAGCGGCTGGAGGAGATAAAGAACTCCAGCGGACGGCCGCTTGTGCCGCCGGTGGAGGTGTAGTCGATGTCGCTGCCTGTGGCCGGCCCGGTCAGCATCTCCCCCTGATTCGCGACAATCGTATTCTTGTCGATGGTTGGCAGCCCCCTCAGGTCCGCGGGCGTCCTGAGATCCCGAGGGTCAAAGCCGGCCGCCTTGAACATGGGCCCGTAAAAGTCCGTCTTGGCGGCGAGGGAGCAGATTTTGCGCAACTGCCTCAGTTGATACGCGGCGGCCCGCTCGGCGGGCCAGCGATCCGCCTGCCGCACGAACTTCAGGTTGCGGCGAAACTCTTTGCCGAGCAGCAGGTCCGGTCGAATATGCGAAAAAAGCAGGCCCAGCGTCCATTTGACGGCCGGGGGCGTGGCGTTCCACAGATTTTTTCGCGAAAAGGCTGTCTTCATATGTTTCACGCTTGTTCAGCGATCAACGGCGCGACCTTCTCCATTCGACGTTCATCATTCCGTGTTCATCATTCGACATTCATCCTTATCCGCTTGGACCTACTGCCTCAGATTAATCGTTCTATCCACCACGTAGGGCGGCCGCCCCTGAAGGGCCCGGTGTACCGCCCCCAGGTACGCACCCATGATACCTAAGAGCAGGAACAGCAGCCCGAATAATAGGGACATTACCAATAGCGTGGACGACCAGCCCGGAATCGTACGGCCGCGTAGGTACTGAATCACGACGTAGCACAACTCCACCAGCGAGGCCAGGCAAGTCAGCATCCCTAACGCCACACCCAAAAACAGCGGCCGCGTGGAAAAGGCCAGCACCGCCGTGGCCGCAAAGCGGATCATGCGGCCCAGGCCGTACTTGCTTTTGCCGTGCTCGCGCGGCCGCGCCTGGTAATTAATATTAGCCGTGTCAAAGCCGGTCCAGGCGACCGCCCCGCGCAGGAAGAGATTGGCGTGGCCGAATCGCAGCAGCGTATCGAGCACCTGGCGGTCCAGCAGGCGGAAATCCGAGCTGCCCTCGGCCAGCTTCACCTGGGCCAGGTACGAAAACAGCCGGTAAAACCAGCGCGAGCTCGTGCGCTTCAAAAGGCCCGTATCGGCGCTGTCCTGACGCGTGGAGGTGACGATTTTCTTGCCGCCGCGCCACGCGGCCACCATCTCGGGAATCACATCCGGCGGGTGCTGGCCATCACCATCCAATGTTATGATGGCCGCGCCGGTTGCCAGCGATAGGCCCGCCATGAGCGCGTTCTGGTGGCCGAAATTCCGCGACAGCGACAGCCCGCGAATTCGGCTATCCCTCGCCGCGGCGGTCGAAATTTGCTGCCAGGTGTCATCGCGGCTGCCGTCATTGACGAGCAGAATCTCATAGTCCGCGGTGATTGGCGCCAAGACTTTTTGCAGCTCAACGACCAGGGGCAGGACATTGGCCTGCTCGTTGTACATGGGCACGATGACCGAGAGCAGGCAGAAAGATTCCGCGCCGGCCTTCGCATCGGCCGAAACGGGCAAGACGTTTTGTGCCGGGGAGGATGACATTATCTTCACCAATCATAACCCCATTGAAACCAAACGTCTATCGTCCCAACGACGGGCTTGGGGCTTGGGCAAACGGCCGGAGGGGAACAAAAGTTCCTTTGTCATCCATCTAGCCGCCGCCGCCGCGAGATTCCTATGATTCTGTGTGTTGGGTGACAATCAAAGGAGGCGGCCATGGTTAACGAAAAAAGCCTGGCGGAATTCAAGGCTCATCTGCGCGGCGACTTAATCGACCGAAGCGATGCTCGCTACGAGGAGGCCCGCAAGCTCTACAACGGCATGATCGACAAGCGGCCTCTCTTCATCGCCTGCTGCACGGATGCGGCGGATGTGATGTCCGCCGTGCGGTTTGGGCGGGAGAATAATCTGCTCACGGCCATCCGGGCGCAGGCCACAACGGGCCCGGACTGGGCAGTTGCGACAACGGCCTGGTTATCGACCTGTCGCTGATGAAAGGGGCGCGCATCGACACGGCAAACGCAACCGTACGCGTCGCCGCCGGTTCGACACAGGGCGATGTGGATCACGCCTGCCACGCGTTTGGATTGGTGGTTCCCGCCGGGATCGTCTCGACGACCGGAATCAGCGGCCTGACGCTCGGGGGCGGCCACGGGTATCTGGCGCGCAAATACGGCCTGACTATCGACAACCTGCTCGAGGCGGATGTGGTGCTGGCCGACGGCAGCTTTGTCACGGCCAGCGCTTCTAAGAATGAGGACCTCTTCTGGGCCTTGCGCGGCGGCGGCGGCAATTTCGGCGTTGTAACCAGCTTCCTGTACCAGGCCCATCCAGTCAGCACGGTTATGGCGGGGCCGATCTTCTGGCGGCAGGAGGATGCCCGCCGGGTGATGCAGTTTTACCGGCAGTTCCTGCCCCAGGCGCCGGAGGACCTGGAGGTTTTTCTGGGCCTGCAAAAGGCGCCGTCCGCGCCGCCGTTCCCCCAGGACCTGTGGGGCAAGCTGACCTGCATGCTGGTTTCGTGCTACGTCGGCCCGCAGGAAGAAGCGGAAGCGGCCATGAGGCCCATTCGCCACGAGCTTCCCCCGCCCGCTCTGGACTGGACCGCTGCCATGCCGTTCCCCGCGCTGCAAAGCCTGTTCGACCCGCTGCTGCCCAAGGGCCTTCAGTGGTACTGGAGAGGGGCGTTTGTGAAGGAGCTTCCCGATGCGGCGATCGATGCGCACCTGGAGCACGCGGCCCAGGCCACTGAACTTTCCCTGATGCACCTGTACCCGATCGATGGGGCGGTGCATCGCATCAAGCCCAAAGACACCGCCTGGAACTGCCGCGATGCAACCTGGTCCATGGTGATCGCGGGCGTCCATCCTGATGCGGCCAAAGCCCAGAAGATTACCGCCTGGGCCAAGGGGTACTCCGATGCTCTACATCCCTATACGCTGGCCGGCGCATATCTGAACTTCGTGATGGATGAAGGCGAAAAGCGCATACGTGCGACCTATGGTGACAACTACGATCGCCTGTCGGCGATTAAAGCGAAATACGACCCGGACAACTTCTTCCGCGTGAACCAGAACATCAAGTCGGGGCCGAGCCAGGCAGACGCTGTGGCTGCATAGCGGGTGACCTGGCCGCATCATCTAGCAATGCCCAGGCTTCCTGCTTCGCTTTCGGCTTGGCAGGGCCTTTCGTGCGTGGCACCCCTATTCGTTTCGGCTTTTGAGAAGAATCCTTCATCCGCCGCGTTTCAAATCGCAAATCCGCAATCGCAAATCGAAAATTAATTCTGGCACACTTTGCCTCTGGCGGCGTCTTGAAGATGGGGAAGAGTAAGAGACGCATGGACAGAATTGATCCTGCACAGCTTGGGCGGTGGTTTGATGCGTACGGCGCGCGGCTGGAGCTGTACGCGCTCCAGTGGCTGCCATCGGCCCAGGCGGCCGATGCCGTGCAGGAGGTCTTCTTGCGGCTGTGGCAACTGGGACAAGAGCCGGCGGATGTGGCGGCGTGGCTGTTCACCGCCGCGCGAAATGCGGCCATCAGCCATGTGCGCTCGGCTGCCCGGCGGCGCAGCCGCGAACTTCTTGCCTCGCAGGACCGGCCGGATTGGTTCTTGCCGGATGCATCGGCGGCCATCGACGCAGCGGCGGCCAAGAGAATGCTGATGGACCTGGGAGCAGAGCAGCGCGAACTGGTGATTTTGAAGATCTGGGGCTCTTTGAGTTTTCGACAGATCAGCGAAGTAGTGGCCCGGCCGCTCACAACAATCCGGCGCGAGTATGTGGCGGCGCTGGATGCGATGCGGGAAAGGATGGATGCAGCATGTCCGAAGAAGATGGAATGACCAATGACCAGCAGGAATTTGAGGCGGCGCTGTCGGGACTTGCTCCGGCGGTTGCCAATGCGAGCCGTGATCAACTGATGTTTGCCGCTGGGCGCGCCACCACGCGGCGGGGCGGACGGATCTGGCAAAGTTTAACGATTCTCCTGACGTTGGGGCTGTGTCTCTCCTGGCTGCCGCGCACGGCGCGAGTGTCTACGCACGGTTCACTGGTTGCCCAGCGGCCACCAGGAGCCGAAAAAATCGCGCAGGTGGATTGGACACAGACGGCAGCGGCCGCTGAAGGCTCCTCATCCACCGGGGCTCAATACCTTCACCTGCGCCAGCTCGTTCTGGAACAAGGCATAGCCGCGCTGCCGGAGGGCAGCGGCAAGGACAGGATGTTCGAAAATAGTAGTCTTAGCGGTCGATTCCGGGATCCGTATACGCAGAGACTCCAAGGAGATTTGCAATGATGGTGGGACGAAATTTGTTTCTGACGATGGTCTATGTCGTGATCGGTAATCTTGCCCTTGGCAGCAGTCTGGCCCGTGCGGCAGATGCGGCGACACGCTCGGCGACCAGCACGCCTGCATCATCCAGCCAACCGGCGGAGGGCATGAAGGTCTACCGCCTGCAAATAACCGCCGCGGCCGATCCCGCGCCGGCATTGAAGTACCGATTCATTCCCTCGCCCCTGGAGCAGACCCCTGGCAACGCGGCCATCATGTATCTCATGGCCGTGCCGATGGTGGATGCCATTCCCCAGGAGCAAAAGAACAAGGCAGACAGTTTTCTGGATGCAAACCTCTCAGATCTGCCCGTGAAGGAGGCCAAGGCCCTGCTGCCGGAGAAGCTCCTGAGTTTTCTTCAGATCGCCGCGCGCCGTGAGCATTGCGACTGGGACCTGCCGGCGCGAGATGGGCATCGATCTTCTAATGCCCCATCTGGGCAATATGCGCTGGGCCATGCGGATGCTCATGCTCCAGACCAGGCTCAATGTCGCAGAGCACAAGTATGACGCGGCCGTTGCAAACCTACAAACCGCTTACACCTTCGCCTACCAGGTGCAGGGACAGACTGTGATTCAGGATCTGGTGGCGACGGCCATGGCATATCTGGTTAACCGGGAGGCAAGGACGCTGATCACCAGTCCTGATTCACCTAATTTGTACTGGGCACTGGCTACGATTCCTCATCCACTGGTGAACATAAGAAGGGGAATGGATAGTGAGCACTGCTGGCTGTATTGGACCTTCCCGGTTCTCCGGGATGTGGAGAACGCCCATCTGATGGATGAGCAATGGCTGGAGCTGGCGGAGAAAAAACTGGCGGTGCTGGATGTGCATGTTACGCGCGAGCAGATCCTTGCCTGGGCAAAAGCACATTTCGCTTCGGCAAAGGAGTACGCCCTGGCTGCCGGGATACCTTCCGAGCGCGTTGAAAAAATGCCCATGCTCCAGGTGGTCGCCTTCCAGCAGATGCACGATTACGAATACTGGTCGGATGCCATGACCCGCTGGATGTTCCTGCCTTTCCCCCAGGCTTATCCGGAATCGAAGCGCTGGCAGAAGGATTTTGCCGCCGCGCATCCTGAAGGGGAGCCCAGCCTGGCCCGCCAGTTGCTGCCACTTGTTCCCAGGTCGCTTTTCATGATTGCCAAGGTCGACCAGGAAATAGCGGCCTTGCAATGCATAGAAGCTATTCGCATGTACGCGGCTGAAAATGGAAGGCTGCCCAAAAGACTTTCAGATATCACGCAGGTTCCCGCGCCGGATGATCCGCTCACTGGCAAGCCATTTGCCTACACGCTGGACGGGCAGACGGCCACACTGGACTGCCCGCAACCTGCGGGCGAAGAGGAACGATACCACAGCCGATATGAACTGACTTTGGTTGAGAACAAGGCCAACTCGCCGGCAAAAGGAGCAGCCAAGTAACTGCGCTGTCCCCTGTGGTAAAAACTCCAGCCTCACGATAACCTAGCCGCCATGTGGCAAGTTGAGCGAACTCCGGCGGAGCACGTGAATAGCGCGTTGGCGCTGCTGGTCACCGGCGGCCGCGCGGATATGGATAGCGCGATTGGTTTGCGCGAGATTCGCTCCTACCTGGCCTCGCTGGCGGCGAAAAGCTCCACCGTCTGGTGGGCGCGGCAGGGGAAAAATGCCGTTGCTTCGGTCGTGGTGATTCACACGCCCGGCAAGGCCGCCATCATGCTGCACTCCACAACGGCGGCGGGAATTATTCCGGTGGATGCCCTGGCCGATGTGGCCGCCGCCGCGGCCCAAGAGGCCCTGGCGGAAGGCGCCACCCTGGTGCAGGTGCTATTAGACCCGCAGGCCGAAGATGATATCACCGCCTTCAAGCAGGTGAATTTCTCGCTGTTGGCCGAATTGATCTACATGCACCTCCACCTGCGCGGCCGCGTGATCCCGCCGCCGCCGCGTGATCTTGAATTTGTTTCCTACAGTTCCGCCACGCACGGCGATTTTGCCGCGGCCATCGCCGCCAGCTACGTCTCCAGCCTGGACTGCCCGGGCCTGGAGGGGTTGCGCAACATCGAAGACGTCATCACCGGCCACAAGGCCTCCGGCGTTTTTCGGCCCGAGCTGTGGACGCTGGCAAAGTGGCAGGGCCAGCCGGCCGGTGTCATTTTGCTCAACGAAAACGTGCAGGCCGCGGCCCTGGAAGTGGTGTACATGGGCGTGGCGTCCCCGTTTCGAGGCAAGGGCGTCGGCCTGGCGCTGCTGAATCGCGCGGGGCGCTGGCGCAGCGCGAAAAATTTAGCGCCTTGTGCCTGGCCGTGGATTCGGGCAACTCTTATGCGCGGCGGCTGTATGAAAACGCGGGCTTTGCCCAAACGTTTCGCAAGCTGGCCTACGTGCAAAAAAGGCCCGTAAAATCACCCTGAAATGTGTTTCCCACAGGGCTGTGGATAACTTGTGCAGCGGAAATTTTTTTGTTCGGCAAGCTACGGTAAATGCGGCATTTGAGGCTTGTGGATAACAAATCCGCGCTTTTGCATTTGACGAATATTAAGACTGCGCATAAAGTCTTCACCTGTGTCAGTGATTGAGTGGTTTTAATCTCGCTGACCTGCTGTACGTGAGCTGTGCATTTCCAGACGCCCCGGCTTTTTTTCCGGGGTGTCAGTATATAACATGCAGTTCGGGGAACAAACTGCTATGTCCGCGACCGGAGACCGTGCGCGCGCTTCGCACGAAGATATTTTGAGCCGCCTGGCTGATCGCATCGGGCCCCAGAAGTTCAGTGCCTGGTTTAAAGCCACCACACGGGTTGATGTGGAAGATGAGCACGTTCGCCTGAGCGTGCCAAATCCCTTCGTGGCCACCTGGATCAATAACCATTTCATGGAGGATCTGGAACATGCGGTTAAGAGCGCCACGGGCCGTGTACAACCGATACTTATCTGCGTGGATTCGGGCCTTTCCAAGCAGGCCCGCCGCCGCCAACTCGATACGCAGGCCAATCAGGTGGCCCGCAGCGCGGCCGGACAGGCCCGCGGACAGTCGTCAATTTCTTCAACGACACCGCTGCGGCACACGCTGGAAAGTTTTGTCGTAGGGCCTTCCAATCAACTGGCCTTCTCCGCGGCGCAGGCCGTGGCCAAAGGGCCGAAAGCCGATTTCAACCCGCTGTTCATCCACGGCACTTGCGGCCTGGGCAAGACGCATCTGCTTCAAGGTATCTGCAACACTGTCAATTCCGCCACCAATGGCCGCGCACGCCGCTGGCGGTATGTCTCGGGCGAGCAGTTCACCAATGAATTCATCCAGGCCCTGAAGAATAAGCGGCTGGAGGAATTTCGGGCCACGTACCGCAAGCTGGACCTGCTGGCGATTGATGATGTGCATTTCCTGGCGGCCAAGCGGGCGACGCAGGAAGAATTCCTGCACACCTTCAACGCCATCGATGCGGCCGGCAAGCAGGTGATCATGGCTTCCGATGCCCACCCGCGGATGGTCAGCCAGTTCACCGAGCAGCTCGTCAGCCGCTTCATCAGCGGCATGGTGGTGAAGATCGATTCGCCGGATCACGCCACGCGGGTGAAGATTTTGCGCCGCCGCGCGGGCACGATCAACGCGGCCGTGGGCGATGAGGTGCTGGATTACATCGCCATGCACATTCGCGGCAACGTGCGCGAGCTGGAAGGGGCGCTGGTCAAACTTTCCGCCCTGGCCGCGCTGGGCAACGAGCCCGTGACGCTGGCCATGGCCACCGAGGCGCTGGCCGAGCACCTGGCCCAGACCGACAGTGCGCTTACGTTGGGCGATATCGAGATGATCGTGGCCGCGTACTTTGGCATCACGCCGGCGGACATTCACTCCAGCCGCCGCACGCGGACGGTGAGCCTGGCGCGCATGATCTCCATGGCCTTGGCGCGGCGGCACACGCCCATGAGTTTCCCCGAGATCGGTCGCTTCATGGGCAAGAACCATTCCTCGGCGGTGCTGGCCGTGCAGCGGCTGGACAAACTTTTGGCCGAGGATGAAGCGGTTTCCTGGATGACGCCGACGGGCTGCCGCTCGGCCAAGGCCAAGAAACTTTTAGAGACAATTCAGGAGCAGCTAGGTTGATGTTTAGTTTTTCCAGCGCCGCCGGCTGTGTAAGCCGTGCGTCGGCGGCGCAGTTTGGGTCCTGGCGCGATGATGCGCCGCAGCCTGCGTAAACCGCAAGCGGACAGTGGAGTCGCGGCGGGGCATGGAAAAGGTTTTCGTCCAGCATTGCTCGCCGAAAAACCTGGCCCCCACGTGGCCCGCCCGTCCGGACCTGGATGACAAGAACGGTTGCCAAGGATGGCCGACCGTGCCATCCTGTCAACCGGGCGCGCGGCTTTGGGCAGGACCGGCCCCAGGCGGGGCGGGTGGGAGGGATCCCCCAACGGCAAGGAACGCCGACGGACCTGACCTTGCGAATGGGCCGCTCAGTATGAGCGGCCCATTCTGTTTTAGGCTTAGGGCTTAGCACTACAACGCCACCTGATCCATTATGCAGCAACGTATTGACGATATTCGAATGCCAAGGCTACGCAACCGTCGCTTGCGTGTTTTCACGTGGCAGCGTCGCGCTTTCTCGTTTCGTGCCTGCGTTTGAGTAATAATCTCCGCCTCCCTGGCCAGGAAGCTTTGACGAACCTGTCCCGTCAGCCACAGGGAACGCACCAGCGCCGCGGCCGCCTGGCGAATCTGGCATACGGTCAGCTGCGGATTTTTCCCCCCGCCACTGTTCCTGAACCGTGGCCAGGAACAGGTGGCTGACGGCCGTCAGCAGCAGATGACGCTTCAAGGAGCGATACCGGCGAACCTCAAAATGGTCCAGCCCCAACTCGGACTTTTCCACCTCGAAGCATTGCTCGACCCTGTACCGCGTGAAGGCCACGTGCAACATCACCTCCAGCGGCGTGCCACCCGGCGCGTTGGAGACGAAGTATTTCACCTCCTGCGGCGCCAAAATGTTGCGGGCCACAATCAACCAATGCGCCCGCGTCGGCAGACCATCCCGTTTCAAATACAGCCGCGCCGCCTTGACCTGCCAAACCTCCGGTCCCACCGTGCTGTCCTTGACATGGAACTTCCGCCACGCTTGTTTGCGAAAAGCTGCCCCGTAGCGCAGCATGTGGCGAACCTGGATGCAGGGCAGGGTCTTGACCTTCAGACGGGGATAATGCCTCGGCCGGCCGCGCCGCGTGGCCGCACGATGCTGTTTTTGAAGAACCTCCGGTTCGCGCAGCCAGCCGTAGAAAATCGACGGCACTTCCAGGACGTAGCGCTGGCCGCACTCGTCCAGGGCGCGATGAAAGTCCGGCACTTCGCCATAACCTTCATCCCCCGTCATCCATTCAAACCGAATCCCGTTGGCCACGGCGGCGGCACGCAGTTCCAGGGCGATCTGCCACTTGGGGCGATGCTGCATTGTGTCCGGGATGCCCGCCCCCCGGCACCGAGCACGATCATCGGACCATTCCTGCGGCAAGAACATCTCCCCCGGAAGCAGGGTGTGAAAGGCGCCCGCCACATAGCTGATATGCACCGTAACCACGCGGTTATCCACCTTGCCCGTGGCGCCGCAATATTGACGCTGCACGCCGGCGGTCTTGTCGCCCTTCTTGGGATGGGCCGTCTCATCCAACACGCCAATCGACAGGGGGTGGCTGTGTTGATCGCCCACGATCTGCATCAACCGCTGGGCCATGCGCGCATCATCCCAGTCTGCCAGCGACAGGAACTGCTGAAGCGTCCGCGGCGGAACGTCGGCCCGGTCCGCCATCGGCTCGATGCTCTTGCGCGGCAGATCCGACAATTGACCGTTGACGTAAACCCGCAGGTTGCCACAGGGCTCGCTGCGGCTGAAACAGTCGTCAAATTGTCCCAAGTACTGTTCCAACATCGGCTTGAGCTCTCGCAATTGCTTGGCATCCATGCCGTATCTCCTTTCGGGAAAAGCGCTCCCGAAAGGAACTATCGTCTGGCCGCCTGAGCTTTCTTGAGCCCAGATGGCGTTGTAGTGTTAGGCGACGCAAGAAAAAACAAAGAAACTGCGGGATAAGAAGGACCTCTTCTTAATCCGGCAGTTTCTTTAGCGATAAGCCCTAAGCCTCTTTCAGGCCTGCTCAATTGCGTTTGACGGGCAGGTGTCGACGCAGGCGCCGCAGTCGATGCAAGTACCGGCATCGATTTTGTAACAGGGATCACCTTCCTTGATCGCTTCGACCGGGCACGAATCTTTGCAGGCGCCGCACGCCACGCAGGCATCAGTGATTTTGAACGCCATTTGTCTCCGCTCCTTCGAGCTACTAAAAGTAAACGCCGGCCACCGGCGGCCGGACATGGGGGTATAGTAGTCAAAAAACCGCACCTGTTGCAAGCCAAGATTGCCTCAGCCGCGCGGCCGCTTTCAGGGCTTGCCGTAGGGCCCCTGCGGGCGAATCTCCAGCCTGGAACCCGTGGGCGGTGCGCCGTTTTCGCTGAAGATCAACAGCTCGTTGCGATGCTTCAGCCAGGCCGAGGGCAGATAGTAATACTGCTGCGGGCCGATGGACCAGAAGCGGCCGGCGTTGTGGCCGTTCAGGAAAATCTGTCCCTTATAAGCGCCGGCGATTTTGAGGAACAGCGGCTCCTCATCGCCCTTGGCGGTGAAACTCGCGCGGAACCAGGCGGGCAGGCCCTTGGGCGCCGAGGGAGCCTTCTCAGTGGCCGGCACGGTCGTCAGCCAGGGCCTGAACTGCCACGTCGAATCGGCCGTGAGGTTCTCTTCCAGCCGATAGAAGTGGAAGGCCGGGCCAAGCTGCTTTTCCTGCACATCGCCCCAGATGTACAGGCGCACGCGATTGATGCCCTTGCGCACCTCGCCCGAGAGCAGCGCCTCGCCGTACCCGCCCTGCATGGCCGGGTAGAAACCCATCATGCGATCGTTGAAGAACAGGGCGGTCGTGTACTTGAGGCCCTCAAAGCGCACGTGCACGGGCATCGGCCTGGTCAGCGTGAAGCTGGTCTCGGCGACGCGCATGGGCAGCTTGGCCAGATCATTGGCCAGGCACTGCATGGTGCGGGGAATCATCCGCCGCGAGAATTCCTTGTCCTTGGGATCCTGCATCTTCCAGGGGTTCGGGCGAAGGGCGGCCGCGGCGAAAACATCGCCCCAGATTCCCTTGTTCTCGCCGAAGATAAAGCCGTAGTTGTACCGGCCTAAATTGTCCACCAGGAAGGCCAGCTCGTTTTCGCCCTTGCGCAGCGTAATGGGCAGCGGGGCGCGCTGTGCGCCTTCGCCGCGGCCCCACACGCCGGCAGGCTTGCCGTTGACGAAAATGGAGGCCCGGTCATCGCACTCCGGCAGGAAGATCTGCTTCTTGCCCGGCGCGGCGAATCGATCGCCACGCGATACCAGCCGTAGCCGCGGTCGACGCCCAGATTCGAAAGCGGCCGCGGGCGATTGATATTCACAAAGCCGTCGGCGCTGACGGCCTCCTGGCACACCGCCGCGCGTTTGAATGTGCCCAGCGTGGGCATCTTGGGCGGCCTGGCGGCGTGCGGCGTTGGTTTCTGGGATGCGACCAATCCCTGTGAATCGACCGTGTACCAGCGTTTGGCCGCGCCATCTAAGGCCAGTTCATCCATCGTTTCGCCGATGAAGCTAGGGCCGACGATCAGCCGGCCGTCGATCTGCCAGCAGCGCTCGGCCGCGCCAGAAGTCATCACGATAATGTTCAGCCCCTGGTGCTCGACGCGCAGGGGCACTTCATCCTTGGGCGCCTGGAGTGAGATCTCCTGGCCGTTGATGCTCACCGCGCCTTGCTGGCCCGGCATGCCGTGCAGCACCAGAAGCTCGCCGAAGACGCCCAGCGGCATCAAGCTGGAATAATCCATCACGTGCTTTTCGGACAGCGGCACATCGCTGAAGACCGCCGCCGCGCCGAAATGGCGCAGGTCCACCTTCAGTTCGCGGCCATCATCCAACATCACGGCGGCGAATTCGATGGCATCATCGCCATTGTTCGTGACGACCGTTACCCGGCCCCCCGCCCCGCGCCGCGTCAGCGTGGCCGTGTGCTCCAACGAAACCGCCGCGGGCACAGGCTCGGCCTGGGCTAAAACACCGCTCATGTGCTGAGCCATCACGTTGACCAGGCGCAGCAGGTAATAGGCCCGCGTCAAACCGCCGCCCTCGGATACGGGGGCAGCGAAATCATAACTGGTGGTTATGAAGTGATGATCGCTGCCGACCGTCCTGCCGCCCCAGAAGGCGAAGTTCGTGCCGCCGGTGAAGGTGTAGTAATTGATCTGTGCGCCGGCGCCTAAAAGTTCCAGGGCTCGCCGCGCAACGTGCCGGGGGTCGCGCTGGCTGTGCTCAGCGCCCCAGGTATCGAACCAGCCCGACCAGAATTCCGTGGCCAGCAGTGGGACCTCCGGCTGGAGGACCTTGAGCTTGCGGGCCATGCTGATGCCGTGCGACCAGGTGTTGATGCACTCGATGGTGTCGTTAACGAGCGGCTGGCTCAGGATGTTGCAGGTGATGATGGGTACATCAACTCCCGCGCGGCGGTACACCTGGGTGATGAAATCCAGATACTCCTGGCGATCCGGCTGGGTCGTCATGAAGTATTCGTTTTCGTTCTGGATGAGGATAATGTTGCCGCCCTGGGTCACCTGGAGCGGCACGATGCGGGCGAGGACCTGCCGCAGGTACTTCTCATAGTAATGTGTGTATACCGCGCTGTTGTTGCGGTACTGGATATTGGCCTTGGCGGAGAGCCAGCCGGGCAGGCCGCCAAAATCCCACTCGGAGCAGATGTAAGGCCCCGGCCGGACAATGACATACAGGCCCATGTCCCCGGCCTGCTTGATGAACTCGACCACATCATGGTCGCCGGAGAACTGCCAGTTGCCCTCGGTGGGCTCGTGGAAGTTCCAGGGGATATAGGTTTCGATGCAGTTGAGGCCGCCGCGCACGGCCTTGGTGAGGCGGTCCTGCCACTGGGCCGGCGGGATGCGGAAATACTGCACCGTGCCGCTGACCAGCCAGAGCCGCTTGCCATCCAGCATGAAACTTCGTCTGTCGTATGTGAGTGCGGGCATTTTGGGCTTCCCGTTTGGTACAACCGCAACGACAGGCACTTAGATAGTAGCACGGGCATCTTGCCCGTGAGTCACACGGCCATCTTGGCCGTGCATCAACGGTCGCCTGCTTGCCACGGGCCAGAGGCCCGTGGGACTCATGGGCGGGACGCCCATGCTACGTTCCTTCTTAGGAGCTAATAGTTTAGCTGAAGCTATAAGCGCTTCAATTAAAAACGTCGTCAGAATAGCAAAACTGTCCCCACCAATTTCGCCCAAGGGACGGATTTTTGGGCCCCAAAGGAGGCTACCGGGGATTATTCATTATGCATTATTCAATATTGCATAACGTAAGTCCTTGTAAAATAAGAAGGGCTTATGCAAAATTGCATAAATTGCGTTGCCATTTTACTCAGATTACCTAGATTGCCTATCTTAACATTGAGCCTTGAGCTGCGGGATAAGAAGTAAGGCAAGGCTGTAGACCGTAGGCTGTAGAAAGCCGGAACTCCAGGAAGACCGACAACGAAGTAACCCGGTCGGAGTCCCGGCTGCCTAAGCCTTAAGTCCTAAGCCGTTAGCGGCTTATCCGTCCATTCCATCCATATTCACTTGTCAAATAACGTGTCGGCCGGGCCTTAACGCCAATTGCCTAGGTGTAGAACCTCTGCACACATTGCCGTATTCTACCATGATTAGCCAAATTGTCAAGAAAAAAATCATAATAATTGTGGAAACTTGGTTCCAAGGACTTTGGGGTTCTTAGCCTTGGGCTTTGGCCGGCAAGAACTCCGGTTCGCACGCCGGCAGACATGAGTTTTGGCAGATTCGGTCGGCTAGAGCCCCCAAAGCCTAAAGCCCAAACAGCTTCCGCGCATTGGCCGTCGTTTGCGCGGCCAGTTCCTCAAAAGGCACGCCGCGGACCTCTGCTAAGAGCCGGGCGGTGTGGACGACATGGGCGGGGACATTGGGAAAGACCTTGCGCACGGGTTCGGGGGAAAGGTAGGGGGCATCGGTTTCGACGAGCAGCCTGTCGGGGGGGACGATTTTTGCCGCCGCGCGGTTTTCTTCGGAGCGTTTGAATGTGATGATGCCGGCAAAGCCAATGTGCCAGCCCTGGTCGAGGAACCTTTTTGCCTCCGCCTCGTTGCCGGTGAAGCTGTGGATCACGCCGGAGAGGCGGCCGGCAAATGCGGCCAGGATCGCCAGCGTATCTTCCAGCGCCTCGCGGCTGTGGATGATTGCCGGCAGCTTTAAACGCGCGGCCATCTCGAGCTGCTCGGTAAAGACCCGCCGCTGGTCCTGGCGGGGGGAAAACTCGTAGTGGTAGTCCAGGCCCATCTCGCCCACGGCCACGCACTTGGAGGGGTTGGCGCCAATGACCTCTTCCAGGCGCGCGATGTAATCCAGCGCGACTTCCTTGGCCTGGTGGGGGTGGATGCCGGCTGCCGAGTAGAGGCCCTCGTACTTCTGCGCCAGCGCGGCGGCCTCGCGGCTATCCGCCACATCGGTCCCGGCGGTGAGGCAGGCGATGACCCCCGCCGCGCGGGCCTGGGGCAGCAGGATGTCGGTCTGGCCGTCCAGGCGGTCGTTGGTGAGATGGCAGTGGGTGTCGATCAGTTCGAGCATGGGAGAAGTGTATGCCCGATGGCAGGGTGATGAAAGAGGAGACACTCACCCCGCTTCGCTGAAGCTTCCGGCTTCGCTACCGCTACGCCGTGACAAGTCGCAGGGCTGGCCACTCCCGTTGGAGCGAGAGGGGCAACAAGCACAGCCGAGGGCCCATCTTCGCTCCGCTTCGCCTTGACAAGCAGGCTGTGCCACACTTCCTGCGATCCAGGAGTCTTGACGCCCCGCAAATGCGTGGTAAACTGGTTTGAGTTGAAATGGTGGGACATTTCGTGGCGGGGAATTCGTTCGTTTCCCTTTGCGCGGCGGCCTTCTTTGCCTGCGCATGCGCGAGCCAGGGTCCCAAACAGGCCATGGGCGAGGAGCAATTGTGAGAAACGCGATGATGCAGGGAAGAATCCGGGCAAACGGATGCCTGGGAGGCACGCTCAAGAGCGATCTGTTTCTTGTGGCCTGCACGTTCATGTTGCTCTTAAGTGTACGCGCGGAGGGCCAGGCCATACTGCTCCTGGATCCCAATGCCCCTTCAGTTTTCAATGTGCAACTCACCGGCGACAGCCTGTATGTGGATTACGGTAGTATTCAAATCAACTCCACGAGTACGTCCGCAATCACGCATAGTGGCAACAGCCACCCTACCATTGATGTACCCGAAGTTGATGTGTGTGCTCCCTACCCGCCGGGCGCGAATCCTCTGGGATCAGGGTTTAAAGGAAACTTCTTCCCCTCGCAGCCGCCAGTTGCAGATCCGCTGGCCGGGCTAGCACCTCCCTCACTTGATGGAATGCCCGTGTACACGACGACAACGGGAACGCTGAATCCAGGGTATTATCCGAACGGCATTAATTCCAAAGGCAATCTGGTTTTGAACCCCGGGGTCTACGTGCTCGGAGGATACGGTCTTCAGCTAACGGGAGGTTCTTTTATCGCCAGCGACGTGCTCATCTATGTTCTGCCCGGTCCAAACAGTTGTATCTACTTCGCCGGGTCCGCGGTGGTGAACATTAGCTCGATGCCTTTGGCACAGTCGCCCTATGGCGGGATCGCCATCTGGCAAGCGGCCGAGAACACAACACCGGTCCAGTTCTTTATGACCACCCACAATTCCTCCCAGATAGATGGCACAGTTTATTTGCCAACCTCCCGCCTGGAGGTTGGCAATGCCGTCACGCTGGATGTGACGCAGATCATCTCCGATAGCATGCAAATGAGCGGCGCATGCGTAGTTGATGTCCAATACGATGGCCGATTTCCACCACCGCCCCCTCCGCCCGTCAACGCCCCGCCTACGGTGAATGTGGTAAGCAATCCGCTCACCTGGCAGTATGCTGGAGCCTCGCTGGCTTACACGATGAGCGATGATGGGTTGCCTTCTCCGCCTGGTTTCTTGACGCATACGTGGTCGGTCGTGAGCGGGCCGGCCGACGTATCCTTCGATGACGGACTGTATTCGCATGCCGGCGGGACTTGCTCTGCCCACTTCGGTTTGCCGGGGAAATACGTTCTGCGGCTGACCGTGAGCGATTCGGTTTACACAGTCCACGCTGATGCGACTATCGATGTCCTAGGCCAGATAGACCTGTTGGATTACTGCGGCACGTTCCTAGGCACGTTGGGGGGCACTGACACAATCGCGTATGGCATGAACGATCTTGGACAGGTGGTGGGCATATTCAGGATGGCGGATGGAAACTGGCACGCCTTCCGCACGGAACCCAACCAGCCCATCGACCCCAACACGGATGACCTGGGTACGCTGGGCGGCAGTTATGCCGAGCCCCACTCCATAAACAACCTGGGGCAGGTCGTGGGCTTCTCCTATATCCCTGGCGATGCGGCTTATCACGCCTTCTGCACGGCGCCTAACCAGCCCATCAATCCTGGTACGGATGATATTGGGTCTCAGCTTGGCGCGGCGGTGGAGAGCGAGGCGTTCGCGATTAACGACCTGGGGCAGGTGGCGGGCTATTTCCGTGATGGCAATGGATACGGTCACGCCTTCCGCACCAAACCCAATGCGCCCATCGATCCAGCTACAGACGACCTGGGCACGCCAGGTGGAAGAGGCACGGATGCCTGCGGCATCAATAGGCTGGGCCAGGTCGTGGGCAGCTTCTCGACGAGCGATGGAAAGAACCACGCCTATCGCACGGGTCCGAACTGTGCGATTAATCCGCTTACGGATGATCTAGGGACGCTGGGCGGCGATGAAAGCTGGCCCGCGGCCATCAACGACAGCGGCCAGGTCGTCGGCTGTTCAAAGACAACCAGTGACGCCAACGGTTTTTGTCACCCATTCTGCACATCGGCGAACCAGCCCATCAATCCGGCCACGGATGACCTCGCCGCGCTGCTGCCTGCCAACGGCCAGGCGTATGGCATAAACAACCTTGGCGTGGTGGTTGGCTCATTCGAGGGCGGCTATGGGCCGCCTCCTATCGAGGGATCAGTACAAGGCTCTATCTCCAGCAGCTCTTCCAGCGGCAGTTATTTGGGGAGCTATTCCGACGGCTATACCAGCGGCTATAACGGTTTTGTTTATATGAGCGGCGGGCTTTCGATTTCGCAGTACACGCAACTTCAGGCCATCAACAACGCTGGACAGATCATTTTCAATACTTTAGGTGATTACTTCGGAGCCTCGCTGGTGAGGATCAATCAGCCGCCGCGCGTGGATGCAGGCAAGGACCAGACGGTCGCACTGGCCGGGGGAGTTAGCCTCTCGGGCAGCATCAGCGACGATGGCTCAAGTTCGATCGGCGGAGTTCTTTGGCAGCAGGTCTCCGGGCCGGGCACGGTCACCTTCGCCGAGAGCAATTCACCGTCGACCACGGCCACGTTCTCCACCACGGGCACATATGTGCTTCGTCTGGCCGCCAACGATATTGACGGCCTGGCCAACTGGGGCAATGTAACCATCACAGTGCAACAGGCCAAGGCCGGCGATTTTTCCGGCGATGGACACGTGGATGGATCAGATTTCCTCGCTTGGCAGCGCAACTACAACCACGGCACGGCGGCCAGCGGCGCGGCGATTGTCGATGCCAATTTCTCAGACGCCAACTACGCCAGGATGCACGGCGACGCGGATGGCAACGGCAAGGTGGATGGCCAGGATTTCCTCAGCTGGCAGAGAGACTACATGTCCGAACATTGATGTGTAATCGATGCGGGTCAGCCCTGTCGCCCAAGCTGCGAGGCGATATAAGTGAATGTGAGTGCAAAAAAGAACCGCGCTAGTGGGGGGAGACTAGCGCGGTCGTGTCTTATCTGATTGGTTGGGGGGAGACCAATCAGATTGGGGTGAAGACAGTTTACGGCATATCCGGAAATTTGCAAGAGAAAAAATAGCGCGGGTAATAACACGAAAACGTCGAGTTTTTTTGAATCTTTGCTCCAGCTCGAAAAAACAACGAACGCGGTTCGCGAGCGATGAATCGCGGCCAGGATCATCCAGGCTGGAGGTCATTCCTTCCCTGCATCCTTTCACTCTGGCCCCCGAAACGATCCGGCGCAAAGAATTGGGCGAGCAGTGAATCGTGCTCGCCCATGCTGCCAGATCAAATCTGTCGTCGCTGCTAGGCCAGGATGTTTAATGAGGGAGCCCCGCTTGAGCTGGTGGACTGGCTAGAGCCCGCGCTCTGGAGGTTCTGGATCAGCGTGTTCATTTCATCCTGAGTCACCGTGCCATCGCCGTTGCTATCGGCGGCCTTGAAGAAGGCCTGGGCCAGGGCCTGTAGATTGCTCTGGCTGGTCCCCTGGGAGCTGTCCGCGCCGCCGTGGTGGTGGTGATGGTGGCTCGAACCCACCTTCTGCTGAAAGCTGGACCACTCCGAGGTGGAGATACTGCCGTTGCCGTCGCCATCCATCTTCTTGAAGAGCTTGGCCGCGGCATCGTCGACCTTGGTCATGTCCGCGCCGCTGGGCGCGTTCTTTTCCATGGCGGCGGTAAGCTCGGCCTGCGAAACGACACCGTCGCCGTTGGTGTCCAAGTCAGACAATTGCTGGCTGAAGATAGGCGGTTGACGGCCCGTGGGGGCGGATGACCCGGTGGCGTAAGGGCCATACGCCAGGTATCCGCTGCTGATTCCCGCGATACTCATGGGAACTCCTTTCATAAACTGCCGCGCACATGCCGGCCGCGCACAGGCGACCAGGAACAGCATGCGCCATATTTCTCATCGACAATTGATAGCTCGAAAAATCATTAAGAAAACGGAGGGCCAAATGGGCGAGCAGGAAAAACAGTGACCGGCTGGCGGAAATCATTCGCATGTGCTTGTTTCACAAAGAGAAGCGGCAGAACTGTAGTTTGAAAACTCAAGAATCGGTCGATGCAAGAATTTGGACGGAGTAGGGTAAAAAGCAGTGGGCTCCAGGTTTGCCGATCAAACCTGAAGCCCACTCGCTGAATCGGGCGGCAACACACCGCCCGCAGATCTTTTTGCCTCTTTCTTCCCGGCTTAGTGGCGGCGTTCCATTTCTCTGCCGGCCGTTTCAACGTGTACGGCGGTGATGGTGGCGGGATTCTGGGCCGAGAAATTCAGTTCCACTTCCGAGCCGACTGTCACGCCGGCAAGCGAGCCCGCCGCGCCGTCGATGGTGATGGTGGCGGCGGCGGGGATGGTGTAGGTCGTGGGGGAACCCTCGCGCCGGCTGGTGATGGTGACCGTGCCATTCGTCGTATCCACGGCGGTCACCACGCCCTCGGCGCGCGGGGCTACAGCGGTAATCGCGGTCACGGCGCTGGTGGTCGGGTCCAGCCGCAGGTCCACTTTCTCGCCGGCGTTTAATTGATTCAGCGTGATGGCGCTGCCATCGGCGGTAATCGTGGCGGTGGGCGAGAGCGTGTACGTGGACTGCGTGCTTGTGCCGTGGCGATTGATATTCAGCGTCACCGTGTCCAGCGTGGTATCGACGCTGGCGACGGAACCAAATACGTTGTGCTGCACGAAGCCCATTTCATCGCGCAGGCCCTGGCCGCCATCGAACCGGTCGCGGCGGCCGCTGCCTACGTTCACGGAAACGACATTGGCACTATTCAGGGCGGACAGGCGAATGTGCGCCTCGGAGCCCACGGTCACGGCGGACAGGCTGCCCGTCGCGCCGTTGATCGTAATGGGCGTGGTGGTGGTGAGCGTGTAAATCGCGGGCGAGGAGCCGTCGTGGCCGCTCACGGTAATCGTGTTGTTCACGGCATCCACGGCCGTTACGCGGCCTTCGACCTCCGTGCCCACGGCGGTCACGGCGGTGACCGTGGCGGGGTCGGTCGGGTCGGTCATCAGGCTGACCTTCACGCCGCTGGTCAGTTGATCCAGCGTGGCGGCCGCGCCGTCGACGGTGATCGTGGCGGTGGCGGAAAGTGTGTAGGTGGTGTTGGTGGTCGCGCCAGCCCGCGTGGTGGCGACGGTGATTGTGTCGGCGGTGGTATCCACGCTGACCACAGCGCCGTACACCCGCTCGCTGTGGACCTGGCCATCATCCATCTTCGGCGTGGTATCGACATCCGCGGTGATGGCCACGGTCTTATCCGTGGCCGAAAGGCCCAGCTTCACCTTGGAGCCCACGGTCACATCGGTCAGCGCGCCGCTCTTGCCGTCGACGTTGATCTTGGCATCGGGGCTGACCGTGATGGTGATCGTGCCGTGGCGATAAGTGATGGTAATCGTGTTATTGGTTGTGTCGATCGCCGTAACGCTGCCGGTGATCTGCTTCACGCTGGCGCGGATGACCGTGACGGTAGTGGGATTGGCCTTGTCCGTGCGAACGGAGATACTCATGCCGTCAACCAGGTCGTCTGTGGTGGCTGCGCGGCCGTTGAGCACCACGCGCGCCGTGGGCGAAATCGTGTAGTCGGTGTCGGTGGTCTGGCCCTGAAGCGTGGCGGAAATCGAAAGTGTGCCGGCAGTCGCATCCACGGCGGATATCACGCCCGCGCGGTTGAGATGCGGCTGCGTCGCGGGGGTCGCTATCGCCGCCTTGGCTGCGGCGGAGGCGGTCTGCGGCAAGGTTATGGCAGGCATCACCTGCGCCTGCGCGGCGGGCACATCCACCGGCGCGACCGAGGCCGATAACAGGCAGCGTTCCTCCAGCGTTTCCATTAGCGGGTGGCGATGGTTCTCAGGCTTGGTCTTTCGATCTTTCCGCATGAGTCAAACTCCTTGTTGGCGGCGGGCAGTCTCCCAAGTTACACCGGTACGTAATACTGCCGCGAGTGCGGGGCGGATCGAATTAATTGCAGGTGAAATGATTTGAAAAGTTGCAACTCTCGAAAATTGCTAAGCTTGAAAATGCAGTATTTTTTAGGCCGAAAAAATGAAGGAGATGCGAGGTGGACTGCTGTGTGAACTATTAACTAGCCAAGCCCAGCAAAAGATCAGCACCGTCCAATACAGAATAAGGGCCGAAATTGCCAAAACCCTCAAAGCCTTTCTTCTTCTGGACCCAGAAACACTGGGTTTCGCAAAGAGCAGTGATCTTGCCGGAAGCATAAGAAACCAGGCGATCGCATTAAGAGGAGCCCATGCGCCCCAATAAATCGCCCAACATAGCGAATTCGAAGCGGTGCCCTTTGCCGTCAGGTTATCGAAGATGGGAGCCAGAATATCTATGCCCAGCATCGGCAGGAGGATTGCGAAGATAATCCACAAGAGGATTGAGAAGGGACCTGAGCGGGTTCTAATTCTCTTTCTCAATTACGTCTCCGCCACCAGGCCGCCTTGCCCAGCGGCCGCGGGCGGCGTGAGACGCTCCAAAAGGGGCGTGAACGTGTTCATCGCCAGTACGGCGATGTAGGCATCCAACGGGAAGAGCACGTACAGCCGCAGCCCCATGGCCAGCAGCCCGCAGCCGGCGCCAAAGAGGATCTGCCCCACGGGTGTGACGGGCCGGCTGGTCATCTCGGGCGCTAATAAAATAGCCGCCAGCAGAAGCCCGCCCGAGGCCAGGTGGTAAATCACGTACGTGAGGCCGACGGGAAACCCCTCCGCCCACAGTGGCCACCACAGCGTGCGGACCTGGCCATCCGCGCCCGCCAGGTGTACCGGCGCGATAGCCGCCACCGCCGCGGCGGCGATCATCATGGAGGCCGGCAGTTGCCAGGGCACATAATGTCTGTACACCAGGTACAGCCCCACCAGCAGAAGTATGATGGTCGAGGTTTCGCCGATCCCGCCCAGGGTCGCCCCGTACATCACGTCGCGCATAGGCGGCTGGGCCAGCAGGGCCTGCGTGATGTTGGCGTAGCGGGGGTGATGTCCATCGTACAGGCCGTGCAGGGCCACCATGGGGTGCGCGGCCTGGATGCCATCGGCCCCCTCGCTTCCCTGCGCGGCGGCGGACCAGCCGGCAAAGCTCTGCACGGTTTTTACGTCGCGGACATTGCCCGTGACGATGTGCGAAGGCGAAAGGATTGGCCACAGCGCCGGCTGCGCCACTGTGGCGAACATCGCCGCCACGGCCAGGCGGCCCACCAGGGCCGGCTGCCACAGGAAGTGGCCCACGCCGCCGAAGATGGCCTTGCCGACCAGCGTGGCGAAGGCCGCGCCGACGATGGGCACGTACCAGGGCACCTGCGGCGGCAGCGTGAGCGCCAGCAGCAATCCGGTGAGCGCCGCGTGCGTGCGCGAGGTCATGGCCGGCGTGCCCATCAGGCGGAAACAGGCCCACTCAAACAGCAGGCAGCCCGCCATGGAAAGCCCCGCGATCATGGCCGCGCGGAAGCCGAAGAAGATAATGCCGGCCGCCAGCGGCGCCATCGCCGTCAGCAGCAGCACTCGGAAGATGGTGCGGCTGTGCTCGGGCGCATGCAGCGCCGGCGCGGCGGCGGAATTGGGTGAAGGCTCAGCCATTCCTTGCCTCCGCCACGTGCGCATCAAAGCGCGCGGCCGCGGGAGCGGGAGCGGTCGGCCTGGCCTGCGCGGCATCGGAATTGGGTGAAGGCTCAGCCATTCCTTGCCTCCGCCACGTGCGCATCAAAGCTGCGCGGCCGCCGCTTTGAGCCGCGAGACACGATGTGTCAGCGGAATGCAGGCCGGGCAGATGTAGCTGCACACGCCGCAACCGATGCAGGCCTGCACGTCGTACTCGCCCGCCGGGGCCACCTGCCCCAGTTCGAACAGGTCGTTCAATTCGGCCACGTTGAGCTGCACCGGGCACTGGTCGGTACACCAGCCGCAGCGGATGCACACGCTGGCGGCGGCCTGGCCCGCGCCTTCCAGCGCCAGGATGGCCGAGGTCGCCGGACCGATCACCTGCGATAGTTCTCCCTGGGCGCCGGTCAGCGGCCCGCCGCACCAGAGACTGGCGGGTGATGCGGGATCGAAGCCCGCTATTTCCAGCGCCGCTGAAACGGGCGTGCCTAACGGCAGCAGATAATTGCCGCTCTCGCCCACGCCCTTGCCGGCGATGGTGATGACTCTGTGCGTGGGCGGGGTGGATGTCGAGAGCCAGCGGCTGATGGCAAACAGGGTCGCCACGTTCAGCACGGCGGTTCGCACATCCACCGGCTCACCCCCTGGCGGCACGGCCCGCCGCGCGATGATGTGCGTGAGCAAAACCGGATGGCCCACCGGGTATTTGGGCTCGATGGCCAAAGCCTCGATGCCCGCCGCCTCGGCCGCCTGGGCGGCGTTGGCGTAATAGCGGGAGCACTGGGCATCGACGGCCAGGGCCTGCCGCGCTGCGCCGATGGCGCGGGCGATGATGGCCAGCGCCTCGACGATGGCAGCCCCGTGCTCGCGCAGGATGCGGCACTCGCCGGTCAGGAAGGGTTCGTTCTCCAGGCCGTTGGCGATGATCGTATCGACCTTGGCGCTTCTGGCCGCGGCGAGCCAATCCGCCAGGGGGAGCACCGAGCGGCCAAACGTGAACAGGCCGCCTTCGGCGATGCGCTGGATAATGGCGTCGCCATCGGCCGCGCGCGAACGGTCAGCGGCGGCCGCCTGCGGGGCGGCAAGTTTTCCTGCGGCGCCCTGGGAGGGAACGATCTCCAGCGCGGGCGATTGTTTCGCGCCACCTTGGCCGGCCAGCATCGCGGCGGCCGCGCCGGCGATGATGCCATCGGTGGGGGAGAAGACGGGCACTCTTTTGCCGGCAAGCGCGATCTGCTGACCGGCGCTCACCATCTGCCCGGCCTCGACCAGCGGGCGGACATTTCCCAGGCCGCACACATCCAGCGGAATGAGCAGGTTGGCCGCGGCCTTCGGCGCGACGATCGACCGGCTGCGCGTGGAGCGCTTCTCCTCGGGCAGGACGATGCCGCCTTTAAATGTCGCGAATCGACGCCAGACCATCACAGCATGGTAAACAACTGTGGCACAGGCTTTCCAGCCTGTGGTCGGTTTATGGCAAATCCAAAATTTCAAACGCCAAATTCCAAACAAGCTCCAAATGCCAAGCTCCAATGGGAACAAAAGGAACTTCCGACATGAAGTTTCTCTTTGGAATGTGGTGCTTGGAATTTATTTCGTAGCATGGGCATCTTGCCCATGAGTCGCACGGGCGTCTCGCCCGTGCATAAGTATTGCACTGTCAAGTCTGTGGCATAGGCTTTCCAGCCTGTGGTCGGTTTATGGCAAATCCCCAATCCGGCTCCAAATTCCAAACAAGCGCCAAATACCAAGCTCCAATGGGAACAAAAGGAACTTCCGACATGAAGTTTCTCTTTGGAATGTGGTGCTTGGAATTTATTTGGGATTTGGGTTTTGGTGCTTGGGATTTGTCTGAGATTTGCAGTTTGGTTTTTTGGGATTTGCTTTAACCAAAGCTGCCATTATGCTTAATCTCCGTTGTAGCACGGGCATCTTGCCCGTGAGTCGCACGGCCATCTTGCCCGTGCATTAGCAGTTCCTTTGATTTGCCACGGGCCCCAGGCCCGTGGGACTCATGGGCGAGACGCCCATGCTAAGTGCGAGGTGCGCATGAGCGACGAAAGATACATTTCAGCGGACGGCGGTGAGGGAACTTCATCTGGAACCGCCGCCGATGATTCGGCGGGCCAGGTTCAAGCCGAACAGGCTACAGCCGAAGCGGCCGAGGCTGCCGAGGATGTCGAAACCGCGGCCGCTGAAACGAGCGCGGCCAAACAACTAGCCGATGTGGATATCGCCGCCGTGGAGGCGATTCTCTTCGCCACCGATAGCGCGCTTTCTCCCGCCAAGATCGCCGAGGTAGCCTGCCTGGATGGCGGCCGCCGCGCGGCCAGAAAGGCCGTGGAGCTTCTCAACGAGCGGTACGAAAAAGTGGGCTGTGCGTTTCGCATCGAGCCTTTAGCCGGCGGCTACCAGATGCTCACCCTGAGCGAATACAACGACATCCTCGCGCGGCTGCTCAAGGTTCGCAGCGAGAGCAAGCTCACCCAGGCGGGTCTGGAGACGCTGGCCATCATCGCCTACAAGCAGCCGACCCTGCGCGCCGATGTGGAGGCGATCCGCGGCGTCTCCTGCGGCGAAGTCATCCGCACGCTCATGGAAAAGGGGCTGGTGAAGATCGTCGGCCGCGCGGAAGAAATCGGCCGGCCCATGCTGTACGGCACCACGCGGCGGTTCCTGGAGGTCTTCGGCCTCTCCGATCTTCAGGACCTGCCCAAGGTCGAGGAACTGGCCAGCGGTGCGGCGGCGGCAAAGCCCGCGGCCAAGGCCGATCAGCCTGCCGAAGTGCCGGCCGCTCATGAAGCGCCTGTGGCTGGGGGCGATGCGGCAACGGAATAGTTGGGTGGTGCGGCTGCAACCTCTCTCCCTTGGGAGAGGGCTTGTCCTGCGACTTGTCACGGCGTAGCGGTAGCGAAGCCGGAAGCTTCAGCGGAGCGGGATGGCCCGCAGGGCCGGGGTGAGCTTGTCCTGAGCGCAGTCGAAGGAGGGTGGCCGGGTGAGGATTCTTTAACTCCTCCCCCTCCTACGGGGGAGGGTGGCCCGCAGGGCCGGGTGAGGGTTCTTTTCGCGAGGGCCGGGTGCCGTGGCTGCGGCGTTTGTACAGACCGGGGACATCGCGAACAGGTGTGCGGGGACATGGTGAGCGCTGTAGCATGCCGACTTTACCTGCAAAAGGAGAGCCGGCAATGCCATGGATGGAGGCGACTCGGATGTCCCAGCGGCAAGAGTTTGTTCTTTTGGCCCAGGCCCAGCAGACCAATGTGCGGCAACTATGCCGACGCTTCGAGATCAGTCCCCCGACGGCATACAAGTGGCTTGGCCGATTCCAGGAAGGCGGCGTGGACGCCTTGCAGGACCAGTCCCGCCGGCCTCGGTGCAGTCCCAATCAGACGCCGCCTGAACTTGAGCGGCAAGTGGTGGAACTGCGCCAGCAGCATCCGGCCTGGGGTGGCCGCAAGATCCGGGCCCGCCTGAAGGCCTTGAAGTGTGCCAACGTCCCGGCCGCCAGCACGATCACGGACATCCTGCGCCGTCATGGGCTACTGCGCACCGATACGGATCATGAACCCGGACCCTTTACCCGATTCCAGCGGCTTTATCCCAATGACCTGTGGCAGATGGACTTCAAGGGCCACTTCACCCTACTGTCGGGGCGTTGCCACCCGCTGACAATCCTGGATGACCACTCGCGATTCAATCTGGCGTTGCGGGCGTGCGGTGATGAACGCGGCCAGACGATTTGGCCACACCTGGTAGAGGTCTTCCGTCGCTATGGCCTGCCGCGCCAGTTGCTCTGCGATAACGGGCCGCCTTGGGGCACGGGGCAACCTGGCGGCCTGACGCGGCTAGGCGCCCGCCTGGTGCGCCTGGGGATCATGCTGTGCCACGGCCGGCCCTTCCATCCTCAGACGCAGGGCAAGGATGAACGATTCCACCGGACCTTGAAGGCCGAGGTCCTCAACGGCCGCAGCTTTGCGGACCTGGCGGCCACGCAGCGGGCGTTCGATCCTTGGCGGGACATGTACAACCTCCAGCGGCCACATGAGGCGCTGGAGATGACCACGCCGGCCTCGCGTTACCAGGCTAGCCCCCGGGCGTATCCCGAGATGCTGGGGCCGGTGGAGTACGGCCCAGATGACCAGGTCCGCCAGGCGGATCACCAGGGTTACGTCACGTTCCACGGGCGCAGGATCCACATCTCTGACGGCGTGTCGCAGCAGCCTGTGGGCTTCCGCCCCACGCCACAGGACGGGGTCTGGGACGTGTATTTTTGTCACCAAAAGCTAGACACAATCGACTTGCGGAGCGAGACTGGCAGCGACCAAAGGTGTTAAGGATGTCCCCGCACACCTGTTCGCGATGTCCCCGGTCTGTACAGACGCCGTAGCCACGGCACCCGGCGAACGGTCATTCCTGGAACGGCTCGGCGAGCAACTGGGAAGAACGCTGCTTCCAAGCAAAGGTGGTCGTCCAAGGAAGAAATGAAAACTAGTATGGTGTCCCTGTGTTTCTGCCTGTGTTTCAGAAAGGCGACTAGTACTCTGTAACAGCTAAATCACCGGGTATAGTTTCTTCAGTTTGATCCGGGCGTCGGCGGTGGTGAATCGCCAGTCGATGCCCTTCTTCTTTTCATTTCGTGAACGTTCCCACGGCGCGATGCTCGCCGCCAGTTGTTCGCGGCTTTCAAAGTAGTCATCCATGCACTGGCGGCTCAACACGCTCAACTCGATCTCGGCCATATTCAGCCAACTGCCATGCTTGGGCGTGTGGTGAATCTCCAGCTTCTCCGCCAAACGCCGAGCCTCAGCCGGTTCAAATGCCTCGTACAGGCTGGCGATGTTGTGCGTGTTGAGTTGGTCCATCACCAGCACGATCTTCTCGGCCTGGGCGTACAGCACATCGCACAGTTCCCGTATCACGTGGGCGAAGTCGATTCGCGTTCGCTGCTGACGCACACGCACGTGCCGCTTGCCCTTCAGCGGTTCGGACACCAGGAACACGCTGGCCGTGCCGCAACGGCGGTATTCCGGATCAACCCGCTTGATTCGGCCGGATCGACCGGGAATCGAGGGGCGCGTCTGGGCCACCAACTGCTTGCTGGCTTCATCCAAGCATACCAGGGGTCGCAACGAGTCGAACGGCCGGTGGTATACCTCCAGCACGTCTTCCATCGCCGCGACAAATTCGCCGTTTTGCTTGGGCGGAATACACCAGTACTTGCTCAGGTGAGGCTTAAGCTCATTTTTTTAAGCGTCCGCTGCACCGCCATGTGACTGCAAGACTCGACGTATCCTTGCGCCACCATCTGGTCAGCCAGCAGACGCACGCCCCAGCGGCTGCGCCCCCTCCGGCGGCTCCATGCGAGTCAGGGCAATCAAGTGCGCTTCGGCCTTGCCGTCGAGCTTGCGTACCCGATAGCTGCCACGGTTGCCGTGCTCCAAGGCCGCCTCCAGCCCTTGCTCCACCAGACGACGACGCAAGTTCTCAACCGTCGTGGGATGACAGTCAAAAGCCTCGGCAATGTGAGCGTCTTTCCACCCCGGACCTTCGGGGCCTTGGTCAGCCTTGAGCAACATCTGAGCATGCCTGCGTTGATGCGGCTTGCCTTTATCCAGCAGTGTCTGGAGTTGGGAACGCTCTTCGGTTGTCAATTCGACGATGTACTTTTTCATGACGGCCTCCTTGCCGATCAAAAGGGTTCTATCAACCCATCGGCAAAAAGAACCGCTACCCAGAAGTCTCTCCGTTACGGAGTACTAGAATGCTTTCTGCTGTTAAACGGTTCAGACTGTGGCAGTGGGTGGTAATAGTGACGGTTGTAGTGCTCATGTCAGTCGCCGGCGTCGTGTGCTATCGATATTTTACGCCGCCTTTGTTTGCAACGAGAGAGTTCTCGATTTCGGATAGAAGTCTTTTACCATTGCCTAGCTGGCGACAAGGAGTAATGGCCAACACGAACCAAATCTTGGCTGTCGATGAACGCATTAACATGGCAGTGGTAATAACTCTAAGTCCTGACGAAGTCCTTCATACTTATACGCTACCGGTTGAAAGCACACGTAAGCATGCAACATGGCTAATTTGGCCTAGGAAGCTGCGTATTGACTCGGAGCCGAATAAACTCATCTTAGTGTCAACAGCTAAAACAACGTGTAGCGTAAATCTCAAGCCAGGAGAAGTGGCTCGATTATTAACTTCCTACCGACACAACCTTTCGTCGGTGACAGATTACCGTAAACTATTTCTGGAAGAATTCGAGGAGGAAAGTTGTTCCCGTCCTGACCCTCCGGAACACTCCCTCGGCGGGCCAGAAGCGACGGGACAATGAGAATTCAAAACATGGGGACACCAAAAACATGGGGACACCATACCAGTTTCTAAAAACATGGGGACACGCAAAACATGGGGACGGTAAAACATGGGGACGCCAAAAACATGGGGACGCCATACCAGTTTCTGCTTGACGCCGCAGCTGTCCGCCTTTCCCTAGCTGTGTCGTTTCCACCGCGCTTGAATAATCATCAAATCCTTTGCCGCATATCCGCCCTCCATCCGCCGCGAAAAAGCCGTGCAAGAATCTTTGCAAAAAGCTAACCATGGCTGACAAAACGTGTCTTGACATTATACGGATCCTGCCGTATAAAAGACGCTGTACAGCCGCGCGCTGAAGCGCGGCGGCCTCGGAATCTTTGACAAGTGCATAGGATGTAAGAAGTTCCATCTTCATGGAGCAGGACCGGGCCATCGTCGCTGTGATTGCCTGAGGTTATCAGGTGGTGTTAAGATGGGTAAGATAGAAGAAATCGGAATACTCAAATCTGAGTAAGCCCCCATGATAGAATAAGGACTTACGTTACTCAATACCGTGTACCGTGTATCGGGTGGCAGAATCTGGTGAAGTTTGTGATTGCAAAGGCAATCAAAAAGGCAAATCCGAAACCCGAACCATTTTGCTCTTCTTTGGCATTTTGGCTATTTGGAGATTCCTTCGGATTTCGAGTTTCGGTAGTGGGTCAGTTTGAATCTTTCTGGTCAAGAAGAGCAATAATCTCTGAAATTTCCCAAACATGATCGGCCACGCCAGAGGCCATAGCGGGCGTTACCCGTATAGTCTGGTGAATGCGGCAGAAGTTGTAGTGCATAAAATGAAGTGCTACGGCGTGTTCCAAATTCTCTATCTTCTTAGAGAAGCCATTAGTCAAACGAGTAAATCGGCGCATCGACATTCGCATGGTGAGATTCTGCCGCTCAACGTAGCTTGTCGAAACGTGTGCCTTATCTGGATTGCCTGAAATAACCTTTTTCTGTGTGCCAAGGCATGTAGGCGGACTGAATCGGCCTTCTGAACGATCAGGTCCAAAGATTTTGCGGAGCATGGCGTAGTCGATATTGTCCGCAAAAGCCCCGTCAACAGCCGTAAGATACGCCTTGTGGCCGTCTGTCGTCAATTGGACGCGGTTCACAAGCCTTTTGGCAAGGTTGGACATAAACTCGTAGGCATAGCCAGCATCGCGCAGACCAACAAGCCACGCGGGAACGAGCTTCGTATCGGCGTCAATGGCCGTCCAGGTCCAAACATCGCCATAGCCCCATTCGCCCTCATGCTCGGCTGGAACGTTCTTTTGCTTGGAATAGCAGAACGACCAAATCTCATCGCACTGAATCCGACTGCAAGTGAGATTCACAAAGGCTTTATCTTGATATTCGGAACAGGCCGTGCCAAGATCGGCTAGGAGCTTAACAATGGTGTTCTTGGCTACGCCCGTCATGCGAACGATAGCGCGAATGGAGTTTCCTTCTACCAAGGCTGCTACCACCGCTGCCCTCTTTTCGTGTGTTAGCTTATTCATACTGACCTTTATACTTGAGCGGTCAAGGCGTGTCAATAAAAAATGTGATAAATTTTGTGATTTTTTCTTTACTACAGATAATTATGTGATATAATTCCTACATAAAGGCGATAGAGAAATATGGAAACCGATGGATCGACGCAACAAATGGCGGAGCCCAAAAACGGCACGCTGACCGGTCATTACCACGTTAGGGTCTGTAGGCCAGCATTTAGTGAGGCGCGGTGCTTGTGCCCACATGTCGGCGACCTAATGGAGCTTAAGGCCCACGCCCTGAAGTTGCGTTACTGGCCAGATGGTCATGCCGGCGAGAAAGTGGTTGATCTCGATTGGGACTGGATTAAAGCCTGCGATGGATTCCGAATCGGAGAGCTGCGAATAGACGACAAGATAAACGGGCATGACAACCTGCGAATA
The DNA here is from genome assembly GCA_963785635.1 of uncultured Phycisphaerales bacterium. Lineage (GTDB taxonomy): Bacteria > Planctomycetota > Phycisphaerae > SM23-33 > FEN-1343 > FEN-1343. The sequence continues at coordinate 118,772 of CAWAWB010000018.1, forward strand.
ATCTTTTTGAAGGTTAACGAAAAGATGCCACAGGAAGGCTTGCCTGCGATTTGGATACTACGCGTAATGCAGAAGAAAACGCAGAGGTTTAGTGCAAATGATGTTCGCATCTTTAAAGCCAGAAGAATGCTCGTCCTGCATTTTTACTACGGACATTCCAAGGCTGGGTAAATCAAACTGGGAGAAATGGAAAAATGTCTATGGGCACTGAGAACTTGATAGAAGCGGTAGGCTATCGTTCACAGACACAGGAGGTTGATCGCGCCAACATGGACTTGTTTGCGCGGATCTTCAAGGTGTATGAGCAGGCTTCACAAACTGTGAAAGATGTTATCGAAACGATGGCCAGTATTATCAACGATCCGGAAACTGAACAAGAAGAGCGCTTAGCGGCCGCGGATACGCTATGGGAGGCTCTGTTTCCATCAAAATTACACGATGGCTTTGGCGCTACTTTAGAACGGCTTCCCCTTGACTCCGAAGGAAAGACAGTTGTCGATAAAGAGACCGAAGGGAAACATGAACGGTTCTCTGAAAAAGTGCGTAATCTTTTGAAAGCTAGGCGGATGACTCAAAGTGAATTGGCCACAGTAATAGGGGTCGGCCAATCAGCAATTGCGATGATGCTTTCACGAGAATGCCGTCCACAGAAAGCGACTGTTGCGAAGATTGCAAAGGCATTGGGAGTTACGCCGGAAGAATTGTGGTGATTGTCAGCGAGATTTGCCCCACCTTTTACGCGCAGCTAACCTTGCAATCGCCGCTCTTTGGTCGGCGGTGAGTCGTTTTGCGCGGGCCTTTCCACCTTTGAGTCCGCCAAGTCTTCCCAGCGCAACGGCGGAGGGATTCTTCTTGGATTCATCTGGCGGAACTTGGCCGGTGGCTTGTTGCACAATGGACTGCGCCAGGACGTTCAGATCGTCTTTGCGAGCTTTCTTTGCCATGCTTGTAGTTTATCGACCGACTGACGGGCAAAGCAAGCATGATCGCTCAAGCATAAATTTTCAAACTGACCCACTACCCGAGTTTCGGATTTGGTTTTTGGCTGCAGAACCCTCACCCCTGCCCCTCTCCCGTAAAAGGGCGAGGGGTGCTCCTGCCCGCCAAAGCCCAAAGCCCAAAGCCCAAAGCCGCAAGCCGCAAGCCCTGAGCCGTGAGCCCGAACCCGCCTCAAGTTTCCCCAAGCCCCGGTTCGATACTTTTACCATGGCATGGATGCCATCGAAGTCTGCATGGATGCTTGTCTTCGCGGCTGCGCTCCTGGCGCTCTGTGCGCCCAGAGCCCACGGCCAAAGCGAGCCCCTGCGCAGCCTGGTCGCCCACATCGATTTTGAGAGCGAACTCACCACCGGCCAGGAGATTCCGCGCGGCTGGGTCAAATCCGAACTGCCCGGCGTAACATTGCCCCCCGATGTGCGCTTCCCCAAGTACTACCTCAAAGGCCGCCTCACGCAGGCCGACCCGCACGAAGGCAAGGTCTGCTTTGAGATGTCACTCAACGGCGGCAACATTGCCTACACGCTGTCGCCGGGGATAGCCGCGTTTTCGGACAGCGATTACCTGCTCACCGGCTGGGTTCGCACCGGCGGCCTCAAAGCCGCGCGGCGCAGGCGCGGCTGTTTCTGGTCGATGGCCTGGGCCAGGTCATTCCTGCCACGATGAGCATCTCGGAGCCGATGGGCGATCCGGCCGATGGCCGCGACAACCAATGGCAGCCCTTCCAGGTCCGCTTGAAGGGCACAAGTCCCGAGGCCGCCAAGTTGCAAGTGACCTTAAGCCTGGTCCAGCCGGAAGTGTGGCAGGACCCCTGCCAGCTTCACGTCTACAGCCAGGACATTACCGGTTCGGTCTTCTGGGATGATCTGCGGATATATCGGCTGCCGCGCGTGCGGATTCGCACGGACCTGCCCGGCAACGTCTTTCCCCCCGGCGCCACGCCGCGGCTGCGAATTTCGGTGCAGGGCCTGGAGCAGGTGGATTCGGGCGTCCTGCTGACCATTCGCGACGCGGCCGGCGTGATCCACCTTCAGCAGATCATCAGCGGCCGCGGGCCTGATTGGCAGGACCAGGAGATGACCTTGCCGCTGGAAAAGCTTGAGGCGGGACTGTACGAGGCCGAGCTGATGGTCTCCACATCCGATCAGGCGGTTACGCGGCGGACCTGCCGCTTCATCTGCCTGGCCGATGTGGAGCATGGCGGTCGCGGCGGTCTGGGCCTGTATCTGGCCGATTTGCAGATGAACGATATGCCCGCCGCGCTGGCCCTGGCCAAACACGTACACGCGGGGGCCATAAAACTTTCCGCCTGGATGGCTCACCCGCAAATCGCGGCGGAGACCGTCGATGTCAAGGCCGCCAGCGCCGAAAACGACGCCATGCTGGGTTTGCTCACGCGCGTGCGTGACATGGGCATGACGCCCGAGCTGGTGTTGGACCGCGTTCCGGCGGATATCGCCGGCGCAGCGCAGAATAGTACGCATAACCTTCTGGACAGCCTGGCCGACCCGCCGCCGCCCCTGGAGCGGGCGATGCTGCTCATGCTGGCCCGCTTTGGCTTCCAGGTGGGAAGCTGGCAGGTGGGTCAACCCTTCTGCGAGCAGGCGATGTGGGATCGCGATGCCCCCGCCGCCTATAAGACCATGTGCCGCTGGGTGCGCCGCATCCTGAATCGCCAGGATGTGCTGCTGACCTGGAGCGCGGATTTCGACTCTGCCCCCAGCCAATCCGCGCGGCTGAGCCTGATTTTGCCGCCCACCTGCCAGCCCGAGGAACTGCCCGATATTCTGGCCCAGTTTGCCGGCCACGTGGGAGAAGTCTTCCTCGATACGCAGCAGCCGGCGACAAACCGGCTGGGGCGCATCGCCGATGTCGCCCTGCGCTACGCGTATGCGCGAGCGGGCGGGGCAAACAGCATCTTCATGCCTCCGCCGTGGCGGCGGCTGGATGATGGGATGCTCGAAGTCGATGAGTCTGCTGCTGGTGGAGCGCACGCTGGGCGCCTGGCTGGCGGATACCAGGTGCATCGGCGTGGCGCGGCTGAGCGATTCAACCGTGGCCATCATCTTCCGCAAAGGCAATGAGGGACGGATGATCGTACACAGCCGCCCCGATGGCGGCGATGAGCCGTCCATTCGCCTCACACTGCCGCAGACGGCGTACGTGGTGGATCTGTGGGGCCGCCGCAAGGAACTCGAGCGAACCGGCGGCCAGTGCACCTTGCCTGCCGGCGATACGCCGTTCATCATTGCCGGCTGCGATGCGGATAGCCTGGCCCTGCGGGCCTCTTTGCGCGTGTCGCCGCAGATTCTGGATACCCGGTTCGACCGCCAGACCGCCGCGCTGACTTTTGTGAATCCGTACAACCAGCCGGTTACGGGCACGGTGCGTTTAAGCGCGCCCGAGGGCTGGACCGTACAGCCGCGCGTGATCCGTTTCAGCCTGGAACCGGGGCAGGAATGGTCCAAACCGCTGGCCATCTCGTTCCCGTATCGCGAGACTATCGGCTTAAAGCAGGTGGATGTGCGGGTCGAGGTGGAGGCGCGCGAAGGCAAGTTCATCGAGGCGCCGGCCTTCTTCTACCTGACTCCCCGCAATATGGACTTCGATGTGTTCAGCGCCCTTCAGCCTTCAGGCGACCTGGAGGTCCGAGCCTGCATCTTAAACCGCGGCACGGACCCCGTCAGCTTCGAGTGCTTCGCCCAGATTCCCGACCGCGCCCGCCAAAGTAGCCAGATCCGCCAATTGGCCCCTGGCGCCCGGGCGGAGAAGGTTTTCCACTTCCCCCATGGCGCCGAGCTTTACGGCCGCACACTTCGCACCGGCCTGGTGGAAAGCGGGGGCAGGGGTGTGGTCAACAGGGAAGATGAGATTCGCTGAAGCGTAGGGTGGCGTAGGGTGTGCAGGCAAGGTCCTGCGTAGCCTTGGCGAAGCAGGATTGCTGCACACCAAATGACTCTTAGCAGATTTGAAAACAAGAACATGTGTGCAGCGGACCTGCACACTGTCTTGAGCCCGTAGAGGGACCATGCTCCCACCCCTCTTGCCTGGGAGAGGGCGCCCCGAAGGGGCGGGTGAGGGTGAAACTCCTCTCCCTGGAAGGGAGAGGGTGCCCCGAAGGGGCGGGTGAGGGTGAATTTACCCATCTTGCCCAGCTTGCCTAAACCGCCGCGCGGCCAGGTCCATTTTAAAAAAATGCTAAAAATCCTCTTTTGTGAGGGGGGAAGGGGCCTGTTTTTGGAACTGTACTAACACTACAACGCCATCTGGGCTCAAGAAAGCTCAGGCGGCCAGACGATAGTTCCTTTCGGGAGCGCTTTTCCCGAAAGGAGATACGGCATGGATGCCAAGCAATTGCGAGAGCTCAAGCCGATGTTGGAACAGTACTTGGGACAATTTGACGACTGTTTCAGCCGCAGCGAGCCCTGTGGCAACCTGCGGGTTTACGTCAACGGTCAATTGTCGGATCTGCCGCGCAAGAGCATCGAGCCGATGGCGGACCGGGCCGACGTTCCGCCGCGGACGCTTCAGCAGTTCCTGTCGCTGGCAGACTGGGATGATGCGCGCATGGCCCAGCGGTTGATGCAGATCGTGGGCGATCAACACAGCCACCCCCTGTCGATTGGCGTGTTGGATGAGACGGCCCATCCCAAGAAGGGCGACAAGACCGCCGGCGTGCAGCGTCAATATTGCGGCGCCACGGGCAAGGTGGATAACTGCGTGGTTACGGTGCATATCAGCTATGTGGCGGGCGCCTTTCACACCCTGCTTCCGGGGGAGATGTTCTTGCCGCAGGAATGGTCCGATGATCGTGCTCGGTGCCGGGGGGCGGGCATCCCGGACACAATGCAGCATCGCCCCAAGTGGCAGATCGCCCTGGAACTGCGTGCCGCCGCCGTGGCCAACGGGATTCGGTTTGAATGGATGACGGGGGATGAAGGTTATGGCGAAGTGCCGGACTTTCATCGCGCCCTGGACGAGTGCGGCCAGCGCTACGTCCTGGAAGTGCCGTCGATTTTCTACGGCTGGCTGCGCGAACCGGAGGTTCTTCAAAAACAGCATCGTGCGGCCACGCGGCGCGGCCGGCCGAGGCATTATCCCCGTCTGAAGGTCAAGACCCTGCCCTGCATCCAGGTTCGCCACATGCTGCGCTACGGGGCAGCTTTTCGCAAACAAGCGTGGCGGAAGTTCCATGTCAAGGACAGCACGGTGGGACCGGAGGTTTGGCAGGTCAAGGCGGCGCGGCTGTATTTGAAACGGGATGGTCTGCCGACGCGGGCGCATTGGTTGATTGTGGCCCGCAACATTTTGGCGCCGCAGGAGGTGAAATACTTCGTCTCCAACGCGCCGGGTGGCACGCCGCTGGAGGTGATGTTGCACGTGGCCTTCACGCGGTACAGGGTCGAGCAATGCTTCGAGGTGGAAAAGTCCGAGTTGGGGCTGGACCATTTTGAGGTTCGCCGGTATCGCTCCTTGAAGCGTCATCTGCTGCTGACGGCCGTCAGCCACCTGTTCCTGGCCACGGTTCAGGAACAGTGGCGGGGGGAAAAATCCGCAGCTGACCGTATGCCAGATTCGCCAGGCGGCCGCGGCGCTGGTGCGTTCCCTGTGGCTGACGGGACAGGTTCGTCAAAGCTTCCTGGCCAGGGAGGCGGAGATTATTACTCAAACGCAGGCACGAAACGAGAAAGCGCGACGCTGCCACGTGAAAACACGCAAGCGACGGTTGCGTAGCCTTGGCATTCGAATATCGTCAATACGTTGCTGCATAATGGATCAGGTGGCGTTGTAGTG
>CAWAWB010000019.1:0-189090 GCA_963785635.1 uncultured Phycisphaerales bacterium
GATCAAAAATCGAAAATCCATTGCCGGCCTGCGGGGCGACCTGTTTAACCCGAACGGGCGATTAGTTTGTGCGCCGGCCCAAGCCGGATGAAAAGATTCCGTGAGAAACTTCACCAATTCTGAGTGGATACGCTTCGTTAAAGAACAATGCCCCATAGCCACATCGGGCATCGTCGCTGCCCTCAGTACACGGCTTGAAGGACTCCGGCCGGCGCGGCCAGAAACGATTTGTGTTGCCCAAAGCTTCCTCGATGGCCACACGTGGCGAGCTGTACCGGGCCGATCGCTGAGGATCGGACGGTCAATTGATATTTGAAAATTGAAGAGCGACGAAAAGGCGTTAACCGGCTCCGGCCGATTAACCAAGAGCGAGCCGAGCGCGGAGCGAGCGGCGAGCGGACCGATTAACCGATTAACGCGACTATGATGGATCCTCCTCGGTCGCGCCGGCACGTTGCTCTGGAAGCGACGGGCCCTGTATCGCCACGGCCACGCAGGGGCCGACCCATTGGGCCAGCAGCGCCTCGTTTTCGGTGAAGCTGTGGCCGCCCTTGCGGTACAGGACCACCACGCCGATGAGCTGTCCCTCTTTCGGCAGCAGCGGCAGGAGCATGAACGAGCAGCCCTGGACGTGTTCGGTGAGCCACTTGGGGAAAAGTCCCGCGTGGGTCACCGAGTCCAGCCGCGTGATGACGGGATCTGAGAGAACCGTGTCGGTGAGGCTATAGGCGATGCCGCGAGCCGTGCTCATGGAATCGGGCGAAGGCGTGCCGAAGCGGCCCACCACCTGGAGCTCGGCCTTCTCATCGCACACCAGGGCCACGCCGAAGAGGTTCGCCCCCGCTCGGCGAAAAAGCCGAACAGGCTGCGGAACACATCATCATCGTTCTGGCAGGCCATGAGCAGCCGCTGGAAATCCAGCATGCTTTCCTGGCGGTTGAACTGTTCGGAAAGGTTGCGGTAGGCGTTGGTCAGGGCCGCGCAGGTCGTGCTCAGGTGACTGGCCAGCGTGTGGCGGCGGCTGTTGAGTTGCCGCGACAACGCACGCAGGCGATGATTGCGGTGCACCAGCTTTTCCGCCACATCCCGATTGGCCAGTGCGCGGCGGATCGTTTCAGACAGCCGCATCATGTCCAGCGGCTTGGTGAGAAAATCCGCACAGCCGTTGCGGCAAGCCTCAGAGGCCGAGGCCAGATCCGCCCGCCCGCTCATGAGCACCGCCGGCACGTGCCCCACGCGGCGGCGGACGTTTTGGAGCATGGAAAGCCCATCCCCATCGGCCAGCCGCAGATCGGCGATGATCAGGTCGGGCCGCTCGCGTTCGGCCATCTTGCAGGCATCCGCGGCGGTGAGGGCCGACTGGACGGACAAACCCTGGCGCGACAGCGTGTCGGTGACGACTTCACAAATGTCCGCTTCATCATCGACGACCAGGATTCTGGGCAGTGTCTGCGGGTTCATGGACGCCTCTTTGGCTACTGATTTTCCCTGGAGGGGGGCAGTTGGATGAAGACGCTCGTGCCTTCCCCGGCCACGCTGGTGATCCACATCTTTCCGCCGGCAAGCTGCACGAAGCGGCGGGCGCGGGAAAGCCCCATGCCCCTTCTGCGGCCCGCTTTCCTTAGCGAGAAGAAGGGGGTGAAGGCTTTATCCAGCGTGTCGGCGTCCATGCCCACGCCTTCATCTGTCACTCTTATGACGACCATGCCGGAAAGCTCATCCAGCCCCGCATCGATCTGGGCGCGGGGGTTCTGGGCGTACGCCGCATGGGCGTTTACAAGCACCTCGGTGAGGACCTGCACGATCTGCTCATCATCCACCCACAGGGCCGGCGTGTCTTCGGCGATGCGGGTCTTGACGATCAGGTTCGCCATGGCCGCGTTCTTGTGTACGGCCTTGACGGCCGAATCAATCAGGTCGCGGACTTCGTGTGCCGCGCAGTCGGGCTCCGGCGGCCGCGCAAATTCCATCATTTCCGAGACGATGTCGCTGATCTTCTGTGCCTGGTCGGCGACGATCTGCCAGATCTGGCGGTCCGCCTCGCCGGCGGATTCGGCCATGAGCTGTGCGCGGCCGGCGATCACCGCCAGGGGATTGTTGATTTCGTGCGCGGCGCCCGCGGCCATCTCGCCCACGGCCGCCAGCAGGCGGCTTTCGGTGAGGGCCTTCTGGGCCGCGTACAGCCGCTGCGAAGATTGTGCAAGCTGCTCGGCCAGGATGTTCGAGCGGTCGCGGCTTTCGGTCATGGCCGCGGCGAAGGCCATGGCCACGGAGACGGCCTTGGCGGCCGTCCCGGCCAGGTCCGCGCGGGCCCCGCCGGCCGACCAGAACAGGCCGCCCACCCATCTTTGCCCGCAAACCAGCGGGTAGTGCGACAGCGTCGACTGGCCCAGCGCATCGGGCACGCTGTCCATGTTGGCGATCTGCTCGAGGATTTCAGAGCCCGAGACGGCCGCCGCGGGCAAGGCGGCCGGCGGCAGCGTGATGGCGGCGGGCACAAGCTCCACGCCGACATCCTCCATCCCTGAATCGATGCCCATGACGATCGTGGCGTCCGCATCGGAGAAAACGTATGCGGCCACGGGCTCGCCGGCGGATGGAGTAAGCTCGCCCACGTGGGACCAGGTTCTCGCCAGGAGGCGCACCAGGTCCTCCAGCGATTCGGTGGTGGAGAGGCTGTCGCCGAATTGCCGCAGCAGTTCAAATGCCTTGGCCTGTGTGGCGGCCTCCGCCGCGCGCCGCTGGAGGCGGCGATTCAGGCGGCCCAGTTCGCTGTTGGCATCGGCCAGGGCGTGGCGATACAGGGTTTCGGTGGTGACCTCGCCGATGCCCAGCGTGCGGCTGCGAGCCTCGATCGCGCCGGGCAGACGCTCCAGCGTTTCGGCCACGGCCGCGTCGCTCACGCCCAGCTCCGCCGCCAGAGGCTGCGAACTGACCGGGAAGGTGAAATTGCCGCTGTAGCCGAAGCGCTGCTCGCGGACGAGCGTGTCGGCCAGTTGCACCATGCCCACCGCGCGGCGGCCGCGGATCATCTCCGGCAGTCCGTCCACGGGCTGATGGTGCAGCCAGGCCGTCTGCTCGACCAGCTCCCCAAGTCCCCACTGCTGGGCCAAACGGCGGCCCGCGATGGTGTGATCGAGGCCTAGAATCTGCCGCTCGTATTCGGCGATGTTGCCGGCCTGGCTGTTGCAGGCTTGCACCACGCGGCTGTAGCTCTTGGGCAGGCATTGTTCTAAAGCGAGCTTACCAATGTCGTGCAGCAGGCCGCAGATGAACAGCTCTTCCGGATCCACGCCGGCATTTGCACGCGGCGGGCCAGGAGCTCGGCGGCGCAGGCCACCGCCAGGCTGTGCTTCCAGAATTCGCGGCGATCGAGACCGCTCGATTCCGGGGCCTCCTGCGTGAACATTTCAAAGACTTTGATGGAGAGCACGGCCGACCGGACGGCTTCAAAACCGAGCAGGACCACGGCCTTGCCCACCGTGCGGGCCTCCTTGCGGAGCCCAGTGTCCGCGCGGCTGGCCAAGGAGAGCAGGCGGGCGGTGAGGCTTTGATCCGCGCGGATGAGGTTGATGACCTCTTCGGTCTCGACCTCGCTGGAGGCGGTCAGCTTCAATAGCCGCGTGGCCACTTCGGGCAAAGTGGGGACACTATCCACCTGGCGGAGGATCAGTTCGACCTGGCGGCCCTTGAGCTTGTCTGCCGGGTCGGCCGGATTATTCGGGGTATTGGGCACGGATTATCAGGCTTCCACAAGCTCCGTGATGCGCTCGATGACCTTGGCAATATTGAACGGCTTCTTGATGAAATCGTTGGCCCCGGCGGACAGGAGCTGGTCGATCTCGGCCTGGTTGATGAGGCCCGAGATGATCAGGATCTTGATGGACGACAGGTCGGGGTTGTCGCGGATGGTCTTGCAGACCACGTTGCCGTTGATGTCCGGCAGCATGTAGTCCAGGATGACGATGTCGGGCTGGAAACTCTGGGTCTGCACGCCCGCATCATAGCCGGTGGAGGCGGTGGCCACTTCAAAGCGGCCGTCGCGTTTCAGCACATCCACGAACAGCTCGACGATCTGGGGATCATCATCCACCACCAGGATGCGGGTCTTGCCTGTCCCCAGCATCTCCAGCGGCATGCCGTTGGCGCGCATGAACTTCATCAGCTCGCCGCGCGGAATGCGGCGAAACTTACTGCCCGGTACGCGAAAACCGTTCAGTTGGCCGCCATCGAAACAGCGAATGATGGTCTGCTGGGAAAGATTACAGACCTCGGCCGCCTCTCCCGTGGTGTAGACATTTTTGCGAATCACGCTTCAATCTCCATATTGGCGCACCGCGCCCGCCCGAATAGCGACAATGCGACCGGCAAGATCCGCCCGTCACAACCTTGACATCGACGGTCAACCCAGATTCCTTAAATACCCCAGACCGCATATTTTATCCAGTCTACGCAATTTAACATTGTAAATCGGATGACCTCGGCCGCGCGGCAGCCGGTGCGGCCAGAATTATGCAACAATAACGATTGTAACTTAATATCATTAAATGACTTGCAAATACAACGAGGTTCAGGCGAAATGGATCTTTGTGTCAGACTGACGATAATACGGAATATACAGAATTTGCGGTTTGAGAGGGCAAAAACCTTATTCCCCACGTGAAAATAGGCAAAACAGGGGGATTGGGCAAAATAGGAAGGCTGGGCAAAAAAACAACAGACAGGCTTCCATGCCTGTCTGTTGCTCAAATTATGCCGGTTTTTCAACCGCGTATATCAGTCAAAGTTCAGCCAGCAGATTCTTGAGGGCTTCATCCATTTTGTCAGGCGTATCGTACGTGCCGGCCTTGATCTCGCCTTTGACGCGGGAGACCAAATCGCCGCGCACATCCGGTATGGATGCGAGCTTGGCGGCGATGCGGGCCTGCTGGCTGATCTCCACCGTGTCAGGAGGCTGCGGGCCGGCGGAACTATCGCTGGCAGAAGCTCTTGGGGTTGAAGAAGGCTGAATCGGACTTGTGCCCTGCGCCGGATTGATGCCGCTTATGTTGCTCATGGCTACCTCGCGAAATGCCCGCGCCTGCACCTCCGCGGACGTAGCGACCTTCGGCCGACCTTCCCTGGTGCTGCCGTGGTGCCGATGAATCGGTCGCCTACTAAAGGCTTTTCGCCGAGCTCGGGATTCACACATCCCAAGGCTCACGTGCATCCTTGCACGTACTTGACGTATCGACTGGGGTGCTTTTTCCTCTTGAGAATTTTGTAAATATGTAAAAACACTGTAAGCGACTGGAAAATAGCCAGTTACTGCTTAGAGGGAATCAAAAAAACGTGTCCCCGCAAAATTGTCGCGCAAAAATTGCCGGTCGAAATCTTACCAAGGTTCTACAGATTACCCAGTTTAACGCGCCGGCCGCGCAACATCTTCCTCCGCGCGGCCGTGGGCATGCAGATGAATGGCCAGAATATTAATGTCCGCCGGGGTAATTCCGCTGATGCGCAGGGCCTGGCCGAGGGTGCGTGGGCGGATTTCGATCAGGCGCTGCCGCGCTTCGAAGCGGAGGTGGTTTACGGAGGCGTAATCGAGGTCGGGGGGGATCAGCTTCTTTTCCAGCGAGGCCATCTGGGCGACCTGGCGTTGCTGGCGATCGATGTAACCGGCGTACAGGCAATCGGCGGCGAGGATTTCCGCCGCGTGGGGAGATGATTGGGATAGTTCCACAAGTTCGCGAATCTGATCTGCCTGGCGATGAGATGGATCCTGGACGCACCTTGCCAGCAGGCTCGTCAAATCGACCTGCGGGTTGGCCAAGTGCTCGGACAAGAGCTGTCCCTCATAGCGGATGGAGTGCAGCAGGCGATCTATTCTGCCCGCCGCCGCCTTGATAGAGGTAAAGGTTTCATCGCGGATTGGGCAGGTCAACCCCGCCGCCTGCGCCAGCTCGGTCAATCGCATGTCCGCGTTGTCCGCGCGCAGCTCCAGGCGGTGTTCCGCGCGGCTGGTGAACATGCGATAGGGCTCCAGCACGCCTTTTGTGACTAGGTCATCGATCATTACGCCGATATAGGCCTGGTCGCGGCCCAGGATGAGAGGCGGCTCGCCGCGCACTGCCAGCGTGGCGTTGGCGCCGGCCATCAAACCTAAGCCCGCCGCCTCTTCATAGCCGGTGGTGCCATTAAGCTGGCCGGCCAGATACAGGCCCTTCACTGTCTTCGTTTCCAATGTGGAAAAAAGCTGTGTGGGCGGGGCGTAATCGTATTCGATGGCGTAGCCGTACTGAACGATCTCGGCGTGCTCCAGCCCCTCGACGGCGTGTACCATCTCGCGCTGCACATCCTCGGGCAGACTGGTGGAAAGACCGTTGATGTAGACCCAATTCGTGTCGCGGCCCTCGGGCTCCAGGAAAAGCTGGTGGCGGTCGCGGCCCTCAAAGCGGACGATCTTGGTCTCGATGGAGGGGCAGTACCGCGGGCCCGCGGCGGTGATCTGGCCGGTGTACATGGGGCGCGGTCGAGGTTCTTGCGGATGATCTCGTGTACCCGCGGATTGGTGGAGGTGATCCAGCAGGGGACCTGCTGCGGCAGGAAGTTTTTGCCTACGGTCAACAGGCTAAAGGGAACGGGTTCGCTGTCTCCATCCTGCCGCTGGCAACGGGAGTAATCGATGGATTCTGAGGCCAGGCGGGCACACGTGCCAGTCTTCAATCGCGCCAGTGTGAGATGAGCATCTTCCCGCAGCGACCAGCTTAGCGAATTGGCCGCCGGCTCGCCCGCGCGGCCGCCGGGCCAGGTCTTCTCGCCGCGGTGCAAAATGCCTGACAAAAATGTGCCCGCGGTAATCACCACGGCACGGGCCACAATGGTTTGTCCATCGGCCAGTTCGATGCCCGCCGCGCGGCCATCTTCGACCAAAACCTTTGCCGCCTCACCTGCAATCAGTTCCAGGTTGGGCAACCTGCGCGAAAACGCCCGCACGAATTTCTCGTACGCGTGGCGGTCGCTCTGGCAGCGCGGACCCCACACGGCCTTGCCCTTGGAGCGGTTGAGCATGCGGAACTGCATGGCCGTTTGGTCCGCGGCCACGCCCATTACGCCCCCGAGTGCATCGACCTCGCGAACGATCTGGCCCTTGCCGATGCCGCCGATGGCCGGATTGCACGACATGCGCCCAATGGCCGCCACATCCATCGTTACCAGCGCGGTCTTACAGCCCATGCGCGCGGCCGCCGCCGCGGCCTCGATGCCCGCATGCCCGCCACCGATGACCACGATGTCGAAATCTCTTTCCATCGCCGCAGGATTCTACCAGATGTGGTTAACGGGTTAATTGGTTAACCGATTAACCAAGGTGGTAATGGGACATTTGTTGTCAGCCTCCCCCTTTTGCTGGGGAGAGATTGCACCCGGCAGGTTGTTTTACTATGGGTTGGAACGTCTGGCAGCTTCGTCTACCTGCCTTAAGGTGGATTGGAAGTTATCAGGGAGTAATAACGAGTTTATGCGTTGCCAATTCTTTTGAAGGAAAGCGGTGGCCCCTCCTATTCCAAGATTCCAGTGTCCAAGGCGGGCGGGCTGCAACCAGTCCATGTAGAAGGACACAGCACGAAAGTCCGCCGGCCTGGTTACAGGTGCAATTTCAAGATCAATCAGCCCTCGGTCGTTGACTACTCGAATTAGCAAGTTGTCGGAGCTATACTCACGCACTGCTCCCATAGTGTCATACTGGCAACCCGTTTCCTTCCAGTGGAGTCTTCCGCAACTGTGTGAGTATATTTGTCGATAGCTTCATCCAACTGCTCAAGCATCTGTTTGCGGGCGTTGTTTTCTGAAGGCAAAGCATCATCTCCAAAGCATTAGCAGAGATTTATAGGCCTTTAACTCATCCTCGCCAGGGGCCCGGCCCTAGCCTTTGAGGTTTGAGGTCACAGTTTACAGCGTACAGGTATAGCCTTTCCCCCCTGTGACGTCCATTGCTTCACGGTCTGCGCGGCCGTAAGATGCACCCTTCCATGACAACCCTCTTCTCCATACTGGCGTTCCTGTGCGGCGGCCTGTGCCTGATCTGGCTGATGCGCCACAGCGAGATTTCGCGCGAAAAAGACGAATCTGAAATTGTCGCCGCGCGAGGCGGCGAAGATCGAGGGCGACTGGCCATCGGTCACCATGCTCGTGGCCGGCAAGGATGAGGCGGAGAACATCGGCGCGTGCGTGGAGTCGCTGCTGGCGCAGGATTACGAGGATTTTGAGCTGGTCATCATCGATGACCGCTCGACGGATGGCACAGCCGCGCTGGCCCGCGCGGCGGGGGGCGATGATCCTCGTCTGCGCGTCCTGGAGGTACACGAGCTGCCCGAAGGCTGGGCGGGCAAGAACAACGCCATGGCCCACGGCATCAGCCAATCGACGGGCCGGTGGCTGTGCATGGCCGATGCGGACTGCCGCTTCACCTCGCCCGCCACCGTGCGCGTGGCCATGGCGTACGCCTTGAACCACAAAGTGGACCTGCTCTCGGTGCTGCCCGATTTGGAAATGCGGGGCTTCTGGGAGAATGTGGTCCAGCCGGTGTGCGGCGCGATCATGGTCTTCTGGTTCAAGCCGGACAAGGTGAACGACCCCGCCAAACCCCAGGCCTACGCCAACGGGGCGTTCATGCTCTTTAAGAGGGACATTTACGATGAGGTCGGCGGGCACGCGGCCGTGCGCGACCGGCTGATGGAGGACCTGGCCTTCGCCCAGCGCGTAAAACGCTTCGGCCGCCGCCTGGCCGTGGTGCAGGGGGATGGCCTGGTCAGTGTGCGGATGTACACCTCCTTCAAGAAGATTTTGAACGGCTGGAGCCGCATCTTCTTCGGCACGTTCGGCACGAAAAAGCGGCTGGCGGTGAGCCTGGTGGTGCTCCTGATCGTCAGCCTCCTGCCTCACGTGGCGGCGCTGGCCGGCTGGATCTTTTACCTCCTGAGCGGCCAAAAAGCGGCACTCACCGCGGCCATCGTGGCCACGGCCGCCGTGGCGCTCCAGATGAGCGTAATCTATCGCTTTTACAAGCTGGCCGGAGCGAGGGCAGCGCTGTTCTGGACGTACGGACTGGGCTGCATCATGGCCACGGTGGCGATCTTCAAGGCCTTCGCCAAGCACCGCAAGGGCGCGAAGGTACAGTGGCGCGGCACGGCCTATGTCGGCAGCGGACAGCAGGGATAAGCCGCAAGAATAACCACAAAGACCACGAAGATCACAAAGAGCACAAATAAAGGCTGAGAGAGCAAAGACCGGATAAAACCAAATTCTTTGCCTATGCCATTTGTCCTCTTCGTGTTCTTTGAGGTCTTTGTAATCTTTGTGGTTGTTTTTTTCCGGCAGTTTCCCAAGTTGCAATTTGGCCGCCGATGATTTATTGGCAGTACCCGTGAAAGAGAAGAATTTAGATCGCGGCAATGAGGCCATCGCGGAGGTGCTTTCGGTTCGAGCGCCCGAGGGCGGCCCGGCCGCGGCAATTGAGCCGGCAATCCCGCATCCCATCATGAGCGAATCCACGCGCCGCCGCGGCATGTTTTTCCTGTGCCTGGCGGTGGCGGGTGTGGGCTTCACCATGTCGCTTCAGCTTGGCCTGAACTCCAATTTCCTGCGGGATGTGCTGCACTTCACCGGCCTTCAGATGGGCCTGGTAGAGGCGGTCCGCGAAAGCTGCGGCGTCACGGCCTTCCTGATCCTGGCGCTTTTGGCGGGGATGGCCGAGCCGGTCATCGGCTTTATCATGCTCTTGATCGTGGCGGCGGGACTGGGCGCGTATTCCATCGTGCCCGGCTTCGCCTGGGTGATCGTGCTCTCGGTGGTGTGGTCGCAGGGGCTGCACGTGTGGATGCCGCTGCCCAACTCCATGTCCATGGCGCTTTCAGAACCCAGCCGCATCGGCCACCGCATGGGGCAGGTGCAGGCGGCCGGGGCCATCGGCGTGGGGCTGGGTGTGGCGACGGCTTTAGCGCTTACCGCGCTGGGTGTGCACATCCGCTCCCTGTATATTCTGGCCGGCGCGGCGGCAATCTTCGGCGCACTGGCCTGCCTGGGCATCCCGCGGGCGGTAAAAGTACCGGGGCCGAGCCTGGTCATCCGCCGCCAGTACTGGCGGTATTACCTGCTGAGCTTTTTGGAAGGCTGGCGCAAGCAGATGTCCATCACCTTTGCGCCGTTTCTGCTGGTGGAGCGTTACCACGCGCCCGTAACGCACATTCTGATCATTTCGGGCCTGGTGCAGGTGGTGGGTTATGTGGCATCGCCGCGCGTGGGCAGGATTATCGATCGCGTGGGCGAGCGGCGCGTGCTGACCGTGTATTACGCGTGCCTGGCGGCGCTCTTTGTCGGCTACGCGACACTCACTCACCGCGGCGTCCTGTATGGGATCTACATACTGGATAGCTCGCTGTTCGTCTTAGGGATGGCGCTTTCCACGTACGTAGGCCGCATTGCGCCGCAGGCGGACCGCACGGCGACACTCTCCATGGGCGTGGCCTGCAATCACGTGGCGGCGGTGATCATGCCGCTGGTCTCGGGCATCCTGTGGGTGAGCTGGGGCTACCAGTGGGCCTTCTATATTGGCGTGGCCGCGACGCTGGCCAGCATTCCTGTGGTGCAATTGTTGCCATCAAGGCAGGCTGTAGACTGTAGGCTGTAGCAACAATCGGAGAAGAAAGAGTAACCTCTTGCTGTTTTCCGGCCTTTTCCTACAGTCTACAGCCTACGGCCTACAGCCTCGAACGGAGATGAGATATGTCGAGCCCTAAGAGCGACTGCCCCAATCGCGAGAAAACCCGTCAAACCTGCCCATGCAAGAGCAAGGATTGCGAACGGCATTCGATCTGCTGCGAGTGCATCGCCTTTCACCGCGCGGCGGGAAATAAGCCGATGTGCATGAGGTAATCTGGCTATTTGCCGTTTTGGCTGTTCGGCTGTTTGGCGCTGCTGATGAGAATCTTGCTGTTCCAAACAGTCAAACAGCCAAAAGGCCAAATAGTCACTCTTTCTCCTCCAAATCCAGCGCGGCCGAATTGCAGCAGTACCTCAGTCCCGTCGGCTCGGGCCCATCCTCAAACACGTGCCCCAAATGTGCGCCACAGCGGTTACAGTGGACTTCGACCCGCTGCATCATGTGGCTGTCATCGCCGCGCATGCCGACAGATTCACTGTTAACAGAATCGTAGAAACTGGGCCAGCCGGTTCCGGAATCGAACTTTGTGTCCGAGCTGAAGAGTTCTGCCCCGCAGGCGATGCAGTGATAGACGCCGTGCTTGTGGCAGTCCCAATACTTGCCGGCAAAGGCGCGCTCCGTTCCGCATTCGCGGGTGATGCGAAACTGCTCGGGCGTAAGCTGCTGCCGCCACTGGTCTTCGGATTTGACGACCTTTTCGGTTGTGGAATTGCCTTTCTGCATGCTGGATTTTAGGGTGGGACAGTCGGGGAAAAACCTATTCCCCCGCCTCAAAGGAAGGTCGATTTTTAGACAATTTACAATTTACAAATGACAATTGACAATTGGGGACATGAGGTCCACCGTGGCCGTAACTTGTCAGTTGTAAATTGTAATTTGTAAATCGATTCCAGCCTTGTCAGCCTTTGTTGCCTAGCAAACCTTCATGGAAAAACACCGGCTCATACCCGTTTTCGCTTGCCCAGGCTGAACGCCGTCTCCAGCCTTGCCGCGTGATCGGGAACATAGTTGAAATAGAACGGCCAGAAGTATTGCTCGTGCGTCAGGAGGTCTAGGATCTGACTAGTGGCCGGCGCGGCCGTCGAGGCCTTCAGCGTGGAGACGATGTTCTCGAGCTTTGTCGCGTTAAGCACGATATCGCAGTTGGAGAACGTGAGGCCGGATGCAAAATCACGCAGGCCGTCCCGCGCAAGAGCCACCGGCACTGCTGGTCGTTAAGGAAATAGTTCAAATCCCAGCCGCCGGACCTTTCCACAGCCAGCGTGCTCAGGACCTTCACGCCGCGGTCCGTAAGGACTTTCAAGCAATCCGGCTGAACCATGCACCAGTGGATGATGGTGGGCTGTGCGTAGGCCGCCGCGCCGGCGAAGCGATGAATCTCCGCCGCCACCGCGTCAAAATCGTGCGCGAGCGTTTTGGCATCGGCGTACTGGTAGGGGCGGTCAGGGAACTCCTTGTAGGCGTGGAAGGCGAGCTTCAGCCAATCGCCGCAGCCCTCAAACTCGCCCTTGTATTTGTCGGGGAACTGATCCAGCGAGAAATCCGCCTCGGGGGTCTGGAAGAACAGGTTGACTGTGTACTTGGTGCCGTACTTTTCGTGCAGGTCGCGGAGGATTTTGAGGTAAGGGCACTCGAACAATGACTTGTAACGGTTCATTGCAATATCACGGAGGCAAAAAACATTGTCATCGATGCACATGCGGTAGCGGCGATGGCTTGCCTTATCCCACACCACGCGGACGCGCTGCTCGCGCCGGCCGCAGAAGGGATCGACAGAGGCGACGATTTCAGACTCCTCCTGCCGCAGAACCACCTGGGCTGTAAACTCCGCGCCCGACCGCTGGGCGAGCTGGCCGTTGACCAGCACGCGATCTTCCAGGTGTGCGCGGCCGCGCACGGTGATGGTGAGACTGTCGTTTGTTTCCTGGCCATCCAGATGATTCAAAACTGCGCCGTTGAAAGGCTCGATTATGTTCATGGTTCATTTCCTTCGAAGTTGCGTCTGCCTAAGTCTAAATTCTAAATCCTAAATCCGAAATCCTAAACAATGGGTCCAAATAAAACAGAAATCCAAATGGGAGCAAAACGTTTGCTCTGTGTTTCGTTGGTTTCTTTCCCATTGCCTTTTGTTTCGGATTTAGGATTTAGTGCTTAGGGTTTTTAGACTTTGTGATAAGCGGGCGATAGGCGAGTATTGATACATGGCAAAAACTGTCCTTGTTGTGGGAGGCGGCGCCGCGGGTTTGATGGCGGCACTTTCCGCCGCGCAGGCGGGGGCGAAGGTGGAAATCCTCGAGCAGATCGATCGACCCGGCGCCCGGCTGTCCGCCGCGGGCGGGGGCCGCGGAAATGTGACGATCTTGCTTAGCCCCGAGGAAATTGCCGCGGCCTTTGGCCGCCACGGGCGATTCACAATGCCGGCACTTGCCGTGATGGATCCGCAAAAGCTGTGCGACTTTTTCCACCAGATCGGCCTGCCCACAACCAGCCCCGACGGCCTGCACGTCTATCCCGCCTCTAATCGCGCGGCGGATGTTACTTCGGCGCTTATCCGCCACAGCCAGGGTTTGGGCGTAATCTTGCATTATGGCGTGAAAGTGGATGTCCTGATGATTCGCGATGTGAAGGCAGAATCGGGGATAGGCAAAAAAGTTGTCGGCGTAAGCGCCGGAGGCAAAGAATTCGCGGCCGATGCAGTGATCATCGCCGCCGGCGGCAGGAGCTACTCATCCTTGGGTGGCGGTGAGTCGGGATATGCTTTGGCCTCGCAGGTTGGACATAAAGTCGTCGAGCCCGTGCCGGCGCTTGTGCCCTTGATCACGGGGGAGAAATGGGCGGGCAAACTGGCGGGCCTGTCCGTAGCGGATGTGCGGATACGGATCGATCTGCCGCG
The DNA here is from genome assembly GCA_963785635.1 of uncultured Phycisphaerales bacterium. Lineage (GTDB taxonomy): Bacteria > Planctomycetota > Phycisphaerae > SM23-33 > FEN-1343 > FEN-1343. The sequence goes on from CAWAWB010000019.1 coordinate 13,593, forward strand.
CTGGCGGGGGGATTTTTCGCAAGGCGACCTGCTCTTTACGCACCGCGGCATATCCGGCCCGGCGGTGCTCAACATCTCCGGCAAAATCGCGCGGCTGCTGGCCGCATCAAAGAAAGAGCCTATTCCCATTCTTGTGGAGTGGACTATTGCGGCCACCGCTAAGATGGAGGCAAAAAAACTCGAACGATGGCGCTCGGGAAACGGCGCGGCCCAGGTGCGGGACTTGTTGGCGAAGTTACTTCCCCGCAGGTTGGCCCTGGAGTTGGCGAATCTGGCGGGTTTGCCGGAGGATTGTATCTGCTCGCGCATGCCCAGGGCCGCGCAGGATGAACTGGCCGCCTTGCTGGCGGCCACGCCGCTTTCCATCACGGCCACGGAAGGTTTTGAAAAGGCGATGGTCACATCCGGCGGCGTGGCGCTCAAGGAAGTCGATCCGAAAACACTAGGTAGCCGCCTGGCGGAGGGACTCTTCTTCGCGGGCGAGGTGCTGGACCTGGATGGGCCGACGGGCGGCTTTAATCTGGAGTGGGCCTTCGCCAGCGGACATCTTGCCGGCGCGGCGGCGGCCGACCAGGGAAAAGACTAACCACAAAGATCACGAAGACCACAAAGAACACGAAGAAAGACAAGAAAGGGGTAAAGACAAGAAAGCGATCTTTTGTCCGTCCTTCACTCCATTCTTACTTTGTGCCCTTTGTGATCTTTGTGGTCTTTGTGGTTAGCTTTTTTCTACATCGCATAATTAACCAGCACGCTCTCGGCCACATCCGGCGAGATCGACCCCTCATCCAGCAGCTCGCGCACGGATTGCACCATGGAGCGCATGCCCACGCGCGTGCCGGTCTGGATGATCGAACGCAGGAGGAACGTGCCGCGGCGGCGGATGATGTTGCGCACGGCATCCGTGGCGATCAATATCTCCGTGGCCACGCGTTTCTTGCCTTCCTTGGAGGGCAAAAGCTCCTGGTGTACGATGGCCTGGAGCGTGTCGGCCAGCAGGTTGCGCACGTGGCCTTCCTCTTCGGGCGGGCTGTAGCTGATGAGTCGCTCGATGATCTTGTCGATGGAGATCACGTGCAGCGTGGATATCACCAGAACGCCCGTTTCCGCCGCGGTCAGCACGATGCGGATGGTCTCATAGTCGCGCATCTCGCCCACGGCGATAAGGTCCGGGTCCTGCCGCAACGCCGCGCAGGGCCCGCGGGAAGGAGGCCGTGTCGCGGCCGACCTCGCGCTGGCGGATGATGGATTGGTCGTTATCGTGTACGGCCTCGATGGGGTCCTCGATGGTGATGATGTGCTTTCGCTCGCGGTGGTTCACCGCGTCGATCATGGCCGACATGGTGGTGGTCTTGCCCTGTCCGGTCGAGCCGGTGATCAGGATGAGGCCCTTCGTGCGGTTGGTCAGGTCGCTGACGATGGGCGGCAGCTTGAGGTCGGCCAGGGACCAGGGCCGCTCGGGGAAAATGCGCAGGACCGCGCCCACCATGCCGTCGTTCATGGAGATGTTGATGCGGTAGCGCCCGTGCTCATCGCCCAGCATGAAGTCCACATCGTGCGTCTTCTCGAAGTCCGCGATGATCAGTTCATCCATCAGCCCGTAGCAAAGCTGCTGGGAATACTCGGCGGGCAGAGGGCCCTGGCTGGCCCGCTTCATCTTGCGGCCGATGCGGTACATGACCGGCGTATCGGCGCAGATGTGAATGTCGGAGGCGTTCTTGGATTTGGCATCCAGGATGAATTTTGAGATTTCTTCAGGAATCTTGCGCATTTTTGGCCTCAGAAGACTTCGCGACCTCATCGCTATTCTTATCGACCAGAATCACAGGAAAACCTCGGCCGCGATTCTTCCTGTTCCGCCAAGCGTCCCAGATTAAACATGTAAAGATGCCAGTTGCCAGCCAGAACAATAGGTTTATTGCGAATGCGCCGCCGTAGAAGTTCCAACTGAAAGCCGTGCCCAGGAAAGTCCATCCCGCGCGTAAAGGGTGTGCTGTCGATTGCTTTGGCGATAGCGGCAATGGCAGGTGCTGGGGCGCAGCGGATGGTGTTAATCTTCTGAAAAAACGTGCTGGCCAGCAGGTAATCCTTGGTTTGTAACGACATGCTGTTAGGTGAATTCTCAGTGGCCAGGCCGTTGGCGTCAATCGAGCAGAATCCGCTGACATTCCTGGTTGTGATAGCAAAATTGCGCGGCCAGCCGAGGTAGCCTGTCGTGGTATTGCCCCACACTACGTCATAGGGGGCATTGGGTTTGCCGGTGCTTGTCCAGCGGGGAGGGGAACTGGCTTCGCCCATTTGCATCCGACTGGTAAGGCCGGAGCCATCCCTCATGAATACACGATAGCTGCGATGGAGGCGTAAAAGCTGGCTAGCTCCAATCAGCTGTCCACACGCTATCCATATCGCAATGAAATAGGCGGCTTGTCTAAGGCTGTGTGTGTCCGAGGCATTCCACAACGCCAGAGCAATCAGGCCGGAGAGTAGCCACACCGCAGCATCTCCGCACAGCGGCAGGGCCATCATTCTGAAAGTGCGGGCGGGGCCCAGGACGTAATAGGTTGAATTGGGGTCAAGCAGCTCAGGGGAATTCTTTTTAACGAGTGCCGCGACTGCCGGTGTGAGATTCTCGGGGGCAAAAGTTAATGGCTGGCCTGTATTTGGATCCGGTACCCGAACAGAGGCCTTTCTTTGGGAAAAATGAAAGAAGGAGATGGGCCAGCCGAAACGGCGCGTTTCGCGTTCATACTGAAATGCGTACGCAGTTGAGCCTCCGCCGGAGGAGCATCTTTCGGAAGGATAAACCGCCTCTAGAATTCCCGCCGCCGTAAAACAGAATAGGGCGATGGAGAACCAGGCGATGGTAGCTCGTCTATTGCGGAAGATGTTCTGCATAAGGCCTTATTCCTTCATTTTCGTACAGAAATAAAGACGCATGTGCTGCCCAAAAGTTTCACCCATCAACCTTCCATTTCTGCGATGTACTTGAACTGCTTCTTCAGTGCCGGGTACAGGCGGCGGTACTGCCTGTAACGCTCGCGGTAGAACTTTGAACGCTCTACGTTGCGTTTGATCGTGCTCTCGATGCGGATGAGTTTCTTGCAGGCCTCTTTGACGCTGGCAAATGCACCCGCGCCCACCGCGGCCAGAATGGCCGCGCCGAAGGCCGGGCCCTCGGCGGCATTGATGGTGACACAGGTCTTGCCGTAGATGTCCGCCTGGAGCTGCCGCCAGAAGAGGCTGCGCGCCCCGCCGCCGGCCAACCGCACCTGCGAGGGTTTGAGACCCCGCTGGCGGAGAATCGTCAGCGTGTCGTTCATGGCGTAGGTGGCGCCTTCCAAAATGGAGCGGACCAGCTCCGCGCGGCTGGTCCGCTGCGTGATACCGATCCAGCAGGCCCGGGCATCGGGGTCGCCGTGGGGTGTTCGCTCCCCCGTCAAATAGGGTAGCCAAAAAAGCCCCTCGCAGCCGGGCGGAGCGCCCTCGGCCAGGGCCGTGAGGTAATCGTAGGGATCGCTCTTGTATTGCGCGGCCGCGGCCAACTCCGGCTGGGCCAGATTGTTGCGGAACCACTGGAACGAGCCGCCCGCCGCCAGGATGCAGCCAAAGAGGCAGTATTCGCCCGCCACCGAGGCGCAGAACGTGCCCACGCGGCCCTCGGGGTCGGTCACATAGTCCTGGGCGTGGCTAAAGACCACGCCGCTTGTACCGATGGTCGCCGAAACCAGGCCCGCCTCCACCACGCCCGCGCCCACGGCGCCCACCGGCTGATCGCCTCCGCCGGCCACGACCAGCGTGGCTGTGGTCAGGCCCAGTTCCTTAGCCGCCTCGGTCGTTAAGGGGCCGATCACCTCGTGGCTCTCATGCACGGGCGGCAGGATCTTGCCGTCGATATCAAACAGGGACAGCATCGCCTCCGACCAGGTGCGTTTTTTCTGGTCCAGCAGCATCGTGCCGGACATGTCGCTGACATCGCCGGCGAATTTGCCCGTCATGCGGTAGCGGACGTAATCCTTAGGCAGCAGCATTTGGGCTATGTTGTTGTAGGTCATCGGCTCATACTGCCGCACCCACAGCAGCTTGGTGAGCGTGTAGCTGGCCTGCGCCGTGTTGCCGCACAGCTCGATGAGTCTCCTGGGGCCGCCGGCCTTTTCTGTAATGATGCGGCACTGCTCGCCGGTGCGCTGATCGTTCCAGATGATGGCCGGCCGCAGCACCTGGCCATTTTTGTCCAGGCAGACCAGTCCGTGCATCTGCCCGGAAAAGCCGATCGATTTGATTTCCCCGGGATCGATGGAGGAATTGGAGATGGCCGCGCGAATGGCTGTGATGGTGGCCTGCCACCAGCGGTTTGGCTCCTGTTCGCTCCAGAACGGCCGCGGGGTCAGCGTGATGTGTTCGCCCGTGCCGGTGGAAACGATCTTGCCCTCCTCGGACATGATGATTGCCCTGGTGGAACTCGTGCCGACATCGATGCCTATGAAATATGCCATTTGGCGCTCCTGTCCCGTATCGAATAGAAATTCCCATGCACATTTGAACACTTAGGGCCGATCGCATCAAGCAATTGGTGGAGCGGGGACGGCCCATCCTCAGGCGCGTTACGGATAATGGAACTGGGGAAATTCCCCAGTTCCGCAATCCGTAACGGTTTCAGCCGGCGCGGATAATTTTCTGCGGAATTAGGAACCTGCCTGCCACGCGGCTAACCTTCTGTGGGTGGGGTGGCCAATCTAAGGTTCCAGTCCGTTCAGAGGGAGGCAAAAAATGCGGAGCAAGTGCATCGCGGTGGCGTTGGGGGCGGGTCTGGTGTTGGCGTGCTGGGGCTGTGAGAAGGGCGAAAAGAAGGCGCCGCCTACGCCCCCGACCTCCCGCATGGCGGGAGAAAGTGAGAAGGAAAGTGCCAAGGAAAACGCCAAGGAAGCCGTGCGCAGCGCTGGCCAGGCCGCCGGGCAAGGCATGGAAGCGGCGGGGGAGGGCTTGAAGAGTGCCGGGGAAAAGACAGAGAACAAGGCGGAAACACGCCCCAGTTGATCCCGGGCTCGCCACAAAGAGCTGGAGGGGTCTATGTCCCGACTGCCCAATTTGGGCAGTCGGAGGTTCGTTTTGCTTGCCGGCAATTGTCTGCTATTGACTTATAAGCTCTGTTTGCTACATTCATATTTTCGGGCTTAAGCCCGAGGCCGCGGTCGTGGCGGAATTGGCAGACGCACAGGCTTCAGGTGCCTGCGCCCTCACGGGCGTGGAGGTTCGACTCCTCTCGACCGCAGTACCCCTTAAGGCTGGAGGCCTGAGCTTAAGGCAAGTCGGTGCGCGGCGGCGACGCTGCAAATCACGGCGGAAATTCGAGCCTTTGGCCTCAAGCCTTCAACCCCTGGTAGGCCCATGGAAAGCCCGTATTTTGGAAATGGTGAATATCAGACTATCCGCCCGACCATGACGGAGCGGAAAAACCTCTGGCGCTTGCTGGAGATGGCGCGGGATGAGGATCTGGGTTCGGGCGACCTGACCGGGGCGCTCCTGGCCGGCGACGTCCGTGCCGAGGCGCGCTTCGTGCCGCGCCAACCCATGATCGCCAGCGGCGTGGAACTGTTAGAGCCCATCGCCGCGGCCTATAGCGGCGATATCCGCACCGAGACGCTCGTGCGCGACGGCGACTCTGTCCCCAAAGACAAGACGCTGGCCGTGTGGACGGGTTCGGCCCGCTCGATCCTGGCCGCCGAGCGGGTGGCGCTGAATTTTTTGCAGCGGCTATCCGGCATTGCCACAATCACGCGGCAATATGTCAACGCGATCCAGGGGACCAGCGCGGCCATCTACGACACGCGCAAGACCATTCCCGGCTGGCGCGAACTGGCCAAGTACGCCGTCCGCTGCGGCGGCGGGCGCAACCACCGCAAGGGGCTCTTCGATGCCGTGCTCATCAAGGACAACCACCTGGCCATCATGGCCCGCGCCGAAGGCAAAGATCCCATCCAGGCCATGGCCCGCGAACTGGAACGACTGCGGCCGCAGCTTGGCGTTTATTCGTTCGTCATGCTGGAGGTGGACTCGCTGGAGCAACTGGCCGAAGCCCTGAATCTCGACGTCGATATCATCATGCTCGACAATATGCGGCCCGACCAGATGCGCCGCGCCGTGGCCATGCGCAAGGAGGCCGGCAAGGAACGGCGCATCGAATTCGAGGCCTCCGGCGGAGTCACGTTGCACACGGTTAGGGAAGTGGCTGCCACCGGCGTGGAGCGGATTTCGGTAGGGGCCATCACGCACTCGGCGGAGAGCGTGGATATAGGCCTCGACATAGACATCTGATTTTCGATTTGCGATTTTCGATTTGCGATTTGACTAAGCTAGCAGCAGGCCAAATCGCAAATCGGCAATCGAAAATCGGCAATGCTGTCTAAACTTGGCCTCCGTATCTCGAATATAACTATCATTTAGTGTGAACACTGCCGACCAGATAATCGAACATCTCTACGATCACGACCGCTGGTGGTCGATGGAGGAGCTTGCACAAACGGCCGACATCACCGCCGCGCGGATCGATAGGGCGCTGGCCGAACTAGGTTCGCGCGGCCATAAGCTGGAGTTCCATCCGCAGCGCGGCATACGTCTGGGCCGCCCGCCGGCGCTGGATAGCTGGCTGATCGAGCGAGACCTGGGCACCTCCCGCGTCGGACGGCATATTTTGTGCTTTACCAGCGTCGATTCCACCAACGACACTGCCGCCGGCGCCACCCGCCAAAGCGGCAGCGACGGCCTGGTGGTGCTGGCCGAAGCACAAAAAGGAGGGCGTGGCCGTCATGGCCGCCGCTGGCTCAGCCCGCCGGGCGCGAACATCCTGATGAGCATTCTGCTGAAGGACCCCAAGTCTGTGCTGGTGCAGGAATCGCTGACCGTAGCCGCGGGGCTGGCCGTGGCGGAGGGCATCGAGGCCTCGCTGCCGCACGGCATAATCTGTCACCTGAAGTGGCCCAATGATGTGCTGCTGGATGGGCGAAAAGTGGCGGGCATCCTGGTGGAGCGCCGCCAGGCAGGGCGTGGCGCGAACTTCGTAATCGGAATTGGCATCAATGTCAACGCCCATCCGGCCGCGACGGATGGGGCGGTTCAGGCGACCAGTCTTTCCGCCGCGCTGGCCGAGCAGCTCGACCGGATTCCCACCATTCGCAGCGTCCTGCGCAAACTGGATGACTGGGTGGAATTGCTTTCCACCGCCGCGGGCGCGGCCCAGGCCGTGCAGAAGTTGCGCGGGCTGGGCCAGCCGCTGCGCGATGCTCAACCAGCACCACGTCATCCGCGCCGGCCGCCGTCAGCTTTCAGGTCGCATCGTGGATATTGACCCCATCGAGGGGCTGGCACTGCTGACCGATGCGGGGACGCAGGTGCGCATCCTGGGCCGCGAGGCCACGGTGCTGGAGTAGGGGAATTTCATTCAGCGGCAGCAAATCACAATGGCCAAACGAATACTCGCAATTCACAGCGGCGCATTGGGAGATGTGATTCTGTTTTCGCACTTCCTGTCGGCGCTGCGCGGCGAGAGCGAAAAGCTCGCCCTGGCCGCCCGAAGCGATCTTGCGATACTGCTATCGGATCTGGGCGTTGTCGATGAACCGATAAGTTTTGCCGAGCTGCCCATGCACGAGCTTTTTACCCCCAAAGGTCCCGCCGCTGATGGCGCCCTTGCGCGGCGACTTGGCCGCTGCGACACGCTCATCAGTTGCTTTGGCTTTGGCGACGAGTTGGCGCGGCAAAGATTGACCAAGTTGACGGACGCGAAGAATTCGATCTTTCTGCCCATCCGTCCGCCGGCCGATCAACCGATCCACCTGCTGGATTTCTGGGCGAATCAGGCGGGGCTGGATGAACTAGAGAGGCGACGGCTAAGCGAACCGCCGCGCTGGCAAGTTAACGACAGGCTTCGTCAGTTGGGGCAAAAGGCGCTGGAAGAGGCCGGCATTTCCAGGCGAGACAATTTTGCCGGCGCTCCACATCGGCAGCGGCTCGGAGAAGAAATGCTGGCCGCTGGAGAAGTTTGAATCGCTGGCGGATGAGCTTGATGTGCCCAGCGTATTCATCCTGGGGCCCGTGGAATGGGAACGCATGGGGGAGGCGCGCGGAGGCCTTGGCCGCGCGGCGACGCACGCTGCTCAATCCGACACTGGCCCAGCTTGCCGGCGTGCTCGGGCAGGCGAAATTCTTCGTGGGGAACGATTCGGGTCCGGCGCAGCCTGGCCGCCGCGCTTGTGGACACGCTGGTGTTGTTTGGGCCGACCGATCCCACGCAATTTGGTCCGCGGGGGAAGTGCGTGAAATTCCTGCGGCATGAGCCGCTGAGTGATCTACCTGTCAATGTTGTGGCTAGCGCGGCGGCAGAAATCTGTCGCGGCCACTGATTGCGGCAATCAGTTAAAGGGGGCCAAGGGGGCCAAACCTCCTGGGCTTAGCCTCCTTTAAAAACATTGGAATTTCCTAAGAAACTCATTAAAGGGGGCCAAGGGGGCCAAGGAGGCCAAGTGTTTGCGCGATGCGCGGAATCTGGGTAAGCTGGGCAAGATACGCAAGATGTAGCCGGCATAAAGAAGATTGCGGCAATCAGAAACCGTGCTTTATGGCCGTCGCTTGCCCAGCAGCAGTCCTCCCAAGGCCAGCAGCGAGATCGTTGCCGGCTCGGGCGTCACGAAAAGAACCTGGGCCATTAACTGACCAGATTGTGGCGCCCACGGCGCGCCGTTCACCCATAGGGATGCGTTGAGTTTGCCATCCGCTAACTCATCCTTCCACGCCTGGGGCAGCACGGCCGAGGGAACACTGGTGCCGGGATTGGAGATCCATGCCGGATCGTAGAGGTTTAAAACGAAGGAGCTGTTTCCCGTTGTTGGCGTAAAGGAGAAGACCGTTGGGCTGGAATTCAGCAGTATATTTGCCGTTGTGAAATTCGTCTGGCAGCTAAAAGTCAGTAGGACTTCGGCAATGTCTATATGGGTAGCGGCCGCCGGATCCGATGTGTAATCGATGGTAAAAGCTGAGCCTGGAGAACTCGTGGGGATGTTCGCCGAAATCGTATTTCCGGATCCTCCAAAGACATCCCAGGCGCAGGCACCGTTGACCGGAGAGATGACTACTGCGTTTAATGTTGCCGGATTCACGCCCATCGCCACGAAAGCAGAAATGCAAAAGAACCACGCCCGTTGCCCCATTGACCCTGACATATACCTTTCCTTTAACTATGCCCACCCTTGTGCGGCCGCCCGGTTCCTCCAAAACGCCGGTATACATAAAGTACATTAACGCGCAGGGAGTTTTCTGACAAGTAAATTCACACCCCAAAAAGGACTGCTGTCCCGGATTTATCGCTGACGGCGAAGGGAGCTAATCCATTTGACCAGCCCCGCCCGGTGTATATCATTGCTCTTTTCCGGCCGGATGAGTGGCTGGTAAACAGACCTTGGAAAGCGACAGATGAAGATTTCACTGAACTGGCTGACGGATTACGTGGATGTGACCATGCCCGCCGCGGAACTGGCCGCGCTGTTGATGCGGATCGGGTTTCCCGTGGAAGGCATAGAGGAGACTGCCAGCGATGTCGTACTGGATGTGGAGATTACCTCCAATCGCGGCGATGCGCTGGGGCATATCGGCATCGCCCGGGAGATTTCCGCCGTTACGGGCAAGCCTTTAAAACTGCCGGCGCTGGATAATGTGCCGAGCAAAGGCGATGTGGCGAAGCTGACTTCCGTGCAGGTGAAGAACCCCCAATTCTGCCCTCGCTACACGGCGCGTTTGCTGCGCGGGGTGAAGATAAAGCCCTCGCCATCTTGGATGGTTGAGCGTCTGGAGGCAGTGGGTCTGCGGGCCATTAATAACGTCGTCGATGCCACCAACTACGTGCTGATGGAGTATAGCCAGCCGCTGCACGCCTTTGATTTCGACAAGCTGGAGGGCCGGCGGATCATCGTTCGCCAGGCGGTGGACGGCGAGCAGATCACGGCCATCGACGGCACCAAGCACGAGCTGCGGGATTGGATGGGCATCATCGCCGATGGCGAGCGTCCCGTGGCCGTGGCCGGCGTGATGGGCGGTTTGGATACGGAAGTGTCGGATAAGACGGTGAACGTGCTGATCGAGTCGGCGCAGTTCGATGCGCTGTCGATTCGCCGCACGAGCCGCTACCTCACGCTGATGAGCGAATCCAGCTATCGCTTCGAGCGTGGCGTCGATCCTGTGCTCCTGGAGCGGGCCAGCCTGCGAGCCTGCCAGCTCATCCTGGAGATGGGCGGCGGGGAACTGGCCGGCGGGATCGCGGATGTGTGGGCCAAGCCCTATGAGCCGCTGCACGTTTCGCTGCGGGCTGCCAGAGCAAACGCGCTGCTCGGTGTGGAAGTCCCCGTTGAGCACAGGTGGAAATCCTGTCTTCGCTGGGACTGGAGCCCATGATCCAGGGAGACATCATCGAGTGCCGCATCCCGCCGCACAGGCCGGATTTGACGCGCGAGGTGGACCTGATCGAAGAGGTGGCCAGGATTTACGGCTACGACAAAATTCCCGTGGGCGGCGCAGTAACCCATGAGGTGCGGCCGCCGGCACGCCTGGAAGCAAGCCGTCGCGCGGCGGGGGAGGTGCTCACCGCCGCGGGCTATTACGAGGCGATCACCTTCACGTTCATCGATGATGAAGAGGCGGCGCTCTTCGGCTGGGATAACAGCCTGGCGGTGGATCGCCGTCTGCGCAAGACCAACGGCATCCTGCGCCAGGGCCTTTTACCCAGTCTCCTGAGGGCACGCAAAACAAACCAGGATGTGGGCAACGAGGATGTGCGACTGTTCGAACTTTCGGCGGTATTCCCGCCGGCCGATGGCGGCACGCTGCCCGCCGAATACACGCAACTGGGCATGATCAGCGACGGGAGTTTACAGGACCTGCGCGGGCGCTGGAGGCGGTGGTGCGGCGATTTGTCCCGCAGGCGCATCTTGAAGTGCGGCCTATGCAGTTTACGGGGTTGCGCCCGGCACGGCCGCGGAGATTTCGCTGCAATTGGCCAGTGCAGAGGCAAAGAGCCTGGGCGTGATGGGCTTGGTGGATGAGAAGGTGCGGGATTTTTACGGTCTCACCGCCGCGCCGGTCGCCGCGATGGTGCGGTTCAACGTGCTGGCGGAGATGGGCCAGGCGGCGCGGGTATATAGCGAAGTGGCGCGCATGCCCGCGATCAAGCGGGACCTGTCCATCGTGGTGGCGGAGTCGGTGACCTGGGAAGAGATCGAGTCCGCGGTACAGGCCTCGGCGGGCGAGCTGCTGGAAGAGCTCACCTACGTCGGCACGTATCGCGGCAAGCAGGTGGGCAGCGGCCGTAAGTCGGTCACGCTGCGGCTGACATATAGACACGGCGAACGCACGCTGCGGCACGAGGAAGTGGATAGTTCCGTCGTGGCGGTGGTCGAACAGCTCAAGTCGCAATTTCAGTGCGGAGCTAAGAGCTTAAAGAAAACAGCAGGTATGCAGGGATGCAAGGAATAAGGTCCAGAGGCTCACGGACAGCAGAAGCGATGTAACTTTGTTATCTTAGTCCTGGTGCGATTACCTGATCCCCGGCATCCCTGCTATTGTTTTTTTGAGGATGGGTTGTGGATGTTGCTCGCGAGCTTTGATACCAGGGCCCTGCTGCTGGGAATGAGCGCCACGATCGCCGCCGGAGTGCTGTGGGCGATGATCGGCATGGTCTTCAGCCACACGGCCCGGTATAAGCTGGACATCCTGTCGCTGATGACCGTCTTTGGGGTGCTGTCGATGTTCCTCGCATGGGGCGAATGGGGCTACCACGTTTACCAACGCACGATTTCTCCCTCGGCCACCAGCCGCGTATGGGAGATGGGGCTGCTGCTTTTTGGCTCGGGCGTGCTCGATGTGGCCAGCGTGCTCTCGGTGCAGAAGGCGATGCAGATTGGCCATCACGGCGCGGTCTGGACGATCTCCAAGAGCTGCTTCATCGTGCCGTTCCTGACGGGGGTGGTGCTGTTCAGCGAACCCGCCGCGCCTTTCCAGATAGCAGGTTTTGCCACGATCATCGCCAGCGTGATGGTGTTCGGGCTGGATAGCGCAGGGGCCTGAAAAGAAACCGGGCGCTGGCTGCGGCGGCCCGGGCCGTCGAGAGCGATTCGGCTTCTTCATTGCGGGCGGACAATCCGGGACGGCCGCGCGGAAGCGCCTGGTTCTTCCTGGCGGTGGGGGCGCTGGCCGTACACGGGGTGATCCAGTCGCTGGCGACAGTACCTTCACACTGGCAGGGCTGGGAGGATAACGCCCATCTTCGCCTGCCGATTTACTACTTCGGCGTGGCCTGCGGGTACGTGCTGGTGTCGCTGCTGCTGCGCCGCCGGCCCACCTGGAAAGTTGTGCCCTGGGCCCTGGCCATGGTGATCATCGCCTTTGTGAGCCTCAAGCTCGTGTTCTACAGCATGGATCAATTGCACATTGTACAGATGGTTTCGATGGTGTACCCGATCGGCACGGGAACCTCAATCACCCTGTTTGCGCTGTATAGCCTGCTGATTATCCGCGAGCCGGCGCGGCCGCTGTATGTGGTGGCGATGTGCCTGGGGGCGGTGGGCGTGGCGCTGAGTGCGATCAAGTAGGCGAAGAAACTGCTCACCACAGAGATCACAAAGACCACAAAGAACACAAAGAAAACAATTCAAAGAAATTAACCACAGAGGTCACAGAGGAAGAAAAGAGAGAACACAGAGTTTAAGAGTAAAGGCCGGAAGAGGCCGGGAATAAAACCGCAGAGGTCGCAAAGGAAAAACTCCTAGAAGACATGCCTTGCCCGGGGTGCGCTGCGTTTGGCCGTGAGGGCATGCCACCTGAGAGTGACTAATTTCCTGACGAAGACGAAGTAGACTGCACAGCCGCCACTTTCTTCCTCAGCAGTTCGACCTGCGCCTTTTCTGCCTCTGTCAGGCGCATCACGGCCGCGGGGGAGAGGGCCGCATCCGCTTTTTGCGCCTGGTCCAGCAGCGGGGGAATCTGATCGAGCTGGCCGGCCTGCCAGGCGAGCTGGGCCAGGCCGATCAGCCGCCGCGCATTTTGCGGATCGAGCGAAACGACGGCATCAACTTCCTGGGCGAAATTGGGGATCCGGCGCGCAAATTCTTCTCGTCGGCCCTGCTGGAATTGACGCCAATAATTGACAGCGTTCTCATTTTCGCCCTCAGCCCAAGATACATCGCCGACGTGGTCCAGGAGGAAGGGCCGGTTCGCCTCGCGCATGGCTGAGGCAATGCGCATCTCGAGCAGTTCCTGGCGATATTCGGCATGGCGTGGCCGACGATTTACCGCCTCCTGCATAGCCTGTGCGGCCGAGGAAAGAATGGCCGCCGCCGTTTCTTTCGAATTTGTCGGCTGGTCGGCGAGGCGCTGTTCTATAGCGGCCTGGTCGGCCAGTGGACCTGCATCCAAGGGGTCTGCCGCGGCGGCGTGGGCCAGGGCGCGCTCGGCGGTCGCAAAATCGGCTTGCTGGTAGGCCTGCGCGGCGGCAAGCTCCGCCTCGTTTTTTCGGAGCGCCGGGACCAGGAAAGTCATGATCATAATGACAGCCAACGCTGCAAATCCCGCGGCGAGGGGAGCCGCGGCGAATCGGCTGAATCTCCAGATTTTGCTGGATTTGATTGCCAGGAGCACGCCTGCGCCCACGTAAAAAATCATGGCCGCGCCGGGGAGGAAGAGGGCGTACTCCGTCAGATTGTGCAGGAAAAAGCCGGCCAGGCCGCAGCCCAATGCGATGGCGGGCAATGTGCCAAGGCCTTTGGAATTTGCCGCCCAGGCCGCGATGAAAAGCGTGGGCAGGAATACCAGCACGACCATCCAATTATCGAAGATGGCCGTGGCCGCGTTGGGATAATTGGTTAGGACAAGCCGCCAAGTGAGGGCCAGGGCGGCGATCAGTATCAGGACTAGTACCGAATTGCTAAAGCCCTCACCCGGCCCTTCGGGCCACCCTCTCCCGGAGGGAGAGGAGTTGGAAAAACCCTCACCCCTGCCCCCCGCTTCGCTGAAGCTACGCAGGGCAGGCCTCTCCCGTAAGAGGGAGAGGGGTAAAGAGCCCTCGCCCGGCCCTTGCTCCGCTGAAGCTGCGCGGGGCTTCGCCGGCGCTGCCAGCTTGAGGAGCATCCACACGAGGAGGCCCAGGTACAGGATTCCGCCGATGAGGCCATACTCGGTGAGGGCCTGCATGATGACGTTGTGCGGGTTTTTTACCTCTTCTTCTGCGCCGGCGTGGCGGTGGGTGAGGTAAATATCGGGAAAATTACCCGGCCCAACGCCACGCAGCGGATGGTGGCGGAAGATGTCAACGGAGGCCTGCCAATATTGCCAGCGAACCTGCATGGAGGCCGACGGCAGGCCGCCTCTGTGAATGCCGTAAAGCGCGACGGCCGCCAAAGCCAGAACCAGAAAGCCCGCAGTGGCCGCTGTCAGCAAGCGCCAGTGGCGGCGGGCCCAGCCGTTGAACACAACAATCACAATCGCGGCAATGGAACCCAAAAAGCCGGCGGCGATGGCGCCTTTGCTGGCGGTAAGCAGCAAAGAAGCTCCTGCGGCCACGGCCAATAAAGTCGTCAGTGCCGCGGCCACAAGGGCCGTTGAAATCTGCCCCGCCTTGGCGGGCGGTGCGCGGTCGGCAGCGGCATCGAGTTTGCGGCTCGTCGCCCACGTTCGCCACTTCTGCGCCGCCAAACCCGCCGCGCCTAAAAACAGCACGATCATCATCGAGCCATAGGGATTGGCCAGGTTGAACCAGCCCTTGGAAGTCCGCTCGATGATCCGCTGCTCCAGGAGCCGCTGCTCGGGCGTTTTTTGGGTCTCCGCCAGGCCCTGAAGCGGCGCGCCGGCCTGCTGGCGCCACTGCGCGGCCGTTTCGGGTATCTCCACGGCCACCTGGTACAAGCCCTTGACGCCCTGCACGCCGGCCAAGCCCACCAGGACGATCAGCACCAGCCTCCGCCGCCAGGGTGTACTGGCCAGTTGCATCGCCAGCAGAGCGGACAGGAGAAGCGTGGACTGTTCAACGGCGGTTGTGATGGCCTCGCGCTTATCGTTCGCGCGCGCGGCGGAAACAAACAGGCAGGCCGAGATAGCGATCACGCAGAGCCACGCCAGGGGATAGCGAATCTGGAACTTTTTGCCTCCTGCCAACCCGATGATGGCCCAGCAGGCGGCCAGAATAACAATGGCCACAGCCGCGGCCGTCCGGGCAATTTCGTTGGAGAATTGAATCTGCTGGGTGATGGGAAGCTGTTCCAGCGCCCCCGTTTCGGCCAGCGGCCGCAGCGTGAAGGGCCGCTCAGAGAGCATGGTCCTGGCGGCCATTAACGCCAGCAGCGCTGCCAGCAGGATCATCGTCGCCCATTGAACCCAGCGGGGCTGGCAAGCTTCCTCCATTTGCACGGCGGGTGTAGCGGCGGCGCTCATGCAGGCTTCTCCGAACCTTCCAGCAGGGCGATGATGCACAGCACGCCCAGGGTCTGGCCGGCGATGAGCCAGGCCGCCCACTGCGGCACGTGCGGCAGCATTACCGCCGCCACGGCCGTCACCGCGGTGCACAGGTAGATCGTCAGCACCGCCTGGCGGACGGTCATGCCGCGCTGCCGCAGGCGGTGGGAGAAGTGCCGCCGGTCGCCGATCATCGGGTTGCGGCGCTCGCGCAGGCGGATGAACATCACCGAGGCCATGTCATACAGCGGCACGGCCAGCAGCACCAGCGGCGCCAGCACGCCATACGCCTGCCCCACGCTGTGGGCCGGGTCGTAGTAGGTGGTGAGCATGGACAGCACGCCCAGGAAATAGCCCAGCACCATCGAGCCCGCATCGCCCATGAAGATGGAGGCGGGGGGGAAGTTGTACAGGAGGAAGCCGCCGGTCGCCCCGATCAAAAGGCACAGCCACGCGGAGATGAAAAGCTGGCCGATGCCCGCCGCCGCGGCCAGCAGCGACAAGGCGCAGATCAACGTCACGCCGGCGGTCAGGCCGTCGGCGTTGTCCATGAAGTTCATGGCGTTGACGATGGCCACGAGCCACAGCGTGCTGAGGATTGTGCTGAGCGGTTCGCGGGCGACGGTCAGCACGCGCAGGTCCGCCAGGATGACCACCACCAGGGCGATGGCGATCTGGCCGATCAGCTTGCTCCAGGCGCCCAGGGGCTTGCGGTCGTCGATGAGGCCCAGGATGCACATCGCCGCCGCGCCTGCCAGGATGGTCAGGCCCATGGCGACGCGGGTAGCCGCGCCGGGGATGTGAAGCTTGATGCTGTCGGGCAGCCAGTGCGGCCCGGGCAGCGAGCCGGCCGCCGCGCCCGATCCCCACATGGCCGCCAGGCCCAGCGCCAGCAGGCTGGGCAGGAGGATGGCCAGCAGCATGGCCACGCCGCCGCCCAGGGGCGTGGGTTTTTCGTGGGCGCGGTGCGCGCCGGGGTGATCGACGAAACCCAGGCGCAGCGCCGCCCTGCGGATCAGCGGCACCAGCAGCACCGTCAGACCGGCGGAAATCGCCACCACGATGAAGGCCACGAGGACGTACATTCACTCACTCAGATCTTGCCTACTGCTGCTGTTGCGGCGGCGGCAAAACCTTCAACTGCTCCATCAGCCGCTCACGCGCGGCGGTGAGAAAATCATGATACCGGCCGCTGGCATAATCGGGGAAGGTGAAAGGCAAGGCCTTCCACACGCCGCCCACGTATTGCAACGTCACCTCGGCGTAAATGCCTGACCCCAGATATATGCGATGCGCGAAATCCTTGGCCGAGGCCAGGATCAGCTTGCTGGGGGCCACGTAGCCGGGATCGATATTCACGGGCCGCGGCGCGGCGGGGTTATTATCGGTCACTAATAGTGCCGCCAACTCGGCCTCCAGCTCGTTTGTCTGGAGCTTGATGTGCCGCAGTGTCGATGGATCGACCGGCCTTTCGAACGCCACAAACCGCCGCAGGAGGTTTTCGCCCATCTGGCGGTCGTAGTAGTGCGTGAAGTCGAAGGGCATATCGGGCGTGGTGATATCCACCGGGCCGTAATGCCTGATCAGCCGCGCGACCGCCTCATCCAGCCATTGGCTTTTGGCGGCCAGGAGGCCGGCGATGAGTTTGACGGGCTTGGGTTGATGTATCTCGGCCATGCGTTTTCGGGGCCATTATGACAAGAAGAGCCTGGTGAGGGCAATACTTATGGACTGGATTGGTGCCACGGGTGCGTTGTTTGCACCCGTGCGCAAGATGGGCAATAAGTGTGAAAGGTTCATCGGGAACGGGAGAGGGTCCCGAAACATCCCTATTGCTGACTACCGCGCAATTGCTTAATTACCGCCTCGGCCGCGTAGACGTTTATTTCGGCGAGGGCGAGGTCGGAATCAGGTGTTTTCAGCAACTCCTCGGCCTTGGCCGTCTGGCCGCGCACGGCGTAAGCTTTCGCCAAGGCCTCGGATATTTTGGGTCGAAGCTGCATGCCGGACTCCCTGGCCCTTTTGGCCATTCTTTCCGCCTCATCAATCTTGCCCGCTTGAATAAACAAAGAGATCGTATCTAAACTAGAGCCCATTTCCTTCAGCACACCATTCCGGTCTTTGCTGGCTTCCTTCAGACACTTTTCCACCGTGCTTGTTCCAAGTTCATTCTCGCCGATTTTGAAGTAAAGCCTTGCCATGAGGATGTATTCTGCGGCCTTGCCAGCAAAGATGAACAATACGTCATCTTCTTCTATTGCGTCTGTTTCCTTCTCCGCTTCTCGTACCGTTTCCAAGCATTGTTCCCTGGGCGCGTGTTCCAGTTCATACTCCGCGATGGCCAGCAATCCGCTGGCGTGGTCCTGCCCCGTGGGCAGCACCGTCAATATGCGGCGAGCGGTGGCGATGTCCTTCTGAGCCACCTTCCTTTCCAGGATCTCCCGCAGTTCCGAGGCAATTTCGAGGATCTTGATATGCTGTTCATCCGTCGCCTTGGCCAGGTCGCCTTCCGCTTGAACAATTCTCCCTGCTTTTAGCCACCGCTGGGCCCTGACTTTTTCCGCGGAATCGGTGATTAGATCGACAGTTTTGTCAGCACCTTTCAGGTCGTTCAAAACCTGCTGTTTAGCGATGCGGCATAGACGTAGGAGCGATATTGTTCTTTGACCTTATGCGAGAGAGACAAAGCTTTTTCTAAATCATGATTCGCGCACAGAGCTACAACTTGCGAAAACAGATAAGGATTGTTTGTGTCTTTGGTCAGCGATACAGCCTTATCAACATAGCCCTTCCATACCAGAGCAATTGGGATCATTTCGATGCAACTTTGGCGGCATTTCTTGTCGCCAATTGATTTGGCGGCCATCTCGGCCTTGTCGACCTTGCCCAGGGCGGCGTAATCATATGAAATAAGTCCCATCACCATGTCCATGTTGCTCAGATCGATTTTCTTCTGTTTCGCTGACTGGCACAGCTTTTCGGCCTTCTGGAGAAGTGCAATCGCCTCTTTAGCAGATACTTGCGAAGCGGCGGGGGCGGAAGTTGTGGCGGGTTGTGTTGTAGCAGCGATGGCGGCCTGGGCCGACAGGCAAAAGAGCGACAGCACGAGAAGAGAAATGTTTTTCATGGCCGTCCCTTAAAAATGCTCAGTTGATTGTACAGAGCCCCCCCCTATGACACCACAAACGTTTATAGGCCGGAGGGCGCGGGATGGTTTTTAGGCGCGAGCTTCCAGTCTTCTCCAAAAGGCTATGTTTAATATAATCAAATACTCAATTAAATAAGTTAAGTTCTCTGCTAAGAAAATTGCTTTGTGCTGTGAGAGATTCATGAGATTCGTGAGATTCTATCTATAAGTCTTTATTACAAAATGAGCTATAGGATCTCATCCAGCGAGATTTCTCGTGAGACAAAATGCATTTCGTGAGATTCCTAGTATCCGTACGCCTTCGCCAAGAGCTTGATGGGGTGGAGGACCGGCTTGCCCGCGGCGTGCTCCATCTGCATGCGGCAGGCGCTGCACTCGGTCAGTCCCACGGGTGCGCGGCTGTCGCGGAAGGAAGATAGCAGCCGCCGACCGATGTTGAGCGAGAGGTCGTAATTGCGGTGCTCCAGGCCAAACGTTCCGGCCATGCCGCAGCAGGCGTTGGGCAGGGTGTCGATGGTGAGGCCGGGGATCAGCCGCGCAACGTCCAGGCCGCACGCGCCGTTACGCAGCGCCCGCATGTGGCAGGGGGCGTGGTAGGCCAGGTGCATCTGAAGCGGCTTGAAATCGGTCTTCAGCTTACGCGCACGCCAAAGCTCCCACAGAAAGCACATCACCTCATCCGTGGCGTTGGCGATTTTTTCCATCTGCTGCGAGGGCAAGACCGACGGCCAATCCTGGCTCAAGGCAATCGCCGCGGCGGGTTCGGAGCAGAGGATCGTGCAGCCCTCTTCGACCGCGCGGGCCAGGGCGGGCAGGTTTGCCTCAATGGCCTTTCGGGCGGAGGCCAGATCGCCGCAGGTGATCGCGGGCAGGGCGGACCAGTCCTGCTTTGGCACGATCACCTCGATATCGTTGTGCTTCAGCACGTCGATGGCGGCCTGCGCCAGGGCGTGGTCGTGGCAGTCGGCAAAGAGATCGAGGAAATAAAGAACCCTCACCCGCTCCTTGGGAGCGCCCTCTCCCGGGGTGGCACCCTCACCCGGCACTTCGTGCCACCCTCTCCCTTCAAGGGAGAGGGGTTGCACCCTCACCCGGCCCTCCGGGGCACCCTGCTCCGCTGAAGCTACGCAGGGCAGGCCCTCTCCCGTAGAAGGGAGAGGGGTTTTCGCGCGCCTGGTGAATCGTCCACGTGCAAAGCGCGGCGGGCGGCGGCGATGGTCCAGGCCGGTAAGTTTTTCCGCCAGAAGGCCAGCGCCGGGGACTTTCATCAACAGATTGGAGAGGGGCCAGGCGGCGCAGGCAAGATGACTGAGCTTGTTCAGGCGTGAGGGCAGTGATTTCTGCTGGCCGTTTGCGCCGCGGCCCTCGCGCGCCTGCAATTCCAGCATCAGCTTGGGCACGTTCACGGCGGAGGGGCACTCAAACTGGCAGCTTCGGCAGTGGATGCACATCGCCGCTACGTTTTGAAGCTGGCCATCCAAATTTTCTGCTTCACCCATCAAGCCAGTGATGGCATGGCGCACAGCGTTGGCCATGCCGCGCGGGCTTGAAGGCTGACTGCCGACCGCGCGAAAGACCGGGCACATCCGCACGCGCTCCTCGCGGGTGTTGCACTCGGCGCAGCCGTTGCAGGCCTCGGCCTCGCCGATCATTTCTTTTTCGCCCCAGGCCAGCGCAGTGGTCTCGGCAGGATCATCTTTCGCGCGGCGGTCGAAGCGCAGATTCGTGGTCATCAATTCCTGGGGCGGCTGATCCGTGATGAGGTTGCCGGGGTTAAACAGGCCGTTGGGGTCGAAGGCGGCCTTGATCTGCCGTAGCAGTTCGTAAAGCTGGCCGTACTGGCGGCTCAGCCAGCCCGAGCGGATCCGCCCGCAGCCGTGCTCGCCGGAGATCGTCCCGCCGCACTGCCAGGCCAGCTCGAAGGTTTTTTCGGCGATGCGGACCATGCGCTGGCGATCGCTATGCTCGTGCAAGTCGAGGAACGGGCGGATGTGCAGCTCGCCATGCCCGGCGTGGGCGTAATAGCTCACGGAGACGGATTCGGCCCTGAAGATTTTTTCGAGGCCTGTGAGGTAGTCCGCCATTTTGTCCACAGGCACAGCCACATCCTCTATGAAGGGCACAGGCTGTGGCGCATTTCGCCCCCGGAACAGGAGCGGCTCGGCGTTCTTGCGGATGGCCCAAAGCTCCGCCTGCGCGGCGGGGTTGATGATCTTCACCGGCTCATTGACCAGGCCACCCGCTGCTTTGGCCGTGGTGAGTGTGCGTTCAAGATCTTCCAAAACTATCTTTTCAGCGCTGCCGGCGTGCTCCACAAGGAGGCTGGCCTCCACAGCCGGCAGATGCGGGTGCGGGCGGCCGTGGGCCTGCCGCGCCATGGCCAGTACGCGGCGATCCATCAATTCGCAGGCCGAGATACCGGTGGCCGCGATGGCGGGCAGGGCCTTGGCCATATCCACCAGCGAGCGGTAATTGAGCTGCACCAGCGCCTTCACCCTGGGCAGGGGCGCCAGAGCCAGGCAGGCGGAGGTAAAGATGACCAGCGTGCCCTCGCTGCCGGCCAGAAGGCGGCACCAGTTGACACTGCCATTGGCATTCATCGCGCGGCGGACATCGTAACCGGCGCGGTTGCGATTCGTTTTGGGCCAGTCGGCCTCGATTTTCGAGCGCCACTGATTCAGCAGCTCCGGCACGCGCTTCTTGATCCGCTCCCGAAGTTCGCTGGCTTCATCGCTTTCCACGTGGCCATCGGCGAAGAATTTGGCGGTCGTGCCATCGGCCAGAACGGCCTCGAGCCAATGCAGGTTGTCCGAGGCGTGGCCGTAGCGGATGGAGTGTGCGCCGGTGGAGTTGTTGGCGATGACCCCGCCGATGGCGGCGCGGCTGGCGCTGGCGGGGTCGGGGCCGAAGATCAGGCCGTGCCCAGTAAGCACCTCGTTCAAATCTCCCAGGATGCAGCCGGCCTGAACGGTGGTCGTGCGTGCGGTGTCATTGATTTCAAGAATAGCCGTGCAGTGGCGGCTGAGGTCGATGGCCACGCCGCCGGTCAAACATTCGCCGGCCAGACCGCTGGCGCCGCCGCGCGGCGTGAGGGGAAGGCTGTATTTCGCTGCGAGTTTTACGGCGGCCACCACATCGGCGTTATCCAGCGGCAGGATGACCAGTTGCGGGCGGATCTGGAAGATCGAGGCATCCGTGCTACAGAGGGCCAACGAAAGCGGATCGGAAAGGACATCCCCGCGCACGGCCGCGCAGAACTCGCCTAATGCTTCCGTAAGCAGGGCGTTCTCGCGGCGCTCGTCCTGACTGGATGTACCGTCGTTCAAGCTCTCACTCCGTTTGCTGCGGTCCGCTCAATATAGGAACCTAAAGCTTCAGACAAAAGAGAAATGAGCAGGGATGCAGGGGATGCAAGGGATAAGAAAACACAAAAACAATGCTCTTAATTTCTTTCTGTTATCCCCTGAATCCCCTGCATCCCTGCTAATTTTCTTGCCTTGGATTAGAGGCCTTCCGCCGTTCGTTTCACGAGCATCTTCCGCACGAGCAGATACTGCTGGCCGTGGTACTGCGTGATTTCGCCGCTGATGATGAAGCGGACGGAATCGGCGGGGCTGTTTTCCAGGATATTCTCGATGGAATCGAGTTCCTGGTTGGGCAGCACGCGCATGGGCGGCTCGTACAGCACGCCCTTTTCGCTCTCATAGCGGAAGGTCCACCAGATACTGCCGGATTCCTTGATGAACCGGCCCAGCCGATTAAAGACGGTCGCCCCGGGCGGCATGGGCAGCGGCTTGATGATGGCCTGCGGGGCCTCGGTGGCCGGCGCACTGGCCGGGGCGGATGTGGCCGCATCGGCGAGGATGGGCACCTTGCGCTCATTCATCAAACGGCGGATTACATCATCGGCGGAGGCCTCGGCCGGATCGAAGGGGTGCGTGGCGGGGGCCGCGGGCTGGCTGGCCGCGGGGGCTGGAGCAGGCCGGGTAGCCGCGAAGTTTATGTTGGTGGCGGCCGGGGCGGCGGTTGCGGGCTGGCTCGCCGCCGCGCTGTTACCGGCTGGTTTGGAGGCGGCGCTGGGCGCTTCCGCCAGCGCGATGGATATAGAGGCCAGTATCACAGCCGCGACTGCCACGTGTCTATAAGTCATGGCCGATCCTCCGTGCGGGCCTTTGCAACCACCTCGTACGCTGCCCCGCGAATAAGCAGAAACTGCCCTTGTTTGTATCGAGTGACTTCCGCGGTGATGTGAAACAAAAGTTGCTTGCCATCATTGTCCGCGAGGGCCTGGGCCATGGTTTCCAGGATCTTGCCCGGCAGGACCTGGGCCTCTTCCAGGCCATCATCGCGCGGCGTGTCTTCAAAGACGAAGCGATAACCGCTGCACTGGCCGCCGGCAACCAGGCGGCCGGCGCCCTGGATGTTCTGCACGAGGGCTTTAGCCGGCTTGGTGGCGGGGGGGTCTTTGGACTCCGGCCAGCGCTTGGGCTCGATAGGCTGCCCCGCCTGGGGAGAGGTCAGGGGGATGGCCATCATCGGCGGGGGCTGCGCCGCGGGCGGCGGCTGAATGCAATTGGCATCGGCAGCCGGCATCAGCGGCGGCGGCGCCTTCTCCGGTGCGGCCTCCTGGCCGGCGCGGACGCCGCTGCGGTTTGCGCAGGCCGCGCAAACCAGCATCGCGGCCAGGGCCGCCGCGATCAGACCCGGTACCGGTACACATCGCTTCATGGGCGATTTAGCCATCAGTTGGACAAGCTCACGGCCGTCTGCGAGCGCAGGCGAAACCAGAGCACGCCGTTGACATCATATTCGGCCTTGCCGCCGCCGGCGGCCTCCGACCAGCCGGGCAGGGGCGGACGCTCACCGGCATATTCCAGCGCCAACCCATCATGTTCGGGCGCGGTCACGCGAATTTGGGCGGCATAATCGCGGTAATATCTGCCGGCTTCCTTCTTGTGGCGGGGCCAGTAGAACTGTACCCAGCCCGTGTATCGCTCGCTTTCAAAAACGTAGGCGCCATCCGCGTACCGCACAACCTTCAGCCTGGCTACTTCATCCGGCGACTTGGGCGCTT
The DNA here is from genome assembly GCA_963785635.1 of uncultured Phycisphaerales bacterium. Classification (GTDB taxonomy): domain Bacteria; phylum Planctomycetota; class Phycisphaerae; order SM23-33; family FEN-1343; genus FEN-1343. Next base: position 37,298 of record CAWAWB010000019.1, read on the forward strand.
CCTTAAAACTGATGTCTCGTAAGGCCGGCTGCTCGTGACTCCAGCCTTTATGGCGGCGCACCTCGAAGGTCAGACTGCGCGCCGGCGATCGTATTGCCGGTCTGGTCATCCACCACGCGCACGGCCCGCACGGGGTCGGGGAATCTTTCCACGACGGGCGAATACCAGATTCCGCAGCCGGCCAGACCTGCCGGCGAAATTAACAGCAGCACTAAAGCCCACAGCCGCATCGTTATCTCCTGTTATCTAGCAGGACAGAATAACGATCAGGTCTGCGACGAGCAACATTCAGAGAAGTGGCTATTTGGTGTTTTGGCTGTTTGACTGTTTGGCGCTGCATGTCGATCTTTCTTTTTCTTCTCCGGCCCTCCAAATAGCCCAACAGCCAAAACTCCAAAACACCTGTTTTTCTTTTGGGCCTGTTCAAACAGCCCAATAACCAAAACACCAAACGGCCAAGGCTGCTGACGCGCATTTACGATGCTTGATTGACAAGACCAGCGAGTTGTTTATGCTGTGCTTACCGATGGAGCGACTCCTTTCCAGCTTGCGCAGGGCATGGACGGCCATCCTGCGGCGCAACAAAGTGGCTACGGCCTGTGCATCGGCCATAGGGATGGCGATGCTGGCCGTGGGCTTCATCACGAGCTGCCAGAGCCCGCCTCCGCCTGAAAGATTTGTCCTGCCGCCGATCGTCCCGCACCCCGTGTCGCCCAACAAACCCGAGGTGGTGCGCGTGCGGCTGTGGGATGCGGCCGAAGCGGCGCAGATCTCCACGACGGGCGGCTATCGCATTTTGCCGAACGCCTCCTCAGATTCACCCCTGGCGGCGGGGATGGCGCCCATGGAGACGCGGGAGATTCGCCGCGCGGGCGTGCAGTGGGTTGTGGGAGGGTCGAGTTTTTCCGGCACTCGCTGGCTGTGGAAGCCACGGGCGATGGGCTGGTGGTGTGCAACGGCCGGCGGTATCGCGGATCGCTGATCTTCAGCTCCCTCGACTCCGCCCACTTCACCGTGGACAACTACGTGCCGCTGGAGGACTACCTGGCGGGCGTGTTGGCGCGCGAGCTGCCGCGGCTGTGGCATGAGGAGGCGTACAAGGCGCAGGCCGTGGCCGCGCGGACGTATGTTCTGTACGAGATGCGCCACGATGGCCGCGCACGCAGCTTCGATGTGTACAACGACCAGCGCAGCCAAATGTATGGCGGCGTGGCGGATGAAACGGGCAAGAGTATCGCCGCCGTGCGCGCGACCGCCGGGCAGGTGCTCGTGGTGGGTTCGCCGGGGGGTGAGCATATCTTCAAGGCGTACTACAGCTCCACCTGCGGCGGGATTACGAACCCCGCCGAGGGTTTAGAGCCGCAGGAAGAGCAGGTTGCTCCTCTGGCTGGCGGGGTGGTGTGCACGGACTGCGCGGCGGCTTCCAAATACCGCTGGCCCACCGTGGAAGTTCCCAAGGCGGATGTGTTCCATGCCTTGGAGGTGGCCTATCCCAAAATGGCCACGGTGGGTACGCCCGATAAGATCCGCCCGGTGCAGCCGGGCACGCGCTGGGGCAGAACGCTCTGGCTGGACCTTGTGGGCCCGGACGGCAAAACGCTGTGGCGGCTGCGGGCGGATGATTTTCGCCTGGCCCTGCTGCGGTACGGGCCGCCGGCGGCCAAGGGCGTCTATAGCATGAACTGCACCATGCGTGACGATGGAACGAACTTCGACTTTGAAAACGGCAGGGGCTTTGGCCATGGTGTGGGTCTGTGCCAGTACGGCGCGCAGGGCAAGGCTCTGCGCGGCATGAAATACTTCGATATCCTGTACGCGTACTACCCCGGCGCAAAGATCATGAAGCTGAGCCAATAGGGGTTCCGTTGCTGCTTGGCAATCTTACAGCTTCTGGCGCAGCAAGCACTTATCGATAAGATTGCCAAACCGCAACCTTGCTTGGCAATCTTACATCTTCTGGCTCAGCAAGCACTTATCGATAAGATTGCCAAGATTGCCACATTTCAGCGTATCTCGACTAAGTATGCTGCGGAGTGGTCAACCTGGTCAACCTGAGTACAAATCCTATGTAAGTTATTGTTCCTGAATTACTTAATCAGGTTGACCAGCAGTGGTCAACCTGGTCAACCTGGTGTTAGTCTGCCTCTGGCCGGTTAACCTGCCGACTTTTTGTGAGGTCAGATGATTGGTAACTTGCCCCGCGGCGGCGAGACTCGGTATCCTTCGACCTATGTTCGAGTTCCAGATTCTGCACAAAGATGGATCCACGGCCGCGCGAGTGGGCAAACTGGCCTCGCCCCATGGCGCTATGGATACCCCGGCGTTCATGCCCGTGGGCACCTGCGCCTCGGTCAAGGGCATCACCTGCGACCATCTGGCCGCCAGCGGGCGCAGATCATTCTGGCCAACACGTACCACCTGCTCGCGCGGCCGGGACCGGCGATTGTTAAAGAGCTCGGGGGCGTACACGCGATGATGGGCTGGAAAGGCCCGATTTTGACCGATAGCGGCGGCTACCAGGTCTTCAGTCTGGCCCAGCTGCGCAAGCTGAACGATGACGGCGTGGTTTTCCGCAGCCACATCGATGGCAGCGCGATCGAGCTGACGCCCCGCCGTGCGATCGAGGTGCAGGAGGCGCTGGGGGCCGACATTATCATGCAGCTTGATGAGTGCCCGCCGCACGATGCGCCGTGCGCGGCCGTCGCCAAGGCGGTTGAGCGATCGGCCCTGTGGGCTCGCCGCTGCCTGGAAGCCAAGACGCGGACCGACCAGGCGCTTTTTGCGATTCAGCAAGGGGGCGTGGATCTGGAGCTGCGGGCGAAATCCGCCGCGCAAATTGTGGAGCTGGATTTGCCCGGCTATGCCATCGGCGGGCTTTCCGTGGGCGAGGGGCACGAGGCGATGGTCTCCGTGCTGGATGCGGCGGATGGACAATTCCCGCGTTCCAAACCGCGCTACCTGATGGGCGTGGGCGAGCCGCGGGATATCCTGGCCGGGGTGGCGCGGGGCATCGACATGTTCGACTGCGTCCTGCCCACGCGCAACGGCCGCAATTCGTTCGCCTTCACGTGGAACGGCCCGCTGCGCCTGCGCAACTCCTGCCATACATCCGATGCGCGGCCGCTGGATGAAAACTGCCCCTGCCTGACCTGCCGCAATTACAGCCGCGGCACGATCCGCCACCTGTTCATGGCGCAGGAGATGCTCGGGCCGATCCTGCTGACCATGCACAACCTGACATTCTTCGCCCAGTTCATGGCGGCAATCCGGGGGGCTATCGCGGCGGGATCTTTTGCCGCGGATAGCACCGCATGGATGGAGAAGCTCTATCCGCAGGATTTAGCCACAGAGTTCACGGAGGCAGAAAAAGAGGACACAGAGAGGAAAAAGCGCAATCAAAAGAATTAAACCACAGAGGACACAGCTTTTTGCATAAGTACGACGCGTAAATAAAAACAGCCTGCGTTTTAGGTTATGCTCTTTTCGGGTTATCACATCGAAAGGAGCAATGCCATGGACGGCAGGCTGTGGAACAAACTGTACCGTGAGATTCGTCATGTTGGCAAGGATGCACCGGATTTGCCGCGTATGGGTCGGCCACGTGAGTATGGCACGCAAGACATTCTGGCCGTGTGGGCGTTCAGCGCCATGATGAACTGGCCCATCAGTGTTACGCAGCATCGGCTGTCGCAAGGGGCCACCGGCTGGTGGCTCAAACGGTACTGGCAGTGGACGGGCAAAATTCCCTGCTTGGCAACGTTGACCCGGCGTGCCAAGGCGTCCGATTTTCGTCGGCTGTTGCGACGACTTTTGCGACGATTGCGCCGCTGGCAGGGACTGGGCCCGCCCGCACACGTGGTGATCGATTCGACGTTCCTGCTGACGGGCAGTTGCAGCCGCGACCCGGAGAGCCGCTGGGCTTGCCACGGCGGCAAGTGGTTTAGAGGCTATGCCTTGCATGTGGTGTGCGACGGCGCCGGCGGCCTGTGGGCCTGGCACGTCAGTAGCGCCAACGTGCAGGAGATGAAAGTGGCGCGGCGATTGATCCGACAGATTGCCGCAGGCCAGGCGCCCAATCTGCGCTGGATGATTGCCGACACCGGCTACGACAGCGAGCGATTGCATCGGCTGATCGATCGCCGCTTGCACGCGCGGCTGCTGGCCCCTGTGAACCGGCGCGGGGCCAAGACCGAAGCGTGGCGTGCGGAGCAACCCGGGCGCGATGCATCGGACCGACTGCTGGCTACAGCGGAAGGTCAGGCGCTGTTCAACCAACGCGTGGCGGTGGAACACTGGAATAGTTGGTTCAAGGGCACCAGCCATGTAAGCATGCTGCCTTACCATGCTCGCCGCCTGAATCGCGTGCGTCGTTGGGTCGACCTGAAATTGGCTGTGTTTTTTGTGCATCAGCACTTGTCGCGACAGGAGTTAAAACCTGCCGCTTAGTTATGCAAAAAGCTGAGGACACAGAGGACACAGCTTTTTGCATAAGTACGACGCGTAAATAAAAACAGCCTGCGTTTTAGGTTATGCTCTTTTCGGGTTATCACATCGAAAGGAGCAATGCCATGGACGGCAGGCTGTGGAACAAACTGTACCGTGAGATTCGTCATGTTGGCAAGGATGCACCGGATTTGCCGCGTATGGGTCGGCCACGTGAGTATGGCACGCAAGACATTCTGGCCGTGTGGGCGTTCAGCGCCATGATGAACTGGCCCATCAGTGTTACGCAGCATCGGCTGTCGCAAGGGGCCACCGGCTGGTGGCTCAAACGGTACTGGCAGTGGACGGGCAAAATTCCCTGCTTGGCAACGTTGACCCGGCGTGCCAAGGCGTCCGATTTTCGTCGGCTGTTGCGACGACTTTTGCGACGATTGCGCCGCTGGCAGGGACTGGGCCCGCCCGCACACGTGGTGATCGATTCGACGTTCCTGCTGACGGGCAGTTGCAGCCGCGACCCGGAGAGCCGCTGGGCTTGCCACGGCGGCAAGTGGTTTAGAGGCTATGCCTTGCATGTGGTGTGCGACGGCGCCGGCGGCCTGTGGGCCTGGCACGTCAGTAGCGCCAACGTGCAGGAGATGAAAGTGGCGCGGCGATTGATCCGACAGATTGCCGCAGGCCAGGCGCCGAATCTGCGCTGGATGATTGCCGACACCGGCTACGACAGCGAGCGATTGCATCGGCTGATCGATCGCCGCTTGCACGCGCGGCTGCTGGCCCCTGTGAACCGGCGCGGGGCCAAGACCGAAGCGTGGCGTGCGGAGCAACCCGGGCGCGATGCATCGGACCGACTGCTGGCTACAGCGGAAGGTCAGGCGCTGTTCAACCAACGCGTGGCGGTGGAACACTGGAATAGTTGGTTCAAGGGCACCAGCCATGTAAGCATGCTGCCTTACCATGCTCGCCGCCTGAATCGCGTGCGTCGTTGGGTCGACCTGAAATTGGCTGTGTTTTTTGTGCATCAGCACTTGTCGCGACAGGAGTTAAAACCTGCCGCTTAGTTATGCAAAAAGCTGTGTCCTCTGTGGCAAAAGTTTTGAGAGGGCCGTGCGATGATTTAGGTCCTTTCCGCAGTAAAATGAGGTGATGGACCACGTCGAAAAAGATCGCCAGGCGATGCTGTATGAAACCCTCGACGGGCAGAGGGTGCGCTGTCATCTGTGCGGACATGAGTGCGTGATCCAGGCGGGCAAGTACGGGCTGTGCCGCGTGCGGCGAAATGTCGAGGGCCGGCTTATCAGCGAGAATTACGGCCGGCTGGTGGCGGCGCACGTGGACCCGATCGAGAAAAAGCCGCTGTACCATTTTCTGCCGGGCTCTAAGAGCATGTCCGTGGCCGCGGCGGGCTGCAACTTCCAGTGTGATTTCTGCCAGAACTGGCAGATCAGCCAACTGCCGCGCGAGGGGGGAGGCGGGGCGGGGGAGCGGACCGAGCCCCAGCAGATCGTGGATGCCGCCAAGCGCCACGGCTGCCAGTCCATCAGCTACACGTACACGGAACCGACCATCTTTTTCGAGATGGCCTACGATACGGCCGTGCTGGCGCATCAGCAGGGCGTGAAGAATGTGTTCGTTTCCAACGGCTTTCTGACGCCGCTGGGCGTCCAGACCATCGCCCCTGTGCTGGATGCCATCAACGTGGACCTCAAGGCGTTTCGCGATGAGACCTATAAGCGTGTGATGAAGGCGCGTCTGGAGCCCGTGCTGGTGTGTCTGCGGGCGCTGATCGCGGCGAAGGTGTGGACGGAGGTTACCACGCTGGTTGTGCCCGGCATGAACGACAGCCGCGAGGAATTGCGGGATATCGCGCAATTTATTGCGAAGGATCTGGGTGAGAATGTGCCCTGGCACATCAGCCGCTATCACGATGATTACCACATGACCGGCCGCGGCGCCACACCCTTGGAAACGTTGGAGATGGCCGCTCGGGAGGGGAGCGAGGTGGGATTGCGGTACGTTTACCAGGGCAACGTGCCCGATGGCGGCGGCAGCGACACGCTGTGCCCCAAGTGCGGCCGCCGCGTGATTGAGCGGTCGTACATGCACACCCGCGAGAATCACCTCAAGGACGGCGCGTGCGACCAGTGCGGGACTAAGATCGCCGGTGTTTGGTCGTGATCAGATCCTCAGCCGACACCAAGGGGAAAAGAGGTCAAACAATCTCAGTTCTTGCTTTTTGCCTCCATTCCTTTTGGTGCTCTTGGTGGCGGTCTTGTTATTGTTATGTGCGCATGACACCGGGGCGGGACGCTCCTGCGGCCCACCCCGGCTGTAAATCTGGGATGATCAGGCGCTAGTTATTTGCGCTTGCGGCGATTGCGGCGCTCGCGGCGCTTCTTGGAGCCGATCTTGCGGCGTCTTCTGGGCTTGCTCATGCGGCCTCGTCAAATCTGGTAAAAGGGATTCTATCGTACGTCGCGACAGGGTAGAGGACGGCGGGGGGATTGTCAAGCCACCGCAGATGAAAGAAGGCTGTAGACCGTAGGCTGTAAGAGCGGCCGGACAGCCGCGAGCAACCTTAATCTTGCCGTACCTGTAGCCTACAGCCAACAGCCTACAGCCTAGTTTTGCAGTTTCAGCGGCGACACATGCTCGCCCTTGGCCTGGCGCAGTTTTTCCAGCCGGTGGCGCTGGTCTTCCAGCGTCTTAAAGAGTATGGCCGGGGCATCGGGCACATCCTTGCGGTACACCGCCTCGATGCGGTCGATCTTGGCCAGGTTCTCCGGGAGGCGGATGGTGAACTGCTGCACGTACTGCTCCAGCGTGTATTCCTTCTTCAGCACATCCTGGAAGAGTTTTTTCAGGTCCTCGTACAGCGGAAGCTTGCCCGTGGGGGCCTCGATGGAGTCCACATCTCCGTGCACGCGCAGCTCCATCCACTTGATCCAGATGGATTTGTCCAGCATGCCGTTGAGGTAGCGCCCGTCCGCGCCGCGCAGGAAATAATTCGTGCCGAAGATCCGCGGGGCCTTCTTGCTCAAGTGGGCGCCGAAGTCCAGGTTGTTCTGGATGTACTTGCCCAGCGGGATGGCCAGGAAATCCAAGTTGCTCATCAGATTGAAACTGCGCACGCCCACGGCGCCCAGCGTCGCGGCGGTGGTTTCGCTCTCCAGCGATGCGCCCATGGTGATGACGCCGTGCACCCAGCCGAAGCTCTCCTGCACGGGCACGCAGGTGTCGCTGTCGCGGCCGCCGAAAATGACGCCGCCGACGGCCACGCCCTCGGGGTCATTCCAGCGAGGATCCAGGTTTTGCAGGTCGGTCAGGCGAACCGTGTAGCGGGCGTTCTTGTGCGATGGATCGACTTTCGCGCCATCGGGGCCCTTCATCCCTTCAGTCCACTGGCCGGCGTGATTGACGCCGCTGGCGGGCAATTGCTTACCCATGCCTTCCCAATAGGTCTCGCCATCCTTTATGAGGACGTTGCCGAAGATGACCTCGCCCGGCTGGGAAAGCACCTTGTAGATGATCGGGTCATCCTTGGGGTTTACATCGCGAATGATGCCGAAGATGCCCGCCTCGATGTTCACTCCGCGGCCCTGGCCATTGATGATGCGGAAGTGGGCCAGGTCATCGCCTAAAATCGTCTCGCCGGGAATCATGGCCGTGGAGGTCTTGCCGCAGGCGCTTGGGTAGGCCCCGGCGAAGAACGTCACGCGATTTCGCGGCCCGTGCACGCCCATGAGGAACATGTGCTCGGCGAGCCAGCCTTCGCGGTCGGCCTTGCGAATGGCCAAGCGCAGGGCCAACTTCTTAAAGCCCACCGTGTTGCCGGCGTACTGCGTGTTGACGCTGTACACGGCGTTTTCCACGACGTCGATGTAGATGCGCTTGTGGGCCACGTCCACGCTGACGGCGTTTTCCAGCTTGCCCGCCGAGTGCAGGAAACGGAAGTAGTCCTGGCTCTGTCCCAGCCGCTTGAACTGCTCATAGCCCTTGCGGTAGAGCATGTACTCGCTATGGCCAACGTAAGCCGAATCAGTAATCTGCACGCAGGAGATGCTGAAGGGGGAACTGGTGGGACCAAGGCAGAAGAACAGGACCAGCATCTGCCGACCGGCCATCTGGCCCTCAAGCAGGCCGCGAATTTCATCCAGCCCCGCCTGTCTTTCGGTCTGGTTCAACTTGCTGCCCAACTGAATGTCGTTGGGCACGAGATACTTGGTGACTTCCTTGTCGCGGCCCTGATCGAAGTAGCCGTCGAAGTGCGCTGTGTGGCCTTCCATCGCCAGCGGCCGTTCCTCGCCATTCTTGATGGATAACTGGCGGATGTACGCCTCATCTTCCAGGCTGTCCGTGCAGACCTTGACCGTTTGGGGCTTACACAGGGTCACGGCGTCGGCCACGAAAGCGTGCAACTGGTCGTTGTCCAAAGCGCCTAGCGCCTCGAAACTGCCTTGAACCATCTTGGGCTTCAGCACATCGGCGTACTGCTTTTTCATAAGACCCTCTTGGCGTCTCAGTCTAATAGGCGCAGGGACCCACCGGGGTCCGCCACATCGTGGCAAAAAGGTAGCTATTCTGCCCGGGCAGTCAAGCAAAAACGCGTTTCGCAAAGGCGAGAAGCTTCGGCCTTGTGTTTGACTGAATGGTTTCGCTATAAACATGGCATAGCTGGATTGTGGTACTGAAATACAATATTAAACCTCGCAAAAGGTCCCTATGGCAAAAGTCTACAGGCAGATCGTGCATATCGACCAGGGCAAATGCGATGGCTGCGGCCAGTGCGTGTCTGCCTGTGCGGAAGGCGCGATAAAGATCATCAATGGCAAGGCGCAGCTTGTCAGCGAGACCTACTGCGATGCCCTGGGCGCGTGCCTGGGCGAGTGTCCGCGCGGGGCGATCACCATTGAGCGCCGCGAGGCGCAGGTCTTCGATGAGCAGGCCGTACACAAGCACCTGAGCGAAATGGAAGCCCAGGCATCCTCGCCTCCCGCCGTGCCGGCGTGTCCTTCAATTGGGTTGCGTGTGCTGCAGGAGCAGCCGCCCGCCGCGCATAGGATGGGCGGAAGTTGCCCGGGTTCTGCGATGCGATTCGCCCAGCAGGGGCAGAATCCTCCAGGTGCCCCGCCCGCCAAACCCGGCGATGCGCCCGCCAAATCAGCCTTGAGCCACTGGCCCGTTCAGCTTCGCCTGGTGCCTCCGACAGCGCCTTTCCTGGCCGGTGCGGACATATTGGTGTGTGCCGATTGCGTGCCTTTTGCCGTGCCGGATTTCCACGAAAGGTACCTGCGCGGCCGCGCGGTCCTGGTGGGCTGTCCCAAGCTGGATGATCTGGAAACTCATCGCGCCAAGTTGGTGCAGATATTAGCCGTCGCCAAGCCGCGCTCGGTCACCGTCCTGCGGATGGAAGTACCATGCTGTGCGGGTTTGGCCAATGCCGTAATTGAAGCGCGCGATGCCGCCGCGCCGAATCTGGAAATCCACGTGGAGATTGTGCCAATCGGGGTATAGGGACCTCCGTCGTGCTAAACAAAACAATTTCCAAGTCAGGCGGAGGTAAAACGTCTGAAAGAAGTGCGTATCGGCGTCGCTATAGGGTCGGCCCCAGGCTCCAGACACCAAACTCTTTGTCTGTCTCTTCGTAGCCCGAGGCGGTCGTCTGCATCATTAGGACAACTTCGGGTTTGTCCGTTCTTTCAAAGACGATCAGCTTGCTGCTGCGCAAGGCTGTTACGAGGTGGCCAGCGGTGTCCCAATCGACTTCCAAGGACTCGCTTACCGTTCGAACCAGCCCCTCGTAAGTCTCTCCCTTTTCACCGTGCAGACGCCGGCCATACCGCGCCATTAGAGGCGCCAATACTTCCTGAAGATTGAAAGCGCTACGGATCATTTCACACCACAAAAAATCTACTAGATTATAGATACGGCAAGCCGTCGTTGCCAGATCGGTCTTTGCTCGTCAAGTCCGCGCGGCGATAAAACCTGCACATACCGACTTTCAAGACATGGGATAGGCTAAAGAGCGACTTTCGGATTGATGTAAGTACCACGTCAAAAATGTGTTAAGCCGGCTAGGAAATGACCTGATAGGGTTATGGGAGTGATGCCCGAGAGAAAATTTTAGCCTTCAATTTTTTTCTGTCGGAGGCGACGCTCGATCATGTCCGCGCGACGCTTCTGTGCTTTGGCGAAAATCGCCTCGATGGCCGCGCCATCCCGCTTTTCAAGCGCCGCCTCCATTTCGCTCGCGTGGTGATTGAATTGATGCAGCGCCGCCAGGATGGCCTTGGCGTTGGAGATGAAGATATCCCGCCACATCACCGGGTCGCCCGAGGCGATCCGCGTGACATCCATGAAGCCCGTGCCGGCCAGATCCAGCGCCTCCGCACTCTCCATGTTTACCAGCGTTGCCGCCAGGGCGTGGGGCATGTGGCTTATGGCCCCCAGGGCCTTGTCGTGGGCCGCGGGCGGCAGCCGCAGCGTCCGCATGCCCACCAGTTGCCAGAACCGCTCCACCTTTTTTAATGCCGCGGCGGAAGTCGCAGCCGTGGGCGTCAAAATGCAGGTCTTGCCCGCAAAGAGGTCCGTGCGGGCGAAAGAGACGCCCCGTTGTTCGCTGCCGGCGATGGGGTGGCTGCCCACAAAACTCGCGCGGCCGCGCAGTATCCGCTGTGCTTCGGCCACGACCTTGGCCTTGGTCGAGCCCACATCCGTCACGATGGTTGATCGCTTCAGTGCCGGGGCGATAGTCTTCAAGTGATGGGCAAATTGCCCAACAGGGGTGCATAGCACGACGAGCTGGGCATCTTTGACGCCCAGGACAGGGTCCAGCGTGACCTCATCCGCCGCGCCAGCTCTAAGTGCTTCATCCAGCGAAGCTTGGCGATGGCCTACGCCGACGATATGGGTGTTGGGTCTGGCGGCTTTTACGGCCAGTCCCAACGAGCCGCCCAAAAGGCCGACCCCGATAATCGTGATCTTGTCAAACTCACCGGCCGCCATATCGCACCGTAGCACGGGCGTCTCGCCCGTGTGTCGCACGAGCATCTTGCTCGTGCTGTTTCTCTTGAAATACAAGAAAGGGCCATGGGCCAGATGCCCATGCCACGTTTCGGAAGATACCCGCGGCCGCGGATGCGGGCCACTTTTTTCTTGCCATTGGGGGCGAATTGGCGATACTGACTCCCTCGTGTAATAATTTAGAGGACGCCGCCGGCGTCCTTATTTTGTAAAATGGCAGGATGGTTGGAGGATACGGCCGCTTCGGGGCGGCCGGTGAGATACTAGTAATGGCCAGGCAAGAGGATACATACTCCCAGGAGTACGTCCTGCCGTTCGAGAAATCCATCGCGCGCCTCGCGCGCGAGATTCGCGAATTGGCCGAGGCCTCCAATGGCCGCGATTATTCCGCCGAGATCCGCCAGCTCCGCAACCAGCACGTAAGCCTTTTAAAGAAGACGTACTCCGCCCTGACCGCCTGGGAGACCGTGCAGGTAGCCCGCCACCCGCGGCGGCCGCTGGGCATGGATTACATCAATGCCATCGTCAAGGATTTCATGGAGCTCCGCGGCGACCGGCTCTTCGGCGATGACCGCTCCACCCGCTGCGGCTTCGGCCGCATCGGCCAGGAACGGGTGATGGTGATCGCCCAGCACAAGGGCCGCGACACCAAGGAAAAGATCGAGTGCAACTTCGGCTGCGCCATGCCCGAGGGCTACCGCAAGGCTTTGCGGGCTATGAAGCTGGCGGAGAAATTCCACCTGCCGGTGATCAGCCTGATCGATACGCCCGGCGCGTTCCCCGGTGTCGAGAGCGAGCAGCGTGGCGTGGCCGAGGCCATCGCCCGCAACCTGATGGAAATGAGCCGCTTGCGTGCGCCGATTATCTGCACGGTCATCGGCGAGGGCGGCAGCGGCGGGGCATTAGGCATCGGCGTGGGCGACCGCGTGGCCATGCTGGAATATGCCTACTACTCGGTCATATCCCCCGAAGGCTGCGCGGCCATCCTCTGGAAATCCGGCGCACAGGCCGCCGAGGCCGCCGAGGCCATGAAACTCACCAGCCGCAAGCTCAAAGAGCTGGATGTGATCGATGCGATCATCCCGGAGCCCCTGGGCGGCGCGCATCGCAACCCCAACGAGGCTTATAGCAACCTGGAGCAGTTTTTGGTCCGCTCCATTCGCGAGCTGAAGCGCGTCAGCCTCGATACGCTCCAGGAGCATCGCTACCGCCGCTGGCGGCGCATGGGCAAATTCGAGACGCTCACGCCCGAGCAGATCAAGGAAGTCATGGAGCCGGATGAGATGACCGTGGCCAGGCAGGCGGCGGTTTCCATCAAAACGACCGTAGCGTGAGAAAACATAGGCTTAGGGCTTGGGGCTTAGGGCTTAGGCAGGCAAGACGAAGCTCTTTTGTTTTCGTGGCATTTCACCGAATAAAAGCAGCCAATTTCGGGTGCCACGGGTGCGTTGTCTGCGCCCGTGCGCCTGATCTTCCTGATGAGCGAAACGTTCAGCGGAAACTTTGATACCCCTGTCGGCCTCTATCGCCAGAATTTGTCCAATTGGCAAACTGCAATTCTTCTGGTCATCCCCGGTATATGTGCATAAAAAGGGGCATAAGGAACGAGGTGCATGTTGGCGCGATTCAGCCAGATGTTTATTCCCACGCTGAAAGAGTCTCCCGCGGATGCGCGGACGGCATGGCAGGCGTTACTGATTCGTGGCGGTTTTGCACGCAAGTCGGAAGGCGGCGCACTGACATACTTGCCTCTGGGTCAGCGCGTGTTGGCCAAAATCGCAGAGCTGTTTCGCCGCCAGATGCAAGGTGCTGGAGCGCAGGAGATCCTGCTGCCGGCAAATATCGACCCCGCGGACGCCATCATGTCCGTGGCCGCCACGGATGTGCGGAGCTACAAGCAAATGCCCGTGAGGCTCTGGCAGGGGTCGGAATACTACTGTCTGGATGCGGATGAGCAGGCCTGCGCCAAAACCGTCGCCGCCGCGCGAGAGATTTGCGAGAAGGTCCTTGGCCCCTGCGGTCTTTCCTTTGTGCTCGCCAATGGCGGCCGCCACCCAGGTGGGGGGCGCGTGCAGCACCTGAGCATCCCCTGCGCGGCAGGCGAGATTTTTTATCTCCACACACCTGATGGCGAATATGCCGCCACTTTGGAGGCTGCCGCTGTGGACCCGCCGGCAACGGCCGCGCCGGCGGCGAATCAGGAAGTGGGGGCGATGGAGCTCGTACACACGCCGGGCGTGGGCTCGATAGAAGCCGTGTGCGCGTTCATGAAGGCGCTGCCAGCCGAAATGATTAAGACGCTGATCTTCGCCCGCGGCAAAGACGAACTTGTTGTGGCCCTGGTGCGCGGCGATCACGAACTCGGCATTCACAAACTCGCCGCCGCCGCGGGCTCTACTGTGGAACTGGCCGATGAGCCCGCCGTCCGCTCCCTCACCAGCGCGGCGGTCGGTTTCGCCGGCCCTGTGGGTCTGCACCCCTCGCCCTCCTACGGGAGAGGCCTGCCCTGCGTAGCTTCAGCGAAGATGTTCTCTTGCTTCGCAAGGTTATTTTTCGAGAAGTTTTCAACAGATGTCTCCTTGGGGCAGTCGCATGATCCATGAGCCGTGCTTGACTTGATTGCGGGTGTGCAAGGCTTCATCGTAGCACGTGCCCGTCTGCCACATCTTCCACAGGATCTTCGTCCAGCGTTGAGCCAGGCAGCGCAGGGCTGCCGCGTGCGACTGGCCCTGCTCTCGCTTATGCAGATAGTACGCTTGAGCCCAGACACATTTTTCGCGGCTCTTATCGGCCTGAAGGTGCAGGGTGTAGCGCAGCATTTTATTACAGGCACGTCGGAAGGATACCCAGCGATTCTTGCCGGATTGCTTGGTCACCGGCGCTGATCCGCCATAGCACTGCAGGCTTTGGGCCGTGCTGAAGCGGGCCGGATCGCTGCCCAGCTCCCCCAACAGCCGCGGCGCAATTTTGGGGCCGGCCCCCGGCAGAGACCCGAAAATGTCGTGGTCGGGATGTTCGGCAAACAGCGATTCGATGGCCTGGCGGTACTGCACCAACTGGGCCTCCAGGTGGCGAAGCTGACCGGCCAACGTGATGGCTAGGCGACTCTTGGCCCGAGTGACCGCGGGGGTGCCGCAGAATTGATCCGCGCAGCAAAGATCTCCAGTCGTTTTGCAAACGTCTCAGGGCGATACCAGCGGTGCGTGTGCAGGAACTTCTCCCAGCGGCGCTTGCCAGCGCGCACCAGATCCTGGGGCGTGGGAAAGGCCTGAATAAAAGCCCACGGACCCGCGCTCAGCCAGTCATCAAACGCCTCCAGGGCGGCCGGATAATATTCGCGCAGGGCCGCGCAGGAGCTGGTTGACCAGCGCCGTCCGCTGGGCGATAAGCTGCACCTCATCACGACACAGCAGCCGCAGTTCCTGCGTGGTCGGATCATCCGCCTTGAGGGGTCGCCAGCCGTGGCCATCCGTGCGCAGGGCATCGGCGAAGCTTAAGGCGTCCAAATGATCATCCTTGCACCCGGCATTATTCTTCCGCTCTCGGTACCGCTGGGCCGCTTTTGGGTTGAGGGGGTAGACCACCAGTCCCAACGCCAGCAATCGCTCCACGGCGGGTCCGTTGTTGGTCTCGACCGCCAGGGCGAGGCGATTAAATTCCGGTCCCACGTGTTTACTTAACTGCTGGCTCAAGTGTTGCCATCCTGCAGCATCATCGTCAAAGGTCAGTTCCAGCAGAGTCGCGCCTCGAGGATCGAGCATCACAATGTCGTGGTGGTCGCTGGCCCAGTCAAAGCCGGCGAAGGCGATGAATCGTTCTTGGAATGGCGCCTCCTGTGTGTTGTCGGGTTCCATAGGATCTCCTTGACAGACCCTCCGCCGACCTGTGACCGATCGACCTGATACGGAGCCCTCGTGGGGCAGTGTTCTCTTAGATCTCTGCACAGGTGCCGCGGCCGGGACCGGTGATCTTCGCTGGATTCTCTGGGAATCGCAGGGCGAGGACCGTGAAACGGCCGTGGCGTTGGGACTGCAAGTGGACATATTACTCACAGGCTTCAAATCTGTCGCCGCCGAGTTATCCACAAGCCTGCTGCGCGGCTCCGCTTGGGCCGCTCCGCAAGCTTATGGATAACGTCGGAAGTGGTATCAGCAGGGGGCAGGGGGTGAGGGTTCTTTAAACCCTTCTCCCTTGGGGGAGGGTGGCCCGGAGGGCCGGGTGAGGGTGGAATTAAACCCCTCTCCCTCCTACGGGAGAGGGGCAGGGGGTGAGGGTTCTTTGAATCCCTCTCCCTTGGGAGAGGGTGGCCCGGAGGGCCGGGTGAGGGTGGAATTAAACCCCTCTCCCTCCTACGGGAGAGGGGCAGGGGGTGAGGGTTCTTTGAATCCCTCTCCCTTGGGAGAGGGTGGATCGAAGGGCCGGGTGAGGGTATCAGCTCTAATCATCGACCCCGCCGTCGCCGCCATGACCGAGGCCATCACCGGTGCCAACAAGACCGACCACCACATCCGCCACGTCGTTCCCGGCCGCGATTTCCCGCTCGCCGGCGAGAACATATTCGTGTCGGATATTCGCCTGGCGGCGCAGGGCGACACGCACAATGGCCGCCTGCTCAAGTTCGAGCGGGGGATTGAGATTGGCCGTATTTGCCGGTTTGATGAATCCTTCGCCCAGAACCACGAGGCCCATTTTCTGGATGAGATAGGCCGGCAGCGCCGGCCGCTACTTTTTTCGCTCTCGCTCGATATGGAGCGTATCCTCGCCGCCATCATCGAAATGCACCACGATGACGGCGGCTGCATTCTTCCACCGGCCGTGGCGCCCTTTGTTGTGGAGATCATCGCCATCAACATGGATGTCGAGGCCGTGGCCGCCGCGGCAAATTCTCTGGAGGGCCAGCTCTCCGCTGCCGGTGTGGAGGTGCTGTTGGATGATCGGCCCGCGCGTGCGGGCGTGAAGTTCAAGGATGCGGACCTGATCGGCATTCCCATCCGCATCGTCGTCGGCGAGAAGAACGCGGCGGTGGGGAAGGTGGAGATCAGACGGCGGACGGAGAATGAATCGCGTCTGTTAGATTTCGAGGCTGCAGCAAAAAACTTATAGCCGAAGAAGGAAGTGATTATCGGATTATAGTCAATGCGATTATGTTATACAGATAGCCAAAAAATAGAAAGAATAGAAAGAATAGAAAGAATAGAAAGAGTTGGGTTATAGTGGCTGGATTAATGGAAAGCGCGCAGGCGTGGGTGGCTAAGTCTCGGCAGCACATCGATGTAATTGCTCGATTTGTTCAAACTTCTCTGGGAGACTATCTTCAGAGGGTTATTGAACCGGACAAACAAGGAAACCTTCAGTACAAGATAAAGCTTGTTAATCCTTTGCCTTCATTTCTCGACACAACGGTTGCCGAAGCTGTTAACGGCTTGCGCTTTGCTTTGGATCATTCTGTAGTTTCTACCGCGAGAGCATCCGGCAACAAAAAACTTGATTGGATATTTTTTCCTTTTCCAAAAACTGCACAAGAATTTGACAAATGTGTCAAGGCTAGAGCATTTTACGTAAATCCTGTCGTAGAACAGCTTGTCATGTCGATGTTTTCTTCATGAGAATTCCATCGGCAGACACCAGACGACGTGCCCTGGCGGCATACGAGCGGGGCCAGAAGACCCAGTCGGAGATCGCCGGCCTCTTCGGCATTGCCTTACGGACCTTCCAGCGCTGGCTGAGCGTGTGGCGGAGGGAGCATCGGGACGCCCCTGGCCACAGCCCCGGACGCCCGGCGATCTTCGTCGGGCCTGTGGCCCAACGGTTGCGTCGTCAGGTGGCTCTATCGCCGGATGCCACGCTCAACGAGTTGGCCGAGCGCACAGGACGCATCGCCACGTATGTCACCGTGCATCGCGCCTTGGAGCGGATGCGGTTGCCATATAAAAAAAGACGCTCCGGGCCGCCGAACAAGACCGACCGGACGTGAAGCAGGCGCACGATGAATGGCGGGCGGACACCAGGGAGATTGACCCGCACCGCTTCCGATTCATCGATGAAAGCGGGGCCAAGACGAACATGGTGCGCCTACATGGTCGTTGCGAGCAAGGCCAGCGCCTGCTGTCCAAGGCCCCGGCTGGGCATTGGCAAACGACCACCATGATGGCCGCCGTAGGACTGGGCGGCGTGGCGGCTCCCTTTGCCCTGGAGGGAGCCGTGGATGGCGAATCATTTGTTCTTTACGTTGAGCGGGTTCTTGTTCCGACTCTACGCGGCGGAGAGATTGTGGTGCTGGACAACCTGGCCTGTCACAAGCATCCCCGTGTTCGTGAGCTTATCGAATCGGTCGGCGCGGAAGTGTGGTACTTGCCGCCGTACAGTCCGGACTTCAACCCCATCGAGCAGATGTGGTCGAAGATCAAACAAATCCTTCGCTCCATAGCCGCGCGCAGCTTCGAGGGGCTGATAGAAGCCATCCGAATCGCCCTGTCACAGGTGTCGCTCGAAGACCTTCTGGGCTGGTTTACCCACAGCGGATATACGACATGATTTATGTAAAACGCTCTAAATGCGAAGGAGTGCCCAAAGAAATAATCTCTTTTATTAAGAATTTGAGACCGTATAAGGAGGGAGACACCTTGCTTTGGGCTATCAACGACTTGTGCAATACCAGCAAGCACAGGCGGCTTGTACCGTGTGCTCCAGTCGCCTCAGCCCTGCATATTACTCACTTAAGGGGTAGGGTAAATTTTGACAGATTAAAGTGGGACGCTAACAAGAAAGAAATAATACTTTTTGAAGCCTTGAAGGATAACCCTGTAGATTTTGATATTGCTATAGACATGAATCTGGCTTTTGGGGATTTTGATTTTATAGGTGGTCGGAGTGCAGTTCCTTTGCTCAGGGAGATGGAATCCAAAGTTAGTTTGATAATTACAGGTATTGATGAAAAGGCGAGACAACTTGGACTAACGGCTTAACTTCCTTGCCAGCTCATACCCATTGCATCTCTAGATATTCTGAGCTATCGGCGGTAACATGGCTGGGTCGTTTGCAGCCGTGCGCCTGAATCCTGAACTAGAATGAAGGGTTAATCGGAAGCCGGGTAACCTGCTTTCCCTCCAAGCGCACACGCGCACAGCGCACGGCCCGCGGACGCCCGTGGCACCCCTGTCACCAGTTATTCCTGAAAAAACTGCACACCCCAGGGCGCCTGTGCCAAATCCGCCTCTTCAATCGCAAATCAAAAATCAAAAATCAAAAATCCTTTATCCCTTGCATCCCCTGCCTCCCTGCTTATTTTCTTGGCTGTGGCCAAACCGCGTAACAAAGCCGTCGATTACATCATCTACCTCATCAGCCGCGTTGTCGCGGCATTGGTGCTGATCGTGCCCGTGGAGGTGCTGTACGCCGGGCGCGGGCCATGGGGGATCTGCTCTACCTGGTGGATCGCCGCCACCGCAACCTGGCCATCGAGCAGATTTCCCGCAGCTTCCCCGACTGGCCCACAGAAAAAGTCCTGGCCACGGCCCGCGAGGCCCTGCGCTCCATCTGCAAGCTGGGCGTGGAAACGGTCATCACGCCGCGTCAGATCACGCTCATGCGCTGGCGGAGCCAGATTAAGCTCAAGAACATCGCTCCCACCCTGGCCCTCCAGATCGAGCGGCCCGGCGGCATGATCCTGGTCACCGGCCATTACGGCAACTGGGAGGTCGGCGGCTTCACCCTGGCCCGCCTGGGCATGCCGGTGGTCGCCATCGCGCGGCCGCTGGATAACGCGTACCTGGACAAATACATCCGCTCCATTCGCGAGGCCGCGGGCCTGAAGATCGTGGACAAGGGCGGGGCCTCCGGTCCCTCCCAGGAAGTCCTGGAAAAGGGCGGCTGGGTGTGCTTCGTGGCCGACCAGGATGCCGGCAAGCGCGGCGTCTTCGTGGACTTTTTCGGCCGGCCCGCCAGCACGTTCCGCACCATCGCCCTTTTAGCCCTGAGCTACAACGTGCCCATCGTCGTCGGCTGTGCGCGGCGGTTAGCCGACAACTTCACCTTCGAGGTGCGCGCGGCCCGCACCATCCTGCCCGAAGAATGGGCCGGCAAGGCAGATGAAGTGCAGTGGATCACCCAGGAATTCACGCGCGAGCTGGAGAATATCGTCCGCGACGACCCCGGCCAGTACTTTGGCTGGGCGCACCGGCGATGGAAACACGCGCCAAAAAGCTGACTGTTCGGCTTTTTGGCTGTTTGGCTGTTTGGCTATTTGGCGAAAAGCTGACTGTTTGGCTTTTCGGCTGTTTGGCTATTTGGGCCAAGAGCAAAAGGTTGATCTTTTTTCTCCGGCCTTTCCAAACAGTCAAACAGCCAAAACTCCAAATAGCCAGTCTCTCGTCCGGTCTTTCCAAACAGTCAAACAGCCAAAAAGGCAAATAGCCGAAGAGCGTTTTCAATTGCCCAAATCCCCAAACCCGGTTAGCATCGTGTTCGCACATTCTTTGGCACGTTGTTCCGCTGGAGCAGGTTTAATGCGGTTGTCAGAGATTCTAAGCCCCAAGTGCATCAAGGTCCCGATGGCGGCGACGGAAAAGTCCGCGGCCATCGACGAATTGCTGCAACTCCTTGTCGGCCATCCGGCTGTCACGGATGTGCCCGCCGTGCGCAAAGCCATCCTGGAGCGCGAGCAGGTCCGCACCACGGGCATTGGCGACGGCCTGGCGCTGCCGCACGGCAAGTCCGCCGGCGTGAGCGACCTGGTCATGGCCATGGGCAAGCCCGCGCGGCCCATCGACTTTGACAGCGTGGACCGCAAGGGCGTCAGCGTAATCGTGCTCCTGGCCAGCCCGCTGGACCGAACCGGTCCCCATATCCGCGCCCTGGCCTCCATCAGCCGCATGTTAACCATGGAATCATTTCGTCTGGCCATCGATTCGGCCAAGAATCCCCAGCAGATCCTGGATATCATTTCTAAGCACGAGCAGATGCTCGGGTAGTTGCCGGAGGGTTGGTCATGTCAGCATCACAAGGCGCACGGGCAGCAGGGATGTTCTGCGTCTTTCTCCTCCTCTCCTGCACGGCAGCGGGACAGGAAGCCGACTCTTTACAGCCTGAAGGCACGAAATGCGCCTGGCTGGCCACCCAAACCACCGAGCCGGCCAAAAACGTCGAAATCGACGGCCGCCCGGCCGCCAAATTGCCGTGCAGTTTTCACGCCGCGCAACAAGTGGATCAGCAGCGCTGGCAGCGGGAATTCCAGATCGATCTGTCCTCGCCCGGCCACGCCGGCATAGGGCTGGATGTGTATTGCCCGCAGGGCCAGGCCCTTCAGCCTTTCGATATAATCCTGAGCGATGGGAAAAAGGAGGCCGTTTATCCGGTCTCGCGCAAGCAGCTCGCCACCGGCTGGAACATCATCCAGGTCCGCAAGGGGCAACTTGGCGACCAGGCCCAAAAGATGGACCTGGCCGCGATTCGCAACGTTGCCCTGGTGGCCCATAAGGTTGAAGCCGCCAACCTGAATCTGTACGTGGCGGACCTGCGCGTGCTGGATAACGACCCCATTTCGGCTTTGGAGCGGCCGGCCGGCTGCGATCGCATCACCAAGAAAGATGGACAGGCTATCGACGGCACGATCCTCACCGACACGTACTCCATCAATACGCCCTTTGGGCAGTTTTCACTGCCCGCGGAAAATGTGGTGGGGCTGGAAAGCATCGGCAAGGGCTCGGTGCGCCTGGTGCTGAGCAATCGGCAGATCAGCGTTTCGGCCGGTTCAAAAGTGACCGAGGTGAACGCGCGCGACGTGGCGCAGTTGGCCTATCGCGTGTGTGCCAATAAGCCCCAGCAGTGCGAGCCGACGGCCGCGATGCTGGTAGTGGATAACAGCCGCCTGGCCTTCGCGGTCGACAAGCTGCCTCTGACTTTGAAGACGGCTCACGGCTCAATCGATTTGCCCCTGGGCGAAATGGTCTGCATCGAGCGAGATGCCAACGCCAAAGGATCTTCCTCCCAGTTCTGCGCGTGCCTGGGCCGCGGCTCGGAATTGACTGGCTCGCTCGAGGGGGACAAGCTGGATGTGAAGCTGACCTCCGGCAATCATTGCTCCATCGAGTTCAAGCAGCTTAAGTCCATCACTTGGCCGCGACGCGCACATGAGTCATCCGCCGCGGCGGTGGTGAACCTGCGCGACGGCCGCAAGCTGGTGGGGCGGATGACCTCGCCATCGGTCAGCGTGAAGACCAGCTTCGGCGCCGAGGACATCAAGTGGTCCAACGTGCAGTCGCTTTCGACCGGCCGCGTGGATGCGGCCCAGGTAACGATGAAGGTGTGGGGCCGCGATCAGGTCGAAGGACGACTGGAGGACACCACCATCGCCTTCGAACTGGCCGAAGGGCCGGCGCTGAAAATCCAGGCCGCCGCGATTTCATCCATCTCGCTACCCCAGGCCGCCGCAGAAGTGGCCCAGGGCCTGCAATAATCGCCGGACTTGGACGATCCAACCATGGCCCCTCATTGGTCAATAAAACCAAAGCAGAAGCGCATGCCAAAATGGGGGAGAATTCTCACATGGACTTTCGCGGCTGCACTGTGCCTGGGCAATTTGTATTTGCATATGTGGTGGAACCGGTCGGATGTGAGTTGGTGGCAGGCGCACCTTAAGCAATATGAGTTGGCCAAGGAGCAGGGGGAAAGAACAAAAACCAAGCTGGGAGAACTATTTGATCAACAAGTGAAAAACGGGCCCTTAAAGCAGGAGCAACTGGAAGATCAATTAAACGGTGGCATTGGATTTCTCTGCGACACAAATCATTTTTTCTGGAATGGCACAAATCATCCATATTGGATTGATGCCGGTGGGAATAGGGTCGTATTTTCATTTGATAACCAGGGGTATTGGCAAAAATGGAGGGTTTTTCCGCCTCCACCTTTCAGCGATTGGTTTTTTCAGCCTTTCGGATCAAAATCTTTAGAAGGGGTCGAGGCTGTGCGGCGGGTCCTTCTTGGCCCGATATCTGAACGCGATGAAATCTTTATTCCCGGGATCATTGGGTCGTTGTGGTTGTTGTCAGTTTTGATACTGGCGTGGTGGCGAACATGCCGGAGGGTGCTGATCGAAATCGCACTCGCCACTGCATTGGCCTACACGGCCTGCTGGTTTACCTATCCGGGGCGTTCCTTATTTTTCCATCCTGTGAAGCAGCTTCTCTCCTGGATTCTAGGCATGCCTCTGGCGAGCGCGTTTCTGCTGGTATGGATTTTGATAAGCACGCGACCGCATAAATTCCCGTTATGCCCGATTTGTGGCTATAACTTGACTGCCAACACCAGCGGAAAATGTCCCGAATGTGGCAACTTTATTCCTGATGAGTATAAGGAACGCCTGCTCTGCATCTCCGAATCCGGCAGGCCGAAGCCCTAAGCCCGAAGCCGTCTTTCAGCCTTGGCCGTTCTGTGCGCACAGTTCATCCGCCATCACGTGCGGATTGCGGAAGCGCCGCCGGCCGATGGTCTTCTTGCCGTACTGAATGGCCTCCACCGGACAATATTGAATGCACGCCATGCAGGCCGTGCAGTGGTGCAGCCACACGGGCCGGCCTTGTTCAAGCTGAATGTTTTTCACCGGGCAGATCTTGCGGCACAGGCCGCAATGAGTGCAGGCATCCGTGGCGAAGAATTTCTTGTCGCCCTTGGCAAATGTCCGCGAGCCTATCTGCCAGATCATCCCCAAAGCCCACCGCATCGGCGCGGCGGTGTCTTCAAAGGGGCCCTCCTGCCACGACCTGATGGCAGCCGCGATGGCATCCAGCCGCATGGGCAGCCTGACATACAGCGATTCCTGCTGCCGGTCATCCGGCCCTTCGTGCAGGAAAATGGCGTTGCCGGGCATCTGGATGGACCACCCGGCGGCCAGTTTCATGCCGGCCTTCTTGCACCTCCACCGCAAGACTCTATTGGGACGGCCGGGCATCCCGCCGTTGGTGTTGATGGAGAAAACATAAGCCTCCTGGTTTGCCGGCAGCTTCTTTACAAACTCCAGGACCACGCGCGGCGGTCCAAAAGCATACACCGGAAACACAAAACCAATCCGATCCGCCGCGGCCGCGCTGGAAAAATCTCCCGCGGCCAAGGTCGCGGTGATGGGTAAAAGTTGCGTATCTTCCCCCAGCCGCTTGGCCAACTCCTTGGCCACCATCAGCGAATTGCCCGTGCCGGAAAACCAGTAGATGAGAGTTTTTCATGCGAGAGTCCTCAGGTAAGTGTTACGCTCTTGTAAACTCAGTCGCCAGTGTAACACTTAAAGCTCGGAGACGCGAGTTTCGACTCGGCAAATTGTCCCGGCACTCACGGAATTCGTGAGTATCTTGTAAATAAGTTATTGCCATAAAAAGAGATATAAGATCCCATGAAGGTGATTTTTCGTGAGTATCTTGCCGGTCTCATGAGTATCTGATCCTGTCGACTGGGGAAATTCCTCGGTCGGTTTTGCCAAGAGAGCAAAGAAAAGGAGCGCGGCCGTTAAGCTCGCGCTCCGTTTGCACTCTTATTAGCAACTGCTCTTCTATTCCAGAATGCCCATCAGGACCAGCCGCGCCTCCAGCTTGGGGTTATCCGCTACCATCTTCTTCAGATCAGCACGGGCGGGCTTCAGATCTTTGTGAGCCTGCTCACGAGCCTCGCGGAGGTCTTTCACCCCCGCCTTGATCTGGTCCGGCGTGGCGTTGGGATCTTCCAGAACCTTGTGCAGAGCAAGGGACTTCTGCTGCGAGTTCGTCAGATTCTGGCTGGCGGGAGGCTGGCGCCACATGCCCGGGGCCATGGCCATGCCGCTGTCGCGCAGAAGGTGCTGCACTTTTTCAACCTGGGGCCCAAGGGTTTTCCATTGCTCTTCGGATACCCCTAGCCTCTCGCGTAAGCCCTGCTCGTGGCGATCTTCAACCGCTCGATGTTCAGGGCCGCGCAGCGCCGGCCGCGATTCCTGGGATAAGACCGTGCCGGCCACCGTCAAACAGGTGGCAACTGCGGATGCGAGAATAATCCATTTCTTCCTGTTCATTGCGTGCTCCTTATTCTCAAAATGTTCTGAATTACTTTTCTTGGCCCCGCGAGCTCATAAATGACTCTTTTCGGCAATATGGCGGCGAAATCTTCTTGGCGCTAACACCTTAGATGAACGATCCCACTTTTGAAGACACCCGCCGGCGGCAAAGGTGAGGGCCAACTTTGGCCACTGTTTCGTTGACACATGCCTCGCCTTGGGCTACTCTAATAGCCGGTCCTCCGCTACAGCGGGCTTTCAGGGGTGGCTCGCCGGCGGCACAGGAGTATTAGATGCGACGAGTAGTTGTGCTGACCCTGGCAGCCTGCTTTATAGTGGCCGCGCTTTCCCCGCTGGCGGTCTCGGCTCCCGAGCCCAAGGTGGTGCCGGCCGACTGGGAAATCAAATTCACGTGCGAAGCCCCTCAGCCGATCATCCTGCGCCTGCCCGGCGAAGAGCAGCCGCGCGTTTTCTGGTACATGCTGTACACCGTGACCAACCAGACCGGCCAGGACCGCATCTACGTGCCCAACTTTGTGCTGTATACCGACAGCGGCCAGATTCTCCGCGGCGCTGAAAGCGTCAGCCCCTCGGTCTTCCAGGCAATTCAGCTTCGCCACCACGCCCCGCTGCTGGATGATGTTTCGGCCATGACGGGCCTGCTGCGGCAGGGCGAGGATAACGCCAAGGATGGCGTGGCGATTTTCACGGATATCGACGGGGCGGCCCGGGCCTTCGACGTTTTCGTCGGCGGCCTTACCGGCGAGCTGGTGCGGGAAAAACTGCCCACGCCGGTGAAAGTGACCGAGCCGGACAACGACGGCAAGACCCAGACCATCATCAAGGACGAGATCGTCCTGCGCAAGACGCTCCTTCTGCACTACCGCATGCCCGACGATGCCTCGTTGCGCAATGGCAAGCCGGCCATCGCCGACGGCAGCGGTTGGGTGATGAGATAGGTGGTTGGGCATTTTGACTTTTTGGCTGTTAGGGATTTGGCTGAGAGTTTCTTTCGGCTATGCAGGACAAGGCCGGCCATGAATCTTCAGCTTGATTAACATCTGGAACAGCCGGCCAAACAGCTAAATAGCCAAAAGGCCAATCAGCCCAGGATGGGTGGTATGGCGGCATTCGC
Source organism: uncultured Phycisphaerales bacterium (assembly GCA_963785635.1). Classification (GTDB taxonomy): domain Bacteria; phylum Planctomycetota; class Phycisphaerae; order SM23-33; family FEN-1343; genus FEN-1343. Next base: position 62,908 of record CAWAWB010000019.1, read on the forward strand.
GGCGGGTCGCCCGGGACCGGAGGGCCTCGGCAACCTCGTTCGGTGTCGCCTTGCCACCCATCATTTTTGTCCCAAGGCAGTTATTGACGGCGGTTGCCTTGGCCGGTAAAATCTGGGGCTCTGTAAAATTGGAAACTAGGCGCCGCGGCCAGCGGCGGAATTTCAAAAGGTGTTTTATGGCACATAAAAAAGGGCAAGGTTCTTCCCGCAACGGCCGCGACTCCAATCCCAAGTATCGCGGCGTGAAGGTCGCCGGCGGCCAGTCGGTGCGGGCCGGCGGCATTATCGTGCGCCAGACCGGCACGCCCTTCAAGGCGGGTCTGAATGTCGGCCAGGGGCGCGATTTCACGCTCTTCGCCCTGCGCGACGGCAAGGTGACCTTCCGCGGCCGCTTCGTGGATGTGCTGGAATAGCAGGTCCGCCGCGCAACTCCTCCCCCTTTTACGGGGGAGGGTGGCCGAAGGCCGGGTGGGGGTTTTTGAACTCTTCCCCCTTTTGTCGCGGCCTGGCCGCTCGGAATCAAATGTGTGTGCGATAATAGGGATGGTGAAAAGCCATCCCTTTTTATTGGTTAACCGGGTAATCGGTTAATTGGTTAACTGGAAAACGCAAGAACTGTGTTCTTTCCGATTAACCAAGAGCGAGCGGTGAGCGCAGTCGAACCGCGAGCGAACCGATTAACCAATTAACCAGCAAAGCGATAGCTTTGAACATGTTTATTGACCAGGCAAAAATTCGAGTCATCAGCGGGCGCGGCGGCAACGGCTGCATCGCTTTCCGCCGCGAAAAATTCGTGCCCGAAGGCGGGCCCTCCGGCGGCGACGGCGGCGCCGGCGGCAGTGTGTATTTGATGGTTGACCCGCAGATGACCACGCTGCTGGATGTCTCCAGCCGCCCCGACTGGAAGGCCGAGGACGGTGAAGGCGGCATGGGCAAGCAGTGCTACGGCCGCAACGGCAAGGACCTGATCATTCGCGTGCCGCCGGGCACCATCATCCGCGATGAAGAGCGCGGGATCGTGCTCAAGGATCTCACCGAGCCGGGCCAGAAGGTCCGCGTCGCGCGCGGCGGTCGCGGCGGCCGCGGCAACATGCAGTTCAAGAGCCCCACGAATCAGGCCCCGCGCTACGCCGAGCCGGGCCAGGAACCGCAGGTCCGCCTGCTGCGGCTGGAGCTGAAATTGATCGCCGATGTGGGCCTGGTTGGCATGCCCAACGCCGGCAAAAGTACGCTCTTAAGCCGTGTTTCTCACGCCAGGCCCAAGATCGCCGCGTACCCGTTCACGACCCTGGAACCGCAACTGGGCATCGTGGGCCTCTCCGATTTCCGCCGTTTTGTCATGGCCGACCTGCCGGGCCTCATCGAGGGTGCGCACCTGGGCGCAGGGCTGGGCGATGAGTTTCTCCGCCATATCGAGCGCACGCGGCTGATCGTGCATGTGGTGGACCTGGCGCCGCCCGGGGGCGACCCCGTGCAGCATTACCGCGCCATCCGCAAGGAACTGGCCGCGTATTCCAAAGTGCTGGCCGAGCGCCAGGAAATTGTGGCCGCTAATAAAATGGACCTGACGGGCGCCGATGCGGCGCTCAAACGGTTTAAGAAGCGCGTGAAGGCGCCGGTGGTGGCGATCTCCGGCGTCAGCGGCAAGGGGCTGCCTGAACTGCTGGAAAAGGTGTGGGAGGTCCTGGCCGAGCTGCGCCAGGCCGAGCAGGCCCCCAAGGAAAAACCTGCCCGCAAGGTGGCGCCGCATCGAGCGGCGGGGCAGTCTGCCGCAAAAGCTGAAGGGCATGAGGAAGAACATGGCAGATAAGCCGAAATTGGCAACCGTGCTTGCCCTGGATGTAGGCAACACATCCGTGAACTTCGCCGCCGTGCACGGCGAGCAGGTGTATGCCGAGCAAAAGCTTCCGGTGGACCATTTGCAGGCCCTGCCCGCCAAGTTCAAAGAGCTCTGGGATGCGATGGAAAAGCCGCGGCGCATCGTCGCCTCCAGCGTCAATCCTAAGGCCCTGGAGCGGGTGAAGGCGGCCGCGATGGAAGCCCTGGAAGAGCCGGTGGCGGTGGTGGGACAGGATGTGCCCGTGCCCATCCCGACGGCGCTGAAAGAGCCGGAGAAAGTCGGCATGGACCGCCTCTGCTGCGCGGCGGCAGCCTACAGCCGCCTCCAGCAAGCCTGCGTCGTGGTCGATGTGGGCACAGCCGTGACCATCGATTGCATCGATGATGAGGGCGTTTTTCGCGGCGGCGCGATCTTGCCGGGGGCCCGCATGCAGGCCGATGCGCTGCACCAGGGAACGGCGCAGCTTCCTGAAGTTTCGCTGCGCGAGCCGGACTGGGTGTTCGGCACGAATACCGAAGAAGCCATCATCGGCGGCATCATCTACGGCCTGCGCGGGGCCATCCGCGAGCGCGTGGAGGCCTATGCCACGGGTTTAGGCATGTGGCCGCTGGTGATCCTGACCGGCGGCGATGCAGGCCTCATCAAGATGGATGAAGGTTTCATTCAAGCCACCGTCCCCAATTTGTGCCTGCTGGGCGTCGCCCGCGCCTTTTACCAGTCCCTCCTGCCGGACCAGAAGGAAGTGCAGGAAGGTGGCCCAGAAGAAGGCGATGAGGAAGAAGGATTTTGAATGTGGCACAGCCGCCCTCGGCTGTGCTCCTGCTGGCCCGCAGGGGCGATTGATGACGGAAAACACAAACCCCACCATCGCCACGTTGCAAACCGCCGCGGGGGCGGGCGGAATCGCCGTGATCCTGCTGGCGGGGCCAAGGACACTGGAAATCTTGTCGGCCATCGTTCGCGGACGCGGCAGGTCAACAGGGAAGACTTTCCGATCGATCTCCCCCGGCCAACTGTTTTTGGGGGAGATTCACGAGTCTGGCCAGCGGCTGGATGAGACGGTCATTCGCATCCAGGAGCTGCCCGATAAGAGTGGGCACTTAGCCGAGATCAACATTCATGGTGGGCCGCGCATCACGCAGCGCGTGCTGGAGCTCTATCGCAGGCAGGGGCGGAAATCCGGCCCTGGCAGGCGGAGATGGTGGTCCAGTGGGGCCTGTGGGAACTTTTACCCGCGCCCAGAAATAATCCGGCCATCGCCGCCGAACTGCTGGAAGCCTTAGCGCCGCGCACACGATGCTGGCGTGTTCGCTCCTCATGCACCAGGTGGATTCCGGGGTGAGCGAGCTGGCCGCGCGGTCGCTGGCTTTTCTGGAGAAAACCGGGGGTGACACCTCCAACGCCGCGGCGGAGGCCAAGAATCTGGCCGCGGAGATGGCCGCCGCAGCGGCGAAGCTTCCCATGGTCGAACGGTTGCTCGATCCCGCGGAGGTGGTTATTGCCGGTCCGCCCAACGCGGGCAAGAGCAGCCTGGTCAACGCGCTGGTCGGCCGCGATGTCTGTATTGTTACGGATGTTCCCGGTACAACGCGAGACTGGGTGCGCGAGCTGGCGGATATCGGCGGGGCGGCCCTCTGGCTGACGGACACGGCGGGCATCTGGAACATCGAACTATCCGCGGGCGACGGCCATGCCGCCATCGACGCCGAGGCGGTCAAGCGCGCCTGGTCGAGGATCGATCAGGCGGATCTGGTTTTGGCCGTGATGGATGCGGCCAATCCGCCGGATGCCAGCGAGCCGCATTGGGCGCGGCTGTTATCCGAAAAGAACATCATCCGCGTGGCGAATAAGGTGGATAAGACGGCCGCGCAGCCAGGTTTTGTGGGTGTTTCAGCGGCTACGCGGGCGGGCCTGGATGAACTGAAGGCGGAAATTCTTCGCCGGTTAGGGCTGGAAGGTCTGTCTGCGGATCTCGCCGCCGCGTTTACGCCGCGCCAGGCGCGGTTGCTGGAAAATGCCGCTCTGGCGATTCAGACGGATCCCGCGGCAGCCTCGGCCCATCTAGCGGAACTCCTGGGCTCAGGCCAGGGCACATAAAAATAAAACTGCAAATCACCAAGAGCACCAAGATCACCAAGGACACCAAAAAGATTTAATTACGTTTTCCTGCAGTTCTTGGTGCTCTTGGTGTGCTTGGTGCTCTCGGTGTAAAGTAGTTTTCTTCTTATGTGCCTGGATTTCAGTCTTGCATCACCCCAGCCTCCATCCGTACATTGCTTGGGATACCACTAATCGAGGTATCGCCCCATGAAGGACAAGATCATCGCTGAAGGCATCACCTTCGACGACGTCCTGCTTGTGCCCGCCCGCAGCAATGTCAATCCGGCCACTGTGGACCTGTCCACGCGCCTGACGCGGTCGATCGGCCTGAACATCCCGCTGGTCTCGGCGCCCATGGACACGGTCACCGAGGCCTCGCTGGCCATCGCCCTGGCCCAGGAAGGCGGCATCGGCATCATTCACCGCAACCTCTCCAATGAGGCGCAGGCCCGCGAGGTGGAGAAGGTCAAGCGCAGCGAGAACGGCATCATCGTCGACCCCATCGCGCTTGGCCCCAAGGAATCTACGGCCACGGCCCGCAAGCTCATGGATGAGCGCTCGGTCAGCGGTTTTCCCATCATCGACGAAAACGGCAAAGTCGTCGGCATTTTGACCCGCCGCGATATGAAGTTCCTCTCGCAGGATAAGCCCATTGGCGAGGTGATGACCAAGGACAAGCTGGTCAGCGCCCCGCCGGATACCCCGCTGGATAAGGCCGAAAAAATCCTGAACCAGGCCAAGGTGGAAAAGCTGCTCTTAGTCGATAAGGACGGCAAGCTGGCCGGCCTGATCACCATGCGTGATATCGAGAAGACGCGCCTCTTCCCGCGCTCCTGCAAGGACCAGCGCGGCCGCCTCCGCGTCGGGGCCGCCGTGGGCGTGGTGGATTTTGAGCGCGTGGACGCCTTGATCGCGGTCGGCGTGGATGTGATCGTGATCGACACTTCGCACGGCCATAAGGACATCGTCTTAGATGCGATCCGGCAGATCAAGTCCGCGCACCAGATCGAAGTCATCGCCGGCAACATCGCCACGGCCCAGGCCGCCGAAGACCTGATCGAGGCGGGGGCGGATGGGCTGCGTGTGGGCATCGGCCCTGGTAGTATCTGCACCACACGCGTGGTGTCGGGCGTGGGCGTGCCGCAGATCACCGCCGTGCGCGAGTGCTCAAAGGTAGCCGACCAGCACGATGTGCCGGTGATCGCCGATGGCGGCATCCGCCACAGCGGCGACATCACCAAGGCCCTGGCCGCCGGGGCAAGCTGTGTGATGCTGGGCAACCTGTTTGCCGGCCTGGATGAATCGCCGGGCGAGTTGGTGATTTACAAGGGCCGCCGCTTCAAGACCTATCGCGGCATGGGCTCGATGGATGCCATGCTGTCCGGCTCGGCCGACCGATACGGCCAACGGGGCGTCGTGGGCCGCAGGAACCTCGTGCCCGAGGGCGTCGAGGGCCGCGTGGCCTATCGCGGCAGCCTGGCGGACTTCGTCTTCCAGATGCTCGGCGGCATCCGCAGCGGCATGGATCACTGCGGCACGGCCACCATCGAGCAGCTCCGCGCGGGCGGGCGCTTCCTGCGGATTTCCTCGGCCACGCTGGTGGAAAACCATCCGCACGACATCGCCATCACGCACGAGCCGCCGAACTACTCGCTGGGAGTGAGGGCGGAAGAATGAGACGGCCGGGTTTAATACTGCGAGCAAGATGGGGGGTACGTTTTGCTTGGATCTGCAAGTGAGAAAGGGTGGATTCGATGGGAGACGTGCGGCTTGACGAGGTCGGTTATTGGTCCGAGGTGAAGCTTGACATAGTTCGGGAGTATGCCAAAGCTTACTCCACGGTTTTGAACAAGCAGCCAAGTATTCAGAGCTACCTTTACATAGATGGCTTTGCTGGCGCTGGTGTTCATATCTCAAAGGCGACTGGACAATATATCCCCGGCAGTCCGTTAAATGCTTTGAATGTTCAGCCGCCCTTTCGGGAATTTCACTTCATAGACCTAGACGGTGGTCGCGCAAATTTGCTTCGGTCTTTCGCAGGCAGTCGAGCCGACGTGCATGTATATGAGGGCAATTGCAACAGAATCCTGCTTGAGAGCGTCTTTCCACGCTGCCAATACCGTGACTATCGGCGAGCGTTGTGCTTGCTTGACCCTTATGGATTGCATCTCGATTGGAAAGTTATCCATACTGCAGGCCAGATGCGTAGCGTCGAAATCTTCCTGAACTTTCCGGTGATGGACATGAACATGAATGTTCTGTGGCGAAACCCGGAAAAGGTGCAGGCAAGTCAGGCTGCACGCATGGATGCCTTCTGGGGAGACAATAGCTGGCGAAGTGCCGCATACACGAAATCAGAAGGCCTTTTTGGAGAAATTCAAGAAAAGGCGGAGAATCTAGACGTGGCGATGGCGTTTTGTGAGCGGATCAAAGAGACAGCTGGGTTTAAGTTCGTACCGGAGCCTTTGCCGATGCGAAACACGACTGGGGCAATTGTTTACTACCTCATTTTTGCTTCTCCAAACAAGACTGGTGATAAGATCGTAACAGATATATTCCGTAAATACCGGGAGAAGGGAATAGTTTAATGTGTGCACGGTCAGCCATTGAATGGACCGAGTCGACGTGGAATCCTGTCACTGGTTGCACCAAAACCAGTCCTGGCTGCAAGAATTGTTACGCTGAACGAATGGCCCGCAGACTTAAGGCGATGGGTCAGCCGAACTATGCTGCAGGGTTTTCGGTTGCCACACATCCGCATGCTCTGCCTTTGCCTGCTGCGTGGAAGACGCCACAGACTGTCTTCGTTAACTCGATGAGTGATTTGTTTCATCGAGACGTACCAACGGCGTTCATCTTTGAAGTATTCGAGGTAATGAAACAGGCAAACTGGCACCAGTACCAGATACTAACGAAACGCTCTGGTAGGTTGCTTCAATTGGATCCTCATCTGGATTGGGCGGACCATATTTGGATGGGTGTCAGCGTTGAAAACATTCATCACGTCGGAAGAATCGGCGATCTCAGACGGACAAATGCTTTTGTCAAGTTCCTGTCATTGGAGCCCCTTTTGGGACCTTTGCCAGGACTGAACCTAGCTGGAATCGACTGGGTCATAGTTGGAGGTGAGTCTGGCCCGGGCGCTCGCCGAATGGAGGCTTGTTGGGTGACTGAAATACGCGACCAGTGCTTAGAGGCAAACGTTCCTTTCTTCTTCAAGCAGTGGGGCGGCATCAATAAGAAGAAAGCTGGACGCTTGCTCGAAGGCCGGACGTGGGATCAGATGCCGTCAGAAAGTTCCGCGCCAGTCGGGTAAAGCCTCGAATACTTCCACCTTATGCCTCCAGCCTATTTCCCCATGCAGCACTTTTTGTATTTACGGCCGCTGCCGCACGGGCAGGGGGCGTTGCGGCCGATCTTGCTGCCCGGACGCGTAATGGGTTTGGGTTTGCCCGAGGCCTTTTCCAGATACGCCGGCGTCAGGGCCCGGGCGTAAGCGCCTAAAAGCCGCCCGCCGCCGAGCCGGCCCTCGGCCTCCAGGCCGGACAAAAACGCCTCGCACAGGGCGGGCGCCTCTTTGCGGATGGATTCATTCACCGACAGGCGCGGCAGTTTTTCCACCAGCGCCACCTTCACATCCGGCTCTTCGATGTCCTCCGGCTCGATGCCGCGGGCCTCGCAGGCCGCCTTTAAAAAGGCCACCAGTATCGGCGCGGCCGCATCGCGCAGGGCCTCCGAAAACGGGTGCAGCCCTTCCCCCAGACAGAAGTCGCTTACCCAGTTTTCGATCTTTTCCAGCGTGTAGGGACCGAGCATGTTTTCGCCTCATAGCGCCATGGATTGCACGCAGGGCAGTTTTTGGCCCTTCGCGGCGGCGCATGAACCATAGTAATATCGGCCGTGGAGGCAAAACAAGAAACCGCGACCCTAAGTCGTCGCCGGGAAAAGAGGTGGAGGTTGAGTTTGCCGCCGCGCAAACGGCTCAATATGCCCCGAGTTGGGCCGGGCGTGAATGACGGCCGCGCAGTTAGTTCGCCAGGCTGGCCTCGGGCGGCACGGTCTGATGTTCCATGCGCCATTTGGCGGCATAGTGCGAAATCCAATCGTGCGCGGCGGTTTCCCAGGCCACGGGCAGATGCTCGCTCTCCATCATCCGGCAACGATGCGCCTCGATCTCGGCGATCTGGAGCTTGCAGTCCATCAGGTGATGCTGGCGGCGCCACAGGCTGGCGTAATGCTCTTCCCAGCTTTCTACAGCGTGCTGCAAACCCGGGTCAGTGTGCATCTCGATGCCCAGGTAATACTTGTGTACCAGGATGGCCTTGCGCTCATCGAGGTCGTAGCCGCCAAGCAGGGGGTTATTCAGATCGCCGACAGAGATCGATCCGTAATCGGGCATAGCTAATCTGGTCCGTAACAAAACAGGCAAAAAAGCCACGAGGACGCAAATGTCGCATATCCCTTATCGGCAGGAAGACCAGTCAGCCTTACTTGGATTTGATTCAGGAAAAAGGCAACCACAAAGATCACAAAGGTCACAAAGGGCCACAAAGAAAGCAGGATGAATAAAAGCATTGCGGCCGCCGCGGTTCTGGCTAAGCGTTTCCTCAGCATGATCAAGCACAAACCGAATTACAGAAAACAAGTTGCACTACTCCGGCCTTTACTCTCTCTTGCCGTTCTTTGTGTCCTTTGTGCTTCTTTGTGGTCTTTGTGGTTAGCAGTTTTCTTCAGGGCAGACCCGCCACGCTTGCAGGAGGTGCTGCGAATCCGTATAGTCACCGGCTTACTTGTGCCGGAGAAATCGCGTGGTGGATGCCCAAGGCGAGCTTGTCGTTATTCTGGACTTTGGCAGCCAGTATGCCCAGCTCATCGCGCGCCGCGTGCGCGAGAACGGCGTGTACTCCATCTTGGCGCGGCCCAACCTGCCCGTTGAAGAACTCCGCAAGCTCAATCCCAAAGGGCTCATCTTCACGGGCGGCCCGGCCAGCGTGTACGAAAACGGCGCGCCGCGCTGCGACCCGAAAATCTTTGAATTGGACGTGCCCGTTCTGGCCATCTGCTACGGCATGCAATTGGCCTGCCAGATGCTCGGCTGCAAGATCGATCGGGCAGCCAGCCGCGAGTACGGCCGCGCGAAGTGCGATGTGGTGCAGGCGGATGGTCTTTTGTCGCATCTGCCCGAGTCCATGCCCGTGTGGATGAGCCACGGCGACCAGGTGCAGGATCTGCACGATGACCTCATCAAGCTGGCCACCACGCCCACCTGTCCCTTCGCCGCGGTCAGGCACAAGCGCTATCCGCTGTACGGCGTGCAGTTCCATCCGGAAGTCACCCACACCCCGCACGGCAACCAGATCTTCGCCAATTTCCTGTACGACATCTGCCACTGCCAGGGCCTCTGGCAGATGGGCAACTTCATCGAGCAGACGGTAGAGCAGGTCCGCCGCCAGGTGGCGGATGATGAACGCGTCATCTGCGGCCTCTCCGGCGGTGTGGATTCGGCGGTCGTGGCCGCGCTTTTGAACAGGGCCATCGGCGAGCGGCTCACGTGCATCTTTGTGGACAACGGCCTCTTGCGCAAGAACGAGCGGGAGCTCGTGGAGTCCACCTTCATCGAGCATTTCCACATGGATCTGCGCGTGGTGGATGGTTCGCAGCGATTCCTCGAGCGCCTCTGTGGCGTGGATGACCCGCAGGAGAAGCGCCGGATCATCGGCCATGAGTTTATCGAGACGTTTAAGAGCGCATCAAAAAACATACCCAACGCCAAGTACCTGGCTCAGGGCACGCTGTATCCGGATGTGATCGAATCGGGCAAGGCCCTGGCGGGCGAGGCGGCCAACATCAAGCTGCACCATAACGTGGGCGGCCTGCCGGCCGAGCTGGGCTTTAAGCTGATCGAGCCCTTGCGCACGCTGCTCAAAGATGAAGTGCGGCGGGTGGGGGAGCTTTTGGGCCTGCCGGAAAAAATCGTCTGGCGGCACCCGTTCCCCGGCCCGGGCCTGGCCGTGCGCTGCATTGGCCCCGTTTCCAAGGCGCGCCTCGATATCCTGCGCGATGCCGATGAGATCGTCCTGGAGGAACTCACCTCGGCGGGCTTGTATCGCAAGACCGGCCAAGTGTTTGCGGTGCTGCTCCCTGTGTGCAGTGTGGGCGTGATGGGCGACGGCCGCACCTATGAAAACGTCTGCGCCATCCGCGCGGTGGAAACCTCCGACTTCATGACCGCCGACTGGTCGCACCTGCCGTATGAAGTATTGGCCGTCATGTCCAACAGAATTATCAACGAAGTTCGCGGCATCAATCGTGTGGTCTATGATATTTCTTCAAAGCCCCCGGCCACCATCGAGTGGGAGTAACGCCATTTCGCAAGCTCTTGCCTTTCCAGAACGTAAACAGGCAAGTCACCGTCCCCATTACAGATCAGGTAGTGCTTGTCTGAAATTCACCGGTTTCATCGCCGCTTGTCTCGCCGCGCGCTTGACTTGGCTCGCCCCTGGTGCGAACTATTGCGGTGAGAGAGAGGTAAAACCTGGCGAAAGTCAGGGGTTTCAAGGCTCTCCTCTCTAAGCGATTTGTTTGTGAACCCTTAGGGGTTTGTAAGCGAACTGCTCTTTCATTCGCCTTGAAACAATTTAAAACTTGGACCGGCACGGGCGGGGGCCCGTGCCAAAGGGCCGTGGGACCAACCCTTCAGGTCGAGCGGCCCGGCAGAGCGCCGAGTGACCCTTCTCTCGGCGCTCTGGGCTTTTATGGGGATGATGCACGCTTAACGGACCTGGATAATCTGGGGCGCCGGACAAGGCTTGGGGTAGCGCTTGACCGATTGGCGCAAGGCCTTGATGGCCCCGACCACCATGGGGAAACGCTTGCGGATGGAAACCGGCGCGGCCCGCTTTTCGCGGATGGCGATGGGCAGTTCGTAGATGGTATTGCCCCAGCGATAGGCCAGGAGCACGATCTCCGTCTGCAGGATCTCATCCGTGCTTTGCGCTTCGGCGCATAGCCGCCTGGCCAGTTCGGTCTCGATGCTTTTGAGGCCATGGGTGTCGCTGCCGGGGTAGCCCGTGCCCGCGTTAAGGATCTTGTTGAACAGGTTCGTCAGGACACGCCGCTTGAAGGGGCGATTGTCGATGGAATCGGGGTGGCGCTTGGAGGCCACGATGAACTTGGCATCCTTCGTATTAAAAAGTTGGATGGAGGCGGCCACGTACTGGCCGTCCAGGAAGTCGCACTCCAGGATGGACAGGTGCGTGCCCTGGGCGTTTTCCATGCCCAGGCGGATGGCCCCGCCATAGCTGCCTCGCCCCAGGCTCAGCACCCGCACCAGTTCTCCGTGGCGCTCGTGCAGACGATTGCAGGCGGCCAGGGTATCGTCGCGGGAACCGTTCTCCACCAAAATGATCTCGAGAAGCACCTCACGCACGGCCGCCGATAAGCCCGCGATGAACTCATCCACGAAGGCCTCAATATTTCGGCCTTCATTGTAGGCCGGAACGATGATGCTGTATTTCACAGGCATTTCTCCTTGGCACACTGAATGGCCGTGACGATAGCGTCTTCCATGCCGGTGTAATCCCATAGGCCGTAGCGGCCGATGGGGAAGAGGCCGAAATGCTCGAGCCGCCGGCAGATCTGCTGGACCGCCTGGTCGCGGTGAGCCGTCAGGTGTACATATGCGCAGGGGATAATCTGAATGCACATGCAGCGGATGGCGGCCGTATCCACCCAGCCAAGTTTCTCCAGGCCGGCCAGGACTTGGGGCAAAAGCTCCCTGGCCGCATCCTGCCGGTCGACCTCCAGGCTGGGATAGCCCACCTCGATGTACATGGCATGGTTGTTGACGGCGCAGGTGCCCGGGCTGATGTTGGAATATACGCCCACGCGGTAGAAGGGCAGTGTCGCCTCTGGCACGTACACCCAGTGTACGCCCTTCAATTGTTCGGGCACGTTGCCGCGCACGCCCACGTTGAAGATCACCGTGGCGCCGGAGGAAAGCGGCCGCGCGGCCTCCTCCAGCTCCCGGTCGCCCGTCATCAGGCAGAGGTCGCGCAACGGGATGCTCGAAATGGCCTTGCCCCAGCCATAGCACTGGCCGTCGCGCGTGTGCAGCCGCCGCTTTTCCAGGTCCAGCTTGACCACCGTCTGGCGGACCCGCAGATCCTTCAGGCCGCCCGCCAGTCCATCCACCAGCCGCTGGATGCCGCCCTCCTTTGGATACCAGAAGCGGCTGTTGTATTCGGCCCCCGCGGCGCGAGGCATCTTCTCCATACCTTGGCGAACCTTCTGGTCATCCGGCGGAGGAAAAAACCGCCGCACGCCCGCCTGGCTGAGTTTGCTGAGGTCCGCGGACATGGTCTTCTGGTTCTGGGGGATCAGAAAAAGGTCGGCCAGCTCCTGCCCAAAGCCGCTGACCACGTAATCGCGGAAGGAGGGATTGGGATTGGCGCCGGCGGGCCGCTTTTCATACGAGGCCTTGCAACGTTCCAAAAGGACCGAGGGCAACTGGCCCAGGTTGTACTGAATGGGGGCATCCACCATCTGCCCGGCGACAAAGCAGCGGCTGCGGCGCTCCACGCGCAGCCAGTCCTCATCCCGCAAATTGGCGTGGGGAATGGCCGCGGGGGATTCGTGGTGGATCAGGTGCATGAAATGGCCGGAACAATCGAAGCTGAAATCGTCCACATCCGCCGTGCGCGTCAATCCGCCCGGGGTGGGGCACGACTCCAGCACGGTGACCGGTTTGCCCCGCGCCTCCAGTTCGCGCGCCGCGGCCAGGCCTGAAACGCCCGCGCCCAGCACCAGTACTTCCGCGGCTTTCTGCGCTGACAGCGACATCAAATTCACTCCTCGTGCGATGGTTCAAGGCCAAGCAGCCCCGTAACTTAACGTACGGCCGCGAAAGACGCCGGTTCTGTTTTTCGGCACATAAAGGACATCACTATCGGCAAATCCGCGCGGGTGACGGCAGCGATGCGTTGATGAAAGCTCGCTCTCGCGGCTGTCGGAAAGCATTAAACCAGCTATTCGAAACAGAAAGTGGCAACTGCTTTGACTGTCAAAAAGTGCATTGGCCGGTTATTTCGGTGCTTTTCTGGCAGTTATAGGCTAGGCCATTCAACGATGTTATATTTTCTAAGTTACCTATAAAAAATGACTTGCATCCCACGGCACAGACTCTTGCTCAAGTTCGTTATGGTGATGTTGCGCCGGTGACGGGGCACTACCCATTAAAAGAATATGACAGTGGCTCACTAACAGGAGATAAACCCATGTCGGTCAAGCAGTTAACCTTTGAACAAGATGCACGCAAGGCCCTGTTGGCCGGAGTGACCAAGCTGTCTCGCGCCGTAAAGAGCACCTTGGGCCGCGCGGCCGTACGGCGGTCATCGACAAGGGCTGGGGCGCCCCCACGGTCACCAAGGACGGCGTGACGGTGGCCGAGGAGATCATCCTGAAGGACAAGAACGAGAACGTCGGCGCGCGCCTGGTCGAGCGAGGCCGCCAGCAAGACCTCCGATGTCGCCGGCGACGGCACGACCACGGCCACGCTGCTGGCCGAGGCCATGTTCGCCGAGGGCTATCGCCACATCGCCGCCGGCGCGGATGCCATGGCGCTGGCCCGCGGCATCAACAAGGCGGTCGCCGCGGTGATGGAGGAACTGGCCAGGCTCTCCACGCCCGTCAAGGGCAGCGAAGACATCCGCAACATCGCCACCATCTCCGCCAACAGCGATGTCACCATCGGCAAGATGCTGGCTGAGGCCATGGAGAAGGTCGGCAAGGACGGCGTGATCACCGTTGAGGAAGGCAAGTCCATCGAAACGACCGTCGAGGTCGTCGAGGGCATGCAGTTCGACCGCGGCTACCTCTCTCCGCACTTCGTCACCAACCCCGAGAACATGACCTGCGAGATGGAACGCCCGCTCATTCTCATCTGGGAAGACAAGATTTCCAACGTCACCAAGCTGGTGCCCCTGCTGGAGACGGTGGCCAAGGGCAAGCGGCCGCTCCTGATCATCGCCGAGGATGTGGAGGGCGAGGCCCTGGCCACACTGGTCGTCAACAAGCTGCGCGGCATCCTGAACGTGTGCGCGGTAAAGGCCCCCGGCTACGGCGACCGCCGCAAGGCCATGCTGGAGGACATCGCCATCCTCACCGGCGGCAAGGCTTTCTTCAAGGATCTGGGCGTGGAGATGGACTCCATCAAGCTCTCCGACCTCGGCACCGCCAAGAAGGTCACCATCGACAACGACAACACCACGATCATCGAAGGCGCGGGCGATAGCAAAGCCATCCAGGCCCGCATCGCCCAAATCCGCAACGATATCGAATCCACCACCAGCGACTACGACCGCGAGAAGCTCCAGGAACGGCTGGCTAAGCTGGCCGGCGGCGTGGCCCAAATCAACGTGGGCGCCGCCACCGAGAGCGAGATGAAAGAAAAGAAGGCCCGCATCGAGGACGCCCTGCACGCCACGCGCGCGGCCGTGGCGGAAGGCATCCTGCCCGGCGGCGGCGTGGCCCTCGTCCGCGCCTCCAAGGTGCTGGATAAGGTCAAGACCACCGGCGAGGAAAAGGCCGGCTTGGATATCGTTCGCCAGGCAATTCTGGAGCCTTTAAAGCAGATCGCCGCCAACGCCGGCGAGAAGCCGACCGTCGTGCTCAACAAGGTGCGGAATTCCGCGGGCAACATGGGCTTCAACGCCCAGACGCTCCAGTACGAGGACCTGTTCAAGGCCGGCGTGGTCGACCCGACCAAGGTCACGCGCACCGCGCTCCAGAACGCCGCCAGCGTGGCCACGCTGCTCTTGACCTGCGAGTGCATCATCACCGAAAAGCCCAAGGAAGAGGAAGAAGGCCACGGCCACGGCCATCCGCACGGCGGCATGGGCGGGATGGGTGGCATGGGCGGAATGGGCGGCATGGGCGGGATGGGTGGCATGGGCGGGATGGGCGGAATGATGTAAGAATTGCGGATTGCGAATTGCGGATTGCAAATTGGAAGATGGAAGCTGCCCAATACGAGATCAATCCGCAATCCGAAATCCGCAATGAGAATAAAGACAAGACAACAAATAAAGCGAGACCTCCAAAGGAGCATACTCATGGTGAGCGTCAAACCGATGGATGACCGTGTGCTGATCAAGCAGAGCGAAGCGGAGGAAGTGACCGCCGGCGGCATCGTGCTGCCCGACACCGCCAAGGAAAAACCCCAGCGCGGCGTCGTCCAGGCCGTCGGCCCGGGCAAGCTGCTGGATAGCGGCAAGCGCGGCCAGATGGAACTGAAGGTCGGCGACAAGGTCTATTACGGCAAGTATGCCGGCACCGAGGTCGAGATCGGCGGGGACAAGTATATGATCTGCCGCGAGAGCGATGTGCTGGCCGTGGTGGAAAAGTAAATTTGGGTAATCTGGTTAAGCTGCGTAAACTAACAGATTTTTCAGATACACAAATTCAAGTAACGCCTCCTTGAAAAATAAGGACTTACGTTACGCATTACCGTGTACCGGGTGGCACAGGCTTTTAGCCTGTGACCTGCACCACAGGCTGGAAAGCCTGTGGCACTAGGAGATAGATCGATGGCAAAACAGATGATGTTCGATATGGATGCCCGGCGCGAGATGCTCGCCGGCATAGAACAGCTGGCTGATGCGGTGCGCGTGACGCTGGGACCTTCTGGCCGCAACGTGCTGCTCCAGAAGTCCTACGGCGGGCCCAAGGTGACCAAGGACGGCGTGACGGTCTCCAAGGAGATCGAACTGCCCTCGCCCTTCCAGAACATGGGCGCCAAGATGGTCAACCAGGCCGCCAGCAAGACCTCCGATGTCGCCGGCGACGGCACCACCACCGCCACCGTCCTGGCCGAGGCCATCTACCGCTCCGGCCTTAAAAGCGTGGCCTCCGGCGCCGACGCCGTGGCCATCAAGCGCGGCATCGATGCGGCGGTGGCCGCCGCGGTGGAATCCATCGCCGGCCAATCCCGCAAAGTAAAAGGGACGGATGATCTGCGCAAGGTCGCCACGGTCTCGGCCAACTGGGACGAGAAGATCGGCGGCCTTTTGGCCGAGGCCTTCGAGAAGGTCGGCCAGGAAGGCGTGATCACCGTCGAGGAAGGCAAGGCCATCACCAGCGAGCTGGAAGTGGTCGCGGGCATGCAGTTCGACAAGGGCTACATCTCTGCCTACTTCATGACCAACCCCACCTCGCTGGAATGCGTGCTGGAAGATGCCGCCATCCTCTTCCACGAGAAGAAGATCTCCTCCCTGCGCGACCTCATTCCGCTGCTGGAAAAGGTGGCCCAGCAGGCCAAGCCCCTGCTCATCATCTCCGAGGATGTGGAAGGCGAGGCCCTGGCCGCGCTGGTCGTCAATCGCCTGCGCGGCACGCTCCGTGTGTGTGCGGTCAAGGCCCCCGGCTTCGGCGATCGCCGCAAGGCCATGATGCAGGATATGGCCATGCTTACCGGCGGTGAGGTTATTTCTGAGGACCTGGGCATCAAGCTGGAGAACGTCGAGCTGGCGCAGCTCGGGGCGGCCAAGCAGCTCATCATCACCAAGGACAATACCACCATCATCGAAGGCGCGGGCAAGAAGGCCGATGTGAAGGCCCGCTGCGAGACCATCCGTAAGCAGATCGAAGCCACCACCAGCGACTACGACCGCGAAAAGCTCCAGGAGCGGCTGGCCAAGCTGGCCGGCGGCGTGGCGGTCATCCGCGCCGGCGCGGCCACCGAGGCCGAGATGAAGGAACGCAAGGACCTCATCGATGACGCCATGCACGCCACCCGCGCGGCCTGGGAAGAAGGCGTCGTGGCCGGAGGCGGCGTGGTCTTTCTGCACGCCATCGAAGCAGTGGAAAAGGCCATGACCAAAATGCCGCGGCGATGAGAAGCTCGGCGGCGAAATCGTCATGGAGGCGCTGCTGCAGCCCACCGAGCAGATCGTCAACAACGCCGGCGGGGATGGCCCCGTCGTCGTGGCGGAGATCCTGGAAAAGGGCAAGAACATCGGCTATGACGCGGCCAAGGGCGAGTACGTGGACATGATCGCCGCGGGCATCATCGACCCGGCCAAGGTCTCCCGCTGCGCGCTTCAGAACGCCGCCAGCGTGGCGGGCCTGCTGCTGACCACCGACCTCATGGTGGCCGACCTGGATGAGAAGGAAGAGCAGGAAATCCCGGGCGCGGTGAAGTAAATCTAAGTACAAAGTACAAATGACAAATGACAAATTGACAATCTGGGACCGCCGGGTGCGCGTCCCAGATTGTCATTGTCGCTTCTGGCGAACAAAATGTCTGAACATAGCTTTCAATTTGTAACTTGTAATTTGTAACTTGTAATTCAGCCGTGACACAAAAACGCGACTATTACGAAGTCTTAGGTGTCGAGAGAACCGCCAGCGGGGATGAGATCAAGCGCGCCTATCGCCGCTGCGCCCTGAAGTTCCACCCCGACAACTTCAAGGGCGACAAGAAGGAAGGCGAGAAGAAGTTCCGCGAGGTCGCCGAGGCGTACGAGGTTCTCTCCGATGGCGAGAAACGCCAGCGCTACGACCACTACGGCCACGAAGGCCTGCGCGGCAGCGGCATGCACGATTTCTCGCACATGGGCTTCGGGGATATCTTTTCCATGTTCGAGGATATCTTCGGCGGCGGGGGCGCTTCGGCGGGATGGGCGGCCCGGCAGGTCCCCGCCGCGGCTTCGACCTGGAGACTGAAGTTACTATCACGCTGGAAGAGGTGGCCTCCGGCGTCGATAAGACGCTGGAATTCGAGCGGAATGATTTCTGCCAGACCTGCGGCGGCAGCGGCGCAAAACCGGGTACACAGCCCCAGCGCTGCCCCACCTGCGGCGGCCGCGGCCAGGTGCAGCAGGCCGTGCAAAGCTTTTTTGGCACGAGCGTCCGCATAACCACCTGCCCGCAGTGCCACGGCAGCGGCCAGAAAATCACCGAAGCCTGCACCACCTGCCAGGGCACCGGCCGCCAGCGCAAGAAACGCATCGTCGCGGTACACGTGCCGCCGGGCATCCACGATGGCCAGGCCGTCCGCCTGCGCGGCGAGGGCGAGCCCGGCCAGAACGGCGCCATGCGCGGCGATCTGCACTGCTACATCGCCGTCAAGGGGCACCCGCTGCTCTCACGCGATGGCAACGACCTGATCTGCCAGGTGCCCATTAGCTTTACCCAGGCGGCATTGGGGCGCAGGTGCAGGTGCCCACGCTTTCGGGGCCGGAGGCGGTAGAGATTCCCGCCGGTTCGCAGCACGGGGATGTCTTCACGCTGCGCAAGCGCGGCCTGCCCGATCTGCACTCGGGCCGCCCGGGCAACGAGCTGATCCAGGTGGTCATCGAAGTGCCGCGCAAGCTCAATAAGAAGCAGGAGGAGCTCTTGCGCGAGCTGGCCGCCACCGAGGAGAAGGAAGTCCAGCCAGCGCAAGAGTTTTCTGGAAAAGCTGGCCACATACTTCGCCGCCGATGGCGACAAAGGGAAATAATTAGAAGAGTCGTAGCATGGGCATCTTGCCCATGAGTTGCACGGGCGTCTCGCCCGTGCAGAAGCTGCCAGCCTCAATCTGGATGCACGCATGAGAAGCAAAGATGACGATATAAATGAGGAAGCGCGGCCGGCCGCGCAGAACTCCTCTGAACAGGATTCCCAGTCGGCGCTGGAAATTCCGCCGCCGACGGCCATCGAGCAGGCGCAGAAGGAGCGGGATGACTTGTTTGCCCGTCTCCAGCGCATCTCCGCCGACTACGCCAACTATCAGAAGCGCACCTTCGCGCAATGCGCAGGAATCGCACATGCGGGGCGTCATCGAGGTGGCCAGGGCCTTGATCGACGTGCTGGACGACCTGGAGCGGGCTATCGAGCACGCCAAGGCGAATCATCCGGCGGATGACCCCTTGCTGTTGGGGACAGAACTCGTGTACAGAAACGCCATGGCCAGGCTCAAGCAGTTTGGCATCGAGCCGGTCGAGGCGGAAGGTGAAAAATTCGACCCGCAGACGCAGGAGGCCCTGGTGCATCAGCCGACCGATCAGGCCGAGCCGATGACGGTGTTGAAAGTCATCCAGAAGGGCTATGTCCACAACGGAAGGACGATTCGTCCGGCCAAGGTGATCGTGGCCGCGCCTGTGCAGGCGTCCACGGGCCAATCGCAGGAGCAGGCCGAAGCGGAACTGGACGAGCCGACAGAGTAGAATCTGCCATTTCAAATTCGTATCATGGTCAACTTGTTTTGAGGCATGGGTCTTGCCCCTGGCATCGCCGGCGTTGATTCTGTTTTCGCGTCGGGGAGGGTTTTGCGTCCGTTTCTGATTCTCGCAGGAGATTGTAATGCCTACGTATGAGTATGAGTGCGATGCGTGCGGCCATAAGTTCGAGCAGTTTCAGTCGATCACGGCCGCGCCGGTGAAGGTTTGCCCGATCTGCCGGAAGAAGAAGGTGCGGCGGCTCATCGGCACGGGGGCGGGCGTAATATTCAAAGGCAGCGGTTTTTACGCCACCGATTACCGCAGCGAGGGCTACCAGAAAGCCGCCGCGGCGGAAAAGCCTTCTACAGATAAGAATACCTCAGAGAAGGCAACTTCTGAAAAGGCCGTCTCTGAAAAGCCTGGCGACACGTCAACGGCGGCAAAACCAGCCGGCGAGACGGCGGCGAAGAAACCGAGGGCCAAGAAGTGATTTTCGATTTTTGATTTGCGATTTTTGATTTCAAGACAGGGCGACGAATCAGTTGATTTTTGATTTTAGATTTGCGGTTTTTTGGTTTTAAGAGGAACGGCGAGCCATCACGATCGGATTGGCGGCTCCTCGGAGCCAGACGGTCTTTGAGAGCAATCAAAAATCAAAAATAAAAATTCAAAAATCAGAGATGGAAAAGCCTGATACGAAAAGTAAAAAGATCTGTCCGACTTGCGGCCACGAATTCGAGGTGCCGGGCGATCCAAAGCTCCGGCCTTCGCACTATCCGTTCTGCTGTGATCGCTGCCAGTGGGTCGATCTGGGCAAATGGCTGATGGGCCAGTACCGCATCAGCGAAGATCCGCCGCCGGGGGACAAATAGCCGCGCGGGCAGAAGAAATGAATGTTAGCACAATGTCTTACAGCATCTTGCGGTCAGGCGGCGGATAAAGGAAAATCATAGGACAAGGACCCTTGCGGCTCCGGAACCGCTTTATGGATTCCGGATATTCGGGTAAATTTTGCCGGTATGTCCATTGGCCGCGCTGTCGGGCGGTTTTTGGCGGGGTCCTTGCGGTAGCACGAAAGGAACAATCATGGCTGAACAGGACCACGAGCTGCGCCGTATTAACTGGACCGAAACATTCAGCTTCACGCAGATATTCAAATCCTTCAAGCTGGCCATCCATCCCAGCAAAATGATCCTGGCCCTGGCGGCCATCATCGGCGTGCTGATCATCGGCTGCGTCATGGACGCGATCTGGTCATATGCCGGCAGCAACGCCCGCGTCAGCGACGTGTACGCATATTACGTCGTCTCCAGCCCGGCCGACTACGATAAGCAACTGGACAGCCAGCGCGAGTCCAGCCAATCTACGCTGGTGCAGGCTTACAACTCCAGCATCAGCGACGCCCAGACGCTCTATCCTATCCGCTCGCGGATTCCCACCGGCTCCATGGGCAGCGAGTTCTTCTCGGCGCTCATGAAGGACATTAATAACCGCCCCGGCGCCAGGCTGGACCTGGCCACGGAGCAGACGCGCGAGCAGGCAAAGAAGAATCCCACGGCCGTCTGGCGGATGTACAAGCATAACGTCAATGAGATGCTCTCCACCGCCGAAGGCCTGGGCAAGAACGCCCGCGTCCGCGCCGAGGAGGACATCAAGCAACTGACGGGCGCGCAGCGAAGAGCGCCAATGATCGCCTGGCCAATGATCAGGCCGCGTTTGACCGGATCCTTTGGCAGATCCGCCTGGAATCCATCGAGAACCGTCACGAGCAGCTCTTTGGGTTAGGCATCGGCCAGTCGCTCTGGAGATACGAAAAGCTGTGTTTCCAGAACGCGATCTGGTCCGTCACCCGCTGGAATTTCGTGGGCGGTTTTGAACGGCTGGTGCGCGATCGAGAGTCGCTGCGCATGATTATGAACGACACCACTCCGGTGGGCCGCCCCGGCTTCGCCACTGAAATGACGAACCTGGGCTTTCTCCTGTGGGTGCTGTTCATGCTATGGGGCCTGGTCTGGCTGGCCGCCGCGCAGTGGCTGTATGCGCTGGTCTTCGTTCTGGCGAGCCTGGCCGTGTGGGCCCTGTTTGGCGGGGCCATCGCGCGCATCGCCGCCCTGCACGCGGCCCGCGAGGAGAAGATCTCCATCCCCCAGGCGCTGCGTTTCAGCATGGGTAAGTTCTTCAGCTTCTATACGGCGCCGCTGATTCCCATCGCGATTATCCTGGTCCTGGGCCTGGTGATTGGCCTGGCGGGGCTCTTGCTGGCGGTGCCGTTCCTGAATATTCTCCTGGCGCTGCTGGCGGGGCTGGGGCTGATCGTGGGGGCGGTCATCGCCTTCCTGACCATCGGCCTGACGGCGGGCGTGCCGCTGATGTATCCCACCATCGCCGTGGAAGGTTCCGACAGCTTCGACGCCATCAGCCGCAGCTTCAGCTACATCTTTTCGCGGCCGTGGCGCTACGGCCTGTACATCATCGTGGCGGCGATTTACGGAACGTTCTGCTACCTGTTCGTGCGGCTGTTCGCCTTCCTGCTGCTGGCGGCCTCGCGAGTATTCGCGGGGCACGGCGTCTTTGGCACGGGCCTGACCGTTCGCGACGCGCCGCAACTGGGCGAGGGCGCCACGCGGCTGGACCTGCTCTGGCCGGCGCCGAAGTTCGAGAGCCTGGTCAACACGCCTAACTACACGGCCATGAATTTTCCGGACTGGCTGTCGGCGCACCTGATCACCCTGTGGGCGTACCTGGTGGCGGGATTGGTGCTGGCCTTTGCCATCAGCTATTTCGTCAGCAGCTTCACGGTCATCTATTATCTGCTCCGCCGCAAGGTGGATGCGACCGATCTGGATGATGTGTTCGTGGAAGAGCCGGAGCCGGAAGAAGAAATGCCCTCCGCCGCGCAGGCAGCTCCTTCTGAAGCGCCGGCCCCGGCTGCCCCGCGCCGGCCATACCGCCGGCTCCGACAACTGAAGGACCTGTGGCGTAGCAGCCAATGGGCTGGCTAATAAAAAACGCGCGACTCTTCCCCGAGGAGAGTCGCGCTTGTTTTTGGGTGTTCCTGGCGCCCTCGGCGGGTGCTCAATTTTCTTGCTGTGGGTCTGCAATACTTTTTGAAGCATCATCGCCGCACAATCGCCGATGCTCGTTGAGGCAGAACCTGTCCGTCATGCCGGCGATATAATCGCACACAACCCGATGCAACCCGTCCTGATCCGCGCGGCGGAGATATCTGGGCGGCAACGCCTCCGGCTTTGAAATGAACAATTCAAACAGTTCGCGAATGCACCGTCGGGCCAGTTCCGTTTTTTCGCGGCTGGTTGGGTGGGTGTACACGCGATTGAAGAGAAACGAACCCAGTTCATCCAGCGCCTGACCCACCGGCGCGCTGAAGGCGACGCATTTACTCTCCGCGTGCTGCACATCGTGCCGCGTGCGCAGGTTTTGACTCTCGATATTCGCCTGTGTCTGCGTGATCAGATCATCGGCCAGAACGGAGACGAGGGCCTTGGTCGCGCGGATCTGCTTGTGAATCTCGCGCGCTTTAGAGTCGGCCTCGCACACCGTCTGCCAGGCCATCTTCCACAGCGAAAGCCGCGACAGATCCGCCAGGTTTATCCAGCCAACCGCCAGCGCATCATCCACATCGGCGGAGGTGAAGGCGATCTCATCGGCGCCGTCGATAATCTGCCCCTCAAACGGCGCCTGGAGGCCCGGCTCAAAATCCTCGCACACGGGCGTGTCGTAGCGCGTGCGGTGCCGCGCCAGGCACTCGCGCACCGCGGCGGTCAAGTTCAGCCCGCGAAACGCCGGGTAGGGGTGTTCCAGGTAGTCCACGATGCGCAGGCTCTGGCGGTTGTGTTCAAAATGACCGTGCTCGCACATCAGTTCTTCCAGGGCCGACTCGCCCGCGTGCCCAAAGGGCGGATGCCCCAGGTCGTGCGCCAGCGCCACCGCCTCGGTGAGGTCTTCATTGGCCCGCAGGCGCGGGCAATAGTGCGGCCGACCTGCGCCACCTCCAGCGTGTGCGTCAGCCGCGTACGGAAATGGTCCTGCTCGTGGGGGACGAAAACCTGCGTCTTGTAGTCCAGGCGGCGAAACGCGGAGCAGTGGATCACGCGGTCGCGGTCACGCTGAAAACAGGTGCGATAGGAATGCTCCGGCTCAAAGTGCGGCCGCGGACCGGCATCCCACTCGCCGGTCGCCTGCGGGCAAAGCCAGGCGCGTTGATGTTTTATGAATTCCTCGTGCATAATGAATTGTCAATTGCGGATTGCGGATTGGAAGAAGGGAACTGCGGCGAAATTAATCCGCAATCCGCAATTCGCAATCCGCAATTACCTCGTCAGTCCCATCGCCTCGGCCCGTGCCCTCAGCTTCTTATAAAGCTCCTGAAGGGCTTCGGGGACCACGCGCACATCGCTTAGCACGCTCATGAAATTCGTGTCGCCTTCCCAGCGCGGCACCACGTGCAGGTGGAGATGGCCGGGCAGCCCCGCCCCCGCGCACTTGCCGAAGTTGATGCCCACGTTAAAGCCCTGGGGCATTATAACCGCCGCCAAAACCTCCTGGCCGTCGCGCACCGCGGCCAATAGCGCGGCCATGCCCGCTTCATCCAGGCCCTTCAAATCCGCCACGTGCTGCGGCGGGGCGATCAGCAAATGCCCGCCCGTGTAGGGGAAACGGTTCATGATGACCAGCACGCGCGGCGAGCGCCACAGCACCAGATTCTGCGCCTCGCGGCTCACCTCGTCGCGGCAGCGGCACAGGAAACAGCCGTTGTCCTGCTCGCAGGAAAGAGTGTTGATGTACTCCATCCGCCACGGCGCCCAGAGATTTGTGTTCTTTTCGGCCATGAGCGGACACTATAGCCGCCGCTGAGGCATTTAGCAATTTAGGCTCTTAGGCTGTTAGGAACAGCCGGAAATGCTCTAAGGCTGGCACGTAACAAGAAAAAGCCAACCACCAAGAGCACCAAGGACACCAAGGCCACCAAGAAAGAAAAAGAGCATAAATAAGAAGTCTTTTAATGTTCTTGGTGCTCTTGGTGTGCTTGGTGTTTAGTTGTTTCTTGTTGCCTGCCTGCCTGGACTTGCGCCGCCGGGCGAAGCGGAAAAAAGTGACGCTGCTTTTTGGCGCAAAGGATGAGCAGCATAACAATGCGGTTGCTCTACGGGAATTCCTGATTCGCCGCGCGGCGTAGGCAAGCCTCTGCAAAGCGGCAAATTTGAAGTTTTACCGCCCTTAGGGGAGAAGAACCTTGATAGTGTCCTCATTTCTCTCACTTGCTTAGAGTCACTTGTAGCAGCAGTTACACAGAACTAGCGAGTATCACAACGAAATAGAGGATTCGGTCAGTTTTATAACTGCCGTATTTTCAAGTGCTTATGCTGTAAGCCCGGTTTTTCGGTATTTTCAGGTTTTTTTTGGTTCCCTAACCTCCTGTCCCTTTGAAGCTTGTGAATTCTCCCTCAAATTCCCCCAATTTTGCATAGACCAGAATAATCGGAAAAATCCGTAAATGTAGCGTAGCTTTTCCCGGATGTATCGGGCCGGGGAAATAGACGAGGGACAGGATGGCTTGCCTTGTATGCGAGCCAGCTTTGTCCGACACGCCTAATGGTGGAGAAAAAATGTTCGGATCGAAAAAGTCCCGCAACGTTCGCGCCACAACCGCACGGCCCCAGGACCAACAGGCGATGATGGAGTCCCTGGAAGACAGGCTCCTGATGAGCACGTATTTCATCGCCACCAACGGCGCCGACACGGCCGCCGGCACGACTGCCGCGCCTTTGCGACGCTGCGCCAGGCGCTCAACGTGGCCAAGGCCGGCGATACCATCGAGATCAAGGGCGGCACTTATGACGGCACAAAGGCCGGCTGGGGCAAACTGGATCCCGCCAAATCCGGCGCGGCGGGCAGCCCCATCACCGTCGAGGCGGTGCCCGGCTCGAGCGTCGTCGTTGACGGCCACAATGCCATCAACGATTTCATGATTCTTGACAAGGGCCAGAGCAACCTGACCTTCAAGGGCTTCACCGTCAAGAACTTTATGCGCGACTTCAACATGCAGGGCAACTACACCAGCGGCGCCAACCACATCACCATCGATTCGATGAATCTGGGCAACTGCGGCAAGGTCGGTTCGGGTACCGATGGCCGCGGAATTCGCATGGCCGACGGCGTACACGACATCACCGTGACCAACACGAGTATTCACGATGTCGGCGGCGTGGGCATTGCCGGCATCGGCAACGTCAGCAACGTGAAGCTCGACAAGCTGACCATCAACAACGTCAATGACGGCCGCGGCGCCGACGGCGATGGCGATGGCATCAACTTCACCTATCGCTCCAGCCCGGCCGGCTACGCCAAGAACATCACGGTCACCAACACCAAGGTGACCAACGTGTCGGAAGACGGCATAGATATCAAGGGCGACTACATCACCGAGACCGGCAATACCGTCTCGGGCACCACAGCCGACGGCTTTAAGGCCTGGTCGCCCTACGCGCTGGGCCACCAGGGCCACTTCGTTTTCAGCAACAACACGACCTCCAACGTGGGCGAGGTGTCTTTGGAGTGCTTCGGCCTGCCCAACGTGACCATGACCGGCAACAAGTTCACGGGCACCGGCAAGGAACAGACGGTGTACTACAAGAAGGGCACCGGCACGGAGCACTGGCAGGGCTCGCTGGTCATGACGAACAACGTGATGACCAGTGCGGGCAGTTCTCCGGCTCTGGCGGCCAACAAGTACAACATGGCCGCCTTCAAGCTGTCGGGTAATACCTACTACAATTCGGCTTCACCCAAGGACGCCGTGCAGATCTTCACCAGCGCCTCGGCCACGCAGACCTTCTCCAATACGGATGTCACCGATGGCGCCTTCGCCAAGGTTTCCGGCGATACTACCGCCAAGGTCTAAGGCGATCTGAGTCGAGCGTTGGTTGACCTGAAACAGCGGGCTGTCCCAGTGATGGGGCGGCCCGCTTCTTTTGCGTGGCATAGGCTTTCAGCCTGTGGCGTCTTTGCATTTCCCACCCACAGGCTGAAAGCCTGTGCCACCTCAATCATTCATGGAACATCCCCACGGGCTCCAGCGTGCCTTTGGCCAGGCGCACGACAACCGTGCGGTTGGCGCTGTCGGCCTGGAGGGGGAAGTGGACTTCCCAGCAGCTTGCACGCTCGATCACGATGATTTCATCGCATTGGCACTGGCCGGCCCAGTCGGGGTGGTCCTTGGCCAGGTACGTTTTGGAAATGTCCACCAGTTGCTCTTTGGCCTGGGCCATGTGGTCGGTCCGGCCGCAGGATGATAGAGATAAACACAAAGCGCACATGCAGATTAAGGCGATCGCCGCGCGAAACATACAAACCTCCCGTTTTAAACAGGCCGCACCCATTCGGACTGCCCACCCAGGTTATGTCTTCGGCCATCGGCAGATGAATGGCCTCTCACCGTACGAAATGACACAAGTGATTGCTTCACAATACTAGACGCACGGGAAGACGTAAAGTTTCTTGCTGTTCAAAAAAACTACCCGGCAGATTAAGGTTCAGCAGAAGAAAACTGCTAAACACCAAGCTCACCAAGAGCACCAAGATCACCAAATCTTGGTGTCCTTGGTGTTCTTGGTGTTTAGCCTTTTATTGAGCAGACCGTTCCATAGGCTAAATTGACAATGCTCTTTCCCCCGCCGATAATGCCTCTGCGACGAAACACATTTGGATGCGGCATTGCGCAGTCCCCAAATTGTCAATTGTAAATTGAAAATTGTAAATTCATGAAAACCGCTTACTTCGACTGCTTCGGTGGCGCCAGCGGCGATATGATCCTGGGCGCCCTGCTGGATGCGGACGCCAACCTGGGTGCTCTGCGCGTGGAACTGGCCAAAATGGGCGTGGCCGGGTATGCCCTGGCCGCCGAAACCGTCTCGCGCGGCGGGCTGCGCGGCCTCAAATTCAACGTGCTCATCGAGGACCAGGCCGAACTTAATGACAGCGAGGATCACACTGGTCATCCTCATGCCAACGAAGCAGATCATGCCGCCGCGGCACATCACGGCAAGGCCTGCCAGCGAAGACTCTCCGACATCTTCGCCCTTCTGGATAATGCCAAGTATCCCCAGCGCGTGGACATGCGGGTCAGGAAAATCTTCCGACGGTTAGCCCAGGCCGAGGCCAACGCCCACGGCACAAGCGTGGAGGAAGTGCATTTTCACGAGGTCGGCGCGATCGATTCCATCGTGGATATCGTGGGCGCCGTCCTGGCCTTAGAGCAACTGGGCATAGACCAGGTCATCTGCTCGCCCATCCCTATGGGCACGGGCACGGTCACGTGCGCACACGGCGTCTTTCCGGTTCCCGCGCCGGCTACAGCCGAATTGATGCGGGAGGGCCAGATCGCCCCCTCGGATTTCCCCGCCGAGCTCTGCACGCCGACCGGCGCGGCCATTCTGACAACCATCTCCGAATCCTTCGGCCCGCTTCCCGCCATGAAGATCGATGCGATCGGGTATGGGGCCGGCGGAAGGGATGATCGCGGCCGCGCGAATTTGCTGAGGGTGTTTCTGGGCAGCCGCGAGGAGGAAGGTCACGCCGACACGGTCGTAGAACTTGCCGCCAACATCGACGATTGCCCCGGTGAGCTCATCGGCGCGGCGGTGGAAATGCTTTTTAGGGCCGGCGCTGGATGTGTGGACCACGCCCCTGGCCATGAAGAAATCCCGCCCCGCCGTGCAGGTTGGCCTGCTCTGCCGCCAGGAGGATGTGGCAAAGCTGGAGGAGATTCTCTTCAGCCAGACGACGACCATCGGCGTCCGCCGCCATGTGGCCCAAAGGACCAAGTTGGCCCGCCGCCACGTGACCGTGGAGACACCCTACGGCCCGGTGCGGGTGAAGATATCCGGCCGCGAGGGCCGCGATTATACGATAGCCCCGGAATTTGAGGACTGTGCCCGCGCGGCCGAGGCCCATCACGTGCCCATAAAGGATGTGCAGTCCGCCGCGCTGCGGCAGTACCACAGAGGGTCCAGAACATGATTTCACCGGCCGCGCTGATGCTTGCCCTGGATGCCAAGGACCCGAAATTCCTCCAGACCTTATGGCTGGTGGGAGCGGCCTTGGTGGTCGGCAGCCTGGTGTGGAGCAGCTTTCGCCGCAAGCGCCGCAATAACCCCGAAAGCCGCATCTCCCAGCACGCTGCCAGGCACAACGAGCGGCTGGACAAGCAGGCGCGGCAGGACATGGATGAGCTGATGGTCCGCCTGGAGGAGGTCTCGCGCGAGATCTGCGGGCAGATCGACACCCGTTTTGCCAAGCTGGAGCACGTGATTGTCGAGGCGGATAGAGCGACGGCCGCGCTGGAAGCGGCGGCGAAAAACGCCGCCGCCGGCGGAGTTGTTGCGGATGGCCATGGCGCCGCCGCGGACAATGGCCTGCCGCTAGACCCGCAGCACGCGGAGGTCTGCCGCCGCAGCCGCGGCGGGCAGGATGTGATCCGCATCGCCCGCGAAATGAATATGCAGCCGGGAGAAGTGGAGCTGATCCTGTCGCTGAATAGAAATTACAGACCAATTTAAACCCTGAATAAATATGAATGGTTTAGAAAAACGATTTCGGCAATGCGCGATAAATGCCTTAAACATTTGGGAGGCAATAACCAGGGTTCTAAAACTCCTGCGTGAAGGAAAGACCCTTCCGTTTGGGCAACGAATCAGGATCAGTTTTACACCCCTGCTAAATTGTTTTAGCCAAACCTCCAGTTGGCTTTCGGATCGCGTCGCTTCACTTCAATCAATTCGAACTGACCGACACCGAGCAATTCCATCACGGGCACCTTCAAGGTTCTTACGCCCATTCTCGCAATTTCGTGCAAGTGTAATTCTAGGCATAGCCTTGCTCTTGACCGTTCTAACTCTTTGCATTGTTTTTGGTTTGATATTGCAGAATCGGTCGACTCCTTCAACAATATCGTTATCTCCCCAAGCCGATCTTCACCCTGACTATGGCATGAGGCGGTTTTGGCGTACAACGCCAGATAATCTATTGGGGATTTCAGAAGTAATTGCCAGTATTACAGCGCTGGTATTTGTAGCTATGGTTTTTGGCCTAGAATTATACGCCAATCGACTGGGCCAGGCATATTTTCTCCTCCCCTATCTAGCGCGCCACTATCAAATGATGCTGACGATTACGGTGGCCCTGACCACAATTGCTTCAAACGCACTAGTTAGCTTAGTTTCTTCACTTTGGATTCCCATGGCAGCGCCACCAATGGCGGTAATTGACTGTTTGCTCGTCCCAGCAGTCGTATATCTTACTCTAAGACTTTGTCACCGTATGATCCTTGCGGTGTCCTTCAGATTCCTTCATGCGACTCTGCGGCCAGAATTAACAGATGAATACACCGATGCTATAGATGAGGAAGCTAGGTCCTGTCTATTACAAGATCAGTTTGATTTAGTTTGTCAAGAGTTTGGAATAGACCGCAAACTCTTCATTCGAGCATCTAAAGACAATCTATCCTTTCGAATTGGTACGGGAAACATTGCAGACTTGAATATAACAGAGTTAAGCCGATTGAAACACAAAATAGAATGCATCGCTCCTGGAATATCATTAGCAATTACTGGCGGGCCTGGAGGTCGGCTGTTTGCAGACAGGTATCTTTGCCTTTCGAGAGCAAAAGATTCAACGACACCGTTGGCTGTCTTAGAGACAAAGTCATTTCAGAAGCAACTCAAAAGACGCCTTTTGAAGACTTTCCGCTTTTCAGGTCCGCAAGAGAAGGAGATTGCTGGCACTGTTGAGCAACTTGGCAAGGTCTTAGTGAATTGCTCATCTCGGGGCCCCTCGGTCGACGACTTTCGGGAGTTCCTCGAGCTCCACAGCGAGCTTATTGGCATAAATCTGCAACACCCTATGAGGGATACCGTTATTGGTGACAATGGTTGGAGCCTCGCTTTGTTCATTGACACCTCAGATTACTACGAAATGGCAAGGAGAATAGTTTCATCCGACGATCAAGACAAAATTGTTATTCTTATGGATCATGCTGCGAGCATATTATTGTCAGCAGCCAGGTCGATGCATTCAAATTCCCTCAGAATCCCTGGAGAGATATTGAATTACCTTTATTGGCGGGCCGTCTCGAAGCCTGCAATTGCAGATGCAGCGAGTGAAAAACTTGATCGAGTTATGGATCCGGCAGGAATGGTAGTGAAAGGATTTCAAAGCTATAGCATAGGAGAGGCCACCTCCGATTCCTTGCCTTTGATCAAGAGAATGCTAGCTTGGATAATTGAGGCTATAGCATTTGCGGTAGAGGCAAACAGAGTTCAGGACAGCATGTATTTCTATGATCGACTGGGGATGAAATATGATGATCCTTGGGAGATCGTATCAAGGGAGAAAGACCCGCAACAGACTATTGGATATCTTAAACTTTACGCGCGGATTATCATATTTGGTTGGTGTGTCCGGCTAATTCGGCAAGGTAAGAATATCGAAGCGGCGACTCAGACAGCAAAAAGAGCCTGTTCTGGAATAATGCATCGTCAACCTCTGATAACAGTTTGGGAAGGATTAGAGCAAGCTAGTAATGGCGGAGGATTAATCGATCCACATAGCTGGGAATTAAGAAGTGTCAAAATAAGAACTGGCATTTCGTTTTCTAGAGACAGAGAAGATTGGATCCGTGAAGGCTTTTGGGCAATTCTGCTGGGCGATCCCAGCAATTTCCAAGATATAGAACTCGTAAGAAAACGAAACACCCCAGAAGACATTCCCCTTGACGGTTATCTTGAAGCCCAGTGCAAATCTTTTCTGGACTGTGAGGCAATACGCGAGAAGGTGCTGGCTATAAAGACCGAAGATGTACCGGCCAGGATCGCCTCCGTGAAGGATTTGTTTGCCTCAAAACGCAAAGCTAACCGCCTAGCCGAGCTTAAAACGGTTATTGAAAGCGACGTTTCAGACGAGCAGGTTAGGCTATTATCTTTAGAGGTTAAGAAACAACTCGCGCAACGACGATTGTGGCCCCAATTGCTAAAGCAATTGGGCACTAAAGACAATGATCAGCACAATATCCTCTATCCCGAAGTTAAAATATCTTGCCATTTAGCCAAAGATCCGTTAATCCCCGGCGGGAGTTCTGTCTCAAATTATAGCGGTTTCATTGCAGATCATCTCGCTCGTTCCGAAGCACAAACTATATGCTCAGCAATCGAAGATACCTCAATAGAATGTTGTCGGCTTGCAGACCTAAGGTCAATTGAAGACGGTATCCGCGCGTGCATTTCACACTTGGAGAAGTCAGGCTTCAAAGCGGACATTGTCATTGTTCCTCATGATCCACAGTTTTCTGCATCCCTTTTTAAAATGCCATTATGGAGAATTCCCAAGACGCCTGGAATTCCAGGTTTTTACATCGGTCGTTGGGGGCAATGTGAGATACTTTCATATCCTTATAGTGACCCGAAGGCCATTGTTGTCATGGATAGTAATGCCTTTGTCGCCTATTCCTCCACGAATTTAGAGTCAATCGACTTAAGTATAGTTGACAAGCTCGAGAAAGAAAACGCCATGCTCTTGAAGAAGGCCGAGGCGGCCAAAGATGACGCGGAAATCCCAGACACTACTGATGTGCAGGTCAGAGCTGAGCTTAGGCTTGCGCACATTGCTGGAATAGCTGTCAAAGAGGCATCCGTCACACTTGTGTTGGATTTGACTCAGGTGGGCTACGGAATGATCCCTGGCGACATCGTTTACCATCGTCCACATTGCGTGCAAATCGAAGGCAAAAATGCGCAGTTTAGCCTGCATCGTGCGTTGGACGGAGAAGAAGAACGGCGGCCTTGTGAAGTATGCCTACCAAACGATTGGTATGAAGATTTGCGCCGGTCTTGTGATCCATTAGAGCCTTGTTTGCCTCTTCACAGTTTCTTTGCGCCACCCCGGACGTATCGATAGACGCCGCCCGGCGTCTTGAATCCGCAATCCGAAATCCGCAATCCGCATTCCCCCGTGCCTTGCTATGCTGTGCGTCCGCGGTATCATAAGGGATTACAAGATCTGGAGCCCAAAGATGACCCGATACGAAGGAAAACTGATTCCGCCGGCCAAGGCGAAGTTCGCCGTCATCGTCAGCCGGTTCAATGAATTCATCTCCGGCAAGCTGCTGGAGGGCGCGCTTGATGCCTTCCTCCGCCACGGCGTGGCGGAGAAGGCAATCGATGTCGTGTGGAGCCCCGGCAGCTACGAAATCCCGCTCCTCGCCAAAAAGCTCGCAGGGAGCGGCGACTACGCGGCGGTGGTGTGCGTGGGCGCGGTCATCCGCGGCGGCACCGATCATTACGAATACATCGCGGCCGAGGCCGCCAAGGGAGTCGCCCAGGCCTCCATGCAGTCCGGCGTGCCGTGCATCTTCGGCATTCTCACCTGTGACACGCTCGAGCAGGCCATCGAACGGGCCGGCACGAAGGCGGGCAACAAGGGCGCTGACGCGGCCGTGGCCGCCATCGAAATGGCCAGCCTGTTTGAGGCCCTGGCCAAGAAAGCCTAGCCGTGACTTCACGTCATCGCAGCCGCCGCCTGGCCCTCCAGGCCCTGTGTTTGCTGGATGTCCGGGGCGAACGGGCCATGGATGAGGCCCTGGGCTTTATCCGCGAAAGCGAGGAAGAGCCCGAAGTCCTTACGCTCGCCCGGGAGATTTTTCTGGGTAGCTGGAACAGCCGCGCGGCCAGCGATGAACTGGTGGAAACTCGCAGCCGCCATTGGGACGTCAAGCGCATGCCGCTGGTGGACCGCTCCCTCCTGCGCCTCTCCGTGTGGGAAATGACCACCGGCCACGTGGATATGAGCATCGCCATCGCCGAGGCCGTGCAACTGGCCCAGGAATTCTCCACCGCCGAAAGTCCGCGCTTCGTCAACGGCGTCCTGGAGGCCCTGGCGCGCAAGTTCGCGGAAGATGAAGGAAAGACGAGGCCGTAGGCTGTGGGCTGTAGGCTGTAGGCTGTAGGCTGTAGGCTGTGGGCTGTGGGCTGTAGGAACTGCCGGAACAATCGCTGAGTTTTTCGATGACCGCAAGTAATATCTTATGGTGAAGAATAGAAGTGGTGAAACATAACATGAGACTGAGTCTGCTTTTTGGGAATTGTCGGCGGCGTTGCAGAAAGACTTGCTTGCCGCACCTACAGTCTACAGCCTACAGCCTACAGCCTGGTTTTTAGCATGGCCCTGTTCAAGAAAGCCCTGGACAAATTCGCCGCCGGCCTTTCCCGCACGCGGGCCATGCTGGCGGGCTCCATAAAATCGCTGCTCACTATCGGCCGCAAAATCGATGAGGACCTGCTCGAAGAGCTCGAGCAGCAGCTTATCGAGGCGGATATCGGCGTCGCCGCGGCCATGCACATCTGTGACGACCTGCGCAGGCCTACCGCGACAAACGCATCGCTACGGCCGAACAGGTGATTCCCTTTTTGAAGAACGAGCTGAAGGGTTACTGGCCGCCGGAGGATCGAAGCGTTCGCTACGCGCAGTCCGGCCCTACGGTGATTCTCGTCGCCGGCGTCAACGGCACGGGCAAGACCACCAGTGTGGCCAAGCTCGCCCAGGAATTTCAAGAGCGGCGGCAAGAAAGTGGTCCTGGCCGCGGCCGACACATTCCGCGCGGCGGCGGTCGAGCAACTTTCCATCTGGTCCGATCGCCTGGGCGTGGAGATCGTCAAGCAGACCGGCGGCACCGATCCCGCGGCGGTGGTCTTCGACGCCTGCGACGCGGCCATCGCCCGCAAGGCGGACATCCTGCTGGTCGACACCGCCGGCCGCCTGCACACGCAGGACAACCTCATGCGCGAGCTGACCAAGATCCGCAACGTGGTCTCGCGGCAAACTGCCCGGCGCGCCGCACGAGGTGCTGCTGGTTCTGGATGCCACCACCGGCCAGAACGCCATCAACCAGGCCAAGGCCTTCCAGAAGGCGATCGACGTGACGGGCATCTTCCTGGCCAAGCTGGATGGCACGGCCAAGGGCGGCATCGTCGTGGCCATCCGCAAGGAACTGGGCCTGCCGGTCAAATTCGTGGGCCTGGGGGAAAAGCCCGAGGATGTCGAACCCTTCGACCCCGAGACCTTCGTCGAGGCGCTCTTCGAATAAGTGTTACGGCACGTGGTGAAATTCAATCTGCCCCAAAGTCCCCAGGTGATAATTTTTTTCACCTGAACCGACCCCGGAAATTTCGGAGTCGCGCCGCTATGCCTCCCTGTGTTGAGGAATTTCCTCAACAGATCCAACTGGGAAATTCTTCCACTTTGTAACACTTACGCCCTCGATTGGGCAATTTGCCCAGTTGAAGCGGCCTCAGGGGCGAAAGTTTCGCCCCTGTTTTGATCCCCGCCCCGCCGATAACAACTCTGTAATTTCAATGATGATCTGTGATTACTGTCACAACTCCACTCATACTTTTGTGCTTTGTTTCTTGTCACAAATTGAATGTTGCCGTAGGCTTTACGCTCGACCGGGCTAGAACTCGCTGCTTGCGGGTGGCCCGGCGACACATCTAGGCTGAGAGGACCGGATATGACATCATCCGAGCAATCGAACTCCCGCGGCTGGGTGGTAACCTGCGCGGCGCTGGGCATCAACCTGCTGGCGGGCATCATCTATGCCTGGAGCGTCATCGGCCAGGAGTTGGCCAAATCCTGGCATTGGACCAAGATGCAGGCCGCTTTTCCCTTTGCCATCGCCACAGCATCTTTCGCCATTATGATGATCTTTGCTGGACGCGTGCAGGATAAGATCGGGCCCCGAAAGATTGCCGTCCTCGGCGGCATATTCCTCGGGGCTGGATACATGCTTTGTTCCCTGGTGCACGCAACTACTCCGCCTTTTTATATGGCGATCGGGATGGGCGTTGTTGGACTAGGACTGGGACTTGGTTATTCGGCGACCACGCCGGCTTCCATCAAATGGTTTTCACCGGCACGCAAAGGCTTCATCACAGGTATCGTTGTCAGCGGCGTAGGATTGGCGGCCGTGTACGCATCTTTTGTGGCCAACTATCTGCTGGCAACCCGGGGGATTGAGCAGACGTTCCTGATTATCGGAATTGCGTGTATGGTCCTCGTTTGCCTGCTGTCGATCCTGCTGATCAACCCTCCAGTTGGCTACGTGCCCAAGGCCGTGGCTCTGAAGAGTTCACGACCCGCCGCGTCCGCCGCTCTTTCCGGCCACAACCTGGACTGGCATGAAATACTCAAAACACCACAGTTCTATCTGCTGTGGCTGATGTTCGTGCTGGCAGCGTCACCGGGGCTGATGATGATTTCTAATATGAAAACAGTGGCCTTGGAGCAGGCTACCTACAAGAACGCCGTCGTTGCGGTAATGTTCTTGGCGATTTTTAATACGGCCGGACGCTTCGTGAGTGGGTTTGTATCGGACCGCATCGGTCGCAGGGCCACGATGATGCTATTCTTCGCCATTCAGGCGGCGAATATGTTTGCCTTCTCGCACTACACGACCCCGGCAATGATCCTGACGGGGGCTTCCATTACCGGTCTATGCTACGGCACGATCTTCACACTCTTCCCGGCGGCTACGGCGGATTTGTACGGCGTGAAGAACCTTGGCGTGAACTATGGATTTGTGTTCACCGCCTTTGGCGTGGGTGGCGTGCTGGGTTCGCTTCTAGGTGGCAGAGTGAGAGACCTCTTCGGCACGTACGACAAGGCGTACGCGGCTGTTGGGATCATGCTCCTGGTAGCGATAGTCCTGGCCATACTCACGCGGCCCCGCAAGGCGTTGCCGCAGAAAGTGCAGCCCCAGATCCCGCAGGAGACGGCGAGCAAATAGGGACGGTGTCGAAGTAAAGTTTATTCTTGGCGCCACGGGTGCGTCGTTTGCACCCGTGCGCAGAATGGCCCCGGAGAATGAAGGGTTCACCAGAAGCCTGAGAGACTTTCAGTCCCCGCGGCCGCACAGCGCACGGCTGCAAACAACGCAGCCGTGGCACCCACAAGAGAACCCTCACCCCTGCCCCCTGCTTCGCTGAAGCTACGCAGGGCAGGCCTCTCCCGTAAAAGGGAGAGGGGTAAGAAAAACGGCCGGAATGGCTTTAACACCATTCCGGCCGTTTCTTTTTTGCTTAAGCCTTCCGGCTTCGCCTTCGGCTTACGCCGTGACAAGCAAGTTTAACCCTGCTTCACCTCGGCGCCGTACTTCATCTCGGCCATTTGCTTATAAAGCTGCCAGCGGCTGGTCGTATCGGCCTGGGCCAGCACCAGAAGCTCGGCGGCCGCCTCGGGCTTGCTCTTTGAGAGCATGCTGAAGCGGGTCTGGGCGTAGGCGTGGTCCTTGAAGGAGATGGTCGGGTCCTTGCTATCGAGTTGCAGCGGGTTCTTGCCTTCCTTGGCCAGGTCCGGGTTGAAGCGGATCAGCGGCCAGTGGCCGCTATTGACCGCGGTCTTCTGCGTCTCCATGCCCGCGGTCATGTTGATGCCGTGGGCGATGCAGTGGGCGTAGGCGATGATGAGGCTGGGGCCGTCGTAGCCTCGGCCTCCACGAAGGCCCTGACGGCCTGGGCGTCGTTGGCGCCCATGGCCACCTGGGCCACGTAGATGTTGCCGTAGGTCATGGCGATCATGCCCAGGTCCTTCTTGGGCAAGGGCTTGCCGCCGGCGGCGAACTTGGCCACCGCGCCGCGCGGCGTGGCCTTGGAGCACTGCCCGCCGGTGTTGGAGTACACCTGCGGTGTCCAGCACCAGCACGTTGATGTTGCGGCCGGCGGCCAGCACGTGGTCCAGGCCGCCGTAGCCGATGTCGTACGCCCAGCCGTCGCCGCCGACGGTCCAGACGCTCTTGTGCACCAGGGCGTCGGCCACGCTGGCAAGCTGCTTGGCCCAGGCTAGTCCTTCTTGCCGGCGAGGACCTTCTTGAGCTTCTCGACCCGTCCACGCTGCGCGGCGATCTGGCCTTCATCGCTGCTGACGGCGAGCCCAGCGATCTCCTTGGCCAGGGCCTCGTCGATCTCCTGGCCGTGCGCGGCCACGAATCTCGCGGGCGAATTCGCCGTGCTTGTCCAAGCGTCAGGCGGAAGCCGAAGCCGAACTCGGCGGCGTCCTCGAACAGCGAGTTGTTCCAGGCCGGGCCGCGGCCGTCGGCGTCCTGGCAGTAGGGCGTGGTGGGCAGGTTGCCGCCGTAGATGCTCGAGCAGCCGGTGGCGTTGGCGATGATCGAGCCGGTCGCCGAAGAGCTGCGTGAGCAGCTTGACGTACGGCGTCTCGCCGCAGCCGGCGCAGGCGCCGGAGTATTCAAACAGCGGCCGGCAGAGCTGGCTGCCCTTGACCGTCTTCAGGTTGAGCTTGCTGCGGTCGAAGTCCGGGATGGCTCAGGAAGAACGCGTAGTTCTCGCGCTCGGCCGCGCGGATGCGGAATCTGGTACGACCATGTTGATGGCCTTGCGGCCTTCGACCTGCTTGTTCTTGGCCGGGCAGACCTGCACGCACATGCCGCAGCCGGTGCAGTCTTCCGGGGCGACCTGGATGGTCAACTTCTTGCCCTCGAACTCCTTGCCCTTGGCGTCGGTGGATCTTGAAGGTCTTGGGGGCCTTGGCCAGCAGCGCCGGGTCGTAGGCCTTGAGCGCGGATGGTCGCGTGCGGGCAGGCCATGGAGCACTTGCCGCACTGGATGCACACCGCCGGGTCCCACATCGGGAATCTCCAGGGCGATGTTCCGCTTCTCCCACTGCGTGGTGCCGGTGGGCCAGGTGCCGTCGACCGGCATGGCGGAGACGGGCAGATCGTCGCCCTTGCCGGCCATGATCGTGGCGGTCACGTCCTTGACGAACTCCGGGCGCCTCGGCGGCCACGACCGGCGGCATGTCGATCTTGCTGGTGGCCTTGGCG
Source organism: uncultured Phycisphaerales bacterium (assembly GCA_963785635.1). Taxonomy (GTDB): domain Bacteria; phylum Planctomycetota; class Phycisphaerae; order SM23-33; family FEN-1343; genus FEN-1343. The sequence continues at coordinate 100,952 of CAWAWB010000019.1, forward strand.
GGCACGTCCATCCGGTGCAGGTGGGCCACGGCCTGGTCCACGGCCTTGTAGTTCATGTGCGACGATCTTCTCGCCCTTGCGGCCGTAGGTCTTCTTGATCGCATCCTTGATGCGTGGCGATGGCCTCGTCCTGCGGCAGGATGCCGGAGAGGGCGAAGAAGCACGTCTGCATGATCGTGTTGATGCGGCCGCCCATGCCGGTCTCCTTGGCCACCTCGTAGGCGTTGATGACGTAGAACTTGAGCTTCTTGTCGATGATCTGCTGCTGCACGGGCTTGGGCAGGTGGTCCCATGTCTCCTTGGCCGGGAAGGGGCTGTTCAGCAGGAAGGTCGCGCCCGTTACGGCCGCGCTGAGCACGTCGTACCGCTCCAGGAAGGTGAAGGCGTGGCAGGCGATGAAGTCCGCCGCGTTGACCAGGTACGTGGAGCGGATTGCCTTTGGACCGAAGCGCAGGTGGCTGACCGTGATCGTGCCGGCCTTCTTGGAGTCGTAGACGAAGTAGCCCTGGGCGATAGTTGTCCGTCTCCTCGCCGATGATCTTGATGGAGTTCTTGTTGGCCCCGACCGTGCCGTCGGAGCCCAGGCCGTAGAACATGCAGCGGACCGTGCCCGCCGGCTCGGTGATGAAATCCTTGGGGTAGTCCAGGCTGGTCTTGCTCACGTCGTCCTTGATGCCGACGGTGAAGTGGTTCTTGGGGCTCTTGGCCGACAGGTTATCGAACACGGCCTTGACCATGCCGGGCGTGAATTCCTTGCTGGACAGGCCGTAGCGGCCGCCGACGACCTTGGCCGCGCGGCCGGCTTCGACCAGGGCGGTGACCACGTCCTGGTACAGCGGCTCGCCCGCCGCGCCGGGTTCCTTGGTGCGGTCCAGGACGGCGATGGACTTGACCGAGGCGGGCAGCGCGGCCACGAAATCCTTCACGCTGAAGGGCCGGAACAGGCGGACCTTCAGCAGGCCGACCTTCTCGCCCTTGGCGACCAGGGCATCGACGGCCTCGTGGGCCGCCTCGGCGCCCGAGCCCATCATCACGATGACGCGCTCGGCATCCTTGGCGCCGACGTAGTCGAACAGGCGGTACTGGCGGCCGGTGAGCTTGGCGAACTTGTCCATCGCCTTCTGCACGATGGCGGGACAAGCCGCGTAGAACGGGTTGACCGTCTCGCGGCCCTGGAAGTAGACATCGGGGTTCTGGGCGGTGCCGCGGAGGACCGGGTGGTCCGGCGAAAGTCCCCGGCTGCGGTGCGCCAGGACCAGCTCGTCGTCGATCATGGCGCGGATGACTTCGTCGCTCACGCGTTCGACGCTGTTGACCTCGTGGCTAGTGCGGAAACCGTCGAAGAAGTGCAGGAACGGCACGCGGGCCTCCAGCGTGGCGGCCTGGGCGATCAGCGCCGTGTCCATGACTTCCTGCACGCTGTTGGAGGCCAGCAGGGCAAAGCCGGTGGAGCGGACGGCCATCACGTCGCTGTGGTCGCCGAAGATGGACAGCGCCTGGCAGGCCAGCGAACGCGCCGAAACGTGGAAGACCGTGCTGGTGAGCTCACCGGCGATCTTGAACATGTTGGGGATCATCAGCAGCAGGCCCTGGCTGGCCGTGAAGGTCGTGGTCAGCGCGCCGGTCTGCAGCGCGCCGTGGACGGCGCCGAGGCGCCGCCTTCCGACTGCAGTTCAGTGACCGAGGGCACGGTGCCCCAGATATTCTTCTTGCCCAGGGCCGACCAGGCATCCGCCCACTCGCCCATGTTGCTGGAAGGGGTAATGGGATAGATGGCGCACACCTCGTTGGTCTTGTGCGCGATATAAGCCGCCGCCTCGTTGCCGTCCATCATCACAATGTCTTTAGCCATTAAAGTCTCTCTCCCGTATATTCCGCGGTCGGGTAAATCCGGCCGATTCGTGTCAGGCCCTGTAGCGGGACTCCGCATCCCACACAGTGCTCGCGCCCCTGGTCGCGAAAGCACTTCCCCCTCCGCTGGAGAACTCAAGCGTGAATCAGGTATTTTGGTCATTGGAGGGCTGCATTTCAATTGTTTTCTTGGGCGTGGCGGGAAGGAAAGCGAGCTTCAGTATGGCTGCAACGACTGTTTAATGGCACGAGAATCACCAAGAGCACCAAGGACACCAAAATCACCAAGAACAATTTTGGTGGAGCACCAGAAAGATAATAGAGTCACGTCAGAGGATTAAACTGAGTCTGGGTTAGTTGCTCCGCTCCACAATAGAGGCAGCGGCGGTGACGGCTGGACATGATGTGCCCGCATTTTTGACATTTATGCAGGATTTCACCTACCTTGCCCTCGAGTCTGCCATCCGTCAGGTCCAGCTTCTGGACACGCTTGCGAAGGTCGTCTTCCGTCAGATTTGTCTTCTCCTGAACCAGGGTCCACATGGCGTGGCAAAGCAGGGCGAGACGATTGAAGCTGTCCTCCAGATGTCGAATCTGGTCTTCAGCCTCAACGGCGTGGTCGTAGGCCTGCATGCTCTGGGTGCGAGCTTCGGAAATGCGCCCGGCGTAAACGACGTCCCAATATAAGCTCCCGCTATTCATTCCTTTTCATTTGAGATTCGTGCCTGAATCGGTTGTCTTGGTGTCCTTGGTGTGCTGGGTGCTCTTGGTGAGAGCTGTTTTCTTGTTACGTGCTATCAGCTACATTCCGCCATGAAACCGAGCAAATGCGTGCGAAAGGAGTATCGCCATAATCAGAAAGCCTGCCCCGAAAACGAGTACGTGCTGGATCTTGCGCAGGTCGAACTTCCCAACGCGGCAGATGAGCAAGTAGCCAATGACGAGATTAAACATCCCCCACAGCACGTTCACCATTGACGACGATAAACCTTGGCCTGGGGGTGACGCGAACGGACTCTGGAAAGAATTTCCTGACACGCCGTTGACGAAATGTGGGACCGCGTTGACGAGAAAGGCCCCTCCGAAGAAGTAAGCGAGGTAGTGGAACCAGCGCATAGTTGTCTCCTTTGTGCCAAATCAGTCCTCAGTGTCTTCCGGCGCCAGGGGCCGCGGGAGGGTCGGCGGCATCTCGCCCACCAGGGAGGGCGTGTGGTTGATCTCCGGGCGGCTGTAGCGCACCTGGATCTCATCGCCCACGCGCAGGTGCAACAGATCGCTGGCGCGGCCGCAATTCACGGCGATCTCCAGCATGTCGATGGAATCCAGCAGGGCCAGCGGCTCACCTTCGGAAACGTGCGCAAACGCGCCGCGCAGGGGTCCGATGGAGCGGGGGCCGATAAAGATCTCCGCCCGGGCCGTGCTATGCACGACCTGCTCGATCATCTGGCGGCGGATATTGGTCACGCAGTTGCCGAAGCGGTCAATGTGTACGATATGGCCGATAATGGTGGAGTCTTCGACACGCGGGGCCGGCAGGTCGAGCAGCTTGTACGTGTCGGGCGGGGGACCGAGTTGGTTCAGCCGCGTGCCGGTGGCCAGGGCCGCCGCGACCGGGATCATGATATCGCGGCCATCAAACGTGCGACCCACGCGCGAGGTCAGGAAATACCGCTCGTTTCGCACGGAGACGATGGCCTCCAGCCCCAGCCGCTGGTCGACCAGCGTCACCAGGCCGTTGTCGGGGGCGATGACGGTCTGCCCGGAATACCGCGCGGCCAGAATCCGCCGATCCGTGCCCACGCCGGGATCGACCACCGCCACGTGAATCGTGCCGGCGGGGAAATAATCGACGACCTGGTTCAAGACGAAGGAGGCCCCCAGTATGTCGTTAAGGCGGATTTCGTGCGTGATGTCCACCACGCGAACCGCAGGGGCCATGGACAGCAGCACGGCCTTCATGGAGGCTACGTAGCCGTCCTGCGTTCCGAAATCCGTCAGCAAGGTCACGATGGTCTGCTTGGCCATGAGCAAGTTGCTCCTTCAAAGCCAAGTATAGCTCCAGCCATAACTTCCCGCAAACTCAAGAAAGTTGGCAGGGATGCAAGGGAGCTGGCAAGCTTCATGGCTTGCTGCCGGCTAGAATTCGAAAATCCGAGGCAACGGCTAACACCACCTTTTGCCGTCACCCCCTTGGATGCGCGGCGGGCGCGGCGGTTCCCGAAAACCGGACTGAGCCTGTCGTTTTTGATTGGATGGATTTGTCCGGCGGTTCGTGAGGGGACAGTTGACTAAAAAGAATTCCGGAAAGGCTGGAATACCACAGATTGCGTAGCGGCGAAGCGTTACGTACGAGAACTCAAGTGACTGAAATCGCGCAACATAAGGGGTGTGCAGGGGGTGCTAAACGTGGCTGGCCATACCTAAAAATAAGTATGCAAAGCGATTTGCTCAGCTTTCAGAGTGTGTTTGTACCTCCAAAATTTTGTTTCTTGGAGAGCGGTTATGTTTCGCAATGTAGCAGCAGTTGTAATCGTGGCACTGGGCCTAACCGCTATGGCTCAAGTGCCGCAAAATGCTCAGCCGCCGCCGGAGTACACACCTCCGCAAGCACCGGAGTATGCACCTCCGCAAGCGGTGAACACGCCGGCTCCGCAATATGCCCCTCGGCAGGCGGCGCCAACGCCGACGACTGAGCCGCAAACTCTTTCAGGGGCCATTTCCGCAATCAAATCCGCTCAAGACCCGACCGAAGCCGTCCGGGTTTATCTGGATGCGCAGAAAACATTCGGGAACGACACGGATCTGATGACGGCGTACGTACACAAGATGGTCGAAAGCGGCATGCCGCAGCCTGCCGGCCCGGCAGCCAGTCAACTAGTGCGCATCAATCCCAATGATGGGTTGGCCTGGGCGGTTGTTGCCTATATGGACCTGTCTCGCAACAATCTTTCCGGGCGCTTCCGGCCGTGCAGAAGGCTTTACAGCTTCAGGGGGATTATCCGTTTGTGATCATCACGGCCGCGCAAGCGGTGGCGCTGTATGACAGCCAGCCGATGTCGATGATTGATTCGCAGACGGCGGCGGCAGTTACCGCAATTCGCGATCAATTGCAGAACAATCGGCTGTTCATGGAGACGCATGCCCAGGCCTTGAACATGCTGAAGCAGGCGGCCAGTCGTGGAGCGACGCCGGGCTCGCGCCGGGTCCGACGCAGCAGGCTAATCCGCCGGTAATTGTCCTCCAAGGCAGCCAGGATAATCAGAATCCTGATCAGATAATCGTGGATCAGCCCTGGCTGGATTACGATAACGGCTATTACAACGATTACGGCTATCAGGGCGTGCCTGAGCTGTACTCCTACACTGGTGGTTACTATTATCCGTTCCCGTACTCCTGGGCAGGCGGCCCGTACTATGGAGGGAATGGCGGGTGGGGGAACGGTGGGTGGGGGTGGGGAGGCGGCGGCTGGGGGAATGGCGGGTGGGGTTGGCAATGGTGCGGAGGCAGTTGGTGTGCCTTCCCGGGGTGGTGGTCTGGGATAAACACTGGCATCGTGTTTAGCAACCTGAACAACAGGCACTTCTTCCATGAGCACGAGCACGAGTTTGATCATCACCATGACCATGATTTCGACCATGGGCATGGGCATGATATGGACCACGGGCATGGGCATGATATGGACCATGGGCATGGGAGAGATTTTGGCATGCACTTCCGCAATGAAAAGGATTTCAACAGCAGGCATGATGCATTCCATGGGACGCAGTTCGCCCGCGACAATGTTGGGCATAATAATTTCAACCACAATATGTCCAATCGCAACTTTACCTCCAGCGGCAACCGCATGTGGTCAAGCAACAGTGGCACCATGCGGACCAATCCGGCTCTTTCGCCGTCGCGCACGTTCAGCCGCAGTGGCAGCTCGACGCTGAGCCGAAATGGCACAACCCTGCACACCCGCAACCCCTCGTTCGGGCGGGGCAGGACATTTGGCTCCCCGTCCATGGGCTTCAACAGAGGCGGTTCATCGACGTGGAACCGGGCGCCGGCGGTGCTCGTGGGCCGATGATGGCCAGCAATGGCGGGTTCCGTGGAAGCCCGTCGTTCAGAAGCGCACCAAGTGGCGGCTTCCATGGAAGTCCGGGCTTTAGTGGCGGCGGTCCTCGGGGTGGCGGTGGCGGAGGCTTCCATGGCGGCATGGGAGGCGGCGGCCATGGTGGCGGGGGCGGCGGGGGACATGGTGGCGGGGGCGGCGGACATAGGTAAGGGCTAGAAGGCAGGTGTCACGAAATATATTTGCTGACAGAGGTACATAAAAGGCAAGCCCTAGGTATTTGATTTGCTTAGCCGACGTCAAGCTGAGGCGCGGCGGATCAGGTATCTGGGACTTGTCGTTTGATGGGGCTTAGGGCTTAGGGCTTTGGGCTTTGGCAGGCAAGAATCAGTGTAGGAAAATGGGCGAGGGGACCCAGGAACATCCAGGAACCGGAGTTTCGGCAGGCCAAAGCCTAAGGTCTAGAGCCCAGAGTCCTGATGCGACCAATTGAACTGAAAACAGCTTCTTTCGTTTCCCCGTGCGCCTCATCCAACAATTCGATTCTGAATGAGGCAATGCCTGCCTGCGCGGCCGCGGCTTGCGGAAGCTTGATCATCCGTGGCTGCGATTGAAAAACGCCGGTTCTGCCCAGCCCATCTCTGCGCGGGAAAAACCTGGCCTCGCCCGTTTTGCAGGGCCAGATTATGCTCCTTGCAAACCTTGCCGCAGTGCGGGTAGCCTCGCCCGTTGCCGGTATGCGCCGACCACAGGCAGTGCTGCGTGAAGAATAGTTCTTCATGCAAATACATGGGGAGTTCCCACACCGCCGCCGGGCTGCCTTGCAGCAAGGCCAGCAGTTGCTCTTCAATCAGATCCGGGCCGGGAGTCAGCATTGCAAAGCCCGCTTCCAGCATCGCCGCGGCGGCCACATCATTGGTAATGTTCAGCGAACCATCGCCGATGGCGGCCATTTCAGGGCGAAACTGCCGCAGCAGGCAAAGCGTGCCCAGATTCCGCACCAGCATAGCCTTGGCCGGTAGCTCCAGCAGCTTTTGGACATAGCTTTGCTGGGATGGTCCAATGACGCGCGGACTGACTAACGCGGGCGCGTGCCCCGCGCTTTGAACTTGCTCAATCGCCGCCGGCAGCTCGCGCGGCGGCAGTTCCAGATAAATGCGGGCGATTACACCGCTCTGAGTGACCGCATCGATTGCGGGTTTTAGCTGCTCGTTCGTTCTGACCAGGACCGCCAGTCGTGGCGATGTGGAGGATTGTGGCCGCGGGACCGCCGCGGCCTTTTGCCGAACGTGCCCCAACGCGTGGTCATCTGCAACTTGATATTGCGGCCGTGCGGCCATTTCGAGCTGCTCCACCAGCCGGCGGCGCAGTTCATTGAGCACGCTCTTGGGCGCCATGGCGGGCGTGGATTGGCAGGGGCCGTTTGCACCAATCAATTCCACGCCGGCGAGCTCAAACGGCGTATTGCCCAGGCGGCCAAGCTGCTCGCGCAACAGTTCCACGGTCAGCGGATGTTTTTGGGCCTCCGCCAGCGGCTGATCGCTCATGACGACGGCCGCGCCGCAGCGGATTATCATGGGTGCGCCTACACGAGCTTCCACGGTAATGTCCAGCCGCCGACGGCGGCGGGGCTCAATGCGCGAAAAACTCTTTGCCGTGCAGGCCTCCATCGCTACATCCGATGTCTTCCACACATCCAGGCCGGCGGTGAGACCGCTTATTTCAGACAGTGCCTGGTGGTCCAACCCGAGCAGAATCTTTCCGCCATCAAGTACCTGCACCTGATACACCGCCGCGCCGGCACGATCACCATCTCCATCGCCCGCGCCAAAGGCGACGCCATCACCGGGGCGGGGGATCAGATCCTCGCGCTTAAATCCATCTTCTGCGCCGTCCATCGCCACCACAATCTGATCGCCGCGCACGGATTCGATGCGGCCGAGGCGCACGCCCAGGTTGCCCGGCCCGCCGGGGGAGGTCAGCTTGCCAGGCGCATCGCCGTCGATATAGCCCTCGGTAAACCCGCGGGAAAAGCTCATAGCCAGTGCGTAGCGGTCGCGCGGGGTCACTGATGTGGCCTTGCCTTCCAGCGCCGCATCCAGTGCGCGGCGGTACACATCCACCACCGTGGCCACGTACATAGGCCCTTTGGCGCGGCCTTCAATTTTGAAGCCGTTGGCCCCCGCACGGACCAGATCGCCCAGCCGGTCCACCAGGCACAAATCGCGCGGGGACATGATGTGCCGCGGCGCAGTTTCGACGGCCGCGCCGTCGCTACACCCCTGCCAGGGCAGACGGCACGGCTGCGCGCACGTGCCTTTGTTGCCGCTCCTGCCGCCTAAGACGCGGCTGGCGTGGCATTGGCCCGAATAACTCATGCAGATCGCGCCGTGGACGAACATTTCCAGCTCGACCTGCGTCTTCGCGCGAATTTCCGTCAAATCGGACAATGAAGTTTCGCGCGGCAGAATCACGCGCTGAATCTTCCACTTCGCCGCCGCGTGGTTTATGGCCAGCGGTTCCGTGAGCGTCATTTGTGTGGAGGCGAACAGGGGCAGCGTGGGCACGAGCGCCGCGGCCAATTCGAGAAGCGCGAAATCCTGGATAATCACCGCATCCACGCCGAGCGCGGCGAGCTCTTCAAGCTGCCCGGCGGCGATATCCAGATCGCCCGGCGCCAGTAGCGTGTTCATGGTCACATACAGATGAACATTGCAGCGGCCGGTGAGTTCGCGGGCCTGGGCCAGCTCATCGTATGAGAAATTGGCCACGCGCATACGGGCATTGAAGCTCTTGCCGCCGAGGTACACGGCATCGGCCCCGTTGGCGATCGCGGCGCGGAGCGATTCCATCTCGCCGGCCGGCGCAAGGAGTTCTGGCGGATTATGGGTCATCGGGGGCATTGGGGGGCCATGATACCAATTCGGGGCGAGAAAACTGAAATGCGTCATCTGTCCCATAATAACGCGTTACCGTGTAAAAGTGCGTAATCCTTTATTAGCAATGAGTTACAGTGCGTAAAACTTGCGTATCCGAGGTATCGCAAGAACCCGAATAATAGGAGGCTTGTGCTCCTGCGCATCTTGTGCGGCTTCGAAAACCTCCAAAAACTGGGCGTTTTCGTCGAAGGTGCGCAAGCATCGACTTTGCGCACCTTCGGAAACACGCGAAAAACTGGGCGTTTTTGGTGAAGGTGCGCAAGATGCGCAAGGTGCGCAAGAGTGCGAGGGAGTGCAGCCAACGCGGCTTTTGAGAAAGGGTCAAGAGTGCCAAGGGCGCCAACGTGCGAGCCTGCAATAAACAGGAAGGGCTCGCATGTAGCTGTAATTCTTTTCTTCTGAATAGGTTAACGCAAATCACAGAGTTGAGGTTTTAGCATTTCCAGATTGCCAACTTGTTCTCCAGATTGCCAACCTGCTCAAGCGTTGGCAATCTGGAAAAACCCTCGTTTTATTGGCATTTTTCGATAAGAGTGCCAAGATTGCCAGATTGCCAACGACACACCTAAACACCTTCTTTATTCGGATTTTTCGGACTTTTCGTGAGCGTGCCTAGAAATACTTGCCCAAGCTTGGGAAAGAGAGTTGCGAGCCGTTATCAGCTTCAGGGTGGGGTTTGGGCTACCGATAAACCAGTTGCAGTCGGGGCGGCGCACCTTCCATTGGCAAAGCGCGCCGGGCGGGTTTACCGACTTCAAATGGCACCAACGAATTGAATTGGGAAAGGATGCTACATGTCCAGGAATCTGCGGCGCGCCAACCATCATCTTAATTGGACGGGTCTTGAAGCATTGGAAGACAGGCAGTTACTGGATGCGATCAACGTCGCGATTACCACATCCTTGCCGCTGATAACGGCCAGCACCAGGCCGACACTGGCCGGAACGGTGGATGACAACATGGCCGAGGTTCAGGTCACGTTGAAAAAGGGCCAGACGACCGTCGCTACCTTCGACGCGCTGGAAGATGAGTCGGGCGGCTGGACGCTCACGATTCCCAATCGTTTGCACGACGGCACGTACGACCTGGTCGTCTCGGCCAGCGACAATGACGGCGCCGACACGGGCGAAACCACGTATACACGAGCTTTGAAGGTTGATGCTTTGCCGCCCGTGGTCACCGTGGATGGACTGACCACCAACGTAGCCTCGCCGCAACTGACGGGTACGATTAACGACGACACCGCCACGGTTTCCATCAACGTGAACGGCGCGGACTACGCGGCCGTCAACAACGGCGACGGCACATGGACGCTGGATGGAGGCCAGATTGCCGCGCTGACCGAGGGAACCTACGATGTCACGGCCACGGCCACCGATGTCATGGCACATCAGTCCACGGACAACACCACCAACGAACTGGTGATCGATCTGACTGGGCCGACGGTCGGCGTGGATGCACTGAACAGCAACGCCACCTCGCCGCAGCTTACCGGCACGGTGGATGACCCGGCGGCCACGGTTGTGGTCACCGTGAATGCGGCGGATTACACCGCCACAAACAACGGCGACGGAAGCTGGACGCTCGATGCTGGGCAGATCGCCGATCTGGATGATGGCCAGTACACGGTGACGGCCGTGGCAACCGATGCGGCCAATAACGCCAGCGCTCCGGGCCAGGCCACTTTGAACATCGACACCGCACTCCCGACCGTCACGGTGGATACGCTGGCGACGAATATTCCCTCACCGCAATTGACGGGCACAGTTGACGACAACGCCGCCACCATCTCGGTGAACGTCAACGGCGGCGATTACGCGGCCGTCAACAACGGCGACGGCACGTGGATGCTGGCCTCCGGGCAGATCGCCTCTTTGCCTGATGGCGCCTACGACGTGACCGTCACGGCCACCGATAGCTTCAATAATGTCGGCACGGATGCGACCACCGATGAACTGACCATCGACGCGACACCCCCGGCCGTTACGGTGGATTCTCTGGACACCAACAACACCTCGCCGCCATTGACAGGCACGGTCGATGATGATGGGGCCACGATCTCCGTCAATGTGAACGGCGCCGATTACGCGGCGGTGAACAACGCCGATGGCACTTGGATGTTGGATGGCGGACAGATCGCCGCGCTGGCCGAAGGCACGTATGATGTGACCGTCACGGCCACCGATGCGCTGGGCAATGCGGGGACCGATGCCACGACCAAAGAGCTGGTGGTCGACCTGACCGCTCCGAGCGCCAGCGGCCAAATGGCGGTCACGGCCGACTCCAGCCCGGCTCTTTCGGGCAGCGTCGACGATCCCACGGCCACAATCAGCATTACCGTGGGGGCGGCCACGTACGACGCCGTGAATAACGGCGACTCCACCTGGTCGCTCGACGAGGGCGCCATCACGCCGCTTCCCGACGGCCTGTACAAGGTGCTGATTACCGCCACCGATCCGGCCGGCAACCAGTCCACCAGCAACGAATACCTCGTGGTCGATGCGACCGCCCCGGCGGCGGGTCTGGACAAATTAATCACGGCCGACACCACGCCGCAGCTTACCGGCACGGTAGATGACCCCGGCGCTACGATCCAGGTTATGATCGGCGAGGACAGCTACGACGCCGTCAACAATGGCGATGGCACGTGGACCTTGGCCGATAATAGTGTGGCCGCGCTGTCGCGTGGATGGCAGGATGTCACCCTCACGGCGACGGATGCCCTGGGCAATTCAACCCAGACGGTTGTTTCCGACCGGCTGGGCATCGCCAACACGGTGAATGTCACATTGGGATCGACCATCTTCTCCGTGGCCTACGTCGATGGCGACGGCACGCAGGTCACCCTCAGTTCGGGCAAAGGTAATCTGACCGCCTCCTTCACGGGCATGAACGCGACCACGTCAGGCACGGGTAAATCCCGGAAGGTCACCGCCGAGGGTGGCATCGTGGCCCTGGACATCGTGGTATCCCAGAACACCGCCAGCCTGGCCTTCAAGACAGGCAAGGGCGGCGACGGAGCGACATCCATCCACTCCATCACCGGCAGCGGAATCCTGTCCTCATTGACCGGTTCAAAAGTGATGATCGGTGATGAGGGCGTCGACATGGCCGGCTGCATCCAGTCCATGAACGTCTACGCCATCGACGCGGATGTATCCATGGCCGACACCGTGGCCGGCAAGGGCGTTTCGATTACGGCCAAGACGGTCAGCAACTGCCAGATTGCGGCGGACTACATCAAGATGTTGAACATCACGCAGAGCTTCGCCAATGCCGACATCCTGGCCAGCGCCATCCAGACCGCCACGCTCACCAACGTGCAGACAAGCAATGACGGCACAACCTTCGGACTGCACACCGAATCGCTGACGAAATTGACCCTCAAGCGCGGCAGCAAGAAACTCGTCTGGAACACGGACTTCACAGATGGGATTGACGACTTTGTGGTTGATCTGATCGTTTGACAACCGCAAACGCATCCGCACAAGATGACACAGAATGTGGCACAGCCGCCCCCGGCTGTGCCTGCTTATTTCGGGGGAAACCGTCAAGGATTGCATCTGAGGGCGTCGTTGCCGAATCTTAGAGCACAGCCGAGGGCGGCTGTGCCACATTCCTACGCCTGGGTGGCATCCCCCTGGCCGGTCTGAGCCTTCTTGCGCAGCTTCTCGATGCGCTCGCGGACATCGCGGTAGTTGAAGTCGATCTGGGCCACATCGGAGTACTTGGCGATAGCCTCTTCCACATGCCCCTGGGCTTCGTGGCACAGGCCCAGGTCGTACAGCAGTTCCACGCGGCGTTTTTCCGGCACATCGCCGGACAGGGCATCCTGGAACGTTTCGGCCGCCTCGTTGTACCAGCCCTTCTTGAAGAAGGCACTGCCCAGCGCCGTCTTGGCGCCCAGCATGTGCTTGGGATCGCGGCGGGCCTGCTGAAGCGTGGCGATGGCCTCATCGTGCTGGCCGGCCTGGAACTGCCGCAGGCCCAGCTCGTACTTGATGGAAAGGTCCGTGGGATAATTGGCGGCCCGCTCGGTGTATTCGGTCAGCTCGAAAGCCAGCAGCTCCTTGGCCACCTTCGTGGCCTTTTCCTTGTCGCCGGCGGCCTTGAGCTTATCGCGCAGCCTCTTGCGCTGGCGGATCTTCAAATCGCCCATGCGCATCTTGTAGCTGTAGGTGCCCAGGTCTTTAAACGCCTTGGCCAGAACGTCGATGGCCTCGTTCTCGTAGCTATCATCATCCAGCCTGGACAGGGCATCGACGTACGCCATGATCTTGCCACGTACTGTTGGCTCGGCCAGGTACAGGGCCTTGGCCTTTTCCGCCTGCTCGATCAGGAACTGCTGGTTCTGGCTGATACCCTCGCGTTTCACCGTTTCGAGCTGGCCCTTGAGGTCCTTGACGCTGTCAGTAAAGCTGCCGCCCTGGTCATACTTGCCCTTCTGAATGGTTTCGCGGGCCGACAGGTCGCGCAGCACATCCTGGAGCTGCGGATCGTTGGGGGCAAGGGCGATCGCCGCCTGGCAGGCCTTCACGGCCTCGGTATAGATTTCCGCCTGGATGTACGCATCCCGCAGAAAGAGGTAGATTTCTTTGCTGGGCTTGGCGGACATGCGGTTGATGTCGTACAGGGCATTGCCGGCCCAGGCGACCACTTCCTTCCAGCCGCCGTCCTTGGCGGCCAGCATGATGTGCTTCCAGTTGGATGGGTCCGCCGGGTCGCGGGCCATGAGCCATTCGGCGTTGAGCATGCTCTCCATAGGGTCCTTGGAGGGCTTGTGCTTCATCTTGTCCATCATGCCCGCGGCCTTGCCCTTGGACATCTTGCGCTGGAGCCCCACCTCGCGCAGCCGCTGATGGCCGCGCGGAATGTTTTCGGGTTCCTTGGCGACGCCCAGGAGGAGCATCTCGATGGCGAAGTCCCAGTTGCCGGTCTCAGCTACCTGGTCCGCGCGATCGAAGAATGGTTTGCCTTTGCCGATTTCATCCGTCATGAGCACGACTCTCCAAGCCCTTTAATCTAGACATATCTTGATGCTGAATCAACAGCTTGTGCACCAAGGCCTGAGGTTACAGGGTATACAGGGCACAGGGAACAGGGAACAGGATCGATAGTGCCGTCGCTTTGCCCTGTAACCTGTACCCTGTAACCTGTGCCCTCAACCCTTCGTCAATTCCGCCGCCATCCTGGCAAACTGCTGCGGTGAGATCCGCTCGGGGCGGCTGTCGCGATCCACGCCCGCCGCGGCCAGGGCTTTTTCGATCGCCTCGGCGGAAAACAGGGCGCCCGTACGGCGGCCGGTCGAGACGATCTTCTTGCGGCGGTGGCTGAAGGCCCAGTTCACCAGTTGCCGCAGCACGGCCACATCGCCCAGTTCTTCCACCGGCGGGGCCAACGGCTCGATTTTCAGCATCTGGCTGACCACGTTGGGCACCGGCCAGAAGGCCGTCGCCGGCAGTTTTTTGCCTGGTTCGATCTTTGCCAAAAGTTCGGTAACTACCGCGGCGGGGCCGTAGGCCTCTTCATCCGTTTTGGCCACCAACCGCTCGGCCACCTCGCGCTGAATCGTTACGGTGAGGCGCAGGAAATTCACGGCGGTCATGTCGCCGCGCTTGGCGGCCAGCGACTGGAGCAGGCAGTCGCAGATCAGGGGCGTGGCGATGTTGTAGGGCAGATTGCTGATCAGACTTATCCCGCCAGGCGCCAGCTCCCTCGCGGCGTCTAAAACCTTCTCATCAATGCGATGCTTATTGGCCAGCACATCCGCGCGCATCAGTTTTACCTGCGGTTTGCCGGCGTAGCGATTTTCAAGCAGGCGGAAGAGGCCGTGGTCGATTTCCACGGCCAGGATATTTGCGCCCGCCTCGACCAATACATCCGTCAACGTGCCCGTGCCGGGGCCGACCTCCAGCACCCAATCCCCGGCTTTCACGCCTGAAAGCTCCACCAGGGCATTGAGGAGATTGTGGTCGATCAGGAAATTCTGGCCGAACATCTTTTGCGGCCGCATGCCCGATTCCTCGAGCATTTCCCGGATTTCTGTCTGCGTTTGCGCCATCAAGAAATCATATCGACTGTTTGGCGTATCGAAAGAGAGCCGCGGGGAAATTGGGCTGTTTTTCCAGGATATAAAAATCCGATAAAATGTTTGACATAGTACCTTGCATAGCTATATACTAAAGAAAACAATATAGCAGAGGCAGCGATGGATGCATTCCTGACAAACTGGATCACGCAGCTCCGCAAGGGGATCCTGGAGTTTTTTGTCCTGGCGGCGCTGGAAGATGCCAACCTGTACGGCTACGACATCGTCCGACAGTTGCGGGCGCTGGAGGTGCTGGTAATCAGCGAGGGAACGATCTATCCGATCTTGAGCCGCCTGAAGAAAGAGGGCTTGCTGAAGACCTATCTAGAAGAATCCTCCGAAGGGCCGGCCCGCAAGTATTATCAGCTCACCACCCGCGGCAAGGAAACGCTGGCGGAGATGGAAAAGGTGTGGGCGGCCATGATTCTGGGCATCCAGGGCGCCGGCGCGGCGAAAGGGAAATAAACATGAATGCGGAGCTTACAAGCAGTGGGCGGTCGATGATCGACCGTTACCTGGAATCGGTGCGCGACCGGCTGAAGGCGGCCCCTTCGGTGGATGCGCAGGAGGTTGTCGAGGACCTGCGCGGCCATATCGAGCGCGAGCTCGCGGGCATGGAGCCGCCGATTTGCGATGCGGCGGTGGCCCAGGTGCTCCAGCGCCTTGGCACTCCCGAGCAGATGGTGGATGAAGGTGAACTGTCCTGGTGGCGCAAATTGCTACTGCGCTGCGCAAGGGACCGGAGGACTGGCGGCTGGCATACCTGTCGATAGGCCTGCTCCTGTTCGGCTGGATGATCATTGGGCCGCTGGCGCTGGTAGGGAGTTTTCTTTTGTCCCGCGCGGCACTGGCGCTGGGCAAGGGCAACGATCCGCCGGCGAAGAAATGGCTGATATACCCATCCCTGATTATCGTTTACACCTTACTGCTGACGGTAGGGATGTGCTGGCCAGCGATCCTGGGCGGCGCTGTTGCGGTGACCGAGCTTGAGCACCATGATCGTTTCAGTCCCGATCATATTCCGGCATATACAATCTTGTTCATCATCATCTTTGCCGGTGGGCGGCACTTTGTGTGTGGTGGTCGCTAATTTGGCTTGTATTCAGGCGCCACGCGGCCGTGGTAAAGGCGATCCTCTACCCATTTCCCGAGCCATGGACGGGCCGAACATTCTGCAAAATCTTTCTATGGGTGATCTGTATAACCGTGATCGCCGGGGTGTTGGCAATCTCGGTGCCGCAGGGGCGGCAGTCCTCCCCGCGCGCGGCAGCGCCGACTCGCGCATACTCGGTGCCACGCGTGACCCCGTCACCGCAATCGTCGGTGCCCTCTAGGGTCCCTCAAAGCCAGTGAAATGATTTTTGAATTGTGATTTTTGATTTTCGATGGAGGAGGGAGCACCATTCCCAAACGTTGAAGAGCCAGGGGTGCGGAAAGTTTGACAAAAAATGCGATTGCGTCGTGCCGGCCTGCCGAATCCCGAAGCTTGAAGCCTCACCTCTCAAGCCTTAAGCCCCCGTCCTCACAGCGTGCCCTTCGTGCTGGGCACCTGGTCGGCGCGCAGGGGGTCGATCTCCTTGGCCCGCCGCAGCGCCAGGGCCACGGCCTTGAAGATGCCCTCGGCAATATGGTGATCGTTGGCGCCGTAGGCCACGTTGACGTGCAGGTTCATCTTGGCGCTGGCCGCGAATTGCCGCAGGAACTCAGCCACAAGCTGCGTGTCGAACGTGCCGATCTTGGGCGAGCTGAAGGGGGCGTTCATCACGAACACCGCGCGGCCGGACAAATCAATCGCCGCGGAGGCCAGCGTCTCATCCATGGGCACGGTGGCCCAGCCATAGCGGCGGATGCCGACCTTTTCACCCAGCGCCTGCGCCACGGCCTGCCCCAGGCAGATGGCGATATCCTCCACCGTGTGGTGGTCATCCACGTGCAGGTCGCCCGTGGCCTGAATGGTGATATCGGTCAGGCTGTGCTTGGCCAGGTGCGCGAGCATGTGGTCGAGAAAGCCGATGCCGGTCTGGACGTTGGCCGCGCCCGAGCCATCCAGGTCCACGGAGAGCTGGATCTGCGTCTCGCGGGTCTTGCGTTCAATTTGTGCCGTGCGGGCCATGGTTATTTCAATTCATCCAGTGCGGCCAGGAGCGTGTCGTTCTCCTGCCGTGTGCCGATGGTGATGCGCAGCTTGTCGCGCATGCGCTCCGTATGGAAATATCGGACCAGCACGCGGCGGGCCTTGAGCCCCTGATACACCGCCTCGGCGGTTTGCGCGGCCGGGGGGCGGACCATGAGGAAGTTAGCCGCGCTGTGCCACAGCGTGTAGCCGCGCTTTTTCAGCTCTCTGGCCACGCGCTTGCGCTGCGAAATAATCCTGGTGACACACTTCGTGTGGTAGGCCTGGTCGGCTAAGGCCGCTACGCCGATGGCCGCGGGCAGGGGGCCGACGTTGTAGATGCTTTTCGTTTTGAGCAGGCCGGTCTTCAGCGAATCATTCAGGATGGCAAACCCCAGCCGCAGCCCCGCCAGCGAATAACCCTTGGAAAGCGTGCGCAGGATGATCACGTTGGGGAACTTGTCCGCCAGGGCCAGCGCGTTCTGGTCGGCGAAATCAACATAGGCCTCATCGATTACCAGCAGGCCCTTTGTATTTGCCGCCAGCCAGGCGAGTTTGTCCGCATCGGCAGTAGCGCCGGTGGGGCTATTTGGCGCGGCGATAAATATTACATCCCCCTGTGCCGCGGCCATCTGCTCGATGGGCAGCGAAAAATCCTCGCGCAGGGGATGGAGATGATGGAGGCATCCTCCACCACGCCCTGCGTGAAGTAGTAGGGGAAGGTGGGGTCGGTGATCACCAGCGTTTTGCCGCGGCCCAGTGCCGCGCGGGAGATCATGATGATCAGGTCGTCGCTGCCGTCGCCGACGAGGATCTTTTGCGGCGAAACGCCCAGCGCCTCGCCGGCCGCCTTGCAGAAATTGCCCGCCAGCGGGTCGGGGTAGAGCCGTAGCGACTTGCCGTCGAACTTGCGCATGGCCGCCAGGGCCTTGGGCGAGGGGGGGAAGGGGTTTTCGTTCTGGTTGAGCTTTACCCAACCTGCTTCGTCGGCAGGGGCGCCGGGGATGTAGGCCTCCATGGCCTCGATATTGTCTCGAAAATACTGCATCGCGGGATTTTGCGGTTAAACCCTTGCCAAGTCAACTGCAATGGGTGGCGAGGGACGGATCGTGTAGGTGGAGAACTTTACCACCTACGTTATCCGTCCCACCGGCCAAAACGTAACGGATCTTGTCACTGGGAATATTGCCAGAGACAGGATCCGTTACGCGCGACTGTTGCATTGCAACGGTTTGTAACACTTAACTGCCTTATGTTGGCCAATTTGGCCAACGATAACGCGCCAGGGCCCAAAGTTTGGGAGGTGAAATCGACTGGGCAAATTGCCCAGTCGTTACTTGCCCTGGGCGTCTTTGGCACGGATCTCCACCGCCGCGGCGTGGGCGGTCAGGCCTTCATAGCGGGCGAAGGCGGCGACATCCGCCGCATCTTCCTTCAGCGCGGCCGCGTCGTATTCCAGAACGCTGGAGGCCTTGAGGAAGCTGTTGACGGACAGTGCGCTGGACTGCCGGGAATAGCCGCGCATAGGCAGGACGTGGCTGGGTCCGGCGTAATAATCGCCCAAGGGCACGGGCGTATTGGCCCCTAAAAAGATCGCGCCGGCGTGGCGGATGTATTTGCTGATCATGCCGCTCTGTTGTGTGGTAATCTGCAAATGTTCCGGGGCAAAAACATTGGCCAAATCACAGGCTAGTCCAATATCAGATACGCAAATAATCCCGCTGTACTTTTCTATCGAGTGGCGTGCTGCTTCTTGGCGATCTAGCTTCGCAAGCTGTAGATCAACTTCCTCGCGGACAGAATTAGCAAGTTTTTCTGAGTCTGTTATAAGTATGGCCGAACCCGGGTTATGCTCCGCCTGCGCGAGCATGTCGGCCGCGATCCAAGCGGCATTTGCTGACTCGTCTGCAATAATGAAAACCTCACTCGCACCGGCCACCGAGTCGATTGCTACTTGCCCATTCACCTGCAATTTGGCTTCAGCCACATAGGCATTACCAGGGCCAGCAATCATGTCGACGCGTTGAATATTCTCTGTTCCATAGGCCAGGGCGGCAATTGCGATAGCGCCGCCGACACGATAAACCTTTTCAATGCCTAACTCCCCTGCTAGGGCCATTGTCATTTCATTAACGCCATCCGGCGTGGGCGGCG
This sequence comes from uncultured Phycisphaerales bacterium, assembly GCA_963785635.1. GTDB lineage: Bacteria > Planctomycetota > Phycisphaerae > SM23-33 > FEN-1343 > FEN-1343. Next base: position 120,151 of record CAWAWB010000019.1, read on the forward strand.
CGGCAATCGCAATCTCCTTTACGCCCGCCACCTGCGCGGGAACAACCGTCATCAACACCGTGGAAGGATAAATTGCGCGGCCGCCGGGTACATACACGCCCACGCGATCCATAGGCATATAGCGCACACCGAGCCGCCGACCGCCGCGAATCAAATCCGGTGGGGCTTTAATCTTGATGTGTTCCTGGTACTCACGGATGTTCTTGATGACCTTCCGGGCTAGCGATAGAAATTCCTTATCCGCCGAATTAAGCGCCTCTTCTATCCGTTCGACAGGTACGCGGACCTCAGATGGTTGGATAGTTATCCTGTCAAATCTTTCTGTTAGTTCTTTAACGGCTGTATCCCGGTCATCTCGAACACGTTCTATGATCTCACGAACTACGGTTGGCACATCATCATTTGCTTGAGTAACCGCAGCCATGGCGCCTGAACGCAGCAGTTCCAAAAGGGTCTTCGCTGCACCAGGCTTAAGATCGCCACTTTTCTCAAATACTTCTTTAAGAATGGTTATGCTCATGGTCGGGCCAATCTAACCCCTGCAAACGCTGCCTGCAAGCAAAGAGAGGAAGCTAAGCTATGGATGCAGCTTGTCGCTTGTGATCCTCAAATTTGCAATTGGCAATTTGCAATTGGCAATTGTTTTGGATACCATCCCCTGCTCGCTGTGCGGCGTTGCTTTAATTAGCCGCCGGCGAGACAATAGTTAAGAGCTAAGCAGACGCCCCCATCGTCTAGCGGCCTAGGATATCAGGTTCTCATCCTGGAGACAGGGGTTCGAGTCCCCTTGGGGGTATTAGGGAAGTGTTAGGGTCATCACACCCTACCGCAACGTGTGGAAAAGCCCCGCAAAACGCGGGGTTTTTCATTTTCTGAGGTTCGGCGTGCGATGCCTTGCGGTGCCCCGCGTGCGGTTGCTGTGCCGGATTCTGTGCCGCATTTCGTGCCGCCTTTCCCGGTTCCGATTTTTCGCCGGCAATCGCCCGGTCGAAATGCTCATCCGTCACTTGCAAGTAATGCTTAGCCGCAATCGCAGAAGAATTGCCAATCCAGGCGCAAACAACGTGTAGGGGGAATCGCTCCGCCAGTTCCGTTTCTCGCGTCGCCCGAAGGTTGTGGAACAGCTTCGGCCAAGGCTTCAAGCCGGCCCGTCCGATGATCCGCTCAAGCTGGGTCCGCAGGTTGGCGCTTCCATCGCGGCAGCGGGTAATGACATACTTTGTCCCCGGTTCGGCCGCCTCAAAGGCTTCCCGCAGGTAGGGCAGCAGTTCGGGGAAGATTGGTACAAGCCGCGAAGCCTTGCCTTCGTAATGTTCGGTCTTGGGGCTGCGAACCGTCATTCGGCCATGTTCCCAATCCACGTCGCCCCAGCTTAAGGCCAAGTGTTCCGATGGGCAGCGCATCCCGGCGTAGCGGCTTAAAGCGAAGATCAATCGCCACTCAGCATCAGGGCACGCCGCCAGAACCTTTTCCGCCTCTTCCCGGCTCACGAAATACTGCCGGCCTGGGTTTGCCCCCACCGCACACTTGATGCCATCGAAGGGGTTGCGTTGCACCAGTTCTAGGCGAATAGCCGCACGGAAGTACTGTCGAGCACGTCCGCAGAGTCGCCGGACGGTGTTTTCCGCCAGCTTCTTGCCCAGCAAAGCCAGCCGGAAGGCGTCGGCGTCGCCGGCGGTGATAGCCGCCAGCGGCTTGTCTTCGCCGAAATAACCCACCAGTGCCTTGCGGGCCTGTTTCAGATTGATGATGGTTCGGGGCTTGGCGTCAATGCGGCCGGCAATGTAGGCGTCGATGAACGGCCCCAGCTTCGTTTTTTCGACAGCCGCCCGCCCTGTCACTAGCCCAGCTCGTGCCAACCGATCATGCAGCGTGCGGCCGATGCCTTTCACCCAAACCGCCGTCTCTCGGCTTACAGGCTGCCCGTGAATCGTCGCCGCTGCCATCGCCTCAACGTGCCGGCAGACTTGCTCCGCGTCGCGTTCGCTGCACTTGCCCAGCCGCACCGTCTTGCGGCTGCCATCGGCCGCCACGAAAAGAATCCGCCGATGCCCGTTGGGGTCCGTTCCGATAGTTGCCATAGGTCACTTGTTCTTTCTTGCCCGTTTGCTGGCAGGCCGCAATTCCAGGTTCAACACTTCGGCTAGGGCGTCCAAAACCTCCATCGACAGCCCACCTTTGCCGGCCATAAAGCGGCTCATAACCGATTGGTCCATTCCGATAGCCTTGCAGATCGCGTATCGGCTCATGCTGGCCGTGCCTACTGCCAGCCGGACTTGATCGCTCAGTCTGATGCGTTTTTGTTTCATCTATAGCTTACCATATACTTGGCGCAAAGTCAAGTAACCTTGCCCGTGCTTCCCAACTTGGGCGGCGGTGGGAGAGGATTGGTCCGCCTGCGCCCGGCAGCATCATCCCGGCCATTCGTGCCGAGTGAGTCAACTTGGCGCGTATGGCATTCCTGCCGGGACGAAATAGCCGGCTTCCCCTGTAATCCCGCATTCGTGCCATTCGTGCCATATTCCCCATTCTCAACAGGCTTGGCATGTATGGACGTGGGCAGTTGCCACACACAGCCCCCGCCGAAGCCCGCCCGGTATACCCTCACTCCCAGCTTGTTCGATGCACGTTGGACAGAACGCCAGTTCAAGCCGGCCGCCTCGGCGTCTTCTCTCAATTTCTTTACGGGGCGTTCCACCAGGTCCGCCAATTCAGCCGCGAGCCAGTCGGCGGCTTGGTTCAAGGCTTCCGGCTCAGGTCCGGGCTTGGAGTCTTCCTTGCGGCAATTCTGGACTGCCAAGGCTTCGTCCGCAGTCATTGCCACGGGGGCCGGCTCCCAGGCAATCGCTGGCGGGGTGCCGATAATGGAGAATGCCAAGCCCGTGCTTTCGGCGGCAAGATTGTTTTTCCCCGGCAGTAGCAGCCGGCGGTCTTTACTATTGCTATCCCGCGTTACATGCCAGACAGCCCGTGCAATGCCTGTAAATGCCCGGCTCCCCAAGGCCAAGTCATCCGCGAAGCTACCAGCACTCTTTCGCGTGTGTGCCACTACCAGCACTGCCGGCCCGTACTTCTCTGCCAGCTTCGCCACAGGCGCAAGGATGCTGCGCACTTCGTTATCGCGGTGGGCGTCGGTCTTTCCGCCAAGGAAGCTTCCGATAGGGTCCACCACGATAAGCCGGCAGTCGGGGAGTTCTTTCAAAGCTAATTCCAGGTTCGCCACGTCGGCCAAGGTGAACATCACTTCATGCAACTGCCCATCTTGGCTTGTCCGCCGCACGGCTGACATCAAATGCACCTTTCGCACATTAGCAAGGTTTGCGTCCAGCCGGGGTCGGATCGTGTCGTTAGGACCATCTTCGGCCGAAATCAGAATCACAGAACCGGCGGGGCATTCTTGCCCATCTGGCCAAGGCATTCCCGTGCTTACTCTGGCGGCCATGTAAGTTGTGAGCAAAGACTTGCTCTCACCCGGCCGACCCACCAGCAGCGTGATTCGGCCCAGCGGCACGCGCCCCAGCCACAGCCAACGGACTTCGCGCGGCTCCACATCCGCCATGCAGATAAGCACCGGGCCGGGCGCTGTGTCGGCCTTGGGCATCCATTCTGGAGCATCTTCGGCCATGCGCAACAGCGCCGCCGCTAATTCGCCCGGATCGCAGCCGTCACGGCTTTCAATCCAATCGCTGGCATCTTTGCCATCGCCGGGAAGTTCAATGTTCCTCACTGTGGCAGCCTTGCCGTAGAGCCGCTGGGCTACGTCCTCGGCATGTTCGCGGCCACGTATGCGGCCTGTCTTTGAGTTGGGTTTGTCTTTGTCCGCAATGATGCAAACCCGCCGGCCATACAAAGCTGAGTCATCGGCAAGCTTGCCCCACTTCCCAGCCCCGACGGGATTGCAGGTAGCGACAAGGCCAAGCGCGCGGACGTTATCCACGTCTTTTTCGCCCTCAACCACGAAAACCCATTTCGCCGGATCGGCCGACAACAGTTCCGGCAGGCGGTATAGCACGCGCTGCACACCGTCAAGGTTCCAAATCCACCGGCCCTTGCCATCCGGCCGGCGCTGGCAAAATTCCTTCGGGTCAAACCGGACTGCTTCAAATAAGAGTTTGCCGTCGGCACTGTGATAAGGGTAGGTCGCTACGATCTTCCCGCCCGTGCCTACGCTACCTAAAGGTTGTCTATTCCATGTCCGTATCGGCTCTGGCACAGACGGGGCCGGGGAAAAAGACGGCGGCGGGGACAGTTTGCGAACATCTTGCTCAGCAGCCTCGTTCGGGCACAAGTCAGCAAACGTCAGATTCAATTTGCTCAGCACGTTCTCCGTCTTGCACCCGGCTTGGCAATGCAGCAGCACGCGGCCATCATCGCCCCGTCCGATGCTCAGGCTCGCATGGGCATCATCGTGGGCAGGACAACAAGCTTCCCACTGATCGGGGCCGGTTTGCTTAACACCCTCCAGCCGGTTCAGCACGTTTTGAACGCTGTCACGGTTCATTTCCCGCCCTCCTGGCCGCTCTGCCCCGCCAACCAAGAGCGTAGGCCGTCCACGGGATAAAGGATTGCCCGCCCCAAGCGAAGGTGAGGAATCTCCCGCCGGTTAGTCAGCGTCCAAAGAGTCCGCTCCGAAATACTCAGAACCTTCGCCGCCTCACGGGGTCGAAGGGCCAGAGCGGGGAACTCCCCACTCTTAGCGTCCAGTGCCGTCGAACCCAACTGGTACAGGTTTGTATTCATGCCCCCATTTTCCCAGAGAAACCGCTGGGAGTATGCAGCGCCGAAGTGGCGTCAAGAGGGTGTCGAAGTGGTGCCATCGCGCAACGACGATTCGTCAATGTAGTACCCAGCGCCCCTTCGGTTTTTCACCCCATATGGCCGCAATGCGGGGATAATCCGTTTAGTGAGCGTGCTCTGGTCAAAGTTCATCGGGGGCGTTCGCTTGTTCAAAGCGTCCAGTATTTCCGGCCCCTTCATGCCACGGTTGGCGGGAAGTGCTTTAAGCAATTCAAGAACGGCGGCCGCTTTGTCTGTCAAAGGCTTGGTCGAGGATTGCTTTCTCGTGGCGTTAGTGTCAGACAGCGATGACGCGCACTCCAGAGGCCGCAAAGCCACGGTTTCAAGCGTCACACTCGCATCCCGCACTGGGATTGCATAAGCCCCGACCTGTCTATCAAAATCGCGAAGTGTTAGATTGAAGTCCTTCCAGGGGATACGCCCGGATACGCCGATCTTGCATAGCCTTTCAAGGACTTCGCGCAGATTGCATCGCAAGCCGGCTTCATATTTGCCGGCTTTCTCATTCATTCCCCAAGAAAGATGCTGACTTATCCCTTCCGATGTCGATAGTGCCAGGCCCAACTGGTCAACTAGGCTTTTCTGCCGGTCTTCGAGCTTTCCGCGATGCGTACGCCATTCTTGCCGCAACGGGTCGGGTAGTTCATCCTCCATGAGTCCCAAGAAATCACTCCGCTGTCGCCGCTGCCAATTCAGCACGTCTTGCATTTGATCCGCGAAGAACAGAATGCCGTCATGTAGCTCTTGAAGCTGCCGAGCAAGCGACCGGACAGGGTGGGCAAAACTGTCGTTCGGGTCTGTTTCCACGGGGTTCATGCCGCATTTGTACCTTCGGGTGGAGCCGCCCGCAATCCTGCCCCATTGCCAGAATATGGGTTCCGGCGCACGTCATCGTCTGCCTTAATCAAACGGGCCTTGATAAGGGTGAGACAAGATAGTCATTTGGATTCCGTAAAGCCTTGACACATAGACTGTTATAGAACTTACTGCCTTGCCTCCGGATGGCAGAGGGGCGCTTCGTTAGGCAGGTGTCCGCTTTGGGCCTGCCACGTGCGGCGGATACTCGCCTTTGTGTCGCTTCATGGAACGTGCAATGTTAGACTTCATAGGCCGAATTGCCGATGTACTCAAATGGCAATGGTCGGGTAATGCCCGGATGCTTTGGAATGAAAGGTCGAATCTGAAGGAATAGACAATTTGAACTTGGTCTGACCAAGCGTTTGCTCCGCTAGAGAACTACCACTTTTCACCGGAGAGGCAACAGCTTGGCGGACTCCCGTCCGGGAGTCCGTCGGCGAAACCCTCTCCGTGGGCTGTGGTAGGCCCTCTAGCGGGGGTAGTAACTGGCGGCTCCCTTTTCTTTTCAGGCGGCCGCACTGAAAGGAACGGGGAGCGATGAACAAGGCACAGAAGGTGGTTTTGGGGGTTGGTATTGGAGCGATTGCTCTGATGGGGTTGTTCCCGCCTTGGAATCTCACCTTTGCGGTACGCGGTCTTCATTCGACCACGCCAGCGGGTTATGCACTCATTTCCGAGCCGCCAGCACTTTCACCGGATAAGGACGCCCGCTTTTACACCGTTTCCATTGATATTCCCCGGCTACTGATCCAATGGGCAATCGTGGCAGCGGTCACGGGCGGACTTGTCCTGTTGATTAGCAACCGGCCGTCCGGGACGGGCGGAAACGATTCTATCCGGCCTGATGGACAGGCTCTCCGACGCGAAAGCCCAACACAACCCGGCGTCGGTTCTGCGAACGTCGTAAAGAGGACGCAGGCTCAGCCGACACTAGCCGATGCGCCGTATATCGGACCAACGGTGTTCTCGCCGTCAAAGAAACTCGTTGCAGCGGAAGCCACACGTTCTGTGCCGGCAGAGAAGCCGGAATCTCTCGCTCCCGCCTATCCGCCAATTTGGTCACACGCTCATACGTTGCCCGCTTCTGCAACTGCTTCAATATCCGATTCGGAATCAGAACGCTGGCCTTGGCCGCGCGTGGCACTGTGGATTTATAATTGGTGCACATGGCTCGCCTTCGTTGGAGCATTCGCAATACTTGCCAATGTGTCCGCCTTAAGCGAATTCAAAACGTCAGGCGCAAACGCCCCCCAATGTTCGGAATCGGCGGTCGCGCTGTCTTGGCTTAGATTGGCATGGTCCATAGGTTTCACCGTGGCAATAGTGTATGCCTACGCCAAGTTGTTCAAAGACCCCAACAGAGCGGCGCGAGTCCTCCTGTGCGCGTATATGGCTTCCGCAGTGTTAGGAGTCATCGCCATAACTTGCGGTTTGTTTGGGGAGTTGGGCTGGGCCGCGTCGGTCTGTGGTGTGTTAATGGCCTGTCTGTGTCGGCCCCTAATCCGACCGCGTTTTGTTCAGTTGGCCCACTTGCTGGATAGCCTTCACCGACAAGGTGTACCGCATTCTTTCATGCCGAAGTACGGCCGGTGCGTTCCCGGATCACGAGAACAGCGCGAACGGTTCTCGCTTTGGAGGTTATACCGGCAGGTTGTTACAGGCAAGATCATATTGCCTCACACGGCCGGTTAGCGCGTCAAAAACGATGTCGGCAGGAGCCGAGGGAAACATTAGAAAAAGGGAGGACTTATGACAACCGAAGAACGCCTAGAAAAGCTAGAACGGGAACTATGCCGCGAAAAACGTCGGTTTCTTTGCTGGCGCGTGACGCTTCTTGTGCTGTTTGGCGCAGCGGCCGTTGGGGTAGCATTGCTGCCAAGGCTGCCGATACGGTTGAACGCCGATTTCAATGCCGTCCGCGCTCGGAGCTTCTGTTTGCTCGACGACAAGGGCAAGATGAATGCGACTCTGCAAACGTCGCTGAACGGACTTTTTTTGGGCCTTGACGATCCCTATCATTCAGGCAGATACATTCTCTTGAACACAGGCCCGCTTGGGCCGGAACTCCACCTGTGCGACGATCACGGCGAAGCGAAAGTGGACGTGTCCGATTCTGGCGCGAATCTGAGCCTGAATGACAGCAATAGTTGGTCCAACGTGCGCCTAGCCGCATCCCTTGGATCGTCTTCCATCTCGCTTTCGGGCGAAACAGGCGGCCCTACCGCCGGCCTCAGTGTTGCAAATAATATCCCTAGATTGCAATTGGCGGATGCTAACGGTGTAGCACGCGGCGTATTCACATTGCTTGGGAATGGCCCGCTGTTGGCCCTTGCCAATGATAATGGCAAACCCCGCGTTGGCTTGGACTTGATTCACGACGACACGTCATTGCTCATAAACGACGCCAACGGCAATGTCCGCGCCAACCTGACTGTAACCGAAGACGGGCCTTCTCTGAAACTGTCCGATGATAACGGCAAAGGCCGCGCCCTGCTGAGCGCGCTAAAGAATGGCCCGTCTCTTGACCTTTTCGACGCAAATGGAAACCCTAGTGCCCTGCTGACCGCATCAACGGATGGGCCGAACTTGTCACTGTATAAAGACGAAGACCCAGGTATTTGTCTGGATGTCGTTCAGGGCAGGTCCGGCTTGCTCATCTTTGGTGAGGGGAAGGTGTGCGCAGATTTGGTTGTGAACGAAAACGGGCCTAGAATTGACCTTTTGGACCAGAACGGCAAGTTCCGCACCAGCTTGCTCGCTAACAAGGAAGGACAGGGGCTTCGCCTACTCGACGAGAACGGCGTTTTCCGTGCCGGGCTTGCCAGGACAGACACAGGCTCAGTTCTTTCACTTTCCGGCGAGAAGAGTGAATTGCTGATAGTGAGGGATGGGTCTGTCCGTGACCTCTGCGATAAGAGCGACAAACCGAGCGAAACAGTGGCCAACAAGAAGCTGGACGTGAATCCCGCCGCTACTGCAAGCGAGGATCAGGATACACCGTAAAATCTGTCACAAGGATAGAATCGGTATGCCCCGTAGGGCAAGGTCTGGAGCCAACCATGAAACCGGAGTCAAAGGCTGATGTCATTGGAAGCCAGCGCGGGTTAGCCTAGGCATGTTGGTTACGTTAAGACTGACAACACTCGGTCCCGTGATGTGAAAGGGAAGATAATCATGGAATACCTTGTTGTTGTGGCAGTTGGCTTCATTGTAGGCTCCTTTTTCTATTCTGTTGGAAAAGATAAGGGCCGTGACGATGGTTGTCTCGAAGGATACGGTTACGGAAGGGCACGCGGCCATTTTGAGGGGTGGATTGGCAGGCATTGCGGGGAGGAACTCCCAGAATGGGTAACGCGGGAGAAACCGCCCAAGTGGGTCATCATAATGGAGGGTATGCCCAGCGATGAAGAGGAAATGAGATGGGGCGCTTCGGCCACGGATGAGCGCGAGCTTTCAAGACTTCGTGACGAGGAGGTGCGACTACAACTAAATCGTGGACTTCGGAATCAGAAGGTAGAGGGAAAGTGAATCATGGCAGCCATTATTGGGTTGTTAGTCGCAATCGTGGCTCACTTTAGTGCTCGGTGGCAGATCAGAGCATCCGTCCGTTCCGCAGAATGGCAAGCGTGGAGCGAGTCTCTGCGTAAGGCCATTGCTAATTATTTAGCAACGGAGGCGATGGCGCGCAGTTTCAATCGCTTGGAGAAGGCCGACCCCTCTTCTTCCATTGATCGTATCGAAGAGATTATGCGGCTAAGTTGGCACATTGACCTTTTATTGAATCCGCAAGAAGAAGACCACTCTCGCCTCAGTTCACTACTCAAAACGATGAATGACACCATAAATCGCAACGATATACGGTCGCGGGTCGTTGATACCCAAATCGACGACCTGCGACACCAAGTGTTAGACCTTTCGCGGACGATTGTTAAACGTAAATGGGAGCGATTGCCTACGCAAGAAGCCTGGCGGAAAAAGTTCGGATTGAAAAGCTGACTCGTGGGGGTCCTGATACTGGATTCCGCCACCCCACTCCCCAAACCGGGAGGTCACACCGGGGGGGCCTAAGTGGCGGCTTTGACAATCGCCACAATCCGGGCCTGGGTTGACTTCGGCAGCTTTGACCATTCTTCGGCAACGCTTTGAAGGCGGGCCGCAGAGCTATCCGGCAAGTCAAGTGCGGTCTTCACTAGCATCAGGCCCCGCCAGCCGCAAACGATCTTCCCGCCTTCCCGGTGATGGCCGGGGGCAACGCTAAGCTTGCACTGGTCGAGGAAAACTTGGCCGAACCTACCGGCCCCCAAGCAAAGCCCCTGAGCCGGCGTCTTGCCCCGCGCGTGCATCCACGCTTTGAACGTGGCGCGAAGCTCGGCGTTAGAAACAAACATGCCGGGTACAGCCTGACAGCAATCGGCGATGAACTCGCGGACGCTGTACAGGATGCCTTCATTCGTGATTCTTCCGGTTGGCATGGCTATCGGCCCCCCTCAGTGCGGGCAGCCTTGACCATCGCCAGGATGCCCGCCTTGATCGCTTCGGGTAGCGTCGGCCAAGCATTTACCACGTCGGCCAGGTCCGGGGGCAGGTTTTCGCCGGCCAGTGTGCCGGAATCTGTGCCGCCTTGTTGTGAAACAGGCGGGTTTTCGGGGGTTTTGGCGGGATGTTCGGACCCCCTTGGGTATGGAAGTTTTAAAAGGCCCGGCATTGCCGGGCCTTTTTGCTTTTTCTGGGGCCATGAATCTCCGATGCCAGCGCGCTCCTATGCCGGCGCGGCTTTGGGCATTTCCCTTCGGCGGATCAGCATGTTCATGAACTTGACGATCACAAAGACGCTGAAGGCGATGATGAGAAACTCGATGACCGTGTTTACGAAGACTCCGTAGCGGATCGCCACTTCCGGCGTGCCCGCCTCAGGGTTGGCGGGTTTAAGGACGGCCCGCAGGCTGCTGAAATCCACGCCTCCCAGAAGGAGGCCTATGGGCGGCATGATCAGGTCCTGAACTACGGAATTGATCACTTTGCCGAAGGCCAGGCCCAGGATGATGCCGACGGCCATGTCCACGGCGTTGCCCTTGACCGCGAATTCCTTGAATTCGTTAAAGAAACTCATGTTGACTTCTCCCTTGGCAGTTCTTGGAGCCTAAGAAATTCTATGGCGCCTTGGCCAAGGCGGACCAGCCGGAGGGTCCTATAATGGCTTAGTGAGCATTTTGGGGTCGGATTTGTCTCATATTTGAACGGTGGGGTGCATCGATAGGGGACCGTCATGCTAAAAAAGCACCTTAAATGGATCCTCCTGGGCGTTGCGATAGTTGCCGCGGCCATCCTGGGCTATACGTATTGGCAGGCGACGCGGCACAAGCTGCCCAAGGGGATCTATTCCGGCAACGGACGCGTCGAGGCCAAGCTGGTCGATGTGGTCTCCAAGGAGCCGCTGCGGGTGAAGAAAATCCTGGTGGACGAGGGCGACATGGTCGAGCCTGGCCAGGTGCTGGTGAAACTTGACACCGACACATTGGAAGCCGAGCTGGCCGAGGACAAGGCCAAGGTCGCCGCGGCGCAGGAGACTGAAGCCTCTGTTAAGGCCACTATCGTCAGGCAGAAAAGCGAGGTGAATCTCGCCAGGATCGAGGAAGATCGCGCCCGCAAGCTGCTGGAGGAAAAGGCGGGCTCGCAGCGGGAATACGATGCCCGAAAGACAGCTTTGGAAACCGCTAACGCGGCGCTGGAGGAACAGCAGGCCAAGCTGCGCACGGCCAGCCAGGAGATAGAGGCGGCGCTGGCCAAGGCGGCCACTGTCCAAACCCGCATCGACGACGCCACGTTAACGTCGCCCGTACACGGACGGGTCCTGTACCGCCTGGCGGAGGTAGGCGAGGTTCTGGCATCAGGCGGCAAAGCGCTGACGCTGGTAAATCTGAGAGATGTGTACATGGAGATTTTCCTGCCCGGCCGCCAGGCGGCCCGGCTGAAGATCGGCTCTGATGCGAGAATTACCCTGGACTCCGTCCCCGATGTGGCGGCGCCGGGCACCGTGACTTTCGTTTCGCCCGAGGCGCAGTTCACGCCCAAGCAGGTCGAGACGCAAAGCGAGCGCGACAAGCTGATGTTTCGCGTGAAGATTCAAGCTCCTGAATCCCTGGTTCTCGAGTACATCCAGTTCATCAAGACGGGCGTTCGAGGAGTCGGGTACGTAAAGGGCGACCCTGACGCGAAATGGCCTGCGTGGCTTCAGAAGCTCATTCCGCCTATGCCGCCATCGACTTCTGGGGCGGCCTCGGAGGCGGCCGCAACGGCTGCGGGCAGTCCCGCCGCCACAGAATCCAACCCGTAAAGGGGAAAGTAAGCGCCTTAAGTATTGACTACTGGTGAGACATGGAAAGCTCCGCAGAGCAAGCAACATCTACCTCACCGGCCGATGCGCCGGTGGTTTCCATTCATAATGTCACTCATCGGTATGGCAGCGCGAACGCGCTGAATGACATTTCTCTGGATATTCCGCGCGGGATCATGGTGGGCATGATCGGGCCGGACGGTGTGGGCAAATCCACGCTCATGGCCCTGATCGCCGGTTCAAAGAAGTTGCAGGCAGGGGAAGTGGAAGTCCTGGGCGGCTCCATGGGCGACGCGAAACACCGCCGCGAGGTGTGCCCGCGGATCGCCTACATGCCGCAGGGGCTGGGCAAGAACCTGTACAAGGAGCTGAGCGTCTTTGAGAACGTGGATTTCATGGCCCAGCTCTTCGGGCTTTCCGCCCAGGAGCGCAAGAAGCGCGTGCCGGAACTTCTAAAAGCCACGGCCCTGGCGCCGTTTCCCGACCGTCCCGCGGGCAAACTCTCGGGCGGCATGAAACAGAAGGTGGGCCTGTGCGGCGCGCTGGTACACGAGCCGGACCTGCTCATTTTGGATGAGCCGACGACCGGAGTCGATCCGCTTTCGCGGCGGCAGTTCTGGGAACTTATCGACGCCATCCGCGAAGAAAATCCCGGCATGAGCGTCCTCATCTCCACGGCCTATATGGATGAGGCCCAGCAGTGGGACTGGCTGGTCGCCATGGATGCGGGAAAAGTGCTGGCCACGGGCTCGCCCGCGGAATTGATGCAGCGGACCTCCACGCCGGACCTGGAGAAATGTTTTATCCAGCTCTCTGCCGCCGGAAAAGCGCACGGGGCACAAGGAGGTGGTCATACCGCCGCGCAAGGAGGAGAAGGCGGAGGTTGTTATCGACGCCACGGGTTTAACCATGCGTTTCGGCAGCTTCACCGCGGTTGACCATGTGAGCCTGTCCATCGAGCGCGGCGAGATCTTCGGCTTCCTGGGCTCCAATGGCTGCGGCAAATCCACCACCATGAAGATGCTCACCGGCCTGCTGCCGCCGTCAGAGGGCACGGCCACGGTGCTGGGCAAATCGGTGGAGGCCGGCAGCATCGAAGTGCGCCGGCAGATCGGCTACATGACGCAGGCGTTCTCACTCTACGGCGAATTGACCGTGCGCGAAAACCTCGTCCTGGATGCGCGGCTGTATCACATCCCCGCCGACCAGGCCAAGGCGCGCATCGCAGGAGCTGGTGGATCATTTCGGCCTGGAAGCGCACCTGGATGCCCTGGCGGATGACCTGCCCATGGGCGTGAAGCAGCGGCTTTCGCTGGCCGTGGCGGTGCTGCACGAGCCGGAGATGCTGATCCTGGATGAACCGACATCCGGCGTCGATCCCGTCGCCCGTGACAGCTTCTGGGAATTGCTGATCGACCTTTCGCGGCGGCAGGGTGTAACCATTTTCGTGACGACACACTTCATGAACGAGGCCATGCGCTGCGACCGCATCTCGCTGATGCACGCGGGCAAGGTGCTGGCCTGCGATGCGCCGGCCAGAGCTCGTCGAGGAGCGCGGCAGCAAGAGCCTGGAGGAGGCCTTTATCGCGTATATGGAGGATGCCATTAAGGCCGCCGCGCAAAAAGGCGAGGGCAAGGACAGAGGAAGCCGCCGTGACAGAACCGGTCGCCGGCAAGGAACTCGCGGCGGCTGGGCCGAAGGAGGAAGAGGCGAAGCTGAGTTTTGGCCGCCTGCTCGCCTACATGAAGAATGAAACCATGCAGATCCTGCGCGATCCGGTGCGGCTGGCCTTCGCCTTCATCGGTTCGGCGCTGCTGATGCTCGTGTTTGGCTTCGGCATTACGACCGATGTCGAGCACATCCGCTACACCACGCTGGACATGGACCGCTCCCCGGAAAGCCGCGCGTATCTGGAGCAGTTCGCCGCGGCGCCCCGGTATTTCGACAAGCAACCGCCGGCCTACTCGCCCGATGAAGCCCAGCAGGCGGCTCCAATCCAACGACGTCTCGCTGGTGCTGGAAATTCCGCCGAGATTCGGCAGCGATCTGGAAAAAAATGCTCAGCCGGAAGTCTCGGCCCTGGTGGATGGCGCCAACCCGTTTCGCGGCGAGACCATCGCACAGTATGTCAAGGGCGTGCAGAACACGATACTCAAAGACCCATCCAACGGACTGCACTTGAGCCCTCCCAAGTACACGCCCGACATTCAGGAGCGATACATCTACAACCCGACTTTTGAAAGCGTATACGCCATCGTGCCCAGCGTGCCGGCCTTGCTGCTGGTGCTCATCCCGGCGATTCTCATGGCCGTCAGCGTGGTACGCGAGAAGGAACTGGGCTCCATCATCAACTTTTACGTCACGCCCACGCGGCGGCTGGAATACCTGGTGGGCAAGCAGGTCCCCTACATCGCCATCGGCATGTTGAATTACTTTATTCTGGCGGCCATGGCCGTGGTCGTCTTCGGGGTTCCCATCAAAGGCAGTTTTCTGATGCTCACGCTGGTCACGCTGCTGTACGTGACGGCGACGACGGGTATCGGGCTGGTGACCTCCACGTTTACCAGCAGCCAGGTGGCGGCCGTTTTTGTGACGGCCATTCTCACGATCATACCGACGATCCAGTTTTCAGGCATGCTTCAGCCGGTTTCGACGCTGGCGGGGCAGGCCAAGTTTATCGGCATGATCTGGCCGACAAACTATTACATGCACTCCAGCGTGGGCACTTTTACCAAGGGGATTTCCCCCAACCTGATGATCCGGGACGCCGTGATTCTGGTGGTTTCCATGATCATCCTGTGGGCGCTGAGTTTGTCGGCTTTGAGGAAACAAGAGAAATAGGGTGGCATCGCTTTCAAACATCTTGTGGCTGGGCCGCAAGGAACTGCGCAGCTTAGGCAGCGACCTCGTGATGGTGTTTTTCGTGGCTTATGCCTTCACGGGGGCGATCTACATACAGGCGACGGGCACTTCGACGGAAGTGAATAACGCTTCCATCGCCTTTGTGGATGAAGATGGCTCCACGCTGGCCAAGGAGCTGATGAACGCCTTTTATCCGCCGCGCTTCCAGATGCCCCAGACGATTGCTCCGGACGAGATCGAGCAGGCGATGGACAGGGGCCGCTTCATGTTTATCGTGGTCATTCCCCCCATGTTTCAGGAGCGGCTGGATGGAGGCCGTCACCCGGACCTCCAGGTGAACATAGACGCCACGGCCATGCTGCAGGCCGGCATCGGCGTGAATTACATCAAGTCCATCATTAATCAGCGCATCCAGGATTTCTTTGCGCACTCCCGGCAGGGCGTGGCGGCCCCGATCAACCTGGTCGTCCGCAAGGAGTTCAACCCCAACGGTGAGGCCTCCTGGTTTAACAGCGTTGTGGCCATCATCAATCAGATAACCCTGCTGACGGTGGTGCTGACGGGGGCCGCGGTGATCCGCGAGCGCGAGCACGGCACGCTGGAGCACCTGCTCACGATGCCCCTGACGTCGTTTGAAATCGCCATGGCCAAGGTGTGGGCCAATGGGCTGGTGATCCTGGCCGCCACGGCGGCGTCGCTGTTCCTGGTGGTCAAAACGGTGCTGAGCGTGCCCGTGGCGGGTTCGACATTATTGTGGTTCTGCGGCGTAACCTTGTACCTGTTCTTCGCGACCGCCCTGGGGATATTCCTGGGGACAATCTCGCGCTCCATGGCACAGTTCTCGCTGCTCATCATCATGGTGGTAGTGGTGATGCAGCTTTTGTCCGGCGGCAACACGCCTGTGGAAAGCCAGCCGCAATGGCTTCAGAAGATCACTTTTTTCCTGCCCTCGCGGCACTTCGTGAGCTTTTCCCAGGTGATTATTTATCGCGGCGGCGGCATCAGCGCCGTGTGGCCGCAGTTTTTAATAGTGACGGGAATAGGCGTGGCGTTTTTCGCGTACAGCCTGGTAATGTTCCGGAAATCCATCGCGGTGACAAAGTGAGCGGCAAGTTGCCGCCGGTTGGGGGGAAGATATGGCGCCGACGAAAATAGGATTGCGGATTGCGGATTGCGGATTGCGGATTGATCGCGGATTGCGGATTGCGGATTTCGGATTGCGGATTGGTCGCGAATTGCGGATTGCGAATTGCGGATTGCGGATTGAGGAACAGCGACGACGAGCGATCAGCAATGCAACATGGACGATTCGAAACGGCCTCTTCATTGCCATGCTGGCGGGCCTGCTTGCCGGCTGCACGGTCGGCCCCGACTTTTCCAGGCCCAAGGCGGATGTTCAGCAGCAATGGATTGAGACAAACGATAAGCGCGTTGCCGGCACGGAGATCAGCGGCCTGTGGTGGAAGGCATTCAACGACCCGGTGCTCGACCAACTGGTTCAGTCGTCCTATCAGCAGAACCTGCCCTTGCAGGAGGCGGGGCTGAGAATCCTCCAGGCCCGGGCGCAACTGGGTATCGCCATAGGCCAGCAGTACCCGCAGCAGCAGGAGGCTTTTGGCAGCGCTACAGGCCAGAACATCAGCCGCAACGCTCCCAACACCTTCATCGCCGACCGGTCCTTCTATGACTTTCAGGTGGGCTTCGATGCAACCTGGGAGCTGGATTTCTGGGGGCGCTTCCGCCGCGGGGTCGAATCCGCCAAGGCCAGTTACATCGCCTCGGTGGCCGATTATGACGATGCCCTGGTTTCACTCACGGCTGAAGTCGCCCGTACATATACGGATTTTCGCACGGCCCAGGTGCTGGTTAAACTGGCGGAGGAAAACGTCAAGCTCCAGGAAGAAGGGCTCAGGTTGGCCGAAGCTCGATTCCGCCACGGCGCGACAACCGAGCTCGATGTGATGCAGGCCCGCACGCTGCTGGAGTCCACGCGGTCAACCATCCCGGGGTTTCTGACGCAGCAACGGCAGGCTGAGAATGCCTTGAGCACGCTCTTGGGCCGAGCGCCGGGCACGGTTGATGCGATATTGGAAGGCCCTATAGTGGTTCCCGCCGCCGCGGCGGATGTGGCCTTGGGTGTGCCGTGCGATCTTCTGCGCCGCCGGCCTGATGTTCGCCGGGCGGAGCTGGATGCCGCGGCGCAGAGCGCGAAAATTGGAATCGCCAAGACAGACTTGTATCCACGCATCTTCATTGCCGGCGAAATAGGCTATGAGACCAGCGAGCACGGCGGAATTCAGTCGCATCGTGGCAAATTCACGAACTTTTTCGACAACGACAGCCTGTTCTATTCCTATGGGCCGGGTTTCCATTGGAACATCCTCAATTATGGGCAGATCACCAATAATGTGCGCGTGCAGGATGCGCTGTTTGAACAGTTGATGGTGGATTATCAGAACACGGTGCTTACCGCCGCGCGGGAGGTGGAGGATGAGCTGATCAGCTTTTTGAATGCGCAGGATGCGACGCAGGCTGAGCAGAAGTCGGTGGATGCGGCCAAGCGCTCCGTCGAACTGTCTTTCGTACAGTACCGCGAGGGCGCTGTCGATTTTCAGCGCGTGATCGATTCGCAGCGGTCGCTGCTCCAGGAGCAAAACCGGCTGGCGCAGTCGCAATCCAACATCGCCACCAGCCTGATCGCCCTGTATAAGGCGCTGGGCGGCGGGTGGGAAGTGCGGGCCTGTCAGCCCATCATCCCGCAGGAAATGCAGTGCCAGATGCGCGAGCGGACGGACTGGGGCTGTCTGCTGCCGCCGGGGCAGCGGCGGCAGGAGCTGAATCCGCCGCCCCCGGCGCGAGGAGCCGTGCCTGGACTGCCCGGACTGGTGAGAATCCGGCGCGCGGCAATGCGCAGGCCCACGTATAATTACTTTTGCAAGGGGCAGTCTATGGCAAACGAGACGGAGTCGACGCTGGATAATACGAAGGCTCCTCCATCTTCTCCCGAAGATTTCGACCAACTGCTGCAAGGCATCGCGAATCAACTGGCAAATGTCGAGGATGGCCGCTTTGACGACGTCATGACAGACACCCTGCGCCAGGTGGCCGAGCATTTTGGCTTTGACCTGGGCACGATTGTCATGTTCAGGGAGCATGGCAGCCGCCTGGAAGTGACCCAGCGCTGGGCAGCCCCCAATGTGCCGCTTCCCCCCAGGGCTTCCTCCGTTGAGCTTGAGTTTCCCTGGAGTGCCCAGCAGTTTCGTCAGGGGCATATTATCCATATCACCGATGTCTCTCAAATGCCTGAAGAGGCGGCGAGGGGAAAAGCGTTAATGCTGGACAAGGGCCAAAAGTCCATCATTTGCATTCCCCTGATTACTGAGGAGAATGTCCTGGGCGCCATCTGCTTCGGCTTATTCCGGGACGACTATTCCTGGAGCCAGGAGACGGTGACCCGCCTGCGCCTCGTGGCAGAGATTGTCGCTCTGGGCGCCCGACAGCAACAGTATTCACAGGCGATGAAGTCCCTGGCCAAAACGGTTAGTCAGGTTTACGGCGGCGCAGGACCCGTGGAACAGAAAGGCACGAGTCAGTTGCAGCCGCTGGCCGTGCGCTTGATGCAGGTCGAACAGCAGGAACGCCGCCGGCTCGGCGAGATCGTGCACGAAGACATCATGCAGTTGACGGCCAGCGCCGCCATGCTCCTGGAGCGAGCGGGCAAGCGAGATTACGAAACCATCAAGCGATCCAACACCCGCGCGGCGGGAATTCTGAAAGAGGCATTGCAGAAACTGCGACAATTGGCAACGGAACTGCGGCCGCAGGGGCTTGAGAAAATGGGGATTGTGGAAGGCATCCGATGGCTTTCACGCCAGATGTTGCTGACACGCGGCCTGGAGGTGGAGGTGCGCGTTGGCAACGATATCGAGCCCATCCGGGAAGAAACTCGGCTGATTCTGTACGAGGCCGCCCGCAAACTGCTTGAAAACGTGGCAAAACATGCCAAGTGCGACAAGGCGCAAGTGGAGATCGTGCGGACGCCTTCCCAGAATGTGCAACTCACGGTCAGCGATGAAGGCGCGGGGTTTAACCCCGACGATTTCAAAGGTATTCCCAGCGATTCATTCGGCCTCTTCAGTATTCGCGAGCTGGCCGAGCTCATGGGCGGGCGATTGGTCATTAACAGTGCTCCAGGCCGCGGTTCAAGAATCTCTCTTACGGTGCCGGCCTGATCGGCGGCTGGGGCCCGGACGATTTAAAGGCATCTCTGCTCACGGGGGGCATATGAGAACCGGGACTAATGCGGAAAAAGTAGAGGCGAAGATGTCTCGAAAGAAGTACGAGAAGGAACTTCGCCGGCTCCAGACCGAAGTGTGCAAACTTCAGGAATGGGTGAAGCATAAGGGTCTGCGTGTGATTGTGGTGTTTGAGGGGCGGGACGCGGCGGGCAAGGGCGGGACGATCCGCGCCTTAACCGAACGCGTCAGTCCGCGCGTGTTTCGCGTGACGGCCTTGCCGGCGCCCTCCGACCGCGAGAAGACCCAGATTTATGTGCAGCGGTACCTGGCCCATTTTCCCGCGGCGGGGGAGGTGGTGATCTTCGACCGCAGTTGGTACAACCGCGCCGGCGTCGAATACGTGATGGGCTTCTGCACAAAAGAGGAGCGCGACCGCTTCCTGGAGGTGTGCCCCGAGTTCGAGCGGTACATCGTCGACAACGGGATCATTCTGATCAAATACTGGCTGGAAGTGGGCGACAAGGAGCAGGAGCGGCGATTCAAGGCGCGGATCGAGGACCCGTTGCGGCAATGGAAGCTCAGCCCGATGGATCTCCAGTCCCGCGTCCGCTGGTATGAATATTCCCGCGCCCGCGACCAGATGCTGAAGGCGACGGATACGAAGTATGCCCCCTGGTACATCCTGACCTCGGACGACAAGAAACGTGCCCGCCTGAACTGCCTTTCACACCTGCTTTCACTGATTCCATATAAACGTGTAGACCGCGAGGCGATCAAGTTTCCCAAGCGGTCGAACAAGGGCAGTTACGACGATCAGGCCGCGCTCAAAGGGAGGAATTTCGTGCCGCAGAAGTATTGAGAGAAGGGCTGATTGCACAGGTGTCTGTTGCACACGGCTCCGGGATTGCCCCGATCGACATGACACTGCATAGCGCAAAGACGTTGAGTATCTTACACCCCCTTAATTAACAATAGCTTATCGATAAGATTTTCAAGGTCTCACCAACCTTGAGATCTTACATCTCCAGTTGTAATAAGGTATTACGATAATATCTCACGAATCTCATCCAAGGGTGCGTTAAAAACTTGTAACAATGCTTAATAATCGCAAACTATTACTTAATAATTTTAAACCTTTTCGTAAATAATTTGCTTTCCGTGCAGGGAATGCTGGCACTCTAGTACTCTGTAACAGCTAAATCACCGGGTATAGTTTCTTCAGTTTGATCCGGGCGTCGGCGGTGGTGAATCGCCAGTCGATGCCCTTCTTCTTTTCATTTCGTGAACGTTCCCACGGCGCGATGCTCGCCGCCAGTTGTTCGCGGCTTTCAAAGTAGTCATCCATGCACTGGCGGCTCAACACGCTCAACTCGATCTCGGCCATATTCAGCCAACTGCCATGCTTGGGCGTGTGGTGAATCTCCAGCTTCTCCGCCAAACGCCGAGCCTCAGCCGGTTCAAATGCCTCGTACAGGCTGGCGATGTTGTGCGTGTTGAGTTGGTCCATCACCAGCACGATCTTCTCGGCCTGGGCGTACAGCACATCGCACAGTTCCCGTATCACGTGGGCGAAGTCGATTCGCGTTCGCTGCTGACGCACACGCACGTGCCGCTTGCCCTTCAGCGGTTCGGACACCAGGAACACGCTGGCCGTGCCGCAACGGCGGTATTCCGGATCAACCCGCTTGATTCGGCCGGATCGACCGGGAATCGAGGGCGCGTCTGGGCCACCAACTGCTTGCTGGCTTCATCCAAGCATACCAGGGGTCGCAACGAGTCGAACGGCCGGTGGTATACCTCCAGCACGTCTTCCATCGCCGCGACAAATTCGCCGTTTTGCTTGGGCGGAATACACCAGTACTTGCTCAGGTGAGGCTTAAGCTCATTTTTTTAAGCGTCCGCTGCACCGCCATGTGACTGCAAGACTCGACGTATCCTTGCGCCACCATCTGGTCAGCCAGCAGACGCACGCCCCAGCGGCTGCGCCCCTCCGGCGGCTCCATGCGAGTCAGGGCAATCAAGTGCGCTTCGGCCTTGCCGTCGAGCTTGCGTACCCGATAGCTGCCACGGTTGCCGTGCTCCAAGGCCGCCTCCAGCCCTTGCTCCACCAGACGACGACGCAAGTTCTCAACCGTCGTGGGATGACAGTCAAAAGCCTCGGCAATGTGAGCGTCTTTCCACCCCGGACCTTCGGGGCCTTGGTCAGCCTTGAGCAACATCTGAGCATGCCTGCGTTGATGCGGCTTGCCTTTATCCAGCAGTGTCTGGAGTTGGGAACGCTCTTCGGTTGTCAATTCGACGATGTACTTTTTCATGACGGCCTCCTTGCCGATCAAAAGGGTTCTATCAACCCATCGGCAAAAAGAACCGCTACCCAGAAGTCTCTCCGTTACGGAGTACTAGAGCGTTTTTCGGGCGTAAGTGCTTGCTAATAAAGGAGCCGCTTTAGATGGCCAGCCTCGGAAAGGCTGGCAACCTAATGGCACGCTCTTCGCGCGTAAGTGCCTGATAATCTTGATAATAAAGGCACGGCTCCAAGATTGCCAACATCGAAAAGTTTGGCAACCTTCGGGACGCTCTTCGCGCGTAAGTGCCTGGTAATAAAGGCGCGGCTCGAAGATTGCCAACATCGAAAGAAACTTCTTGGCAATCTTCCTTCTTGCGCCGCGCGGCTGCAACTATGCCGCAAGGGATAAAATGTTAGTTGTTTGAGGACTCATTTATGCCCCATGTGGCGGTTCAACAACAGGTTCAGGTCAACCATCTGCCTATCAGTATCACCGGCGACCCGGGCGCACTATTCTGCGCTTCTTCTGGGTTGGCGCCGACAGGGCCAATTCGCTGATCAAACGGCTGATGGACCTGGGCAGCGAAGAAGTCCAGCGGCAGGTGGAAGTAATTTTGCAGCGATTCGGCGATCGTCACCCGAACCTGGAAAACATGCTGTTCCAGAACGCCCGCGAGGCGGCCTCGCGCCTGCAAATTCAACTGCCGGATGACCGGCCGCGCCAATTACTGATCGGCTCGTGCATGAGCATGGAATACGCCATGGAAGCCGCCGCGCTGTTCAATCCCTCCATGATAGAGTCCCTGGATCAAAGCGGCCTGGCCCAGGGCGAGCGGCGTTTTATCTTGAGTTTGAGGGCCGTGGGTGAAGGCCACATCTCCTCGATTGTCTTTCGTCGCGGAATCGTCTCAGCGGATGGGCAGGTGCGGCTGATCCAGCCGTCCAAGATCACCCGCCAGATGCAGCCCGAGCCCAATCCCCAGTACCAGAAATTTCACCTCGAGCGCAAGCTCCGCGAAATGCACAAGCTGGATAAGGCCGCGCAGGTCATTTTGAATTCCCTGGGCGAGATGTTCAATTATCACCAACTGTTAGCGACGGTGGACCGCCTTCAGAGCGAGCGCACCGTGGGCGATATCGAGCGGGCCGGGCAACTGATCGTCTGGCTGGTCCGCTCTAACTATAAGACGCAGATTCCGCATGATCTCAACCTCATCGATTATGTTTTATTTCCTATCAGCGAGACCGAATCGCAGGGCATGGAAGATATGCGGCTGGTCAGGTTCGTCGATGACCAGCAGACGGTGGTGGGCGGAACCTACACGGCCTTCAGCGGCAACAAGATTCTGCCGCAGATGATGCTCTACCGACCCGGGGACAAGGAGATGCAGGTGCTCACGCTCCAGGGGGAGTATGCCCAGGGCAAAGGATTGGCGTTGTTTCCGCGGAAGGTGAATGGCAAATACCTTATGCTCGCCCGCTGCGATGGCCAGAATAACTTTTTGCTCACCTCGGACGAGCCCGATTACTGGAACCAGGGATCCCTTTTGAGCGAGCCCCAGGCCGCGTGGGAAGTCGTCCAGGTCGGCAACTGCGGCTCTCCTATCGAGACAAAGCAGGGCTGGCTGACTCTGACGCACGGCGTGGGACCGATGCGCCGGTATTGCATCGGCGCGATCCTGCTGGACCTGGAAAACCCCGCCCGGGTCATCCGCCGCCTGGAAACTCCGCTCATCGAGCCGCAGGAAGAGGAGATCGGCGGCTACGTACCCAACGTGGTTTACTCCTGCGGCGGCATGCTTTTTGGCGATAAGTTATTCATTCCATACGGCATCAGCGATGCCAAGTGCGGCTTCGCCTGGGTGAGCCTGGAAGAGCTGCTCCATGCGATGAAGCCAACATAATGTTCATAAATCTCGTCAAACAAGGGTAAGAACATGACTACGACTGCTGAAGCACGCACTGCCGGGCCGCTTAGCGACGACCAACTGCAGAAAATCGATGCGTATTGGCGCGCGGCCAACTATCTCTCCGTCGGACAGATTTATCTCCTCGATAATCCGCTGCTGCTCCAGCCGCTCAGCCGCGAGCACATCAAGCCGCGCCTGCTGGGCCACTGGGGCACCACCCCGGGCCTGAACATGCTGTATGTTCACCTTAATCGGGTGATAAAGAACAACGATCTGAACATGATCTACATCATCGGCCCGGGGCATGGCGGCCCGGCGCTGGTGGCCAATGCCTACCTGGAAGGCACGTACAGCGAGGTCTACCCCGATATCAGCCAGGATGCCGAGGGCATGAGGAAGCTCTTCAAGCAGTTCAGCTTCCCCGGCGGCATCCCCAGCCACGTGGCGCCTGAGACGCCGGGCAGTATCCACGAGGGCGGCGAACTGGGCTACGCCTTGAGCCACGCCTACGGCGCGGCCTTCGATAACCCCGATCTCATCGTCGCCTGTATCGTGGGCGACGGCGAGGCGGAAACCGGCCCCTTGGCCACATCCTGGCAGAGCAACAAATTCCTCAACCCCGCGCGGGATGGCTGCGTGCTGCCCATTCTTCAACTCAATGGCTACAAGATCGCCAACCCCTGTTTCCTGGCACGGATTTCCAAGCCCGAGCTCCAGAAATTCTTCGAGGGCATGGGCTACAAGCCCTATTTCGTCGAAGGGCGCGATCCGCGGCTCGTGCACCAGCAACTGGCCGCGGTGCTCGATGAGGTAATCGCGGAGATCAAAAATATATGGGAAGATGCCCGCACCAACGGCAACCTGAAGCGACCCGCCTGGCCGATGATCGTTTTGCGCACGCCCAAGGGCTGGACCTGCCCGGCTACCATCGACGGCCTCAAGTGCGAGGACTACTGGCGCAGCCACCAGGTGCCCATGGGCAATATGGACAAGCCCGAGCATATCCGCATCCTCGAAGAATGGATGAAGAAGTACCATCCGGAAGATCTCTTTGATGAGAATGGGCGGCTTATGCCCGAGCTGGCCGAACTTGCGCCCACAGCCACCGCCGCATGAGCGATAACCCCCACGCCAACGGCGGCCTGCTGCTGCGCGATTTGAAGATGCCGGACTTCCGCGACTACGCCGTGGATGTCCCCGCGCCCGGCGCCACCACGGCCGAATCCGCCCGTTTAATGGGCAAATTCCTGCGCGACGTCATGAAGAAGAACCTCGACAGCAAAAACTTCCGCGTCTTCAGCCCGGATGAGAACAACTCCAATCGCTGGCAGGATATTCTGGAAGTGACCAACCGCTGCTACATGGCCGAAATTTATCCCGAGGATGATCATCTAGCCCCGGATGGCCGCGTCATGGAAGTGCTCAGCGAACACCAGTGCCAGGGTTGGCTGGAAGGCTATCTCCTCACCGGCCGCCACGGCTTTTTCTCCTGCTACGAGGCGTTCATCCACATTATCGATTCGATGTTCAACCAGCACGCCAAGTGGCTCAAGGTGTGCAGCCACATCCCCTGGCGCAGGTCGATCGCCTCGCTGAACTATTTCCTCAGTTCCCACGTCTGGCGGCAGGACCACAATGGCTTCAGCCACCAGGACCCCGGCTTCATCGACCACGTCGTCAATAAAAAGGCCGAGGTCATTCGCGTGTATCTGCCGCCGGATGCCAACACGCTGCTCTCCGTAACCGACCACTGCCTGCGCAGCCGCAACTACGTGAACCTGGTCGTGGCGGGCAAGCAGCCCGCGCCGCAGTGGCTGACCATGGACCAGGCCATCAAACACTGCACCATGGGCATCGGCATCTGGGAGTGGGCCAGCAACGACAAGGGCGGCGAGCCGGACGTGGTCATGGCCTGCTGCGGCGATGTGCCCACATTGGAAACGCTGGCCGCGGTGGACCTGCTGCGCCAGCATCTGCCCGAACTGAAGGTGCGCGTCATCAACGTCGTGGACCTCATGAAACTCCAGCCGGCTTTGGAGCATCCGCACGGCCTGACGGACCAGCAGTTCGACGTCCTGTTCACGAAGGATAAACCCATCATCTTCGCCTTCCATGGGTACCCCTCGTTGATCCACCGCCTGACCTACCGCCGCGCAAACCATAAAAACCTGCACGTGCGCGGCTACAAGGAAGAAGGCACCACGACCACGCCCTTCGATATGGTCGTGCTGAACGACCTGGACCGCTTCCATCTGGTGGAAGACGTGATCGCGCGGCTGCCGCAACTCGGCGCCCGTGCCGCCTATTTCCTCCAGGCGATCCAGGAAAAGCTGATCGAGCACAAGCAGTACATCTGCGAGCACGGCGACGACATGCCCGACATCAGCGGCTGGCAGTGGGGACGTGCCAAGGCGGCGGAAAAAGGCACAACCACGGAAGGGGACAACGTTTAGTCTAGTCACTCAGGGTACAGGGTGCAGGTTACAGGAGAAGCAGCATCACTGTACATTTCTGTAACCTGTAACCTGTGCCCTGTAACCTAACTGGCGTAGCTATGCAGCCCCGCGAAGATGTGCGAGAAATTCACCCACAGCAGCGTAATAACCACGCCCCCAAAGCCCAGCAGAACAATGACAGAGTTGGCCCTCTTGTAGCTCGCGGCCGTCATGTAGCGAAAATGCAGATAGCCCATGAACACCAGCCACGTGGCCAGGCTAAAGAGTTCCTTGGGGTCGAAATTCCACCAGTCGCCCCAGGCCCGCTCGCCCCAGAAGCTGCCTAAGGCCAGCCCGGCCGTCAGGAGTGGTATGGCCAGGCAGATTGCTCTATAGGTGCTTTTTTCATAGGAGGCGGTGCTTTTGATGTCGCCGCCGCGCATGCCTGCAAGCTGGCCTACGGCGAGTATGGCTGCCTTGGCACACAGCAAATAGCCCAGTATGTACGCCGCCACGTGGGGGGCGAAAAGTGCGCTCTGGAGGGCGGGGGGAGCTGTTGCGGCCGCGCATCCAGGATAAACGCGGCGGGGAAGAGCACGATCACCCCCAGCAAGGCATCCCACGCCTGCCCCGGCAGTCC
Organism: uncultured Phycisphaerales bacterium; assembly: GCA_963785635.1. Taxonomy (GTDB): domain Bacteria; phylum Planctomycetota; class Phycisphaerae; order SM23-33; family FEN-1343; genus FEN-1343. The sequence goes on from CAWAWB010000019.1 coordinate 146,513, forward strand.
CAGCCTTCTGCCCACCATCCACAGCAAAAACGCCGCCGGCGCCAGGGCGACCAGCACCTCGTAAATGTTTTGCAGGGGCACGTGTCCCACACGCACCCAGCGCACGATCACGGCCGCCACGGCCGCGAGAAAGCCCAGGGCAAACAAGGCCGGTCCCACGCAGGCGGGGGGTGATTTGCCCAGCTCCTCTTCTGTTGGCGGGACGGGTCCGCCCGATTCCTCACCACCGGGGATAGAAAGAGTTCTTTCCCCGCCTGCATCTGAGGCCAGGACCGCCCCCGCGGCCGCCATCGCAGGCTTTACCTTTGCCTCAACCTTCGCCTCCGTCTTCTTCCCCGCGCGGCGGCCCAAAGCCCCAGCGGCCATCACGGCAAACGCCAGCACATAGGCCGCAAATGCGGCCAAAAGCAGCGGACCTTCGCCGGAAAGATTTATGTGCAGAGACATCATTGCCTAAAGAGAGTATACCAAAGAGTAATTATTGAGCTGTTGCATCCAATTGATAACACTCGGGATTTGCGGGGTGGCATCTTGAAGGTGGGCTTACTAAAATGCCTCTCGAACTGTTCGTCGGCATGAAAGCTTCGCAATGAGCAGATAGAAAAGCCATTTCTATAGTGGGAGTTAGGCCAATGAGCATTGGTGAGTTTATAAACGACGCAATATTTCTGCTTGCCCAGAAACGATTTAACACTGCTATGTGTCTGGCCATGGACGCTTTGGATGCAACTGCGAAGCGTGAATATCCTGCGCTAATTGGCAACGACAAAGTCGGTGAGCGTTGCAGGCAGTTCATACGAGATCATTATGATGTCATAACAATTGTTGGATTTGGCGGTGCCATTGCCGCCTTGCCTGGGTCAACTCTGCGGCTGCCGGATCCTGAAACAGGAGCCACAACAAACTTTGAGCAGATTCTCTACAAATTCGTGCGTAGCTTTCTTACGCACGAGGCACAACTACCCGCAAATTCGTTTTTTAATGAACAGGGGATCTTCGGTAAAACCTCGACGGGCTATTCAATTCCTTTCGCCATGGTTTATGGCGTGATTCTCGCAGTTGTCGGCGCAGAGACCAACGGTGGCGAAAGAATAGAGACGGATTTGGCAGTTTTAGTAGGTAAACAACAAATTCGTTTGGCTGATTATTGGGGGCAAAAGACGAAAATGATTTCGTTGCTAATGCCACCTGCCCCTGAAAATGCACAGTAAGCTTTTTCCAGCCTATTCAAGAAACGGAAGCGGCGGCAGGTTTTATTCAAATCCCGCCGCCGCAGTCTTCGTCTTTCTTAAGCCTCAAGCCTTCTCAACCCTGCTGCTTCTGCAGCGCAAGGCACCTGTTCACCGCCGCGAGATACGCGCGGCCGCTGGCCTCGACGATATCCGTCGAAAGCCCGCGAGCGCGGATCTTGCGGTCGTTCCAGATGACCTCGATGGTCACCTCGCCCTGGGCCTCCTTGCCGCCGGTGATGGCGCGGAGTTGGTAGTCGCTCAGCTTGAGCTCCACGCCTGTGATCCTCTGGATGGCCTCGTAAATCGCATCCACCGGCCCATCGCCCGTGGCCGCATCGGTATATTTTCGTCCCTCTTTTGTGAGAGTGACCGTGGCGGTGGGTGTGCTGGAAGTGCCCGCCATGGTCTGGAGCGACACCAAGTGGAACACCTCGGCCACGCGCTCGGACTGGGCCTCGAGGATGGACTCGATGTCCTCGTCGTACACGTTCTTTTTCTTATCCGCCAGGGCGATGAACTGCTCGAAGGCCGCATCCAGCTCCTTATCGCCAATGTGATAGCCCAGCGCCTCCACACGGTCGCGAAAGGCATGACGGCCCGAGTGTTTGCCCAGCACCAATTTGCTCGCCGGAATGCCCACATCCTCGGGCCGCATGATCTCGTACGTCTCGCGATTGGCCAGCACGCCGTGCTGGTGGATGCCCGCCTCGTGCGCGAAGGCGTTCTCGCCGACGATGGCCTTGTTCCGCTGCACGTTGATGCCCGTGATCGTGGAGAACAGCCGGCTGATCGGATAAATCCGCTGGGTCACGATGTTGGTATCGACGTTAAAAATGTCCTGGCGCGTCTTGAGGGCCATGACCACTTCTTCCAGGCTACAGTTGCCGGCCCGCTCGCCGATGCCGTTGATGGTGCACTCGACTTGCCGCGCGCCGCGCGCACGGCGGCCAGGCTGTTGGCCACCGCCATGCCCAGATCGTTGTGGCAGTGTACGCTGATCACGGTCTTATCAATGCCCTTCACGTGCTCGCGGAGGTAGCGGATCAAATTGCCGTACTCGTAGGGCACGGTGTAGCCGACCGTGTCGGGGATATTCAGCGTCTTGCGCCCGCCTCGATCACCGCGTTCAACACCTCGACCAGGTACTCCCATTCCGTGCGCGTGGCATCCTCGGGTGAAAATTCCACATCGTCCGTGAACGTCTTGGCCAGTTTGACGCCCGCCACGCTCATGGCGATGACTTCTTCCTTGGTCTTGCGCAGCTTGAATTTCCGGTGGATTTCGCTGGTGGCGCAGAACACGTGAATCCGCTTCTTTTTCGCCGGCGCAATCGCCTCGCCTGCGCGCACGATGTCCTTTTCCAGGCTGCGGGCCAGGCCGCAGATGGTCCGGCCTTGGATTTCCTGGGCCACCGCCCGCACGGCCTCAAAATCGCCGGGCGAGGCGATAGGGAAGCCCGCCTCGATCACATCCACGTTCAGCTCCGCCAGGGCCTTGGCCATGCGGAGCTTCTCCTCGATATTCATGCTGGCGCCGGGGCACTGCTCGCCATCCCGCAGCGTGCTGTCGAAAATAATGATCTTGTCCATTGGGCCCTGCACCGCCTGCGTCTCTTTTGCTTCTTCCGCCATTTTTATATCCTTTAATACATCGCCCATCGGCTCCTCGTCGATCGGGCGATTTTAGCCTTATTCTCCATCTCCATTGCCACACGTTTTTCTAGCGGCGGATGGATAGTCGAAAAGGCCGGCAGAACCGGTTTTCATTATTCATTTGGCGTCCTCTTTCTTCCATTGGAAACTCAAGGCCCATTGTGTACATAAAAAAACCCGCGACCTTCAGGTCGCGGGCGTTTGCTTCTGGCTGTCTTTTCTAAAAACCCAGAGGCCCGGCGACCTATCCGCGCAGCAATAGAGCCAGTCGTAGGGCCAGGCTCAAACTGTCGCGGCTGTCGGTCATGGGTCTCTCTTTACGAACGGCTATAAGAATAATATCGTCTGTTTTCAGGAAAGCAAGTATGAAAAGACTGTGGTCAATTAGCACTACAACGCCATCTGGGCTCAAGAAAGCTCAGGCGGCCAGACGATAGTTCCTTTCGGGAGCGCTTTTCCCGAAAGGAGATACGGCATGGATGCCAAGCAATTGCGAGAGCTCAAGCCGATGTTGGAACAGTACCTGGGACAATTTGACGACTGTTTCAGCCGCAGCGAGCCCTGTGGCAACCTGCGGGTTTACGTCAACGGTCAATTGTCGGATCTGCCGCGCAAGAGCATCGAGCCGATGGCGGACCGGGCCGACGTTCCGCCGCGGACGCTTCAGCAGTTCCTGTCGCTGGCAGACTGGGATGATGTGCGCATGGCCCAGCGGTTGATGCAGATCGTGGGCGATCAACACAGCCACCCCCTGTCGATTGGCGTGTTGGATGAGACGGCCCATCCCAAGAAGGGCGACAAGACCGCCGGCGTGCAGCGTCAATATTGCGGCGCCACGGGCAAGGTGGATAACCGCGTGGTTACGGTGCATATCAGCTATGTGGCGGGCGCCTTTCACACCCTGCTTCCGGGGGAGATGTTCTTGCCGCAGGAATGGTCCGATGATCGTGCTCGGTGCCGGGGGGCGGGCATCCCGGACACAATGCAGCATCGCCCCAAGTGGCAGATCGCCCTGGAACTGCGTGCCGCCGCCGTGGCCAACGGGATTCGGTTTGAATGGATGACGGGGGATGAAGGTTATGGCGAAGTGCCGGACTTTCATCGCGCCCTGGACGAGTGCGGCCAGCGCTACGTCCTGGAAGTGCCGTCGATTTTCTACGGCTGGCTGCGCGAACCGGAGGTTCTTCAAAAACAGCATCGTGCGGCCACGCGGCGCGGCCGGCCGAGGCATTATCCCCGTCTGAAGGTCAAGACCCTGCCCTGCATCCAGGTTCGCCACATGCTGCGCTACGGGGCAGCTTTTCGCAAACAAGCGTGGCGGAAGTTCCATGTCAAGGACAGCACGGTGGGACCGGAGGTTTGGCAGGTCAAGGCGGCGCGGCTGTATTTGAAACGGGATGGTCTGCCGACGCGGGCGCATTGGTTGATTGTGGCCCGCAACATTTTGGCGCCGCAGGAGGTGAAATACTTCGTCTCCAACGCGCCGGGTGGCACGCCGCTGGAGGTGATGTTGCACGTGGCCTTCACGCGGTACAGGGTCGAGCAATGCTTCGAGGTGGAAAAGTCCGAGTTGGGGCTGGACCATTTTGAGGTTCGCCGGTATCGCTCCTTGAAGCGTCATCTGCTGCTGACGGCCGTCAGCCACCTGTTCCTGGCCACGGTTCAGGAACAGTGGCGGGGGGAAAAATCCGCAGCTGACCGTATGCCAGATTCGCCAGGCGGCCGCGGCGCTGGTGCGTTCCCTGTGGCTGACGGGACAGGTTCGTCAAAGCTTCCTGGCCAGGGAGGCGGAGATTATTACTCAAACGCAGGCACGAAACGAGAAAGCGCGACGCTGCCACGTGAAAACACGCAAGCGACGGTTGCGTAGCCTTGGCATTCGAATATCGTCAATACGTTGCTGCATAATGGATCAGGTGGCGTTGTAGTGTTAGTCAACTAGTCAGTTAGTCAATTAGACGGAGGCCCCGTAGACCGTGCGGACGCGATTCTTTCTAATTGACTGGCCGGAAAAGTCGGGTCAATTGGTCGATTCGTCAATTAGCCGGAGCAGTGGTAGACTGGGACAGACGATCTTCTTTCCAATTGACTAAGTGACTAATTGACCAATCGACCAGTTACAAAGAGAAACGATGGACAACCAACTGAATTCATCAAAGCTGAAAGAACTCCGCCAAACGGGCCGCGAGCTCATCGAGATGGCCTCCGTCGGCAAGGCCGGCCTCTCCGATGCGCTGGTGCAGCAGGTGGCTACACTTTTAGAGCTGCACGAACTGGTGAAGGTCCGCGTGGCGGCGGATAATAAAGAGGGGCGGCTCCAGGCGGCTGCCGAGCTGGCCGAGAAAACCCACTCCACGCTGGTGGAACTCCGCGGCCGGATGGCCTTGCTCTACAAATTACAAAGTACAAAGGACAAATGACAAATCATCTAGCGATAAACGGCCGGTTGATTGCGAATAAACCTCGCTTCCTTCCGGCCGTTAATTTGTAATTTGTAACTTGTAATTTGTAATTTCCCCGGCCACGCTCGGCGCTTTATCTTCAACCGAAGATTGGCAAAGAGAAAACTTCCTTCACCCACAGCCCACGTGGTGCAGCAGCATTATCACAGGCAGGGCAACCACGGTCAGACCCACTACCTCAGCGATTCTTACAGCCAATGTCGTGTGCACGAACAACCCCTTCACATTAGTATTCTTACCGACCCCGAGCGATTTCTCTCGTCCGTTACAGGTGGGCGGGAAGTTTGGCCACCACGTGAGCGTGGCTTTCCTTTTCAATGAGCATGCCGTCGAAGTAATTCACCAGCATCAGCGCGGCCGCGGGGTTTTCCAGGCACTCGCCCTCGTGGCGCCCGGCACAACCAGCTTGGCCGCGCTGTCGCTGGCGGCGGCGATAATTGGTTGTAGGGCCTCTACCGGCGTGCGGGTGGATTTTGAACCCGTCACCAGCAAGAGGCCGCGATCGTTGAAGCTGCGGGCGGAATCCACCGCGCTGTCATCCACGAGCCGATGGCCGAAATACGCGCTCATGCCCCAACTGAAAGCCGTGCCTAGCCCGTTGGGGGCGTGCAGCCGCTGTGCCATGCTTTCGAAAACCGACGGCACGGAGGGATACGTGTCGATCGCCACCACGCAGCGCACGCCCGGGCAGCGCGGGCCGGCCAGGATGGCCGCGTAGCCGCCCATGCCAGTCCCTAATATGCCGATACGCTGGTCATCCACGCCGGGCAGGCTCTGGAGGAAGCGCACCGAGGCCATCACATCGGCCGCCTCGGTCGTGCCGAAGGACACGGGGGCGTCGCCGCTGGCGCCGTGGCCGCGGAAGTCGAACAGCAGCAGGTCGTAGCCGGCCTTGGCCAGTTGAATGCCCAGCGGGCTCAGCAGTTCATCGCGGGCGTTGCGGTAGCCGTGGCAGACCACGATGGCCGGACGTTTCTGCTTCCAGCTCTGATCCGTGATGACATCGTGGTTGCCGGCCATGAGCGAGTTGATGTACCAGCCGCTCAGGCTCACGCCGTCATCCGTGGTAAACATCACATCGCGGCAGACCAGGGAATATTGCTCCGGCGTCGTCGCCACGGCCGCGCGCGGCGGATGGGTCAGCGCATAAACCGCCACCACCCAGGCCACCACCAGCACGATGGGCATTAAGGCCACGCGGTACACCACCCCGCCGATAAAACGCCATAAGTAGGGGTGTTTGCACTTGGAGCCCACCGGTGTCGGCGTTCCTAAGGGGTGCCAGAAAAAGACCTTATGAATCACCGGCCAGATCCACTTGACGATTCCGTGGACCACGATTCCCAGCACGATGAGCAGTCGCCGATAAAGAGGAAGTTTTTCGCTCATGTTACCCTCGCGTAAGCACTTACCCGCAAACCCCAGGCCCAATAAGGCTGCACAGTAGGGAACGTACGATTTGGAATTGGCGGAGGACGGGAGAAGATCAAAAAAAGAAGGCTGTAGACTGTAGGAACGGCCGGACAAAGAACAACGGTTCTTCTTGCAGTGCCTACAGCCTACAGCCTACAGTCCCCAGCCTCGCTGCTTAATCATTGAAAACCCCCCGCGCCGACCCTAGAATGCTTTGCCTAAGGTTTCTGGTCCTAAGAGGATAAGCAATGAGCGAAGAGAAGCCTCAGCAGGCTCCGAAGATTATCGTGGATGATGACTGGAAGGCGCAGGCGCGGGCGGAGAAGGAGCGTCTGGCCGCCGAGCAGCAGAAGCGCCGAGCGCCGCGCAGGGCCCGCAAGCGGCGCCCGGCGCCCCCGAAGCCGCGCACGAGCATGAGCCGCAGGGCATTCCCCCGGCCACATTTGCCAGCCACGTGGCCACGCTGGCCTCGCAGGCCCTCTTTGCACTGGGCGCGGTGCCCGACCCGCAAACGGGCAAACGCTACCTTGACCTGGAACTGGCCAAGTATTACATCGATACGCTGAAAATGCTGGAAGCCAAGACGGCCAACAACCTCACTTCCGAAGAGAAGACCCAGTTGGACAATGCCTTGTACCAGCTTCGTTCCGCGTACATTCAGGCCGCTTCAGCGGGTAACATAATATGAGTAGGACACGCAAGACGGACTTTGGTGAGGGCAGGCCAATGCGCAAGATCACATTGATCAGCATGGCGGTGGCGGTGATGCTGCTGGTGGGGGCCTGCCAGGAGCAGTGCCTCAGTGAAAAACGCATACCCTATGGGTCGCCCGATTCAGAGTCGATGAAGCCGGCCAAGGATCTTGGCCCCATGACCATCCCGCCGACCGCCAAACCTGTGCAGGGCAGCGGCCAAATGCAAAAGAGCTCCAGCTCCGAGGCCTGGGACTGGGTGACCGAGCTTTTAGAAGGCACGGACAAGCCTTCCGCATCCGCCAATAATACGACCGCCGCGCCGACTGCCGCTGTGCCCGACTCATCGTTAAAACTTACGCCCATGCAGCCGAATCCTGCGGCTACGATGACGGCCGCCCCTGACCTCAGCCCGCAGCGTGATATCGTCACGCCGTGATTCGCACCCGATGGGCGATAAGGATGGCGGCCGCGCTTTCGGGGTGAGCGCGGGCATGAGAATGGAATTCTCGCTCATGAGCGACCAGGATATTCGACGCCAGATCGAACACCTCCGCAAAGAAATCAACCGTCACAATCGGTTGTACTACGTCGAGGCCCAGCCGGAAATCTCCGACCGCGAGTTTGATGAACTGCTCAAAAAACTTGCGGACCTGGAAGCCAAACACCCCGAGCTCGTCACGCCGGATTCCCCCACGCAGCGCGTCGGCGGTGAGCCCATCGCGGGCTTTAAAACGGTTACGCACGCCGTGCCCATGATGTCCATCGACAACACGTACAGCGAGGAGGAAGTTCGGGAATTTGATAAACGCGTCAACCGCGGGCTCGGCAGCCAGCCGCACAGCTACCTGGCCGATGTGAAGGTCGATGGCGTGGCGGTCTCGCTGCGCTATGAAGGCGGGCGTTTCGTCCTGGCGGCCACGCGCGGCGACGGGCGCACAGGGCGATGACATTACGCACAACGCTCGCACGATCAAAGCCATTCCGCTGATCCTCGAAGGCAAAGATGTGCCCGATGTGCTGGAGGTGCGCGGCGAAATCTACTGGCCCAAAAAAGAATTCAATGCCTACAACGCGCGGCGGGCCGCGGCGGGGCTGGAACTCTTTGCCAATCCCCGTAATGCCACGGCCGGCACGCTGAAACAGCTTGATCCCAAGATCGCCGCGGGCAGAGGTCTGAGTTTCGCTGCGCACGGCATCGGCGAGGTCTCGCCCCTGGAGGCCAAATCGCTGAGCGAAATGATCACGCACCTGGCGCGTTGGGGCGTTCCGGTGCTCTCGGAGCGCAGGGTGTGCGCGAATATCGGCGAGGTCTGGGCATTCATCGAGGACTTCCGCACCCGCCGCCACCTGCTGGCCTTTGAAGTGGATGGTGTGGTTGTAAAAGTGGACAGCTTCGACCAGCAGGCCGCGCTGGGGCCACCAGCAAATACCCGCGCTGGTGTATTGCCTACAAATACGCGGCCGAGCAGGCGCCGACCCTGCTGGAAAAGGTGGATTTCCAGGTAGGCCGGCTGGGCACCATTACGCCCGTGGCGCATCTGACCCCCGTGCTGCTGGCCGGCACGACCGTTTCGCGGGCCTCGCTGCACAATTTCGACCAGATCGAACGGCTCAATGTCCGTGTTGGCGACACGGTGGTCGTGGAAAAGGCCGGCGAAATCATCCCGCAGGTCGTCTCCGTGGTGATGGAAAAAAGGCCGCACGATGCCAAGATCATTCATCCGCCGGCAAAGTGCCCGGTGTGCCAGGGCCAGGTCGAACGCGATGAAGGCGGCGTGGCCTTGCGCTGCATCAATCCTGAGTGCGGCGCTCAGCTTCGCGAGCGGCTGCGCTTCTTCACCGCGCGCGACCAGATGGATATCGCCCACCTGGGCCCGGCGCTCATCGACCAACTCGTGGATGCGGGCCTCGTGCATCACTTCGCGGATATTTACAAGCTCAGGCTGGAAGACCTGCTGCCGCTGGAACGCATGGCGGAAAAATCTGCACAGAACGTGATCGATGCGATCGCCGCGGCCAAGGACCGGCCGCTTTCGCGACTGCTGGCGGCCCTCGGCATCCGTCACGTCGGCGGTCGCGCGGCGGAGGTGCTGGCAAAAAAGTACGGCAACATTGACGACCTTGCCAATGCCAGCCTGAAAGAACTGACGGAAGTCAACGAGATCGGCCCGGTCATCGCGGCCAGCCTGCGCGAATTCTTTACGAGCCCCTCCGGCAAAGAAGTTATTGCGCGGCTGAAAGAAGCCGGCGTCCGCATGGATGAGCCACGCCGCGCGGCGGCAGAAGGAAAAGGGCCCCTGGCAGGCAAGATCGTCGTCATCACGGGCACGCTGGAAAAGTTTTCCCGCACTGAGGCGGAGCAGGCGGTGGCCGATGCGGGCGGCCGCGCGACGTCCAGCGTATCGGCCAAGACGGATTTCCTCGTCGCGGGAGCTGATGCCGGCAGCAAGCTGGACAAGGCCCGCAGCCTTAACGTGGAAGTGATTGATGAGAAGGAATTCGTCCGCCGGCTGAAGAAATAGTTTCCCCGCGCGGTGAATTTGAAATTCATCACTCCATTGCGAGAAGATCGACCTGCTCAGCGCGCAAAAAATCAGCACATCGCAGCGAAGCTGAGGATGATGAGGAAAAGAACTTTGCGTTTATGTCGCCAGTTTCTGGGCCACATGGGATTACCTCCTAGGCAATCGCTCACGTTCACTTATCACTTCTGCACGTCATTATAGAGGCGAATGCCTTAGGGCGTAACCCCCTAAGGTGTTCGATTTAGGCCAGAATTGCTAAAAAATGAGGGGACGGATGTTAAACTGCGCAAACTTTGCCGACAGGGTAAAATAGCCTGTTAAACTGGGTAAGCTTGGTAAACTAGGTAAATATAAAGCATGCGAACGCAAAAACAGTTGCGCTCCTTGCTCTCTGCGTCCTTGAAGGTTAAGTGCCTGTTAAATAAGGATTTGACAAGAAGCGCAAGGTGCGTTTTTGTTGCGCTTCTTGCACTCCTTGATCCCCTTGATTTCACTTGATTCGTTAGGGTCAAACAAAGCTGCAGCTCTTGTTAATGGCCTTTTCCAGCAGCTTGTGATATTCCTCGCGCGGCAGATCGAAGGCGCCAAACCTGCACAGGTTCGGCGTGGTCCATTGCACATCGCAGAGGATGAAGCCGCGCTGGCGAAGGTGGGTGATGAGATGGATGACCGCCACTTTGCCCGCATCCGTAACCGTGTGGAACATGGACTCGGCGAAGAAGGCGCCGTTTAAAGCCACGCCGTACAGGCCGCCGGCCGGGGAATTGTCAGCCAATATTGGCCGGCCCATTTCATCCGCGCGCCACGCCTCGACGCTGTGCACCAGGCCGATTTCATGCAGTTTTGTATAGGCGATCTTGATTTCCGGCGAGATCCACGTGCCTTCGCGCCTGTCGGCGCACAGGTCCATCACGCGTGCAAAAGACGCATTAATCGTGCAGGTGAATTTGCCCTGGCGGATCGTACGTGCCAGCCGCCGCGAAATGTGGAAGCGGTCATCCAGCGGCATGAGCCCGCGCGGCTCGGGGGCAAACCACATCAAGCGGCCGCGCTCCACCATGGGAAAGACGCCGCCGGCGTATGCCGCCACGAGATTGGATGGCGAGAGTTCCGCCAGGATTCTTGTGTTCACTTTTGCAGGCATAATCCCGCAAATCTTAGCCACGCGCGGCCATAAGCGATATGCAGATTACCCGCGGTGAAAGCGCGTGATGCGGAAGCGGAAGATGCGCCTCGTAGGCGTCGGCGGCTGCTGGTCCGGGGTCTGCTGGGCCTGATCCTCTGGCGCCAAATCCTGCGGCTTTTCATCAGACTGGGGGACGGGTTCCGTACCCATCTCAACATCAAACCGCACCACGGACGGGCGGATAATGTGCGTGGCGGAGATTGCCGCCGCGCCGCCCGGTTCCTCCGAAGATTGTGCTGCCTCGCCGGGGGGGTAGTAGCGGTCCATGATGCGGCGAAGCTGCATCAAAAGCTCTTCCCGCTCCAGCGGCTTATGGGTGATGGAGAATGCCTCCAACCGCAACGCCCCTTCGAGGAATCGCCGCGAAATGTCGCGCGCCACCAGGATCACCGGCAGCACCAATTTACGCGGCGGATCATCCGCAGGATCGTCAGCAGCTCCTGGTCGTCGCGGTCGCTGTCGACCACGGCCGCATCCACCTGGCCGCGCTGCACCACGCCGAGAAGCTCGGCGATATCGCCCGCATCCCGCATGGAGACCAGTTCAGGGCCCAGCAGTTTGCGCAGAATGTCCGCCTGGCGGCGGGTTTCCCCGCTAAGCACCACGGCCAAAGGCTTGCCAGGTTGTTCTTTCACCACCGACATCTTTTGCCTCTACCGGTCTTGCAGTTTACCGTTACTTCATTGGTAGCAATTCCAGTGCCCTGAGTCTCAACCTATTGTATCGGCAGGAGTTGGCATCGACATAAAACTCTCGCAAACTGACATATAATACGGAGTCTGACCATACTCCTGCCCATAATGGCAGGTGGAATTTTAAGCGAAATCCGAAATCCGAAATCCGAATATCGAAATTCGAAGGAAACGGGAAGAAATTCGAAAGAATTCAAAAGGGAAGTAAACGTCTTCTTCCGCTTTGGCTGTTGTTGATTGAATCGGATTTCCTTCGGATTTCGTGCTTCGGATTTAGGATTTGCAGCCGGCATCGGGTCCAGTTTCCGCTGCTGGATTATTCATTGTATGTTCTTGACTTAAACCTATTGGGGCTCGTAAAGTACTGGGTCTTGTACGGTTGGCGGCCGGGCGTGTGCCATGGCCGCGGAAGTAAGAGTCACCTTTTTTAACAATCCGGGCGGGAATGCCAACCACGCCTAGTGGGCGTGCTAATTTCCGTCACGCGGAGGTGCAGTTTGGACAACACGCTGGTTCGCAACCTCATTGACGCCGGTATTCACTTCGGTCATCGCTCCAGCAGGTGGAACCCGAAGATGGCTCCGTACATCTTCGGCAAGCGCCGGCTGATTCACATCATCGACATCAAGGAAACGCTGAAGGGCCTGCTGTATGCCCGCAAGTTCCTGGCGCAGGTGGTGGGGGATGGCAAGGATGTGCTGTTCGTCGGCACGAAGCGCCAGGCCCGCAAGGTCGTCGAGGCGGTGGCCCAGGACACGGGCATGCACTATGTCAACGACCGCTGGCTGGGCGGCACGCTCACCAATTTCCGCACGATTCGCAGCCGCTTGGGCCGCCTGACCGAACTGGAAGGGCTGGTCGAGGGCGAGAAGGCGGCGCAGTTCTCCAAGAAGGTGCTGTCGTCGTACCGCCGCGAGCTGCGCAAGATCAAGCGCAACCTCGAAGGCATCCGCAACATGAACACGCTGCCCGGCGCCATCATCCTGGTGGACCAGAAGCGTGAGATCAACGCCGTGCGCGAGGCCAAGAAGCTGGGCATTCCCACGGTGTGCCTGCTGGATACGGACTGCGACCCCGACCTGGTGGATATCGCCATTCCCGGCAACGACGACGCCATGCGCGCCATCGAGCTGGTGATGCAGGAACTGGGCGCGGCTGTGAAGGAAGGCAAGGCCGGCCGCTTCGATCGCGGCGGTGACATGGGCGGCGCTCCTCACGGACGTCGCAGCCGCCGCGCGGCCATGGGCCAGGCGGAAGAAGGCGGAGCGAAAGAGGCTGCTGAAGCGGCCGAGCCCGCCGCGGAAGAAGCCGCCGGCGACGCCGGTTCACAAGGCGAGCCGCAGGCGTAGAAGAATTTGCGATTTTCGATTTGCGATTTGCGATTTGACCTCCGATGAGGTTGGCTCAAATTCGCAATTCGATTATTTGCCAAAAACAACACAGAAAAAGGATAAGAGGAAGATATGGCAGAAATAACTGCATCAATGGTGAAGAACCTTCGTGAAGAGACCGGGCAGGGCATGATGGAGTGCAAGAAGGCCCTGGCCGAGACCAAGGGCGACATGCAGGCCGCCAAAGACCTGCTGCGGGCCCGCGGCCTGGTGAAGGCCGAGAAGAAGGCCGCGCGCGCCGCCTCCGAGGGCTTGGTGGATATCGTCACCAGCACCGATGGCAAGACCGGCACGATGGTGGAAGTGACCTGCGAGACGGATTTCACCGCCCGCAACGACGTCTTTAAGGGCATGGTGGCCGATGTGGCCAACATGGCCGCCAAGGCCTCCGCCGGCGAAGTGGCCGCCTCGGCGGAAATGACCGCCGCGGTGCAGGCCGCTTTCGACAAGATCGGCGAGAACATGAAGTACGTGCGCGGCGTCAAAGTCGCCGGGGAACAGGTCGGCGGTTACAAGCATCACAACGGCAAGGTCGGCGTGCTCGTGGCGTTAAAAGGCAAAGTTACGCCCACGCTGCTCTCCGAGCTGTGCATGCACATCGCCTTCCACAGGCCCATAGGCATCAAGGCGGAAGATATTCCCGCCGAAGTGATCGAGCACGAGAAGGCCGTGGCCAAGGCGCAGGCCATTGAGCAAGGCAAACCCGAAGCTATCGCCGAGAAGATGGTGGTGGGCAAGGTCCGCAAGTTCTGCGAAGAGAATTGCCTGCTGGAACAGAAGTTCATCAAGGATGAAGAGAAAACGGTCAAGCAGGTGCTGGGCGGCGCCGAGGTGCTGGCGTTTGCACGCTACGAAGTCGGCGAAACTTCGGCTACCACGCTGGCCTAGCTGGCAGAAATTCTAAATCCTAATATCTAAATCCTAAACAAATTCAAAAATTCGAATGGGAACGAAAGGGCGTTTGCTCTTCTTTAGCCTTTTTGTCTTATTAGGTATTATTGTTTCGAATTTAGACTTTAGGATTTAGGATTTGGAGTTTATCAAAGGTAGGGCGGAGCGATGCCGAAGGCCTCGCCAAAATACAAGAGAATCGTCCTGAAGCTCTCCGGCGAAGCTGTAGCCCGGAAGGGTCATTTTGGCATTGATGAAGAGGCCTTGGCCGCCGCGGCACAGGAGATCAAACCGCTACTGGAGCACGGGGTGCAGGTGGCCATCGTGATGGGCGGCGGGAACTTTTTCCGCGGCCGTCAGCTTGAGGGCAGCCAGCGCATCGCCCGCACCACGGCCGATATGATCGGCATGCTGGCCACCACGATGAACGGCCTGGCCCTGCGGGATTGCTTGGAGGCGTCCGGCATGCCCGCCCGCCTCATGGGCACGGTAACCACGCCGACGGTGTGCGAGCCTTATATCGCACGCAAGGCCATCGACCACCTGGAGCACAACCGCGCGGTGATTTTAGCCGGCGGCACGGGCAGCCCGTACTTTACCACCGACACGGCCGCGGCACTTCGCGCGGCGGAGGTGGGCGCGGCTTTGCTTAAAGCGACGAAGGTGGATGGCGTTTTTTCCGCCGACCCGGAAAAGGATCCGGATGCCCAGCGCTTCAGCAAGCTGATGTATCACGATGTCTTAAAGCAGCGGCTGGGCGTGATGGATCTGACGGCCGTGTCGCTGTGCATGGAGGCCCACGTGCCGATCCTGGTCTTCAAATTTACTACGCCGGGCAATACGCTGGCGGCGGTGATGGGCAAGGACGTGGGAACCACAATCGAATGAACATTTGTTGCCAACCGGTATCTGTTTTTCGAGGAATTACAAATTACAAGTTACAAATGACAAATGAAGGGAAGAAGTGCTCGGCAGCGAGCCCTGTTTCAATTTGTAATTTGTAACTTGTACTTCGAACGCGAAAGGTCTGGCAAATGTCCCTGGACGACATCCTTCTGGAATGTGAAGACAAGATGGACTCCGCCGTGAACTATCTGCGGGACGAGTTCCGCGGCGTGCGCACCGGCCGCGCATCGGCCGGTTTGGTGGAGCACATCAAGGTGGACTATTACGGTTCCCCCACGGACCTGCGGAAGCTGGCCAACCTGGCCGTGCCCGAGCCGGACATGATCGTGATCAAGCCGTTCGATCCATCCAGCATGCAGGAGATCCAGAAGGCGATCCAGTCGTCGAACATTGGGCTGACGCCCATGGCCGACGGCAAGCTGATACGATTGAAGGTGCCGGCGCTTTCCACCGAGCGGCGCGAGCAACTGGCCGGGCAGGTGAAAAAGATGGGCGAGGCGAGCAAGGTGGCCATCCGCAATGCCCGCCGCGACGCCAACAAGGATATCGATAAGGAAGAGAAGGACAGCACCATCACGGAGGATGAGGCTGAAAAGGGCAAGACCGACATCCAGAAGCTCACCGATGACTACGAGAAGAAGGTGGCCGAGCTGGTGGATGCCAAGACGAAGGAGATAATGGAAACCTGAAAGAATTGCGGATTGCGAATTGCGGATTGCGGATTTAACGACAAGAACCAGGTCAAGCGGCGCTAGTTCCGGCCGTTCAATCCGCAATCCGAAATCCAGAAATCCGCAATTGCTTGTCGGGGGAGTAGCTCAGTTGGTAGAGCATCGGACTTTTAATCCGCAGGTCGCGGGTTCGACTCCCGCCTCCCTCAGTAAAAAAGCTCGCTTCGGCGGGCTTTTTTAATAGAGCAGGAGAGGCAGGAATGCAGGGATGCAGTCGGAACTTTTCGCGATAAGAATATCACCAAAAGTAAGATTATCACGAGAATATACCCTCGTGATAATCTTACATTTCGTTTTACGACAAGGACTTATCGATAAGATTATCACGAATTTCGCGTGTGCCGTCTTTTTCCGCGTCCTTATGCTCAAGTATGGTCCAATTCGTTACGGCCATGCTTTTCTCCCTTTGTCTGGCGAATTGTGAAAATGCGTTCGATTGCCGGGTGATAGGCTGCCGCGCGAGCCTAAAGCATGGGTCGCAAGGCATTCACCTGCCCTCCTGCGCTCCTGTTCTCCTGCTCAAGATTCTTTTTAAAAGAGCAGAAAACTGCCGGAAAGAAGAGTTTGTGCCGAGCGTAGCCGCAAGAACTGACCCACTCTTTCACTTCCCTTTTGGTTTCGTCTTGGAAACAAGTAAAAGCCTCTTTACTTCATGTAACGTATAGCTTACAATATGTACGATAAAGATGACATAGGAGACCGACATGAACGCGGAACAGAAACGGGCGTGGCTAGGGGGCATATCGGGAATCGCCTGCGCAGTTTCTTGTGCGTTATTGGCCATTGTTTTTAGTCCCAAGGTTGCGCCGGCAGGATTTGGTTTTATGGGGATGTACGGGTTTTCCGTGTTCATTGGCCGTAAAGAGAAGGCGGATGAGCGAGATCTAGGCATTGCCCGCAAGGCTTCACTCGCTGGTTTCGCGGCCTCATACCTCGCGTTTGTTGCGGGGTGCATGGGGGCGTGGTTCATTACGTTTGCCTGGCTGCACCAGGAACAAATCTCGGTACATGTTTTGGCAAACATTGTAATCATCGGAGGCGTGGTCTTCTATTTCGTTCGCAGTCTGGCGATCCTCATGCTATACGGGCGCAAGGTGGAAGCTGACCATGCCTGAGATCACCAATTGCATCCGACGGCTGCGTTTCGACCACGGGGAGATGACGCAGGAGGAATTGGCCCGCCGCGCGGGTGTGACGCGGCAAACGATCATTGCTATTGAAGCCTCCAAATACACGCCATCGCTCCTTTTGGCCTTCAAGATTGCCAGTGCCTTCAACATGCATGTCGAGGATGTCTTCACGTATGAGCCGTAGGGAATAAAAACTTGCCGTTAAAGGGAGACGGTCATGGCTGATAAACCTGTTTTGCTGGATGAACGAGTTGTGGCGGTTGCGTATAAAAGCAGTCATATCGCTGGCATCATTCTGTTATTTGGTGTTTTGATTGATGCGACGGTCCGGGCTCTTCTCTACCGCCAGGCATGCTGGGACCTGTTCGCCCTCGTGATCGGCAGCGGCCTAGTGGCGACGATATATCAGCGGGCCAAGCATGTCGAAACTCTGCCAAACAAATCAAAAAAACTCGCCATTCTGGTGGTGTTGTTATCGGCTATTATTGCGGCCGTGGTTGCTGCGGTCGTGGCCTTGATCAGCCGCCACCATCGCTGATTCTTGTGTCGACCACGTATTCGTAAGGAACTGGTTGCGATTGGGCTGGCCATGTGCCGTGGCTGGATTTTTGTCCAGCCACGTTTTTCTGGGTGACCAGACGCCGCCCGCGTTTTGGTTGTTCGTGCCAATTCAGCATCTTCTTGGTATATAAGTCACTCGACAGGATTTGTATCTTTCAAGTTGAGGACTGATGAATTCCCCAAGCACGCTCATTGAAGATGCACAGCAAACCGCCAAAGCGCCATGGGCAGCTTTGAAGAACTGGTTGTCACATCATCCATGGCTCGCTCTTTCGATGCTGCTCTTGCTGGTGAGCTTTAACTTCTTCATCGCCATGAGCGATAGCTGGAACCTTACTGCGGACGGTGTGCAGTATATGGGATTTGCGCGGAATTGGGCGCAGGGGCACGGCTTCGGCCAGTATGGCACAGGCTATACCATTCACGGTCCCCTTTTAAGCGTGTACGCCGCGGCCGGTTTCCTCGCCGGGCGAGCCAGCACAAACGTGCAGTTGTTGGAGCTGCTGGCCCTGCTGGGTTCGCTGGCGCTGATATTCTTGCTCATCCGCAGAATATGCTTCTCTGTGCCCACCGCTCTGTTCTGCACCGCAATGTCGGGCTTTAACTTTGGTCTTATCCACGTGGGCGTCTGGTGCCTCAGCGAGAACCTGTACCTGGCGCTGTCGCTGGCAGGGCTGGCGGCGAGCCTGCGGCTTTGGCAGGCGCGCTCGATCAGGTGGCCCTGGCTGGCATCGCTGGCGCTGCTGACGGCGATGGCGATTCTGACGCGCAAGATCGGGGTGGCGCTTGTGCCGGCGGCCGTGGCGGCAATCTTCTTTGCAGTGCCGGCCGGCATAATTTCCTGGAAGCACCGCATCCTGGCATCAGCGCTCGTAGTACTGGCGGCACTGGCGCCGCTGGTGGCGTGGGAGGTTTACCTCTCGCGCCAGACCTCTCCGCAGAAGCTGCATCTGGGATCTGAAGTGCCCAGCTACTACGAGGCCATGGCGGGTGTTCCCAAGGAAAGCGTTTCGCCACTACTGTCACAGTTTGCCTGGCGACTCAAAACTTTTGGGTTGCACCGCATCGAACAGCTCACGCAGGCGATGTGGACCATCACCTATCGCATGAGCAACACCGACCGGCGGCTGCTCTGGCCTGGGTACCTGCTGTGCGTGCCTTGGGATGCGATGTTCCTGGCCGGCTGGTGGCACGAGTTTCGCAAGGGCCGCCGAATGATGGAGTGGTACGTTATTCTGTACCTGCTTGTCATCATCTTCTGGCCCTATGATGAGCAGGAGCGGTTCCTCCTGCCGCTTGTACCGATGGGCTGGTACTACCTGGCTCGATTGGCCACAGAGTGGTCACTAAAATATCCGAAGATCCAGAACTATCTGCCGATCATGACGATAGCGCTGGTGCTTATCACCGCCGGCGTCTCTTATGGCAAGGCACATCGTGAGGCAGGCGGCTTCAAACGGCAGGCCACGAATCAGGCGGATGTCGCGGCAGTAGCGGATTACCTGGCCGTGCGCGGAGATGTGCCCGTGAGAAATATCTGCCTGTGCACACGTTCCAGCACTACCAATCTCATTCGTCTTTTCAGCGACCGCTTGATCCCCAACTGCCCCTATCAGGAGAAAGTTTCATCAGTGCTTTCGCAAATGCTGGATGAGGGCAAGCAGTTGATCGTACTGGATCTGGCGGACCGGCGCGGCAAACCCTTAAAAAATGCGCAGGCCATTCCAGAATCTTATCGGTCCGTACTGGCAAAAGGCACACTGCAAGTCATTGAAAAACAATGATTTTGCTTCATTCTTGCAAGGCAGCTTTGGCCGCCCTCTCCAAAAGGAGGATCTGAAAGCTGTGCCTCTATGACATGAGAATGTCTTTGCGCCGCGTGTCGCTGGCGGTAAGATTTTAGCCATGGCGCCCCCGTCTAGAAATGCGCTGAATCAACCCAGGCCGAGGGCCGAGGCTCCACGAGCCGCCGCGCTTGATGGGCTCAGTTCTGACGCCGACCGGTCCGCGCGTTGGCCGACCCTCGTGCTGCTGGCGGCCCTGGTGGCGGGCTCGGCGATCAGGCTGTGGGGCATCGGCACGCAGCCGCCGGGCCTGGGTCAGGATGAAGCCGTCACCGCCTGGAACGCCTGGTGCCTGCTGCAAACCGGCAAGGACTCTTACGGGGTACACTGGCCCATCTTCTTCAGCCGCTGCACGGGGGCAAACCACAGCACGTTGTACATCTACCTGCTCATGCCTTTTGAGATGCTGGGCGGCATGAACGTGGTCACCGCCCGTTTACCCAGCGTGCTGGCCGGCATTGCCTGCATACCGCTGATTTATTACCTGGGCCGGCGGCTCTGGGGCTGCCGCGTTGGCGCTGGCGGCAGTCCTGCTGGCCACCAACCCGCTATTGGCGCACATGAGCCGCTGGGGCCACGAGGGGAATATCTGCCCGCTGCTGGCACTGATTCCGCCGGCGCTGCTGCTGTGGGCCGGCTTCTGGAGGGCGGCGGATGCGCCGCTCCAGGAGGCGCGGCCCCGGCCGGTGCGCGCGCTGATGGCGGGCCTGCTGACCGGGGTGTGCTGCTACGGCTATCCTGCCGTGCGCGCATTTATTCCGGCCATGCTCGTGCTGGCCGCTATCTTCACCTGGCGGTATTGGCGCGATTTGCTCCGCCGATGGCCCGCCGCGCTTGCGGCAGTGGCGGCATTCCTCTTTGGACTTGCCCTCACCTTTGGGCCACTGCTTTATGCCCACCTCACCGACAGCGGCATAAACCGGCGCGGCGGCTCGCAGTTCATGTGGCGCCAGAACTACTACAAGGACCACCTGGCCGCCAGCCTGGCCCTGAGGTACCTGCAACACTTCAATCCACTGAACCTGTTTCGGCAGGTCGTGCCGGCCAATATCTCGCACATGGGCTGCGGGTTTGGCTGGTTCCACATCTACGGCCTTGGCTTGATGGCCGCCGGGGCGGTCTGGATGGTGCTGCAGCGCTCCAGCCTGGCCGCGCGCATCCTGCTGGCGGGGCTGCTGGCCTATCCACTGGGCGATACGTTGAGCAACACCGATGGCGGCCTGCCCCACCCGCTGCGCAGCGGCCCGGGCGGCGGGTATCTGGTGCTGCTGGAGGCCGTTGGCGCCGTGGTCCTGATAACCTGGGCCGCCAGGCTCAAAAGACCTTTGCGCCTGAGCGCCGCGGTCGCGGCGGCGGCGATTTTTGCGGTCAGCAATGTGCTGTTCGTATATGCGCTGCTGGTGTCATATAACCGCGATCCCGCGGTTTACTACGACAACAACGCGCCTTTTCGCCAGGCGGGCGAATATCTGCGCACGATGAAGCCGCAGCCCGACGCCGTTTTCTTTACCAGTGCGCAATCGGAGCATTTGCCCTACCTGCCCCTGCTGGTAACCCTGCGGTACGACCCGCACCGCTGGTTTGCCGCGCCGAAATCTTTCATATCCTTCTTTGAGTTCGACGCGTGCACCAGGTTCGACAAGTACTACTTCAACTATGGCCCGGAATGCCAGGCCCAGCTTGATGGTCTCATAAACTCCAAGCGGCGGTATGCGATCGCGCTGGTTACGCTGCCCGACGAATACGAGACGGTTCGCGCCACGTGCAACTTGACCAGGCTGCTGGACATTCGCGACGGGCAAGGAAACCTGGCGCTGATCGTGTCGGCGACGGTTGTGAACCCGGATTGTCCTCCTGCCTATGAGGAATGAGCCGGCAGACCGCTGCGAGAAGTGAGCCGGACCCCCGGCCTTATGAGGGCAATGAGATGCGATATTAATAGGCTTAGTGACTAAGCCATGCGAATGGTTTTCCTTCGATCGGTTTGCCGTGAGTTTCCCCCTGTGTTTCAGCTTTTCTGGGTTCTACGGTTGTTCGTGCCGGATTGCGGAGAAAAACAGAGAGTAGAAAGTGGAGAGTAGATAGCCATCGGGTAGCCCTGGGAGGGTGGCGCCGACAACTTTTCTACTCTCCACTCTCTACTCTCCGAGTTTTTCTATTCCTGCTACCTACTCTACTATTCATTCTTACAGAGGGCGTCCCTGTTTTGGCGCTGCCGGCGCCGCTGCGGGACTGGTCGCCGGTCCACTGGCCGGCTTGATGCCGCCTGGCCTTTGCTCACCAGCGGGCAAGACTCGGACTGCACCTCAAATGGGTTTCCCGCCAGATCGGCCGTCGCGGTGAAGGGGCCGGTCACGTTTAAGGGCTC
Source organism: uncultured Phycisphaerales bacterium (assembly GCA_963785635.1). GTDB lineage: Bacteria > Planctomycetota > Phycisphaerae > SM23-33 > FEN-1343 > FEN-1343. Next base: position 168,192 of record CAWAWB010000019.1, read on the forward strand.
TCGCCATGAGAGCGAAGCGAAGTCGCCTCAGCCAAAGGTGAAGGCGAAAATCTGGCTGTAGGTTTTGTCGGCATTGGTGATGGCTACCTGCGGCGGGGGAGGGGTCTGGCCGTCCCTGGCCAGGAGTATCCGCTCGCCGCCGCGGTCGACCAATTGAGGCAGGTTGAACGTGTACTGCCCCGCAAGAAATGCCGCCCCGAAGGCTTTTTGGCCATGAATTCTCTCTTCTTTAAGATTCTCCCTTAATCAGACCCGCCTATGCTTATTAGACGGTCCGGAGGCCGAAAGGTTCCAATAAAAAAAAGCGACAACATGTGCAAATTTCCTCAGCAGGCGACCCGGTAACTCGCGATTCATCGGATTACCCGTGCTGTCACAACTGCTCAAGGTTGACGTTTCGGCATCCAGCGGGTTAGATAGACGTTAGTACGGGGCGTGGCGCAGCTTGGCTAGCGCGCCTGCTTTGGGTGCAGGAAGTCGTGAGTTCGAATCTCACCGCCCCGAGTTGCAAACGATTGAGGAAATCCTTGGTGTGTTGGCCCAGAACGCGGAGAGCCTGCGTGCGCACGCGGTGAAGGCCTTGTTCGTTTTTGGGTCCGTGGCCCGAGGGGAGGCCGGTGACGAAAGTGACATCGACGTTCTGGTCGATTTCGACGAATCCCAGTCGATAGGTCTTTTTGAATTTGTTCGCCTCCAACGATTCCTATCAGAGATTCTTCAGCGCCGGGTGGACCTGGCCACGCGGGAGGCCCTGCGCCCGCAGATGCGCGAGCAAATACTCAAGGAGGCCATCCGTGCCGCCTAGTGCTTTTATCCTCTTTGGTGGGACAAAGGTTCGGGAGTTTAATCGAGTAAGGAACAACACATGAGTGACAGATTTATTCAATACTTTGCTATTGGTCTAGGGCAGTTCTTTGGGGTTTTCCTTGGGGTCGTTGCAGGGCTCTGCATAACCTTGTCCGTCGAGTCTGTAAAGTGGCGGAAAAAGCGGAAGCAGGAGCTAACAAATCTAAGATTTGAATTAGACCTGAATCGAAGGAAATGCATCGATTGGCTTTCGGAAATGAATCGATGGCGCAATGCTGTTAACGGGGACAGCTTCGGAAGCTATTTTCATTATTTCAATCTGTCCTCCGTTATATCGGCAACGGCAAATTCTCTTTTCATGGAGGGGAAGCTATACAGTATTCTCGACCACCAGAAGATTTTTAAGCTCATGGAGTTTTACAAAGAAACATTGCCTGCCAACGAACAGTTTCTGAACAATCAAATCCAGCAGAAGAGACAGCTTCTCGAGGAATCGGAGAAAGCCGGTAATCATGATTCTTGGAGCCGTGTTATTAAACCTCAATGTGTGCGAGATGTTGAGTACTGGGAGAATGTTTTTCAGTCCCACCTGACAACCTTAAACGAGGTAATAGCAACAGTTGATCAAAAACTAAATTAACTGAGATTGTGTGGATAACTTTTAAGCATGTCTTGGCGCTTCTGGGGGCTGGCAGCAAGATCATTTTTTGGGGTTATGGTGAGGTCCTCTCCTACCATTCCATAGAGGTAAACCAAGGAGACGGGCTATGGAAGACACAAAGACACTCGAGCGGACGCAACTGCGCAACTTTGCGCGGGCGGATGAGGTACGGGAATTTCCTTTGGGGCGCGTGGAGCTTTTGAACATCGGCGGCCGCGTGGTGGGGCGGATCATCCTTCAGCCGGGCTGGCGCTGGTCCACCAGCGTAAGGCCCATCGCCAAAACCGAGAGCTGCGAGGCGCCGCATTTCCAGTACCAGGTTTCCGGCGTCCTGGCCATCCGCATGGATGATGGCACGGAGTTTGAGCTCCATCCCGGGGATGTTTCCTACATCGCCCCAGGCCACGATGCCTGGGTGGTGGGGGATGACCCGGTTGTCCTGGTCGATTTCCAGGGCATGATTGACTACGCCAAACCTCATTAAGTACAAAGTACAAATGACAAATTACAAGTTGCGGGGGGGGGGCTACCTCCGGCCGCAATTTGTAACTTGTAATTTGTAATTCAAGGCATGAAGTACAAGTTACAAAGGACAAATTACAAATTCTGCGGGAGGGATAATTCTCCGGCTGTAATTTGTAACTTGTACTTTGTAATTTGTAATTCGCGGTGAAAAAAAGAGAGGCACCGATCCAAACCGGTGCCTCGCTTTTATTTTGTCAGCAGTTCCGAACTACGCTCTTTCGTAGTACGGCAGCCGCGAGAGCGGCGCATCCACGGTGACCTGGCGGGGGCCGGTGACGACCTTGCCATCATCGCCGCACCATTTGCCGGCGGGGATGTGGACCGTTTTGGTGGTGGCGCCTTGGACCATCACCGGGGCGACCAGGATGTCGTTGCCGACCATGTACTGGTCGTTCACCATTTCCAGGCCCTCATCCGGAAAGACGTAGGCCATGTGGCGGATGATGGGCTCACCCGTCCTGGCCGACTCCTTGGCCAGCTCCAGCATCCGCTTGGAGAATTTTTGACGTACGGCCAGGGCATCCATGCACAGTTGCAGTTCTTTGCCCTTCAGGACGTGCGCGGGCAGCATCGAATACTGCACCACCGGGAAGAACGTGGCGCACTTCGCCCAGCGCAAAAACAGCTCGGTGTCGAAGGGCATCTTCTTGTAGTAGAAGGAGCCCACCTGGCCGCCGCCCACCATGTCTGGGCAGGTGTAGGGGTAGCCCATCAGGCCCTGGGCGAGGGCGCTGGAGATCACGTCGCCGAAGGCATCCTCGCCCCAGTGGTGCTGCTTGTCGCGGATGCGCTGCACCAGGTGCTGGCCACCCAGCTTCCAGCAGGCGCGGTACTCGCTGATCCCGTACTTCAGGCCCACCTTGCCGAAATCTTCGCAATGGCCGTTGGGTGTGCGGGGATTCTTGGACTCAATCTCGCCGTAATAGTAGTAGGGGTCGCCGCCGTCGAACTTGAAGCCGTCGACGCCCGTTTCCTTCATCAGCGTGTCCAGCGAATCCTGGAGGAACTTCATGGACTCTTCATTGGTCAGGTCCAGCAGGGCGCTGAAAGCCGTTCCACCACTCAAAGACGCTGGTCTTGTGATCGCGTGCCCGCTTTAAGAGCTTGCCCGCATCGCTCAGCAGGCGGTACTGGTACGTGTCGGGGGTGATGAACGGCGTCACCCACACCACGACCTTAAAGCCCAGTTTGTGGAGTTTTTTGACCATGGACTTGGGATCGCTGAAGCGGTGGTGGTTGAACTCCCATTCGCCGTTGTGCAGGTACCAGTTGTCATCGATCATCAAGACGCCCGGGGGCATGCCGGCGTCGAGAATATCCTGGGCGTACTTCAGCACCTTCTCCTGCGTGACATCCCACATCATGTCGATCCAGGCGTTGTACTGCGGCGCGGTAAAGCAGATGTCATCCGGCGCGGCCAGACGGTGGAAAATGCGCCCCCTGCGCGGCCATATAGGCCCCGCGCAGATTGCCGTGCCCTTGCGATAGCTCGATCGCCGTCACGTTCTCCGAAAAGCGGATCTCGCCATCGATGAATTCGAAGATGAAGGGCTCTTCGCTCCAGATGTAGCGGCCCTTGCTGGAAACCAGAATCGGGCAGCCCTGGTTGCCATCCAGGTTAAAGAGGTTGCCCTTGTAGTTACGGCCGGCATGGTAGGGCATATCGTTGCCGTGGCGGACGATGCCGCCCCACCAGTATTCGTTCTCCAGTAACTTCACGGGCGCGAGGCCTGCGCAGTGGACTTCACTTCCATGATTCAAAAATCCTTTTATTCGGAGGACTATTTCACATCCGCGGTTTCTCTTTGCCGGGATTCCTTGCGGAGCGCATCTTTTCACGCCCAAACGCGATGATGCCCGGCAGGATTGATATGAGCACAATTGCCAAGATGACTGTTTCGTAATTCTTTTTAACAAACGGGATATTGCCGAAAACGAAACCCAGCATGACGAAGAAGACTACCCATGTTACGCCAGCCGCCACATTATAAAGGGCAAAACGAAAGTAGCTCATTTTGCCGATTCCGGCCACAAATGGCGCGAAGGTCCTAATAATTGGCATAAAACGGGCGATACAAATAGTCATACCGCCATGTTTCTCGTAGAACTTATGGGTGCGCTCCAGGTATTCCTTTTTCCATAGAAGGCCACTTTCTTTGTGGAAAGCCTTTGGCCCGATAAAACGACCAATACGGTAGTTCACGTCATTGCCCAAAATTGCCGCTGCTGACAAAACAATTAGCAGTAGCGGTAAATTCATTGATCCGATTGCTACAAGGGTTCCAAGAAAGAAAAGCAAGGAATCCCCAGGTAAAAATGGGAAAATGACTACACCAGTTTCAAAGAAAATAAACCCACATGCAATCAGGCACACGAGCCCTGGGTGTTCATTGGCCAGGGGACGCAAATACTTGTCGAAGTGCAAAACTGCATCGATGATATTAAATGCCAGGATTTCCATTTAATCTCCTGATTTCTTTATGCCCACCCGCCCGCCTTCGCCTATGCGTCGGGGCATCCAGTTGAAATCTTCAATCCAAAATCCACAATCCAAAATCCGCAATTGTTATAGGGTTATTCTCACCATGCCGCCGGGCTGCATGGAGATTGTTTCCAGCCCAGGCCCTTCAGTTTGCGGGAGGGGGCCTTCTTGCCGAAGCAGTCCATAGCTCGCCAGCGTGGCCGCGCGGCCATCGGGCAACTGGATAAACAGGTCTTTGGCATAGGTCCATTCAGGGCCGTCGCAGATCGTTCTAAGGTCGATGGGCCGCCATCGTTACCAGGAAGTAAAGATCCTCCTCGCCGGCGGGCAGCTTGAAGATGTTGTTTTCGGCATCCATCGGGATGCGGTACTGCATGAAGCCTTACGTTGGCCAGGTACCAGTGTTGTACTGGGCGATGACGGTTTTGTTGTCCTGGTTCAGCCGGCAAAGTCGATGGAATACGTGGGAATGCCCACGGCCATCATTTTCAGGACCATGCAGGCGGCATCCTCCGGCGAATCCTCGTTGGTGATGGTCTGGTAATCGTTGATGGAGAATGGCGAATACCCTGCACATACAGCGTGCGCAGGAAGTTGCCCTCGGTGTTATACGGCGTGTCGCCGGCGCGGGTCATCGTGCCATAGCGCGAGAGAAACGGCGTGGCGTAGTTCTGCTTGAGCTCGACGATGTAGTCCGGCTTCAGGGCCTTGGACTTCTCATCGATGCGCTTCAAGGTCAGCTTCTCCGTTCCACGATGGACGACACATCGTGTTTGTGCTCGGGGTTCTCGCACTTATTGTTGGGGACGCAGTTAAAGAGATCGTACTGGTGCCTTCGAAATCCCAGCGCTCGATGAAGCTGGTGCAGATATCCGCCATGAAGCCCGGCGGGCCTCGGCACACATGAAACACAGGGAATGGAACTTGTTGGCGGTCATCACGTACTGCTTGTCTATGCCGATGATGAGGTATTTCTTGCGCTCATCGAAGCAGTTGGCGTGCGCCTGGACAACGCTTCCTGCGCCAGCCTGAGATCGGCAGTGCGTTCGGCAACCCGTTGTTCCAGTTCGGTGTAAAGTCTCCTGAGATCGTCTTCAGCAGCTTTTCTTTTGGTCAGTTCTTTTCGTAAGGTCACCATCCAGACAGCGGCAATCAGGAACAAGAGGAGTAAAACAAGGATAGTTATAAGATAATTCCTTTCCGTGATCTGTCTCCTGGGTTTCGAAAACAGCCTCTGTCGGTTGCCAGTTTTCGATAATTTTCTGGTAGGTGCCGTCAGCCTTGATAATGCGCAGTGCATTATTGATCTCATTCAGCAGTTTTGTATTTCCTTTCTTTACCGCAAATGAAGAGTTGGAGGATGCAATAGGATCACCGGTTACCTTGATATTTCGTATATTATTTTCAGCAAGAACATAGGATCCAACCCGGTAGTCTACCACAACAGCATCAACTGAACCCTCATTCAGTCTGTCTGAAACCATCAGTAAAATTGGGAATTATGGTTAACTGTACCTGAGGGTCCGTTTCCAGAAGATGCTGGGGCAGGCCTCCCGCTTCGACGCCAACCCGTAAACCGCGAAGACTTGAGAGCCCTGATATACCTACCATATCTGCACGGGTAAAAATAGAAAAATGCGATTCAAGCAACGGATCTGAAAAATCATAGATTTTTTTACGCTCTTCGGTCGGGTTTATCTGGATCAGAGCATCTGCATCCCCCCGGGCAACAAGCGCCTGTGCTTCTGACCAGTTCATGGCCCTGATTTCAACAGGTTGTGGCAGGTGTTTTGCGAGCGCATGTACGATGTCAACAGCAATTCCTGAGGGGGTAGTCCCGTCCAGGTAGACGACCGGGGCGATATTCTGGTTGCCCAGAAAAAGAAGGGGGGTTTCATTGGATGCTCCCGCCTCCGGTTCGGTCGAACTGGCAGCCGGTACCTGCATGGGCTGCGATGCCGGGGCATGTGCAGCGATGATGACGGCGATGACAACCAGCACAACCAGGGAGATCCAAAGGTGCTTCTTCATCTGATTTTCACCTCATACCTGATGGAGAACCTGAAGACTCAAGGCCTGTTGATGGTCCTGCGAACCGGTGCCGGACCGATGCCGTGATGAGAAAAACCGTTCCGTGATCATCCCGCGGGTATTCCGGACTATCATGAAGACCGGGTACGGTAACGGCAACGCCCGCTGGCCCGGCGATGCCGGGAAAGGGGCAGTTCACGGAACTGATGAAGTAACGGGTTCTGTTAAGTATGATGAGAGCCGCATGAAGAAGATTGGCAGAGTTCGTGAGTCTTTTTCGATCGACTTGTCGCATGGTATGAATATCCATCACCTTCACCATCCGGCCCGTTCCCGATACGTTTCAATAGGGCTTTTGGTTAATAAAGATATATTAACCGGGTGCTGATGCGTGAGCTGTGGATTGGAGAATTATAACAAGGTGAAATACCGGTCGCCAGTCGCAGACGCATCAGACCCTGAGAAATCAGACCATCAAAAATATCCACCAGATACGGTGTAAACATAAAAATATACCCCATCATTGGTATCTCATCTTTAAAAAAAAATTACCGGGTCCGCAGGTGACATTAAAAAATAATTCCCGGATCGGTTGGGGGCAATTTCAAAAATTGTCAGTATCCGAAAAAAATTTTATTGCGATGCCTTACGCACAAAACGACTGCGTGTTTGGCGCAACGCACCTGCTTGTACGCAAATCCCGCGATCAAGTACCTTGCCCGGCCGCGATCCGTGAATACCATCCGGACCTGATGCACGGTGTCAATGCACAATCAACACGACGCACCACCCGGCTCGATGCTGATATCCGTGTTGAGTCGCGTATACCTCTTCGGGTTTTCAAGAAACTGCTTCTTGCAGTAATTGGTGCAGAAGTAATACTCCTTATCCTTGTATGTCGTCCTGAATTGTGCCGTATCCTCATCGACGATTGCGAAACAGACCGGATCCGTCGCCATGCCAAAACACCTGTCCCTGATGAACGATATTTCTTGCGTCCTCGTTAAAAAAGGTATTGTAACCGGGACCGTGTTCTTCATCCGGGCCCTGTCATCGGGATACCCTTTCATCGTCTTTTCAAAAATGCCATCAATCCGGGCATATCCACGTGATCGGAAGACAGGGGGAGGTAATCCGGAGAAGGTACTAATTACTCATTTTTAGTCCGTACTTTTGGACCAATGCCATCAGTGCGTCGGATTGATCTTCATCGAGACTTTCCCCGGAACTATACACCAAGGTCTCAATCTGAATTAATTCATGAGCGTCGCGGAATTCTTCAGAAACCGAATTTAAAGAAATTCCATCAGAAACCGTATATATATTCGGAGAGCCTGTCAATTTCCCAATTCCCTTATAAAGTTCCTGATCATCCGTTACAATAGTTGGAAGAGTAGTTTCCACAAATGCATAACCTGTATTCTTGTATGCATAAGCAACGGGGCTCTTGATTCCAACCGCCATATGACCTTCTGATGGGTACTCAAACAGTGCAATGCCGTAACCCAGTTCCCTTAAAAGGCAGGCGAGAAGTAATGATTTCTCCTCGCATACTCCCTTGTCATCGTATAAAACCTGATAGGGATAACGCGGTCTTCCCCTGCACCCGGCAGAGAATTTATCATAATCATAGGGTATTTGCTGGACCAGACTGATGGCAATTCGTGCCTGATCATCCTGGACGGGTGTTGCTGCTCTGATGGAGTTGACCAGATTCCCGAGGTATTTTTCCTGATCCGGTTCATTGATATATTTCAGATAATACTGTTGACGTTCGTCACTTGAACAGGGAGTCGTATCATTATCGTACCGATAGCAGGTTGCCCGTGGTGCTTCTGTTGATATTTCATTATAGACCCCCGAATACAGATCAAGATGTATCATGCCGGATTGCCCCCTTAAAACATACGTAAACGTTTTTGAAGTGAGACCGGTCTCATATTTTTTTGTCGGAACTGGAAAATTGATCGAACTTGTGGGGGTGGTCTGATCGGGTGGAGTGGCAACTGTGGCGACAGGAGTCGGAGTCAGGTCTGAGGAAGTTGCTGCCTGAGGCGTTGCGCTCGTCGATCCAGTGCCTGTATATCCGGCTGCACAAAATATGCCAACAAGCGGGATTATTAATATTAGAATATAATTTTGTTTCATATAAATCTGATATTGATCGTCATAATAATAAATATTACTAATTATATTTTAATCGTTTAATTGAATTTTTATGAGAAGAACGATTCTTCTTCATCTCCGGTCTGCCGGGTACCGCTCTCCGGGATCTTCTCCAGACCGATATTCCCGGATTGGCAAACCGGAGCCGGAGAGTATCCCTTTCCATCAGGAAGGGGGCTTGAGAAAAACGGAGTTCTTCGAGGGACTGGATTATCGCCGGGGAATGCAGGTCTCCCAAGGGAGTACGATGCCTTAGTTACCAACGATAACCTACAGAAGGGAGCTGGATCCGGTAGAGAGGGGCTGGAAGGATCGGAAAGGTTGGGTTCTGGGAGATCACGTCCAATTTTTTTCCGGATTTTCCGGAAATATTTCTCCGGGACTCCCAGAAAATTTTTGAAATTTTTTACCGGATTTTTTGAAAAATCTTCGATGAAGAAACAGAATCCATGAAAATATTTTGTGCTGGAATATTCAGCACGGTTCAAAGGCCGGATGTTACCTGATGTCAATGCGGGATGAGCACCGGTCCTGTGCGGGCCGGGAATACTCTCTTCATGAGCACATACCCGCGGACCCGTGGATCCTGATCAGTTTTCAGAGGGAGGCAAGTGCCTGCCTCGTCCGGTAAAAGAGATCGTCTGTCATGCTTATCCTCCATGCCATATTTCCGGTACACCCAGTCGGCATAGTGATAGTTCATCCGGTCAATCAGTACATAGTCAATCTTTCCTTTCAGGAGTTCTGCAAGCCCTTCTGCTCCCGGGAGCACCGGGGCGATCATGGCATACGTCCTGATACCGGCTTTGTGCAGTTCATCGAGGGCCTGTATCCTGTCGTCTATCGGGGGTGCCTGGGGTTCGAATAATTTCCTGATCCTGTCGTCCGCCGTGGTTATGGAGAGACCGACCTCAAAATCCTGGGCATCTTTCATGATGTCCATGTCACGCAGGACCAGGGGAGAACGTGTCTGGATGATAACAGGCCAGGTATTCCGGGCCAGTATTTCCAGGCATTGCCGGGTCAGTTTGTATTTTGCCTCCAGAGGCTGGTACGGATCGCATACTCCGCTAACCCAGACTCTCCCGCGTTTCTTCTTTTTTATCTCCACGCGGAGTAAATCTGCGGCATTGATCTTGACATCAACGAATTCGCCCCAGGGTTCCCGGTGCCCGGTTACCCTTTTCATAAAGCGTGCATAGCAGTACGAGCAGCCATGCTGGCAACCGGTGTAGGGATTGACAACCCAGGGATAGATCTTCGATTTGGAGAAGAATGGTTTTTGCCTGAATTTCCTTTACAATCAGCGTCATTTCACGTCCTTTGCTCCATCTGATAAACTTTTACCTGCAACGCCATCCCCGGATTTTTTATACACCGCTATCCATCCCAACACTTTTAAATCTCTTTTGCGGCCCAGATTGCTCGTATTTTCCCCATCGTCTTTTACCGAGAAAAAGATGATCCTGCTCTCCCGCTGATAAAGGGCGGGGAAAAATTATTGCCTTGCCGACCTGCTCCTCACTATAACATAGACAATTATTACAACAACCGAAATCCCGAAAATATATTCGTCATACAGGAACTGGTTGTGATGTGCGACAATCATGGCAATATTGATCAGGCTGATGACCGCTACTCCTGACCAGAAACCAATAGCCATCTGATTCCAGTCCAAGTCCCTGCTGATATTCATAATCAATATACGTGAAATTTTTTTGTTAAGGTTTTCTGACCGGAGGTCCGGTGCGTTTTTCCGGTGACCTGGAGTGACGCCTCACGCGCAAAACGCCTCGTCGGGACTCGAAGAACGCTGATGCGTTCAGTCGAAGAACCCTGTTCGGTCGAAGATCTGCGATCTTCTCTTCTCTCATGTCTGATCACATTCGAGATTCTCATGTCTCATCTCTGATGAGATGCGGCATTCTCCTGCTTCGGGTTTGATAACCCACAGCATTCTTCTCTCTCATGTCTGATGACATCCGGGATTCTCCTGTCCTGTCTCTGAAGAGACCCGGCATTTTACGCTATGTAATTACCTTGATCTGGAATCCTGCCCCGCGAGCCCTGACAGGAACGGGAGTTTCTCCCGTGAATCCGGTTTTTGACCACTTCAGCTGACAAGGAAAACGGCAAAAAACCGTATCCCTCTCCCGGATACCCTCCGGCACCGGACCGGGAACGCCGGTGGGCAGTTTTCAGCATTTTCAGGAAAAATCCTGTTTTTTTCAACCCCTCACAGGACCCCCTTTTAATTTCGGCCGTAATGGCCCTCCGGGCCGCTTCAGGTTTCCGGACAAGGTACAGATGGTATTTTTTTTCCCGATCAACAGAAGCCCGCTAAATTGCACGGTTTTTTCCCGCTTAAAATGAAGATTTTGCCAAAATACTGGTTTTAAAGAAGAATTTTGCCGGGCGTTGGCACCCCTTCCACTGGAGATTTCCGGTGCCGGATCCTGCCTGAGAACTCTCCGTCGGAGAATGGATCATGGGAGACTTACCGTCCGGAATGGCCCTCTTTATAAAGGAGGGGCGATCCCCGAGGTAGCACCTCACCGGGCATGCGGGTTCGTGTACCCGTCAGGCCCCCACCACCCGATCTCGCCAACCGCAAGCTCATGGACCCGGAGCCTCCGCCAGGTCCGCTCGTGCTGGGTGCGGAGCCAGATCTCGCGGGGCAGCCATGCCGGGAACGGGAGTGCCCGGACCCCGCGGAGATCGTCCGGCAGGAGATCTTCGTACATCGTGTCCGGGTTGATCGTGTACCGGGTCAGCCGGACCTTCACGACCAAGGCGGACTTGGGTTTGAAGATAAAGAGATCGTACGCGAGCTCCGGGTTCGTGTTCTCCTGCCACCAGTATCCCATCCGCTCCGCGAATTTTTTTGCTTCCGCGATCGCTCCGTCAGGTTTTTTTCCGCGGGTCATTAATATATTAATAAAGTTTGGAAAGATGATGGGGTTTGTGGTCCGACAGGTTTTTAAAAATCTGGAGGAGGACAAGGGAGGCATCAGCCGACCTTCGACTTGGGGGGGGGGCAGCTTTTTGCATGGCCCGAAACCTACCTCGTTGCATGGCGCTGGAGAAACCCTTCAAGGCATCCCTCATCGCACCCTGCGGCATGGACTGTGCCATCTGCATGGCGTTCCTCCGTGAGAAGAACCGGTGCCCGGGATGCCGTTCGCCGGACAGAAGGCACCATACAAACTGTTTCATCTTCACCTGCGGAAAGAGAACGGGGAGGTACTGTTCCAGCTGTGTGGATACCCCTGCCATCGGATGAAACTGCTGGACAAACGCTACCGCACGCGGTACGGCATGAGTATGCTGGAGAACCTCGATGCGATCCTGCAGAACGGCATCCGTGCGTTCATCCGGGCCGAGCAGGAGCGCTGGACCTGCCCCACCTGCCACGGCACGATCGATGTCCACCACGGGCGCTGCCCGGCATGCGGGAAGGAGCGGGAGCGGGTGCAATATCGCTGAGCGATGCCTGACGCGGAAAACATCCGAGGGTTTTTTGCTAGGCAGTTACCTCAATTTGAAATCACCTTTGGCTGTTCTCAGAATTATTTCATGTCATGGAAAGGCCCAAGAAGACTAAATCATTCGACAAAAACCTACTGTGAAATTTTGGTAAATGCTTTTTTCCGAGGACCACAAAATGCTATGGACTATAATCGAATAGATAAAATTTTTATTTGCATGGTCTAATATGGCAACTGGAAATCCAAAGGGAGTTTTCGGCGTGTCTTTGAGTTCAAATCCATATTTTGTTTTATTGATTGGAATATTAATAGGATTTATTATGATGTTTATTATTGTATTAACTTGTAACGTCTATTTAGATCCGCTTTTTACGATAAAATCTGAAAATCAAAAATTGGATGAATGCTTCCAGATCCTTGATAAAACAACAATACATGATGCTGGTAAATTGGAAATTGAATCTATGGTGGAAAAAACTTTATACCTTGGCAAAGATCCTAGAAGATTAACTCTAATTGCTGATATGATAACGAATAATTTTACGGATCCAAGTTGGACTTATCAAGAAAATGAGAAGTACTTTTGTTATTATCCTAACGATTCTCCTATCTTTAATTATTGCCCCCTTCAAGGACAAAATAATCTATCAAACATTAACGAACAGCCTCTCGCGAATAAAACATATGTTTCTGACAAATTAGGTCGAATAAGACAATATGTTGTTGAGTATAAGGACGGAATTGTTTTAAATACGGATCCCTATTGGATTGCCTTTCAGAAAACTGGTGAATGCCAAGATTTGTCAATTTTATTCAATGAAACGGCTAATGAATCTGGTTTCGTTACGAGAATTGTTCGTTCGAATGGTAATGGTCATTTCTGGAATGAAGTAAATATTGATGGAGAATGGAAGTTTTTTGATGTACAACAATATGGTGAAGTGAAGTATTCGACGAATAATTCCTCTAAATGGTTTGGTAATACGTCAGATTATGCAAATACCATTCCATGGACGCTATGTGATATGATTAAAAAAGATCCGAATGGGTTGAAACCCGGGATTTTTATTTACGATATTAATACAGATGGATATGGTGAAAATAGAAACAAGGCGTATGATCCAAACGATTCATGCTCTTAAAAATGCAGTGTTTCAAAATTTTAAGGATGATGCAAAAACCCAATTTTATTTTTAAATTAAAATTAAAAAAACAATGACGGATCAGAAATCCGTCATACTCCCGCCCCGCCCACTCTCTTCCCGGTTCAGCTGCTCCAGGAACTCGTCCGCCGCGTGCCCGGCATCCTTCGATGTGGTGAGGGTTATCAGACCCGAACCTAAAGAAGAACCCGTCAAAGTTCTTCGAAATCCGAGTGGCCATCAGGCCGCGAGGACGAGAAGACTCGAAGGGTCTTCGAAGAAGAGCACGGCCGACCACGAGGATGTCTGCGCCTGCCTTGATTGCGTCCTTCACGACATCGACACGGATGCCGCCGGCCGCCTTCCTGATCGCCGGGATATCGCCCCAGGCATGGGCGATCTTCCCGCCGTCTATAACTTCAGATCATTTTGATCTGATGTTAAATCCTTTCTTTCTCTTTGGCTCGCCTTTGACCTCACTGCGAGAATTGGTTCTTTCTTCCGGGTTCGCCTTCGCCGCAATCTTGTCATATTGGAGAGGACAAGCACCAACTCGGGATAATTCCCTCTGTACCATGAGACACTGTGCAAAAGACCCCCCAATAGAATGGATGTATTGATCGCAGTGATTTCCTTCACAGAACTCCTCAAGCATACACCCAAATGAGATGAGTGAGCTGTTAAATCTAATGCTGATAAAAAAAATGGCGCCTCATACCGGCTCTGCCCTGCATTTCTGTGGGTTCTGTCAAGTTGTCGGCAACTACCGATTTTTGATACCTATTAGTCAAGAAATCAAATTAATAAAATCTCCCAATGCATGGTTAGAAATCGTATCGGAATAATTAAATCAATGCTACGGTGAGGCATAGATAAGGGATTGAATGTCGAGAAAGGGCCGCCTGCCGACAACTTGACAGAACCGTCTATTTGGGGAGTGCCAGAGGGATAAGATCGCGGAGATCTTGCAGAACTCCAGGTACATTGCGGAGATTAAAAAAAGCTGCTTTCAACCAGCAGGCCGTTCGTATCTGTCTTGAGGAAATTGCACGCTACCGGAACGTATAACCAAGACCCGCACCTTAATATCCTCCCATTTATAGAACCCATCAATAGAAACATGCAGATCTACCTCAGTGCTACGGCCGAAACGACTCTGGAGAGTACGCGAAGCGCCTCGCCTCCTGGCTCCGCGTCCAGGGCTACGACCCGTGGCTCGATATCGAGCATGACATTCCGCCCGGCACCCCATTCGATCAGACAACAGAAGCCGCAATCAAAAAGAGCGCTTTCGTCCTTGCCCTCCTCTCCCCGGAAAGTGTCCGGACGGACGGCATCTGCCAGGTACCAACTCCTCTGCGCCCAGGCCAACAATATCGCCATCCTCCCGGTCCGGATCGCTGACGTTGCCCGGCCGGTCCAGCTGATGTCGCATGATTACCTGGATGCCAGTACCGATCCCTTGTCGCTCTTCACGATCCTTCCCGGTATCCTTAACCATATCCGGGAAAAAGCATACCCTGAAAAGGCGATACTGGTTTCCACCGGTAAATGGTGGGAAAAGGGCCATGGCATCCCGCTCCATGAATACCTGAAGCATTCCGGGAGCTGCTTCATCGGGAGGGAGTGGCTCATTGACCAGCTGAAAACCTGGGCTGGCGAGCAGGATTCACATATCCTCCTCCTTATCGGAGAACCGGGGACCGGGAAGAGCGCTCTTGCTGCCCGACTTACTGCCCATATGGATGTGAAAGGGATCCACTTCTTCACTCCCGGGAACCGGTTCACCTTCCGGAAGGATTCCCTGATCTTTGTATTAATCTTCCAGTTCGCCAGCCAGTTCCCTGCATACCGGGAGGTCCTGGAAAATATCAAACCGCCGGATCCATCAACACCCCCCGAGCTCCTTTTCCGGATGCTTATCACCGACCCGCTCCTTGCATGCAGGGACCGGCTCGATACAAAAAGTCCCTGGATAGTGGTTATTGACGGGCTGGACGAGGCGGCTGCCCTAGGGGGAACCGCGACGATCGACTTCTTGGCAGAGTCGCTGAACCGGTTTCCGCTCTGGTTCCGGGTGATCGCGACAACACGGCCGGACTCAAACATCCTTAAACGGTTCCAGGGGAACGGCATCCGGCAGATGAGACTTGATGCTTCCTCGGTCGACAACCGGGCAGACCTTGCCGAGTATATCCGTTCCAGGACAGAATCGGAAGGGTCCGACTACTTGCCAGGAATGTTCAGCCTTATCGAAAACCTTGCTGCCGGAAACTTCCGGTTTGCCAAGGTCAGCCTTGATACCCGGGCCATTCCAAATTACCCGAACCAGGTGAAGGGGAACAACGCGGGAAGATCCTCGCTCCCGTTTGCCGGGCAGTATGAACAAATGTTCCGGAACCGCTTTTTTCTCGTCACGGACTATATCAAAGATTTCTCGCCGTTCCTTGCCTGCCTTGAGGCAACCGACAGGCCGGTGCCGGAACAGATCCTGATCGCAGCAAGCGGGCTCGATAAGAAGACTGCCACCCGCAGGCTTGCTGTCTTGTCCCAGTTCCTGACACGGACTGACGATGGGCTCAGCCTCTTTCACACGAGCCTTGCCCTGTGGCTTACGACAGATCCGGAGCGGAACCCGTTCGCTGTATCCCATAACGAGGGCTGCCACCGGCTTGCGGAAGCATGCCTGCAAGAGGTCCGGGATTCTCACGGGGTGCTACCGGATTATGTCCTGTTCACCCTGGCCTATAATCTCGTTGTGGCAAAAATGCACCATGGGCTGGCGGAGATCCTTAAGAATACGCGATACGTTGAGGGGATCCAGCAGGCCAACAGCAGGGGATTCCGGAAGATCTGGTCGCTGGTTGAGCAGGTTACCCCGGTCCGCATGCGGACGGTCTATGCACCGATCGTTGAGAAGCCGTCCCGGTATGACAGTTCCCTTCTGGAAATTGTGGCTTCGATCCTCCATGATGCAGGTCATCTTGACATGGCCATGGTGCTGTACACGGAACTGGAACGGGTCACCGGAGGCCGCAAGGTCAGGGGAGGCACGGCACGGTTCAAAAGACAAAGGGCCATGATTCTTAGGGAATGGGGGCAGACTGGAAGAGGCCATGGTCCTACTGAAGCAGGCAGCATTGATCCTTCGGAAACAGGAAGACCATCGGGAACTGTCGCGATGCCTTGCCACCATGGGTTCGATCCTCCATACCAAGGGCGATCTGGACGGCGCCATGAGCTCTTCACAGAGCAGGAAGATCTCTGCAGGGAGAATGAGGATCTGTCTGGAATCCTTGACTTTATGAGCTCCCAGGCATTGGTCCTCCGGAGCCGGGGGCAGGTGCAGGAGGCTGAGGTGATCTTTACGAAACAGTTCCTGATCCGCAGCGGAGACGTGACCCATTCGAAATTTCCCGGTCCCTGGGGATCCAGGCGCTTATTCTCGTAGACAAGGGCGAGTTGCAGGCGGCCCTGACGTTTCTTCAGAAAAAGGAGGTGATCTGCCGTGAGGTCGGGGACGGGACCGGGCTCGCGGACTGCCTTGCCAACCAGGGATTCGTGCTCCATGCCAAAGGAGACTTGGAGGCTGCCCGTGAGCGGTATAGGGAAGAAGAACGGATTTGCAGGGAGCACAACAACCGGCACGGTTTATCGACATCCCTCGGCAACCAGGGCTGCATGCTCTTTGAGGCAGGCAATCCGGATGACGCCATGGAGTTCTTCAGGGCTCAGGAAGAAATCTCCGGGAACTGATGTACCTGAAAGGCCTGGCAGTGTCATTTGCAAACCAGGCTCTGGTATATTTCTCAGCAGAATAACGATAAGCGGGCAGTCAGGCTTGCACATGAAGCCGTCACTATCGCACACGAGCAGGGATATTTACATCTTGAGAGAAAATTCCAGGCAATCTTGGATCAGGTACAAACAATGAATGACTGATGAACCTTTTTTTTCCTGGTCCTGATGCAAGTTACAATTTTATCTTAATTTGTTGATGCGATACGAGAAACAGAACATGGTTCAGACCAGAAAATGCCATAATCTCTTCGCACCTGGGAGTGCAGTAAAAAAGTCTCTCAATAGAATTGTTCCATGAACCGAGTTGGGAGGAGACCTGTATTCCCCCTACCCGTTCTCTCTGACGGGGAGGAAGGGCTCTGTAGTATTCAATTACCTGGGGGTTTTCTCCTTTAATTTTAAAAAATATTTTTTAAAATTAAAGGAGAAAACCCCCAGGTAATTGAATACTACAGAGCCCTTCCTCCCCGTCAGAGAGAACGGGTAGGGGGAATACAGGTCTCCTCCCAACTCGGTTCATGGAACAATTCTATTGAGAGACTTTTTTACTGCACTCCCAGGTGCGAAGAGATTATGGCATTTTCTGGTCTGAACCTATGTTCTGTTTCTCGTATCGCATCAACAAATTAAGATAAAATTGTAACTTGCATCAGGACCAGGAAAAAAAAGGTTCATCAGTCATTCATTGTTTGTACCTAATCCAAGATTGCCTGGAATTTTCTCTCAAGATGTAAATATCCCTGCTCGTGTGCGATAGTGACGGCTTCATGTGCAAGCCTGACTGCCCGCTTATCGTTATTCTCCTGAGAATATACCAGAGCCTGGTTTGCAAATGACACTGCCAGGCCTTTCAGGTACATCAGCTCCCGGCAGATCTCTTCCTGAGCCCTGAAGAGCTCCATGGCGTCATCCGGATTGCCTGCCTCAAAGAGCATGCAGGCCCTTGGTTCCCGAGGGATGTCGATAAACCGTGCCGGTTTTGTGCTCCCTGCAAATCCGTTCTTCTTCCCTATACCGCTCACGGGCAGCCTCCAAGTCTCCTTTGGCATGGAGCACGAATCCCTGGTTGCAAGGCAGTCCGCGAGCCAGAATGCGTCCCCAACCTAGCGGGAGGTCACCTCCCTTTATGAAGGAACGTCAGGGCCGCCTGCGAGTCGCCCTTGTCTACGAGAATAAGCGCCTTCAACCCCAGGGACGGGAAATTTCGGTCGGCCCACGTCTCCGCTTCGGATCAGGAGCTGTTTCGTAAAGGTCACCTCAGCCTCCTGCACCTGCCCCCGGCTACGGAGGACCAATGCCTGGGAGTTCATAGAGTCAAGGATTCCAGACAGATCCTCATTCTCCCTGCAGAGATGTTCCTGCTCTGTGAAGAGCTCATGGCGCCGTCCAGATCGCCTTTGGTATGGAGGATCGAACCCGTGGTGGCAGGCGTCGCGACAGTTTCCGATGGTCTTCCTGTTTCCGAAGGATCAATGCTGCCTGCTTGGGTCCGCCATGGCCTCTTCCAGACTGCCCCCATTCCCTAAGAATCATGGCCCTTTGTCTTTTGAACCGTGCCGTGCCTCCCCTGACCTTGCAGCCTCCGGCAACCCGTTCCAGTTCCATGTACAGCACCATGGCCATGTCAAGATGACCTGCATCATGGAGGATCGAGAGTTACAATTTCCAGAAGGGAACTGTCATACCGGGACGGCTTCTCGACGATCGGTGCATAGCCCCGTCCCATGCCGGACCGGGGGAACCTGCTCAACCAGCAACCAGATCATACGAATCCCCGGCTATTGGCCTGCTGGATCCCCTCAACGTATCGGGTATTCTGAAGGATCTCCGCCAGCCCATGGTGCATTTTTGCCACAACGAGATTATAGGCCAGGGTGAACAGGACATAATCCGGTAGCACCCCGTGAGAATCCCGGACCTCTTGCAGGCATGCTTCCGCAAGCCGGCGGCAGCCCTCGTTATGGGATACAGCGAACGGGTTCGGCCCGGATCTGTCGTAAGCCACAGGGCAAGGCTCGTGTGAAAGAGGTTGAGCCCATCGTCAGTCCGTGTCAGGAACTGGGACAAGACAGCAAGCCTGCGGGTGGCAGTCTTCTTATCGAGCCCGCTTGCTGCGATAGGACTGTTACGGCACCGGCCTGTCGGGTACCTAAGGAGGCAAGGAACGGGGAAAATCTTTGATATAGTCCGTGACGAGAAAAAAGCGGTTACGGAACATTTGTTCATACTCCCCGGCAAACGGAAGCGAGGTCTCCCCACATTGTTTCCCTTCACCTGACTCGGGTAATTCGAACGGCCCGGGTATCAAGGCTGAGCCTTGGCAAACCGAAAGTTTCCGGCAGCAAGGAGTTCAATAAGGCTGAACATTCCTGGCAAGTAGTCGGACCCTTCCGATTCTGTCCTGGAACGGATATACTCGGCAAGGTCTACCCGGTTGTCGACCGAGGAAGCGTCAAGCTCAGTTTCCGGATAAAAATTCCCTGGAGCCGTTTAAGGATGTAAGTCCGGCCGTGTTGTCGCGATAACCCGGAACCAGAGCGGAATTCGGTTCAGCGACTCTGCCAAGAAGTCGATCGTCGCGGTTCCCCCAGGGCAGCCGCCTCGTCCAGCCCGTCAATAACCACTATCCAGGGACTTTTTGTATCGAGCCGGTCCCTGCATGCAAGGAGCGGGTCGGTCATAAGCTCCGGAAAAGGGACTCGGGGGGTGTTGATGGAATCCGGCGGTTTGATATTTTCCAGGACTTCCCGGTATGCAGGGAACTGGCTGGCGAACTGGAAGATTAATACAAAGATCAGGGAATCCTTCCGGAAGGTGAACCGGTTCCCGGGAGTGAAGAAGTGGATCCCTTTCACATCCATATGGGCAGTAAGTCGGGCAGCAAGAGCGCTCTTCCCGGTCCCGGTTCTCCGATAAGGAGGAGGATATGTGAATCCTGCTCGCCAGCCCAGGTTTTCAGCTGGTCAATGAGCCACTCCCTCCCGATGAAGCAACTCCCGGAATGCTTCAGGTATTCATGGAGCGGGATGCCATGGCCCTTTTCCCACCATTTACCGGTGGAAACCAGTATCGCCTTTTCAGGGTATGCTTTTTCCCGGATATGGTTAAGGATTCCGGGAAGGATCGTGAAGAGCGACAAGGGATCGGTCTGGCATCCAGGTAATCATGCGACATCAGCTGAACCGCCGGGCAACGTCAGCGATCCGGACCGGGAGGATGGCGATATTGTTGGCCTGGGCGCAGAGGAGTTGGTACTGGCAGATGCCGTCCGTCCGGACACTTTCCGGGGAGAGGAGGGCAAGGACGAAAGCGCTCTTTTTGATTGCGGCTTCTGTTGTCTGATCGAATGGGGTGCCGGGCGGAATGTCATGCTCGATATCGAGCCACGGGTCGTAGCCCTGGACGCGGAGCCAGGAGGCGAGGCGCTTCGCGTACTCTCCAGAGTCGTTTCGGCCGACCAGGGAATTCTCCATGTTTCTATTGATGGGTTCTATAAATGGGAGATATTAAGTGGTTGGTTATACGTTCTGGTAGCGTGCAATTTCCTCAAGACAGATACGAACGGCCTGCTGGTTGAAAGCAGCTTTTTTTAATCTCCGCAATGTACCTGGAGTTCTGCAATTCTCCGCAATCTTATCCCTCTGGCACTCCCCGAATAGACGGTTCTGTCAAGTTGTCGGCAGGCGGCCCTTTCCGACATTCAATCCCTTATCTATGCCTCACCGTAGCATTGATTTAATTATTCCGATACGATTTCTAACCATGCATTGGGAGATTTTATTAATTTGATTTTATT
>CAWAWB010000020.1:0-131529 GCA_963785635.1 uncultured Phycisphaerales bacterium
TTAGTATTTAAAAAAAAGAGAGCCGCAGGCTGAATGCCCGCGGCCCAGAACTTCAATATCGCTATCGCCGTGCCGGCGTGAAAACCTACGCTTCGATCTTGGCGATCTTTACCTGGATGTACTGCTGTCGATGGCCTTTTTTGCGGCGGTAGCCCTTGCGCCGGCGATACTTCTGGATGTCGATCTTCTCGCCCTTGTATTCGCCGTCCTGGATGTCGGCGACGACCTTGGCCCCATCTACCAGCGGGGTGCCGATGCGGCCATTGGCGGCGTTTTCCTCATCGCCAATGAGCAGCACGCGGTCAAACGTAAGCTGCTTGGCGCCTTCGGCCAGATCCCGCGTATCTACGCGGATTATGTCCTGCGGAGCGACCTTGAACTGCTGGCCGCTGTCCTCGATGATCGCGTACATGGATGTATCCTCAAAGAATGCCCGGTTGTTTCGAGTCGCTCTATTATGGGTTTGGCGCGCCGTAAGTCAAGATGGAATCTAAAAGCGGAGAAAGGGCAATTGTGAACGGTTCACAGTTGATCCAGCTTCGATTGCCCCGCAGAGTTGGGCAATTTGCCCAACTGTGCCCAACTGGACCTGCGTAAGCGTTACAATCCGACAAAGATTGTGACTTTGTAACGCTTAAACGCATGGGCCAGTGCCCACCTTCATCACGCTGGCAATGTTGGCAATCTTGTACATAAGGTCTGACAATTAAATGAGTTAATCAAGATTGCCAGCTTGGCAACCTTGTTGCCTGTGGCAATCTTGATTTGTAGCGCTGAATTGAAGATGACTGGACAATTTATCCAGTCGACCGGTCCCCAAAAAATCCTGCTGGACTGCCGCGCGGCTAACGAATCTAATCTTCACATGCAGTTTGAAGTGCAATCAGAGAGTTCTTCGGTGCAGATGAAAACCAGCCTGGCTCGCCCCTGCGCACAGGCCATCCTTTCCGCGGCGGCCATCTTTGCCATCTACCTCTTCATGTGCGGCCGCAGCACGCTGTGGGACCGCGATGAACCGCGCTTCAGCCGCGCAACGGTGGAGATGATCCAGTCGGGCAATTATCTCTACCCGACTTTGAACCGCGATTTCTCGCCCGCCGCCAATCCCGTGGATTACCTCCGCGCGGATAAACCGATTCTCATTTACTGGCTCATGTCGCTGCCGGTGCGGATCCTGGGGCCGACGGAAATCGCCTGCCGCTTTTTCAGCGCCCTGGGCACGGCCATCTCCTGCCTGCTCATCTTTTACATGGGCCGGCGGCTGTTTGATGCGTCGGCCGGCCTGTGGGCGATGTGGATTTACAGCGTCACGCTATTGGCCGGCATGATCGGCACGGCCGCCACGGCAGACTCTGTGACCATGGCTTTAAATCTCGGCGTGCTGGCCGTGGCTGTCAGCGCGTTGTGGGGAAATGGGCTGAAGCTGTGGCATTTCGCCGCGATGTCGCTGCTGTTTGGCCTAGCCATGCTGTGCAAGAGCCCGTTTGGCCTGCTGCCGCTGGTGGCGGTTTTGGGCATGGCCCTTATCAATCGCTTCAGCGGTAAACCGCTGCCGCTGGGCTGGAAGTTTCTGGCCGCCTGCACACTGGCGGCCATTATTGGCGCGGGCATATACTTTGCGTGGTTCATTCCGGCGGACCTGGCCACAGTTCCGGCGGATTGCTCCACCGAGAGCTACGGTTTCTGGCAGCGGTTCGTGCACGGCCGGTTCTTTGAGCTGCATTTCGGCAAGCACATCGCCCAGCGGGCCACCAGTACGCTGGAGCATCACGGCGGCGGCGGGCTGAAATACATCGCCTTTCTGCCGTTTTACGCGGTGGTGATCGTGCTGGCCTTCTTCCCCTGGACTTTTTACCTACCCGCTTCGATATCGGGAATTTGGGGTGCGCACGTAGGCGACCGGCGCGCAAAAGTGTTTTTGTTTGGCTGGGTGATCTTTACGTTTCTCCTGATGTCGCTTACCGTCACCAAGCTGCCGCACTATATCCTCATCGTCTTCCCGGCGATTTCGCTGATGGTCGCCGCGACAATCCGCGCGGCGGCGAGCGGCCAGTTAAGCGCCACTGATCGCACCTGGCTTTCGCGCGGCAGCTGGCTCTTTTGGCCCGTGGCCTGCGGAATTATTCTGGCCGCGGCGGCGGCCTTTGTGCTTTCGCTCAGCCCGGGCGCAGGCAAAGACTTGTTCATGAAACTGTCCGGCGCGGCCAACTCGCAGGCGCGGACGGCTGATGGTGCAGAAGTCTTCAGCATGATCTGCTCGCTGGGCTGGCCGCTGTGCGCGGCGGGGCTGGTGGTCCTGGTGACGTGCCTGGCAGCCACGCTTTTGAATTCGCGTGGCCGCGCGAGGCCCGCCGCAAAAACGCTGCTCTATGGCATGGTCGCACTGCAAATTGTTATCGCTGCCTGGGCCGTACCCGCCATGGAGAAGCACAAGTTGGCGCCGGAACTGGCCCGGGCGGTGCGGCAGAATTCAGATGCGAGTGTCCCGGTCTATTGGTGCGGCTACGAGGAGCCCAGCTTCATGTTCTATACGGGCCGGCACGTGGAAAAAATTGGCACCGGCGGATTGTCGCAGTGGGCGCACGGAGCAGTGCCAGCCGTGCTGGCGGTCTCGCGGACGGACATGGAAAAGAATCTCACCGAATCCGACCTGGCCAACTTGCAGCAGATCGGCGAAAAGCAGGGCTTCAACTACTCCAACGGGCACTACGCGGATGTGGTGGTTTTGAAGCGGTAGGTTTCGGGGTCGGAGCACTTAATTCTTGTACCTCCTGTGCGAGTGGAAGAAAAGTCGTGGAGAGAATTAAGTGCTCCGTCCCCGAAACTCCTACTCACCTGGCCCGACATAAACGTTCATCGCCCAGTTCCTGAATTGCCGCCAGCCGCCGGTGGAGAGATTATTCTGCCGGCACCAGGCCTCATACACATCGACCACTCCCTCAGCCTCGGCGGGCTCATGCCAGACGTGCAGATACCGTGGTGAGAGCTGCTTGCGGGCCTGGGCGTAATCCTGTCCGCCGATGGCCATAGCCGCCATGATGCTCGCGACACCCGTTCGCTCCGCGCCGCGCGGCAATGCAGCAGGAACGGACGTTGAGCGGTCTCTATGACAACTACCAACTCCCGTAGTTTTTCCGCGGGCGGCAGCGCGTGGGAGGGAAGATGAACTTCCACTTCGGAAATGCCCAGTTGCCGCATCTTCGCGCGATTGGCCGAGACATATAAGTCGGCCTCACCGCACCCCTCCAGATTGATGACCGTCTTTATCCCGTAGCGGTCGAACCACTTCTGGAGGCGCTGCGGGTTCGGTCTGGCGGAGCGATACACCTGTCCGGCCACGACGGCATGGAAATTATCGAAGCGAACAAAAACAGGCGTGGCAAAGAAAGCCCCGGCCGCGGCCGCGAGCGCGGCGATGCCGGCGACAAGAAAGAGCAGAGCGCGGCGCGATTTACCCGGTCGTTCAGTCATAACAACATTTACATCACTACCCACTAGCCGCTATCAAAGCCGCGCATATGGGCGCGTGTCAAGAAACTAACCTGCGATTGCACTAAACCATGGCCGTCGAGGCGGTCGGGGCGCTGCGCGGTCGGCCGATGGCCTCACCTCAGGGCTATAATTTTGGCGTAGGTCCAAATCAGTGCCTGCACGACGTCGCCGGTCGATGCCGGTGGCGGCCGCGCCCTGTAGGCGGCTGGCGGGGTGGGGGCAAAGGAGATCAGGAGGCAGCCGGAAAAAGGGTGGACCATGGTCAACGGAGAACACGTAATCCCGCCGGCAACCAATGTGCGCCTGACCCGTCGCTTCTCGTGGGGCGGCGTCTTTTCGGGGTTGGTCGCGGTGCTGATCATCCAGCTCATTCTGCTGCTGTTAGGCGCGGCGATCGGGCTGGGGGTAGTCGGCAATCAGACCTCGCAGAACTGGCACGGGTTTGGCATCGGCGCGGGCATCTGGTGGATCTGCACCAGCATCATTGCGGGCTTTTTCGGCGCGATGATCGCCGCGCGCATGGCGGATGTTCCCAACCACGGCGACGGTGCGCTGAACGGGCTTATCGGTTGGGCGGCGGCGCAACTGGTGGCGCTGTATGTGGCGGCCACGGCGATTGGATCAATTTTCGGCGGGGCGGGCAATATTCTTGCCTCCAGCGGCGCATTTAATACCGCCGCTAACCAGACGTACGGATACGTGGCGCCCGAGGCGCAAGCGCAGCCCGCGGAGGCTGAAGGAAAAGCCAAGGCGGCCGCCACGCAGGCCAGCATGGGCGCTTCAGACTTTGCCATCTGGGCGCTGGTCATGCTGGTGCTGTCGGGCATAGCCGCGGCCCTGGGCGGCTCGGCGGGGACGCCGGAGTCTGTCTTCCCTGAAGCCTATAGGGACACCGGCCGGCCGCGGACCTCCGCCTGAATGAGTGCATGTCCGGACGGCGGCTGGACGGCGGCTGGACGGCGTGGACACGAAAAAAACGGTAAAATCTACTTTGGTCGCCGGCTGCTCCAGTAGCCGGAGGGAGTGAGCGAAGGCGGTTAGAGGCGCAGTTTGTTGAGCTCGCCTGCTTGTTCACGTCTTTGTCTTGGGAAACGGTTAGGAAATAGAGGACGTCGTATTGGCACGTCCAGGCGGGGGGAGCCGGACATGTGGGAACTTACTCAAACGCGTGAAAAGTGCCGTATGATTCGCAGCCAATGGATCGGCGACAGGCATCTATCCAAAAGCCGCCTGCTGGAGGCCGCGCGAAAGCTGCCTTCACGGGGCGTGCTCCTGGAGATAGGCTGCGGTCGAAGCGCCAGATTGCTGCACCAACTGGCAGCGGATTTCGAGATGTGCTATGGCATCGATCCGGATATTCCAGACAAGACGCTTGATGGCAACATCATGCTTTTGCCGGGCGATGGCGCCGATGTCCCGCTGGAAAACCAGAGCGTCGACGTCATCATCTCCGTGGATGTCTTCGAGCATCTGGAATATCCGCTGTGCGTCATGCACGAGTGCAAAAGGCTGCTGCGGCCTGGCGGACACATGCTGATTCTGGCCCCTAACGTCCATTACCCGCCGCTGGTCCTGGCACGTGCGCTGCCGCACCGCCTGCGGCGGCTGTTCAACAAGCTGCTGACCGGCACGAATGACCATGATACCTTTCCGGCCTTTTATCGCGCCAACTCCATCGGGGACATGTCGCGGCTGTCACGCGCGGCCAAGCTGAACATTCTTCAATTGGAATACGTGACGAATCACCCGGAATACCTGATGTTTTCGACGCTGGTCTATCGAGCCGGCATTCTCCTGGAGCGATTCATCATGCATCCACACCTGCTGGGGTTCCTGCGGCACAGCGTGATGTGCCATCTACAGAAGCCTTCAGCGCGACAGGCGATTATTAAGCCTGAACGCGTGGCGGCAAAGCCCGCGTTGTCCGCAAGCGCCTGACTAGGGAAAGAAAGAGGAGAGAGTAGTTTGCTCTACTCTCTCCTCTCGTTGAATTCGACGAACTATTCAACTCTTAGTACATGTCTTCCATGCCGCCGCCGCCGCCGGCCGGCGGCCTTCTTCTTCTCGGGGATTTCGGAGACGATCGCGTCGGTGGTCAGCAGCAGGCCGGACACGCTGGCGGCGTTCTGGAGGGCCGTGCGCTCCACCTTGGTGGGCACGATCACGCCGGCGTCGACCAGGTCGCAGTACTTGCCGGCCAGGGCGTCGTAGCCGAAGTTCACGTCCTCGCTCTCCATCACCTTGGCGGCCACGATGGAGCCGTCCAGGCCGGAGTTCTGGGCGATCTGCTTGATCGGGGCCGACCAGCGCCCGGCGGACGATGTCCACGCCGGTCTTCTCGTCGCTCGGCGGCCTTGACCTTGTCCAGGGCCTTCATCGCCCGCAGCACGGCCACGCCGCCGCCGGGCAGGATGCCTTCTTCGACGGCCGCCCGGCAGGCGTGCAGGGCGTCCTCGACGCGGGCCTTCTTCTCCTTCATCTCGACCTCGGTGGCCGCGCCGACGTTGATCTGCGCCACGCCGCCGGCCAGCTTGGCCAGCCGCTCCTCGAGCTTCTCGCGGTCGTAGTCGCTGGTGGTGGCTCGATCTCCGTCTTGATCTGCTCGATGCGGCCCTTGATGTCGCTCGTCTTGCCGGCGCCTTCGATGATGGTCGTGTTGTCCTTGTCGATGCGCACGCGCTTGGCCTGGCCCAGGTCGGCTGATCTGGATGTTCTCCAGCGTGATGCCCATGTCTTCCATGATGGCCTTGCCGCCGGTCAGGATGGCGATGTCGCGGAGCATCTCCTTGCGGCGGTCGCCGAAGCCGGGGGCCTTGACCGCACACGCACTGGAAGCGTGCCGCGCAGCTTGTTGACCACCAGCGTGGCCAGGGCCTCGCCCTCGACGTCCTCGGCGATGATCAGCAGCGGCTTGCCCGACTGGGCGATCTTCTCCAGCAGCGGCACCAGGTCCTTGATGGCGGAGATCTTCTTCTCGTGGATCAGGACGTAGCGGCGTTCTCCAGGTCGCACGGTCATGGTCTCGGGCTTGTTGACGAAGTGCGGGCAGATGTAGCCCTTGTCGAACTGCATGCCCTCGACCAGCTCCACCTCGGTGGTCAGGCCCTTGCCTTCCTCGACGGTGATCACGCCGTCCTTGCCGACCTTGTCCATGGCCTCGGCGATCATCTTGCCGATCTCGGCGTCCTGGTTGGCGGCGCAGGTGCCGACCTGGGCGATTTCCTTGGAGGTCTTGATGGGCTTGGACATCTTCTTGAGCTCGGCGACGACGGCCTCGACGGCCTTGTCGATGCCGCGCTTGAGCTGCATGGCCTTGGCGCCGGCGGCCACGTTCTTGAGGCCTTCCTCGAAGATGGCCTCGGCGTAGATCGTGGCGGTGGTGGTGCCGTCGCCGGCGACGTTGGAGGTCTTGGAGGCGACTTCCTTGACCATCTGGGCGCCCATGTTCTCGTTGGGGTCTTCCAGCTCGATTTCCTTGGCCACGGTCACGCCGTCCTTGGTGACGGTGGGGGAGCCGAAGGACTTTTCCAGCACGACCACGCGGCCGGTGGGGCCGAGGGTGACCTTGACCGCCCGGGCCAGCTGCTTCACGCCGCGGCGGATGGCTTCGCGGGCCTCGGTATCAAATGTGATGTTTTTCTTGGCCATTGAGTGTATCTCCCATCATCTAGTCGAGAATCGCCAGGATGTCGCTCTCGTCCATCAGCATCAGCTCTTCGCCGTCCACCTTGATCTCGGTGCCGGCGTAGCTGGCGAACAGGACATTGTCGCCCTTCTTCACCTGGACGGCTTGCGCGCGTGCCGTCATCCAGCAGCTTGCCGTCGCCGACGGCCAGGACCTTGCCCTTCTGGGGCTTTTCCTTGGCGGTGTCGGGCAGCACGATGCCGCCCTTGGTCGTGGTCTTCGGCCTCCAGACGCTTGATGAGCACCTTTTCGCCCAGCGGTCGAATCTTGGTCTTCACCAGTTGAGTCTCCTTCATCCTGGGCCTTGCGGGCCTCGCCTATCTCGATTTATCCCCGAATGAGCCCCGTGGGCCATCCGATGAAAATCATTAGAACACACCTTCTGCGCATTGGACTGTAGCAAGGGCAATGCCAGCGAATGTAACACTTTAGTTTTACATGAGTTGTGAAAAGTGATCTGTCAGGGCAAGACTGCCAATTTCACACTTATCTCTGCCATAAACGTGTGATGTGACAGCTTTTGGCAGTTTCGCAGCGAAGGTTTTGGGCTTGGGGCTTAGGGCTTGGGCAGGCCGGACTCCGGAGAGCGTGGTGTGATTCATGTCGATGTTGTTCCTGCCGGCTTAAGCCTTAAGCCGTAAGCCGTGAGCCGGCAGTTTTCCCTCTGGACGAAATACGGATCAGTGGTAAAATGCCACTTGCTTCGATCAGCGAAGCGAGGAGTGGATCATTTCAGCGGCAATAGCCTTTAGCCACGTTTGATTATTCGTCGCGCCACAACTCGCCTGGCTGGAGAGTGATCGTATCGGCGGATTGGTTCATATCGCAGTCCCTTCAGTTTGTGCCGCCGATGATGGAGGTCGTTGTGAGAAGGACTTCGATTTGGACCGGCCTTGCGCTATTGGCGCTGGCGGTAGCGCAGGCGGCAGGGCAGGTGGCCCCGGCAGCGGACGGCGGATACAGTCTTTTTCAACCCTGGTGTGCGGTCGATGTGCCGACGGCGCGGCTGGCGACGGATGCAGATGGTCCGGCTCAAGTCCTGGGCCAGGTAAGTGGCGCCGGCAAAGCACAGAAGTCTCCGGCGGATGCGAATTCGGCCTCCGGCCAGTCAGGCGCGGCGATTGGCAACGTTTCATTTGTCTTGCGCGTAGCCGGACCGGCGGCGATAACAGTACTGATCCTGGGCGGCCTGCTGGTGTTGCGGACCCGACGTTTAGACCGCGGTCACGGGTTGCGGCGGCGCTGGTAAGGCCACAGGGAGTTCATAGATGGCGGCGGGACGGGACCTTTTTTGAAAGGCTCGCCCCGTCGCCGTTTTTTTACAGGCTGTAGGCTGGAGGCTGTAGGCTGTAGGAAAGGCCGGAGAAGATGGTCGCAACCCCTCTCCCTTGGGAGAGGGTGGCCTGCGAAGCTTCAGCGAAGCAGGCCGGGTGAGGGCGGCCCCTCTCCCTTGAAGGGAGAAAGTGGCACGAAGTGCCGGGTGAGGGTGCAGACTCTAATTCATCCATCCCGATGAACGATCTCCGGCGAGAACGCCGGCAGACACACGGCGATGTATTCCGCGCCTTCAGGCCCTGGCGTGCTGTAGCGCACCCACTCGCCCGCCGGGATGATGACCGCCTGGCCCGCCCGCACGAGCGCTTCGCTTTCATGCGTCTCCACGCGCAACTGGCCGCGCAGGATAACCGTGTATTCATCAAACTCCGGCGTCTGGCCGCCTTCGCTCCATCCCGAGGGGCTGATCATGCGGGCGATGCTCACGGCCTCCGTCTGCGAATTGACGCGCCCGACAAACTCCTGGATGATCTTGGGTGGTGCGCCCGCGGCCGCAATCTGCTTAGGCGATTTGATGATTCTCATTTGATTTCCCCCCGCATAATGGCCTCCGCCCGCTCCTGACTGCGCGGCAGGGTCGGATCAAACTCCTTGCCGCACTCGGGGCAGCGGCTGTCCTTCAAGCCCACAATGCAGTAGCCGCAACCCGCACAGAATTCGGGCAGATCTTTGCGAAGGAAGCGGCGAATCAGATGAAGCCTAATCATTATGGTGATTAATGCACTTGTGATACCCCAGGCCAAAAAGAGGGGAAGCGTATACAGGTAGCTATACCAGCGTGATTCTCCAAATAAAATCAGCAATGCGCCTGCGACCAAAAAGATGATGAAGACGGCAAAGAGCCCTTGATTTCGACCAGAATGTTTTACGTAGAGCTTTTTCGCTGCCTCGGGCTCCAGGGCCTTCAGCTCAGGCAAATGTTTATAGCTCCAATAGATCTTCATGCTTATTTCACTTGTCTCCGCATAATCGCCTCCGCACGTTTCTCCGGAAGTCGTTAATCTTCTCTTATCCCTTGCATCCCCTGCATCCCTGCTACCTTTTTCTTCTTTGCAAAGAGCACAGCCGAGGGCGGCTGTGCCACATTACCCCAGATCCACCACGCACGCCGTGGGCACGTGGGTTTGGATGATGTGCCGGGCCAGATTGGTCCAGTTGGCGCAGCCATCCAGGATCACCGAATCGCTCGTGGCCACCACGCGCGGCTGTTCCATCAAGGCCTTGTCCGGATTGAGCATCAGCTCCACCTGCCAGTGATACTCGTTGCGCTGGGCCAGGGCGAGCATCAGCGTGCGCAGGCGGCCGGAGTTGGAGACGGGGGAGTCCAGCGCCCACAGCACATCCAGCACGCCCAGGTCGACCAGGCTTTGGCCGATGAGCTCCAGGGCGTTTCGCGTCTCGTTCATCGTGCGGTAACTGCCGTGCATGGAGGCCAGGTCGCGGCAGGTGGTGTCGCGGCCGACCAAAATCATCCCGCCGGCCAGCGCCGATTCGACCGTCACCAGCAGGTTATACCCGTCGATGGCGATCTCGCGGCCGCCCAACGCGGGCACGCCCACCTGTTTGGATATTCGCCCCTCCAGCGCCTCATCGCTGCACGAGGTCCGCTGGATGGCGATCCGCTGGCGCGAGGTTAGCTCGTAGCGGTCGCCCACGATCTTAGTCGCCGAGGGCTGCGCGTAGCCGCGGCCTAAGAGCCAAGCCAGGTCCGACACGGCCGCGCAGAGCGCAGGAATGCGCACGGCGCAAAAAGCTCGGCATCCTGGGGGTGCGGCCCGCGATGTCGTCTTCTGTCGGGCATGATCCTCATGATATCGATCTGATGCTTTCGTGGATAGATTCTATGGATTACCGCATCTTTGCCGCATTTGAAGCTGGTTAACACTACAACGCCACCTGATCCATTATGCAGCAACGTATTGACGATATTCGAATGCCAAGGCTACGCAACCGTCGCTTGCGTGTTTTCACGTGGCAGCGTCGCGCTTTCTCGTTTCGTGCCTGCGTTTGAGTAATAATCTCCGCCTCCCTGGCCAGGAAGCTTTGACGAACCTGTCCCGTCAGCCACAGGGAACGCACCAGCGCCGCGGCCGCCTGGCGAATCTGGCATACGGTCAGCTGCGGATTTTTCCCCCCGCCACTGTTCCTGAACCGTGGCCAGGAACAGGTGGCTGACGGCCGTCAGCAGCAGATGACGCTTCAAGGAGCGATACCGGCGAACCTCAAAATGGTCCAGCCCCAACTCGGACTTTTCCACCTCGAAGCATTGCTCGACCCTGTACCGCGTGAAGGCCACGTGCAACATCACCTCCAGCGGCGTGCCACCCGGCGCGTTGGAGACGAAGTATTTCACCTCCTGCGGCGCCAAAATGTTGCGGGCCACAATCAACCAATGCGCCCGCGTCGGCAGACCATCCCGTTTCAAATACAGCCGCGCCGCCTTGACCTGCCAAACCTCCGGTCCCACCGTGCTGTCCTTGACATGGAACTTCCGCCACGCTTGTTTGCGAAAAGCTGCCCCGTAGCGCAGCATGTGGCGAACCTGGATGCAGGGCAGGGTCTTGACCTTCAGACGGGGATAATGCCTCGGCCGGCCGCGCCGCGTGGCCGCACGATGCTGTTTTTGAAGAACCTCCGGTTCGCGCAGCCAGCCGTAGAAAATCGACGGCACTTCCAGGACGTAGCGCTGGCCGCACTCGTCCAGGGCGCGATGAAAGTCCGGCACTTCGCCATAACCTTCATCCCCCGTCATCCATTCAAACCGAATCCCGTTGGCCACGGCGGCGGCACGCAGTTCCAGGGCGATCTGCCACTTGGGGCGATGCTGCATTGTGTCCGGGATGCCCGCCCCCCGGCACCGAGCACGATCATCGGACCATTCCTGCGGCAAGAACATCTCCCCCGGAAGCAGGGTGTGAAAGGCGCCCGCCACATAGCTGATATGCACCGTAACCACGCAGTTATCCACCTTGCCCGTGGCGCCGCAATATTGACGCTGCACGCCGGCGGTCTTGTCGCCCTTCTTGGGATGGGCCGTCTCATCCAACACGCCAATCGACAGGGGGTGGCTGTGTTGATCGCCCACGATCTGCATCAACCGCTGGGCCATGCGCGCATCATCCCAGTCTGCCAGCGACAGGAACTGCTGAAGCGTCCGCGGCGGAACGTCGGCCCGGTCCGCCATCGGCTCGATGCTCTTGCGCGGCAGATCCGACAATTGACCGTTGACGTAAACCCGCAGGTTGCCACAGGGCTCGCTGCGGCTGAAACAGTCGTCAAATTGTCCCAAGTACTGTTCCAACATCGGCTTGAGCTCTCGCAATTGCTTGGCATCCATGCCGTATCTCCTTTCGGGAAAAGCGCTCCCGAAAGGAACTATCGTCTGGCCGCCTGAGCTTTCTTGAGCCCAGATGGCGTTGTAGTGTTAATCGGTTAACTGGTTAATCGGTTAATTGGAAACGGCAAGAACAGCGATAGTAGCTGGACATGGTTCCCTCCGATTAACCAAGAGCGAGCCGCGAGCGGAGTGAACGGCGAGCGGACCGATTAACCAATTAACCATTTGTGGCCAGGTCCTCGATCCACAGGCCGCTCAGGACGGATTCGGGCTCCGTGCGTGTGGGGTCGGCGTGGGGATCGGCGCAGTCATCCTTGTGCTTGATCAGCAGCCACTGCTCTTTTTCGCCGGCGGCCACTTTTGTCCCTGCCTTTCCTGCGCGGCCGCGGCCGCTGGTGCGGACCAGGACGAAACCGCCGCGAATCTTGACGCCATCCAGCCAGAATTTGAGCTCGCCATCTTTCAAGGCCTTGTCAGTCTCTGCCTCTGTGGCCTTCTCATCCGCCGGGCGCCACGTGCCCATGTCCCACACGATCACCTGGCCCGCGCCGTACTGGCCTTCGGGAATGACGCCCTCGAATGAGGCGTAATCCAGCGGGTGATCCTCGACGGCCATGGCCAGCCGCTTGACCTTCGGGTCCAGGCTCGGCCCCTTGGGCACGGCCCAACTCTTCAAAACGCCGCGGTGCTCCAGGCGAAAATCGTAATGCAGGGCGCGGGCCGCGTGCTTTTGAACGACGAAGATCCTTTCTTTGCTTTTCGCCTTCGCGCTGTTGCCCATGGGCTCGCCCGTGACCTCGAAATTTCGCTTGCGGCGGTACTTTGCGAATTGACCCCTCACCCTACCCTCTCCCTCAAGGGGAGAGGGGTTTTGATTCGATTGCCACACGCGGATCGACTCCTTTGCGCTTCTTCGGCGCGCTTCAGGCCCGGCAGATGCTGGCGGATAGTCAGCACATCCTCAAACAGATCGCCGTATTCCTCCGCACGCTCCAGCACCTGTGGGGCATCAAACAGCAGCCGCGATTCATCGTGCTTCTTCACCGCCGCCTCGACCTCTTCCCATCTTAGGGGGGCAGAAACCATGGGCTTTTCGATTGCCCGGAGGGAATAAACGCAAATGGTGGTCTTGTGGGCATCGTTCTGGGACCAGTCGATGAGGACCTTACCGCCACGCAGGATCTTTTTCATGTTGGAGGTGATGCGGTCGCCATAATGCCCCTCGAGGGCGCGGGCGACCGTGCGGGCGAAATCCTTCGTCTGATCGAACGTGACAGGCGTATTAAGAGGGACATAAAGATGCGCACCCTTCTTGCCCGAGCTTTTGACGACACTTTGCAGATGCAGGTCTGCCAGCACATCCCGCAGCAGCAGGGCGATTTCCGCGGCCTCGATGATCCCGGCCGGCGGCCCGGGATCGAGATCGAACGCCACGGCGGTGGGGCACTCGGGATTAGCGCCGCGCGAGAGCATCAAGTGCAGCTCCAGCGAGGCCAGGTTGGCGACCCACATCAGTGAGGCCAGGTCGGTGATGGCGCAGTAGTTGACCGTCTCGCCATCGACCTGGTACACGGGCGCCAGGGGCAGCCAGTCGGGGCGGTAGCGCGGGCAGCGCTTTTCAAAAAAGTATTCCTCTGTGGCGCCTTCGGGATAACGCTTGAGCGTGAGCGGGCGGCCACGCAGGTGGGGGAGCATCCAGGTAGAGATTCTGCGGTAATACTCCAGCACCTCGGCCTTGGTGAAGCCGGTGGGGTAGAGCACCTTGTCCAGGTTGGACAGCTCCAACTCCCGGCCCTGCACGGACACCATCTTACGCTGCTTTGCCACGCTTGCGGCCCTTCTTCGCTGGGCCAGTAGCTTTGGCCCTGGCCAGGCTTTCTTCCAGCGCGGCGATCAAATCTCCGCCCTCTTCGCCCGTGGCGGCCTCCTCCGGGGCCTCCTCCGTCTGCGGCACTTCCACGGTCTGGTGCTTCTTCTTTTTGCGCTCGATCATTTTGGCGATCTGGTCCTGGTACTCATCGTGGAACTGCCGCGGGTCGAATTCCATGGTCATCTTCTCGATGGCCGCGCGAATCTTTTTTGTCTCTGCGTCTTTTGCTTCGACGGAAGGCGCCAAATCCTCGCCCTTTTCCACGGTCTCCTGGAAGTGCAACCGCAGCAGGCACAGGACGCCATCGATGGCACGCAGAGCCACCAGGTGCTCCTGCGCGTGCATGATGAACTCGGCGATACCCACCTTGTCGGTCTTGGCCAGCGTATCGACCAGCAGGCTGTACGGTTTTTCCGCCCCTTTCTGGGGGACCAGATAATAGGGACGGTCGTAATAAATCGGCTCGATCTGGCCCGCATCCACGAATTCCTGGATCTCGATATTGCGGCTGCGCTCGGGCTCGATGGCCTGGATGTCCTTATCGCGGATGACGACGTAGCGGTCCGGCGCGACCTCGTAGCCGCGCAGGAAGTGCTCGGGCTCGA
Organism: uncultured Phycisphaerales bacterium; assembly: GCA_963785635.1. Taxonomy (GTDB): domain Bacteria; phylum Planctomycetota; class Phycisphaerae; order SM23-33; family FEN-1343; genus FEN-1343. Next base: position 14,325 of record CAWAWB010000020.1, read on the forward strand.
CGAACTTGTTGTCTTTGGGGCAGAGCATCTTGCGGGCCAGGCGGGCGTGGTCGCTCTTGTGGAGCAGGTGGAAGGGCTGCCGCCGCGCTTTCAAAGCGGAGACAACCGACACGGGCATGGAGACCAGACCGAAGGTCAGCACGCCCGACCACAATGCATGAGTTTCCGTGGCCATGATTTCAGCCCTTTTGCCTTTTTTGCCTCTTTTGCCTAACGTTCTATGACGACTTCGCGCGGGTCCTTATCGTCCCGCAGCCGCTGAAACGAAACCTGTTGAAGCTGCTTGCCCGCCGGCCAGCGGCGGTACACCACCTCGGCCACCAGGTGCGGCGAGACATATTGGGCCCGGGTAAAACGGTCGCCAGAGGGGCCGTCGAAGGGGCTTTTCTGGCGTTTGATGCGCCGCAGGCGACGGATGATCTCGCGGTGCTTCTGCGAATCGAAGCCCGTGCCCACGCGGCCGGCAAAGTGCAGGCCGCCGCGGTCGCCGCTGTAATAGCCCAAAAGGAGCGAGCCGATCTGCTCCTTGTTTTCTTCGCGGCTCCCAGCCGCCAATGACAAATTCCTCCGTGGAGACCAGTTTGATCTTGATCCAGTCCGCCGCGCGGCGGCCGGGGAGATAGGGGCTGGTCGGCTTTTTGGCGATGATGCCCTCCAGATGGCGGACCTGCGCCACTTCCAGCATGGCCGGGCCCTTGCCGATGTACGAGGGCGGCACGCGCCAGGCGGGGTGGTTCAGCCTCAGCCCTTCCAAGAGCTCGCGCCGCCGCGTGTAGGGCAGGCTCATCAGCGAGCGGCCGCTGCGCCATAAGAGATCGAAGATGTAATAGTGCACGGGCATGGCGACAGAACGCTCGAGGGCCTTTTGTGGGGACAGATGCATCCGCCGTTGAAGGATGTTAAAGCTGGGGCGGCCCTGATGGTCCAGGGCGATAATCTCGCCATCCAGAATTATTTGCCTCGGCCCCAACAGCTTGCGATCGGCGATCAAATCCGGGTATTGATCGGTTATGTCCCTCAAAGTTCGGCTCTCCAGGCGCATCGCCTGGCCATCCCAGTAGCAGATGGCGCGTATGCCGTCCCACTTGTATTCGAAGGCCCAGTCCTGCGGCTTTGCGGGCATCGTGCCTTCGACGGCGAGCATCGGCGCGATGTGCATCAAGAGCCCGCGATGTGCGGTCTTAAGCGGCATGGCGTTTGGCTTCCTTCTCCTTGCTCTTCTTGGCGGCTTCTACACTCTGCTCCAGCTTTTCCAGCAGGTGGGCCTCGGCCACCGTCTCGCGTTTGGCGGGCTTTTTGGCCTTGATCTTCTTGCCCTGGGCCAGTGAGGCCACCAGGTCGTGCAGTTCGCGGCTGAACTCATCGTGATACTGCGCGGGCTTGAAATCCGCCGAGGAGCTCGTTGACCAGGTACTCCGCCGTCTTCAGCTCGCGCGGCGACACCTTGGCCGCCGGCACATCGAGTTCCTTCGTCTGGCGGACTTCCTGCCACGGCCGCAACGTCACCAGTTCCAGGAGGCCGTTGGCAGCCCGTAGGATTCCGTTGTACTGCCGCTTGCGCACCACCCAGCGGCAGATGCCGATCCTGCCGGAATCCTCCAGGGCCAAGACCAGCGAGGCAAAGGCTTCGGCCTCGGTGTCGGGTCCAAGGAGATAAGGGTGGTTGCAGTAGCGTCCATCCACCTCATCGGACTTCACAAAACCCATGACTTCGATGGAACGGCTGGCCTCGGGGACCAGCTTTTCCAGTTCCTCCGGTTCCACCACGACGTACTTGTCATCCGTGACCTGCGCGCCCTTGATGACCTCCTGCTTTTCCACGGGCTTGCCATCCAGCTCGCAGACTAACTGCTGCTGGAGGCGGACCTTGTCCTTGTCGTGCAGGAGGTGGAATTGGATGCGCGGCTCGTGCAGCGCGGCGTACATCTTAATGGGCACCTGGAGCTTCTGGAACTCGATCGCGGCCTTCCACATTGCTCTTGCGGCCATAAGGCACCCCATAGATTTTCCTCATCCTCAAAGAAATTCTAGGGGAGGCCAGGGGGAGGGCTTGCGCAGCCCTGCGAAGCTTTAGCGAAGCGGGGAGACTGGAGGCCGGAGACTGGAGAAAGGGCCGGACTTTGATTACATTTGCAATCAAATCTTCATGGCCGGGTTTTATGCATTATGCAATACTGCATAATGAATAACGTAAGTCCTTATTCTACCGAGTGGGCTTATTCACGAGTGAATATTTGGCCATCTCTATCTTACCCATTTTAACAGCGCATGATAACCTGAGGCAATCAAAGGCGGCAGTGGAAAGGCTCCTCCAGGCCCTGTCGAGGGCCGCAACGTCGTTTACACCCTATGAACTTGTCAAAGCTGCGGGACCGCCGCGCATACGCGCGGATATGGCTGTATCACTTATACGACAAGAGCCGTATTATGTCAAGACACAAAATATAAGCCAAGGTTAGTTTTCAAAAAAAATATACGGCGGCGGGATAAGGGGGAAGTAAGCGTCACAGTGCGACTAAGAAGTGTGCGCTATTCTGCGCGCGCAATGCTACCTATTACTGCAGTTTTGTCTATAGGGCCTTTTGAAGTTTGTAGCTACAAACGATGCAAGCGCGACACGCGGCCGCGCGCACTGCAAATTCAATATTCATTCCTCGATGAAGCGAGGAATTATCGGCCGCTGCACCGGCAGGTCGAGCTCAATCGCTTCGCCCCAAATATCATCATAATTCTCTTCTTCCGCCAGGCTCTGGCTGGGCCGAAGGATCACGTGCAGGGGCTGGTGTTCATCGGCCGGTAGGGATCTAATTTTGACGGTCGAGGCCGACACGCTGTTGTCTTTGAAAAGCCTGAACCATCCGATTTTCTGCTCCTGGCCTGAAGGCAGGACTTGAAATACCTCGAAAGCCAGATTGAATGGCCGGGGGACTGGTGCGGACTTGAACACTATCCAACCGGACCATTGAGAATCCTGACGGGAAAATCCTTCTACCTCGAAACGGGCGGACGCCAATACGGTCGCAACCGAGGGGGCCAGATTGGGATCTTTCATTAGTCCCACAGGCGACTGATGCGCGGGCACTACCTCAACCTGCGTTTGACAGACCACATCCCAAGAAAACAGAAGCGACCCAATGTCATTTGGATCCCGGGCGATTCCGTCACGGGGGAGGTCGTTCTCCAAAGCAGGCTCTGATCCTTTCCATAAGTTCAGCACAGATATATCACAATTAAGCCTGCGGCCAAATTGCACATGCGCGATACCCACCACCGGATAAACTCCAGGCTCGAGAGCGTTGCCATCTTTTGCTGCGAAAAGCCCGTTCAGACCGTGATCAGATGCAATAAACCACCCCCTTCCAGACGTGCCTTCCCATCCGCCACCAGACCTTTCACGGACATAGTATGCACGTTTGCAGCCGGATTTCGCTAACGCGGGCGGCTGATCCCCTATGGCCCAGCTTTCGGTGGTCCGGGCTATGTGGACGCCAAAGCCGCCGCGGAATTCGTAGTCTAGGCGGTCCTTAATCTCAGCACCTGCGCGGCGCGGGAATTGCTGGTAAAAACGAGCCGCACGCTCTGGCGGCAGTACTTCTGCCATCGCACATCATCGAGCTTGTTCGCATCGTGCAGCCGCTCCACCACATCGCCGTAAAGGGAACCCCACTCGGCATTCGGGTCGGCCTGACGAGCGATCACATCATCTGCGAGTTGATTTCGTTGCCGCGCGGACAGACGCCCCACCTGCACGCGCCGCCGCAGTTCATAAATGGACTCATTGAGCGCGTTGCCGGCAAAGGCGCGCTGCTCCAACGAACTAAACGGCGTCAGTCGCAGACAGACAATGCGCCAGGGAATCGCGTGATAAGACATCAGTCCCAAGGATAGCCCCGTCACACACAGCAGCACGACGCCGGTGATCAGTAAGGGCCGCCGCCGCTCCACCAGCCCGATGCGCCGGCTGGAGGGTTGCGTGATATCAACGCCGCATTCGGAGCATCTTTGGGCCGCGGGGTTGCCAAACAGGTCATACCCGCACTTGCGGCAGTAGGGGTGGTCACCGACGACCCTGCCGCGAAGGCCGCGAATGACCAGCCCCAGCCCGCAAAGAAACATCACGCCGAGCAGGATCAGTATTGCATTCATTACTGATAAAGATGCCTTGACGCTGCCTTTGTTGCAATGATCCCTTTTTTTGCCTGCGCCAAATGCGGCTCAGCGGCATTCCATCAAAATGCCGTGGCTGGATTCCCATCCAGCCAGGATTTACTGCCCGATGAAAAGACGTGGCTGCAAAAAAACACAGCCACGGCACCTAGTTTCGCCAAAGCTATGCCGGGCCTTCGGCAAGTTGCTTGCCCTACGTGTCTAAAAGCCGCGTAGCGGCGGGAGATTCCAGGCCGGGGCGGCAGCCCCGGCTGATAGTGCAAAGACCTGGGAGCCCCGTCAGGGGCGGCACAATCCCCCAAGAGTTCTGCCGCCCCGATGGGGCTCACAAAAAAGAGGGGACGATTTGCTCCGGGGCTCCCGCCCCGGTCTGGAATCTGGCGCTCCTGCGGAGCTCGCCGGGTGCCGTGGAGGATTTCGCATGAAGCATCATGCAATAGCCCTCCTGACTTGAAGGCGAGCGTGGTAAATCACTAGCTTGGCCGTAACCCAGCGTCGAACGCGGTCGAGTCGGCGAACCCAATTCGGCAAGGGTCCCAATCCTCCGGCAAAACAGACTCAGGGCGCTGAACATGCGCTCGATTCCCGTCCGTTCTCGATAGGCCGCCCAGCACAGTTTAGTCCGTCGGCCCCACAGATCATGAATCCAGCGCCGGGGCAGCGACATCCTTCCCAGGCGGCTTTGACTCCGCGCCCGCTTGCCTTTCATAGGCGTGAACAGCCACGCGTTCTGATCATACATCTGCTGGTAGAGCCGATCACTGTCGTAGTTGCCATCGGCCAGCACGATGGCCCCGGGCGAGACATGCTGTATTAGCGCCTGGTGCGTCACCGGCAGTTCGTGTTCGTTCAGCGAACGCACGGAAAAGGCCGTAATTCGGCCATCTTGGGCACCCAGCGCGTGAAGCTTATAGCCGCGAGAAAAGCGGCCGTTGCCTCTTCCAGTCTTGGCCTCCGGATCGCTCGTGGATTCACTGACCGGCAGCGCCTTGCCATCCAGAAACATGACCTTATCGGGTCCATCTTTCCACGCCAATCGCCGGCCCAACTCTTGAAGCATCAGGGCTACGCGCGGCGTACGAACGCGTCGGCAAAACTGCGAAACGCTGGGCAACCGACGCGGCCGAAAGAGCTTGTTGTAGTGCAGGCGGTCGCAGGCCCAATACAGCGGACGGTCGTGCCAGACCGTCCAGACATACATGCGCAGGATCAACACATCATTGAATGAGGGACGTCTTCCGGTGCGGGGAATCGCTCGATTGACGCTCACAATGACCTTGGTGATAATGCCCCAAATCCGTTTGTCCATACTTACACCTTCCTTGTTTGCTAGACAGGTGATGTAAGTATGGATTTTTTATTGGGATGCGCCAGTGTTATCCGGTGCTGGCGCGCTTTCCTCCGTGGCTGGATGCCCATCCAGCCACGATTCACTGCTTGGTGAAAAGACGTGGCTGCAAAAAAACGCAGCCACGGCACCCAGCAGAAAAGAACCCTCACCCCAGCCCTCTCCCTGTAAAAGGAGAGGGTTTTCTCTTTGGGTGCCACTAGTGCGTTGTTTGCACCAGTGCGCCGGAGTCAACATGGGGAGTGGAAGGCCATGGCAGGATTCCTGCGGGACTTTCACTCCCCATGAACATCTTGGCGCACGGCTGCAAACGACGCAGCCGTGGCACCCAGTTACGCCGTGATAAGCAGGCCTTCGGCCTGCTTAAAAATTCAGTTCATTATCATTCGCGCAGCTCCACCAGTCGTGGTACTTGCCTTCCAGCTCTTCCCGCGTGGGGTAGGCGTAGAAGAGCACCTTGGAGGCATCGCCCACGTACAAGCCGCTGCGCACGCAGCGATAGATGATGCCCTGGGCGGAGATGCGCTCCACCGTCTTGGTCCTGCCGGGCTGAACATCCGCCAAAATGCGGCGGATGTGGTCGATGTTGCGGTAGGGCAGGTCGCCCACGGGGCCGTGCAGGGGATCGGTGGCCATGCCGCCCAGCCTCACCTCGGCGAAGCAGATCCTGGGCACATAGATGCCCTTGGTCGAATCGGTGATGAACTTGGTGAAGGCCACCGGCCCCATGGTCGAGGCGATCAGCGGCTGCACGGGCACCAGCTCGCGGTACAGGTGGAACTTATCGCCCGGATCGGCGGGAGCCGAAGCGGCCTGCTTGAGCTCCAGGTTGCGGCCGTGCGCGGTGGTCAGCCACAGGCTGCCCAGGGCGGACAGCGGCAGGTGCTCCAGCACGCGATAGATGGCCAGGTACAGCGAGTTCTTCGGGCGGCCATCGGCATGCGGCTGGCAACGCTTGTCCAGGTCTTTGACATTGAGGTAGTCGCTCTGGAAGCCGGGATCGACCTCGAAGAACATGGCCGGCCCGTGCGGCTGCTTCTGCGTGCCGATGGCCATATACGTGCCGAATTCCTTGGGCGGCAGGTGAGAAGCGACCAGTGCTTCAGGCAGCAACGAGAGGTACAGATAAGTTTTCATATATCGGCTCCTGGCTTGACCAGCCTTTTTGACTCCGAAGTTTTTGGTGGCCGCGCGTTGCACTTGCTTCGCCGGCCGCTCCTGGCTACCTCGATTTTACTTTACGGACGCGGTTTCTGCTTGCTCGGCTTCCTTGCCGTGCTCCAGATCCATTTCCCGCATCTCGGCCGTCTCCCGCTTGGACTGCCAGACGGACCAGCAGATCACCAGGATGCTGATAATGGCCACGGTGAGTCCGATGCGCCAGTTGGTGGGCAGATTTTTCGTCCAGTCGTTGACATCCGGGCGAATGCCCGAGACGTTGTTGGCCAGGATGAAGCCCAATCCCAGCAGGCAGACCATGTTCATCACCTTGACCAGCGGGTTGATGGCCGGGCCGGCGGTATCCTTCAGCGGGTCGCCCACGGTGTCGCCGGTGACGGAGGCCTTGTGGGCATCGGAGCCCTTGCCGCCGTACACGCCGTCCTCGATCATCTTCTTGGCGTTATCCCAGGCGCCGCCGGCATTGGCCATAAAAACCGCCAGGAGCTGGCCCACCAGGATCATGCCCGCCAGAAAGCCGCCCAGGGCGTACGGCCCTAAAAGCAGGCCGACGGTGATCGGCGCCAGCAGGGCCAGCAGGCCCGGGCCCACCAGTTCCTTCTGGGCCGTGCGGGTGCAGATATCGACCACGCGGCCGTAATCGGGCTTCTTCGTGCCCGCCCAGATGGCGGCATCCTTGAACTGGAGGCGGCACTCCTTGACGATGTAGAACGCCGCGCGGCCGACCGCGCGGATCAGCATCGAACTAAAGAGGAAGGGCACCGTGCCGCCGATCAACAGGCCGATCAGCACCATGGGCTGAGCGACCGTCATCTTGCCGGCGAAGAAATTGTACTGGTCGGTGGTGATCAGGTTGAGCTTGTCTTCGCTGCCCACGGCGATCACCGCGATGAAGCTGGCGAAGAGCGACACGGCCGCGATTACGGCGGAGCCGATGGCGATGCCCTTGGTTTCGGCCTTGGTGGTGTTGCCCACGGCATCGAGGTCCGCCAGCACCTGCCGGGCACGCTTGTAGGAACCCTTCTCCTCTTTCTCCATGGCCTCGTATTCGTAGCCCATCTCGCCGATGCCGTTGGCGTTATCGGCCACGGGGCCGAACACATCCATGGAGATGGTGTTGCCGGTGAGGGTCAACATGCCGATGCCCGTCATGGCCACGCCGAAGGCGATGAAGACCGGCGGCGTGCCCCAGTAGGTCAGCACGGACAGGGCGACGGCCACGGCGATGACCAGGGTCGAAATCACGGTGCTCTCATAACCCACCGCAAAGCCCTGGATGATGTTCGTGGCGTGGCCAGTCTGGCAGGAACGCGCCAGCGACCGCACCGGGGCGTGCGAGGTGTGGGTGTAATAACTGGTTACCTTGTTGAGGGCGATAGCCAAAACCACGCCGATCAGGCAGGTGATGGCCGGCCGCATGTCCAGGCCGTGAATGCCGAAGTTCGCCCAGGCCGGCAGATTATTGGGATCGCCGCCCGGGAAGCCTGCGCGGGCCATCGTGTAGTTCTGAAAATAACCCGTATTAAAGTTGAGATAGAAGAATCCCAGGACGAAGAAGCCGATCACGGAGATGGCCGAGCCGATCCAGAAACCGCGGTGCACGCTCTTTAAGGCGGTGTCCGAAGTATCATTCGGGCCGGCCTTGACCGTGTACGTGGAGATGATGGAACCTAAGACGCCGATGCCGCGCACCAGCAGGGGGAAGATCACGCCCTTGTGGCCAAACGACGCCAGGCCCAGGATCATGGCCGCGACGATGGTCACTTCGTAGCTCTCGAAAATATCCGCGGCCATGCCGGCGCAGTCGCCGACGTTATCGCCCACATTGTCGGCGATGGTGGCGGCGTTGCGGGGGTCATCCTCGGGAATGTTCTGTTCGATCTTACCCACCAGGTCCGCGCCCACATCGGCCGCCTTGGTGTAGATGCCGCCGCCCACACGCATGAACAGGGCCAGCAGCGTACCGCCAAAGCCGAAGCCCAACAGGGCCTCATAGGCCTGCTCGCCGTAGATCAGGAAGATGGCCGTGCCGCCCAAAAGGCCCAGGCCATCGGTGAGCATGCCCGTGATCGTGCCGGTGCGGTAGCCAAGCTGCATGGCCTCGCCGTAGCTCTTGCGCGCGGCGGCCGCCACGCGGAGATTGCCGGTCGTGGCCAGGCGCATGCCCACAAAGCCGACCATCCAACTGAAGAGCGAGCCCATCAGGAACGCGCCCGCGCGGCCATAGGCAAAGGCCGGCTCGGTGTGTTTGGTCCAGTACAGCACGAAGGTGATCAAAATGATGAGCGGGCCGATCTTGCGGAACTGGGCCCCCAGGTAGGCGTTGGCGCCTTCGCGGACGGCGTTGGCGATGTCCTGCATCTTGGGCGTGCCGGAATCGGCGGCCTTGACCTGCTTGACGAGCATGCCCGCATAGCCCAGGCCGGCTATGGCAATGGCCAGCACGACCAGCAGGGAGATGCGCTCGCCTGGGAGAAACTTGTGCGTGTCCTTCAGCGGGCTAAAAAAGGCGAAATGGTGGCCCATCTCACCGGCCGGGGCCGTGACCTTCTCGGCCGAATCCGCCGCGGAAATGGACTGGGCGTGCGCCACGCTCCACAGGAAAGCCCCGCCAAACACCACGGCCATGATGGCCAGATGAATCGTCCTGGCCCGTCCCGTACGCAACTTTTCCAGCATCTTGAACATGGTCACTCCTGGGGCCTCAGATGCACCTGAGGCCGCAAAAACACCTCTTCGTAACGCAGCCCACGGAAACCACCGCCGGACAACGCGAGTTGTCGGTGTGTGCGCGGGTTAGCAGCGCCAACCCGCGCCGCCATCCATGCATGGATCGGGCGTGTTTTAAAGAAAAAGGGTTTACAGGCGGGGGGCGGGAATGTCAAGCAAAGAATAGCGGTTGCATTGACGGCCGTTTGGGCCGGAGCGGATTCTTGCAGTTTTGTTAGCATCTAATATACTGGAGAGGCATTTTCCAGCGTAGCGGCCATGTATCTCACACTGCACTGATTCCTGGAGCCAAGACGCTGTGCCATGAAAGCCAAAACCGCCGCCATCTTGCGCCCGCAGACAGAATTCACTCCCCGTCCGCCCCTCGCGGGCAGGCACAAGGCCCTGGCCGCGCTGGTGCTGCTGGTTGTGGTAATGGTTTTGTTTGGGGATGTTCTGTTTTTCACAAAGGGCGAGGTACTGTCGCTGCCCGGCACGGATGTAACGATGTGGTTTCTCACGGCCCGCCAGTTCGGTTTTGAGCAGCTCGCCCACGGTCATCTGGCGCTGTGGAACCCGCACATATATGGAGGAGTGCCTTTCTTTGGAAACGTGCAGTCGGCGCTGCTGTACCCGCCCAACTTGATCTTTTTAGGGCTGCCGCTGCACACGGCCATCAACGTGAGCATGGCGCTGCACGTGCTGCTGCTGGGTTTATTCATGCTGGCCTGGTCGTTCTGGCGCGGGCTGAGCGTGTATGGCTCGCTGCTGGCGGCGCTGCTGGCCATGTTCGGTGGAACGTTCTTTTTGCACATCTATGCGGGCCATCTTTCCAATCTCTGCACGATGGCCTGGGCGCCGCTGCTGCTACTGGCGGTGGATGGTTGTCTTGAACGTCCGCACGTGAAGTGGGTGCTGCTGGGCATGCCGGCGGTGGCGATGATGGTTCTGGCGGGGCATCTCCAGTACGTGTTGTTCACAGCCGTAATAGTGGCTGTCTATATCGTCCTTCGGGTCATCGGTCTGCTAAGAAAGCAGGTGCAGCCGCGCGGCGGGGGGGACTAAAGCTGCCGGCGGCCCCAAAGCGGACCAGTTATGCGCTGCGGCGGGCGGCGCGGATAGCGGCAAATGCGGCGGCCTGGAAGGTGTGTGTCCTGGCCGGCTGGCGATATGCTTGTTCGCTATCGCTTCTGGCGGACTGGCTATTGCGGCCGCGCAGTTCCTGACGGGGATTTCGGCCGCCTCCGGCAGCATCAGAGGCGGCGCGCTGCCGCGCGAAGTGGCCGCCATGTTTTCGCTTCCGCCGATGAATCTGCTGACGTTGATCGCACCGGATTTCTTCGGCGGGGCGCATTCGACCTATTGGGGCAAGTGGTACTGGTGGGAAATGACCCTCTTCACCGGCGTGGTCGGCGTGCTGCTGGCGATAGTGGGCATGGTGGGCGGGCGAATCAAGGCACGCTGGGCGATGCTTGGCACGATAGCGATGACCCTGCTGCTGGCCTTCGGAAAGTACACGCCTCTGTTCGATCTGCTGTACAGGCTGCCGGTCATGAATTCGCTGAGGGGGCTGGTCAAGTTTTCCTTCGGCGCCTCGCTGTTTGTGGCGCTCCTGGCCGGAAGCGGCCTGGATGCGGTAATCGCCCTGAGGCGGCGATGGCTGCCGATCACGCTCTCGGCCGCGGCGATCGCCATCGCGGCGATTGCGGCGGCGGCATGGATTCACCTGGCGGCGGCGCCTCCATCTGCGGCGACCATCTGGCAAATGCGCGGCTGGCGGAGTGTCGTCACCTCCCTGGACCGCGGGAAGCCCGGCGAGGTTTGCCAAATCAACCTCGATACCCATCTGTATGATGATGTCGGGTTTTTGAAGGAGACGGCCGCGCAATCGGCAAGGAGTTTGCTGATGGCGGGCCTGTGGCTGCTGGCGGCGGCGGGGCTGTTGTATTTTTCCGCGTATCATCCCGCGGCGGGGTACGTGCTGCTCATCCTGGCGGCGGCGGAAATGCTGATTTTTGCCGCCGGCCATCGGCCGACGTTCACCCCCGGGTTTCTGTTGCCCCAGTGGGCCGGGCAAGTGGCAATAACGGATCAGGCCGAACATCGCGTTCTCAACGTGTTCAACCCGAATGAAGCCATGAGCACCGGCTTTGATGATGCCTGGGGTTTTGGCCCGGAATTGCGGCGGCGATACGCGGAGTTCATGTATTTCGCCGCGGGCGAGCAGCTTGAGAAGACCAGCCAGGATAATCCCTTTGACCAGTTTGCGCGGCCGCGCATGCTTGAAATTGCGCGGCTGTCGCATGCCCTGGAGACCGATGCTAACGGGCAACTTCGCCACAAATCCTTTGCCGATGCCATGGACTGCTTCAATCTGCTGGACAACTGGCGCGTGTTGGAAGGCCGCGACAATGTTCTTGCCGCCATGGGGGATCCATCATTCGACCCGCGGAAAACCGTAATACTGGAGCGACAGCCGAAATTCGGTGCATCTTCGACGGCCGCGGCGCAAGCTCCGGCGGCGGCACCGGCTTCCTCGCCGGCGGCCACAAGTCCACCATTGCGCGGCAACGTCAAATGCATTTCCTCTTCCACGGATGATATGGTGCTGGAGGCCGATGTTCCCGCGCCGACGATTCTGCTGATTACGGATGCCTACGATCGCGGCTGGCGGGTGCGAGCCCTGGCCGGTAGCAGCCAGAGCGAATATGAGCTCCTGCCGGCGGACTGGGCCTTTCGCGCCGTGCCGCTTTCAGCGGGACACCACCGCCTTCAAGTGGAATATCGCCCGCTGACGTTCACCGCGGGGAAATGGATTTCTTTCGTTGCCCTGGGTTTATATGTTGCTGCGTGCGCGGGCTGGTGGCTTGGGAAAGCTCGCCTGTCTCATTTGAATCGTTCTTAGGACTGCGCGATGAATGCTGGAGCGGTCGGCCTTAAACCGCTATCATCTTGCCATGAAATCAAATACGCCGCGCAAGGTGCATAGCCGCGAAAGCCGAGAGAGCCGGGAGACCGAGGCAAAAGTAAAACCGCCATCATGGGCGGCCAGGCATCCCGCGGCCTTGGGGGGCCTGGTGCTGGCGGCTATAGTCCTGGTGGTCTTCGGCGATGTGCTCTTTACCGACCGGGACAGAATGCTCCTCGGTTCGGATGTGTATATTCAGTTCCTGCCCGTCCGCACATTCGCCTTTGACGAGCTTGCACACGGCAATCTGGCCCTGTGGAACCCGCACATCTACAGCGGCACGCCGCTGGTGGGCAATTTCCAGTCCGCTTTGTTGTACCCGCCGAATCTGATCTTCCTGGTGCTGCCCATTAACCGCGCTATAAACCTCTGCTTTGCCCTGCACATCTGGCTGACCGGCATGTTCATGTTCCTGTGGTGCCGCAAGCGCGGCCTTCAATTTGTGAGCGCGCTCCTGCCGGCCATCCTGCTCATGCTGGGTGGAACGGTCTTTCTCCACGTGTGGGAAGGCCACCTCACGGATGTCTGCACATTGGCCTGGTCGCCGCTGATCCTCCTGGCCGTGGATGGCATCTGCGATGAGCGCGGCCGAAGGCTCAAATGGTTCCTCATCGGCGCGGCGGCGGTGGGCATGTCCATCCTGGCCAGCCACGCCCAATATGTTTTCTATACGGCCGTGGCGGCCGGGCTTTATTGCCTCCTGCGACTGCCCAAAACCTCCGGCCGTATGCAGGCGGTCGCGGCTTTTGCAGGAATGTATGCCGCGGGGGCACTTCTGTCCGCGGCACAGCTCCTGACGGGAATGCAGGCCTCCGCCGAGAGCGTGCGCGGCAGTGGCATCTCCTTCCGCCTGGCGGCGACGCACTCGTTCCGCTTCGAAAACTTTTTCACCATGCTTTCCCCCGACGTTTTGGGCTGCGAAAACTATAACGCTTCGCCCGTGGCCTACTGGGGGCAGTCTTATCAATCTGTAATGTGCCTGTTCTTGAGCGCCACGGGACTTGTGCTGGCGATTTACGGCGCGCTTCGCGGAGAAAAGAATCAGCGCCGCTTTTCGGCCCTTATGGCGGGCGTGCTGCTGCTCCTGGCCCTGGGTTACACGACGGAAAGATTCACGCACCTGTTCTCGCTGCTGTTCTATCACGTGCCGGGCTTCAACAAGTTCCGCGGCTGGGGCAAATTCACTTTCCCGGCCAGCCTGTTTATCGTGATGCTCAGCGGTGTGGGTTTAGAGGCGATCTTAAAGGATGCCAGGAAGCGGTGGGGGCTGGTGATTGGCGCAGCGGCCGCCGCCGTAGCGGTAGCCGCGCTGGGCCTGGTCATCGGCTACGGCTCGGGAGGTGATAGCGGCTGGTGGAGCGGCCTTGTCCACAACATTCTGTCTACCGATGAATCCCACTTTCGGCCGCCAGCCCTGCTTGCGCCGCAGGCCATCGCGGCCGATGCGCAGTATGCCTGCACTCAGCTCCTATATGCGGCGGGCGTTTTGGCGGCGGTGGCGGTGATCGTGCTGGTCTGCCAGTGGCAGAAAAAGGCGGCTTACGCACTGGCGGTGTTGGGCGCGGCTGAAGTGATTCTCTTCTCCATGAACTTCGAGCCTGTGGACAGCCTGAAGGCCCGTCTGGTGCCGAAAGATCTCCAGTCCATCCTGGCGCAGCCCAACAGCGACTATCGCATCCACGTGGCCATCCCGCCCATGGTCAACCACGCCATGTATTACGGCGGGCTGGAAATCTGGGGCCATGAGCCTGGACCCTTGGCACGCTACGCGCAATTCATCGCCTACACGCAGGATCACGATCCCAACGACTGCGCCGAATTCTTTCCCATCGGCAAGCTCAGCAGGTTCTTCGACATGCTTCGGTTGAAGTACACGTTGACGCAGGATGGGCAGATTCACGAATCCCATGTAGTTATGAATCGCGTGAACCTGGTGGGCAGCTATGAATTGGCCTCTGGCCGCGATGAGGCTTTCAAGGCCATGTCATCTGCCGAGTTTGATCCACGCGCCACGGTCGTATTGGAGCAAAAACCTTCCGTCGAACCCGTGGCCGATCAGGACCAGGGTTGGGCCAAGGTGGTGGATTCCTCAACAGATTGGCTGACCATCGAGGCCGAAGTAAAGTCGCCTGCCATCCTGCTGGTGACGGATTCCTATAGCAAATACTGGCGTGCGCGGCCGCTAGCGGGCTCCAGCCAGCAGCAATATGAAGTCCTGCCCGCCGACTACACGCTGCGCGGCGTGCCTTTAGGCCAGGGCCACCACCTGATCCGCATGGAATACGTGCCCTCCGGCTGGGTCATCGGCAAGTGGGTATCAATCGCCGCGCTGGTGATGTATGCGGGGGCCATGGCGGTCTATTACGCGAAGTCACGCGAGAAGAGCGGCGCAGACTCAAAGGAAAAAGAAATTGGCAGGGATGCAGGGGATGCAAGGGATAAAGACAAGAAAATGATTTAATTAGTATGTTCTTATCCCCTGAATTCCTCCATTCCTGCCGGTCTTTCTCTTTTCATCCAGAAAAGAAATTAACAGGGATACAGGTGATACAGGGAATGTAAGTAATAAAGAAGAGAGAATTTTAGTCTTTTCTTCTCTTATCCCCTGAATCCCTTGCATCCCTGCTATTTTTCTTCGAGATTCAGGCCTTCTTCGCCGCCGCGTACAGCAGCAGGCCGTTCACGACGAACAGCTTGTCCAGTTTGAAGCCGTTATCCGCCAGGACCCTGGTCAGCCGCTTTTTCGTGAAGTGGTTGATGTGTCCGCAGCGGTACTTGTGGTACACGCTCTTTTTGATGTAGCCCTGGTACGTGCAATTGACGTTAAACATCAGGAAGAACGGGCCCAGGAAGATGTCGTAGGGCACCGTCACCAGCAGCGTGCCGTCATCCTTCATAATCCGGCGGAGCTCTCCCAGCACCTCTTTGTAATTCAGCAGGTGCTCCAGGGTCTCCGAACAGATCACCAGGTCGAAGTTCTTCTCGGCCAGGCCGCTGCCCACGAGGCCCGCGCACACGCGATAGTCCGTCAGCCAGCCCTTGCGCTTCGCCCAGGAGAGCATCTTCTCGTTGATGTCCACGCCGGTCACGGGCAGGTGGCCCACGTTCCAGCGGCAGTTCCCGCAGCCCAGGTCGGCCACGCTCATGCCGGGCTTGTAATGATCTTCCACGAACTGTGTCAGCCGCGCGAAACGCGAGTTGTGGTACCAGGCGCGAAACCAGCCGACCTTGTTGGCGTCGGTCTGCTCGTCATAGAAGTCATCGTTGACCGCGGCATATTCGATTTCCGCCAGCTCGGCCGAGCCTGAACGTGGAGATTCGCACGAGCAGCGCGTTGGCGGCCGAAAGGAAGAACGTCGTGCAGATGGCCGCCGGCACGAAGCTCATCTCCACCGGCCCCATCAAAAACCACAGCGGCAGCATGCTCAAAACCGCCACGGCCGCGTACAGCAGCAACTGCACCGGCAGCGAGGTGCGCATGCGGATCTCGCCGTTGACGTACACCACCCGGTAATACACGTGATGGAACAGCATGTTGGCCACGGCGCCGATGGCGTACGCCACCAAGGGGAGCGTTTGCATCACAGTGAAGTACAAGGCAAAGGCTACGCCCAGCCCCAGGCCGCTGCCAAACATCCAGCCCAGAACGACCACGGAGAGCCAAGCGTGATGGATACGGGTGTGCGCCGAGGGGATTCGAGTGTGCGCGGCTGATTCTTGCGAACGAATCTCTGTCATGCTGTAAAACCTATTGCTGAAGTTGCCCGGTCCTGGTGCGGATAAGGGACACTCCAATATGACCGGATGCGATTTTACCCTTGTGCCCGCCTGATAAGCATAACATTTTTCTCATGTCGGGGATGGCTTGCGGGGTTCAAACGGCTTAAGACGGGCACTGCCGCGCGGCACATCTGGTACAGGCCTTACAGGCGGAATCAAATCTAGTCTTTGTACGCCGAATTTTGCGGGCTGAATGATGTTCCCGCGGCCGCCGCGCGGCTGCGAATTGTAATGTTCAGGAGCAGGCAGTGCGGGTTTGGTTTGCGCCTCAGCAAAGGAGACTTATTGTCGTGGTACACCGATTTCATGTTCATTTCAGAGCCGCCACCCGGCCACTGATGGCGCTGGGGGCGGTGCTTGCGATAGGGGCGGCGCTGCTTGTGATGGTTGCTCAAGGCTCCTCCCGTAGCGGCTATCCCTTCGCCTTTGGCCGCGCGGGTTATCTGCTCATGCTGGCCTCGATGCTCGTGCCGACGGCGGCCGTACTGATCGTGCTGGTGTGGCGGCGCGTGCACGTGCTGCATCGGCACGCGCAGCAGCACGCGCTGGCGGCCCAGGATGCGCAGCGTCATTATTTCTCCGTGCTGTGCGAAGTGGTCAAGGCGCTGGAGCGGCGCGATAAGCGGCTGGCGGGCCGCAGCGAACGCATCGCCAGGCTGGTCGGTCAGCTTGCCCCCAGGTTGGGTTTGGAGGAGCGGCAGACCGAGCTGCTCACGATGGTGGCGCAGGTGCACGATATCGGCCTTTTAAGCGTGAGCCAGCAGGTGCTGGATCGCCCCACAGGCCTGGGCGGCAGTGAATTCGCCGCCGTGAAGGAACATTGCGCGGTGGGTGAAAAAATCCTGCGGCCGCTGGAGTTTCTCGCACCGGTGCTGGCTGCGGTGAAATATCACCATGAGCGCATGAACGGCACGGGCTACCCTGAAGGCAAGCGGGGAGAGGAAATCCCGCTGGCGGCGCGCATCCTGGCCGTGGCCGATTCCTACGATTCGATGACGCATGATCGGCCGCACCGGCCGGCGCTTTCGTCGCGGCAGGCCGTGGCGGAGCTGATCCGCTGCACGCCCTCAGGCTACGATGGACGCTGCGTGGCGGTGCTGGCGGAAATAACGGGGACGCAAGATCTGCTGGCTAAAAAGCCCGCCGCCAATGAGCTCGATGAGCTGGATGTGGCCATGTCCATCGGCCCCATGGAGCTTACTTCTTCTCAGCGATAACGATGCAGCGGGGGCTCATGCGCTCGTACGGGTTGCCTTCAAAATCGCCGAAGGCCTCCACAAACTTCAGACCCTGCTCCTCCACCATCTTCACCAGCTCGTGCAGGGCGTATAACCGGATGGACACGGTGTGCTGATTTTTCTGTCCCGCCAGGACAAACGTCCAGGTACCCACCAGGCGGCCGGTTGTGAGGTCGAGCTGCGCCTCCTCGATCACATAATTGCCGCGCCGCCCGCGCCGCTGGCGCGGCTTAAAGCCGGCGATGACCGCCTCGCGATTGGCGATATCCAGAATGAACCGCCCGGATGGCCGCAGGCTTTGCGCGGCCTTGGCCACGATGATCGCATCCGCCTGGTCGCTCTCGAAATAGCCGAAGCTGGTGAAGATGTTTATGGCCAGGTCGCAATTTTGCGGCGGGGCGAAATCGCGGATATCCGACAGGTGGAATTGGCAGTGGTCCGCGACGCCCTCCTGCTCAGCTAACTTATTGGCGGCGTTGATGTTAGGTTCGGAAATGTCTACGCCGGCGACCTGGCAGCCGCGGGCGGCGAGGGGGCGGGCATGGCGGCCGATGCCGCAGCAGATATCGAAAACGTAGGGCCGGCGGCCGCCTTCAAAATCCAGGCGGCCCTGCTGGAGAATGAAGTCCACCTCCTCTTGTGGAACTTCCGCCAACCTCGGCTCAAACCTGTACTTATAGTAGTCGTGGCCGTAGAACCGCTTGAACCATTCCATATGGGCCAGTGTATAGGCAAAAGGCGGTGCGGTCAAATGTCGGCGACTGCCCAATTTGGGCAGTCGTTGAAAAACGTTACGGATCATGGAACTGGGGAAATTCCCCAGTTCCGGGATCCGTAACGCGCCGCGGCGTGACTGTCCTTGAAGGACAGTCGCCTGTGTCTAAAGACACAGGCGCTTTGCCTCAGGGTCGGAAATTCCGACCCTGGCCCCAACTGAAAAATTTTTTCAGTTGGGCTTGAGGTTGCCCCCGCCGGCGCGAGGTATACTGAGGCAATAAATGGAGTAGCCGTCGACATGGATGTCGCCGACACAACTGGCCGGCAGCAGCAAACCTATGCCCGCAACCTTTTGGCCCTGCGCGGCACAGCCGGAGTTGGCCCAGCGCCTCGCTCAACTTCCCGAGGACCAGGTGCTCAAGCTGGAGGCGGGCGGCTCAGGTCAGTTTACCGGTAGAACTCGCTGCGAAGATGGCCAGGAAGTCCTCTTGGCCAGCCAGTACGACCCCATCACCGAGGCCAAGCGATGGATGGCTTCTATCGAAGGCATCAGCGACGATGTCCACACCGTCGTCGTGACGGGAATGGGGCTGGGCTACCACGTCGAGGAAATCCTGAAGAACCGGCGCGGCGGACTGGTGGTCGTGCTGGAGCCGTCGCTGGCGGTGATGCAGGCGGCCCTGCGCTGCCGCGATTTTGCCACCAATCTGGGCATGCGCCGCCTGGTGCTGGTGGCGGCGCACGGCCGCGAAGAACTGTTCGCCCCGCTGGGCCATCACGGCGTGGAAATCATGCTCGGCGCCAAACTCGCGCAGCATCCGGCCACGATGCGGGCCCAGCCCGCCGCCTGCATGGAACTGACGCGGGCCTTCACGGATTACCTCCAGTTCGTCCGCTCGGCGCTGGTGACGACGCTGCACATCAGCGAGACGACCTGCTCGAATATCCTGCACAACATGGCCGCGTATCTTTCCTGGCCGGGCGTGGGCGATTTGAAGGATGCGTGCGCCGGCAAACCGGGCTTCTGCGTGGCGGCAGGTCCATCGCTGCGAAAAAACATGCACCTGTTGCGGCTAGTCAAGGGCCGCGCGCCGATTATCGCCGTGCAGACGCTGCTAAAACCGCTGATCGCCGCCGGCATCCGTCCCGATTTCATCACCTCGCTGGATTACTCCACGCAGTCGCTGCGTTTCTACCAGGACCTGAGCGATGTTTCCGACATCACGCTCATCGCCGAGCCCAAGGTTCACCAGGTTGTCCCTGATAATTGGCCCGGGCCCATGCGCATGGTGTGGAACAGCTTTCGGCGCGCGCGTGCTGCGCGAGCTGGAGGATGATCACGCGCTGCTGCCCGCGGGCGCTGACGGTCGCGCACCTGAGTTTCTATCTCGCCCGGTACATGGGCTGCAACCCCATCGTGCTGGTGGGCCAGGACCTGGGGTTTGAGGGTAACGTGTACTACGCCCCGGGCACGCCTATCGAGCGGGCCTGGTCGAGCGAGCTCAACCGCTTCAACTCCATGGAGATGATGGAGTGGCAGCGCATTGCCCGCATGCGCAGCGTGCTGCAAAAAGTGCCCGATATCCACGGCCGCAAGATTTTTACCGATGCGCAGATGTTCACGTATCTCCAGCAGTTTGAGCGAGATGTCGCCGTCACGGAGGCGACCGTGATCGACGCGACGGAGGGCGGCGCGCGCATCACCGGCACGAAGGTTGTGCCGCTGAAGGAAGTAATTGATCGATACTGCACAGCCGAGGGCGGCTGTGCCACATCATCTGCATCAAGCACAGCCGAGGGCCCGGCTTCGCCAGGTTCCGCCGTGGCAGGCGGCGGCGCCACATTTTCCACATCGCCGCGCAGGAGAGAGGATGCGGCCAAACGCTGCGGCGAGGCGGCCAGACTGATGAAAAAGCGGCTCCGCGAACTGGAGCGGATGGATGAGGTGTGCGAGAAGGTGCTTGCCGCCTGCGCGAGATGACCGAGGCGCTGGATGATCCGAACCGCTTCAACCGGCTGCACGCCAGGATGAACCGCTGGCGCGTGAAGATCGACGACCTGAAGGAAATCTACCACCTCGTCTCCGACGTGGTGCAACTGGCCGAGCTTAAGCGCGTGCAGATGGACAAGGCCCTGGACCGCAAGGAATTGGACGAAGTGGGGCAGCGCCGCGACCAGCTCGCCCGCGACATCCAATATGTTTCGATCCTGCGCGAGGGCATCGCTTCGCTGCGCAAGCTGCTGGATGAATCGACAAAAAGGCTGGAAAAAGTCACTGAAGATTCGGAGGCAAAAAATGCCCAGGAGGCCGCCGCCGGATGAAAACCATCGCACTGGTTGTGGCCGATGTGGAGCGAGATCCCTTGGGCGCGCCTTCCACGCTGGCGGCTGACCTGGCTGGAAAGAACGTTCTGCTGCGAACGCTGTCGCGGTTGAAATCCGTTCCGGGGATTGAGGGCATCGTCGTGGCCGCGCCGGCGGATCAAGAGGCCAAGGTGCGCGAACTGGCCGCGGGCGTGCCGCTGAAAGCGGTGCTGCGCACGCAGCGGCCGAGATCCCGGGAGATGATGGCCTCCGCCCGCGCCTTCGGCCGGTATGGCTGGCGAGGGGGCCTGGCCGGCACGACTGTGTACGACGAAATCTACGACCCCGCCGCCGTTCTGGAGGTGCTCCAGCAGACCGGCGCGGAGATCCTGATGCTGGTTGCAGGCGGGGCAGCGCTGCTGGATGTGCAGTGGACCGCGGCGATGCTCAAGCTCCTGCATGAAAATGAATATTATCCCTTCAGCTTCTGCCAGAGCCCGCCGGGCCTTTCCGGCCTGGCCATAACCGCCAGGACCGCCGGCGGTGTGCTGTCCTCGCGGCAGTTTCCCGGCAGGCTGTTTGCGTACCAGCCGGGGGGCGGTTTCGTTGTCGATCCCATCCACCAGCCGTATAACGTCACACTCAGCGACACGCTCATCGCCACGTATCGGCGACTGTTGGCCGACAGCCCGCGCGGCCTGTGGGTGTGCCGGCAAATTTTAGAGCAGCTCGGCGAGAATGCTGATGGCGCGGCCATCTGCCGCGCGGCGCAATCGCTCGGGCCGGAGCCGTGGCCGCGCGAGCTCTCCATCGAGCTGACGACGAGGAGGCCGATTGAAGACGATCTGCGGTACTCGTGCCAGCGCGATGACATGAATGTGGAGAAATTGCCCGTGCTTTTGGCCGGCCTGGAAGAGGCGGGGGATATCAATACTATGTTTGCCGGCGGCGGCGATGCGCTGCTCCATAGCCAGTGGCAACGGGCCGCCCAGGAGGCGGCCAAGATCGGCGTGGCGGGTCTGGCCACCTACGGCGCAACCCTCGATGACGGAACCATCGACCAGCTTCTCGCCTCGCCCGTCCGCGTGGTGCAGGTGTACGTGGATGGTAACAGCGAGGAATCTTACTCCGCCTTCAAGCGCGGCTGTACCTGCGCAGGTCTGGTCTTCCATCGAAAAGCTTTTCGAGGCCAGCCGCAAAAACGGGCGCGAGGACCTGATGATCGTGCCCACGATGCTCAAGACGCCCCAGACCCTGGAAGAGCAGGATGAGTTCTTCGACCGCGCCTTAAAAACCGCCGGTTGGGGGCTATTTATCGAGCCCTCCACCTGCGCGGGTTTATCACCTGACCGGGCGGTTGTCCATATGGCCCCGCCGCAGCGGACGGCCTGCCTGCGGATAAATACGCGGCTATCCATACTGGCCGATGGTACAGTGACGGCCTGCGACGAAGATGCTTGCGGTGCAAGGGCTTGCGGCGATGCCTCGGTGCTTGAGGCGTGGCGGGGCGAGGAGCTCTCACAGCTTCGCAGGCTCCATCAGCAAGGGCAGTGGGAACTGGACAAACTGTGCGGTGCGTGCGAAGAATTTCATCGCCCATGAGTTGTGACGTAGCATGGGCATCTTGCCCGTGGCAAAAAACAAAGAAGAAAAGATGCAGGAGCAAGATGCTCCTGCGACGCACGGGCGAGACGCCCGTGCCACGTTGGAGAAAGGGATGGCCAGCAAAGCGAAGTTTTTGCCCGCCGCGCGGATCGGAGACAAGACGGTCGGTGGTGATGCGCCCGTATACATTATTGCCGAAGCCGGCGTGAACCATAATGGCGATCTGTCGCTGGCGCTTCAGATGGTTGAGGCGGCCGCCGCGGCGGGCGCGGATGCGGTGAAGTTCCAGGCCTTTTCCGCCCGCCGGCTGGTGACGCCCGATGCAGAGGCGGCTTCCTATCAGCGAGCCGGCAAGCAGCGCGAGCTATTGGAGCACCTGGAGCTGCACCCGGCGGATTTCGTGGCCATCGCCGCGCAGTGCGCCGCGCAGAACATTGAGTTCCTGGTGACGCCATTTTCACCCGAAGATGTGAAGATGGTGGTGGACCTGGGCGTCCGGGCAATCAAGATCGCCAGCCCGGACCTGGCCAATCCGCCGCTGTTAAAAGAGGTGGGCAAGACTGGGCTACCCGTGCTGCTCTCTACCGGCGGGTCGGATATGAAGGAGATTGCCGAGGCGCTGGATGTTCTGGCCGCCGCGGGCACGAAGGAAGTCATCCTGCTGCACTGCGTTTCCAGCTATCCCACGCCGCTGCACGAGGCGCAGCTTCGCTGCATCGAGACCCTGGCCAAAAAGTTCGACGTGCCCGTGGGCTACAGCGATCACACGATGGATCTGGAGACCGGCGCCATCGCCGTCGGCGTGGGGGCGTGCATGCTGGAAAAGCATTTCACGCTGGATCCATCCTTGCACGGCCCGGACCAGGCGATGAGCCTGCGGCCGGTGGAGCTGGTGGCCTATATCGCCCGCGCCCGCGCCGCGAAGCGCGGCAAATTGACTGAATCCAAGCTGGATAAGCCGCACAAGGAAGCACTCGGCGACGGCGTCAAAAAGGTGCGGCCGCTGGAAGAGGATGTCCGCCGCGCGGCCAGAAGCAGCGTGACCTCGGTGGTGGCCATTCCCGCCGGCACGAAGATCACGGCCGACATGCTGACACTGAAGCGCCCGGCGGGGGGCATTCCGCCGTCGGAACTGGACGCCGTTCCCGGCCGCGTCGCCGCAATCGATATTCCCGCGGAGACGACCATTACGCAGGATATGCTCAAAGGCGGGCATGCGGTCAAGACGAAGAAGAAGTAGAACCTCCCTCTTGGGTGCCACGGCTGTCCGCAGCCGTGCGCTGTGCCCCCAAAAGGGAATGATGGTTCAACGGGTGCCGCAGAACGCTTCTCTTCCCATGTAGATCGCGGCGCACGGCTGCAAAGAACCCTCACCCGGCCCTTCGGGCCACCCTCTTTCGTAAAAGGGAGAGGGGTTGCAGCCGTGGCACCTAGGGATGAGGAACCCCGGAAGGGGTTCCTATAGCTATAGCCCCGGGTTGCCGAGCGTAGCGAGGCTACCCGGGGTAAGATGTTTTGTCTTCATCAACCCCGGAAGGGGTTGAATAATGCCGCAATTGCTGCGGTTGTTGAACCCCTGCCGGGGTTCTGTATTTTTTGGCGCAGTTCCCCGGGTAGCGGCTGCGCCGCGACCCGGGGCTAGAGCTATCAAACCCCTGCCGGGGTTTCGGGAAGAAACGAAGAACAGAATCGCGCGGGTGCCGCCGAAAGCTTCTGTCCCTATATAGATTCTGGCGCACGGCTGCACACGATGCAGCCGTGGCACCCTCGGAGGCTACGGCGCCTCAGGAATGTGGAATTCCTCGGTAGCCGTAGCGCCCTCGGAAATCAAAAAATCGAAAATCAAAAATCAAAAATCAGACGGATCGGCCTCTTCACAAGCGGTCGCCAGGACATCGGCTATTTGTTGCCCGTGGCGAAGGCGATCGCCGCACGGGGGGATCTGGAGCTGACCATATTTCTCTCCGGCACGCACCTCCTGGAGGCGTACGGGCGCACGGGTGAAACATTTCGCGAGCCAGGTTTTGCCACGATCCATGTGCCCATGGTCGTCGATCCCGATTCGTGGGATGGGCAGGTTTCATCCTTCGAACTGGCCCATTTGGCGGGCAGCCTCGCGCCGGCCATGCGCAAAAAGCCGGTCGATATCATGGTCTTTCTCGGCGACCGCATCGAGACACTCTGCGCGGCGGTCATCGCCCTGGCCGCCGGCAGATTCATCGCCCAGATCCACGCGGGCGATCTGGCCCCGGCGATCATGGATGATGCCAACCGGCATGCCATCTCCAAGCTATCGCACGTGCTATTCGCGGCCACGCCATCTGCGCGCGAGCGCCTCATCCGTATGGGCGAAAGCCCGGATCGCGTACACATGGTCGGCTCGCCGGGAATCGACTCGATCTTGGGTGAGGAGTTGCCGGAGGAGGCCGCCGCGCGAAAGGCAGTGGGGCTGGAGGCAGGGAAGGATTTTGTCGTCCTGCTGTATCACCCCTCCGGGCAGGATGAAAAAAAGGAAGCGAAGGATGCGACCGCCGTCTGCCAAGCCATTGCGGATGCGAAACTTACAGCGGTGTCTATCGAGCCCAATATGGATGAGGGCCGCCAAATCGTCCTGGGCGTTTTGCGGGACTTCAGTCATCGCCACAAGTGGCCGATATTTCCCACAGTGGATCGGCGGATCTTCCTGCGCCTTATCCAGGCCGCCCTCGCGCTGGTGGGTAACAGCTCCAGCGGCATGATTGAATCGGCGGCGGTGGGCAGCGTGGTGCTGAATATCGGCCCTCGCCAAAGTGGAAGAGAGCATTCGGCCAACGTGATCGACTGTAAGGCCGATCGCAAAACGATCGCCGACTGGCTCATCCGCCTGCGGGATGACAAAGAGTTGGCGCGGCAGTATCGCGGGGCGAATTGTATCTTTGGAGATGGGCGCGCCAGTGTCCGTATAGCCGAAGTGCTGGCGAAGATGAAGTTATCTCCCGCGCGGCGGGTGAAACTAAACGAATACTGACAGGTGCAAAATGTTTGTTGACCAGCTCGACCAGATCGACCGGATCATGACGTTGCCCCAGGTCGTCACTCAGATCAACGAGCTGGTCGACAGCCGCACCGCCAGCGCCTCCGATCTTCATCACGTCATCAAGACCGACCCGGCCCTGTCGGCCAAGATTCTCCGCCTGGTGAATAGCGCCTACTACGGCCTCCCTGGCCGGGTGGGCAGCCTGGAAAAGGCGGTCATCCTGCTGGGCGTCACGGCCGTGCGCAACTTGGCTATCGCCGCGGGCGTGGAGCAGCTTTTCGGCCAGCTCCGCATGACCGGCCCCATCACCGGCCGCGAGCTGTGGCTGCACTGCCTGGCCGTGGCCACGGGCAGCCGCGAACTGGCCCAGCGGGCGGGCATGGCGCACCTGGAAGAAGTGTTCATGGCCGGCATTATTCACGACCTGGGCCTTTTGTCCGCCGCGCAGATCGTGCCGCAGGATTTTTCGCAGATCGTGATGCTGTGCATGGGCAATAAGCAATCCTGGGGGACGACCGAGCTGGAGATCTTCGGCGTCGAGCATGCCGCCGCGGGCGCCCGCCTGGCCGACAAATGGCATTTCCCTCCGTACATGGTCGATATGATCGCCCAGCACCACATCTGGAACGAGAAGCCCGGCGGCTCCGACCTGGCGGGCATCATCTACATCGCCGACACCATCGCCGGCGGCCTTGGCGACGGTTTTACACTGACCAGTCAATCGCAAGTCATCGAGCCGCCCATGCTGGAGCGGCTGAGTCTGACCGAGCAGGATGTGTCGGATGTGTGGCAGAACCTGCCGTCGTACATCGAAGAACTCAGCGGCCACCTGTCGGTGTAAGCTGGTGGCACAGCCTTTCCAGGCTGTGTAATGGCCAGCCACAGGCTGGAAAGCCTGTGCCACAAGAGAGTTTTTCCTGCCCTTGACAATCCCCGACCGCCGATTTAGTCTGCGCAAGGGT
Organism: uncultured Phycisphaerales bacterium; assembly: GCA_963785635.1. Lineage (GTDB taxonomy): Bacteria > Planctomycetota > Phycisphaerae > SM23-33 > FEN-1343 > FEN-1343. Next base: position 40,318 of record CAWAWB010000020.1, read on the forward strand.
TTTGCCTCCCGTTTTTTTTAAGTATCGACCATTGTTCCAAGTGTCGCCGGCACAAACGAAACGGAGCCAGACATGATCAAGCAGCGAATGTTCACCCCCGGTCCCACGGATGTTCCGCCAGAGGTGCTCAACGAGATGGCCCTGCCCATCTTTCACCACCGTACCGAGCAGTTCCGCAAGATGTTCGGCCAGGTGAACGAGTCGCTGAAAAAGCTGCTCTTTACCAGGAACGACGTGCTGACGCTGTCCGGGTCGGGCACGGCGGCCATGGAATCGGCCATCGCCACGCTCGTGCCGCGCGGCAAGAAGGTGCTCGTGGCCAACGGCGGCAAATTCGGCGAGCGATGGGCCAAGGTGGCCCGCGTGTACGGCTTCGATGTGGATGAGCTCAAGCAGGAATGGGGCACGGCCATTTCGCCGCAAGAGGTGAAGGCGAAGATTTCCTCCGGCGGTTACGCCGCCGCGGTCATCACGCACAGCGAGACCTCGACGGCCACCGCCGCGGATATCAAGGGCATAGCCGAGGTGACGCGGAACACGGAGACGCTGCTGTTGGTGGATGCGATCACCTCCGCCGGCGCCCTGCCCCTAAAGCAGGATGAGTGGGGCATCGACGTCATCGGCATCGGCAGCCAGAAGGCGCTCATGCTGCCGCCGGGGCTGGCGTTTGTGTCGGTGAGCGAAAAGGCCTGGAAGGCCGCCGAGCAGGTCAAGGGCGCACCGGTGTTCTATCTGAACCTCAAGGCTTATAGGAAGAGCCTGGCCGACAGCGATGTGCCGTATACGCCCGCCATTACGCTGATCCGCGGCCTGCAAAAGTCGCTGTCCATGATCGAGGCGGTGGGCATTGAAAAGCTGTGGACCCGCATCGCCGTGCTGGCCAAGGCCACGCGCACGGGCTGCGAGGCCATGGGCCTGAAGGTTTATTCGCGCCGGCCATCGGACAGCGTCACCGCCATCTGGTACCCCGAAGGCGTGGACGACACCTTCCGCAAGAAAATCAAGAGCAAGTACGGCTGCAATGTGGCCGGCGGCCAGGACGACATCACGGGCAAGGTCTTCCGTGTCAATCACATGGGCTGGACGGACCCGCTGGATACGCTGGGCCTGATCGCCGCGGTGGAATATACGCTGGCCGACCTGGGCGCCAAGGTGCAGATCGGCAAGGGACTGGCGGCGGCGGCGAATGTGCTGAAAGAATGGCAGTGATCGCGGCAAAGCCGCGATCAGGCTGTAGGTGTTTAGGCTGTAGACTGTAGCAAAGGCCGGAAAAGAGGACACGTTCTGTTGTTCCGGTCGTTCCTACAGCCTACAGTCTACAGCCCAGGAGAAGTGACTGGACCTGATCAAAGATTGAAAGGCTCTTTCCATGAAACTCTTGGTGGCTGACAAACTAAGTGAAGTCGGTCTCGCCTATCTCCGCCAACAGCGGGTGGATTTTGACAACAAGCCGGGCCTCTCGCCCGATGAGCTCAAGGCCCTCATCGGCAATTACGACGGCATTATCATCCGCTCGGGCGTGAAGATCACCGCCGACACCATCGCCAATCCGGGCAAGCTGAAGGCCATCGCCCGCGCGGGCGTGGGCGTGGACAACGTGGATGTGCCGGCCGCCACGGCCAAGGGCATCATCGTGATGAACACGCCCGGCGGCAACACTATCTCCACCGCCGAGCTGACGTTGACGCTGATGGCGGCGCTTTCGCGCAAGATCGTGCCGGCCGCGGTGAGTTTGAAGGGCGGCAAGTGGGACCGCAAGAGTTTTGAAGGCACGCAGATGTCCGGCAAGACGCTGGGCGTGATCGGCCTGGGGCGCATCGGCCGCACCGTGTGCGCCTACGGCAGCGCCTTAGGGATGCAGGTGCTGGGCTATGACCCGATGCTTTCCGGCGAGGCCGTGCTCGATCACGTGGATCGCGTGACCAATGTGGATGAAATTTATGAACGGGCCGACTACATCACCGTACACGTGCCCAAGACCGAGACCACCAGCAAGATGATCTCCACGCCGCAGTTTGAAAAGATGAAATCCTCGGTGCGGCTGATCAATGCTGCGCGCGGCGGGATCATCGACGAGGCGGCGCTGCTTGCGGCGCTGGAACAGGGCAAGGTGGCGGGGGCCGCGCTGGATGTCTATACCGAAGAGCCGCCCAAGAGCGAGGTTTTGAATAAGCTGATCGCCCATCCTAACGTGCTGTGCGTGCCGCACCTGGGCGCTTCCACGGAGGAGGCGCAGGAACTGGTGGCCCTGGAGGCGGCGGAGATCATGCTCGAGGCTTTAAAGGGCGGGGAGATCCGCAACGCCGTCAACATCTCGGGCGGCACGAAGGTGCCCGATTCGCTCAAGCCGTACGTGGAACTGGCCGAGCGCATGGGCGCGCTGCTGTGTGCGATCACCCCCGGCGCCATGCAGAGGGTGCAGGTGGCTTACCGCGGCGATATCGCCGACATGGATTTCGCCCCGGTGACCACGGCGCTGACCATCGGCCTGCTGCGGCCGATCCTGGGCACGAACCTCAACATCGTCAATGCGCCCGTTTTGGCCAAGGAGCGCGGCATCTCTATCGATGTGACCACCAACGAGGATGCGCAGGATTTCACCAACCTGGTGGAGGTCTCGCTGACTACCGATCGGCTGACGCGCACCGCCGTCGGCGCGATCTTCGGCGCAAGTTCCCGCGCATTGTGGCCATCGACGGCCACGATGTGGAAATGATCCCCGAGGGCAATATTGTGGTGGGCTTTAACGATGATAAGCCCGGCGTCATCGGCGCGGTGGGTGATGCCTGCGGGGCTTTGGGCATAAACATCGCCCAGATGACCGTGGGCGCAGAAGCCAACTGGCCCGCGCCGTGCTGGCCTTGAACCTTGACGCCGAGGTGCCCAATGAGTCTGCTGGAAAAACTCCGCCGTTTGGAGTTCGTGCGCGAGGTGTACCGGGTGAAGCTGCCGACGCTGCCGCAGGCGCAGAGGAAAACCTAACGAAAGCTTTTGCCACAGAGGACACAGCGAAGGACGAAAAGAGCACAGAGGAAGAAGATTAGAATTAACATCCAGAAACGGCCGGAAACGACTTTACCACAGAGGACACAGAGGACACAGCTTTTTGCATAAGTACGACGCGTAAATAAAAACAGCCTGCGTTTTAGGTTATGCTCTTTTCGGGTTATCACATCGAAAGGAGCAATGCCATGGACGGCAGGCTGTGGAACAAACTGTACCGTGAGATTCGTCATGTTGGCAAGGATGCACCGGATTTGCCGCGTATGGGTCGGCCACGTGAGTATGGCACGCAAGACATTCTGGCCGTGTGGGCGTTCAGCGCCATGATGAACTGGCCCATCAGTGTTACGCAGCATCGGCTGTCGCAAGGGGCCACCGGCTGGTGGCTCAAACGGTACTGGCAGTGGACGGGCAAAATTCCCTGCTTGGCAACGTTGACCCGGCGTGCCAAGGCGTCCGATTTTCGTCGGCTGTTGCGACGACTTTTGCGACGATTGCGCCGCTGGCAGGGACTGGGCCCGCCCGCACACGTGGTGATCGATTCGACGTTCCTGCTGACGGGCAGTTGCAGCCGCGACCCGGAGAGCCGCTGGGCTTGCCACGGCGGCAAGTGGTTTAGAGGCTATGCCTTGCATGTGGTGTGCGACGGCGCCGGCGGCCTGTGGGCCTGGCACGTCAGTAGCGCCAACGTGCAGGAGATGAAAGTGGCGCGGCGATTGATCCGACAGATTGCCGCAGGCCAGGCGCCCGAATCTGCGCTGGATGATTGCCGACACCGGCTACGACAGCGAGCGATTGCATCGGCTGATCGATCGCCGCTTGCACGCGCGGCTGCTGGCCCCTGTGAACCGGCGCGGGGCCAAGACCGAAGCGTGGCGTGCGGAGCAACCCGGGCGCGATGCATCGGACCGACTGCTGGCTACAGCGGAAGGTCAGGCGCTGTTCAACCAACGCGTGGCGGTGGAACACTGGAATAGTTGGTTCAAGGGCACCAGCCATGTAAGCATGCTGCCTTACCATGCTCGCCGCCTGAATCGCGTGCGTCGTTGGGTCGACCTGAAATTGGCTGTGTTTTTTGTGCATCAGCACTTGTCGCGACAGGAGTTAAAACCTGCCGCTTAGTTATGCAAAAAGCTGTGGCCTCTGTGGTTGAATCTCTTTAGCCTGTCCTTTTCTTCTCTGTGTCCTCTTCGTTTTTCTCTGTGAACTCTGTGGCTAATTTGGGAATAAACAATGAAAGTGGTCGCGTTTAACGGCTCCCCGCGCAAGGGCGGCAACACGTCCATCCTCATCAACCACGTGTTCGAGGCCCTGAACAAAGAAGGGATCGAAACGGAATTCGTGCAGCTCGGCGGCAATCTCATCCACGGCTGCATGGCCTGCTACCAGTGCTTCAAGAACAAGAGCCCGCGCTGCGTGCAGGATGACGACATGATCAACTCCTGCATCGAGAAGATGCGTGCGGGCGATGGCATCATCCTGGGCTCGCCCACGTATTTCGCGGACATTACCCCCGAGATGAAGGCGCTGATCGACCGCTCGGGCTTTGTGAACCGCGCCTCGGGCACGCCCCTGAAGCGCAAAGTCGGCGCGGCGGTGATCGCGGTCCGCCGCGCGGGGGCTGTCCATGCCTTCGATTCCATCAACCATTTCTTCCTCATCAACGAAATGATCATCGCCGGCTCCTCGTACTGGAACATGGGCGTGGGCCGCGAGGTGGGCGATGTCCAGAAGGATGAAGAGGGCCTCCGCACGATGAAGACGCTGGGCGAGAACATGGCCTGGCTGATGAAGCGGATTTGCCAGTAAGCGCTACGCACCATGCAGTCTTCCAGATTGCCAACCAGATTGCCAAAAGACTGATAGTTTGGCACTCTGAATCGGCCCTTGTAAATACAAGAGTTACATCAAAAAAGCGTCCAGATTGCCAAGTGTGCCAAGTGTGGGCAATCTGACCGGGGAATTAATATTATTAAAACTAAAATTAAGAGTATGAAGAAATCAGTTTATAACCTTAAAGAATCTCCCTGATCGCGTGTATTTGTTGATCATCTTGATCATCTTGCATTAACTTATTAAATATAAGAGAGTTACAGCGAAAGAGTAAGATGATCAACTTGATCATCTTGATCACCTTGTAACGATTCCTAATAAGCTGAAGGCGCGCTCCAATGCAGGCGATAGGTCGCTGGTCCCCTGAGAAGGCAAATCAATGGTATGGGGGGCAGCCGTGGCTGATCGGCTGCAACTACATCCCCCGCGTGGCCATTAACCAACTGGAGATGTGGCAGGGGGAGACTTTGCGCCGGCGGTGATAGCCCAGGAACTAGATTGGGCGGAAAGTCTGGGTTTCAACATTCTGCGCATCTACCTGCATAATCTTGCCTGGCAAGCCGACAGCGAGGGCCTCAAGTCGCGCATGGATGTTTTTCTCAACCTCGCACACAGGCGTTCCATGCGCGCGATGTTTGTGCTTTTCGACGACTGCTGGAACGACAACCCGAAGATCGGCCCGCAGCCCGTGCCGATTCCCGGCGTACACAATTCCGGCTGGATGCGCAGCCCCGGCAGCGCCGTGGCGCTGGATCCCTCCAAATGGAATCCCCTCGAGCGATACGTGGAGGACATAGTCAAAGAATTCGGCCGCGATGAGCGGGTGGCGATCTGGGACCTGTACAACGAGCCGGCCAAGGATGAGCTGTCCCTGCCGCTTTTGCGGGAAGTTTTTGGCTGGGCCCGCGCCGCCGCGCCAATGCAGCCCTTGACCAGCGGCGTCTGGTGCGAGAACAAAACCTTAAATGAGTACCAGATTGCCGCAAGCGATATCATCTCCTTCCACAATTATGGCGATGCGGCGCACCTGGAAAGAATGATCGCCGACCTTAAGCGCCACGGCCGTCCGCTCTTATGCAGCGAATACATGGCCCGCACACAGAACAGCCTGTTCCAAACGCATCTGCCTATCTTCAAGGCCAACCACGTGGGGTGCATAAACTGGGGCCTGGTCAGCGGCAAGACGCAGACAATCTATCCCTGGAACTCTCCCCAGGGAGGTCCTGAGCCAAGCCTTTGGTTTCACGATATCTTCCGCGCCGACGGCACACCTTTTGATCCGCAGGAAACTGACTGTATCCGTTCGATGACGGGCAAAGCCTAAATTGCGGATTTCGGATTGCGGATTTCGGATTGAGAACTCAGACGTGACTCTTTATCCGCAATCCACAATTCGCAACCCGCAATTCTGCCCAAGCCTCCTTCACGTCTGGCCCATCTGGCTGCTGCGTATAATTCCGCGTTCGAGCATGGGTGCATTTCCGGGGTGCTTTAGCTTTTCCCCCAACAACAGCATTACGTTGGCAGCATCAATTTTTTTTTAGGGCAAAGGAGGCTGCAAGTGAGGTTCTTACACGCAGCTTGTTTCAAAATGTGGCACAGCCGCCTGCGGCTGTGCTCTGTGGTGTTAGGTCTTGCTGCGTTTTGGATTCTAGCCACGATTGCTCTGCTGTTCTCCGCGCCCGTCTGCCGCGCGGCTGGAGTGGAGCCGGCCGCGGCGCCTATCTCCGCGCGCCCGCCGCCTGGCCGCGCGTGTTTGAGAAGGATGGCGATGTGGTGGTGCTGTACCCCCTCCAGATCGACGCCTGGAAAGACTACGAAAAAATCCGCTTTCGCGCGGCCGTGGGCGTGCTGGCCAAAGACAGCCGCGAGGTCGCCTGCGGCACACTGGCGGGCCAGGCCGATACGCTGGTGGATCATCAGGCGCGGGCCGTGCTGCTGGCCAATATCGATGTGGCCGCCGCGTTTGGGGGACTGACTGAGGACAAGGCCGCGCCGCTGAGAAAACTGGCGAAGGATCTGCTGTGCAACATCTACCTGCTGGATGTCTCGCTGGATCAGGTGATCGCGCACATGGGCTGCCTTCCTCATCCGGCGGCGGTGGATTTGAATATCACCGCGCCGCCGATCGTGTACAGCGATGTTCCCGCCATCCAGGCGATGTTTATCGGTTCGCCGCAGCTGCGGCCCATGGAGGGCACGCAGCTCATGTTTGCCGTCAACACGAACTGGCCGGTTTTTCAGGACCTGGGCCGTTCTGACTATTATCTGCTCTGGTCCAATTGCTGGCTGACGACGAGCGATCTGCTCAATGGTCCCTGGACAGCCGCGAAGGAGTTGCCCTCGGCCTTCAGTAAAATTCCCAGGGAGGGAGGGTGGAGGCGCATCGGCAAGCGCGCCGCGGCCGAGACGGCTAAATACGTGCCGCGCGTCATCACCTGCACCAAGCCGTCAATATTGATTGTGACCGATGGTCCGCCCAGCTACACCCTCCTGGCCGGCACGCGCCTATCCTACGTGAATAACCCGGTGATGCCGCTGTTCTGGGATTCCTCGGACAAGAGCTATTACTACCTCAACGCCGGCCGCTGGTTCCGCGCGGAAAACATGAGCGGCCCCTGGTCGGCCGCTTCGTTTGATCTGCCCATGGAATTCGCCAAGATCTCCCCGGCCTCACCCATGGGTTTTGTCCTGTGGAGCGTGCCCAAGACGCAGGAGGCGCAGGATGCGGCGCTGCTGGCCGCGGTGCCCCACAAGGCCACCATCAAAATGGCGGATGCGAATCTGAAGGTGGTGTACGATGGCCGGCCCGAGTTCGCCGAGATTCCCGGCACGGCCATACGCTACATCACCAATACGGCCTACCAGGTGCTGGTGGTGGGCGGGCAATACTACTGCTGCTATAAGGGCGTGTGGTTCTCATCCGTCACGGAAGATGGCCCCTGGGCGGTGTGTACGTCGCTGCCGCGCGCGATTTACTCAATACCCCCGACCTGCCCGCTGTACAACGTTACGTACGTGCGCGTGTACGGGAGCACGCTCAATGCCGCGGTGGTGGGGTATACCGATGGCTACTTCGGCCAGTACGTCGCTGCCAGCGGGGCAGTGATGTTCGGCGCGGGTCTGGCCACGGCCACGCAAGTCAGCAACAACGCCTGGTGTTTCTGCGGCCCGGGCTATTACTCCTACGGCTGCGATGCCCGGTACGACAACGCCATGGAGTCGTATCTGAAAATCGCCGCCGCGCAGTATGGGCCCAGCGGTGGGGCTGGGTGCGCAGCCAGTTTCAGTTCCAAAACTAAGACTTGGATGGTGCCCGCAGGCCAACTGGGCGGCCCGGATAACGCCCTCGTGCAGGCGTGGAACCCATTCATCAACTGCTTCGCCGATTCAGCCGGCCAGCGGACCGACGGCTACAGCGCCTGGGGCAATATCGCCTCCACGCAGGATGGCTTGTGGAGCAAGACCGGCGCCATCAAAGATCGCCGCCAGGACTCCGCGCTGCGTGAGCTGTCGCCCAAGGATTGGTCTTCAGTCCGGCGCGGCAACGACACCAGTCTGGCCAGGGCCTCCGCCGGCGACATGTACGTCGGCTACGACCGCAATCTTTATCGCGGCGGCGCGGGGCAGTGGCAAAGGTACCTGGGCGGCGGCAAATGGCAGGAGGCTTTTTTGCCTCGGCGCGATAAGGATGACACGAATCCGGGTCCGCAGGCCGCTGAAAGGGCGGTCAAGGCCGCGGCGACGGGGACGGAGCTGGAAAAATGGCAAATTTCCTGGCGGACCAACTGGAACGACAGCACCTGGAAGAGTCTCTGGGAAGCCGCCGGCGAGCGCAAGGAAGTTGATTGGACCAGCCAATGGGCCAGGCACGATCTGCTGTGCGGGCTTAACCAGGATTACTGGGCCCGCTCACACGGCGCTGAGCGGACTTTCGCCTGCTGGCGGGCGCGTACCTCCAGCACTTACGCCGCAGCCGACGGCGATGGCGGATCCATCAAAGACATGCTTAGAGGTTCCTTGTATGTCTCCGCGTGGGTGCACCAAAGGCCGTAGGCGAAATTCGGAGAAGGGAAGTTTCTGATCTTGAACGGGAGGCTGCGTCAGAACTGAGGAAAAGGCGGGTAATGCGGCGGCGCATCAATAGACTGGTCTTGGGAGCGTGTGCAATTCTGGCCGGTTACACTCCCGCCGCGCGGCGCAGATGGCGGCGGATGACCTTGCTTTATGGATTGACCCCAGCTTCGCGGCCTCTTCGCAGCCGGCCGGCCGGCCGGAAGATGATCGAATAATCAGGACCGCCACCGCGGCGCCGCGCCTGGTGGAATGGCTGGATTATTCCGGCGGTCTGGAGGAGCGTCCCGCGCTTACGGGAGATTGGGGCGGCGTGCGTCAAAAACTCATGGATGACGGCGTGCGCCTGAATCTCAATTGGACGCAGACGCTCCAGGGCAACGTGGCCGGGGGCGCCAGCAAGACGCTGTTCTACCAGGGCGGCGTGCGCTACGAGATCGAACTGGATACCGGGGCCGTGAAGCTGTGGCCCGGCGGCATGTTCCACCTGCGCGGCGAAACGCAGTACGGCGAAACGGACCTGATGAACTCGGGGGCCCTGACGCCCGTCAACACCGATGCGCTGTTTCCTGAGCCCGATGAGAACTCCACCGGTCTTACCGAGGCGTACTACAAACAGTTCCTGGCGGAGTGGATCGGCGGGATCATCGGCAAGATTTCGCCGCGTGAGCGCGTCGTCTTCGCGCACGATGAGACCACGCAATTCTTCAACAGCGCGTTCATCTTTGATCCGGTATACGCCACGACGGTCCCGCTGGATTTCCTGGGGGCCGGCGTGATTGTGGAGCCCGCGCCCTGGTTCAACCTGGAGACGTTCGTGATCGATTCTGAAGGCACGGGCGGCAATTGCGGGTTTGACACGGTGTTTGAAGGCGGCACGACGGTAGTGCAGGCGGCCCAGTTCAGCATCGAACCGTGCGAGCTGCCCGGCCATCAGCGCATCGGCTGGTCCTGGAGCGACAAGCTGCGCATCAAACTTGGCGAGGCCACGCCTCAGACGATTACGGATATCGTTTTTCGGCGCACCAGTTCCGGCCCTTTGCTCTCCAGCGAGGGCAGCGACTGGTCGATCTTCTATAATTTCGATCAGTATCTCTACCTCAAGCCGGACACGAAGGACCAGGGGTTCGGCCTCTTTGGCCGCTTTGGCGTGGGGGATGAGAACATCAATCCGGCCGCGCTATTTTACAGCCTGGGCGCAGGCGGCAAGGGCATTATTCCCGGCCGCGATGAGGACACATTCGGCGTGGGCTACTATTTCCTGATGGTCAGCGACGATCTTAACCCGGTGCTGAAGCAATTCATCGGCGATGAGGAAGGCGTGGAGGTCTGGTACAACATCGCCATCGCCCCGTGGTGGCATCTTACGCCGGATATCCAGGTGATCCAGCCGGGCCGCAGCACATTAGACACCGCCGTGGTTCTGGGCCTGCGCATGCGGCTGGATTTCTGACCCCTCTCCCTCCTACGGGAGAGGGTGGCCAACTCCTCTCCCTTTGAGAGAGGGTGGCCTTTAGGCCGGGTGAGGGTTCTTCGTCCGTGATTCCTAGTAAGAAAAATTAGCAGGGATGTAGGGGATAAAAAAAGGGCGAGCAACTTTGCTCGCCCCGTAGAATCTAGACTCCATACATTATAAGCTCGGAAGCGTCCAACCATTGGTCATATATCCTCTTTGCCAGATCAAGAAGTCCGAGCCATCGGTATTTCCGTCCCCGGTAAAGTCTCCTGAGGCATATGTCGTGCCAGTATGTAGATAATTTCGCTGCCATATCAGGAAATCTATTCCAGTGACGTTGCCGCTAAGGTTGGCATCGCCACTGACAACACCTAATGCAAAGGTATAGGATGAGGCAAGATGGTTGCCGGCAATATCCATGACGTTGGTTGAGATGGTAACAGTGTATAGATCATTTGCAAATGCTCCATACTTCGTCCAGGAAACCATATTTGTATCATTGCCCGTGATTCCATCAGGCAAGACTGTCGCCTGCTGCCTTTCACCATACAAGCTCATGTCCGTGTCCAATCCAACGACATCCTCGCTAAAGGAAACTACCAAGTTATTGACTTGCCAGGGGAGCTCGGTCTGGCCGTTGCGGCCTGGGATTTGGGGGAAATTCGCGCTCCAGACGGTGCCGACAGAGCTTCCCACGTACAAGCCGTAATCTAATACCACCGGCGCGATGGTATCGATTTGGATGTTTGCCCCCGGGCTCTGGGGCGAAAGGGTTCCGCCGGAAACCTGCTGCCGCGCGGTGATTACATGCGAGCCATCCGCCAGATCGTGAGTGCCGTTCGTTGTGATGGTGATGGAACCGCCGTTTCCCGTGCCCGTGCCGATCACGCTGCCATCGCCATCATAAAGTGTTACAGCAGCTCCCAAAAATGCACCATCAACCTGGAACTGAAGCTCCTCATTTGCGGCGGAATTGTCCAGATTGGTTATGCCATCTGAATTGCTTACGCCGTGGTCGCTCGTAGCCAGGAGATGCACGGCTAAGGGAGCCTCATCAACCAGAGCCGATGCATCGGCAAGGCCGTATCCACTGTATTGGTCGTAGCCTGAAGAATCAATGTCGACCGCGCTACTGTTAATCATGTTCTGAATTTGGGCAGGTGTGAATGTTGAATTAGCCGACAGGAGCAGCGCGGCAATACCCGCTATGTGCGGCGCGGCCGCAGACGTTCCGTAGAATGGATTGCCGAACTTGCCCAGATTACCGACCTCGGTCGCCACGCCATCGATCCCGCAAACATCCAGAGAATCCCGCGTCACTAGCTGTTGCATGTACCCTGGAGTCGTGTTATCTGGGTTGACAACTAACGTGGACGGGCCCCACGAACTAAAATCTTCCGTGGTATCGTGGCCTGAGTCGTCTGCCCCAACAGCTCCAACCGAAATGACCGAATCTACCGCCTGCTGGTCGGCCAGCGTATCGCCCGTGGTATAATAAAATCCGCTTCCATACGTTGTAACGCAATACATTTCCAGGTCACGAGCATTGGCTCCGGATTTTTTATGGATCTCAACATCCACCCACATGCCGTTGCCAGTACTGTTGGTCCAACTCACAACTTCAAAAGGATGCGATTGGCCGCCATTCTGGGAAGTACTACTACTCTTTAGCGGAGGACTGTTGGGGCGGGCGTTATCGCAAAGCGAAACATCATAATCGTTGCTGCTGCCAGTCCAAGGATCGCTCCACTGAAGATTGATGCTTATGGACCCCCCGCTATCCACCCATACGTGGTTTCCAATATTGCCCGACGCAAACTCTTCATAACTGGAACCGTTGTCTGAAAACTCGCCCTGCCAGTGAGAACGGGCCATACCCCATTCGTATTGAGCGTCCGTCTGCCAATTTCCAGCGCTTGTAACATATACAACGCCATTGCTCACCGCGTTCGCAGCCGCTGTGGCGATCGGGCCATCAACAAAACACTGCTGTGCTGTAGAGGCCGAGGAGGCATAATAGAAGGTCAGGTCGTCCACGATCACGTTGACGTGTTCTGTATCTACCATCCATTTTATGCCGTTGATCAAGTCGCTGCTGCTGGTACTGCCGGTGCTGGATGTTGCGCCACTGAAGTAGAGACTGGCGCCTGGAGCGATATCATGCACGATTTCCAGCATGGCTGTGCCTTCATCAGCCGAAGGTGAGCGGGTCGTGCTGTATGAAGTCCCCGGCCGAATAGTGATAGAATTTGGCAGATCCCCATAAGTCTTAACCGTCTGCCAACTGTCCACGCCATTGGATATCACACCGACCTTGATTCCTGATCCATCCGTCAACAGCGACCGAAAATCATCAGCATGCAGAATCGAATCTCCGGCGGTTGTCACGTTGCCTATCTCAGGCACGCCATAAAGCGGCGCACTTACCCCCTCGACGCCATCCAGGGCCGAAAGCTGGTCCAAGTCGGTGTAGTTGGCCCAGCCTTGAATCACACCCAGTTCAGAACAAACAGACTCCACGCTGAGCCCATTGGATGCAAGCAGATCCGCAGTATCCTGGTCCGCATTATCCACAGATACGTACACTTCAATTTGACCATCGGGAGAGACTTGGACAAACTGTGAGGAACAGACGCTGAAATCGGTGGATGGATCCTGTGAATTATTGTTGTACAGGTCCGCCATCTCTTGCTGAGTAGTGACTATCTCGGCCGAGATCTTACCTTCCGGGTCGGGATCCTGATCTCCTAAATCCGGCATCTGTGTCGTTGGCGTAAAGGGGGGCAACGACAACAGGAGGCGTGACTCGAGCGGCTCCATCCCAAATTCACAAATGGCACTTCCCCGTTCTTTCATGGCTTCACCCTTTCTTTGATCTGGCTTGAAATTCCCCAGCTTTTGAAGCAATCGTTTTATGATCGTCGATGGGAAAAGGCCCCAGCCAATCCCCCGATCATCAATAGCAATGTTGAAGGTTCCGGCGTCGGTACCCACATCACCGCGTGTACGTTGGTTCCATCGTCCGCGGTACCGAAGATATCACCATACTGATCCACGCTATAAGCGTCGGAATCTTGATAACCGGCCGGCAAAAACTGACTAAGGTCTATACAAGAATCGGCTGAACCCGCCCAGACAAGCGCGTGGGAAACAGGAGGAAAGACTGACAGAATTTTCCCTCCGCCTACTTGTATAATGCCGTTAGTAGCGATGGCATAGGATGAATCAAAACCCTTCGGATTCAGATCGATAGCGCTTTGGGCGGAGCCGTGCCAAAGCAAGGCATGGGGATTGTCGCCCATGGTGTTGATATCATAGCCATTACCGACCTGATCATTACCGCAAACGGCCCAGGCCTCCGAATCTGTCAGCCAATCGGGCGCCAGGTCCACATAGCTTTGAGCCGTGCCTATCCACATCAAGGCATGATAGCCGGACATGCCCTCGGCAAAGCCTGAGCCGACCTGTCTTGTGGCATCCATTCCGTCGGCCCCAGATTCCCGAAATCCGGCTGGATTCAAGTCAACATAGTTCTGAGCCGAGCCATTCCATAAGATCGCGTGGGAACCGCTGGCCCCGTATTCATTGGGCTGTAAGCCGCCTCCACATTGCTGGGATCCGTTTGTGGCAACCGCATCGGACCAGGTGAAGCCGGAAGGGTTAAGGTCGATGCAACTTTGAGCGGTCCCAAACCACATAAGAGCGTGGGTCGTGTATCCCAGTTGGCCCATGTCGCTGCTTGCCAGAGATCCATTGCCAACCTGCTGGGAGCCGTTTGCGCCATAGGCCATCGAAGAGAAGTAGGCTGGGTTTGTGGGATGAAGATCGACTACACCCGCGGCCGAGCCTGTCCACAAAAGAGCATGTTCTGTCTGCCCGTCTGGGAAGAGGTTGTAGCCCACCTGCTGAAGGCCATCCATGCTGATGCCCCGGCCTGTGACAACCGACATTCCGCCAGGGGTCAAATCAATGGCCGTATAATCCATGCCACTGGCGGGACCGGCCATAAAAAAAGCCACTAGAAAGACAAGCGCCGGAAAGTATGAATAACTCCCCACAATTCCACCCAATTTGAATAACTGACGACTGTTTCAAGTAGTCTGACAGATTCGGAGTTTTATTATCCGTGCAGGCCGGTTATTGTAAAGACAAATTCGGATTAATTTTTGCTTATTTTGTGCGCTTACACAAAAGACGGCCGCGCGTAAAAACCGGCAGCGAGTTTTTTGGGGCTCGCTGCCGGCTTCTCAGCTTCGGAAAATCTAGTTATCTACTTCGCGTTTTCCACCGGCACAATATCCTTCAGCCGCCGAATCTCGCCCGCGCCGGTCACGTACACATCGCGGCCGTAGAAGGCCAGTTCGCCCAGCGGTTTGATGCTGCCCATCACGTGGACCGTGGCATCGCGCGGATCGATCCGCACGATCACACCCGTGCCGCCGTGCTTTTCATGGGTCAGCGTGGCCCAGATGAAGCCATCCGTGCCAGTGCGGTAGTCCCACAGGCCGATGCCTTGTCCCCAATCAAAGGGGACCTGCCAGGGAACATTCTTCGTGAAGAATACCTTGCCATCCAGGAGCGAAACGCCAAAGATCACGCCGCCCAACTCGCGCGAGGCGTTGGGATTGCCGTGGGGGGAGGTGAAGCCGAGCACTTTGCCCGGCGCCACTTCCAGGACCGGCCCGGAATAATCCGCCGTCTTGATGGCGGTGAAGGTTTTGTCCTCCAGCAGCTTGTGGACCTTCGTGTCGTAGATGAAGGTCTTGCCGTGCTCGGTGCCAATGACGACGTAGCGGCCGGGGGTGCGGATGTCCTTGTCGGTCACGTCGTGCGCGGTGGTCACCCAGCCGATGGGAATATTGTCGAACGGTTTCCACATGCCGCCGAACTCGCCGGTCTTGGGGTCATACCAGCTCAGTCCGCCGCCTTCGTAATCGCGCTGGCCCTTGCCGCCGAAATACACGCGGCCATCGGCCGCGGTCGTGCCGGAGAGCATCTTCTTGACGCGCGTCTCCTGGAAGATCACATCCGGCACCTTGTGTACGCGGCGGGGATTGGTGGACTTTTCAAAGGCCAGCTCATCCGTGGAATTGATCCGCCCGCCCTCCCAGGGCAGCAGGCCGGTCTCGAGGTTCCACGGCTTGGCCGGGTCGAATTCAAAGATGCGAGCGCAGTCGTAGCCGCTCCAGTACAGTTTTGTGCCGCAGACGGTCAGGCCGTACATGCTGCCGCCGCCGCGCCCGAGGTAGGAGACCTTGTCGGTCTTGGGATCGAACAGGAACCGTCCCTTATAACCATCGCCCGTGCCGAAGATGAGGCCGTTGGGCAGGACCTCCAAACGGTGCAGGCTCAGCGGGTACTTCTCCACGTTTTCCAGGACGATCTTCTGCCAGCCATCCTTGCCCTTGCCCTTGGAGCCGGCCGGCCGCCACCACAGCGTGGCCGTCTTGTTCGCATCGGGATAAAGCTGGCCGGTGTACACTTCCGGGGCGGGCGCGGCCGTCATGAACGGGCCGGCGGCCTGCATCTCCTTGGACCACGGGCAGGTGTCATCCATGGCCCAGCCCTTGGAAAGATCCTCCTGGCCGGATGGTATATCACAGCCTTTTCTGTAAATGGCCTGGCCGTGATACAGCCAGTAGAACTTCCTCGGCGCGGCAATGCCTTCCTCAATCCAGGCCACGGCGCCGCCGTTGTAGCGATGCTGGCCGGAGTTGATCTCCATCAGGTCGCCGCCTTCGGGGGCCTCGAGGATGATCTTCTTTTCGCCGGTCTTCAGGTTGATGGCCACCAGCGCCCAGGGGTTCTTGCCGCACGCGACGTAAAGATGCGTGTCGCAGGCGCCGATGGTGGGGCCGTAGCCGGTCAGCGCGCTGACCTTGCCGATGGCGCCGAAATCGCGCACCTCGCCGGTTTCCGGATTGAACCCGTACGCCCCGGCCATGCGATGCGTGTTGCCCTCGCCGCACCAGGTGCCCGAGCCATAGATCCAGCCATCCGGCGCGACCACCAGCGGGCTGCTCTCGCCGCCGTAGCCCTTGATGGTCTTATACAGTTCCACCTTGTTCTCGGCGGGATCGTACCGATAGATATTCATCAACCCGCCCTTGTCGTAGTACCGCCAGTTGGGATTGGCGGCGTAGAATTTGCCGTCGTGGCCCAGCACGCCCCACCAGCCGAAGCCCTGCTCAGGGCGGGAGCAGTGCTCCGCGTCGGGGAACTCCTGCGAGGTCACTTTGCCCGTGCCCATGTCCACAATGTAGACCTTGGTGTGATTCATGTAGTCCTTGCGGTACCACAGCATGATGTCGTAGGTCTTGTGATCGGGATTGGGCACGAGGCACGCGCCGGCATCGGAGGGATCATCCACTCCCTCCACCGCCGTGCCGAGGTTCTGCACTTCCAGCGGCTTGGCCTCGGTGAGTTGCTTGGCCAGGTCGGCTTGCTCGGAGGCCTTCCAATCCGAGGGAATACTGAGGACAGGAGCCGCGTTTTTCGGCGCTGCCGCGCAGGCTGAAGCAGCGAGCATCAGGATGGGGATCAGGGAAGATGCCAGGCGAGTCATCATCGAAGTACTCCTTTTAGGGGCCCAAACGAGATTCTTCGTGGACTGCGGACTTACATTTGCGAACGGTCATCGTACAACATTCGCCGGCCGCTGCAATCCTTTGGTGGCAATTATTCGGCAGGCGCATGGCCCCAAGGCCTGGTACTGGAATCAGTGTTGGGCAAATTGCCCAACACTACGGCGCCTTGGGGAATTTCCCCAAGACCCGCAACTGATAGATTTTTTCAGTTGCGTCATTCAGCTGCGAAACTTAGCAGTTGGGCAGGCTGGCAAACCTTGGCTATCTGAGCAGTTGCGATAGGCATTTACGGCAAGAATCGCTCTTTAGCCGACTCTCTCATTTCGGGGCATTGCGGGCAGGTGATGGGCAATTGGTGGCGATGGCGGGAGATGAACTGGTACACACCATCCCTCAACTTTGTCGGCACGAAGCGCAGCAGCGACAAAAGCCGCCATACGCCCCTCAGCCGTTGGAAAATCCGCAAAAGTGCGGTTGAACCCGTGTAAATGCGGCCATCCGCCAGAAGCACGACTGTGCTGGGGTTCTGTGTAAGCTGCCCAGGCAGCAGTTCTTTGGCCGCCTGGCCATCCAGGGGCGCAAAGAGAAACGTGCCGCGCTTATCCCGGCGAAAAATCTCGGCGATGGAGCGGTTGCACAGCGGGCAATGCTGGTCGTAAAAGATGATCGGCCTGCCTTTAGCACTACAACGCCACCTGATCCATTATGCAGCAACGTATTGACGATATTCGAATGCCAAGGCTACGCAACCGTCGCTTGCGTGTTTTCACGTGGCAGCGTCGCGCTTTCTCGTTTCGTGCCTGCGTTTGAGTAATAATCTCCGCCTCCCTGGCCAGGAAGCTTTGACGAACCTGTCCCGTCAGCCACAGGGAACGCACCAGCGCCGCGGCCGCCTGGCGAATCTGGCATACGGTCAGCTGCGGATTTTTCCCCCCGCCACTGTTCCTGAACCGTGGCCAGGAACAGGTGGCTGACGGCCGTCAGCAGCAGATGACGCTTCAAGGAGCGATACCGGCGAACCTCAAAATGGTCCAGCCCCAACTCGGACTTTTCCACCTCGAAGCATTGCTCGACCCTGTACCGCGTGAAGGCCACGTGCAACATCACCTCCAGCGGCGTGCCACCCGGCGCGTTGGAGACGAAGTATTTCACCTCCTGCGGCGCCAAAATGTTGCGGGCCACAATCAACCAATGCGCCCGCGTCGGCAGACCATCCCGTTTCAAATACAGCCGCGCCGCCTTGACCTGCCAAACCTCCGGTCCCACCGTGCTGTCCTTGACATGGAACTTCCGCCACGCTTGTTTGCGAAAAGCTGCCCCGTAGCGCAGCATGTGGCGAACCTGGATGCAGGGCAGGGTCTTGACCTTCAGACGGGGATAATGCCTCGGCCGGCCGCGCCGCGTGGCCGCACGATGCTGTTTTTGAAGAACCTCCGGTTCGCGCAGCCAGCCGTAGAAAATCGACGGCACTTCCAGGACGTAGCGCTGGCCGCACTCGTCCAGGGCGCGATGAAAGTCCGGCACTTCGCCATAACCTTCATCCCCCGTCATCCATTCAAACCGAATCCCGTTGGCCACGGCGGCGGCACGCAGTTCCAGGGCGATCTGCCACTTGGGGCGATGCTGCATTGTGTCCGGGATGCCCGCCCCCCGGCACCGAGCACGATCATCGGACCATTCCTGCGGCAAGAACATCTCCCCCGGAAGCAGGGTGTGAAAGGCGCCCGCCACATAGCTGATATGCACCGTAACCACGCAGTTATCCACCTTGCCCGTGGCGCCGCAATATTGACGCTGCACGCCGGCGGTCTTGTCGCCCTTCTTGGGATGGGCCGTCTCATCCAACACGCCAATCGACAGGGGGTGGCTGTGTTGATCGCCCACGATCTGCATCAACCGCTGGGCCATGGCGCATCATCCCAGTCTGCCAGCGACAGGAACTGCTGAAGCGTCCGCGGCGGAACGTCGGCCCGGTCCGCCATCGGCTCGATGCTCTTGCGCGGCAGATCCGACAATTGACCGTTGACGTAAACCCGCAGGTTGCCACAGGGCTCGCTACGGCTGAAACAGTCGTCAAATTGTCCCAAGTACTGTTCCAACATCGGCTTGAGCTCTCGCAATTGCTTGGCATCCATGCCGTATCTCCTTTCGGGAAAAGCGCTCCCGAAAGGAACTATCGTCTGGCCGCCTGAGCTTTCTTGAGCCCAGATGGCGTTGTAGTGTTAGGCGCTTCCATTTTTCTATCCATCTCTGTACTGTTTGCCCCGAGCGGCCTTGCCAAGCAGGCCGTTTCAAGTACTGCTATAATATGCCCATACGGAAACTCGCGGCCGCGAAAGGAGACTCATGCCCCCGGTATTGGCGGATGCAGTACAGCTCTGGCCCCTGGCGGCATATATCGCGGCGGTGATGGTGCTGGCGGCCGGCATCCTGGGGCTGTCGTATGTGCTGGGCCAGCGCCATCAGCAGTCGGCCACGGGCGTTCCGTACGAATCCGGGGTGCTTCCAA
The DNA here is from genome assembly GCA_963785635.1 of uncultured Phycisphaerales bacterium. Classification (GTDB taxonomy): domain Bacteria; phylum Planctomycetota; class Phycisphaerae; order SM23-33; family FEN-1343; genus FEN-1343. Next base: position 59,780 of record CAWAWB010000020.1, read on the forward strand.
CCGGCTCGGCTCGTCTCCGCATGCCCGTGGAATTCTACCTGGTGGCCTTATTCTTCGTGATTTTCGACCTGGAGGCGGTGTTTCTGTTCGCCTGGGCCGTGGCCGCGCGGCAGCTCGGCTGGGCGGGCTACATCGAGGTAGTGATATTCATCGTCTTGCTGGTGGCGGCGCTGGTTTACCTCTGGCGGCAGGGGGCCCTGGATTGGGGTCCGACGCATCCTGGAGGTCTGACGGAAAGAAGGAGTTCTACCGGCCGTGGGCAAAGCTGAAAGACAGGAGATAGCCGCGCAGCCGCAGGGCGAAGCGCCGGAGAATCTCGTGCGCCGCAACGTTCTGTTGGGGCGGCTCCAGGATTTTCTGGCCTGGTCGAGAAAGTGGTCGCTGTGGCCGTTTAATTTCGGCCTGTCCTGCTGCTACGTGGAGATGGCCACCAGTCTGACCAGCCGCTACGACATCGCGCGCTTCGGCGCGGAGGTCATTCGCTCCACGCCGCGCGAGGCGGATGTGATGGTCGTCGCCGGCACGGTCTTTCTCAAGATGGCGCCGATCGTGCAGCACCTGTATGAGCAGATGATGGAGCCGCGTTGGGTGATTTCCATGGGCTCCTGCGCGAATTCCGGCGGCATGTACGATATTTACAGCGTGCTTCAGGGCGTGGATCGGATCTTGCCCGTGGATGTGTACATCCAGGGTTGTCCCCCCAGTCCCGACGCCTTTATGCAGGGCCTGCTTTTGCTGGCGCAGGCGGTGGGCAAGGAAAAGCGGCCGCTGAGCTGGGTGGTCGGACCCCAGGGCGTCAGCCGGCCGGAGATGCCGATTCAGCGCGATCTGATGCGCGCGCGGCGGTCGATGCAGACGGATCTTCGGCCGCCGAACGAAGTGTAGCGATTTGCGATTTTTGATTTGCGATTTTTGATTTGAGATTCGAAAAGCCGAGGGGCCGCTCCCCTGAAAAATCAAAAATCAAAATTCAAAAATCGAAAATGAGAACAGGGCATGACTGAGAATGTCGGGGCACAATTCAATGTGCAGGAAGAACTGCAAGGCCTTTTGGGTCCTGACAATGTTGCTGCGCAGAAGACGGCCGATCATTTGCCCACGTTCTGGATGAAGGCGGGCGCGGTCAAAAAGGCCCTGCAATATCTTAAGCATCAGGCCGCGCGGCCGTACAGAATGCTGTACGACCTGACAGGGATCGATGAGCGGCAAAGGACCAACCGCCGCGGACAGCCCGAGGCGGATTTCTCGGCGGTGTATCACCTGTTGTCGTTCGAGCGCAATGAGGATGTGCGGCTCAAGGTGGCTTTGACCGGCGAGCATCCCCGGATCGACACGATCACCGACCTGTGGCCCTGCGCCGACTGGTACGAGCGCGAGCTGTGGGACATGTTTGGCATCGAAGTCGCCGGCCATCCGCGCATGCGGCGGATTCTCAACCCGCCCTGGTGGCAGGGCCACCCGCTGCGAAAAGAGCATCCCGCGCGGGCCACGGACATGGCGCCCTTCTCCATGCCGCTGGAAAAGCGCTGGCAGTGGCAGAAAGAGCTGGAATTCAAGCCCGAGGAATGGGGCATGAAGGGGGAGAGCGATCTGTTCGAGTCGATGTTCATTAACATCGGCCCGCACCACCCAGGCACGCACGGCGTGCTGCGCATCATCCTCCAGCTGGAGGGCCAGGAGATCATCGACGCCGTGTGCGACATCGGCTACCACCACCGCGGCGCCGAGAAGATGGGCGAGCGGCAGAGCTGGCACACGTACATTCCCTACACCGACCGCATCGATTATCTGGCCGGCGTGCTGAATAATTTTCCATACGTGCTGGCGGTGGAAAAGCTGGCCGGGATCGAAGTGCCGGACCGGGTCAAGGTGATCCGCATCATGCTGGCCGAGCTGTTCCGCATCATCAGCCACCTGGTGTATTACGGCACCTTCAGCCAGGACCTCGGCCAGATGTCCCCGGTTTTCTACATGTTCACCGACCGCGAAAAGGCCTTCAATATCGTCGAGGCCATCACGGGGGGCGCATGCACCCGGGGTGGTTCCGCATCGGCGGCGTGGCGCAAGACCTGCCCGATGGCTGGGAGGCGATGATTAGGGATTTCCTGGACTATATGCCCAAGCGGCTGAAGGAGTATGGCCGCATGGTCCTGGGCAATGGCACGTTCCGCCGGCGCACCAAGGGGATCGGGCAGTTTACCGTGGATGAGGCCATCGAATGGGGCGCCACGGGCCCGATGCTGCGAGCGGCGGGCCTGGAATGGGATTTCCGCAAGAAGCGGCCCTACGGCGGGTATGAGCAGTTTGAATTCGATATTCCCACAGGCACGCGTGGCGACAGCTATGACCGCGCCGTCATACACGTGGAGGAAATGCGGCAGAGCCTGCGCATCATCGAGCAGTGCCTGAGGAACATGCCGGCGGGGCCGTATAAGGCCAAGCATCCGTTGGCGACGCCGCCCCTGAAAGAGCGCACCATGGAGGATATCGAGACGCTGATCGATCACTTCCTGGGCGTCAGTTGGGGGCCGGTTATTCCGGCGGGCGAGGCGGCCGTGGGCATCGAGGGCGCCAAGGGCAACAACACCTATTACCTCATCAGCGACGGCTCCACGACCTCCTACCGCACGCGCATCAGGACGCCGTCTTTCCCGCACCTGCAAATGCTGCCCCTGATGTGCCGGGGCCTGATGGTGCCGGATTTGATCGCGATTTTGGGGTCGATCGATTTCGTGTTGGCGGATGTTGATCGATGAGAAAAGTAGCATGGGCATCTTGCCCATGCGTATCACGGGCGTCCCGCCCGTGGAGGTGTTAGAAGTACAGACGCACGAGCAAGATGCTCGTGCGACTCACGGGCGAGACGCCCGTGCTACGAATATGCTAAGCGACGAAATAAAAAACGCGATCCGCGAAGAAATCGCCCGCAGCCATTCCAAGCGCGCGGCCATCCCGGATGTGCTCAAGATCGTGCAGAAGCACCGCCGCTGGGTGGATGATGAATCGCTGGAAGAAGTCTCAAAGATTATGGGCTTTTCCGTGGAAGAGCTGGATTCCATCGCCACGTTTTACACGCTGATCTTTCGCAAGCTGGTCGGCCGGCACGTCATCCTCCTCTGCGACAGTGTCAGTTGCTACGTGTGCGGCTATGAAAACCTGCTCAAGCACCTGGAGGCCAAGCTGGGCATCACGCTCGGTCAAACCACCAGCGATGGCCGTTTTACCCTGCTGCCAAACGCGTGCCTGGGGCTGTGTGAGATCGCCCCGGCCATGATGGTGGACCAGGACACGCACGGCAATCTCACGCCGCGGCGGATCGATGAAATCCTGAGCAAATACGAGTGATGAATAACGAGAGGCCCTTAACATCTCGGATACGCAGCGATGGTCAGCCGGTGAGCCTGGATGACTACGTCGCCGCCGGCGGCTACCAGGGCCTGCGCAGCGCCCTCAAGATGACCCCGCACGAGGTCATCGACCAGGTGCTGCACGCCAACCTGCGCGGCCGCGGCGGGGCGGGCTTCCCCACGGGCAAAAAATGGACGCTCATTCCGACCGACCACGCCCGCCTCCCGATCTACTTCGTCATCAATGCGGATGAGATGGAGCCCGGCACGATGAAGGACCGCCTGCTCATGGAGGGCGATCCGCACCTGATGATCGAGGGCATCATCATCGGCTCCTACGCGACAGGGGCCTCCGAGGCCTTCATCTTCCTGCGCAACGAGTATTACAAATCCGCCGCGGCCATCAGGAAGGCCATCGCCGAGGCGTACGCGGCGGGCTACCTGGGCAAGAACATCCTGAAGTCGGGGTTCAATCTGGACCTCCGCCTGCACGTCTCCGCCGGCCGCTACATGTGCGGTGAGGAGACGGCCACGCTCAATGCCCTGGAAGGCAAACGCGCCATCCCGCGCTTTAAGCCGCCGCACCCGCCGGTAGTGGGCCTGTGGGGAAAACCCACCGCCTTTAACAACGTGGAGACCATCTGCTGCGTACCGTACATTCTGCGCGAGGGCTGGCAGAAATTCCGCAGCCTTGGCCTGACCGAGGATGGCGGCACGAAGATCTACGGTGTCAGCGGCCGCGTGAAACGGCCGGGCCTGTGGGAGCTGCCCATCGGCACGACGTTGCGAGAAATCCTGTTCGAGCATGCCGGCGGCATGGCGGACGGCTACGAATTCCGCGGCCTGCTGCCGGGCGGGGCATCCACGGCCTTCATCATGGAAGACCACCTGGATGTGAAGATGGATTTCAATGAGTTGCAGCACCTGGGCAGCCGCATGGGCACCGGCACAATGATTGTGCTGGATGACAAGTCCTGCCCGGTCGGCATGATGCTGAACGTGCAGATCTTCTTCTCCCGCGAGTCCTGCGGCTGGTGTACGCCTTGCCGCGAGGGCCTGCGCTGGTATGTCGAAATGCTGCGGGCGCTCGAAGACGGCCGCGGACGCAGCGAGGATATCGACATCCTGCATGAGCAGGTGGACATGATTATTCAGGGCGTGACCTTCTGCGCCCTGGGCTTTGGCGCTTCCGACCCGCTGCGCAGCGCGCTCAAATACTTCCCGGATGATTTTCAAAGGCATGTCAGCGAGCACCGCTGCCCCTGGAAATAGTGCATGTGTACGATTTTCATACATGGTGAGCCGTACAAGGTGAAAAGCGGCATCAGCCTGCTAGAGGCCTGCCTGTCGGCCGGCTTCAACGTGCCGTATTTCTGCTGGCACCCGGCCATCGGCTCGGTCGGCGCCTGCCGCCTGTGCGCGGTGCGGGTGTATCGCGGAGAGAAGGACACCAAGGGCTCCATCGTCATGTCCTGCATGGTGCAGGTGGCCGAGGGCATGCACGTTTCCATCGATGACCCGCAGGCAGTAAAAATCCGCGCCAAGGTCATTGAGTGGCTCATGCTCAGCCATCCCCACGACTGCCCCGTCTGCGATGAAGGCGGCGAATGCCACCTCCAGGATATGACCGTGATGGCCGGCCACGCCTACCGCCGCACGCGGTTCGCCAAGCGCACGCACACGAACCAGGACCTCGGGCCCTTCGTCGCCCACGAAATGAACCGCTGCATCCAGTGCTATCGCTGCCAGCGCTATTACTGCGACTACGCCGGCGGCAAGGACTTCAACGTCTTCTACTGGCACGACGGCGTGTACTTCGGCCGCACGAAGGATGGCAAGCCGGAAAGCGAATTTTCAGGCAACCTGGTGGAAATCTGCCCCACGGGCGTGTTTACCGATAAGACGCTCGCCCAGCACTACACGCGCAAGTGGGACCTGACCACTGCGCCCTCCGTCTGCGTGAACTGCTCCATCGGCTGTAATACGATCCCCGGCGCGCGGTACAGCCACCTGCGGAGAATCCGCGCCCGCTTCAACAGCCAGGTGAATGGCTACTTCCTGTGCGACCGCGGGCGATACGGCTATGAATTCGTCAACAGTGACCGCCGCGTTTTGGATGCCATGGTGCGCGGGCGCGACGGCACGCTTGCCCCCGCCGAAAAAGAGGAGGCTATCGCCTTTGCGGCCAGCCACATCCAGCGCGGCAAGGTGATTGGCATTGGCTCGCCGCGGGCATCGCTGGAATCCAATTTCGCCCTGAGAAAACTGGTGGGGCCGGATAAGTTTTTCCAGGGCGGCTCTCCCAGCCAGACTGCCATCCACAACATGATCCTCGATTGCCTCACAAAAGGCCCTACGCCCACGCCCTCCTTGGCCGAGGTGCAATCGTGCGATGCGGTGCTGATCCTGGGCGAGGATATTTTTAATACTGCGCCCATGCTGGGATTGGCCGTCCGCCAGGCCTCGCGCGTGCAGCCGATGGAGGAAGTTCATCAACTGAAGGTTCCCGCGTGGCTGGATTATGTCGCGCGGCTGATCTGCCAGGACCATGTCGGCCCCGTCTTCATCGCGACGGCTACGGCCACAAGGCTGGATTATTTGGCCAAGCACAAACTGTGCGCGCGCCGCAGGACCTGGCCAGGGTCGGCTTTGCCATCGCGCACCTGCTGGATCAAAAGTGCACCGATTCGGGCCATTTGCCCGATGAGGCATCGATATTTGCCGGCGCGGCTGTCCATGCACTCTCTACGGCAAAAAAACCGCTGGTCATCAGCGGCCCATCCCTCAACAACCCCGACCTCATCCGCGCGGCGGCGAACATCGCCTGGTCCCTTACGCGCACGGGCAAAGATGCTCGCCTGTGCTACGCCGCCGCGGAATGCAACAGCCTGGGCGCGGCGATGCTGGGGGGCCAGGATCTTTCGGCAGCGATCGCCATGCTTAAATCAGGCCAGGCGGATACAGTGATCGTGCTGGAAAACGATCTGCGCAGGCAACTGGCAGCAACGAGGTTTGAGGAGTTTGCCGCCGCTGCCCGCTGCATTATTGCCGTAGATCATCTGGAGAATGCAACCGTGCAGCGGGCGCATTGCGTATTGCCGGCCGGCACGTTCGCTGAGTCTTCCGGCACGTTGGTGAGCAACGAAGGGCGGGCGCAGCGGTTTTACAAGGTGCTTGACCCGACGGAGCCCGTGCAGGATAGCTGGCGCTGGCTGGGGGAACTGGCCGCGGCTTCGGGCGCGGCCGCGCAAAATCCCTGGCCGAATCTCGATGCGGTAATCGCCGCCGTCGCGGCGGAGTTTCCCGCCCTTAAGGAAATCGTGGAGATCGCGCCGCCTGCGTCTTTCCGGCTGGATGGCCAGCAGGTTGCGCGCCAGCCGCATCGCTACAGCGGCCGCACGGCCGAGACGGCGAATGTCAGCGTGTTTGAGCCGCCGCCGCCGGAGGATAACGACTCCCCGCTGGCTTTTTCCATGGAGGGCTATGCCAAGGAGCCGCCATCGCCGCTGATTCCGCGCTTCTGGGCGCCGGGTTGGAACAGCGGCCCGCAGGCCATCAACAAGTTTCAGATCGAAGTGGGGGGTCCCTTGCACGGCGGCGACCCGGGCAAGCGCTTGATCGCCGGCGGGGCGGATCAGAATATGGCCTGTTTTGCGAATGCGCCGCAGCCCTTTGAGCCGCGCGAGGGTGAATTCTTTGTCGTGCCGCGCCACCACATTTTTGGTTCTGAACCGTTAAGCAGCGCGGGCGAATCCATGGCCGTGCTTTTGCCGCGGCCGTACCTGGCGATCAGTTCCAACGACGCCGCCGCGGCGGGCATCAAGGGCGGCCAGGAGATAACCGTATCCATCGGTGGGCAGTCGTATCGGCTGATTGTATTGATTGATGAGTCTCTCCCCGGTGGCGTGGCCGCCGCGCCGGAAGGCGTGGCGGGGATGGAGGGGCTCGATCTGCCGAGCTGGGCGAAGATTAGCGCGCAAGAGTCCGGCGGCCCCCTTGGTGGGGGAGCATCATGACGATTACCGGGCACATTTTGATGATTGTCTGTCTGCTGGCGGCCCTTTTGGGCGTGGCCTCGGGTCTCATCTGGGGCGAGCGGCGGCTGCTGGCGTTGTGGCAGGATCGCTACGGTCCCAACCGCTGCGGCCCGCTGGGGCTGGCGCAGGTGGTGGCGGACATCGTGAAGATTTTGACGAAGGAGGATTGGATTCCGCCCTTCGCCGACAGGGCGGTGTTCCAGATTTCGCCGGCCATTATCCTGATCGCCACGATGACCGCCTTTGCGGTTGTGCCGTTCACACCGGACCTCAGCGTGGCGGATGTGAATATCGGGCTGCTCTTTTTCCTGGCGCTTTCGTCCATGTCCGTGTACAGCGTGGCGCTGGGCGGCTGGTCGTCCAACAACAAATACGCGCTGCTGGGCTCGATGCGTGCCATCGGCCAGATGGTCAGCTACGAAGTTTTCATGGGTCTTTCGCTGATGGGCGTGGTGATCCAGGCGGGTTCATTCCGCTTGGGTGACATCGTGCTGGCCCAGCAGCATATGTGGTACGCAGTGCCGCAGTTCCTGGGCATGATCGTCTTCTTCATCGCCGGCCTGGCCGAGACGCGGCGTATCCCTTTCGACCTGCCCGAGGCGGAAAACGAATTGGTGGCCGGCTATCACAGCGAATACTCCGGCATGAAATTCGCCAGCTTCTTTCTGGGCGAGTACGTGGGCGTCACACTCATTGCCTCGCTGGTGACGACGCTGTTTCTGGGCGGCTGGATGGGGCCGGTGCTGCCGCCGATCCTGTGGTTTTTAATCAAGACATTTGCCCTGGTCATGCTGTTCATTTTGATACGCGGTTCGCTGCCGCGGCCGCGTTTCGATCAGCTTATGGCCATGGGCTGGAAGCTCATGCTGCCGCTGTCCCTGGCGAACCTGCTGGTGACCGGCGCGATTGTTCTGTGGTCTGAAGGAGCGCACTGAAATGTTGCGAGCACTGCGCACGCTCTGGCTGGTCTTTCTGCACGCCTTCCGGCGGCGGGTGACCGTGCAATATCCGGACAAAAAGCGATACCTGCCGCCGCGCTGGCGCGGCAGGATTATCCTGTCCCACGACAAGCATGGCGGCGAGCGGTGCGTGGCGTGTTACCTGTGCGCCGTGGCCTGCCCGGTGGATTGCATCGCCCTCCAGGCGACGCAGGATGAGCATGGCCGGCGCTACCCGAAGTTCTTCCGCATCAATTTCTCGCGCTGCATCTTCTGCGGCTTCTGCGAGGAGGCGTGCCCGACGTACGCCATCCAGCTCACGCCCGATTACGAGATGAGCGAATATCGTCGCCCGGGCATGGTCTATGAGAAGGAAGACCTGCTGATTTCCGGCCAGGGTAAATATAAGGATTACGACTTCTGGCACGTGGCCGGCGTGTCCATCGGCGGCAAGGGTAAGGGCGAGGCGCAGAATGAAGCGCCGCCCGTGGATGTGCGAACGTTACTTCCATGACGAAGGATCTGTCAGGAAAAAAATCCTAAATCCTAAACTCGAAATCCTAAACAATGGGTCAGAAACTGAAAAACGATGAATGGGAACAAAGTTTAGCTCCCATTAGTCCCATTGTCGTTTTTGAGATTGTTTAGGATTTAGGATTTGGGATTCAGAAACATGAACGCGATCTTCTACATTTCAGCCGCCGTCGCCATTTTGGCGACTATTCTCACGGTTGCTTGTCGCCGCGCGGTTCACGCGCTGCTGTATTTCATTCTCTCCCTGCTGGCCGTGGCGGTGATGTTTTACGTGATGGGGGCGCCCTTTGTGGCCGCGCTCCAGGTGATCATCTACGCCGGCGCCATCATGGTCCTGTTCATCTTCGTGATGATGATGATCAACCTTTCAGCGGATGTGCGCGGGCCAGAGCAGGCGTGGCTCAAGCCCCGGCGGCTGGCCGGGCCGGCGATCCTGGCCGGTATCCTGCTGGCCGAACTGATTTACGTGCTGATTGTCGCGCCCTTAAAAGGCGTGGCGGCGGTGGAGATCAATCCCACGCAGGTCGGCGCGGCCATATTCGGGCCCTATGTGCTGGGCGCGGAGCTAGCCTCGCTGCTCCTTCTGGTTGGGTTAGTGGGGACATATCATCTGGCGCGGCGGCATTTTGACGGGCGCACCGAGGAGGATCTGCCGTAATGGTCACGATTCCCATGGATCATGCGATGATTATAGCCGCCATACTGCTGGCCTTGGGCCTGACCGGCCTGCTGGTGCGGCGGAACATCATCTTTACGCTGCTCTCCATCGAGATCATGTTCAACGCGGCGGGCCTGGCCTTTATCGCCGCCGCCGCGCACTGGAAGCAGCCGGATGGGCAGGTGATGTACTTCTTCATCATTACCATGGCCGCCGTGGAGGTGGCCGTGGGGTTGGCGCTGGTGCTTCAGTTATACCGTCATCTGCGCACGCTGGATGTGGATGCGGCCAGTTCCTTGAAAGGATAGGCGATAGAACTCCTGTGGCTCATTCCGGCCTTGCCGCTGGCGGGATTCTTCATCCTGCTGGTGGGGCGTGCGCTGCTCTGAAACGCGCGGTCGCCATCATCGGCACGGCCAGTGTCGGTGCGGCCATGTGCGTGGCGCTCTACGTCGCGGCAGATTTCGTGTCCCGCCCGCCCCAAGGCCACGCGTTTAAGCAGCACCTGTGGACCTGGCTGAATGTGGCGGGCTTTGCCCCGGCCATCGGTTTGCACCTCGATCCCTTGGCTGTGGTGATGATCGTAGTGGTGGCGGTGGTGTCGTTCCTCATCCATCTCTTCTCCACGACGCACATGGAGGAGGAGGAAGGCTACGGCCGCTTCTTCGCGTACATGAATCTGTTCGTGGGCTTCATGCTGATTCTGGTCCTGGCGGACAATCTGCTGTTTTTGTACCTGGGCTGGGAGGGCGTGGGCCTGTGCAGCTACCTGCTGATCGGTTTCTGGTACAAAAACTCCATCAACGGCCGCGCGGCCATGAAGGCCTTTATCGTGACGCGCGTGGGCGATGCGGCTATGGCCGTGGGCCTTTTCCTCATCTTCTGGTCGCTGGGCACGCTGAACATTGCGGAGATCAACAGCCGCGCGGCGGCGAGTTGGGTGGTCGGTTCGCCCATGGCCATCGCCGCGGCGGCGCTGCTCCTGGCTGGGGCGGTGGGCAAATCCGCCCAGCTTCCCTTGCAGACGTGGCTTCCTGATGCCATGGCCGGCCCCTCGCCGGTGAGCGCCTTGATTCACGCGGCCACGATGGTGACCGCCGGCGTGTACTTGATTGCGCGGATGGATGCACTTTTCGCGCAGGCCCCAGCGGTGCGGACCGTTGTGGTGGCTATTGGCGCCGTGACCATGCTGATTTCGGCGTGCAGCGCGCTGACCCAGCACGACATTAAGCGCGTGCTGGCGTATTCCACGATCAGCCAGATCGGCTACATGTTCATGGCCCTGGGCGTAGGGGCCTGGAGCGCGGCTATCCTGCACTTTGCCAGCCACGCGTTCTTCAAGGCCCTGCTCTTTTTGGCGGCGGGTGTGGTTATTCAACATCTGGCGGATGAGCACGACATGTTCCGCATGGGCGGCCTGCGCCGCCAGATGCCGCTGGTGTTCTGGACCTTCCTGGCCGCGGCGATCTCGCTCTCGGCGGTCGTGCCGTTTGTGCCGGCCGGCTCCTATAGCAAGGACACGATCATCGCGCTACTCTATTCGCGCGGCGGCGGGGTCTCCCCCGCGTTTATCGCGGCTATGCTGGGCGTGTTTATTACGTCCCTATATACGTTCCGCATGGTCTTCCTGACGTTTTTCGGGCGGCCGCATACCGCCGCCGAGCGCAAGACCCGCTTGCCTGAAGCCATACCCCTGGTTTTGCTGGGCCTTGTCGCCGCCTTTGGCGGCCTGCTCGAGCTTTTGCAATCCAGCACGAAATCGCCCAGCATAATGCAGTTTCTCCGTGGCCAGCCCCCGGGCGCACTTGCTTCCATCGGCGAGACTTCCGGCGGGCCCGTGGAGGTCGCCGCGGCGATTATTTCCGTGCTGGGGCTGGTTATGGCGGCTGGTCTGTACCTGCGGCCGGCGCAGGTTCTGGCCCGAGCGATGGAGAATCCCTTCTTCGCCGGCGTACACAGATTCTGGTATGCCGGCTGGGGCTTCGACCGGTTGTATAACGTGCTCTTCGTGCGGCCGTTTGTGTGGCTGGCGCGAATCAATCGCAATGATGTCATCGATTATTTCTACCGGGCGATCGGCCGCGCGACGGTGGCGTTGCACTCCGCGCTCTCCGCATCGCAGAGCGGACGCACGCGCCAATATGCCGTAGGCGTGGCGGTGGGGGCGATCTTCTTCCTGGTGGTCATGGTGCTGATATGGTCCTGGCGTGGCTGATAATCATTCCGGCTGCCGCGGCGATTGCGGCGGTGGTGCTTGGCCGCAAACCCAACGCCTCGCGCATTTCGCGCTTATCGCCATGGTCTTTGAACTGGCATTGTCGGTGGGCATGTGGATCGGCAGCGGCCGCACGCAGTTTTTCGGCCAGCCGGGCAACTGGCTCGCCGAGCTGAATGTGCCCTGGATCGAGCCACTGGGAATCCGTTTCCATCTGGCGATGGACGGCCTGAGTTTGCTCATGGTCCTGCTGACGGCGTTCCTGGGGCTGGTGTCCGTGATTATTTCCTGGCGCGAGATTGAAGAGCGCGTGGGCCTGTTCCACCTGCACCTGATGTTGGTGCTGGCCGGCGTAGTTGGCGTGTTCCTGGCGGTCGACCTGTTCCTGTTCTATTTCTTCTGGGAACTGATGCTGATCCCGATGTATTTCCTCATCGACCTGTGGGGCCACGAGGACCGCCATCGCGCCGCCATCAAGTTCTTCCTTTTCACGCAGATCAGCGGCCTGGCCATGCTGCTGGCGATACTGAGCCTGTTCTTTGTGCACGGCGCCCAGACAGGCGTGTACACGTTTGACTACGCGGTATTGGGGACGACCTATCTGCGGCCCGCCTCCGCCATGCTGATGATGCTGGGGTTCTTCCTGGCTTTCGCGGTCAAGCTGCCGGTGTTTCCGCTGCACCCGTGGCTGCCCGATGCCCACACGCAGGCCCCCACGGCCGGCAGCATCATCCTGGCGGGGTTGCTGCTGAAGACCGGCGCGTACGGCATGTTGCGATTTGCCGTCCCCTTATTCACGCAGGCCTCGCGCGACTTTGCGCCCATCGCCATGGTCCTGGGCGTGATTGGCATTCTCTATGGCGCCGTGCAGGCCTTCGGCCAGCGCGATGTGAAGCGCCTGGTGGCCTACACCAGTATCAGCCACCTGGGCTTCGTGCTGCTTGGGATTTACAGTTTCAATGAACTGGCCTTGCAGGGCGCCGTGCTCCAGATGATCTGCCACGGTTTCAGCACGGGCGCGCTGTTCATCATCGCCGGGTTGCTCCAGGACCGCCTGCACACGCGCGACATGGAGAATATGGGCGGGTTCTGGGCCGTTGCGCCTCGCATGGGCGCCGCGGCCATGTTCTTCGCCATGGCCTCGCTGGGTCTGCCGGGTATCGGTAATTTTATAGCAGAAATCCTGGTGCTGCTGGGGGCCTATCGCGTCAACATCGCCTTGACGGCTGTCGCCGCAAGCGGCCTGGTCTTCGCGACGATTTATTCCATCTGGCTCATCCAGCGCGTCTTCCATGGCCCGCTGCTTCTCAAGAACCACATGGCCGACCTGCGGCCCAACGAGTCGCTGTCGCTTATTTCCATGGTGGCAGTGCTGGTCTGGCTGGGCGTTTATCCGCAACCGGTGCTGACGACGTCTTTGCCGTCCATGCAGCAGTTCCGCCAGCGGGTCCTGGAGGAGCGGCCCGGCCAGCCACGGCGGCAGGTTTTCCTGCAATCAGCCCTGGCGACTCCGAAAGTTTCGCAGTCGCCCGCGTCACCGGCACAATTCAGGTGTTCCATTTGCACATCTGAGCGACTGCATGGGCAATTCAATTGGCCGATTCGATCAGTCGGCTGTCTTCCCAGGTGGCAGAATCTGCCACCTGAATACCCCTTCGACTGTAAACCGTTTACAGTCGATCTGAACTGGGGCGGCCTCCTCACCTGGGCAATTTCCCCAGGTGAAGGGTCCCACGGCATACGCAGCGTGGCGGGAGGCGGTGTATGAACGCCATACAACTCCTGCCATTGCTGCCACTTATAATCCTCATTGCGGCCGCGGTCGCTGTGATGCTGGGTCTGGCCGTGCGCAGAAGCCACGCCTTCACCGTAAGCGTTACCATCGTCGGCCTGGTCGCCTCGGTCATAAGTTTGTGGCGGATACCGGGCGGCCCTGCGGACAGGGCGGGCCTGCTCGTTATGGATGGCCTGGCGTTTTTCTTCGTGGGGCTGCTGCTTTTCGCCGCCCTTGCCGTGACCTTGCTGGCGCACGGTTACTGGTCCGGCCGCGCGGCGGTGCGGGAAGAGTTCTACATCCTGATACTCCTGGCCACCACCGGCGCGGCGGCGCTCACGATGGCCGCGCATTTTGCCTCGTTCTTCCTGTCGCTGGAAGTGCTCAGCGCCTCGCTGTACGCGATGATCGCCTACGAGCGCGACAAGCAGCCGGCGGTGGAGGCAGGTTTCAAATACCTGGTGCTGGCGGGCATGTCGTCGGCGCTGCTGCTGTTCGGCATTGCGCTGATCTACGCCAGGACCGGCACGCTGAAAATGTCGCCTGCTGTCACCAATTTAGCCGGCCAACCCATGGACGCCTTGGCCCTGGCCGCCGTGGCCATGATCATGGTGGGCATCGGCTTCAAGCTGGCGCTCGTGCCGTTTCATTTCTGGGCGGCGGATGTGTACCAAGGCTCGCCCGCGCCGACCGCCGCGTATATCGCCACCATTTCCAAGGGCGCGATCTTCGCCCTGCTGGTGCGCATGGCCTCGAGCCTGGACATTCACAACAGCCTCCAGTTCCAGGCGGCGCTGGCGGCGATCGCCTTCATCAGCATGTTCGTGGGCAACCTGCTAGCGCTGATGCAGACCAACCTCAAGCGGCTGCTGGCGTACTCTTCGATTGCGCACATGGGCTACCTGCTGATCGCCTTTCTGGCCTCGGCCGCCATGGCCAACGTGGCCATCGCGTTCTACCTGGTGGCGTACTTCATCATGACGTTGGGCGTATTCGGCGTGATGATCATGCTCTCCTCGCGCGATCGCGATGCGGATTCACTGAGCGATTACGTGGGGCTTTCCGCCGCGCATCCCGTGCTGGCCGCGGTGCTGACGTTGATGCTGCTGTCGCTGGCCGGATTGCCGCTGACGGCCGGTTTTATCGGTAAGTTTTATCTCGTGGCTGTGGGCGTAAATTCCCAACTGTGGCCGTTGGTGGGGGCGCTGGTCATCAGCAGCACGATTTCACTCTTCTATTACCTGCGGTTTGTCGCGGCGGCCTATTCGCCGGCTCCTGGTCGCGCTGACGAACTGGGCGCAAGGGCTTTTCCGTCCGCGCGGCCGCGCGTGGCGATTGTCGTTTTGGCCGCGCTGCTTGTGCTCCTGCTGTGGCTGGGCGTGTACCCTTCGCCGATCATTCGCATCATCGAGGCGGCCGTGGTTCGTTGGTAGCGCAGGCCCCTCAAAGGCTTGTCTGGAGTAAACTTTAAAAACTACAAACTATAAACTACAAACTACAAACTACAAACTACAAACTACAAAGAAGCACCAAGCATCAAGTTCCAATCAGAACAAAAGGTTCTGCTGGAGAGGTTTGGCATTTGGGATTTGGAGCATGTTTGGGATTTGTAGTTTGTAGTTTGGGATCTTGCTTGTTTGTAGTTTGAAGTGTGCAGTTTGTAGTTTTCATTCCTGTGTTTTATGAAATCTCTTTATCGCCAGCGCCAACAGTATCGTTCCCAGCACCGCCAATCCCACAAGCTGCGGCCAGAGAATGGAAATGCCCACGCCTTTCAGGAATGTGCCGCGCAGGATGATGATGAAGTAGCGCAAGGGGTCGGCGTACGTGATGAGCTGCACGATGCGCGGCATGTTGGCGATGGGGAACACGAACCCCGACAGCAGAATCGCCGGGAACATGATGAAGAACGTGGACATCATCGCCTGCTGCTGGGTGCGGCAGATGGTTGATACCAGCAGGCCCAGCCCCGTCGCCGAGAGCAGGTACAGCGTCGTCGCCCCGGCTAATAGGACCAGGCTGCCGCGAATCGGCACACCAAACCAGAATACGCCCACCGATGTCACCAGCACCACCACGATGAAGCTGATGATGGCAAACGGAATCGTCTTGCCCAGGATGAACTCGGCGGGCCGGATCGGCGTGACCATCACCTGTTCCATCGTGCCGATCTCGCGCTCGCGGACGATGGACATGCTGGTCAGCACCAGCGTGATCAGCATTACCAGGTTGGCGATAATGCCCGGCACGTAGAAGTTGCGGCTCTCCAGGTTCTCGTTGAACCAGACGCGCTCCACCAGTTCCACGCCGCCCGCCCGCGGCACGGCGCCTTGCCAGCGCCCAATGTTGTAAGCCATCTGCTCCTGTGAAAATTGCATGGCGATATCGCCGGCATATTTCAGCACCACGCCGGCGGTGGAGGAATCCACGCCATCGACGATGAACTGCACCGCGGCCGTGCGGGCGGAATTCAGGTCATCCGCGAAGCCTTTATCAATGCGTATGGCGGCCCGCGCATCCCCGCGGTCGATCAGGTCCGCCAGTTCCTTGTCGTTATCCACCCGGGCCGTATCGACAAAATAGCCCGAGCCTGTAAAACGTTCGATCAATCGCCGGCTGGCCGGCGTGTTATCCAGGTCCATGATGGCCGTGCGCACGTGGCGGACATCGGTATTGGCCGCGTACCCGAAAACGATCAGCTGGATGAGCGGGGAGATGAAAATGACCGTCCGCAACCGCGGGTCCCGCAGGACCGTGATCGCCTCCTTCTTCATCATGGTGCGCAACCGCTGTAACACGATTATGAAAGCCTCTTCTTAAAGGACAAGTTGGCCCCCACGAGCATGAGCGCGGCGAAAATCACCAGCAGCGTAAAATCCAGCGCCAGCACGCGAATGCCCACGCCTTTCAGAAATATGCCGCGCAGAAGCTCGATGAAGTACCGCGCGGGAATCAGATACGTCACTGCCCGGATGGGCGCGGGCATGTTGTCAATCGGATAAATGAAGCCGGAAAGCAGGAACGCCGGCAGGAATGTGAGGATCATGGCCAACTGGCTGGCCAGAAGCTGGCTGCGCGTAACGATGCTGATGAGCATGCCCATGGCCAGCACGCCCGTCAGGAAAATCGCCGACACGGCCACCAGCAAGGCGACACTGCCGCGCTGAGGAACGTGGAAAAGGAAGATGCCCATCAGCACCACCAGGACCATGTCCAGCATGCCGATGGCGAAGTAGGGCAGCAGCTTGCCCACGATGAGTTCGGGCCCCTTTATCGGCGTGGAGACAAGCTGCTCCATCGTGCCGCGCTCCCATTCGCGCGCGATGGTCAGGCTGGTGAGCATGGCCGCGATGATCATCATGGAGATGACGATCAGCCCCGGTACGATGGAATTGCGCGATTCCAGCTCTGCGTTGAACCACACGCGCGGCCGTAAATCCAGCGGCGGCGGCAGCAGATGCCCGCCCATCCGCGTGAAGTGCTCGACGGCCACCTGCTGTGAAAAAGTATTCACCACGCTGGTGGCGTAACCCAGCGCCAGCGTGGCCGTCATGGAATCGCTGCCATCCAAAATAAGCTGCACCGGGGCCACGCGGCCGCTGTCGATGATGCCGCCGAAATCCCGCGAAATCACCAGGCCCGCCATCGCGCGGCGGCGGTCGATGGCCCGTTCCACATCCCCGTAATTGTCGGTGTAAGCATACACATCAAAATACCGCGAGCCGGTGAAACGCGAGATCAGTTCGCGGCTCTCGGCGGTCTTGCTCTGGTCCCACACGACCAGCGGCACGTGGTCCACATCCAGCGTGAGGGCATAACCAAACAGCAGCAGCAGGAACATGGGGATGAAAATCGCCAGCCCCAGGCTCCACGGGTCGCGCAAGACGTGCAGGAATTCCTTGCGCAATGGCCCACGTGCGGCGAGCGGCCAAATGCTCCATCATTTTGCGCGGCGGTGCTTCCATCTCATCGCGGCTCATCTGAAAACCTCCTCCTGCCCAGGGGCCGCGCGGTCATGGGCCTCGATCAGCGAAACAAATACATCCTCCAGGCTGGGGCTTATCTCCTGCACGGTTTTAACTTTGAAAGTCTTTGCCTCCAGGCGGTGGCGGATGGGGGCGATCATCGCCTGCGCATCCTGCACGACGGCGTGTACGCTATAGCCAAATAGCGCCGCCTCCTTCACGCCATCGATGGCCTCCAACTCGCTTAACGCATCGGCGGGGCGGTCGCAGACAACTTCCAGGATGCGCTCCTTCATCACATCGGTCTTCAGCCGCGCGGGCGTGTCGCAGGCGATGAGCTGGCCGCGATAGATCAGCCCCACGCGGCCGCAATATTCCGCCTCAT
Organism: uncultured Phycisphaerales bacterium; assembly: GCA_963785635.1. Classification (GTDB taxonomy): domain Bacteria; phylum Planctomycetota; class Phycisphaerae; order SM23-33; family FEN-1343; genus FEN-1343. The sequence goes on from CAWAWB010000020.1 coordinate 77,633, forward strand.
CCATGTAATGCGTGGTCACGAAAACCGTGATTCCGCGGCCGGACATGTCGTAGATGAGGTCCCAGAATTTGCGGCGGCTTAGGGGATCGACGCCGCTGGTGGGCTCATCGAGAAACAGGATCGGCGGCTCGTGCAGCACGGCGCAGCCTAATGCCAGCCGCTGTTTCCAGCCGCCCGAGAGCGTGGATGTGCGGGAAGTTCGCCGGTCGGTCAAATCGGCGATCTTGAGCACCCACTCCTTGCGCTGCTGCTTCTGCGCTTCAGGGATCTGGTAAATTCCGCTGTAAAAGTCGATGTTCTCTTCAACGGTCAGCTCTTCATACAGGGAGAACTTCTGGCTCATGTAGCCCACGTTGGCCTTGATCTCTTCGGCCTGCGTCCAGATGTCCAACCCCGCCACTTTGCCGCCGCCTCCTGTGGGGGAAAGAATGCCGCAGAGCATGCGGATGGTCGTGCTCTTGCCCGCGCCGTTTGGCCCTAAAAATCCAAACACTTCACCGCGACTGACATCAAAGCTTATGCCATCCACGGCGCGAAAGGAACCGAACCGTTTCTCCAGCTTCTCCACGACGACGGCTTTTTCGCCGCCGTTTCGAAAGTCCTGTGCGCGCGAGGAAGGTTCATGCGTTTTGCTCATGCGCTGCCCTCCCTGGCTGTGCCAACGGCCCAGATGAAGACATCCTCCAGCGACGGTTCTACCTCCTTGATCTGCTCCACTTCCAAACCGTTGGCCTTCAAAATCTCCGCGATGCGCCGCTCGGTCTCCTGCGCCTGATCGCTGACCACGTGTACGCGATCGGCAAAGAGATTCACGATCGTCCCGGCAAGTTCGCGGCGCAGCAACATCGCCGCCTGGCGCGGCGAGGAAGTGCGCACCTCCAGCACGGCCGCGCGCATGAACTGTTTGACCTCATCAGGCGTGCCCTGCACTAAAAGTCGCCCGCGATCCAGCAAGCCCACGCGGCTGCACCGCTCCGCCTCATCCAGATAGGCGGTCGAGATGAAGATCGTGACCTTCTGCCGCAGGAGCTGGTACAGCAGCCGCCAGAAATCGCGCCGGCTGACCGGATCGACGCCGCTAGTGGGTTCATCCAGAATGAGCACGCTGGGCGTGTGTATGAGGGCGCAGGTGAGGGCCAGCTTCTGCTTCATGCCGCCCGATAGATCCCCCGCGCGGCGGCGCTGGAAGGCGGCCAGATTACTGAACTCCAGCAGCCTTTTGGAACGCTCGGCCCGCTCTTTGCGGGATACCTGGTAAATATCCGCGTAAAAGTCGACATTCTCCGACACGGTCAAATCGGCATACAGTCCGAAGCGCTGGCTCACGTAGCCGATGTGCTCCTTCACACGCTCGGCCTGGCTGGCAATGTCAAAATCGGCCACGTAAGCCGTGCCCGATGTGGGCTCCAGAATCCCCGTCAAAAGCCGCATGGTTGTGGTCTTGCCCGCGCCATCGGGGCCCACCAGGCCGAAGATCTCCCCCTCGCTTACCGACAGGCTAAGCTCATCGACCGCCGTCACATCGGCGAATTTCTTGCCCAGGCGATCGATGCGAATGGGCTGCATGGCGCTTCCTCACGTGGCGCTGGTTGGCGAACTGGCGGGTAGCGCCGCCGCGCTATCCAGATGGATATCGGCATCGGCCGGCATGGCGGCCTTGAGCTCATTATTGGGGTTATCGATGGTGATCTTGATGCGGTACACCAGCTTGACCCGCTCCTTGTTCGTCTGGACGGTCTTAGGGGTGAATTCCGTCTCCTGGGCAATGAATGTGATATGTCCCTTATACACTTTGCCGGGGTAGCTGTCCGTGCGGACATCCGCCTGCTGGCCCAGCTTCACCTTCCCCAGTTCCGTGGCGGGAATGTACGCCCGCAGCCACATGTCCTGGAGGTTGCCGATGGTGACGATGGGCGTGCCGGCGGCCACGTATTCGCCCTCTTCCACGTTTTTAGAGAGCACCACTCCATCCAGCGGGCTATCCAGCGTGGCGTAGGAAAGTCTGGTTTGGGCGATGGCCAGGTTTTCCTCAGCCTGCTTGAGGCGGTGTTTCGCCTGGTCGATATCCTCCTGGCGCGGGCCGATCACCACCAGGGCATCCTTTTCCTTCGCTTCAGCCAGCGCGGCCTGGGCGACATTCAGCGACATGCGCGTGGAGTCGAATTGGCTTTGCGTGATCGCGCCGGTTCTCACCAGCCCCGCCTGGCGTTCATATTCGCTTTCCCAGTAGGTCACTTCGGCCTTGGCCCGCTCGACCGTGGCCTTGGAGGCGGAGATCTCCTGCGGCCGCGAGCCGGCCAGCAGCTCAGCCAGCGCGGCCTTGGCCATGTTGCGGGCCGCCTCCAGTTGACGGACATCCTGCTCCAGTTCGGTCTTATCCAGCAGCGCGATCAGTTCGCCCTTATGAACGGTATAGCCCTCATCTACCGCGCGGCGCTGCACCCAGCCGGGGATGCGGAAACTCATCTGCACCTCGGTGACCTCGATATTGCCCGAGACTCGAAGCGTGTTGCGGCTTTGGGAAGAGGCGATCAGAGCGTGAACAATCAGCGCCGCGGCGATCACCGCGGCCAGAACGATCAGTGGAACAATAATTCTGCGGCGCTGCATGATGATCCTTATTGCTGCCCATTTCGCAAAAACTAGCCACAGAGGTCACAGAGAAAAAAAGGAGAGTTCACAGAGAAGAACCAATAAAAGCATTCTTTAAGTGCCTCTGTTTTCAGTGCTATCTTACCGCGCCTGGCCCCAAACTTCAGACCCGCATTCAATGCCTAAGTCCGATTGCGAATCGTCATAACGAGAGGGTCAGGTCAATCCGCAATCCGAAATCCGCAATCCGCAATTGCTCAGGCCTGTACCCTGTTTCCTCACTCCGCTATCACCGGCGGCGCTTTGCCGTGATAGTGTGGCTTTCGCAGCAGCAGGATGCCCGGCAGACACAGGATCGCCATGATCGCCAGCAGGCGGAAATCATCGATGAACGCCCAGAGATTCGCCTGCTTTAAGAGTTGCCCGTACATCAGCGCCGGAGCCATCGATCTGGCCGCATCCTGGCCGATGGAGGACGAGAGCCCAGACTGGATCATCTGTATCTGGTGCTGGTAGGTTTCGCTGTAGGGCGTCATGTGCGCCACCATGATCGTCTGGTGTACCTGGCCGCCCCGCGCCAACAGCGTGGTCATCAGCGCGATGCCCGCGGCCCCGCCGATATTGCGCATGAGGTTGTACATGCCCGTGGCGTAGGCGAGCTGCTCGTGCTTGAGCGAGGCCACAGCCGTGGTCGTCAGCGGCACAAAGATGAAGCCCAGTGCCACGCCGGTCAATATGTTCGGCAGCATCACATTCTGGGCGGTGATGTCCAGGCTCAAGCCTCCCAGCGCCGCCACAGAGAGCGCCAATCCGATAAAGCCCGCCGCCAGCAGCAGCCGCGGATCCACGCGGCCGATGAGCCGGCCGACGACGATCATGGCGGCCATGGCGCCGAGGCCGCGCGGACTGACGGCCAGGCCGCTCTGGTAGGCGGAGTAGCCCAGCAGAGTCTGAAGGAACAGCGGCAATAATGCGGTCGAGCCGTACAAAACCATCCCCACCACCGTGACCAGCGCCGTGCCCGTGGCGAAGGTGCGATTACGCAGGATGCGTAGGTTCACCACCGGGTCCTTCACCCGCAGTTCGTGGATCACGAACAGCACGAAACCCACCACGCACAGAACCAGCAGGTAGCAGATGAATTTCGAGCTGAGCCAGTCTTCCTGCTGCCCCTTATCCAGCGCGGTGTGCAGGCAGCCGATCCAGATCGCCAGCAGCCCCAATCCGATGTAGTCCATCTTCGCCCCGCGCGCGGCGGAGGTGGGGCGGGTCCTCCAGAAAGGCCTGGATCATCAGCACCGAAATGATGCCCACCGGCAGATTCATGTAAAAAATCCAGCGCCAGGAGTAGCTGTCGGTGATCCAGCCGCCCAGCGTGGGGCCGATGATCGGCGCGACCACGACCCCTAACCCGAAGAGCGCCATGGCGCTGCCGCGCTTGTGCGGCGGGAAACTTTCCAATAGCACCGCCTGCGAGATGGGCTGCATCGCCCCTCCTCCCAGGCCCTGGATGATGCGCGCCACGATGAGAAATCCCAGCGAGGGCGCAATTCCGCAGGCCAGAGAGGCCAGTGTGAAAATGATCACGCACCCGGTGAGATACCGCTTGCGGCCCAGGATGGAACTGAACCAGCCGGTGGCCGGCAGCACGATGGCGTTGGCCACGAGGTAGCTGGTGAGCGTCCAGGTGGATTCTTCCAGCGAGGCCGACAGCGTGCCGGAGATGTGCGGCAGGGCGACGTTCACCACCGTCGTGTCCAGCACCTCCATGAAGGTGGCGGACATGACCGCGCCGGCGATCAGCCAGGGACTGACGCGCGGCTTCCACGTCGCGGCCAGCGCATCAGCATCAAACTGTACGGCGGCCTGCGACATTAATTCGCCTTGGCGCTCCCGCTGTCCGCTTCACGGGGCGGCAGCATCGCCTGCGGCTGCGAGGCGTCGGAATCTTTAGCCGCCATGGGCAAGGAAATGGGCAAGGGCTTGCCCGTCTTCTCCAGGCCGATGCGCACGCTGGGCACCACGGACATGCCCGGGGCCAGCAGCCAGTTGCTGTGTACATCGTGATCGAAAAGGATCTTCACGGGCATCCGCTGCACAACCTTGACGTAATTGCCCGTGGCGTTCTCCGGCGGCAGCAGGCTGAAACGCGCGCCCGTGCCCGCCTGGATGGAATCCACCTTGCCATGGAAAGTGTGGCCGGGATACGCATCCACGACGATCTCCACATCCTGCCCGGCGGTCATGTGCGTAAGCTGCGTCTCCTTGAAATTGGCGGTCACCCACACGTCCGGATTAACGATGGCCAGGACCATCTGACCGACCTGCACATACTGACCGATGCGGGCGATTTTGCGCGTCACGCGGCCGCCGGCGGGGGCGCGGATGATTGTGTAGGAGAGGTCCAGTTCGGCCGCGCGCATGGCGGCATCGGCCTGCTGCACGCCGGCCTGCGCGCCTGGTAGAGCGCGCGGGCGGTGTACAACTGCTGCTGAGAAACCGTGCGCGAATCCAGCGATTCGTACGTCTGCAAATCCGCCTGGCGGCGCGCGGCCTCGGCCTCCGCCAAGTGCTTGGCGGCCTTGGCCTGGTCCAGCCGGACTTCAAAATCCCGCGGATCGATCCGCACCAGCACCGCGCCGGCGGCGAGGTCCTGGTTGTCATCCACCTCGACGCTGACGATCTGCCCGGCGATGCGGCTGGCGACCTGCACAACGGAGCCATCGACGAAGGCATCATCGGTGTCCTCGTACTGCCGCGCGTGGAGATAATACTTGACGCCGTACCCGCCGCCGCACACGGCCAGGATCATAAACACGATCAACGCCACGTGCCGCTTGCGCATGGCCTTACCATTGCCGTTGCCATCCTGCGCGATGGCCGGCGCCGGGTGCGCGTTTGCGGGCGGGTGTGAATGCCCGGCAACATGTTCGTGCTGCATTGGTTTTGTCACTGCCTGTCTGGACTGCTGATTATCTGACATATCTGGCTCTACTCCGAATCCGTTACTTCCTCATTCAGTACGTCTTATTCTCAATTATTGTTTAAGTGCGCTCGCTCCCAATCAGACGCGGAGACAATCAGACGCGGTGACGCGGGGAATCAGACGCGGAGAATCTCCGTGTCGCCGTGTCCCCGCGTCACCACGTCCTCGCGTCTTCATGCTCTATGCCTTCTTTACCTGGTGGTGAAATTCACCAGCTGGTGAAACAGTTACTCATCGCTCCGCTTTTGCTGATTTCCGGCATCCGCGCTCGCTTCCGCTTTTTCGTTCGCCGGCGCGGCTGCGGGCTGGCCGGCGGGGGTGCCTGCCGATTTATCATCGCAAGGCTCAAACATTTCCCAGCCGCCGCCCAGGGCCTTGTACAGGGCCACCAGCGAGGTCGTTACCACCGTGTCGCTTTGGGAAAGCGCATCCTGCGACAAGAGCAGGTTCCGCTGGGCATCCAGAACTGTTAAAAAATCAGCAAGTCCCTGGCGGTACAGGTCATGGGCCAGGTCCACGGCCTCCTGGTTGTCGCGGACGGCCTTGGCCAGCGATTGCCGCCGGTCCTGCTCGGTCCTGAAGGAATCCATGGCGTCGTGTACTTCACCCAGCGCCTGGATGACGGTCTGCTCGTACGTGTCCAGCGCCTCTTCCTGCTCGGCGTCGCGCACGCGCACGAACGCGCGGAGGCGGCCGGCGTCGAAGATCGGCCAGGTCACACCCGGCATGATGTTGAACATGCGGCTGTTCTTGCTGAACAGGTTTTCTGTCTTTTCACTGGTCCACGAGAATGAGCCGGTCAGCGAGAACCGCGGGTAGAGATCCGCCGTGGCCTCGCCCACGCGGGCGGTGGCCGCGGCCAGTTGGCGCTCGGCCTGGCGGATATCGGGCCGGCGGCGCAGGAGTTCGGCCGGCACGCCGGTGGTCACCTCGGCGGGGGGCGTGGGGATCGGCTGGGTATCCTTGAGCATGTCCACCAGTTCGGAGGGCTGCTTACCCAGCAGAATCGCCAGGCGATGCATGGCCGCCCACTGCGAGCTATTCAGGCGCGGCAGCGTGGCCTCGGTGCTGTTCACCTGGGCGCTGGCCCGGACCACATCCAGTTGCGTGGCCACGCCGTGTTGGCGGCGGTCGATGGTCAGTTCGAGCGTCTCTTTCTGCGTGCGCAGGTTGTCCTCGGCGATCTGGTACTGCCGCTGATAGCCGCGCAGTTGCGTATAGTTGCGGGCGACTTCGGCAATGACCGTCAGCACCGCCGCGCGGCGACCGTCGATGGAGGCCTGCCAATCGGCCATGGCGGCCTCGGCCCCGCGGCGGGCGCGGCCCCAGACATCCAGCTCCCAGGAGGCGTCAAAGCCAGCCTGATATTGGTTGAATTCCCAGGGGAAATTGGGAATGGAAAATGCGTTGAAGGGCGCGGCGGTTCTGCTATATCGCTGGTGCGAATAGGAGGCATCGGCGTTGATGGTAGGACATTCTTCCGCGCCGGCGATGGTCATATAGGCGCGGGCCTCCTTGATGCGCGCGGCGGCCAGGCGCACGTTGTAGTTACATTTTGCGGCCTGCTCGATGAGCGAATCCAGGATCGGATCGTTGAGCTGCTTCCACCAGCGGGCATCAGGCGGCGTCAGATCGGATGGCTGCGTGGCGGCGGCGGGCGCCGCGGCATCATAGGAGCTCTCCACGGCCGGTTGGGGCGCCTTGTACTTAGGGCCTACATTGCAGCCGACAACAAGCATCGCCGACATTAGAACAGCCAAGCTTACACAAGGTTCTCTCATAAGACCCTTCTTGCGCGACTTCGATTACACCGGTTCCACGGCGCACATCTGATAAGAGAGAGAAGCTTTACCCGGTTTCCGCCGAACCTTCAGCTTCTTAAGTTTGATCATGCGCACGGCTGCCAGCACTCACCTGGCCTTCGGCCATCCTCTCCCGGAGGGAGAGGGGTCGCAGCCGTGGCACCCTTTCTGTTCCTTTTTCTTGAAAGATCAATCATTGACCACCGGCGCCGTCGTCTCGCTCGTGGCCGGAGCTTTGTGTGTGTGGATGTGCAGATGTTCCTTCGCGCCGCCGGTCCAGTGGTGAATCCGGTTGCGGATCTTCTCCATGTACACGTAGAACACGGGCGTGACGTACAACGTCAGCGACTGCGAGAAGAGCAGGCCGCCGACGACCGACAGGCCCAGCGGTTTGCGGGCCTCGCCGCCGGCGCCGTAGCCCATGGCGATGGGAATGCCGGCCATGAGCGCGGCCATGGTGGTCATCATGATGGGGCGGAAGCGGATCATGCACGCCTCGTGAATCGCGTCAACCGGGCCGCTGCCCTTGGTGTGCTGGGTTTCGAGGGCGAAGTCCACCATCATGATGCCGTTCTTTTTCACCAGGCCCACCAGCATGATGATGCCCACGAACGCATACAGGGACAGTTCAGCCCTGAAGATCAGCAGTGTCAGCAGCGCGCCAAAGCCCGCGAAGGGCAGGGCCGAGAGAATCGTGATGGGGTGATAGAAACTTTCATAGAGAATGCCCAGCACGACATAAATCACCACCACGGCCAGAATCAGCAGGACGCCCATGCCTTTCTGCGAATCCTGGAAGGCCTGGGCCGTGCCCTGGAAGCTGTAGGTTATGCCGGAAGGCATGGAGGATGCCGCGATGGCGTCGATTTGTTTGGTCGCCTCGCTCAGCGAAACGCCCGGCCGCAGGTTGAACGAAATCGTCACCGACGGCGTCTGGCCGGAGTGGTTGATGGCCAGCGGGCCGACATCCTCGGTCAAGGAGGTCACCGCGTTCAGCGGCACGAGCTGCCCCTTGGCCGATCGGACATACAGCATCGACAGCATGGATCGATCGATCCTGTACTGCGGCAGCAGCTCGAGGATCACCTGGTAATCGTTGGTCGGCGTAAGAATTGTGGAGACCTGCCGCGTGCCAAAGGCCGAATACAGGGCGTCCTCCACGTGAAACGGCGTCAGGCCGAACGTGGAGGCCTTTTCCCGATCGATCTGCACGTTGAGCTGCGGGTTCTTCAGTTGCAGGTCGCTGGAAACATCCTGGAAATTGGACAACTCGCGGACCTTCTGCTCCAGCAGATTTCCATAATCGTACAGATCCGCGATCGATCCCGTTGTTTGCAAAGTCACCTGGTACAGCGCACGCGTCATGCGGCCGCCCACGGAGATCGGCGGGGGATTGGTCAGGTACACGCGCACGCCCGGTATTCGCGCCATCTTGGGACGAAGCTCGGCGATCACTTCATCCACCGATTGCTTGCGCTGACGCCTGGGCTTGAGCACGATAAACAGCCTGCCCGAATTGGCCTGGCCGTAACTAGAGCCGCCAACGCTGGACATATAGCGGTCGACGTTCTCATCCTTTTGCACGATGCCCATGATGGTTTGCTGGTAGGCGATCATTGCGTCGAAGGAGGTATCCTGCGAGGCCTCCGTCTGGATCATGAATTGATCGCGGTCTTCCGAGGGAATGAAACCCTTGGGGATATACACGAACAGAAAGCCGGTGATCACCAGGATCACGGCCGAGAAAATCATCGTCGCGCGGCGGTGGTGCAGCACATACCACAACGTGCGGCCGTAAACCTTCACCATCCAATCAAAAGCCGCCTCAGTGGCGCGGTAGGCCCTATTGTGATTCTTGCTCGGCTCCTTGAGGAAGCGGCTGCCCAGCATTGGCGTCAAGGTCAGCGAGACGATGCCGGAGACGAGCACCGCCGCGCCGATGGTGACCGCGAATTCGCGGAAGAGCCGGCCCACCAGGCCGCCCATGAACAGCACCGGGATGAACACAGCGGCCAGCGAGATGGTCATGGACACGATGGTAAAACCGATTTCCTTGGCCCCATCCAGCGCCGCCTGCATCCTGGGCTTGCCCATCTCCATGTGGCGGACGATGTTTTCCAGCATGACGATGGCATCATCGACGACAAAGCCCACCGACAGCGTGAGGGCCATCAGCGAGAGGTTGTCCAGGCTGTAATTCAGCAGGTACATCACCACGAACGTGCCCACGATGGCCATGGGCAAGGTGAGGCTGGGAATCAGCGTGGCCGAGAAATTCCGCAGGAACAGGAAGATCACCAGCACCACCAGCACCAGCGTGATGAGCAGGGTGAACTGCACATCGCCCGCGGATTCGCGAATGGGCACGCTGCCGTCGCGCAGCATACTCAACGACACCGAGGCGGGCAGCTTGGGGCGGATTCGCTCCAGCAACTCCTTGACCGAGTCGGCCACTTCCAGCGTATTGGTGCCGGGCTGACGCTGAATGGCCAGCACGATCGACCGTTGCCGCTGGCCGGAGAGGGTAAACCAGGCGCACTGCTTGTCATTTTCAACGCTATCTGAAACCGTGCCCACTTCCGACAGCCGCACGGGCTGGCCGTTGCGGTAGGCCACGACCAGGCGCATAAAGCGGTCCGCGTTGAATAGCTGCCCGTTGGCCTGGATGGTCTGAGATTTGTAGGGATCCGCCAAGCCGCCCAGGGGCAGGTTCACGTTCTGGTTGCTCACCGCAGTGGTGATCTCATCGATGCCCAGGCTGCGCGAGGCGAGCTGCGCCGGGTCGAGCTGGATGCGCACCGCGTATTTCTGCGAGCCGAACACCAGCACCTGGGCCACGCCTGAAACCATGGAGATCTGCTGGGCCAGCACGGTCTGGGCGTATTCATCCACATCCGACATAGGCAGGTTGCTGCTGGTCATAGCCAAATACAGGATCGGCTGATCGGCCGGGTTGACCTTGCGGTAGGAGGGCGGGGCGGGCAGGTCGGAAGGCAGCTTGCGCTGCGCGCGGGCGATGGCCGCCTGCACATCCTGCGCCGCCGCGTCAATGTTGCGCGTCAGCGTGAACTGGAGCGTAATGGAAGTTGAGCCCAGCGAACTGGAAGAGCTCATGGAATCCACGCCGGCGATGGTGGAAAACTCTTTTTCCAGCGGCGTGGCGACCGAGGAGGCCATGGTGTCGGGGCTGGCGCCGGGATAATTGACGTACACAGAGATCGTGGGAAAGTCCACGTTGGGCAGGTCGCTCACGGGCAGCATTTTGTACGCCATGACGCCGAACAGCAGAATGCTCAGCATCACCAGCGTCGTCATGACCGGCCGGCGAATGAACGGCGCAGCAAGGTTCATACGCCGCTCCCTCGCTGGGTCGCCGGCTGGCTGGCGGCGTTCTGGAAGACGACCTTGTCGCCAACGGTGATGCGCAGGTGGCCGTCCGTGACCACGGTCTCATCGCCTTGGAGGCCGTCAGAGATGACGATTTCCGAGCCGATCAACTGGCCGGTTTTCACTGTTTTCAGACTGGCCACGCGGTCTGGTGAAATCACAAAAACATACTTGCCGTTCTGGCCCACCTGCACGGCCCGCGAGGGCACAACCACTTTGTCCTTCTGCTGGGCCAGAACAATTCTCACGCGCACGTACTGCCCCGGCCACAGATGCTCATCTGTGTTGGGGAAGCTGGCGCCCACGAGGATGGTGCCCGTGGTTTTGTCCACGGAATTATCGATGTAGGTCAGCTCGCCTTCTTCGCTCTGTTTCTGCCCTGGAATGGTGGCGGACACCGCGATCTTGCCCGCCGCCATATACTGCCGCACGGTGGGCAGATCATCCTGTGTGATCGAAAACAGGACATCCGCCGGGCTGATCTGGTTGATGGACGTGAGCTCCTGGTCGTTGGCCTTGACCAGGTTGCCGTTATCACAGCAGGTGGTGCTGACGCGGCCGTCGATGGGCGAACGAATGGAGCAATAATTGAGCTGAATCTGCGCGTTCTCCACCGCCGCCTCATCCGCCTTCACCGCCGCGGCAAGGGCATCGGATGCCGAAATGGCTTTATCGCGATCGCTGGGGGAGGCGATGCCTTTTTTGAAGAGTTCCTCCGTGCGGTTGGCATCGGCGGCGGAATCGACGCCCTGCGCCTTATCGCGGGCCAGATTCGCCTGGGCCTGCTTGAGGCTCGCCTCGAAAGGCTGCTGATCGATGGTGAAGAGCAAATCTCCCTTGCGCACGGCCTGGCCTTTGTGGATGTGCGTCTCGAGGAGGCCGCCCACCTCCGACTTCACCTGCACGGTCGCCGCGGCCTGCACGGCGCCGAAAGTCTCGATCTCCAGCGGCACCGTCTCCCTAACCGCCTGGCCTACGGTTACAGGCACCGGAGGCTTTGCACCGCCGGGCGCGCCGCCCTTGCCGCCGGCGGCCTGATCTTTTGAGCAGGCGCTCAGGAGCAACAGGCTCGTAAATAGGGCAGTTAACAAACGCGCCGCCGCGCGGCGGCCCTGGACACCGAACCGGTCATGCCAAGCGGTACGATTCACGTTAGATTCCTCAACTAAACTGCGCGCGTGGCGACAGCCGCCGGGAAAACGCAGCCTCTTTGCCTCCGCCTGCGCGGAGCAAGGCTGATCCGAATAATACTGACTAGTCAGTATCATCATTTCAAAAGTTTTTTCAAGTCTTGTGCGGCCGATTCGCCGCACGCTGGGGACCTACTAGAATATTCTGTTGTGGGCCGCCGAGCCAGAACGAATCTGGTTGACTGTCTGAGCGGACCATTCCTATAATACTGACCAGTCAGTTCTGAACCATTGGCCGCAGGATTATAGCATAATGCCCAGAGGCGACAAAAAAGTTCAGATCATGCAGGCGGCGGAGACGCTGTTCGCCACCCACGGCACCGGCCAGGTGACCACGGATGACATCGCCAAGGCCGCGCACGTGGGCAAGGGGACCATCTACAACTACTTCAAGGACAAGGATGACCTGTTCTTCCAGACGGCCAACTTAGGGATCGAGCAGCTTTGCCAGTTGATCCAGGAAAACGTTTCCGCCGATGCGCCGTTTGCCGAGCAATTGTTGGCCGCCGCGGGGAAGGTCGTGGAGTTTTTTGATAACCGCCGACGCATGTTCGGCATTATGCAGCAGGAAGATAACCGCACGTTCTTCTTGAGGGGCCGCTTATTGCCGCGCTGGCTGAACACGCGCAAGAAACTCATCAAGACCATGGCTGAGATCATCGAGCGCGGCGTCCAGCAGGGCCAGGTCCGCACGGACATTACGCCCGAAATTCTGGCGCAATATCTGCTGGGTATGCTGCGGGCACGTTCGCGTGAGATGCACGATGTGCTGCCGGAGCAGCGATTGCCCGAGTTGCTGGTGAGCCTTTTCTGCTTTGGCGCGGTGAAGAAATCGGATGGGCCGCAGGAAAATGCGACCAATGACGCCGCCGGCGAGCAGCCTGAGGCGGCGGTGGCGGGGGCGCGTGGGGCGCAGGAGTCAGGACTCAGCAGTGAGTGAATTCCAGGATCAGCCCCTGCCGCACAACCCGCCAGTTGCCCCCACCGAAGGCAGGCGAGCCGATTCATTGCGCGGCCGTATCCTGCGGCGGCTGGAACCCCATCGCCACGTCGTGCGGGCCCTGCGCTACCGCAATTACCGGCTGTTTTTCGCGGGCCAGGGGATTTCCCTGTTGGGGACGTGGATGCAACAGACCACGCAGGGCTGGCTGGTGGCCCAGCTATCCGGCTCCAAGGAAGCAGCCATGTTCTTCATGGGCGTGGTGGGTTTCTGCGGACAGATTCCTTCCTTCGTGGTGGCGCCCTTTGCGGGCGTGCTGGCCGACCACATGAACCGCCGTCGGCTGGTGGTGATTACGCAGGTGCTGGCCATGGCGCAGGCGCTGGTGATGGCACTGCTGGCCTTGACCGGGGTGGTGGCCATCTGGCACGTGGTGATGCTGAGCCTGGTGCTGGGCCTGGTGAACTCCTTCGACGTTCCCATCCGCCAGTCTTTCGTGGTGGAGATGGTCGAAGACAAGGCGGACCTAACCAACGCCATCGCCCTTAACTCGTCCCTGTTTAATAGCGCGCGGCTGATCGGCCCGGCGCTGGCGGGCATTATCATCGAGGCCTTCGCCTCGCCGGACAAAGCCGTACACACCGGGCGGCCGGCCGTGGGGGAAGGCATCTGCTTTCTGCTGAACGGCCTCAGCTACATCGCCGTGATCGCGGCCCTGCTGGCCATGAAGGTGAACGCGCCGCGGGCTGCCAGCAAGAGCATGGAGGTGCTGGCGAATATCAAGGAAGGCCTGCTGTATGCCGTGCGCTCCGGCCCTTTAAGGGCGATCCTGTTCCAGGTGGCGGTGATGAGCCTTTTAGGGATGTCGTACGCGGTGCTGATGCCCGCCATCGCCAAGTTCGTGCTGCACGGAAACGCCGCGACGCAAGGCGCCTTAACTTCGTCGGCCGGGGCAGGCGCGCTGGTCGGGGCCTTATACCTGGCCTGGCGCAAGAGCGTGCGCGGCCTGGGGAAGGTGATGGCCATCGCCGCCGCGATGTTCGGGGCGGCGCTGATTGGCCTGTCGCTGTCCAAGACGGTCGCCGGTTCCATGGCGCTGCTGGTGTTTGCCGGTTTTGGCGCGATGATCACCATGGCCTCGAGCAATTCGCTGATCCAGACTATCGTGGATGATGACAAGCGCGGCCGCGTGATGGCCCTGTACACCATGTGTTTCATGGGCACCGCGCCGTTTGGCAGCCTGCTGATCGGCAGCCTGGCCAGTTGGCTGGGGGCAACCGTGGCGCTGGCGATCGGCGGGGCGGGATGTATTATGGCGGCCGCGTTTTTTGCGTACCGGCTGCCGCGGCTGGGGCGGATGGTGCACCCGATTTACGTGCGGCTGGGGATTGTGCCGCAGTCCGTGGGAACTGTGGCCGGACCCGGTGTGGCCGCGACGGCCGAGGAAAGGCAGTACCTGTAAGCAGTGAATGGGCGCACCTGGGCGAGGATTGTTGCGCAGGCGCGGCGGGGGAGATGAGAGGAATGGGAGATGTTTTGTGCATCGCTTCGTTTGGTAGCGGTTCTGGCAGGCTGCGTGATGTTGGCCTCCTGTGCGACCGTGGACACATCCTCCAAAGAGGACTACATCGGCCCCGCATCGCGGCCCGCCGAGATGCTCCAGGTGAGTCAGCAGCGGGCCTGCGCAGGCGGCCGCCGCGGTCTGCCCCATCACGCAGCCGTCGGGGCCTGTCAATATCGATGTGACCGGGGCTATTCTGATGGCCCTGGAGAATAACCGCGCCCTGGTGGTCCAGCGGTATAACCCGAACATCCAGCGCACGGTCGTGCAGCAGGACCTGGCGGTGTTCGATCCGGTCCTGGATGCCAATTTCATCTTCAATCGCACGCGGTCCACCGTGATTACGCCCGCACAGGGCATCGCTCATTATCAGGATTACAACACGCAGATCGGATATAACCAGTTCTTTCCGACCGGCACCAGCCTGTCCCTGTTTGGCGGGACAAGCATACTGGACAACACCACGGGTGGACCGTCCACCTTCAGCCCCAACGCCAAGTACGGCATGACCGCAGGTTTTGGCGTTTCGCAGGCCCTGCTGCGCGGCTTTGGGTGCGAGGTGAATCTGGCCACGGTGAATCAGGCGCGGCTGGATGTTTTGAATTCCCAGTACGAATTGCGCGGGTTTACCGAGACGCTCGTGGCCTCCACAGAGGAGGCGTACTGGGATTACGCGCTGGCCATCCGGCAGATCGAAATTTTTGAGCAGTCGCTCCAGGTGGCGCAGGATCAACTGAACCAGACGCAGGAGCGGATCAACGTGGGCACGCTGGCCCGCACGGAACTGGCGGCGGCCGAGGCCCAAGTGGCCCTGAGGCGAGAGGACCTCATTGACGCCCGGAACGCGGCGGAGCAGGCGCGGCTGAAACTGCTGCGGCTAATCAGCCCCGTCGGCGCCACGTTCGATCGCCAGGTGGTCTTGCAGGAAGCGCCGGCCGCGCCGGCTACGGACATGGAGCCCGGCGAAGCCTACGTGCGCAATGCGCTGGCCCTGCGGCCCGAACTCAACCAGGCGCGGCTCCAGGTGAATCGCGGCGACCTGGAGATCGTCAAAACGAAAAACGGCCTGCTGCCGCAACTGGACCTGTTTGCCAATTTGAGCAAGACCGGCTACTCCAGTTCGTTCGGCGGCTCGTTTGACAACCTGGACGGGCATAATTACACGCTTTTGACAGGCCTGAGCTTTTCCTTTCCGCCGCTGAACCGCTCGGCCCGTGCTGAATACACGGCCAGCGTTTTAAATCGCGACCAGGCCTTCATGGCCGTGAGCAATTTATCCCAGCTTGTGGAACAGGATGTGCGGTCGGCCCTGATCGAGGTCCGCCGCGCACAGGAGCAGGTGGTGGCCACAGCGGCCACGCGGCGGTTCCAGGAGGAGACGCTACGGGCGGAGAATGAACGGTTCGCCGTGGGCAAGTCCACGACGCTGCTGGTGGGTATCGCCCAGCGTGATCTCCTGTCGGCACAGATTGCCGAGGTGCAGGCGATCGTGGCGAACCTCAAGGCCATGGTCGAACTGTACCGCCTGAACGGCTCGCTGCTCGTGCAGCGCACGATCGCCTCACCGGGCGATAAGCCGGTGGAGATGAACGCGGATCTCGTGAAATTCTGCCCGCCGCCGGCAGGGTAAAAGCAGGTCACAAGGTACAGGTTACAGGCAAGATGTCGCTCCGGTCGTGTCCGTACTCTGTACCCTGCACCCTGTACCCGACTCAAAGAAAAAGCCCGGTTTGGCGTTTCGGCCAGACCGGGCTTTTTGTCGCGGTCACGCTATCGGGTCAGTGCCCATACACGTAATCCTGCTGCCAGATCAGGTAATCCTGGCCATCCACCTTGCCATCGCCGTTGGCGTCGCCATTGGCCTTGGCATAGTTGGGATCGTTGAAGTTGGCATCCAGGATCGGCGCGCCGCTGGCGGCCGTGCCGTGGTTGTAATTGCGCTGCCAGGCCAGGAAGTCCAGACCGTCAACCACGCCGTTGTTGTCGAAGTCGGCCCGCGGATCCACCTGCACCGTGACCGTCATGGTCGCCGCTGTCTCCAGGGCGCCGTCGTTGGCATCGAGTTGCAGCGTGTACGTGCCCATCCTGTTGAAGCCGGCGGTCGTAGAGGCTGCATTGGCATTGGTGAAATTCACCGTGCCGTTGGCCGGCGCCGATAGCACGCTCCAGGTAACGACCACGGGACTAACCTGGCCATCATCGCTCACCGTGGCATTTAAGGCCACAGCGCCAGCCGTCGCCGCGCCGGGCATGGCGGTAACGATGTTGGCTGGCATGGTAACGGCCGGTGGTAGATTCCCGTTCACCTGCACCACGAACAGGTTGAACTGGGCCGGCGTGGGAATGCTGGCCTTGCCCGTGGCGTCGGCCGTGCCGGTAAATACGGGCGTGCCGTAGAAGTTGTACGGGTTCATCAGCTTGAAGCCGGAATTCGCCGGCACCAGGCCGTGGAAATCCACCTGCACGGTGGAGGCGTTGGCCCAGTTGAAGATCACCAGGTTGCCGCGCAGCGAGTCGTACTTGTTGGGCAGGACGAAGACCTGGGACTGAGTCGGCGGGTTAATACCCTGCACGGCATGCCCATCGTCCCAGGGCGGGCCCTGAGGATAAGGATAGGTCCATATCTTGCCGTTGATGACAGTATTATTGCTCTGGGTCAGGCTATCCAGGCGCCAATACGTGAGGTCGTTGTTGACGATGTAATTATCCCGAACCTCATAGGCGCCGTTCTGGGTGGAAAAGGTGTATCCCGCCCACATTGCACTGCCATAGGTGATATTGCCGATCAGGTGGTTGTCATCGGAGAATCCGCCGCCGCCGACCAGGAAGTCGCCCGCGAAGCCGCCGCCGGGCTGGGCGATGTTCTGCTGCATCAGGTAATGATCGATCGTGGCCAGGCCGCTGCCGTACGCCTGCATGCACAGCGTGCCGTCATACTGATTCATAAAGATGTTGTTGGAGTAGATCTTGAAGGGCGAACCGTTCTGCGTGTACACGGGATGGCCATGGCCGCGGTCGGGCGCGGTCCAGCCGATCTTGTAGACGATGTTGCCGTGGGCCTCGAAGTTGGCCTCTTCCATCCAGCTATCCAGGCCGCCGAAGGCGTTGTGGATATCGCAGTTGATGACCTTGTTGCCGCCTTGCGTGCTCTGTCTGCCCGCGCAGCCGCCGCCGTGGTAGCTGGGAATATCCGAAGGCCAGGGGCCCGTCTGGTTGGAGTGAATGGGATTGGCCCACTCGGTGGACCACATCTCCAGGTCGCGGATGATCACGAAATTGCACTCCAGGGAAGGGATGCCCTTCTCGGGAACCGTGCTGTTATAGCCGCGGTCCACGCCGCCGTCGATGCGCACATGCGCCCCGGGATATGGGCGAATGGTAATCGGCGCGGCGGCTGTGCCGCTCATCACAACCACCTGGCTGCCGTACTCGGGGTCGAAAGGAGGCGGCAGGGATGCGCTGCGATACGTGCCGGCCAGCATGTAAATCGTATCGCCCGGCTGCACCTGCCCGTTGTTGCCCATGAAGGCCGAGGCCATATCCCAGGGCACATCGATCGTGCCTGGATTGGTCGTGAGGCCCGAGGGCCCGACGTACCAGTCCTTGGCCCAGGCGGGCGAGCTGGAAATCAGCAGAATGATCACCACCAGGAGGATCAGACGGACCAGGTCCAGCTTCCCCCCGAAGGCGGTTTTCCTGTTCATCGCACAAACACGCGCGGCGGTGTGTGAACCACGAGATGCCATGGCACTTATCTCCTCCAGAACTACTCCATTAACACTGCGGCATGTAAAAGAACGCGTGTGAAACTTCAACCCTCGCTGACGCTATTTTAGCACGTTATCGCGAGAATGCGGGCAAAAAATCTTGCAGTTTCTACTCCCTACTCTTGAAAGAATTACAAAGTGTAAATTACAAATGACAAATTACAAATTACTGCTCGAGACAGGTCTTTTCCGGCCGTTAATTTGTCATTTGTACCTTGTAATTTGTACTTCCTCAGTGTCCGTACACGTAGTCCTGCTGCCAGATCAGGTAGTCCTGGCCATCCACCTTGCCGTCGCCGTTGGCGTCGCCATTGGCCTTGGCATAGTTGGGATCGTTGAAGTTGGCATCCAGGATCGGCGCACCGCTGGCGGCCGTGCCGTGGTTGTAATTGCGCTGCCAGGCCAGGAAGTCCAGACCGTCGACCGCGCCGTTCTTATCGAAATCCGCCCTCGGATCCTCCTGCACGGTGACTGTCATCGTGCCTGTACTATGCTGCGCACCGTCGTTGGCATCCAGTTGCAACGTGTAAGCGCCGATCCGGTTGAAGTTGGCCGTCGTTGAGGCCGCGTTAGTATTGGTGAAAGTGACCACGCCGTTGGTCGGAGCGGACAACACGCTCCAGGTCATCACCACCGGATTCACCTGGCCATCATCGCTCACCGTGGCATTCAGCGCCACGGCGCCGGGATTGGCCGCGGCGGGCATGGCGGTTGTCACGTTGGCGGGCATCGTGACCACGGGTGCAAGCGGCGCGGATGAAACATTGATCGTCACTTCATCCCACGCGGTGATCCACATGTCGTTGATGGTCAACCGCAGGATGTACTTGCCCGGCGCGGAGAAGTGCGCCGGCGTGGCGGCCGCGTTGGGATTATCAAAAGTCACGTTGCCTGGGCCGCTGGTGACCGACCAGGTGGGCGTAAACGTGCGGCCCGAAGGCACACCTGCCGTGCTGATCGTACCGCTCAAAGATGCTCCGGCGGCCTGGCTGACCGTGGCGTCGCTGCCCGCATCCACCTGGTTCAGGAAATATGCCGCCGCGTAGGCGGCCTTGCCCGTGGTGTCCTTATTGGCGGGATAGCCAGGACCTCCGGCGCCGATGTAGCCATTGGAAGCGCCATTTGCGTCGGGGGCGACCCAGAAGGAGTATAGACTGCCGCTGGTCAAGTGGAAGCGGAACCGAACCTGCTGCCCGGCCAGGCTGGCCAAGTTGCCCGAGCCTCCCCAGGTCACCGGGTAAATCGTGCTGTCGGCCTTGATCGGGTCGCAGTTGGCCAGGGTGAAACCGGAGATCGGCGTGCCGGAGGAATTCTGGACCTCCACCTGCAACGAGCCGTTGGGGTCTTGCACGTTTACGAACAACCGGCTGCCTTGGAATGAAACCACCCGCGTCGTCAGGTCACCGGCGGTCGAGCCCGCATCGACGGAAGTAAAGCCATCGCGGCGGATGGTGGCCAAACCGGTGACGCTCTGGGTGGCGTTGCGCCCGCTGCAGTGGAAGTACAAGGTGTCGCCCATGTACAGTGGCCCACCCGCGGCGGACTGAACGTTGCCGTAGTTCCACGCGCCGACTGTCTCGCTGTAAGGCAGCCATTGCCGGCGGTCGGGCCGCGTGAAGTACCAGCCGTCGCGGGTGTAGCCGATTTTCACCGCATTGAGTTTGGGGCGTCCAAGCGCGTTGTCTGCAATCTCATTTGAGTTATATTGATTGCGACAATCGCCGTGGAAGACCGTGAACTGGGCCAGCAGCAGGCTCTCGTAGGGCGCGCAGATCCAGATTGTAAAGCTCGGTTTGTTCGCCATAGCGGGGATCGGGCAGATCATTTGCGTCAGCGCACCACCACCAGCGCAACCCGCCGCAATCGGGAGATTTCTGGGTCCAGTCGGTGGTCTCCCAATATTTACGGCCCCTGACCCCGAGTAGCCCGGAAGTGTCCGAGATGCCATAGCGGAAGGAGAAGCACCATTTGTTGCGGAAGGGATTATAAAAGAAGGTGCTGCGGTCGCCTGAATTGGGATGGCCGGCTACGTCATCACCGCCGTCGAGAACGTGGGTGTTAGGGTCGATCAATGTCGTATGCCAGACGATGCCATCGGCGGAAATGGCATTGTGGAAGCTGCCGCGCCAGTAGGCAACGCGCCACCTCCAGTTTGGATCCGTCGCATTGGGATCGAGCCACATCACCGCCGAATCTCGCTGGCACCATCCCGCACCCTGAACCCAGCAGATGTTGGTGTTCGGCCAGTACGGACTGGTATAGCGGCGTTCCCAGGTCAGGCAATCCTTACTGTAGACGACGCCGCTATATAGTCCGCGGGCGTAAAACATGTTGAATTCCCGGGTGTTCGGATCGAACCAAACACCGTCACTATAGATCATGGAGGTATTTTGCTCAGCGTACTGACTCGTGCCGCCTTGTGGCGTTAAGACGGGATTGCCGCTGTAGTAATTGGGCAAGTGATGCGTCACCGTCAATGTATTGGACTGGATGAGAAAACTATCCACGAACAGTTGGCGGCCCACATCGATCGGAATGACCGAGGGGGGATTCACCAGGTAATACGGGGTCTGTAAAGTAGGGTAGCAGTGGTTAAGATCGTAGTAGGGATTATTCACAACCGGCGGCCAGGGCGTCGGCAGCACGATGCCGTTGTACAGCGTCTCGGCTCGCAGGGCCGGCGCCAGGAGCAGGATTAGAATCAGGGACGCCAACAGCGGTGACAACGCCTGCCCGCAGGATGGTGCATGTTCCAGCCGCTTCATGTTCTTCTCCCTCCAGCAAAGGCCGACGTTTTCCCCCTGCGAGTTTTCGACCTCGCGGGCTTTTAGGCCGGTTGCTGCTCGTTTTTCGAACTATTCACTCCTGCCGAGGGGCCGGCCGATCATCGGCCGCCTTCATCAGCGTTATCAGTGCTCAAAGGTGTAGCCCTGCTGCCAGTTCAAAAAGTCGCTGCCATCCACTTTGCCATCGCCATTGGCATCGCCGTGGGTGCGGGCGTAATTGGCATCTGCAAAGTTGGCGTCGACAATCGCCGCGCCGCTGGCCGCCGTGCCGTGGTTGTAGTTGCGCTGCCAGATGAGGAAGTCCATACCGTCCACACAGCCGCTGGAGTCGAAGTCGACCCGGCCATCCTGCTTCACCGTGACCATCACGGTGGAGTTGGCGTGCGCACTGCCGTCATTGGCATCGAGCTGGAGCGTGTACGTGCCGATCCGATTAAAGCTGGCGGTCGTGGAGGCCGCGTTCGCGTTCGTGAAAGTAACGCTGCCATTAACCGGGGCGGACAGGACGCTCCAAGTAATGGTCAAAGAGCCTGTGCCGTCATCCGAGACCGAGCCGTTCAGGGCCACGCCGCCCGCCGCCGCCGCGCCGGGCATGGCGGCGGTGATAGAAGCCGGCAGTGTGACCGTCGGCGGCCGATTGGTGAGAGTGAAGTTGGCGTCGATCTGGAACCAGTTGACGTTGAAGTCGCCGTTGTCAAAGTACAGCCGCAAAATGTGAATGCCCGCGGGCAGCGTACACGCCGGCGCGGCGGTCATCACGCCGTTATCCCAACTGCCGCTGTTGGGCAGATAGAGCTGACCCGTAAGCGGGCTGCCATCCAACTCGAAGTGCGCGGAATAAGGCCCATCCATGCCCGCGGTGCGGATCGAAATAATGTAGCTGCCGGCCTGGCTCACGTTAATGGTGTAATTGAGCCACTCGCCCGGGTAAATATCTTTGACGAGATAGCCGCCGCCGACATCGCTGGTGGTGCGGATATCGACATCATCCGTGCGATAGCCGCCGCCCGTGTTACCCCCGCTGGTGTCGTGATAGGCCACGCCCTCGCCCCCGAGGTCGTAATTCTCCGCCTCGATCTTGCCCGGTATCGGCCAGGGCACGCCGCCGAAGGGCGCTTCGCCCGCCGGCTCATCGATCACCACGACCGTGCACTCATCGTAGCCGGCCAACTGCGTATCGCTGATGGTGAGGCGCAGCACGTACACGCCCGTGGTGGAAAACGTAGCCGTCGTGGCCAGCGCCGGGCATCGCTGAAGCTCACGGGCGCGGGGCCGGAGGTCATGCTCCAGGTCTGCGTGAGGGTAGCGCCCGTGGGTAGGCCATCATCGCTGTACGAGCCGGATAGCGCCACCTGCGTGGCAGGCAATTGAATGGTCTTGTCCGCGCCGGCATTAACCACAGGCGCCGCGTTGGGCACAGGATCTTTCACCGTCACGGTCATCACGCTGAAGGCCGAAAGATTCGAATCATCCGCCATCAGCCGCAGCACGTACGTTCCCGATGTGGAGAACATGGCCGTGGTGGAGGCGGCATTGGGATTGGCAAACGTCACCGTACCGGGGCCGGAGCTCTGCTCCAGGTCACGGTGACCGCGCCGGGCGGATTGGGCTGGCCATCATCGCTGAAAGCGCCCGACAGCGCCACCTGCGCGGTGGGCAGTTGAATGGTCTGGTCCGCGCCGGCATTGGCCACGGGCGCCGCATTGGGCGCAGGATCTTTGACCGTCACGGTCATCACGCTGAAGGCCGAGAGATTCGAATCATCCGCCGTCAGCCGCAGCACGTACGTGCCGCTGGTGGAGAACGTGGCGGTGGTGGAGGCGGCGCTGGCGTTGGCAAACCTCACCGGCGCGGGGCCAGAGGTTTGCGTCCAGCTCAGCGTGACCGCGGCCGGCGGATTGGGCTGGCCATCGTCGCTGACCGTGCCCGCCAGCATCACGGTGCTGGTGGGCAGAGTGATTGTCTGGTCCGTTCCAGAGGACACCCAGGGCGCCAAGTTGCCCGCGGCGCCGGCGACGGGAATCACGGCGAAGAACTGGCCGCGCCACGCCGGGCCGCAATTGCCGTCATAGGGCGTCCAGTTGGTGTAATCCCAGTAGTGGCCCGGATCATAATACTTCGCGCGGTAGCAGGTGCAGG
Source organism: uncultured Phycisphaerales bacterium (assembly GCA_963785635.1). Lineage (GTDB taxonomy): Bacteria > Planctomycetota > Phycisphaerae > SM23-33 > FEN-1343 > FEN-1343. The sequence goes on from CAWAWB010000020.1 coordinate 100,783, forward strand.
GCAGGTCCGCGGGGATGACGTTGCCATCCGCCCTTGCGCAGCCGCCAGTCGCCCTCGCAATACACGTTGCGGCCGTCGCAGCACTGGTTCTCCGCGCGCCAGGGTGTGCGGCCGTCCTGGTCCACGACGCGGCCCAGGTCCTTGATGGCGCCCGTGATCACGTTGACGCTTTTCAGGTGCTGGTCCTTGGCCTTGTCGTCGTTGTTGAAGCTCCAGCCATCCCAGGGCGTGGCCCCCTGCATGAAGTACACGGTGTCGCCGACCAGGGATGAATCCATGCCGGAAATGCCGATGCGGGCGATGTCGCGAATGGCGCCGGCCATGTTCCCGGCCCGGGCAACGGCCGCATCAAATTCGTAGAGGTGCCCATCCTGGCCCATGGAGAAAATCCATTTGTCCGGGCCGTGGCGGTCGCCCCACAGGAAGAAGCGGAGGGCCTGGTACCAGCTCACCTGGTCGTTATCGGGCTGTCGCACGAGGGGCAGGGCATCAGGATAATAAGTGAAGACGCCGTTAGGGTCGACCTTGATCAGGTACCCCAACAGACTGTCGCTGCCGCTGGTCGTCCACAAATTGCCCTGGCTGTCGGTGAAGTGATAGAAGCAGTTGCCGCCCATATACCCGAAATTCTTCAGGCCGTTCCCGTCCCAGTTGTAGCGGCAGATGTAGCCGTCGGAGTTGACCCACACGTAGCCGAAAATGGGATCCACGCAGGTGGCGGTGTAGATGGTGCCGCCGCCCACAGGAATGCCGAAATCCTTCAGCTCGATGGCGTTGGCTTCCAAGCTCCCCAGCTTGTAGCGCATCACGTGGCCGCCGGCGTAGTTGCCGCCTTCATAGCCATAGTACGTGGAGAAGTACAGATAGCCGTTGTATTCGGTCAGGTCGCTGTGCAATTTGCCGTTTGAACGTCCCCAGGGCACACTAGTGCCGAGAAAGACATTTAAATCGGGACAAATTATGCGGATCTGCTGCGTGTTCGGGTCGTACTGGCAGATCATGCCGCCGGTCATGCAGTCGTGGCTGGAGACGGCGTAATACACCTTGTGGTCCGAGCCCACGCGCTGAAACTCCCACTGGCCGTCCAGGTGGATTTTATTCGGCGCCCCGCCGGGAATGGCGTTCATCGAATAGGTGCGCCAGTGATCGTAATATCGGGACTGAATAGAAGGGGCGCGGCGGTGATCGATGGATAATGATCCGTCTCGCCGCTGTACGGCTCATCCGCCCGCGCAGCGCAGACCGGTAACACCAGGGCCAAACACAAGGCCGCAAAAAACCGGGACATAAAACTGAACATCGGCGTGCCTCCAGTGGGTCTCTCCGTACCACCTAGGTCAATTTTACAGCAAGTGGACCAATGCCGCTACCGTAAAACTCCACCGTGGCAGCATTTAATTTCAGACTGATTGCATGGGAAATCACCGGTGACTACTTCCAGAACGCCGGACCCGCTCAAGCGACACAAACCGGACTTAGGACTACGCAATTATTCCCAGTATTTCCGGCGACCGTAATAATCGTGTAGGCGGCTTTCATAATCGCGGCTGATGATTTGGCTGGGGTCAAACTCCGGCCCGGCCTTGATGGATTCGCTGGGCATATCCACTCGCAGGAGACTGCCGCGCCAGTCGATATCCTGCACCCAGGTGGTGGCGATCAGCCGCCTGCCCGGCCCGATAAGTCGAATATCCACCACCAGATACCGCAGCAGCCAGCTATCGCTCTGGAGCAGGAAATCCTCTATGTGGCCCACATCCGCATCATACGCCCGCACGTGATAGCCGATGATCTCGCGCAGGCTGCACAGGTACGAATCCTCTTCGCTGATCTCGCCCCAGAGAGACCCGCTCGGCCCTTCGCCGCCGCCCGCGCCGCGGCGACTGCCCCGCACTGTCTCGCTCGCGCACAGCCGGCTGGGCAGCGACCAGTCATAATATTGTGCCAACAACCGCTGCTGCTTCAGCGTGACCGGCTGATCCTCCATAATCGGAGGGCTCGCTTCGATTTGCTCGCGCGTGAGATTCACCGCGATCTCGCGCTTGTTTACATCCGGTTGGCCCAGGACTTGCGGCGCCAGCAGCACCTGGCGATTTCCTAGCCAGCCGCCCGTGTCGGCGGCGATGTAGCGGATGGTCCACGAATCATCATCAAAATAGATATCTTTGATGCGGCCGATGTGGCCATTGGCGGCCTCTAAACTATAACCCAATATTTCTTCAGAACTTGTAAGCATATGCAAAACCTCACCGCTCGCTTTCTCTATTGATTTTAGGAAAGGTCAGGCGGGGTCGGCGCGGCGGGGCTGTCACAGTGGCCGGCAGGATTTTCTGAATTCAAAAAAACGGAAGAGGAACACAAAGTTCACGAAGATCACAAAGGACACAAAGAACGGCAAAGACAAGTTTTAAGATTCTTTGCGAAAGTTTTTCTTCGTGCCCTTTGTGACCTTTGTGGTCTTTGTGTTGCTCTTCGTTCGCGATTGCTTGTGCCGTATGCGGCGGATACATTGCATTTCAAATAAGATTAATCAGTGTCGAAATGCGGTCACGAGGGAACTGAAAAGATGGGCAAGAACGAAGACCTTCTGGCGATTTCGGTCCGGGAATTCATCGCGCGCACGGCGGCCAGAACGCCCACGCCCGGCGGGGGCTCCGTGGCCGGGGTGGTGGGGGCGCTGGCGGCGGCCTTAGGTGAAATGTCCCTCAATTTTACGCGCGGCAAGAAAAAGTTCGCCGCGCACGAGGAGCTCTATGCCCAACTCGCCGAGCGTCTGGCCGGCGTGCAGGCCCGCTTTGAGCAGCTCGTGGCCGATGACATCCAGGCCTACACGCTGTACCAGGCGGCCTCCGCGCTGGCCGAGGATGATCCGAAAAAAAAGCAGTCTCAGGCGGCGGCCCTGGCCGCGGCCATCGAAGTGCCGCGGCGCATGGCCTCGGCGGCTCTGGAGCTGCTTTCCGATCTGCGCGCCCTGGGCGATAAGTGCAACCCGTATCTCATCAGCGATCTGATCGCCGCCGCCTCACTGGCCGTGGCGGCCCTGGAGCTGTCCGATTACAACGTGCGGATCAACGTTCGCAGCATGCCCGACAGCGCCGCCGCGCACGAGCTGCGCCAGGCCTCGGCGAACGAAGTGGCCCAGGGCAGGAAACTGCGCGATGAGATCGAGCAAGCGGCCATGGCGCTTCTGTAAATGTGGCACAGCCGCCTTCGGCTGTGATCTTTTATAGAGCGCCATTTTCTCCGCGTTGAAATCCCGTCCGTTTCCGTTATGCTGACAGTTCAGATGCGCCCGTAGCTCAGTAGGATAGAGCGTCGGTTTCCTAAACCGAAGGTCACAAGTTCGAATCTTGTCGGGCGTAGTGCCGCTTCGCGGTGCTAGAGCAGGTGAGCAGTGGATCATGCGAGCCGTTTCCAGCTTCTATTCTCGTTTGTCTTCTCTGTGTCCTCTCCGTCTTGCTCTGTGCCCTCTGTGGCGATTTGTTGCCAGGCCGCGAGGTCTTGTCGGATGTGCTAAGATTTTGAACCGATTTGCGGAATCAAAACAGTGACAGTGGTTCCCCGCCCCAGTTCGCTGGACAGCTCCACTTTTGCGCCAGGCGTTCGGCGGCGTGTTTGACGATGGCCAGGCCCAATCCCGTGCCGCGGTGCTTGCCCGCGCCGGTGCGCGCGGCATCGGTCTGGTAAAACCGTTCGAACACGCGCGGCTGGTCTTCGCGGGCGATGCCGCAGCCGGTGTCGCTGACCCGCAGCCGCACGCTTCCATCGGTCGCCTCGAACTCGCAATCCACGTGCCCGCCGATAGGCGTGAATTTGATCGCGTTATCCACCAGGTTCCGCAGGATCAGCTCCAGCAGCTTTCGGTCCGCCCGAAGCTGGGCCTGCGGCGCGGCGGCGCGCGCCCCCAGCAGGATGCTCTTTTCACGGGCCCCATCACTGAACTGCGCCAGTACCCAGCGCACCAGATCATCGAGCCCTACGCTTTGGAGCCTCAGGGGAACCTTGGCCGACTCGACCATGTGCAGATCCAGCAGGTCGTTGGTCATCTCCTCCAGGCGGCGGACGTGCCGGTCCAGGATGGCGGCGATTTTTCCCAGCGTGGCGATATCGCCGGCCTCGGTGGCGGCCAGCGAATCGACCGCCGTGCGAATCGTGGCCAGGGGCGTGCGCAGCTCGTGTGAGGCATTGGCCACGAACTGGGCCTTCACGGCGGCGGTTTCGGCCAACTCCGTCACATCGTGCAGGACCAGCAGGCAGGCCACATCCGAAGGACCCGGCGGGATCTTCACCGCCTGGGCCTCGACCACGCGACGCCCGGATTGGAGGTTCACCTCGAACTGGCGGCGCAGCGGCAGATTTGAATTCCCCGCGCGTTCCTGGAGATCCAGCAGGCTCGGTTACGCGCGTAATGGCGCCCAGGTTCTTGCCGCGCGCCTGCTTTTCATCAACCTGAAGCAGATCGGCGGCGGTGCGATTAATCAGGATCACCCGGCCGGCCGCATTGGTGGCGATGACGCCCTCGTGCAAATTGCCCAGCACGGTCTGAAAGTCCTGGTGGCCGGAGGCGAGCTGCGCCAGCGACTTGCCCATCGTCTCGCGCATGTCCGACAGCGCGGCGGCCAGGTCGAACAGCCGGCTGGTCCGGCGGATATCCGTGGGGGATGAAATGTCGCCCTGGGCGAGCCGCCGCGCGGCCAGCGTGATGCGCCTCAGAGGCGCGTACCAGCGCCAGGTGGTCAGGAGGCCCAGCAGCACGGCCGCGGCCGTGCCCGCCAGGGCCGACCAGAACACGGCATTGAGCAGCGAAGATTCACCCTCGGCGATAGTCTTGACCGGCAAGGCAATTCGCGCGGCGGCGACAATCTGTCCCTCTTTCATCAGGGGCAGCGAGGAATATCGATATTGAACGCCGGTCGTGCCGCTGCGGCGAATGTTTTCGCCGGGTTTGCCCCCAAGGGCGGCCAGCACTTCCGGCCGGTCGGGGCTTTTGTGATTGACCATGACGGCGGGGTCTGCCTGGCTGTCGCCTAGAACCACCCCATCAGGGGCGATAACGGTAAAGCGTGTGGACTGATCGCCCCACGCGCGGCAGGTCTGCTGCACCTGGGCCGATTCCAGCGGCCAGCGGTCCTGGAGCATGGCGGCGAAGACGCGCAGCATGCGATCCTGGTCGCGGTGGCTTTGCGCCTGGTAATTCACATCGAGCCATTGGTAGGTGAGCAGCCCCACGACGAGCAGCGTGATCGCCATCACTACCAGGTTGTCCAGGAACAGCCGCGCAAATGTGGAGCGCAGCCTCATGCAGTTTCCTCATCCACGGGCGTCTCGAACTTATAGCCCACGCCGCGGACGGTTTGAACGCACCGGCGGGCGGAGCCCAGCTTGCGCCGCAGAGTCGTAATGTGTACGTCGATAGTGCGGTCGGTGACCACGGCATCCAGGCCGATGGCCTGGTCCATGAGCTGGTTTCGGCTCAAGACTCGGCCGTTGGCGGCGGCCAGCGCGGCCAGGATCTTGAATTCCGTCAGCGTCAGGGCCACGGGCTCGCTATCCACCTCGACCGTGTACCGCTGGCGGTCGATGGAGAGTTTGCCGGCCTTGAGCATGCTCTTGGCGGCGGAGGACGGCGCCCCCGTGCGGCGCAGCAGGGCGTCGATCCGGGCCAGCAGCACGGACATGTTGAACGGTTTGGTGACGTAGTCATCGGCCCCGAACTTCAGGCCCACGACGATGTCGCTCTCTTCGCTCTTGGCGGTGAGCATGATAATGGGGACGGAAGCCGTGCGGGGATCATCGCGCAGCTTGGCGGCGATTTCCGTGCCGGTCATGGTGGGCAGCATGATATCCAGCAGCACCAGGCTGGGGGGTTCCTCGCGGATCATTTCAAACCCGTCGGCCCCATCGTTGGCCACATCCACCTGGTAGCCTTCCTTGCGCAGCCGCGCGGCCAACAGGTCGGCCATGTCAAACTCGTCCTCAACGATGACTATGCGCTTCCTCGACATGTACGCGATTCTACAACCACAGGCGATGGGCCTACAACGGAAGTTTCCAAGCCTTAGCGCATTCTTAACAATAGATCAACGTGAACCTAACACGCCTGCGGACAATAAACTAGCGCATTCTTAACATAGCGCCAACCGGCTGCTAGCACCCCCATTCAAGAATGCGTGCAGGATGGATCCCATTCAAAACACTAAGGAGCAAAGCATGAAAGTCACAGGCAAGGCGGCGGTATTGGCAGTTGCGACGATGATTGTTCTGGGGCTGGCGGTTTGCCGGTGCAGGGGCAGGAAAGCAAGCCTTCCGATGTGCCGGTCGTGAAGGAGAAAAACTCTCTCCAGATCGAAGGTTCGACCACGGTCGGCCCGATTGCGGACGAGTTCGTCGAGGCCTTCAAGAAGCTGCACCCCGAGCTGTCCATTACCTCCAAAAAAACTGGCAGCGGCGACGGCGCGGCGGCGCTGATCGACGGCCGCTGCCAGATCGCCACGATGAGCCGCTTCATGAAGCCGGAAGAGTTCAAAAAGGCCGTGGAGAAGGGCGAAATGCCCGTGGCCCAGGCCATCGCGATGGACGGCGTGTGCGTGATCGTACACCCCTCCAACCCGGTTTCCAAGATGACCATCGCCCAGGTACACGACATCTATACCGGCAAAATCACCAACTGGAAAGAACTGGGCGGCTCGGATAAGCCTATTGTTATCATCAGCCGCGACACCTCCTCCGGCACGTATGAGTGCTTCATGAACTTCGTGATGGGCAAGGACAAGCTGGTGGACAAGGTGGAATACGTCAACGCCAATCCGCAGGCGCATGCCCGCGTTTCCACCACGCCCGGTGCCATCGGCTACGTGGGTCTGGGTTTCGTGGATGAGAAGGTCAAGGCCGAGACCATCAACGGCGTGGCGCCCAGCCGCAAGACCGTGCAGTCCGGCGTTTACCCGATGAGCCGTCCCCTTTTCCTGTTCACCAACGGCTATCCCGAGCTGGGCACGCCGGTGCACGCCTTCTGCACGTTTTATCTGACGGATAAGGGCCAGCAGATCATCGAGGCCAAGGGCTTCGTGCCGCTGACCAACTACTAAGCGAGCACCCGAGTTATTGTGACAGAGCGAGTTGACATGGCGCCAGCAGCGGTCGAGTTTTCTCGGCCGCTGCTGCTTAGTCCCGGCCAGGACTGGGGCGGCTGGCTGGCCAATAAAGCCGGCAAGGCCGCGCTGTTCCTGTTGGCCGCCACATCCGTGGCGGCCGTGCTCTTGATATTCGTATTCATCGCGCGCGAGGCCTGGCCGTTCTTTGGGGAGCGGGGAATCGGCGAGGCGATTTCTTCGGCCCAGTGGGATGCGGAAGGAAACCCGGCGCATTTTGGGATGCTGTCCCTGATTTTCGGCTCGCTGTATGTCACCGCCGGCGCACTCGTCATTGCCGTGCCGGTCGCCCTTTTTGTGGCCCTGGTGCTGAGCGATGTTTTTCCCTTCAGCGTGCGCCAGGCGGTCAAGCCGGTGATCGAGCTGCTGGCGGCGATTCCTTCCGTGGCCTTCGGGTTTTTCGCCGTGCAGATTCTCGCCCCCCTGATGCAGCAGCACCTGGGGCTCTCTACCGGTACGAACGCCCTGAATGCGTCCATCATGCTGGCGATCATGGCCATTCCCACCATCGTCTCCGTGGCCGAGGATTCCATCTGGGCCGTCGGCCGCGAACTGCGCGAGGCCTCCTATGCCTGCGGCGCGACCCGCGCCGAGACGCTGCTCAAGGTGGTGATCCCCGCGGCCCACAATGGCGTGATTGCCGCGATCGTGCTGGGCATGATGCGCGCCATCGGCGAGACTATGCTGGTGTGGATGGCCTCCGGCAACGCCACGCACATTCCCTCGCCCTGGTGGGACCTGACGCAATCCGTCCGCACCATGACCGCCACCATCGCCGGTGAAATGGGCGAAACACCCAAGGATTCCTCCCATTATCACGCGCTCTTTGCGGTGGGTCTGTTGCTCCTGGTCTTCTCGCTGGGTCTTAATCTCCTGACGGAGCGGCTTTTGGCGCGCATGCGGCAGGGCGCGGGGGGCCGCGCATGAAACATGCCATCAGGCAACTGGCGGACAGGTCCTTTACGGCGTTGGCGCTCTTGGCCGTGCTGCTGGTCGTGGCCGCGCTGGTGGGTCTGCTGCTGCCCATAATCTGGCGCGGCAGCAGCGCGGTCGTGTTCCAAGGCACCGTCGAATTTCGCCGCATGCAGCTCGAGCAGTTCGGTCATGGCGATAGCGCGGCGGTGGATGCGGAAGCGGCCCAGGTCCAACAAGTGCGGCAGCGCGCGTACGAGATTTTCGACAGCTTCTCCGCGGGTCTGGACACGGAGCAGCTTGAATCCAAGGTCCGCCAGACTCACCGCCAGTTGACCACGCAGGTTGCCAATCGCGATTTGCCGCCTCAGGAATCAGCCTCGCTGCGGGAGCTTTCTCGGCAGCTCCGCGATGAGCTGCTGGCGGCGCTGGGGGCCAGTGACAGTGCCGCCGCGCAGAAGCAGTTGGATGAGGTTCTGGGGCATGCCGATGATCCAGCTTTTAAAGGCACGACCGCCGTCGCATATTTCGACATTGCGCGGCAGTACCAGCGGTTTGTCAAAGGCGGCGGCTTTGACCGCCGCGCGGAATATGCGCAATCGGCGAAAGAGGTGGGGGAGGCCTTGCGGGCGCTGCTGGGTCAAAGGCCGGGTGAGCCGCTGGCGGCCCTGGTGATGGATCAGTACGGCGCCACGCGCTGGGATAAGGCGCTCCAGGAACTGGACCACCTGCTGTACGACCGGCAGTGGATCGCCGGCGGCGATGGCGGGGCCATGAAGCAGGGCAAAGTGCCGCGGGTTCAGCAATTTGCCGGCACGCAGATGGCGGAGCTATTTCCCTACGTCGAGCAGCACGTGGGAGAAATGCTGCACCCGCGCTGGACCCTCTACTGGCGGTACTTTACGGATGACAATATCAGCGGGCATTACTTCGGCGGCGTGGCGCCCGAGATACTGGGGACGCTATTGGTGACCGTGCTGGCGGTGCTGGTCGCCTTGCCGCTGGGGGTGATCGCCGCGGCGTACCTGGTGGAATGTGCGCCGGATAATTCATCCACTCGTGCGCTGCGCATGTGCATCAACACGCTGGCCGGCGTGCCCAGCATTGTCTTTGGCTTGTTTGGGGTTGCCTTTTTCGTGATCTACCTGCTGCCCAAGTTCGGCCTGCCGGCCGGCTCGAGCATCCTGGCGGGGGCGCTCACGCTTGCCCTGCTGGTGCTGCCGGTGATCATCCGCGCCAGCGAAGAGGCCATTCGCAGCGTACCCCCCGCCTACCGAGAGGCCAGCCTGGCGCTGGGTTCCAGCCCGTTCCACTGCTTTATCACGGTCACGCTGCCGGCGGCGCTGCCGGGCATTCTGACCGGGCTGATCCTGAGCATGAGCCGCGCGGCGGGGGAGACAGCGCCCATCCTCTTCACCGCGGCCGTGGCCATGGGGCCGATCCCCAGGTCGCTCACGCAGCCCACGCGCACGCTTTCCTATGGCGCGTACGACATGGCCGTGGGCGACAAGATCGCCATGCTCGCCCCCCACAATCAGTTCGGCATGGTGATGACGCTGGTGGGTATCGTGCTGCTCTTAAACGCGGCGGCGATTTTCCTGCGCGGCCGGATCGCCCGCAGGCTGCGTGGCTGAAATTCCGCGATGAAACAGGTGGTCAAAACGATGGAACTGGAAATGCTAAAACTAAAAGCCCCGCCGGTGCGGAAGAATCTTTCGGTAAAATTAACCCGGCCAACCGGTGAAAAAATGACCAATTACATTCCTACCGTGATGAGGGCGACCGAGCACCTGCCGGCCATCATTAAAGCCGAGAATTTCTCGCTGCACTATGGCGCCAAGGCCGGCGTTAAGGATGTGACGCTGGAAATTTACCCCTGCTCCATCACGGCCATCATCGGGCCCTCCGGCTGCGGGAAATCCACCTTCCTGCGCTCCATCAACCGCATGAACGATTTGATTCCGCACACGCGCGCCGAGGGCCGGCTCTCCGTCAACGGGACAAATGTTTATGACAAGCGCATCAACCTGGCCTCCCTGCGCCAGCAGGTGGGCATGGTCTTCCAGAAGCCCAATCCTTTCCCCAAGTCCATCTACGAGAACGTGTCGTACGGCGCGCGCCTGCAAGGCCTGCGGGGGAGCAGGCTGGATGACCTGGTGGAAGAGTCGTTAAAGCATGCGGCGTTGTGGGATGAAGTCAAAGAGCATATGAGCAAGTCGGCGCTGTCGCTTTCGGGCGGCCAGCAGCAGCGGCTGTGCCTGGCGCGGACGCTGGCCACCAAGCCCAACGTGCTGCTGATGGATGAACCCTGCTCGGCGCTGGACCCAATCGCCACGGCCAAGATCGAGGATCTCATCGTCAGCCTGAAGGATGAGTACACCATCGTCATCGTCACGCACAACATGCAGCAGGCCGCGCGCATCAGCGACCGCACGGCCTTCTTCTGCCTGGGGGAACTGGTCGAATACGACCAGACGAAAGTAATCTTCACCAACCCCGCGCAAGCAAACCGAGGATTACGTCACGGGCCGCTTTGGATGAGCAGGCCGCCGCGCAAGCGGAAAGCGGTTCGCCCAAAACAGCCTGCTGAGCCGTGCAAATTGCACAAGACACTCAGTTTGTTTTGTGTTACCCTGCCATTGGATTCATCTTGTGCGGGGTCCAAATGAGCGATGAACAGCCGATTCTATTGACATGTCCATCCTGCAAGGTGCGCGTGCGGATTCCCGTGAGCTACGCCGGGCATGTCGCGCACTGCCCTGAATGCAGCGCCGGTTTTTTTGTCCCGGATATGGAGGGCGCGGGCTTGGATAAGCCGCGGCCCCCGGGCCTGGAGCGATACGAAGTCCCGCCCCAAGAGATTGTGGTCGTGCCCGGAAAACTGCCGACAAAGCCCCAACTGCGTTATCACCGTTATCCCGGCGGCCGCTGGCTGTATGTCATTTTCATGGCCATCGGCTTATCCCTGATCGTGGTGGGGATTGGGTTGTTGATTGACGGCCTGAAGAATCTGCCGCTGGCCATGGCGGGATTAAACGTGATTTTTGGCGGCTTGTTAAGCCTGGCCCTGGGCTGGCTGATCGGCTACTTCTCCGGCCGCGAGGACCGGGAGGAATACCTGGCGTCGCTCGAACAGTATCGCCGGGCGCAGCTCAAGATGAAGGCCGAGGCCTAAGCCAAGGCCGGCTGTTAGGCGTTTAGTCTGTTAGCTCTTTAGGAACAGCCGGAAAAAGGCTGGAGGCCGGAGGCTGGAGACTGGAGGAACGGCCGGAACGAGAGCCGGGTGGGGTGGCTGCGTCTTGGTGCAGCCATGTCTTTTTCTTTCGCGAGAAACGTGGCTGAAAAAGGATCCAGCCACGGCACCCACTCCAGCCTCCGGTCGCCAGGCTCCGGCCTTTGGTCGCTATTCACTTGTCAAATATCGTTTCTGGCCGCACACAGTTGCGGACAGGCTCGCGCGGCCGCGAGCGACAACAAGAAAATGCAAATCCTAAACTCTAAATCCGAAATCCTAAACAAATCCAAAACTCGAATCGGAGCAAACATCAATCCGCGTTGGCGTTAAACGCGCAATTGAGCCGTTTGCTCTTTGTTTGAGATTTTGAAATTGGAATTTGTTTAGGATTTAGAGTTTAGGATTTCGAATTTCATCCGTAGGGTTCGCATGGGGTTTAGGGGTTATAGCGGCGGTTCTGCACAGCCGCGCTCTAGTCAAACGCCGGCCGGAGTTCTTCAGGCCGTGTACTGGCGGGCTGGCCTGGCTTTTTGGGCTGCCAGTCGTTCCGGCCAGAATGGTGAAGCGCTCACGGTTTTTCTCAATCCCGGCTTGGGGCCGGCGCACGAGGGGATTTTCGATTTTTGATTTGCGATTAAAGAGCCAAATTGGCCTATGGCACGGGAATCACCAAGAGCACCAAGTGCACCAAGAGCACCAGGAAGACAAGACTAAACGTGTCTTTTCTTTAATTTGGCGCTCTTTGTGGCCTTGGTGAGCTTGGTGTTAAGACGTTTTCACGAACAGGATCACCGACTTTCAAATGAGTCTCCTTCTTCACTGCTAAACCCCATGCTTATGATGCGTACTGGTTGGGAGTCAGGTTGTGGTTCTTTCGTTCGCAGGGCGAACGAGAATTTCTCCCACACGATGTATTAAACCCCTCGCGGGATTTGAGCACACCCGAGGGCCTTCCAGCGCTGGTCGCGTGATGACGGCCGGGCGCGGGGGCCTTGTCGAGTGCGGTTGATTTTGTTGAAAACGAAGAGCAACACAAAGACCACGAAGGCACGAAGAAAGACAAAGAACAGACAAAAGGCCGGAGGTGTTTTTATGGGCGCGGGCTTCCCCGCTTCGCCACCCTACTTCGCTGAAGCTTCGTAGGGTTCTGGCTACGCAGGGCAAGCCAGCCCGCGCGACTGCCGGAAAGGGATTCATTTAATGGTGACCTGTTCCCAGGGCGAAAGGCCCCGGTCTACACCCGCCTACGGCGGGCGAAGGCCCGTGAACGGGCCTGAGAAAGCCGCGGAGCGGCGGAAGATTCCAGGCCGGGGCGGAAGCCCCGGCAATGTGATCGTAACGGTTTGGAGCCCTGAAAGGGCGGCACAGGGGTCAATTTCTGGCGCCCCGCTGGGGCTCCGGGGAAAAATGGGGCCATTCTCCCGGGGCTCCCGCCCCGGTCTGGAATCTGCCGCTCCTGCGGAGCTAAGACGTGGCTGCACAAAAACGCAGCCACGGAGGAAAGCGCACGAAGCAGCCCCGAAGGGGCGAAAGTTGGTAGCCATTCTCCCGGGGCTCCCGCCCCGGTCTGGAATCTGCCGCTCCTGCGGAGCTAAGACGTGGCTGCACAAAAACGCAGCCACGGCACCAGCTTCGCTGAAGCTTCGCAGGGCAGGCCCTCTCCCGTAAAAGGGAGAGGGGTCGCAGCCGTGGCACCAATTCCAGTTAGATCGGCTGATTTGCTGCGGACCCGTCCGGGCCGGCAGGTGAGCGATCCCGGCTCGACATGCCGAGGGGCAATCCTGCCCCTCTATTAGCACTACAACGCCATCTGGGCTCAAGAAAGCTCAGGCGGCCAGACGATAGTTCCTTTCGGGAGCGCTTTTCCCGAAAGGAGATACGGCATGGATGCGGACCGGGCCGACGTTCCGCCGCGGACGCTTCAGCAGTTCCTGTCGCTGGCAGACTGGGATGATGCGCGCATGGCCCAGCGGTTGATGCAGATCGTGGGCGATCAACACAGCCACCCCCTGTCGATTGGCGTGTTGGATGAGACGGCCCATCCCAAGAAGGGCGACAAGACCGCCGGCGTGCAGCGTCAATATTGCGGCGCCACGGGCAAGGTGGATAACCGCGTGGTTACGGTGCATATCAGCTATGTGGCGGGCGCCTTTCACACCCTGCTTCCGGGGGAGATGTTCTTGCCGCAGGAATGGTCCGATGATCGTGCTCGGTGCCGGGGGGCGGGCATCCCGGACACAATGCAGCATCGCCCCAAGTGGCAGATCGCCCTGGAACTGCGTGCCGCCGCCGTGGCCAACGGGATTCGGTTTGAATGGATGACGGGGGATGAAGGTTATGGCGAAGTGCCGGACTTTCATCGCGCCCTGGACGAGTGCGGCCAGCGCTACGTCCTGGAAGTGCCGTCGATTTTCTACGGCTGGCTGCGCGAACCGGAGGTTCTTCAAAAACAGCATCGTGCGGCCACGCGGCGCGGCCGGCCGAGGCATTATCCCCGTCTGAAGGTCAAGACCCTGCCCTGCATCCAGGTTCGCCACATGCTGCGCTACGGGGCAGCTTTTCGCAAACAAGCGTGGCGGAAGTTCCATGTCAAGGACAGCACGGTGGGACCGGAGGTTTGGCAGGTCAAGGCGGCGCGGCTGTATTTGAAACGGGATGGTCTGCCGACGCGGGCGCATTGGTTGATTGTGGCCCGCAACATTTTGGCGCCGCAGGAGGTGAAATACTTCGTCTCCAACGCGCCGGGTGGCACGCCGCTGGAGGTGATGTTGCACGTGGCCTTCACGCGGTACAGGGTCGAGCAATGCTTCGAGGTGGAAAAGTCCGAGTTGGGGCTGGACCATTTTGAGGTTCGCCGGTATCGCTCCTTGAAGCGTCATCTGCTGCTGACGGCCGTCAGCCACCTGTTCCTGGCCACGGTTCAGGAACAGTGGCGGGGGGAAAAATCCGCAGCTGACCGTATGCCAGATTCGCCAGGCGGCCGCGGCGCTGGTGCGTTCCCTGTGGCTGACGGGACAGGTTCGTCAAAGCTTCCTGGCCAGGGAGGCGGAGATTATTACTCAAACGCAGGCACGAAACGAGAAAGCGCGACGCTGCCACGTGAAAACACGCAAGCGACGGTTGCGTAGCCTTGGCATTCGAATATCGTCAATACGTTGCTGCATAATGGATCAGGTGGCGTTGTAGTGTTAGTACAGTTCCAAAAAACGGGGCTTCAGTCTCAATAAAATGCTATTTTTTGAAGATTGTTTTGCCGGCCAAGAGCCGAGAACCCTCACCCCGCTTCGCTGAAGGTTTGTAGGGTTCTAGCTACGCGGGGCAGACCCTCTCTCGAGGGAGGGGAAAAAACATGGTCCCTCTATATATAACAGCGGCTTTTTTGATTCAGCCGCGTGCAATCAAATGCAATCCTTGTCGCGCAAGGAGTTATGAAAGGGAGGGCGGAGTGCTTGTGAAAAGAATAACAAGCAAAACGGGTCGATTTGTGACGTAACTTGCGGCCGCGCAGGGGATAAAAATTTTTTGCATTTCGGCCGGATTCACTTTTGGTGACAGGAACAGTTATTATCTGGCCATCAGGTTATCAAAGCCGCCGCGCAAGTTGTTTAAGGACATGGTTATCGCCGCGCAATCAGGCAATCATAGAAACGGGTGCGCGACGAAGCGTGGTTTTATAAGGATAAGAGTGACAGAAGGTTGCGAAGTTGATGGGAAATGTTCCTGTCTGGCAGCCGCGCAAATTCGCGATTGCGAAAACATGGGGAGAAGAACCCTCACCCCCTGCCCCCCGCTTCGCTGAAGCTACGCAGGGCAGGCCTCCCCCGTAGGAGGGGGAGGGGTAAGAGAAGGTGGCCGCGCAAATTCGCGATTGCGAATTTGAATACACAGCCGAGGGCGGCTGTGCCACATTAGTTTTCCCTCGCCGAAGCAACGTGGCTGGAAAAAAATCCAGCCACGGCACCCGGCTGCGGAAGCCCGGAACCCTCACCCCGCTTCGCTAAAGCTTCGCAGGGCAAGCCCGGCCCTTCGGGCCACCCTGCTTCGCTGAAGCTTCGCAGGGCAAGCCCGGCCCTTCGGGCCACCCTGCTTCGCTGAAGCTTCGCAGGGCAAGCCCGGCCCTTCGGGCCACCCTGCTTCGCTGAAGCTTCGCAGGGCAAGCCCGGCCCTTCGGGCCACCCTGCTTCGCTGAAGCTTCGCAGGGCAGGCCCTCCCCCGTAGAAGGGGGAGGGATTAAGAACCCTCACTCCCTGCCCCCCGCTTCGCTGAAGCTACGCAGGGCAGGCCTCCCCCGTAGGAGGGGGAGGGGTAAGAGAAGGTGGCCGCGCAAATTCGCGATTGCGAATTTGAATACACAGCCGAGGGCGGCTGTGCCACATTAGTTTTCCCTCGCCGAAGCAACGTGGCTGGAAAAAAATCCAGCCACGGCACCCGGCTCGCGCGACTGCCGGAATGGGATTTCATGGGGGCGGCCTGTTCCTGGAGCTGCAACCTAACGGCGATGAAGCGGTGGGGAAATCCGATTGACCAATTCGGCTTTTTGGCTTAGAGTCTAAGCTACAGTTCGGCGTTCCTTCGTTGTCGGCAGTTCTATTTGTGGGCGGATTCGCGGGAAAGCATCACGCGTTAAGTCATCGAACGGGAGGCAGTACGCCGGCACGGCCGCGCAATTTTAGGAAAGGGCAGGGACATGGGGCGATTCAATTCGGGAACACTGGTTGCGGCAGCGTTGATCCTGGTATTGGCAAGTGGGGCGGCGGGCAGCCCGCCGACGAATGGAGGACAACTGGGAACGAGCGGTGATGAGGGGGCTTTAGGCGTCGCAATGGGGCCATCCGGCAGCGCGTACGTCTGCGGCTGGACAACGGGCAGTCTTGCCGCCAACGCGCAGGGACAAGATGCGTTCCTGGCGAAGTATGACGCCAATCTGAGCCTTGCCTGGGTGAAGCAGTTCAGCAGTACGCATCCTTATGATGCCAATGGAAATGAAACCTTCGGCAAAGTGGTTGTGGATGGTGCGGGCAATTTGTACGTCGCCGGCCCAATAAGCTACCTGGCTCCTGCGTATCCTGGGGCGCACAGTTATGCGAACTTTTATGGTGTCGTATTGGCAAAATACGATGCCAACGGCGCCCTGCTGTGGTCTGGCGAACTCGGTACTGATTTGCCCGGTTATTATGGTTTGGCGCTGGATGGAAATGGCGTGATTTACTTAGGTTACTACCAGTATTTGGCGAGATTCGATACGGACGGGAACAAGCTGTGGGCGGCGACGTTGGGGGCCATCACGGCCATGGCGGGCACTTCCTCGGGCTGCGTTTACCTGGCTGGGACTTCTCTAGGGAGCCTGGATGCCAACGGGACGCAACTCTGGTCCAAGAACTCTGTGCCCGCCGGCTCGGCCATCACCGTGGATGGCGGCGGAAATATTTACATCTGTGGAGCCACAAGCAGCAGCCTGGATGGCGGAAGCACGCTGGGGAACGATGCATTCCTGGCCAAATACGATTCTTCCGGCAACCCGGTCTGGGTGCGCCAGCTCCATAGTCCCGGCAATGATACGGCGAATTCCGTGGCCATCGATCCCGATGGCAACATCCTGATGGCCGGCAGCACGCCGGGCAGCCTGGGCGGACCCAACGCCGGCGGCACGGATGCGTTCCTGGCCAAGTACGACGCCTCGGGAAATCGCCTGTGGCTGAAGCAATTTGGCACATCGGCAGGGGAAGGCGACAGCAGCATCGCGGTGAATTCTTCCGGCGACGTATATTATGCCGGCTATACAGCCGGTTCTCTGTTCGGGACAAACGCCGGCGGTGATGATGCATTCATTATGAGCTTGCCTTGGGATTCGAATGTCGCGCCGATGGTCGAGGCGGGGCCGGATCAGACTATCGACGAGGCGCAAACGACGCTGGCGGGTGTGGCGAGGGGGGTACAGAACCACTGGATGCAGGTGTCGGGCATCGGCACGGCCACGTTCGATGATACGAATTCGCCCGATACGACCGTGACCTTCAGCCTGCCGGGGACGTACGTGCTGCGCTTGCTCTCCATCTCGGGCGATGGCCTGGCAAATTTTGACGATGTGACCATCACGTCTGTGCCCGCGGTGCCCAATGGCACGGCGCCCACGGTGGATGCGGGGACGACGTACTGGGTCACACTGCCCGCCACGCTGACGCCGGCCGGCACAGTGAGCGATGATGGCCTGCCCATCCCGCCGGGGACTACCACGGTCACCTGGAGTCTGTTCTGGCGCGACCGTTCAGAATGCCAACACCATGAGTCCCACGATCAGCTTTCCCGGCACGGACAGGTACACCTTAACCCTCACGGCCTTTGATGGAGAGCTGACAACATCGGATTCGGCTACCGTGTGGGTCCAGGGGCCGGGAAGTCCGGTTATGGATGCCGGTCCAGACCAGGCGATCGCGCTGAACGCGGCGCCGACACCGCTGACATTAACAGGCGGCGGCAACGCTGACTCGTATTCCTGGCTCCAGCTTTCCGGACCCACCTCCGCGACAATTGCCCAGAACGGCCGGAACTGCACGGTGAGTTTCTATGAAATGGGCACCTACGTTTTCAGATTCTTCGGTTATTGGATAGATTTTGTTAATCCCTTCAGATACTGCTGCGGTTGGGATGATGTGACGATCACGGTTACGTGGCAGAGTCCCCCGGTGGTTAACGCTGGTCCCGACCAGTGGACTAGCACGCACTCTGCAACATTGGCGGGAGTTGTCAGTGATGATGGCCTGCCCAACCCGCCGGGGGCGGTCACGTACACCTGGGCCCAAGTATCAGGTCCCGGGGCCGCCATCGTGGCCGATGCCAACGCCGCTACCACAGTCGTGACCTTCCCCGTTTCCGGCACGTATGTCTTCCGCCTGACCGCCAGCGATTCGGTGTTGAGCGGCCACGACGAAGTCAGCATTTTCGTTGTACCGGTGCTCGGCGGCGTACCCTATGGCGGCACGCCTTGGGCTATTCCGGGCACGGTTCAGGCAGAGAATTATGATGTGGGCGGCGAAGGCGTGGCGTACCACGACACCACTCCCGGACAACCCTATGGCGTCTATTTTTACCGCACAGACGATGTGGATATGACCAATGGGTCTGGCCTGGGCAATGGGTATGAGGTAACAACTATAGATAGCGGGGAATGGCTCAGCTACACGTGCAACATCGCTAAAGCCGGCAGCTATGTTTTCAGCGTGAACGCGCGATCCTGGAATCCAGCGGCGACCATGCATCTGCAGTGTGACGGGAACGATATAACGGCTCCAATTCCACTGACCAACACCGGTGCATATGCCCATGCCACGAACACGGTGCCGGCGTGCGTGCTTCCTGCCGGGAGGCACGTGCTGCGGCTGTGCTTTCATACTGATAGCTTTGCGGTGGACTGGTTCAGCGCTGCACTCGTGAATGCCTCGCCAAAGGTGACAATGCCGGCGGATGTGATGGCCAGCCTGCCCGGCGCGGCCAGTCCCGGCGCGGTGGCGCTGAATGCGACGGTGAGCGATGACGGCCTGCCGGCCAGCTCCACGGCCGCATATACCTGGAGCCTGATCAGCGGCCCGACTAATGGGGCTGTCACGTTCACAAACCCTAATGCGGCCGGCACGATGGCCAGCTTCAACAGGGTGGGCACGTACACGCTGCAACTGGATGCCAATGATAGCGCCTTGCACGCGGTGGGTACGGTAACGGTGACGGTGCAGGCAGACCTGCGGGCGGATTTTGACCATAACGGCGTGGTTGATGGCCTGGATTTCCTGGCCTGGCAACGCAACTACAACCACGGCACCGCCGCCAGCGGCGCGCCGATCGTGGATGCCAACTTTAATGATCCTAACTATGCCAAGGCCAACGGCGATGCCAATGGCGACGGCAAGACTGATGGCCAGGACTTCCTGATCTGGCAGCAGGGATATATGTTCGGGCACTAAATGAATTTCGGATTGCGGATTTCGGATTGCGGATTTAACTGCCGGACTCTGCGCAACCTGCGGCCGTTACTGAACAAAGGCTTTGGTTTTTGTTAGGAAGTGGAAAGTAGAGAGTAGAAACAGCAAGACCATCGGCCATCTACTCTCTACTTTCCACTCAATGGTTTTTGAGGAGAAAGTGGAGAGTAGAGAGTAGAGAGTAGAAACGACAGCAGCAAGATCAGGGTATCAGGTGAATTACTGGCCTGTCCGGGTCAGGAGATCGGGGCCGATTCGGCCATCGGGCCTGCCATCCCACTGGTGGCTCTTGATCGCCTGGGTGATGCGCTGGGCGAGGTTCAGTGCCGCCAGGCCGTCCTGGGCGGAGACCTCCGGCCGCGCGTTTTCGTGGATGGCACGGATGAACGCCTCCGCCTGGCGGCGCAGGGGCTCGGCCGTGTCATCCACCTTGAGCTCTTCGACGTTGACCAACTCCTTGTAATCCACCACCTGGGCCAGGGCGGCCAGGTCCTGCACGCCCACCCGCTGGGCCATCTGGATCATGTTGAGATTGGCGCTCTTTTTCACCACCAGCCCTTTGCGAGCCTGGTAATCCACGGAGAGGTAGGCGTGCTCGCTGAAGACGCGGATTTTCCGCTCGGTCTTGATGGCCAGGCGGCTGGCCGTGATGTTCGCCACGCAGCCGTTAGTGAAGACGACGCGGGCATTGGCGATATCCTCGCTCTTGCCGATCACGTTGACGCCCACGGCATCCACGGCGGCCACTTCGGTCTGGCCCGCCAGCATGAGCACGATGTCGATATCGTGAATCATCACATCCAGGACCACGCCCACATCCATGGAGCGGAAGGGGTAGGGGCTGATGCGGTGCGACTCGATGAACTTGGGCTCGATGGCGTACTTTTTCATGGCCACGACGGCGGGGTTGAAACGCTCGGCGTGGCCGACCTGGACGATCGCGCCGCTGCTTGTCGCCAATTCAATGAGCGAGCCAGCCGCGGCGGGGTCCTCGCACAGCGGCTTTTCGATGAGCACGGCCTTGCCCGCCTGGAGGAACGGCCGCGCAATGGAGACGTGGTGAATGGTGGGCACGGCGATGATGGCCGCATCCACATCCTTGACCAGCTCGGCCAGGTCACTATAGGCGCGGCAGTTTCGCTGGGCGGCCAGGGCCTGCGCGGCGGAGGCGTTCACATCCAGCACGCCCACCAGCTTGACCTGCTCCATTTCACTGAGCACCCGGGCGTGCAGCTTGCCCATGCGGCCCGCGCCTATGACCGCCAGCTTCAGCGGCATCGTACTTCCTTTCGAACCTCGGCCAAAAGCCACTCGGGCAGAAACTCCGCGGCTTCGGGGGGAATCTGGTTGCGAAACTGTTCGCGATAGCGGCCGTACAGGCCGGCCAGGCTCTGGCGGCACATCTGGCACACTTCGGCGGTCGCTTTAAAGAGCGGCCGTTGGCGCTCCACGCGGTCGAGCATCACGGCCAGGGCGGATTCACTGTCGAACAGTTCGCTTATGGCCCAGCGGAGCTGCCGGGCCTCCTGGGGCGAGAGTTTCGCCGCGGCGATGCCATCCTCGTGAATGCCGCGCACCATGGGGGTGACCCAGTAATAATCTTCGCTGTAATAGTGGACGAACGGCGGCACATCGCGCGTCACCGGCGTGCGGGGGCCGATGTGCGCCCCGCGGCCGATCTGCGTAAAGTGGTGTACGCCGGTCATGTCGTCGATCACCGCGCCGTCGCGCACCACGATGTGGCCGGCCAGCAGCACTTTTCGGCCCATGCGGATGCGGCTGGCCAGGTAGCAGTCGTGCGCCACGTGCGAGCCATCGGCGAAATGGTTGTCGCTGCCGATATGGGTGACCCGGCCGCCCGACTCGGTGCCCACGTGCACGGTCACGTTCATGCCGAAGCGGTTGCGGTCGCCGATTAAAAGCCAGGCGGCGCCGCCGCGATATTTCAGGTCCTGGGGATCGGCGCCGATGACGCTGCCTTCTTCGATGATGTTGTCGCGCCCGATGAGCGTGCGGCCGGTGATGGTGACCTTGCGCCCAGGCGCGTACCTGCTCCGATCTGCACGTGTGGACCGATCACGCACCAGCGGTCGATGCTGGCGGAAGGATCGATGTGCGCCTCCGGCGCCACTTCGCGCAACACTTCCAAAGTTGACATGGGTCAGTGGGCTCCCTTGTCGCCGTCGCCATTGGCGCTGTCGTAGCCCGCGCGGCGAAGGAATTCCACCAGGTACCGCTGGTGCTCATCCAGATCCGTCCGTGCCAGCCATTCATTCAGCCTGCCGGGCACGATGCCGTGGTCGGCCCCGTTGAACAGGGAGCGGAAGGCATCCTTCAGCGACTCGACGACCTGTTCCGAAAAGCCGCAGCGCTTGAGATTGTGCGAGTTCACGCCGCGGATTCTGAAGGGAAATCCCTGGAGCATGGCGTAGGGCGGGGCGTCGCGGTCGATGCCCGCGTAACCCGAAGTGAAGCTGTAGCGGCCGATGGTCACCTGCCGCTCTGTGCCGGTGAAAGCCGACGCCCAGACGTGCTCTTCCAGGTGTGTATTGGCGGCCAGTTGGCTGTACGTGCCCAGCACCACGCGATCATCGATGCGGCTGCCCGTGCCCACGCAGCAGCCGGTCGATAGCAGCGTGTCGTCACCGACCGTGGTGGGCTCGGCAGGGGCCTGGGACGGACAGACCACGACGTGCTCGCGAATCTGGTTATTCTTGCCGATGCGCACACGGTTTTCGCGGCCGTCGCCGCCGATAATGGCGAAGGGATAAATATGATTGTCCGCGCCGATCTCGACGCTGCCATCCACCACCACGTTATTATCGATGCGCGTATTGGCGCCGATGCGGACGTCCGGACCTATGTACGAAAAGGCCCCGACAGTGACGCCCGCTCCCAGGTTTTCCGGGCGGGCGACCACGGCATGTGGCGAAATTTCCGGCATCGGGTCTATCCTAAGCGGCGCTACGCCGCATCTTCATCCACGAGCATGAAAACAATCTCCGCGGTGGCGGCAACATGCTCGCCAATCATTGCGCGGCAGCGGCAGTGGCCCGTCCGGCTGCGGACGTGCAGGGCCTCCGCCTCGATAATAAGCTGATCCCCGGGCAAGGCGGCGCGGCGAATCCTGACCTTGTCCATGCTCACCAGCATGGCCACCTTGCCGGTGTTATCGAGCCGGCGGCTTAAGAGCACGCCGGAAAGCTGCGCCATCGCCTCCAGCACCAGCACGCCCGGCATGATCGGATGGCCGGGATAGTGGCCCTGGAAGTACGGCTCATTCATCGTCACGTTCTTGACCGCCACGGCGCGGCGGTCGCCATCCACCTCGATGACCCTGTCGATCATCAGGAACGGGTAGCGGTGGGGCAGGATGCGCTGAATCGCGCGAATGTCCAGCAAGGGCAGGCTGCCGGCCTGGCTGCGCCGCTGCGCGGCCGCCAACTGCTCCGACAGCCGCATCACGAGCTGATGATTCAGCGTGTGACCCGACCGGCAGGCTATGACGCGGCCGGAAAGCCGCCGGCCCAGCAGCATCAGATCGCCCAGGAGGTCGCACACCTTGTGGCGGACGTGCTCATCGGCGAAGCGCAGCGAGTTGCCCATCGGGCCCGTCGGGCCCATCACCAGCACATCATTTTCGGTCAGGTGCGGGCCCATGCCCTGGCTGCGCAGCCGCTGGGCCTCCTCGGCCAGAAGGAACGTCCTGGCGGGCGCGAGCTGCGTGATATAGTCGTCCTGTCCGAGGCGAAAACCCATCACCTGGCGGCCCACGCTGGGGCAGCCGGAATAATCCAGGTCGTACATGACCTCCAGCGTATCCATCGAACCGGGCAGCGCCGCCAGCATGGCCTCGCCCTCGCTCACCGTCACCGGCTCGCGAATAGTGAAGATGTGCGCGGCGACCTCTTGCGGGCGAATCCCGGCCTTGAGCAGGGTCTCCACAAAAGGCTGCGGCGAGCCGTCGTGATTAGGAATTTCCGGACCGGCCACCTCGATGTAAAGATTGTCCAGACCCAGGCCGCTGACCGCCGAGAGCACATGCTCGACCGTCTCGATCGTGGCGGTGCCGTTGCGCAGCGTGGTCCTGCGCACGGGGGGCCAGGTTGGAAACGGTGGCGCAGATGCGCACCGGCTCGCCGAGGTCGATGCGCGCAAAGACGATGCCCGTATCCGGCTCGGAGGGCCGAAAACGCAGCCGGCAAGGCTGGCCGCTGAACATGCCGGATCCGGAGATCTCGGCTACTTCAGCGATCGTCGTTTGTTGTCGACTCCAGGGCATTTATGCGTGCCTGCAAATCCTTCAATTGCCGCCGAAGCTCCGGCAGACGCCACAACAGTGTCATACTCTGCCGCCAGACCTTTATGGGCACGGCGGGCATTCCGCCGCAGACCGTGTCGGACGCGATATTCTTAATAGGCGCCGAGTACGCGGCGATCTGGCAGCGGTCTCCGACCGTGACATTATCGCCTATGCACGCGTGCCCGCCAAGCACTACGTTCCTGCCGGTCTTGGAACTTCCGCCCAGGGCAGTATGGGCCACCAGCAAAGCCCCATCCCCAAGTTGCGCGCCATGGCCAATTTGGACGAAATTATCAAACTTGCTGTTATTGCCCACGCGGGTGACGCCGAACTTGGCCCGATCCACGCAGCAGCAGGCGCCGATCTCCACATCATCGCCGATTTCCACCGTGCCGGCATGCGGGATCTTGTAATTCACGCCGGAGCGACTGAAGTAGCCAAAACCATCCCCGCCGATCACGGCGTTGGGATGAACGCGGCAGCGGCGGCCGATGCGGCAATCCTGAAGCACCACCACGCCGGGCATGAGCACCGATTGGTGCGCCAATAAAAACGTTCTGGCCGACGAACACTCGGGCGTACAGCACCACGCCTTCTTCCAGCGTGGCATCGGCCCCCACGACGGCATAAGCGCCTATAGTAACGCCACTTGCAATCTTGGCCGAAGCATCAATGACCGCGGTTGGGTGGATGCCGGCTGTCGGCAGGTCCTCCGGCTGGGAAATGAAGGCCAAAAAGGCCGCCAATGCCCGGTCAACATCAGACACCCGGAGCGCCGTAATGTTAGGCGGGATTTTTGTTTTCGTGCCGACGATGGCCGCCGCGGCCTGGCTGGAGGCCAGGGCAGCCGCTCGCTCATCATCCAGGGCAAAGGTGAGCTGGTCCCTCTGCGCGGCGTCTATCGGCGCAAGCCCCGTAATACGCGCGCTGGCATCTCCCTCAACGGTCGCCCCGATGGCCGCGGCGATCTCGGCGATTGTCCAGCTCTTTTGGGCCATGCAGTTGCTTATTCCGCCGGCTTTGAAGTTGCTGAAGTGTAGTCCTGGCTGCCGCCTTGTTTGGCGTAGATGGCCTTCATGCGTTCCATCACCTGCGCCGTGATGTCGATGGAATCCTTGGCATACAGCACGGTCTGCGTGAGGATCCTGGCCTGCATTTCATCCGGCGGCATATTGGCCAGGGAAGGCTCGTAGCGGTTCATCGCCAGGTCGAAGCCCTGCTCGTTGGCGATGGCCCTGACCGCCTCCTGCATGATGGCGTAGCTGCGGTCGATGGCTTCGGCGGCGCGGTGCTTGCGCTCCAGAAGCTGGCCGGCCTCCCAGCTCTTGGCGGCCAGTTCCTTCTCTTCGATCTCGCGGCGGGTGTCGTTGTAGGCCTTGGAACCGGGGTTCACGGTATCGAGCTGCTTGCGCAGGGCTTCAATTTCATTGGCGCGGCGTTTGCTCTCGGCATTTAAAGCGATCTTTTCCTTCTCAAGATTCTCCGCCAGCGCGGTGATGGCCGGGAAATCCCGCAAAATGGAATAGGCGTTGCACACGGCCACGCGGATGTTTTTTGGCGCGAGGGCCGGGGCTGTGGCCGTTCCAGATTCCTGTGCCCGCACCGTGGGCAGCACCAAGACCAGCGTAGCGGTTATCACGGCCGCCGATATCCATATCCATCGCGAGGTAATGCTCATGCTTGCTCCTTTAAACTCTGCTTGCGTTACTGCACTTGTGGCCGCGCACCGAGCTTGGGGCCGATCAGGCAATGTATCCATCCAACGTGTAATTGCCAATTGTAAATTGCGAATTGCGGATTGCGGATTGAAGAACAGCGGCTGATTCAGATGCCCGAATTGCAGAAAGCAAGAGGGTGAAGGCTTTTTCGGCAGTTCAATTGGCAATTCGCACTTGGCAATCTGCAATTTAAAAGACCCAGCCGAAGGAGAAGCTGAATAGCTGGGTATCATCCTGTTGGGTCTTGACGATGGGGAAACCCAGGTCCAGGCTCATGGGGACATCCTGGAGGAAGGGCACGGCGATCCTCAGCCCCACGCCGGTGGAGACGCGCCAGGTCGTGTCGCTCCAGGCATCCATGACGGAGCCGCTGTCCACGAAGAACGCCCCGCGCAGCACATCGCCGGCGATGGGGAAGGTGTATTCCGAGCCGGCGAAGGCAAAGCGGTCGCCGCCGATGACTTCGTCTCGGCCGCCGATTACATTCGGGTCATCGGGTTCGGGCCCGCCGGCCGAGCGGGGGCTGATGCCACGGTACTTGAAGCCGCGGATGCTCCCCAACCCGCCGCCGTAATATTTCTCGTACACCGGCGCCGTGCCAAAAATCTGCCCGGCGGCCACGCGGCCGGCCAGGATGTGCTTGCGGTCCAGGGCATCGGTGTACAGCGTCCAGTACCGGCTGTAATCGATGGAGGCCTTGCCGAAGACATAGTCGCCCACGAACTGCTGGTAATTCAGCGTCAGCCGGTCGCCCTTGGAGGGCAGCCAGCGGCTGTCGGTGTTGTCGCGAACAAGCGTGCCGCCGAAGCTGGTCAAAAAGGCCCAGGGCGCATCGCGGCGGATTTCCGGCGCCGTGTCATCCGACAGGCTGGTCAGCTTCACGAACTCCGGCTGCACGGACAGTTCGCCGTACCAGCGATTGGGGAACAGGTGCCCCAGGCTGGCGTTGGCGCCGAAATGGTCTTCGTTGTACGTTTCGCGCTGCCATTCGGTGGCGAAGACCCCAACGCCCAGCGAGGCGTTGCGGTCGAAGAGGTACGGCTCGCGCCAGGTCATGCGGGCGTTGCTGAGGACCGTGCCGGCCACCAGGTCCACGCGGAAGGTCTGGCCGTCGCCTTTAAAGCTCTGGCCGCTGAAGAACTCGCCCAGGGATTCGGGCGGATTGGTCCAACTGAAATTCTGCTGCACGAAGTTGATCGTGCCTTCGACGCCGGTGTTCGTGCTGACGCCCACGCCGATGCCGAAGCGCGCGGTCTCGCCTTCCTGCACCGCCACCAGCGCATCCCGCACATCCGGCTCTTCGCCGTAGGGGGTGATCTTGGCGTCCTTGAAGAGGCCGCTGTCCTTCAGCCGCGCCTTGCTCTCATCGGCGGCCGCCGTGTCAAAGAGCTGGTCGGGGAAGAAGCGCACCTGCCGGCGGATCACGCGGTCCTTGGTCACATCGTTGCCGCGGATGGTGATCTTGCCCACGCGGTAGGGCTTGCCTTCGTTGATGTGATACCGCAGATTCACCAGCGCCGGCGGCTGCTCGCAACCGGGCTTTTTGGCCCAGTCCGGTATGGGGGCGTTTTCGGACAGATACACCAGCTCCGAGTGTACCGAGGCGTACAGGTTGCCGATCTCGCCGTAGGCGGTCTTTAGAGAGTTGCTGTCGCGCGAGAGCTCCTGGGCATCGTACCATCTGCCCGTGACCAGCTTGAGCCGGTGGCGCAGCTCCTCGCCGCTGTACACGATATTGCCTTCGAACTGCACCTCGTTGACACGGTAGCGCGGCCCTTCACGCACGATAAAGTACACGTAGGCCTTGCTCCGATCGGCCGTGAAGCGCACCTCGGGCGTGGCCTCCACATCCAGGTAGCCGTGGTCGCGGTAGAAGCCTTTGAGATCCGCGGCATCCCGCGGCAATTGGGCCGCTTCCAGCTTGCCGCGCGAGAAGATCCAGATTCCCTGCCGCGTCTTGACCTGCTGGCGCAGCTTGAAGGAACTGTAGGACTGCGGGCCGTCGAAGACGAAGCTCACTTTCTTGACCCGCACGCGCGGGCCTTCGGTAATATACAGCAGGAGCTTGTGCAGCCTGTGCAGCATGTCTTCATCCACGCGCACATCGGCGAAGTAGAAGGCGTCCGACTTGTACTTTTCCAGCAGGAGCTGCCGGCCCGCCTCGATGCGGTTGTAATCCACCGGGCCGGGAATGGTCAGGCCCATCGTGGTGCGGACCTTGCGGTCGCTGAAGTGGTGATTGCCGTGCGAGATCAGCCCCAAAATGAATTCGTGCTCGCGCACATGGATGGCGACGACCACGCCCTTATCGGTGCGGGTGGAGGTGATCTGCACATCGGCGAATCGGCCGCTATCGAGCAGCCGCCGCTGATCCTCCACGGCCACGCGCTCCACGTACGGCTCGCCCACGCGGCTGTGTACCTTGGCGAGAATCGCGTTCTTGGTCACGCGCTCGTTGCCCACGACCCGCACTTCCACGATGGTGTTGCCAAAATCCGTGGGCATCATGGATAGGGGCTGTGAGGCCGGCTCCGATGCGGGCATGGAGGCCGATGGAAATACAGGCAGAGGCGCCAGCGGAGACGTCGACATCGGCGGCAAGGTCGGAAACGCCGGCTGCGAGGCGGGCTGGTAGGCCGGCGCGGGCTGGCTTGCCGCGGCGGGCTGCGTGGCAGCCGGAGTTTCATCCTGCGCAGCGGCGGGCTCTGTAGCGGCAACGGCTTCATCTTGCGCGGCGGGTTGTGTGGCCGCGGGCTGTGTGGCGGCAACGGCTTGATCCTGCGCGGCGGGCTGACTTTGCGCAACATCATCGGCCCCCTGGCACTGCGCCATCGGCGCGGCGGCCAACATCACCCACACCAGCAGCGCCGCGCGAAATACACGGCCGATGGCGGCCGTGCCACACATGCCACAACTCTATTGAGGACTGACAAGGCTGCTCCGTTTAAACCAGGAGGCACAAAAGTCTTGAAGGGATGATGATACGTTCGGCGGGGGGTATGTCAACGCGTTTCTGCGGAGCAGGCGACTGTAAACGGTTTACAGTCGATCAAGCCCGTGACTCAGGTGGTGCAAAGTGCAGTTGCGGCTGCGTTAAGCGTTGCGCGGGACTGATTCGGGTAGTGCAGAGTACCACGTGAGGTTTGCCATCGCGACTCTCCGCGGCGAAGGTCAATTCTCTTGCTCAGTTTTTCTAGATTACCCAGTTTACCGGGGGGAGAGGAGGCGAAAGTTTCACCCCGAACAAAATGCGAACTCATATGTTTAGGCCAAGAAATCGCAAATCAAAAATCAAAAATCGAAAATACCTAAACCGGCATGCCTTCTTCCGCTCCATGGTAATTCTCAAAGCGCGTACACTCGCGGAGGAAGGTGAGTTTCACCTTGCCGGTGGGGCCGTTGCGCTGCTTGGCTATGATGAGTTCGGCCACGTTGGGTTCGGCGTCGTTGTCGTAGTAGTCGGGCCGGTGCAGCAGGCACACCACATCGGCATCCTGCTCGATGGAGCCCGACTCGCGCAGGTCGCTCATGCGCGGCTCGTGGCCGATGCGCTCTTCCACCATGCGGTTGAGCTGGGCCAGGACGACCACGGGAATCTTCAATTCGCGGGAGAGGGCCTTGATCTGGCGCGAAATATCGCTCACCTGCACCTGGCGGCTCTCGCCGGACAGGGGCGTGATGAGCTGGAGGTAGTCGATGAAGATGCACTGGATGTCGTGCCGCGACTTCATGCGGCGGGCCTTGGCGCGCATCTGGATCATGTTCACTTCGGGCGAATCGTCGATGAAGATGGGCGCCTCTTCCAGGTCGCCGGCGGCCATCTGGAGCCGCTGCCAGTCTTCCGTCCCTATATTGCCGCGCCGCAGGCGCGACTGGTCGAAGCGGCTGCGGCTGCACAGGAAACGCTGGGCCAGTTGCCGGCCGGCCATTTCCAGCGAGAAAATGAGCACCGGCTTTTTGTCTTCGGCGGCCATGTGCTCGGCCATGTTCAGGGCAATGGCCGTTTTGCCAACCGACGGCCGCGCGGCGATGATAATCATCTCGCCCGCCTGGAAGCCGCAGGTCAGCTCATCCAGCTTGAAGTAGCCCGTGGCCATGCCGGTGATCGAGCCATCCAGCGTCTGGAGCTGCTCGAAGGTCTGTTGGATGATGTTGCGGATGGGCTCGGCGTGCTCGGTGATCTGCGCGCTGGCCAGCTCGAAGATCTTCTGCTCCGCGCGGTCGATGACCAGCGGGGCCTCATCCTTGGAATCGTACGCATCCCGCGTCAATTCGTTGGCCGCGGTAATGAGCCCGCGCAGCAGGGCCTTGTCGCGCACGGTCTTGCCGTAGTACTCGATGTTGGCCGCGTTGGGCACCGCATCGACCAGGCGCACCAGGTAATCCTGTCCGCCGACCTGGTCGAGCACCTTGGCGAGTTTGAGCTCCTCGCGCAATGACACCAGGTCCACCGGTTTGCGAGCCAGCGTCATGGCCACCATGTGCCGGTAGATCTGCGAGTGGGCGGGAATGTAAAAATGATCATCCTTGAGCCACTGCACGACGATGTCGATGGAGTCGGGGTCGAGAATCATGGCGCCCAGGACGCACATCTCCGCCTCGCGCGACTGCGGCGGCACGCGGCCCAGTTGTTCCACCTGCGAATTGGCCAGCGGTGTTGTCGTCGTCGTCATGGCTGCGATCCCTCGCACTCCAAAGGGACAGGCCTCCCGGACCTGCTCATAAGGCAAATATCTTAATCGTCCGGGCCGGTTTTGCAAGACAAAGAGCAACACAAAGACCACAAAGGTCACAAAGAACACAAAGAAAGGCAGGATTTTGAAAGCTGGAGCCGAGGACGAGCAGATTCCTCGTAATCTTTTAGGCTGCCTGAATATCGAATCAAATGAGTGGAACGGACTGTGTTAATGAAACGTATTATAAAGAGAGAGAACACCGACTGATTCACTCCGAAAAAGAGGTCAGCTAAATGAGCAACGGGATAAAGGCTACAAGCATTGTGGCGGCTGTTGTCGTGGTTGCGGGGGCCTTGTTTTTTGTCAGGCTGGGCGCATCATCCTCCCTGATGGCTTCTCCGCCTATGGACTTGGCCGCCCAGGCAAGAGTGTTGGCTGAACTGGAAGCCGATTCGACCGCCGCGCATTTGCCGCGGCTGGTGGAACTGGGTTCGGCCGATTGCCCGTATTGCCGCATGTTGGCCCCCGTGCTGGAGGAACTGAAGCGCGAGTATGCCGGCCAGCTCCAGGTGAACTCCATCGACGTGGATAATAATGCCGCCGCCAAGAGCGCCTTTGCCGTTCACGCCGTTCCCACGCTGCTGTTTGTGGATACATCTGGCAATGTGCTCTGGCGTCACGAGGGGTTCCTGCCTAAGGAGGACATCCTGGCCAAGTTGAAGGAATTTAATATCGAGTTGCCGCCGGCGAAGGCGGCGTAGATCGATTTTAGATTTTTG
>CAWAWB010000021.1:0-125503 GCA_963785635.1 uncultured Phycisphaerales bacterium
ATGACAAATTACAAATTAAGGCCGGACCGGTTCCCGCCGTAATTTGTCATTTGTAATTTGTAACTTGTAATTGTGAGGGCAGCTTGGCGCTCACCATCGAGCAATATCTCCGCCCTGATGTCATCCGCCAGGTCCGGCGGCTGGACCTGAAGGCCCGCTTCATCGTCGAAGGGTTTCTCTCCGGCCTGCACAATTCGCCGTATCACGGCTTTTCGGTGGAGTTCAGCGAGCATCGCAAGTACACGCCCGGCGATGATCTTCGGCAGATCGATTGGAACGTGTACGCCAAGACCGACCGCTTTTATATCAAGAAGTTCCAGGCCGAGACGAATCTGGATGCTTACCTGCTGGTGGATAGTTCCGCCTCGATGGATTTCTCCACCGAAGGCCGCATGACCAAGCTGGATTACGCCATCTGCCTGGCCGCCGCACTGGGTTACATGATGATTCATCAGCAGGATGCGGTGGGGCTGGCGGTGTTTTCGGAGAAGTTGCGGGAGTTTTTGCCGCCGCGCGCGGCGCACGCAACTCGTGAATATTCTTTCCACGCTGGCCCGCACCAAGCCGCAGGGTCAGACGGATTTACCTGCGGTCCTGCACGAGCTGGCGGAAAAAATCCGCCGCCGCGGGCTGATCATTCTGCTTTCCGATCTCCTGGCCGACCAGCAGGCGGTGATCGAAGGCCTGCATCACCTGCGGTATCGCGGGCACAACCTGATCATCTTCCAGGTGCTGGATCACAGCGAACTGGCCCTGCCTTTTGATGGGCCCACTCGTTTTGAAGATCCCGAAAGCAGCGATACGGTGCAAGCGGACCCCAAGGCGATTCGGGGGGCGTACATGGAGGCCATTCAGGATTTCATTGCCGGCTACCGCCGCGAATGCCAGGATGTGCGTGCGGATTTCGTGGCCGTGGACAACGCCATGACCTTCGACAAGGCGCTGGTGCAGTTTCTGGCGCATCGGAAAAGACGGTAATGAAGACAATCAGGGTATTTGCATGGATATTCATAGCGACCGCAGGAGCGAGCTTTGCTATGCCCATTGTATGTATCTCGATGAATTGGCTTGCAGGGCCCTGTCAATCAGAAAGTATTGAATTACCAATCGACCCGACCTTCGTAGGAGTGGACGCGCTTCATAGGGTGTTAATCTACTCATCTCACTACGAGCGGATGGAGATATTTGACTCGGAAGGCAGGTTTATTCGCGGGTGGTTCATGAAATCCGGTGGCAGGTTAGGTCGGTTCGATTCTTCCGGGTCTGTGATAACGGTAATCTACTCGACTGATGATGAGATTGATTTCGATCTGTATGGAAAGGTGATTAAAAAGGTCCACAGAAAGGGTTCATATCTGGAGAATGTGAATCGGTCGCCGGGGATAATAAGCTGCGCCGATGAAGTTGACTGCTCGAGATACAGGTTGAGGCACCGCCTGTTCTGGGCAAGTGTTGCAGTCGTCGAACCCGATAGTCAGGAAAGAGTTCTTTTGAAGGAGCCACTTCCAATTGTGTTAATACGGATTCCGTCGCCTGCTGTCTTGTGGGCCCTGATGGGTATCACCTTGCTGGGGGTGCACAGGTCGATCGCTCGCAGGCGAACGACAAAGGCCGTTAACCAGTCTGAAAAGCGGGAGCAAGGCACATGATGGTAAGAAAAGGTAGCAGGGATTCAGGGGATAAAGAAGAAGACTCAAAAAGCCTTACTTTTCTTGCCTTTATCCCTTGTATCCCCTGCATCTCTGCTAATGTTGTTCTTTGAATTAAAGCATGTCGCTAAACTGCCGTAATGACCGCTGCGCAAGACATCAAAGGATTCGTCATTGAGCGCCGGCGAGATCGGGTTTGTGGCCGCCGGCGTGGCGCCGGCGGGGCCAAGTAAGCACGCAGAGGCATTTCGAGAACGGATTGCCGCGGGTTTTCACGCCTCCATGGATTTTCTGGCCAAGGACACGGATCGCCGCCTCGATGTGCGCACCAACTGGCCATGGGCAAAAAGCGTCCTATGCCTGGCCGCTTCTTATGCGACTGGTGGCGAAGATTCCGGAGATGGAAGAATAGCCCGGTACGCCCGCGGCCGCGATTATCACCGCGTGTTCAAGAAGCGATGTATGACGCTCGCGGATGAGCTGGTGAAACGCGTGGATGGCTTGCAGACTGTCTGCTGCGTGGATACGGCGCCGCTGTTGGAGCGGGAACTGGCCGCCGCGGCCGGAATAGGCTGGATTGGCCGCAACTGCTGCCTGATCCATCCCGTTTACGGCAGCTACATTCTGCTGGCGGAGATCGTCCTGAGCATCGAGTTACCTCCCGATTCGCCGCTTCAACAAAACTGCGGCGATTGCCGCAAATGCCTGGAGGCCTGCCCCAATAAGGCCCTCATCTCCCCTTACACCCTTGATGCGCGGCGATGCAATAGTTGGGCCACTGTCGAAAATCGTGGGCCGCTTGATGGCGACGAATTCAATCTGGCCGGCCAGGTTTTCGGCTGTGATCTATGTCAAACAAGCTGTCCCTATAATGCCGGGCGCGGCACAGGCGTTAACAGCATGGCGGAGCTATGCGAACCCTTGCCGCCGGCGCAGATGGATGTCGTCCAAATGCTCGAGTGGTCGAAAGATGAGTGGGATCAGGCCACGCGCGCCAGTGGTCTTAGGCGCTGCGGCTATGAAGGCCTCCTGCGAAACGCCGCCATCGTCGCGGGCCAGTGTAAAATCACCAAAGCCGCCGCAAGCCTTGATCGCCTCAGTAGATATGAAAACACGGCCGTGGCGCAGGCGGCCAAATGGGCCGCCGCGCGGCTGTAGTCATGCTGGTTTTTTAACACCTCCGGCAACCGCCTTATTTTTAAAAAATCTTTTCTCAGGGAAATTCCTAGTCTGCCGCTAATCGTAAGCCCCGCTTCTTGAGCGTCTTATCAGTGACGGCGGGGGATTGTTAACAGGTTATCCACAGGCTTTGCCGAGCGGGGGGTCTTGAAGGGGCCTTTTGACTTTCACTAAATTGACAATGTAGGGGTCGCCCGGCCAGTACGGGCGATCCTGAGGCGAAAGCAGCGGAAGAAGGAGTTGTGGCCTCGGCCGTTCTCCTGGGTGTTTTGAGGGCTCCCAAAGCAATCGCGTGGGCGATAAGCGCCCACTGTACGGGCTCAGTCCGCGCCCACGACGGTTAAGTCGGGCCGCCCGCGCGACGATAGGTTATTGCGGAACGTAAAGTAAGGCCGCCGCGTCGGATCGCGACGGTTGCCAAAGAAGTTCAAGGGAGTTTAGTCATGGTTAAGCGCAGCAATGGAAGAATCGAGTTCAGTTTCTATCGTCCCCAGGCCCGCCATGTGTATCTGGCCGGCGACTTCAATAATTGGCGTCATGGCGAATTGATGATGAGCCGCCAGGAAGATGGCTACTGGAAGGCCTTTTTGGAACTGCCCGTGGGTTCCTATCGCTTCCGCTACTGCGCTGATGGGCTCTGGTACACCGACTTCGCCGCCTTCGGCGTGGAGCCGGGCAAGTTCGGCTTCGACAGCGTGGTGCTGGTTGAGGATAAGCCCGCCGCCCAGATCCAGCAGCCGGTTAAGAAGGTCACGCGGCCCACGCGCCGCCGGACCGCCGCGGCCGCGGCCGTCGCCGCCTAGAATCCGTAACGCAAAAAAGAACGGCGTGAAGAACTTCCCATTCTTCACGCCGTTTTCATTTTCAAATCAGCCGCGACTCAGCCCGCGCTCATCGATTTCCCAAGCAGCATGAGCAGCCGGTTGGTGTTGAGCGTGGGAATCTGATAGCCGCGGGCGTCATCGACCGCCTTGCGATACGAATCCAGCTTGGCGGCCTTCTCCTGCCACAACTGCATCTGGCTGGCCGGGGTGCCCGGTCCCGGTTTGGTCGGCAGTTTGGGCGGATCGCCCGTCACCAGGTAATCCACGTCCGGCGAGATCTGGCCGGAGACCTTCCCGCCGTACTCGCGGATCATCGACTGCACGGTCTCCACGCCATGCTCATCTTCGTTGCCGTCCCCATTCAGGTCGAACGTGCCCACCACCACGAACACCGGCGTGGACCGCTTATCATAGGCGACGTTGGAAATGATGTCGCCGGCCATCACCGGGTTGCCCGGCGTGGACTGCACGATCTCCACTTGCGAGGTCTTGTCCATCACGTTCTTGACGATCACGCGCGCCTTGGGTTTGGTGTCGACCTTGATCTCCCCGCGGCCGTCAAACACGGCGAAGGTCGCGCCGATGTGAATCTTGTCCTGCTGGCCGATGTCGACGTAGGCGATGTTCTTCTGCGCATCGACCGTCAGCACGCGGCCATCGGCGGCGGCGGCCTTCTCCGGCTGGCGCTTCAGGTCGCCCAGGTTTCGGACGGCCTCGGCCAGTTGCGTCTTGGCCACCAGCAGATCGTGCTCCGTCTTGCGGATCTGGTTGTCCTTATCGGCCAGTTCACGGTCCTTGTCATCCAGCCGCGCGGACCAGGACTGGCGGGCATCGGCCAGGGCCTTGTCGTACTGGTCGCCCAGGGACTTGTTGCGGTCGCGCTCGGCCTGGAGTTCTTTGGCGGCCTTATCCAACTCGGTATCAAAGGTGGTGCGCTGCGAGGAGAGCGACAGCTTGGCCTCGCTGCACTGATTTTCCATGTCCTTGCGGGCATCATCCAGCGATTTGTTTTCCGCGCGTAGCCGCTCCGCATCCGCCATGGCCGTGGCCAGTTTGGTGGACAAGTCCTGCCGGTCTTGCCCGAGCTGGTTGAGCTGCGCGACCATATACCCGACGGTCGTCCTGCCGGCCTTCTTGGATTCATCCACGTACGCCTTGTAGGAGGCCGAGTCGCGGTCAGAGGGATTGATGAGGCTGGAGGTCTCGTTATTCTTCCTGGTCAGCTCCGCCTTGGCGGTATCCCAATAGCTGCCGAAGACCACGGCCGCCACCAGAAACCCCAGGGCCAGAAACACCAGCACGAACGTCGCATAGGCCGGACCGCCACGACGCTGGACTACTCGTGCCATCTTTACAACTCCTTCAGTGATGAGGATCCTTCTGGGGCAGCCGGCGCTGCCATATGAGCTACGTCTGGTGTATGGCGGCGGGTCGGAGTTTTACTGCAAGCAACGATCTTCACTGGCGTTGCACCCGCCGGGCTCAGCGGGCATCAGGCGGGCTTCTCAGTTACGCGCCGACCGACCAGCAGTATGGGTTTTACGTTAAATCTCGTCAACATATTTCTTGTAATACAGGCACTTGCGCGGCGGGAAAGCAAGCCGGCGGATTTCGACTGTTGCAATGCCACAGTTGACTGATCGAATCGACCAGTCAGGTGATAAATTTTTTCACCTGATGGCCTGATCAGGTGGTGAATTTCACCACCTGAAGCCGCCCTGGCAGGTGCGACAATGTCGCACTTGAGGTCGCCGCAGCGCAGGGGCGAAAGTTTCGGACCTTACAATAACCAAACTTATCTTCAATTGATCTGACCCGGTGTGATCGTGTAATCTCACATGACACGTGGGCAAAACCTTTTACATCATTGACGGGCACAGCCAGATCTTTCGGGCGTATTACGCACCTTTCAGGGCCCTTACCAGCCCGGCGGGTGAGCCCACGCGCGCGACGTATGTCTTTACCACGATGCTGCTTAATCTCGTGCGCGACCACAAGCCGGACTACCTGGCCATGGCCATGGACTGCGGCGTAAAAGACCTGGCTCGCACGCAGCTTTTTGCTGATTACAAGGGCACCCGGTCGGCCGCGCCGGAGGATTTGGCACCGCAGGAGTGCCGCATCGAGCAGATCATCACGGCCATGCACATCCCCATCTGGTGTGGCCACGGCTTTGAGGCGGATGACTACCTGGCCTCCGCGGCGGCGAAATTCGCCGGACCGGG
Source organism: uncultured Phycisphaerales bacterium (assembly GCA_963785635.1). Taxonomy (GTDB): domain Bacteria; phylum Planctomycetota; class Phycisphaerae; order SM23-33; family FEN-1343; genus FEN-1343. The sequence continues at coordinate 5,878 of CAWAWB010000021.1, forward strand.
TGTGAGAATTGTCCTGGTCAGCCGCGACAAGGACCTGGAGCAGCTCCTGTCGGACAAGGTGGTCATGTTCGACCCGATGAAGGGCGAGACCATCGACCCCCAGTGGCTCATCGCCAATAAGGGCTATGCGCCACAGCAGGCGGTCGAGGTGCAGACGCTGATCGGCGATGACAGCGATAACGTTCCCGGTGTCAAAGGCATCGGGCCCAAGACGGCGGCCAAATTGATCGCCCAATACGGCAGCGCGGCCGAAGTCGTGGCGCATGCGGATGAACTTTCGCCCAAGCTGCGGGAAGGCGTGGCGGCCTTCGCCAGGCAAATCGATCTCACGCGGCAGTTGGTCACGCTGAGCTGCGATGCGCCGCTGCCGACGGATATGGAGAGCTGCCGCTGGCGTGGAGTGGATGCCAAGGCCCTGCTGCCCATCTTCCGCGAGCTGGATTTCAAGCGGCTCATCGAGCAGATGGAGCACATGGCCAAGGATCAGCCCGATTTTTCCGGCGGCGGGCCGGCGGCCGTTTTGCCCGAGGCCGAAGTTGGCGCCAGGCCGGAGGAGCGGTTATCTCCACAGGCTAAAGAGGTTGTGGCCGCGCGGGAGGCGGTTGTCGCCGCGGTGCGGCAGACGACCGCCGCGGATTTTGATTACCGGCTCGTGGACACGGTAGAGCAGCTCGAATCGCTCGTGCGGGATATGGCCGGGATCGAGCGGCTTTCCGTCGATACGGAGACCACAGGTAAAAATGCTGTGCGGGCCGAGCTGGTGGGCATTTCGCTGGCCTGGTGTGCCGGCTGCGCGGCCTATATCCCCGTGCGCGGCCCCATGGCGCGCAGGTAGTTGCCCTCGAAGATGTGCGACGGTTGCTTGGGCCGATCCTGGCTGATGCGAAGATCCGCAAGATCGGTCACAATATAAAGTACGACCTGATCATGCTCCGCCGCGCGAGCTTTGAGCTGGCGGGCATCGATTTTGACACGTACCTGGCCTCCTGGGTGCTGGATCCCGCGGCGGATGGAAAACTCGATTCCGTAGCGGGCAGGCATCTCAATCACAAATGCATTCCCATTGCAGACCTCATCGGCACGGGCGCCAAGGCCGTCACTATGAACTTGGTTCCTACCGAGGCCGTCGCCCAGTACAGCGGCGAGGATGCAGATGTTTCCCTGCGCCTGGCTACCCTGCTGGAAACGCAACTGAAACAAAATGGCCTGGCGGACCTCTTCCAGCAGGTGGAGATGCCGCTGGTAAAAATCCTGGCGGAGATGCAACTGGTCGGCATCCGCGTCGATCCCCAGGAGCTCAAGCGACAGGAGCAGCTCTTGACCGGCCAGGCGGACCAGCTTCGCCAGCGGATCATGGACCTGGCGGGCACGACCTTTAACCCAGATAGTCCAAAGCAGCTCGCCGAGGTGCTCTTTGATCGGCTGGGTTTGCCGGCCTTGCGCAAGACCAAGTCCGGCCCTTCGACTGATGCCGCCGTCCTGGCCGAGCTGGCGGCATTTCACGAACTGCCCTCGGTGGTGCTGGAATATCGCCAACTCACCAAGTTATTAGGGACGTACCTGCGGGCGCTGGCCGATTGCATCAATCCGCAGACGGGGCGGGTACACGCCTCCTTCAATCAGGCGGGCACGATCACCGGGCGCCTCTCCAGCAGCGAGCCGAATTTACAGAACATTCCGGTGAGGTCGGAGGCCGGCCGCGCAATTCGCTCGGCCTTTGTGGCCGATAAGGGCTGTAAGCTGCTGGCCGCCGATTACAACCAGGTGGAGCTGCGCGTGCTGGCGCATTTCTGCCAGGACCCCACGCTGATCGCCACGTTTGAAAGCGGCCAGGACATTCACCGCATGGTGGCCGCCGAAGTTTTTGGCGTGAGGCCAGCCGAAGTGACCGGCGAGCAGCGGGCGCGGGCGAAAACCGTGAACTTCGGCATTATTTACGGCCAGACGGCCCACGGGCTGGCGCAGACGCTGCGCATCGGCCGGCAAGAGGCGCAGGATTTCATCACCCGCTATCGGCAGCGGTTCCCCGCGATCGATGAATTCCTGGGCCAGTGCATCGAGCAGGCCCGCCGCCAGGGGTACGTGGAGACGATTTTAAAGCGCCGCCGGCCCATCGCCGACATTAACAGCCGCAACGCCGCGCTGCGCTCGGCGGGTGAGCGCATGGCCATCAATTCGGTCGTGCAAGGTTCCGCGGCGGACCTGATCAAGCGGGCCATGATCCACATCGACCGCCGCATCCAGCGGCAGAATCGCCCGGCCAGGATGATCCTCCAGATCCACGATGAGCTGGTCTTCGAAATCCCAGTCGAGGCCGTGGAGGCCGAACGGCAGATGATCGTGGATGAGATGGAATCGGCCATGATCCTGCGCGTGCTTTTGCGCGTGGACACGGGCATCGGCGACAACTGGATGGAAGCGAAGTAAGGCTTGGGGTTTTACGGCTCACGGCTTAAGCAAAGGCCGGAGCTTTCAGGCAGGCAAGCAATCTGTCAGTTTCGCACCTTCATCTTATTCGTGGCGCTCAGAAATTATTTCATTATCTATGTTGCAATGCGCTATAGCGTGGTATATCATACCAGCATGAGTTCCTGGATTACACAACTGCGCAAGGGGCTGGTGGAACTGTGCGTGCTGGGCGCGCTGCGGGAGGGCGAGGCGTATGGCTATCAGATCATGCAGCGGCTGGAGGCAGCGGGGGAGCTGGCCATCACGGAAAGTTCCGTTTATCCCATCCTGGCGCACCTGTCCGAGGATGGTCTGGTAAAGGTGCGGGCGGCGCCGTCGCCCCTGGGGCCGCCGCGCAGGTATTACCGGTTGACGCAAGCAGGGGTGGCGCGTCTGCGGGAGATGCAGACGCACTGGAAACAAGTCAATGAGGCCGTTGAGGGACTGTTGAAGGAGAATAAGCATGGCTGAGTGGGAAGCAAGTCTGCCGGAGGAAGTCCGCCGCGCAATTGATGCGCATCTGGATGCGATAGACCGGGTGCTGGCTGAAAGCGGGATGGCCCGCGCAGCGGCGTGGAATACTCGATGATGCCGAATCGCACATCCTGGAGAAACTGCGAGCGCAGCTGTCCACAGGATGTGACGGTAGCGGATGTGCGGGCGGTATTGGCCGAAATGGATCCGCCTGAGTGTTACGTACAGCAGGCTTCGGCGGAGCGGGAAGATGTGCAAGGAATGGCTTCCGCGTCAGGTAATCCCCAGCCCACAGTGCTGCCGGCCAAGCCACGCGCGTGCCGGGAAGCATTGATCGGGGCCTTCTTATCGGTGCTTCCCTTGATTCTGCTTCCCATGTTCATCTACGGATCGGCACACGAGGTCACCACGGTCACCACGAGGCCGCCAACAACACAGACATTCAGACAGGGTGGGACTGAAGTCACGATGATCACGCCGGTTAGGCAGGCGCGACCGGCATCGCAGATAGTGGGCCTCTTTGGTCTTCTTCTGTTGTCGGGCGCTGGCCTTCTTGCTACGCCGCTTGGACTTTGGGCGATCTCAAAAATCCGCCGCTCTGCGGGGCGGCTTTATGGTATGGGACTGGCAGTGTATGACACGCTGCTGTACCCGCTGCTGATCCTTGACGGGCTGTCGATCTGGGCGGGATATGCCCTTAATGGATGTTTCTTCTCGGGGAAGCGATATCTGGCCCTTTTTATTGTCGTATCTGCTGCCGTTGGACTGATAATGGACGTGTTTATCGCGGTGCTGACCTGGAAAGCGGCGAATAAGCCCGCCGCGCGCGCTGCTTAACCGCGCTTGGGCGGAGTGTGGCCGCACGCCGTTGCGTCTTGAGGTCCCGTAGGGACCGCGCGCCGTCAAGCGGCTTGCAGGTATAGCCACATTTCCTGGTGCAAGCCCACGAATGCAGCCCCGCACTTTTAGTGCGGGGTAGGGTTGCCCTTGAGGACAGAGTGCCGTAGGCACGGCACACAACGCTTCGCTCGGGCAAATTCTGTTGAATGTTTCAACTCTTGGCATTGCGCCAGGAACTGGCGATAATCAGCAAGATGGCTGGATTGGCCCAAAGAAAACATGTAAAAGCCTCAATCATTGAGGCATCGGAAGAATGTCGGCTTGAAGCGTTTGGCCGCGTTCATTCTTCTCAACGCAGATCGCTTGGCCAATTCGCAACCCCGCCGCCAACCGCTGCTTTTATGGCGGGTCTTTTCGCCGATCCCCCGTCGCATTCGGTCAGATTGCTGGATGCTGGTGCTGGGGTTGGTTCACTAACGGCGGCTTACGTCGAATGGGCGTCTAGATGCGAGCATAAGCCAGCCAAGATTCATGCTATCGCATACGAGCGTGACGAGAATCTTCAGCCGCATCTTTCACGCACGTTATCGCAATGTGCGGAATTCGCGGGGGCATATGGCATTGAATTTACAGGAGAAGCACGCCAGGAAGACTTTATCGGCGCGGCTGTTTCCGAATTGTCGAGCAGCCTATTCTCGCGTCAGTCGTCCGATTTCAACGCAGCCATCTTGAATCCGCCCTACCGAAAACTCAGGACGGATTCAGAGCATCGCCGACTTCTTAGAACTGCCGGAATTGAGACGAGCAACCTTTACGCAGCCTTCGTCGCATTGGCAGCCATGCTTTTGGCGCCGAAGGGCGAACTCGTGGCCATTACCCCAAGAAGCTTCTGTAACGGCCCTTACTTCAAAGCGTTTCGTGCTTTGTTCCTGCGCGAAATGTCACTTACTCGGATCCATATCTTCAACTCACGGAAAGCGGCTTTTTCTGAATACAACGTTCTGCAGGAGAATATCATCTTTCGCGCGGTCAAGTCCCGCGAGCGGGCGAACGTGCTTATCTCATCCAGCGACGCGCCGGATATGGCTATCCAATGCCGCTCGGTTCCGCAGAAGGACATAATTCGTCCGGACGACCCCGACAAGTTTATTCACATCGTTTTAGACGACAGGTCGGGCAAGGCCGCCAAGATGATGGGCAGGGCCAAGCTGAGGCTGGAAGATCTTGGGCTATCAGTATCCACGGGTCCGGTTGTGGCATTCCGGTCCAGGCAGTGGCTGCGTGAAGAGCCGACTGCGCAGACTGTTCCGCTCATTTACCCGAAGCACTTTCAGAGTGGCGTTGTTTCTTGGCCTCGAGAAGACTGCAGGAAGCCCCAGGCCTTCCAAGTTAATCCTGCCAGCGCCCGGTGGCTGGTCCCATCAGGCATTTACGTGCTGACAAAACGGTTCAGTTCTAAAGAAGAAAAGCGGCGGGTCGTCGCGGTTGTATTCGATCCTGAGAAGGTGAAGTGCGATCAAGTGGCCTTCGAAAACCATGTCAATTACTTCCACTGCAACGGCAAAGGGATGACCCTCTTGCTCGCCCGAGGATTAAGCGCCTATCTTAACAGCACATTAGTGGATACATGTTTTCGGAACTTCAACGGCCATACGCAGGTCAACGCGACGGACCTGCGAAAGCTCAGGTACCCAACCCGGGAGCAGCTTGAACGCCTGGGTCGAGTAGTTGGGGCGGGCTTCCAGGAACAAACGGACCTCGATCAGCTGATCACGCAGGAGCTCCTAAGCGATGACCAAAAGTAAACCGTCAGCCAAAGCGATCAGAACGAAGATTGCCGAAGCGGTGGAGGTCCTGAAGGCTTTGGGAATGCCGCGTGAACAGCAGAACGAGAGATCTGCTTTAACACTTCTGGCGCTGCTTGACCTGAAACCGCACACGCCCTGGAAGGATGCCGCTGCCCCTCTTTTGGGCATCACACCGATGATGGATTTTTTCTCAGCGAACTATAAGAAAAAGTATGCGCCTAATACCCGTGAGACTGTTCGTCGTTTTACTGTTCATCAATTCGAGCAAGCCGGAATTGTCGTGAAGAATCCGGATCGCCCGCGTCCGGTCAACAGCCCTGATAATGTTTACCGGATTGAAGCCGGGACGCTCAAGTTGCTGCGAACTTTTGGCTCTGTCGAATGGCAAAAAGATCTTGCGGCTTTCTTGGAGTCGCAGAAGACGCTGCAGCAGCGCTATGCTGCCGAAAGAGAAATGGCAAGAATACCGGTCACATTGCCTGATGGCAGATCTGTCGACTTGAGCGTCGGCGGACAGAATATACTCATAAAACAAATTATTGAAAAGTTCTGCCCGCGGTATACGCCGGGAGGAGAGATTCTTTATGTAGGCGATGCGGGAGATAAATTTGTGGTCGCTGAGATAGGGCGCTTGGCCGAACTTGGCATAAGTATTGATCAGCACGGAAAGATGCCGGATGTCGTTGTTTTCCACAAGCACAAAGGGTGGCTCGTCCTAATTGAGGCGGTTACGAGTCACGGACCGGTCAGCCCCAAGAGACACAGTGAGTTGAAAGAACTTTTTCGGTCCGCAAAGGTTGGCGTAGTGTATCTCACAGCGTTTCTTGACCGAAGAGGACTTAATAAGTTCCTTGCCGACATTGCTTGGGAAACGGAGGTATGGGTGGCTGACGCCCCCACGCATCTAATTCACTTCAACGGCGAGCGATTCCTGGGGCCGCATGGTGCGGAGGACAGGATTTAATCTACTTTACAACAGAGTTGGCAATTCAGGCTTTAACAGAGGCTTTCTCTGGGAGTCGCAGCGGCAGATGATCGTCGAGGAAAAGGAATCGGCCATGGTCCTGCGCGTGGGGAGCACGGATGACGCGACACCGAATTGATTTGCGCAGTGATATACACACGACTCCAACGCCGGAAATGCGCCTCGCGATGGCGCGGGCCGAAGTTGGTGGTGACGCCCTCACAGGCGAAGACTGCACCACGCGCGAGCTGGAAGAGGCGTGTGCGGATTTGTTCAAACGCGAAAGCGCGTTGTTTGCGTGCAGTGGTACGATGGGGAACCTTGTCAGCCTGCTGGCGATTTCACACCCCGGATACTCGCTAATTGCTGATCCCTACACCCACATCGTTTCTTCGGAAATGGAAGGCTTCAGGCAGATAGCCCGATGCATGCCAGTCCTCGTTGAATCCGATGGGGTATTGACCGGTGACATGGTGCGAGCATGTCTGGCTGCAAATGCCCTTGCAGACGGCTCGGCCGTAATTTGCGTCGAGAATACGCATAGTCTGCGAGGGGGCAAGGCTTGGGGTAAGGCGGTTGCGGCGGGGTTGGCTGGGGCGGCGCCAGCACAATTTGAAGCTGCACATCGATGGGGCGAGGGTTTTCAATGCCGCGGCAGCCATGGGCGAGACTGTGGCGGATCTGACGGCGGGCGCGGATACCGTGCAGATTTGCCTGTCGAAAGGTTTAGGGGCTCCAATGGGGTCCATCATTGTCGGCAAGAAGGAAACGATTGAACGGGCGCGCCGGCATCGGCAAAAGCTGGGGGGAGGCGTTCACAAGTCGGGCGTGATGGCCGCGGCAGGGCTGGTGGCACTTCGCGCCATGCCCCAGCGGATTCCAGACGATCACCGCCGCGCCGCACGCCTGGGCAGTCTGTTGAGCAACCTGAAACCATTGCGCCCGGCGTATCCGGTGTATACGAACACTGTTGACCTGTTTTATGAGGCCCAGGCCATGGATGGCGATGGCCTTGTCGCCGGTCTGGCTGAGCGGGGAATTGGCATCACCGGCCCCTGGGATTCGCCAAACGGAAAGTGGCTCCGTTTGGTCACTCACCACGGAATCGCAGATGAGGATGTTGAAGAGGCCGCAGAGGCTTTTGGAGAGCTAGTCGTGTAGTGCGTAGGGTGTGCAACAAAGTTGCACACCACCAACTAACTATGTTTTGGGCAAGATAAACCATGAATATCTCTGCATTGCGGCAGGAGTCAGCCAAACTTTCACAAATCGCAGCTTACGAGCTGGAGCGGATCACGGCGGAGCTGGAGTTTGCCCAGAGCCTGCTGGAGCTGCACGGCGACCAGCGGGCGGATTGTCAGGGGCTCATTGAGCGGGCGGGAGATCTGGTATCGTCCGCTATAAAGTCTGGCGGCGGTGCGGCGCTGACTGCGGCCGTGCGTGAAGCCGAGGGCGTGCTGGCACCCCTGGGACCGGTGGCGAAAAACTACACCGTACACTGCATCGGCCACGCTCATATCGACATGAACTGGATGTGGTCCTGGCCGGAGACCGTGGCCGTGGTGAACGACACGTTTTCCACCGTGCTGAAGCTGATGGATGAGTTCCCCACGTTCCACTTCTCGCAGAGCCAGGCCAGCGTGTACGCCATCGTGGAGCGGTACAACCTGGCGATGCTCGAACAGATTCGCCGGCGCATCAGCGAAGGCCGCTGGGAGGTCACCGCCAGCCACTGGGTCGAGTGTGATAAGAACATCAGCTCGGGCGAAAGCCTGTGCCGGCACCTGCTGTACACGCGGCGATACCTGGGGCGGCTCTTTGGCCTGGCGCCCGAGGATGTACCTATCGACTGGTCGCCCGACACCTTCGGCCACGCGCTCACCATGCCGGCAATCCTGGCGCACGGCGGGGTGAAATACCTCTATCTGAACCGGGGCGGCGGGTCGGGTCCGGCGCGGCCACGCGCATTCTGGTGGCGTTCAACCGACGGCTCGCGCGTGCTGGTCCGCAACGACATGATGCTGGGCTACAACGGCAGTATCACTCCGCGCGTGGCCGGCCTGCTAGTGGACTGGGTGCGTGAAACCGGCGTGCGCGACTGGATGTTCGTCTATGGCGTAGGTGACCACGGCGGCGGTCCCACGCGGTGGGATGTGCTGCGGGCCATCGATATGAACGGCTGGCCCATCTTTCCTGCCCTGCGCTTCTCAACGGCCCGCGCGGCTTTTGAGCAACTGGAAACACAGGGGCAGAGATTGCCCACGCTGGATTTCGAGCTGAACTTCGAGTTTACCGGCTGCTACAGCTCGCAATCGCTCATCAAGCGGGCCAACCGGATGGCGGAAAACCGCCTGCTGGATGCGGAAACGGCGGCGGCGGCCTGGGCCGGCCTGAAAAGTCCTTACCCTGCGGCCGACCTGGAAGAAGGCTGGCGCGACACGCTGTTTTGCCAGTTCCACGACATCCTGCCCGGCTCGGGCGTGCATGACACGCGGACGTACGCCCACGGCCTCTTCCAGAAGACCACGGCGATGACCGGGATGGTGGAGACGCTCGCGCTGCGAGCGCTGGCGGGAGAAATTGACACGCGCTCCTCGGCGGCGGTGGCTGGCGAGATGGAGCCGCCGTCATCCTTGGCCAGCGGCCAGGGCGGCGGCGTGGGGTTTGGCGCGGCGGAAGGTTTGATCAGCGCGGCCGAGCAAACGCTGGGGCAGGGCGAGAGGCCAGTGGCCATCTTTAACCTCAATGCGTGGGATCGCCGCGAAATCGTCGAGGCGACCATCTGGGACAACGCGCCGGGGGGATCGGCGGCAAAACCGCTGAAGGAGCGCAGCTTCAGCGTTCGCGGACCTGATGGGCAGGTGGTGGCCGCGCAGGTGGTGGGCGGCGGTGCGTACTGGGGCCACGATCACGCCACGCTGGCATTCCCAGCTAATGGCAAAGGCCTGGGGTATGCGCTCTACACGATTTGCGAACAGGCTTTACCCACAGCGCAGCATTCAGGCGTTTGGCAGCTGGGGCATCGCCACCACAGCGTCTATGACACCTATTCCGAGCGGGGTTGCGAGGGGCTGGAGAATGATCTGGTGCGGATGGGAGCTGGATCCCATAAGCAGCACGATTCGATCCCTGCGCGACAAGCACAGCGGGCTGGAGTTGATTGATGCGGCCGCCGGGGGTGCGGGCCTGGAGTTCGGGATTGAGAGGCCGGCATCGATGACGAGCTGGATCGTGGATCACGTGCGGCAAGTCCAGTGGGGCGAGGTGCTGTCGATTCGGCGCACGGCCAACGGGCCATATAAGGCCGCCATCGAGGTGGCTATGCGAGTGCGGGAGTCAACGTTCACGCTTGTCTACGAGCTGCGGGCGGATGACCCGCAGGTGTATATGCACTTGTCGGGAACGTGGCTGGAGCGTGGCAGCCGCGAGGCGGGCGTGCCGGTGCTGCGGCTGTCTGTGCCGCTGGCGATGGAGAATGCCAAGGGCCGCTATGAGATTCCTTTTGGCGCGATCGACCGTGGGATAAACGACGGCCGCGAAGTGCCGGCCCTGCGCTGGGCGCAGGTGAATGGCACGATTGGAGGGCAAGGCGCTTGCTGCCTGCTGCTCAACGACTGCAAGTATGGCCATGCGCTGGAGGGTTCGACGCTGCATTTGACGTTGATCCGTTCCAGCTACGACCCTGACGGGCTGCCGGAGATTCGCCAGCACGAGGTGCGGATGGCCCTGCTGGGGGCGGCGGGGGAAATCAGCATGGCCGAGGCTATCCGCCGCGGCGCGGCCTTCAACCACCCGCTGTGCGCAGTGGGCACCGGCATTCACGACGGCCGGTTAGGCCTGGCCGGCCAGTTCCTGGCGGTTGAAGGCGACTCGGTGATTCTTTCAACGGTGAAGAAAGCCGAGGACGGCGAGGCGCTGATTCTTCGCTTCTCCGAAACAGCCGGCCGGGAGGCATTGGCGCGCGTGCGATTCGATAAAGGGATGATCGGCAGGCCCATGGCCGCGCAGGAGGTGGATTTGCTCGAGCGGGTAGTGGAGGGCGGCACCGCCACGGTAAATGGGCAGGAGGTGAGCCTGAAGGTTCCTGCGCACGGCATTGCCAGCGTAAAGGTGAGCCTGGAACGGTGAGGACGAGGGCTTTTAACGGGGCATCGCCGCTCTTGGCTGTGCTTCCGCCACTTCTTTTAGCTTTATCTCCGGCAGGAGAATTTCACCGGTCATGATCCGCCGCGCGGTCCGTCCGATGCGGGCGCGGTCGATGGTGATGTCAGCCTTGGTTGAGATGGCCTTAATCGAGCAGCCGATGCTGCCTGTGGGGTGGCCGATGCGCAGGTGCAGCCAGTTTGTAGCTTCGGCTGCGCGGGTAGTTTCTCTCTGCTCGAGACGGCGCCGCAGAGGCACGCACCGGGCCACGATGCTACCTTCCACGGCAACCGCAGCGGCCGTGGCGATCGCGCCGGTCACGGCATAGGCGTTGTGGAATTTCTGCGTGGAGATGATCCTGCTGGTCAGGTCAATCATGTTGCCTGAGACGGCGCCATCTGGGCCATCGAGGCTGTAGCTTTCAGGCGGGCCTACCAGCGCCAACTTGGGGATGGCGGGGGAGAGGGCCAGGGCATCCTGCGGCTTATCCACGATATGCGCCATCACGGCGGCGTGGCCGCGGATGGTTTCCAGCAAGCGCATGGCCGCGATGTTGTGCTGCACATCCTTGCCGATCCTGGCGATATCCAGGCCCAGGTCCTGCGCGCGGATGAAGACGTACAGGGCGCCGCAATCCACGATCGAGACCTCGATATCCATTCCCCCTAACCGGACATGGTCCGAGGCGTTGCCCGTCGGAAGCAGGCGCGGCTGTGCAGTGCCGGAGGGAGACAAAAAATCCAGGTCCACCCAGGTGCCGGTGGCGGGCATGCCGGCCGATTGGCAGATTTCGCGACGGCGGTCATCGACCAGGCCGCCGTGACGGGCCTCGATCAGGCAGTCGGAGTCGGCGCTATATACCCGCACCACGCCGTCGCTGCGGGTTTGCGCCAAGCCCTCCTGACTGGCATAGAGCGCGGCGGCGGCCACCAGGTTGCCGCAGTTGGCGCCATAGGCCACCTGCGCGGCCCCCGCGGGCAGGCAACCAAAGGTCACCTCCACATCCGCATCTGCGCGGCGGCTTTTTGAAACGATTGCCACCTTGTTTAGCAGGAGATCGCCTCCGCCGATGCCATCCACGTGACGCGAATCCAGGCCGACGGCGGCGGCCAAGGCGCAGTTCTCTGGCCTGCGGGTCTGGTGGAAGATCCTGCTCGTTAAAAAACACCCCGCGGCTTGTCCCCCCACGCATGACCACGCACGGTATTGCCAGATCGCGCATGGGCCACCTCCCCTTGTTGACTGAATTCTATGCGTGCAACTGCAAAGAAAAATCCCCAATTCCAAATCCCAAACAAATCCCAAGCACCAAATTCCAAACATGCGTACAGGAGGTCTCTTTTGAAGTTTGAGATTTGGAGTTTGGGATTTGGAATTTCGAGGTCGTAGCCCTGGCACTCCGGATTTCGCGCAATTTAGGCGTGCCAGTCCAGCGGGGACGGAGAAAAACTTCCTCGCTCACGCGGAAGGACTACATCGCGATGAGATCTGCCGGCGGCCTGTGCCGCCTCTTGACCGATCTACCTAGGTGCGGGGCCGAGCCTCGTTTACTACCAGTGTACGGCCGCCCATCTTGGTGCCGTTAAGTGCTTCGATCGCGGCGCGGCCTTCATCATCATTGGCCATTTCCACAAACCCAAAACCGCGTGACCGGCCGGTTTCCCGATCGGTAACGATTCTGGCGCGGCTGACGGATCCGTAGGGAGAAAAGGTTGCTTCCAGGTCTGTTTCGCCCGTGTTGTACGGCAGGTTTCCAACGTAAATGTTCATTAGCGTTGACTTCCCAGCTCCATTGGAGAGCGACTCGTGCGGGCCATCAGGCTGGATCTTCGTATTATGGTGGACCGCTCGGCAGGGCACCGTGCCCCACGACAGTCTTAATATAGTTTGACAGTATCAGAGGCACAAGTCAACCGGAAGGCCCCGGCCAATAGCTATTGAGAATCGCTCGCAAAATTGTTACAGGGGCCCTTTTCGCCGATGTCCTGGGTGAATTCCATCGCCCATTTTCGCCGGCTTGGTTTATAATAGCTGCCTTCTGATAGGGCCTTATGAAGCACGCCTCGCAAACCCAACCTGTCATTGGATTAATCGGCGGCATCGGCTCGGGCAAAAGCCTGGTGGCGGCCATGCTGGCCAAACTGGATTGCGCTGTGGTCGATGCGGACAAGGTGGGCCATGAATTGCTGGAACGCCCCGGGATTGTGCGGCAAGTGACCAAACGTTTTGGATGTGAGATTCTTGATGAATCAGGGAATATCAGCCGCGCGGCGCTGGGGGAGAAGGTCTTCGGCTCGCCGGCGCGGCTTAAGGTGCTTAACTCAATTGTTCACAAGCCGTTGCGAAATGAGCTTGAGCGCAGGATAAAGCGAGCCAAAACCGGCTCGGTGAAGGCCGTAGTGCTGGATGCGGCGCTGCTGCTGGAGACGGACTGGCATAAGCTGTGCGATGTGCTCGTTTATGTGGACTCGCCCAAATCGGCGCGGCTGTCACGCGTGATGAAGCAGCGCGAGTGGCCGCGGCGAGAACTATCGCGCAGAGAAAATTTACAAAAACCTCTGGACATTAAGCGTGGGAAAGCGGATTATATAGTGGTTAACAACTCCAGCGTGTCTCACCTGCGTCGGCAGGTCCGCCTGCTTTATCAACGGTTGATACATCCCGCGGAGTAAGATAATTGCGGGCCGGCTTGGCATGGCCGGCGCCTGGTGGCAAACCGCTTGGGTTCTTGGATTTTTTCCCCCGGCCCGGACAAAAAATGGGATTGGACGGCCGGAGGGAGTTGCAACACATTCAATCCGAGTCGCGGGGGACGGCCCCCGGATTGTGACACGTTACCGCACGAAAGCCTGTCGCCGCTGTAGCGGCGCGGCTGGAGAGGCCCGACATGAGATTAAACCTAATTTTGAGGGAGAGTTTACACAACCATGGGAAGAGTTGCCAAGAATGACAAAGCCGCCAGGCCGCCGCGTCGGCCGGGCAGGCGTCGCAAAGACGAGCAGGACCAGGGCGTCGAGCAGGCCGTGGAAAACGGCCAGGACCTGGGTCTGGAAGAAGAAGTGGCCCAAGAGGCCGTCGCCGATACCGCCGCCGCGCCGGTGATTGATTTGCCGCTGCCTGAGGCGCCGGTTGAGGCGCCGCAGACCCCGCAGTCCGATGTGGCCGAGGACAAGCCTGAAGATGCCGGCATCTCTCTGGAAGATGATACGCAGGCGCGTTACGAGAAGGTAAAGCGCGGCGAACTGCACCTGACGGACTTGCAGCGCATGACCGTCGCCGAGCTGCATGATGTGGCCAAGAAGGAAGGTCTGACGGAGTACACCGGCCTCAGTAAGCAGGACCTGGTGTTCAAGATCCTCAAGGACCGCATCCACCGCAACGGCCTGATGTACGGCGAAGGCGTGCTGGAGATTCTGCCGGACGGTTTCGGCTTTCTGCGCAGCCCTGATTACAACTACCTGCCCTCGCCGGACGATATTTACGTCTCGCCCAGCCAGATTCGCCGTTTCGGTCTGCGCAACGGCAGCATCCTGGCCGGTCAGATCCGTCCGCCCAAGGAATCGGAGCGGTACTTTGCGCTGCTGCGAGTGGAGGCGATCAACTTTGAAGAGCCCGAGCGGCTGGGCGAGAAGGTCAACTTCGAGGACCTCACGCCCCTGCACCCCGAGCGGCGTGTGTTCCTGGAATCCACCGCGGAAGAGATCAACATGCGCGTGGTGAACCTGGTGACGCCGATCGGCTTCGGGCAGCGCATGCTGATCGTGGCCCCGCCGCGCACCGGTAAGACGGTGCTCTGCAGAAGATCGCCAATGCGGTCACGTACAACCACAACGATGCGTACGTCATCATTCTGCTGATCGATGAGCGGCCCGAGGAAGTGACCGAGATGAAGCGCGCCACCAAGGCCGAGGTCATCTCTTCCACGTTCGATGAGCCCGCCAGCCGCCACGTGCAGATCGCCGAGATGGTGATCGAGAAGGCCAAGCGCATGGTGGAATACGGCCACGACGTGGTGATCCTGCTGGACTCCATCACGCGCCTGGCCCGCGCGTACAACACGGAGGTTCCGCACTCGGGCAAGATTCTGACCGGCGGCGTGGACGCCAACGCCCTTCAGAAACCCAAGCGCTTCTTCGGCGCGGCCCGCTGCATCGAGGAAGGCGGCAGCCTGACCATCATCGGCACAGCCCTGATCGACACGGGCAGCAAGATGGACGAAGTGATTTTCGAAGAGTTCAAGGGCACCGGCAACAGCGAACTGCACCTGGACCGCCGGCTGGTGGACCGTCGCGTTTGGCCGGCCATCGATATCAGCCGCAGCGGCACCCGCAAGGAAGAACTGCTGCTGGACCCGCAGGAACTGAAGCTGACGTACCGCCTGCGCAAGGTGCTGTCGGACATGAACCCGGTGGAGGCGATGGAACTTCTGACGAGCAAGCTGGCCAAGCTCAAGAGCAACGCCGAGTTCCTGATGTCCATGACGGCGGGGTGATGAATAGCAGGCTGTAGACTGTAGGCTGTAGGCTGTAGGAAAGACCGGATTCTGTCCGGAAGTTCTTGCTGCCTGCAGCCTTTTTTGTCTGCGCAGCGCCAGAGACATTCAAACTTAATTCAAATGCGCGCCGAAACCTTGTTCTTGCCGTACCTACAGCCTACAGTCTACAGCCCATAGCCTCAGTTGGAGATGTACCCGTGACTAATGGTGACGGAATAACGAAGTGCCGCGCCGTCCTTTTCGATCTCGACGGCACGCTGCTGGATACCATCGAGGACCTGGCCGCGTGCATGAACGCGGCGCTCCAGGCGCAGGGGCTGGTGGCCAAGCCCCTGGAGCAGCACAAGCTGATGGTGGGCGATGGCGTAGCCAACTACATCCTGCGGGCGCTGGGGGAAGAGCATGCCAAGGATGCGAATTTAGTAGCTCGAGTGAGGACCAAGTATCGTGAGTGCTACACGAAT
Source organism: uncultured Phycisphaerales bacterium (assembly GCA_963785635.1). GTDB lineage: Bacteria > Planctomycetota > Phycisphaerae > SM23-33 > FEN-1343 > FEN-1343. The sequence continues at coordinate 21,514 of CAWAWB010000021.1, forward strand.
CACTGGGCGGACTTCACGCGGCCATACGATGGCATCGAGGACATGCTGGATGAACTGCTGCGGCACGAGATCGCACTGGCGGTGCTTTCTAACAAACCGGACGACTTTACGAAGAAGATGGTGAGGCATTTTTTCCCGGCTGTGCCGTTTGCCACCACGCAGGGGGCGACGGAAGGTTCGCCATTAAAGCCCGATCCCCAATCCGCCTTGCAAATCGCGCGGCTGCTCGACATCGACGCGCAAGACTTTGTCTACCTTGGAGATACAGCTACAGATATCAAGACGGCCCGTGCCGCCGGTATGCTGGCGGTGGGGGCGCTGTGGGGTTTCCGCGGCCGCCAAGAGCTGCAAGAAGCTGGGGCGCAGGCACTTATAGAAAAGCCCGCGGAATTGTTACCTGTTGTACTGGGCACGGGGCGTTAAATGCTCCACACCAGCGCGGGTGTCGCCCGCAACCCCGATAGATTTTTCCCTCCTAATCGACTTGACTGGCAGGTTGACCAGTTTTACGCAGGTTGACCAACAGGTTGACCACCAGTGGTAAACCTGTTAAGTTCTTACTATATGTTGAGATAACGACTTTTCCCCTCAGCTTGACCAGGTCGACCACTTCAGCTCCTGTCCTTCTTCATATTGTTAATACGAAACTTAAGTTTATTAACGTAATCTAGCGTTGATGCATGAGCACCTTGAGCATCTTCGCACTTTTTCGCCATCTTTTTGCACGTAAGTGCTTGTAAACAAAGGAGTCCACTGAAGATGCTCAAGCATCACAAATCTGCGCTCTCAAAACAACGTAAGTCCTTGTAAATAAAGGGCGCAGTCGAAGATGCTCAAGAAGATGCGCAAGTGAGCCTCCTTTGAACACCTTCGCGGCTGGGTGTCGCCGGCCACCGGGGAAAGCCGCAAGAGGCGGCATCCTTCACAATCACGTAGATTATTCCTGCTTTATAGCCATGCCCGGTTTGCCCCCTTGATCGCCGTATCTTACGGTCGCTAATGCTGGCTGACTTTTTTTCTCAGCCGGCAATTTGTACCGGCTGCCTTAAGCAATTTTGAAAAGTTGAAATTGCTTAAGGTGGCCACCCTAGAGGTCGATTAGCCCGTGGGGCAGTTGTGAAGTACGGGTTGAGCACTGGGTTGCCGGATGTTCGGCAGGGAGGTGTGCGACAGCGGAGCGAGGCGCCGAAGTTTGTGCGGCAGTACCCAGTTTGAATGTGAAACCAGAAGTACGAGGGGCCGACAGCATGTGCCGTCGGCAGTATTGGCGAAACCAGTGGTGGTGTAGATCCCAAACCAGGCCTCAGCGGCCACAGAAAGACGGAGGACTCAAATGCGTCGGAATACAGGCTTCACCTTGGTTGAAATTCTGATCGTGGTCATCATCCTTGGCATTTTGGCTGCTATCGTCATCCCGCAGTTCACGCAGGCTTCCGGCAACGCCAAGGACTCCAGCGTGGTCAGCGACCTGCAGACTGTGCGCTCCCAGATCGAGCTCTATAAGCTTCAGCATGACGATCGCACGCCTGACCTGGACCTGGGTACTGGCAAGGCTGCCGATATCTTTGCCCAGCTTATGCAGGCGACGGACGCCACTGGCGCCCCCACCAACGCGGCCGTTCATTATGGCCCCTACCTCCAGCAGCGCCCCAAGAACCCCTACGTGCTCGATGCTGCCAAGAACCCCAGCAGCGGCGTGAACGCCCTTGGCACCCCGGCAGCGACGGATGGCTGGTACTGGGACCCGACTCTCCAGAAGTTCATGGCCAATGGCAACAACTCCCAGAGCGTGGCTTGGAACACGTTCTAAGTTGAGCTTTACTTCGCACTGCGGCCCGGGTCGGCCCCCAAGGCCGGCCCGGGCCGGTTGTTGTAAGGACCGAACAAACTCTCACAAAGAAAGCGCCAAGACCATGAAAGCCAGAAAAGCGTTCACGCTGGTCGAAGTGCTGGTGGTCGTCATCATCATGGGCATCCTGGCGGCGATCGTGATTCCGCAGGTTTCCTCGGCATCTGTCACCGCGAAAACCAGTGCGATGGCTGAGGATCTGAGGGCCACGCGGACGCACCTGTCCGTGTACGCCACACAGCACAACGATACGCCCGCGGGTTATCCCGCCAATGGCGGCGCCCCCGACAGCGACACCTTCGTGCAGCAGATGACGATGGCCACCGACGAAAACGGGACCATCCAGCCTTTAGGCACCCCCGGCTTCGACTTTGGCCCTTACTGGATGCACGCTCCGGCCAACCCGTTCAACCAGAAAACCACCGTGCGGATCATCGGAGATGGCGTGCCCTTCCCCAACGCCCCGGCCGACTCAGACGGCTGGGTGTACCAGCCCTCCACGCTCACCTTCAAGCCGGACAACGCCGGCAAGGATGAGAATGGCGTGCGGTACTTCGACTACTAATCGCAGTTCAAGGGATGTGGGAAGAGCATGTTTGACGCCGTCGCAACAAACAGAGTCACTTCGCGCCTTTGCACGGGCAAAGGCCCGCGCCGTTTGCTGCGCGGCGGGTTTACCCTCATCGAAGCCCTCATGGCCGCGGCCCTGCTGACCTTCGCGGTTTCGGCGACTGTCGTGCCGTTTACCGCGGGCGCCCGTTGCGATAATTACTCCTCACGCCAGGCGGTGGCCATGGAACTGGCCGAAGACCTGATGGAGGAAATCCTTTCCAAGCCGTTTTACGACCCCAATGGCGCAGCGTGCAACCCCGGACCCGATGCGGGTGAAACGTACTCCAACCGTGCTACGCTGGATAACGTCGACGATTACGACGGTTATACAGAGGCCGTCGGCCACATTGTTCCCAATAAGCAAACCCTCGCCTCCGATCCCCTGGCCGCGCAATTGGGCCGATCGGTGCAGGTGCAATACGTGCGGCTAACGGGGCAGAGCGTCTCGCAAGCCATGAATGTCTGCCAGGTGACCGTACACGTGACTTATCAGGCCGGCGACATAGCGAAGGTTACCCGCTTGGTGTACGCCAACGTGACTAATTAAAGGGCCAGCAGTGCGCGATTTTGAGCAAACCCGGAGATTCTCGAGCATGCCGCCGGCAAGCAAGAACCGCCGCGCGGCGCCGGCGGCATTGCGCGGCCGCGGGGGGCTTCACGCTGATCGAAATGATGGTAGCTATGACCGTCATTGCACTGATTGGTTTGGCCGTCACCGGCATGATCGCCGCGATCTCCACCTCCCAGGCCAAAGCGATGGCCATCAACGACACCGTGCAGTCCGGCCGCATCAGCATGGTCACGCTGGAACGGCTGATCCGCCAGGCCAGGCTGGTCAGCGGGGGCGACGGCAATCATCTGTCCTTGTGGATGGGCGACCTCAACGGCGACGGCCAGATCAACGCCAACGAGACGTACTATCTCACATATCTGCCCAGCCAGCGCGTGGTCCGAATGAAATCCATTCAGTTCCCCGCGAACATGGACCCTTGTTACAAGGCGCTGCTTAACGTCAGCCTGATGCTCGATGATTCCGCGGATCCATCCGTGCTGGATGGCCTGCTGGGCTGCCAGCCCTACATCCAGCAGCAGGATGTGGCCGTGGATGTGGATTACGTGCAGTTCCAATTCTCCACGGCGCCGCCCATGACCAAGGCGGTCACCATTTCAGGGAGGTTCGGGACCGCTCCGCAGAATGTCAGCCTGAACTCGACCGTGTATTTGCGCGGCTGCGATACCACCTGCATCACTTACGACGGCGCCGACTATAACCTCAACATTCCCAACTGCGAGGTGACCAATGGAAGCTAAAACTGGTCATTTCAGCGGGAATGGTCAAAGAAGCTGCCGGCACGGCGGCATGGTGCTGATCCTGCTGCTCATTCTAATCGCTACCATTGCCGGACTGGCCAGTGCGTACCTCTCCAGCACTTCTGTGCGCATGGTCGCCGGGGACAATTACGCCAAGGCCGTGGATGTCGGCTACGCCGCCGAGAGCGGTGTGCAGCATGGCCTGTGCCTGCTGGCGGAAAACGCCACGCTGTTGAATAACACCTCCGTCAATCCCCTGGGCCCGTATACCCTGCGAACCGGCGGCCCGACGTATATGGTTTCGGCCAGTGCGCTGCCCAATGCCCAGTACTCTCTCACGGGCACCGGAATTCTTGGGACTCTCAAGCGCACTTGCACCGCTGTCGTCCGCGTGGACAACCCTTACTACTCGACACAACTGTCGATGAATCCGCGTTTTTACTGGCGGCTGGGGGATGCTCCCGGGTCGGATTATGCCACGGAGCAAATGGCCGGCCGCTGGGGCTGGTATGCCACCATATCCAGCCTCAATCAGCCGGGGCGCTCTCAGGAGAAACGGATGGATCAGCGTCATTCAATGGCATCAGATCGCGCGTCGTGATCAGCCATGATAACCGTATGGCCGTGGCCAATGGCAGCATCACGCTATGGTATTACGACACGGGACCCTATGCCAACGAGATGTTCTTTTCCAAGGATTGTGACACCCGCGCAACCGGCGGCGGACTCTATCTCGGGGTTGACCACAACAAGGCGAAAGTGAGACTCGAAAGCACTACCACTGACTACAAAATTGAAATTGACAACGCCGTCTCCATGGCGACATGGACTCACATTGTGTTTACATTCGGTTCCGCCGGGATGAAGTTATATGTGAACGGCGCGTTGATTGGCGCCAACGCCTATACCGGGGGCATGACCGGCAATTCAGAACCTATTGTGCTGGGGGCCTCGCAAGAGAGCCGAAAAGCGACAGATCTTCCTAACTTGCCAATAGGCTTTTATACCGCCGGACTGAACAACTTCTTCTCCGGCCGCCTGGATGAAGTGGCGTTTTTTGACCGGGCCCTGTCCGCTTCGGAGGTTTCCCGATTGTACGCTTCGCGCATGCCCGCGGTGCGCGTGTTGCAGTGGCAATACTGATCTCCGCGGCCGATATGGCCGCAAAGTCAAGGAAAGGACCAGATTATGCAGCAAGAGGAAAGCCAGAACACCGTCGGATCCAACGTTGTAAAAAGGCACTCTCACCCGGCGCCTCAGCGCTACTGGCTGATGGTTATCGCCATCATGCTGGGGTTCATTTCCCTGGGCGTATGGACCAGGGGCGTTCCCTCCTCGGCCTGGGGGCAGGAGAAGGGCGTCTCCAACAGCCCCAGCAAACAGCAGCCTCTGGCCGTCGATACGGCGGTGGCCCAGCGCTATGAAATCATTAACAAGCTGGACCAGCTAAACCGAGAGGTGGACGAAATTGCCGCGGTTATTACCAACGGCCAAGTAAAGGTGGTCGTCATCCCGGACGACAAGAAGAGCGAGGGAGTGCGCCATGAGGCTGCTACAAAACCCTGACGGTCATAGACTGTCCGGCCCGGGCTTTACGTTGGTGGAGATCCTGGTCGTCGTGGTGATTATCGCTATCGCCGCGGCCATGGTCGTGCCGTGCCTGGGCACCCACTGTGATGTAGAGGCGATGTCGGCCACGCAGGCTATGGTGGCGGACCTGGAATACGCGCAGAACCAGGCCATCGCCACGCAGTCCAATGTCACCGTGGCCTTCAATACCGGCGCCGAGAGCTATCTGCTGCGTGATGCCAATAACGTCACGTTGCAGCAGCCTATTAGCAAGAACAACTACCAGGTGACGTACCCGACGACCAGCGGTTACCAGGACGTGAACTTGATGACGGCGAATTTCAACGGACAGCCCACTTTGACGTTTGATCACCTCGGTTCGCCCGCCCAGGGCGGGCAGGTGACGTTGGGCGCCGGCGGCTATAGCTACCAGGTTTCCGTCGCGGCCGTCACGGGCAAGATCACAGTGGCCCAGTTAACCCCTTAGGAAACGTATGCTTCGCACCTTACTGCACAGACCGGGACCAATCGCCCTGGACATCGGGCAACAGAGCATAAAAATGCTCCAGCTCGATGCCGTGGGCAAGGCCGTCTCCGCCGTGGCGGCGGCGCTGGGAATATCCGGCTACAAACGCGGATGACCCGGCCGCGCGGCGGGAGCTGGCGGTGGAGGCGGTCCGTGATCTGCTGGTCACGCGCGGCTTCAAAGGCCGCCGCGTGATGGCCTGCGTTTCCTCGGCGGATATGGCCCTGCGGCAGGTGCGCCTGCCGGCCATGCCGGATGAGGAACTGGCCCAGGCGGTGCGCTGGGAGGCCAACGAGCGGTTTGGCTTCCCGGTCAGTCCCGAAATGCTCCACCACGTGGTAGCCGGCGAGGTTCATCAGGGTGGGGAAGGGCGACAGGAAGTTCTGCTCATCGCCACCCGTGAGGAAATCGTCGAGCAGCGCGTGGCCCTGCTGGAGGCCATGGGCCTGCGGCCGCACGCGCTGGATGCAGAACCCGCGTGCCTGTTCCGCTGTTTCGAGCGGTTCCTGCGCCGCGATGCGGATGCCTCCACCGTCACCGTGCTGGCGGAGGTAGGCCATGGCGGCACGCGCGTGCTGATCAGCCGCGGCCGCCAGGTCAAGTTCATCAAGTGCATCGATATCGGCGGGCAGCGCCTGGACCAGGCGGTGGCCGCCCATTTGAGTCTCTCCGAAGAAGATGCGCGGCAGTTGCGCATGCGGCTCATGCGCCAGGGCTGGGAGGGCGGCGCGGCCGCGGCCGAAGCCGTCGGCGGCCAGCAGGTCTATGAAGCCATGCACGACGCCGTGCGGCCGATCCTGGAAGAACTGGGCAGGGAGCTGAATCTGTGCCTGCGCTACTGCGCCGTGACATTTCGCGGCGGGCACACGGATGCGGTGACGGTCCTGGGCGGCCAGGCATACGACCCGTGCCTCCGCGAGCAATTGGCCGAATCGACCAATCTCCCATGCCAGGCAGGCAAACCCCTGCAAGGCGTGGATCTGTCAGCCGTGGACCTCGGGTCCGATGCCCGGGGGCCGTTAAGCGAATGGGCCGTGGCCGCGGGCCTGGCCTTGCGTGGATTGTTCGATAACTCAAAACACCGGCAGGAGGATCGTCGTGAACTCAATAGACTTCCTGCCTAAGCGGTTGCGGCAGCGGCGCACCCGGGTCTTGCGCATCAAGCGCCAGTTCGGCGTGCTGGCGGCCGTTGCGGGGATTATGGCGATACTGGGTTATTCCAACCATGTCAGCGTCGCCTCGGCGCAGTCCCGCCTGGATGGGCTTCGCACCCGCCAGCAGCAACTGTCGGATCAGCTTTCCATCGTGCCGCAGCTCAACACGCAACTGGCCCAGGGCGCCATCAAGCAGAGAATCAGCCGCGAATTAGGCAGCCGCCTGGCCGTAAACGCGGTCCTGGCCGAACTGGGCCGCCTGCTGCCTGGAAACGCGGCGCTCACCGGCGTTCAGTATTCCACGGTGGATGTCCATCATCAGGTAAACGGCCAGGGAGCCGCCGCGCCGGCCGATGGGCAGATCGCCGCAACCAGCGAAAAGCGCGTGCGTGTAGTCATCACCGGCATCACCCCCAACGATCTGGATGTGGCGGATTTCATCGGACGGTTGTCCGCCTGTCCGCTGTTCACGAATGTGCAGATGGGCTTTTCCAAGGCCGTCACGCTGGAGAACGACCGGCGCGAGGGCCGTAGCTTCCAAGTCAGTCTGCCTGCTGGCCAGATAACGCCTGCGAAACGATATGAAACTGCTCAAAGAAAACTGGATGTTCGTGGCCGCCATCATGGCGCTGGCGATCGGCTTCTTGCTGACGGCGCATTGCGCGCAGCGGCGCCATCTGGAGGATTTGCGCACCGAGATCGCGCAAACCAGAGTGGCCATCGACACCGATTCGGCCAGGGCGGCCAGCGTGCCGCAACTGGTGGCGCAGGTGGACCATCTCAAAAACCAGTTCCAGGATTTTGATCATCGGCTGCCGCGCCAGCAAGAGCTGGGCGAGTTTCTGCGGGATATTTCCAGCCTGGCCAGGAGCGGCGCCTTCAGCGGCCAGGCGATCGAGCCGGGCAGCCCCGCGCATGGTTCGCTGTACGACTGCCTGCCGATCATCATGCACTTTAATTGCCGCTTCGCCGACCTGGCGGCCTTCCTGGAAGGCCTTGGCGGGATGAAGCGGCTTTCCCGCGTGGAGAAGCTGGATGTGCAGCCCGACTCTTCAGGCTCGGGCCTGTTGCGCGTGGAGACGCAGATCAACATCTATTTCACCGAGAGTTGAGAGATGGCTGAAACCATAAATTCTGCGGCGCTGGCGGCAAAAGTCACGGCCGCGTTCAAGGCGGATAAGCGCAAGACCGCCATTTTAGGCGTGCTGGGCTGCGTGGCGCTGCTCCTGGCGATGCGGCTGCTTTTAGGGCGAAACATGCCTCGCCGCGCGGTGGCCGTGCCCCAGCAGGATAGTGCCGCGGTGGGGACCTCAGCCGCCGCGGAAGGCTCCGCCAGGGCCGGCGCAGGTTCGCCGCTGTTGTCGGAGAACCTGGATCAAATTGACAAACGGATCACGCGTGACCTTTTCAAGGTGAATACGGAAGCATACCCCCTGCGCACGGCCGCTACGGCCGCGCATGGGTCAACGCTTGTAGATGAGTCCTTGCGGCGAGAGGAGGTGGCCAGTAAAGCCAGCAGGCTCCAGCTACAGAGCACAGTGATGGGCTCTCGGCCGACGGCGATTATCAACGACCTGGTTGTAACCGTGGGTGACGCCGTCAAGGAGCGTGTTGGAGAGCGCCTGCAGGACACCGGTTTTGTCGTGAAGGCCATTGAGGAAAAGGCCTGCATCGTCACCGCCGATGGCGTGGCGGTCAGGCTGGAGATGAAGAATCACTAGCAGCACGGCCCACGGCCGTCGTGCGGCCCGCGGCCGATTTTTTCCGTTGCCGGGAAGCAACCGGCAACCAGTAAGGAGATGGATATGCATCGCAAACGCTTATCGCCAATCGTGCTCGTAGGGGCGATGGTTATCACCACGCTCGCCTGGTGCGGCGACCTGGCCTTCGGTCAGGCCAACCGCCTTTCCGGCTCGAAGACCGCCAAAGTTACTACCGCCACACCGGCCGCTCCGGCGGCCCCAGCGACCCCAGCGGCTCCAGCGGCATCGGCCGATGATTCCAAAGGCCTGTTGAGTCCGTCCACCGCTCAGGCTGCGCCCGCCCCGGCCGCCGCCGCGGCCCCGGCTGCTCAAAAGCCTGAGGATAACGGCGCCATCGTGCCGGCGGCCCCCGCCGACAGCTCGGGCGGCATTCCGGTCAATGCCCAGGTGGATGCGCAGTCCGGCATCATCACGCACCTGCCGCTTCAGGATGCCCCCATTCGCGAAGTGCTGCGGCAGCTTTCCAACGTCAGCCAGAAGAACATCGTGCCCGGCCGCAACGTGCAGGGCAAAGTCACCGCGGACCTCTTTAACGTCACCTGGCGTGAAGCGCTGGAAGCCATCCTGCGCGTCAGCGACCTGGGGGCCGTGGAGGAAGGCAACTTCATCTACGTCTACCCGCTGAAAGAAATTGACACCATTCAGCAGTCTCGCAAGCACCTGGCGACTAAGGTTTTCACCCTGTTTTACGCCAAGCCGGATGATGTGGAGAAGCTGGTGCGCCCGATCCTGTCCAAGGACGGCACCCTTTCGGTGACGCCCAGCACGGTTGGTGGCGTCGCTACGGATGAAACCAAGGCCGGCGGCCAGGACTACGCCTTGAACGACGTGCTGGTTGTGACGGACTATGATGATAATCTCAAGAAGATCGAAGGCATCGTGCAGAGCGTCGATCAGCGTCCCGAGCAGGTGCTCATCGAGGCCACCATCCTGGTGGTCAGGCTGGATGACAGCACGCAGCTCGGCGTGGACTTCACCAAGATCCCGGGCGTGGACTTCTGCAAGGTCGGCTTCTCCAATAACTTTGGCAACGCCGCCGGTACGGGCACACTGTTCACGGGCGGCAGCGACCCCGTCGGCATCGCCCAGGCAACGACCAGTACGGTTGCCCCCGGCTTCAATGGCGGCATCGAGTTCAGCTCGGATACCTCGCTGTTCATCCATGCTTTAGAAACCGTGGCCGACACCAGCGTCGTGGCCAATCCCAAGCTGCTGGTCCTCAACAAGCAGCTCGGCCAGGTCCACATCGGCCAGAAGCTAGGTTACCAGGACACCACGACCACCACGCAGACCGGCGGCACCACTGCCAGCATCAGTTTCCTGGATGTAGGCACCACGCTGAACGTCCGGCCGTTCGTCGGTCGCGATGACTACATCCGCCTGGAGGTCTTCCCGAAGGATTCCGGCGGCCACATCGATACCAGCTCGGGCATCACCATTCCCCAGGAAACCACCACGCAGTGTACCACCAACGTCATGGTCAGGGATGGGCACACCATCGTGATCAGCGGCCTCTTCCGTGATTCCAGCGCCGTTTCCCGCAGCCAGGTGCCCGTCCTGGGCAACCTTCCGCTGATCGGCTGGCTCTTCCGGAACAAGACGGACACCGTCTCCCGCGAAGAAGTCATCATTCTGCTCACACCGCGTGTCGTCAAGCTGCCCAACGACTCCATCGTCTCCGAGCAGTTGAAGGATGATGTCATGCGTTTCCAGATCGGCATGCGCAAGGAACTGTCCTGGTATAGCCGCGACCGTCTGGCCGCCTGTGCCCTGGAGAGCGCCAAGGCGGCGGCTGCCGGCGGCCACAATTGCATTGCCACGTGGGACGTGGACCTGGCCCTCAGCATGTCGCCTTCCATGCACGAAGCCCTGACGCTTCGCGAACAGCTCACCGGTCAGGCCATCTGGGCGAATGAACCGCGCGTACAGCTCGGCCGAGTGGGTCATCCAGAAGATGTGGATGAGCGAGCTGGGGTTGGATGTGAACATGGTCCTGCCGCCCGATAAGCCGCTGGATCCTGACACGCTGCCCCAGAGCGTGCGCGATGCCCTGGGCATCGGCGCCGTGCCGGGCCTTACCCCCTGTTGCCCCAAGAAGGTAAGTGAGGTTGAGGTAATTAAGGACCAGGCTGCACCGGCCGATGTAAGCACTGGTCAGGCGGCCGAACAGGCTGCCTCCACCGCCAATGTGGATGTTCCCAAGGCGGCTTCCAGTGATGCAGGCAAGGCTGCCGCGACGGTTAGCGTCGCCGCCGCCTCCGCGCCTGCATCACAGCCGGCCTCGGTTGCTTCGGATAGCGGCAAATCGGCCTCTTCCAGCGAAGTGGCCGGTGTACCTCAGAGCTCTGGCAGCGATAGCGCCGCCCAGTCCTCTGATAGTTCATCCGGTGTCAGTGGCTCAAGCACCGCCCAGGAAGACGGTTTGACTCAGTAAGTCCGCCTGGCAGGTGTTTTTTTGGTCGTACCTGTGAATTTAGGTAAGACAGGCAAACTGGGTAAGGATACCTGGAGATAAAAATGAAGTGTACATGGATAGTTGCGACAGGGCTCCTGGTGGGCCTTGCAGGATGCATGACCCACCAGGAGTCCAGCAAGGCCGAGGCCCAGCGCAGATGGGCCGAGACCCGCGGACGCGTGCTCAATTCCGTCGCCGAAGAGCAGTTCAACAGCGGCGATTTCGAGAACGCGCAGAAATCGATTGCCGAGTCGCTCAAGCTGGCGCCCGACCTGCTTGAGGCCCGGCTGCTCGTGGCGCGCATCGCCATAGAGCAGGGCAAGATTAACGATGCCGATGCGCATTTGAAGCTGGCGGACGCCAATCACCCCAACGAGCCGCGCGTGCAGTATCTCAAGGGCATTGTGGCCGAACGCCGCGAGGCCTATGAGGATGCCCTCAAACTGTTCGAGAAGGCGCGCTCGCTGGATCCCAAGAACCCGGCCTACGTGCTTTCCTCGGCGGAGCTGATGGTCCGCCTGGACCGTGCCTCTGACGCCCTGGCGCTGATCGAGAGCAAGCTGACGACCTTGGACCCGACGGCGGGCATGTTCTGCGCGGCCGGCAAGATCGCCATGCTGCTCAATCAGCACGAAAAGGCCGCCAATTACTATGCCAAGGCCCGCGGCCTGTCGCCCGATGACACGGATATTCAGGCCCAACTGGCCAAGGCCTATTTCTTTGCCGCACGCTTCCCGATGGCCATCCGGGAACTGGAGGATCTGCTCTCCAAGTCGCCCGACAAGAGCCAGCCGTGGATGAAGACCATGCTGGCCGAAAGCTACCTGGCCGACAACCAGCCGGCCAAGGCCAAAACAATCTTTGCGGAATTGACGCGCTCCCAGCCGCAGTCCGCTACGAACTGGGCCGGTTTGGCCAAGTCGTCCCTGGCGGCGGATGATTTCGCCCGCGCCTCCGTGGCCGCGCGGAAGCCTTGACCATCGACCCGCGCAGGCGGATGCGGCCATCGTCATGGGCTACGTTCTGCTCCACCAGGGCAAGAGCGAGCAGGCCAATAAGGTGCTGGCCCACGCCTCGCTTCAGCATCCCAGGAACCCCACGCTGATGTGCCTCTTAGGCCGAAGTTATCAGGCCCTGGGTCAGCGCGATAAGGCGGTGAAATGTTATCAGGCGGCCCTGACTCTCCAGCCCGATAGCGCCTTCACGAGGATGTTGGCCTCATCGGGTGAAGCGCCGCAGTGATTAGATGGTCCATTTGCAGAGATTTGCCACAGAGGTCGCAGAGCAAAAAGAAGCGAGGACACAAAGAAGAACAGAATAGGCTTGGGAGTTTAGCATCATCTGCCGGAGTTCCGGCAGTTCCTACAGCCTACAGCCTACAGCCTAAAAGAAGTACGCCCCAGGAGGCGTAATGTGAACGGGAATAGCAAATATACTCCGCTCGTGCTCGGCGCGGCCGGATTGCTGGCCGCCGCGGTGCATGCCGCCGATCACATCGGCTGGTTGCACGATCCCGCCCCTTTAGGAATTGAGCTTTCGCTGCCCGCGGCGATGCTCTGCCTGACGGCCCTGCTCTGGATCGCCCATACCCAGGCCCAGCGGGCCACCCAGTTAGCTTCCCGTCAATTGCTGCGCATGGCCGAAGGCGGCGCCATCAATCCGACCGAAACCGGCATCATCGGCGCTGAACCAGGCCTCTTGGGGCCTTTAAACAAGGTGCTCGAGCGCTGCCGCGATGAACTCGACAAACTGCGCGGCGGTCAAAACCAGCTTGAAATCCGCTGCCAGGTGGTGGCCGCCGAAATGCGGCACCTCGAGGCGATCGTGCAGGCCATTTCCGATGCGGTGGTCGTCTCCAATAGTTTCGATGAGCTGCGCCTGGCTAATCCCGCCGCGCGGCGGCTCTTGCACCTGGCCGACGACATGCCGGCGCGCTGCCCGATCGATCAGGTCGTCACCGATCCCCGCCTGGTCGAACTGATTCGCGACGCCCGAGCCCGGGGCCCGCGCCAGCGGCCGCGCACGGTGGAGTTCCAGATGCCCGTGGAAGGGCAGGACCGAACCTACCAGGTGCAGACGCGCGGCTACGAGGATGCTTCTGATGGCACTGTGGGCGTGATCACCGTTTTCCAGGATGTCACACGGGAGAAGGAAATCGCCCGCATGAAGACGGAATTCGTATCCACCGTCTCGCACGAGCTGCGCTCACCTTTAACCAGCATCCGCGCCTACGTGGAACTGCTGCTGGATGATGATAACGATCCCAAGAGCCGCAAGGAGTTTCACCAGATCATCGCCGTCGAAAGCGAGCGGCTCAGCCGGCTCATCGACAATATTCTGAACATCTCCCGAATCGAGGCGGGGGTCGTGAAAGTGGTCAAGGAGCCGCTGGACCTGACGGCCATCGTCAAAGGCGCGGCGGATGTGGCCGTCTCCCAGGCTAAGAGCAAGAACCAGGAAATCGTCATTCAGCTTGGGCCGGTCTTCGGCCAAGTCGAGGGCGACCGCGACATGCTCAACCAGGTCGTGACGAACCTGCTCTCCAATGCCATGAAGTACACGCCCGAAGGCGGAAAGATCACCGTCTCCACCGCGGTGGATGAGGCGCGCAAGGTCGCGCGCTTCTCCGTCCAGGATACCGGCGTGGGCATATCGCCCCAGGATCAGCCGCGCGTTTTTGAAAAATTCTTCAGGATTCGTAAGGACAGCCACATGGCCAAGGGTACCGGCCTGGGGCTCTCCCTGGTCAAGCACATGGTCGAGGACGTTCACGGGGGCGCTATCTCGCTGACCAGCGAATTGGGCAAAGGCAGCATGTTTACCGTGGAGCTGCCTCTGTGCAAGTAGGCCCTTGTTGATGTTCCTTTTTTTTGGAGGGATGACCGTGAGCGCAAAAAAGATTGTTGTCACCGATGATGAGCCGCACATTCGCCACGTGCTGGCGCTGAAACTGGAAAAAAGCGGCTTTATCGTCCATACCGCGGGCGACGGCCAGGAGGCGCTCGACCTGTGCGCCGCAGGAGCTGCCCGATCTGCTCATTACGGATTACCAGATGCCCTGTCTTAACGGCATAGAGCTGTGCAAGCGGCTGCGCGCAATGAAGCTACGCGCAAGCTGCCCGTCATTATGCTGACCGCGCGGGGTTTTGCCCTGGATCAGGAAGAAACCAGCGCCTGCGGCATTACCGCTGTGATGAGCAAGCCCTTCAGCCCGGCTGAAGTTCTGACCGCCGTGAACAGCCTGCTGGAAGGCGTCGCTGCGACCGGAGGAACTGAATGACCACAACGGCTGTCATGCCGTTAGTCGATCCGGCCTTGCAGAAGGCCCTGGAGCAGGTGCGCAGGCCAGTTGGCCGCCATCGGCCTTTGGCTTACCGTGCAGGATGCGGCCGGCAACAACATCTCCACCACCACGGGTGAGAGCGAGATCTGCCAGCGTTTCTGTAGCCGCTGCCCCAGCCAGGGCCGCGAAGTGATCGATGGGATCAAGCAAGTCTGGTCGGATGCGCGCCCGCGCGTCCTGACCGCCGCCACGGGCTGCACCGTCCTGGCCGTACCCGTCATTCATCGGCGCCGGCCCGTGGCCGTGGCGCGCGTGTGCTACATGCCGGATGATCTGGGCGAGGCGGAAAAATTCGCCCGTATGTGCAATGCGCTTCAGCTCGACCGAACCTACATGGCCGGCGCGGCCAAGGCGGCCCCAACGCATCCATCCGCCGAAGGGCGCTATTGGATCGAGGTTGTACAGCTTCTCATCAATCAGGCGCTCGGCAACGCGGTGGCGCGGGAGGAACTGGCTTCCTTCTCCAGCACCCTGGGCTCGACGTACGAGGAACTGAGCCTGCTATACCGCCTGTCCGGCGCAATGAAATTGAACGCCACGCCAGCCGAATTCTTCGCCCAGGTCTGCGCCGAACTCATCGAGGTGGTGAATGTCCGCGCGGCCGTGGCCGTCTTGAACGGCAATCCCGCCGGCGGCAAACCGCCGCAGGTCATTCGCGCGGGCAAGATCAACATGTCCGATGAGCGATTGCGCGAGCTGGCCTCCAGGCTGCACCTGGAAAGCGTCAAGGCGTCCGATCCCAAAACTTCCGGCCAGGCGGCGAGCGAGGATTCAGCCGATGGTCAGACAGACTCCAGCGGCACGGAATTCGAGATTTCTTCCAAAGGCCGCAGCGCCGAGCCAAGCAGCCCCTCGGCCACGGAACTGACCAGCATGCAGGATCACCTGGAAATATCGGGTGATCGCAGCCTGTTGGTGGCGGACCCCTCGCCGGCCCTCCGCCGCGCGTTTCCGGCGGTGGCCAACCTGATCGCCGTGCCCTTGGATGCCGGCGAAATGGTCATGGGCCAGCTTCTGGCCATAAACAAGATCGATGAGCAATTCGACAGCGCAGATCTGAAACTGATCCATTCCGTCGCCGGCCAGGTCGCCATCTTTTTGATCAACAACCGCCTGTACGACGAAATGCAAGACCTGTTGATGGGCGTCTTGCACGTGCTGACGGCCTCCATTGACGCCAAGGATCAGTACACCTGCGGTCACTCCCAGCGCGTGGCGCTGATCTCGCGCCGGCTGGCCGAGCTGTGCAGCTTCGATTCGGCGGCGGTTGAAAACGTGTACCTGTCCGGCCTGCTGCACGATATCGGCAAGATCGGCGTGCCCGAGAGCGTGCTGTGCAAGCCCGGCAAGCTTTCCGATGCCGAGTTTGAGGTAATGAAGCGCCACCCGGTGATCGGCGCCAACATCCTGGCCAATATCCGCCAGATGAAACCCGCCATCGCGGGGGTGCTGCACCATCACGAGCGGATGGATGGCCGAGGCTATCCCCAGGGGCTCACCAGGGAACAGATTCCGATTGAAGGCCGCATCGTGGGGCTGGCCGACTGCTTCGACGCCATGACCTCCAGCCGCACGTATCGCGAGGCCCTGCCTATCCAGTACGTAGTGGGAGAGATCATGCGCTGCGCGGGTACGCAGTTTGATTCCAAACTTGTGGACCTGCTGCTGACGCTGGATCTGAACTCGTTCATGGCCGAACTGCGCCAGGCCAAGCCCATGATCTCGGCCATCAGCGGAATGATCCGCCAGGGAGCGGCCTAGGAATTTGCGATTTGCGATTTGCGATTTCGGAGCGAGAGGAACCGCCGGCTGTTCCCGGCAGTTCAAGCGCAAATCAAAAATCAAAAATCAAAAATTGGATTCGAGAAAGTTAGACGAATAGGCGGGCAGAACTATGGAAATTAAGACAGAACAATACGGCCACGCGGCGGTGCTCCGCTGCAAGGGGGAAATCAGCGAGGACACCATCGACCAGCTCAGGAAAGAAGTCGAAGCGCGGCTGGCCGAGAAGATCACCGATGTGGTCCTGGACCTCACCGATGTGCCTTTCATGGATTCCCTCGCTTTAGAAGCGCTGCTGGATATCCGCGATAAGTTCGCCTCCATCTCCGGTCAGCTCACGCTGGCAGGGGTGAGGGACAATCTGTCAAAGATCTTTGAAATCACTCGTCTGGATGCCGCCTTCGACACCGTGGGCGATTGTCTGGAAGCGGTAAAGGGGGCCTAGATGGTAGCCACGCGCAAGGCGGAAAAACTCCAACTGGGCCAGCTCCTGGTTTCCCAAGGCGAAATCACCCCCGAACAGCTCCAGACGGCCCTGGCCCGCCAGTCTGAAAACGGCCATAAGCTGCTCCTGGGCGAGGTGCTCATTCAGAGCGGCATCTGCACGGAAGAACAGATCATGGCCTGCGTGGCGCGCGGCTATGGCCTGCCCTTCGTGCGCGTCAGCCCCAAGGTGGCCGATCCCAAGGTCATCCAACTGCTGCCGCGGGAGTTCGTGGACAAGCACCAGGTCCTGCCGCTATTTAAAATACGCGGCGTCTTGACGCTGGCCGTAAACGAACCTTCCAACGTCTTTCTGGCCGATGAAGTGGCCCGCATTACCGGCTGCGCCGTTCAGCCCGTGTGCGCCACTGTCCGCGACATCCGCATGACGCTGGAAACGCACATGCCCAGCGCCAATGTGTTCGTCATCGACGACATCCTGGACGACGTCTCCGCCGAGGGCATCAATCTCGTGGAGGAGATGGTCGAGGATATCTCCGACCTGGAAGCGGCGGCCGGCCACTCGCCGATCATCAAGCTGGTGAATTACCAGATCGCCGCGGCCGTGCGCGAAAATGCCAGCGATATTCACATCGAGCCGGATGAGGGTTCGGTGCGCATCCGCTTCCGCGTGGATGGCCGGCTGTATGAAAAGATGCGCCTGCCGCAGAAGATGCACCCGGCCATCGTCTCGCGCATCAAGATCATGGCCCGCATGGATATTTCCGAACGGCGCTTGCCGCAGGATGGCGGCATCCACGTTTTGATGGATGGAAGGCCCATCGACCTGCGCATCAGCACCATGGCCGCCAAAAACGGCGAAAAAGTGGTGCTGCGCATCATCGACAACCGCAACATCCTGGTGAACCTGGAACGGCTGGGATTCTCCTTCGACACGCTCAAGGCTTTTCAGGCCGCCATCGAGTGCCCCAACGGCATCGTGCTGGTGACCGGTCCCACCGGGTCGGGCAAGTCCACCACGCTGTACGCGGTGCTTTCGGAAATCGCCCACGACGAGCACAACATCTGCACGGTGGAAGACCCCATCGAGTACAACCTGGGGGGCATCAATCAGTTCCAGGTTTCCGAGAAGATCGGCTTTACCTTCGCCACGGCCCTGCGCAGCCTGCTGCGGCAGGACCCCGACGTGATCATGGTCGGCGAAATTCGCGACCAGGAGACAGCCACCATCGCCGTGCAGGCGGCCCTCACCGGCCACCGCGTCTTTTCCACCCTGCACACCAACGATGCGCCCGGCGCCATCACGCGTTTGATCAACCTGGGCGTGGAGCCGTATCTGGTGGCGGCCTCGCTCACGGCGGCGCTGGCCCAGCGGCTGGTGCGAAAGATCTGTCCGCATTGCCGCGAGGCGTATGAGCCGGCGGCGAGCATCCGCCACGCGGTCGAGAAGACCTGCGGCCAGGTGGAGCAGTTCTTCAAGGGCAAGGGCTGCACCAAGTGCCGCAACACCGGTTTTTCCGGCCGTATCGGCATTCACGAACTGATCGTGCCCAGCGACGAGCTGCGTGAAAAAATCACCGCCGCGCCCAATATTGCCGAGCTGGCGGAAATGGCCCGCCAGGCGGGCATGGTGTCGCTGCGCGAGGATGGGCTTTCCAAGGTCAAGGCCGGCATCACGACCATCGAAGAGGTCTTCCGCGCCACGGCCGTGTAGCTCCAGGAGATTGAATAATGCCTTCATTCACATATCGCGTGCGGGAATCATCGGGCCAGGCGGCCACGGGCGTGCTGGATGCGCCCAGCCTTCAGGAAGCCGGACGCATGCTGCGCGCCGAAGGCAAGATCATTATCGACCTGCAAAACGGCGGCGCGGCCGCCCAGGCGCAGCCGGCGGCCCGGATGCAAAAGAAGCGGGTGAAGGCGGATGATATCCTGCTGTTTACCAATCAGCTTTCCGTCATGCTGGAAACCGGGGTGCCGTTAAGTGAGGCGCTGGAAGGCATCGGCCAGCAGACCCGCCACACCGGCGTAGCCGCGCTGGTCAAGGATATTGCCGATGAGGTGCAGGCCGGTTCGGACCTGTCCACGGCCTTGAAGCGCCACGAAAAAATCTTCGGCGAGCTGTATATAAGCATGGTGGCCGCGTCGGAGGCATCCGGCACTATGGGTTCCATGCTGGGCCGGCTGGCCGAGTATCTCTCCAGCCAGCGCGAGATTCGCAAGCAGATTCGCGGAGCCATGGCCTATCCGGTGTGCATACTGAGCTTCAGCATTCTCATCGTCACCATGATGATGATTTTCGTGCTGCCGCGCTTTGAGGGGATTTATGCGGGCAAGCAGGCGATTTTGCCCCTGCCCACGCGCATCTTGCTGGGGGTGGGGCACGTCGCTCGCCATGACTGGTACTTAATCGTGGGGGGGCTTTGCGGTCTGGCGGTGGCCGGCTGGTACGGCCTGAAAACCCCCACCGGCAAATACTGGGCTAACCGGGCCAGACTGAATGTGCCGATCCTGGGGGGTCTGTACCAGAAGGTGTACATCTCGCGATCGCTGCGCACGCTGGCCACGATGCTCTCCAGCGGCGTGGAGATGCTCAACGCCATTCGCATCACGGCCGCGGTGGCCGGCAACCTGCTGTATCGCAACATGTGGATGACCATGGCCGACCATCTTTCCGAGGGCCGCACGCTGAGCGACGAGCTGTTTGCAACCACGCTCATTCCGCAATCGATCTCGCAGATGATCGCCTGCGGCGACAAGAGCGGACGGCTGTCCGACGTGATGAATCGCATCTGCGATTTCTGCGAATCGGACCTGAGAATCGGCGTAAAAACCCTCACCGCCATGATGGAGCCGGCCATGATCATCATCATGGGCGTGCTGGTCGGCGGCATCGCCATGGCCTTGCTGCTGCCCATTTTCAGCATCTCCAGCGTCATCGCAAAATAAGCTTTGGCCGCCCTGATTTTTCGCATTTTCAGGTACGGCCGCACTTTGCGCGATTTTTTCCACACCTGCGCAAGCCTGTTTGATTGTCCTCCATCAGGTTATAATTCGCAATTCTGACGGAGTGGCCCTATGGCCAAAAGGGATTATTACGAAATTCTGGGAGTGGTGCGCTCGGCCAGCACCGAGGACATCAAGAAGGCTTACCGTCGGTTGGCACGCAAGTACCATCCCGACGTGAACAAGGCCGCCGATGCCGCCGAGCGTTTCGCCGAGGTACACGAGGCGTACGAGGTGCTGTCCGACAAGGACAAGCGTTCCAAGTACGATTACCTCGGCCATGAAGGCCTGCGATCGGGCCCCTCGCCCGGGGCCGTGCGCCCGGCGGCGGTCAGCGTGTGCGCTGGTCGACGGGCGGGCCAGGCGCGGAAGGTTTTGAGGAGTTCTTCGGCGGTGGCGGCGGCGGGGCTTCGACCATCGACCTTGAAGAACTGCTGGGTTCGATGGGCATGGGCGGGGGGCGAAGGGGAGTCAGACAGCCGCGCAGGGGCCAGGATGTCGAATACGAGATGACATTGGATTTTCTCCAGGCCGTCAACGGCGTCACCACGACCATCGAGCTCGCCTAAGCCGAATGGCCGCGGCACGGAACGCATCGAGGTAAAAATCCCTGCGGGCGTGGAGGATGGCTCCCGCATCCGCCTGCGCGGCAAAGGGCAACCGGGTGTAAACAACGGGCCTCCTGGCGACTTATATATAGTGGCTCGTGTGCGGGAACATCCCTACTACCGCCGCGAGGGCGCCGATATTTACGTGGACCTGCCTGTCACCGTCACCGAGGCGGCGCTGGGGGCCAAGGTGGAAGTTCCCACGCTGGATGGGCCGACGATTTTAACCGTGCCGGCAGGCGCCAGTTGCGGCGTCAAGCTGCGCTTAAAAGGCAAAGGCGTGCGCACCAGCTCGGGGCGCGGCGATGAATATGCGGTCGTGAAGATCATCGTGCCCAAACCGGTCAGCGAAAAGGGCAAGGACCTGCTCAAGGAGTTGGCACAGAGCGACCCCTATAACCCACGCAAGGGCATCTGGTGAACAAAAACCAGGCCAACGAGTTCTGGCGGGCCACCACTTTCGCGCTGCTGGCAGTGGCGCTGATGGGACTGGTGTCGACTATGGGCTTCCTGCTGATCACAATTCGGACGCTGCAAACCAGTTCCCGCCACTTCCACCAGGGATTGTTCCTGACGGACCCGTTTCGCAAGTTCCTGGTGACCATGGCGGTGATCGTGGGGTTGCTGCTGGTCTTCTCCGTCTTCTGCACGGCGGTGCTGGTCATCCGGTACTTCACGCACCGCATGCGCTCGCTCCAGCTTAAGCACCCGCCCACGCCGTACGTGGACGCCTGGAAGATCGCCGGGGAGCGGCTGGAAGTTCCAGCGGATGATCCGCCGGGCGATACGGCCACGGAGGGAGAGACGGAGAGCTAGGCCGGAGACTGGAGACTGAAGAAACGGCGAATATCGAATATCGAACAAGGAATATCGAAGTCAGAAGTCAGAACTGCGCGGCGGTTTGATCGCAATATTGCGACCGCTTCGCCAGCGGGTCTTCACTTCGCTATTCGATATTCGGTGTTCGATATTCGATATTCTTTTCGGGCCGTGAGGGCGTTCCATTTGCAGTTCGCACCTTTCCAGCCCAGGTCGCTATTCACTTGTCAAGAATCGTTTCTGGCCGCACACAGTTGCGGCCAGGCTCGCGCGGCCGCGAGCGACGACTGTGGAATTGCGGATTTCGAATTGCGGATTGCGGATTGGGGGAAACAGCCGGAACAAACGGAGGTTTTATGAAGCATTCCTCCTGGAGTTCCGGCCGTTCAATTCACAATCCGAAATCTGCAATCCGCAATTCCTCCGTAAGGACGCATGGGGTTTAGGGGTTATAGCGGCGGTTCTGCACAGCCGCGCTCTAGTCAAACGCCGGCCGGAGTTCTTCAGGCCGTGTACTGGCGGGCTGGCCTGGCTTTTTGGGCTGCCAGTCGTTCCGGCCAGAATGGTGAAGCGCTCACGGTTTTTCTCAATCCCGGCTTGGGGCCGGCGCACGAGGGAATTTTCGATTTTTGATTTGCGATTAAAGAGCCAAATTGGCCTATGGCACGGGAATCACCAAGAGCACCAAGTGCACCAAGAACACCAAGAAGAAATTAAAAGCTTTTCTTCTCTTTTTTTACTTGGCGCTCTTTGTGGCCTTGGTGAGCTTGGTGTTAAGACGTTTTCACGAACAGGATCACCGACTTTCAAATGAGTCTCCTTCTTCACTGCTAAACCCCATGCTTATGATGCGTACTGGTTGGGAGTCAGGTTGTGGTTCTTTCGTTCGCAGGGCGAACGAGAATTTCTCCCACACGATGTATTAAACCCCTCGCGGGATTTGAGCACACCCGAGGGCCTTCCAGCGCTGGTCGCGTGATGACGGCCGGATCGCTGACGCCTGTTCGAGTGCGGTTGTTGTTGATGAGTTTCGGGGACGGAGCACTTAATTCACGGCAGTGTCACGGGCTTGTCCTTCGCGGCATAATTTGGAATAGTGCTCCGTCCCCCAACTCTCCCTCTATTAGTACAGTTCCAAAAAACGGGACTTTACTATCATCAAAAAAGCTGTTTTTTAAAGATTTTTTTGGGCCTCTATTAGCACTACAACGCCACCTGATCCATTATGCAGCAACGTATTGACGATATTCGAATGCCAAGGCTACGCAACCGTCGCTTGCGTGTTTTCACGTGGCAGCGTCGCGCTTTCTCGTTTCGTGCCTGCGTTTGAGTAATAATCTCCGCCTCCCTGGCCAGGAAGCTTTGACGAACCTGTCCCGTCAGCCACAGGGAACGCACCAGCGCCGCGGCCGCCTGGCGAATCTGGCATACGGTCAGCTGCGGATTTTTCCCCCCGCCACTGTTCCTGAACCGTGGCCAGGAACAGGTGGCTGACGGCCGTCAGCAGCAGATGACGCTTCAAGGAGCGATACCGGCGAACCTCAAAATGGTCCAGCCCCAACTCGGACTTTTCCACCTCGAAGCATTGCTCGACCCTGTACCGCGTGAAGGCCACGTGCAACATCACCTCCAGCGGCGTGCCACCCGGCGCGTTGGAGACGAAGTATTTCACCTCCTGCGGCGCCAAAATGTTGCGGGCCACAATCAACCAATGCGCCCGCGTCGGCAGACCATCCCGTTTCAAATACAGCCGCGCCGCCTTGACCTGCCAAACCTCCGGTCCCACCGTGCTGTCCTTGACATGGAACTTCCGCCACGCTTGTTTGCGAAAAGCTGCCCCGTAGCGCAGCATGTGGCGAACCTGGATGCAGGGCAGGGTCTTGACCTTCAGACGGGGATAATGCCTCGGCCGGCCGCGCCGCGTGGCCGCACGATGCTGTTTTTGAAGAACCTCCGGTTCGCGCAGCCAGCCGTAGAAAATCGACGGCACTTCCAGGACGTAGCGCTGGCCGCACTCGTCCAGGGCGCGATGAAAGTCCGGCACTTCGCCATAACCTTCATCCCCCGTCATCCATTCAAACCGAATCCCGTTGGCCACGGCGGCGGCACGCAGTTCCAGGGCGATCTGCCACTTGGGGCGATGCTGCATTGTGTCCGGGATGCCCGCCCCCCGGCACCGAGCACGATCATCGGACCATTCCTGCGGCAAGAACATCTCCCCCGGAAGCAGGGTGTGAAAGGCGCCCGCCACATAGCTGATATGCACCGTAACCACGCAGTTATCCACCTTGCCCGTGGCGCCGCAATATTGACGCTGCACGCCGGCGGTCTTGTCGCCCTTCTTGGGATGGGCCGTCTCATCCAACACGCCAATCGACAGGGGGTGGCTGTGTTGATCGCCCACGATCTGCATCAACCGTGGGCCATGCGCGCATCATCCCAGTCTGCCAGCGACAGGAACTGCTGAAGCGTCCGCGGCGGAACGTCGGCCCGGTCCGCCATCGGCTCGATGCTCTTGCGCGGCAGATCCGACAATTGACCGTTGACGTAAACCCGCAGGTTGCCACAGGGCTCGCTGCGGCTGAAACAGTCGTCAAATTGTCCCAGGTACTGTTCCAACATCGGCTTGAGCTCTCGCAATTGCTTGGCATCCATGCCGTATCTCCTTTCGGGAAAAGCGCTCCCGAAAGGAACTATCGTCTGGCCGCCTGAGCTTTCTTGAGCCCAGATGGCGTTGTAGTGTTAGTACAGTCCCTCGCGGCGGTTTGGGCAAGCTAGGCAATCTGGGTAAGAACGAATCAGGCAAAGAATCTCCCCCCATTAAGTACGTACGCGGCGGAGGGGGTCCGCAAAACCGGTTTTAAAGATTTTTTGAAAATGACAGCCGCGCAAATTCGCAATTGCGAATGTTTTGCCCGCCGCGCGGCGGTTTTCCCCAGGGCCAAAGGCCCTTCGGGGCGATTGACTGCACTCGTTTCAGTCGCCCCGCCGGGGCTCTTCATCCGGCGCGACAAACCACCACGGGCGCGCGCCCGTGGCTATTTTCAAGGAAATCTATGCACCTGACCCCTGCTGGGGCTCCAACGCTAACTGCTTTCTTTCCACGGGCTTGCGCCCGTGGCTATTTTCAAGGAAGAGGCGGGAATTATCGGACACCCTCGGAAAAGAATCCAGCCACGGCACCCGGCAGGCGGGCAATATTTATAGTGCCGTAGGCACGACAGAATGCAGCCCCGCCTTTCAAGGCTTGTCCTTACCCACATTTTTCTTTGTTGGCCATGTCATAACCATGGGCGGTCCAGATCAGTTTGCGTAAACCACGCCAGATGGTCTGCCAGCCCGGATTGCCATCGCCTTTGCGGCCCGGGAATCCGCCAAAGCGGGCCACGGCGATCAGCGCCGTAGCGTTCGTCCAGCCCCCGGCGGGCCGGCCGTACTCGGCCTCCAGGATCGCCAACGCCTCTGGGCCGATCGCCTCTGCGCTCACCGGCTCAGCCGCGCAGGTCCCGGCCAGCAGTTTCATATTCAGCAGCCGCACCGCCACCACCGCCAGAATGCCCAGCAGGGAGGTGATCCGCTGCGCCGTGGTCAGTTGACTGTGTTCAATACCCGTGCCGGTCTTGAGCGCCTTGTGATACTCTTCGATCAGCCAGCGCCGCGTGTACGCCTTGATCACGCGCATGGCCTGCTCGAAAGTCTCGACCGGCCAATCCGTCAGCAGCACCCAGTGAATCGGCTGCAGTCCCTCCGGCGGGTTTATTTCGCACGCCTCCACCACGTTGACAGTGCGCGGCGGCCGCCAGCCGCCGGGGCGATACGGGCCACGCAAGCTGATCGCGCAGGCGCGCACGGACAGCTGCGCCCGCCGCGCCGCCTGCCCTGGCCGGGCGCGTAAATCTATGAAAAACCTGCCCAATTCCGCACTTTCGGCCACGGCCGTGAATACCGAGCCGGCCTCATCGGCCAGGGCCCGCGCCTGGTTCGCGCGCAGGATAAAGTGCCAGTGATTATCCTGGCAGCGCTCGAATGTCTCATAAATGTCGGATTCGCGGTCGGCCACAAAGGTCCAGCGCACCTCCGGCGGCGGAGCGTCCACTTGTTCCACCACCGCCGCCCAGCGCTGCGACTCCCGCGGCCGATTCCAGCGGCCGCGTTTTTTATTTTTGACGCCAAGGGCGGGCTTGGTCCGGGCCCACCAGCGCTGATCGAACAGCCCCTCGACAATCACCTGCGGCTCGTGTTCCTCGTTCCAACGCTCGATGACCAAGGCCAAAGTGGAGTGCACAAATAAGCCGCGGCCGCCATCATCGCCGATGCGCCCCAGATCCTGCGCGGCCACGTGCGCAGTGAAATCCAGAGTCGTGGTGTCCTCGACCAGCAGATACTCGCCCGCCTGACGGCAACTGGCGCGCACACGCTCCAAATGCGGGGCGATGACGCCGTCATAGGTGACGTCCGGCTGCTCCAGCAACCGGTACGCGGCCTTGGCCTGCGCCCAGCGCGTGAAGGATTCTGGCAAGGTGCCGTGAGGATCTGAGGCCATGCTGGCTGCCGTACGAATCAATCGAGACTGGCGTCTGCGATCGCCCAACTGGGCGCCATCAAACTCCACCGCCGCCCACTCCGAGACGGACATAAGTGTGGTTGCCATCAGCGATTCTCCTTAATCGCGCCTGACATTGCCATCGGCAAAACCACACTGGGAAAATGTGGGTAAGGACAAGCCTTTCAAGGCGGGGTCCGCCGCGGGATGAATGGGGAGTGCCGTAGGCACGGCACATAATTCGATAGGCAGCCTGCCTCCCGAGGGTTTTGTGCCGTGCCTACGGCACTCCATGGGAGCGGGGTCGCCTTACCCAGCACTGAAAAAGGTTATTGCATCTAGGCTATAAGTGTTTGTCTTTCGCTGCGGACATAATGAAAGATCAGTTTTGCCTGCACCCAAAGACGAACACGAAAGTGTGTCCGTACCCAGGGCGGCAGATGCTTAATCCCGCAACCGCTGCTATTCCAGGCGCCAAAGAATCGGTCAATGCTGGCGCACTGTTTAAGTAAGCCGTATCCAAAAGGCCGGCTGCACAGGTCAATCGACCGCAGACGATACGGGCTTTGTCGGCGATGTCCCAAACGAGCGCCTTTCCTTTTGGGAACCACCAGCTGAATTCCTTTGGCCCCAGCATGGTCAAAGAGTTTGTTGTTGTCATACTCCCCATCGCCGAGCAAATAACCCTCTCCGTTAACGTCGCGGAGCAGCCGCTGCGCCATGCGTTGTTCGTTGCAGTGCATGGGCCCCACGCGCCAGGCGACAGCGACGCCGCCGGGAGTGCAAATGGCATAAAACTTATAGCCTTTGGCCTTCCCTGTGGCCGCGCGGCCGAAGCCGGCCTGGCGGTCATGCGAGGCACTGCCGATCACCAAGGGCATGGCGTCGATGCAGCGCCAAAGGCTCTGACCGAAGTGCTGACGATAGTGTTCTTCCAGGTCCACGAGCAACGCTTGCACCGGTGCCGTTCGCAAGCGCCGCGACATGCACGAAGGACTGGGCAGATCGCCCAGGCTCGGCTCAGGCCAATTGCGTTCATCACACGCCCAGCAGGTCGGCCGATCATGCAGCACGGCCCAGAGATAAACCGCCACAATGCGCCGTGTTGAATACTGCACCTTCGCTTGGGAATACTTCTTGCCCGAAATCACAAGCAGTTCGTACACTCGCTTCCAGAGTTCGCCTTCCATGGCCAGTCTCCTTCTGTAATGAGTGGGAGACATTGTGGAGGCGAACTTCTTATTGCGCAATAGGTTACATCAATTTTGCAAAATCCTCTGAAAGTGCTGGGCTGCGCACTAACGGTCCCTAGGGGACCTCAAGAAAAGGGCTACGGATCGAGATGTGGCATAGCCAGCTTGTCACGGCGAAGCGGAGCGAAGAAGGGCCCTCGGCTGTGCATTTTCAGAATGATGGGGCTGCAAACGCCGCAGCCAGGGCCTGGGTTTCCTTATTGCGCCTCTGCGAGTTGAAGAGGTGGCTGCACCCTCACCCGGCCTTCGGCCACCCTCTCCCTTCAAGGGAGAGGGGTTGCAGCCACGGCACCCAGCTCTTGGTCGGCTCCACAAGATGCCCGCAAATTGATAGCCGAGAATTGCTGTAAGTGGTTCCGCGAAAAAAAGTGTCTCTCCCTTATATACGGACGCGAAAGTGGGGGTCGGTATTCATAAAAATAAAAAAATCTGCTTAAGTGTTACACTGCCCCCTTACAGACGTCACAGTTTACCCAGCTTAACAGGTTTTTGGGGCCTCCAGAGCGATTTTCGAGAGGGCACTGAGCGCTGCAAAAATGGCACTTAGGACAAAAGCAGGGCACAGGTTACAGGGCACAGGTTACAGGGTGCGGGGTGCGGGAGCGTCTCAGATAGGCGAGAGTCTTTCCCGCCTCGTACTCCACGGCAAGAAGAAACGTGGCTGCACACCCTCACCCTGCTTCGCCGAAGGCTACGCAGGGCAGGCCCTGCTTCGCTAAAGCTTCCGGCTTCGCTACCGCTACGCCGTGACAAGTCGCAGGGCAAGCCCGCCCCTTCGGGGCATCCCGCTCCGCTGAAGCTTCGCAGGACAAGCCCTCTCCCAGGGGAGAGTGGTTCACCCTCACCCCGCTTCGCTAAAGCTTCGCAGGGCAAGCCCGGCACCTCTGGTAGATGCCCTTTTAATAAAGCTCAGAAGTTTCCTGCGCCTTGGCTGGGAGTCCTTTTCGAGCCCGAACCAAGTTCTGCCGACGGCAGTAAATGAATTGTTGAGGATGGTCGAACAGATATAATCCCTTAACTGTCTTGAATTGGAGAAACTGCGCTGATGAGCAAAAAAGTCCGCAAGGGCCTCATAATCTCGGTCAAAATTGCCATCAGCATCGCCTTGCTGTACTGGGTGCTCCAGCGCGTCAGTTGGAATGATTTTGTCCAGAGCGCGGATGGCCGCGCGAATGTCCCGGTGCTGGATGTGCAGGCGGGGGGGCCGGACCAGCTCAAGCTCACGCTGAGCAATGGTTCGCAGAAGATTCAACCGGCGGGCGAACTGAAATCCATCGATCCTAAAGCGTCCTTTTCTCCTGACAACTATCGCCGCCGCGGATTCCATTGGGCGATCAGCCACATGAATTACTGGCTGCTGGCCGTGGCGGTAATCATCACGCCCCTGCAACTTTTTGGCATGGCGTACCGCTGGTGGCGCTTGCTGGTTGTCCAGGGGATAAAGATTTCCTACTGGGAGACCGTTCGTCTGACGTGGCTGGGGAGCTTCTTTAATTACATCATCCTGGGCACGACCGGCGGCGACCTGGTGAAGGCGTATTACGCCTCGCGCCACACCGAGCATAAGACCGAATGCCTGGTGACGGTATTTATCGACCGCGTAGTCGGCTTTTTCGGCCTGACGCTGCTGTCGGCGGTCATGCTGCTGATCGTTTTTTCATGCAAGGCCCTCGGCGTTGGGAGATGTTTTGATGCGGTCAACCTTAAGGATCTTCATTCGACCGCATTGTGGATCGGAATCTTTCTTGGCGGCTTGCTGGTTTGCGGCGCGGTTGGCCTGAGCGGCCGGCTGCGGCGCCTGCTGCACATCAGCGCCATCTATGATCGCCTGCCGCTGCGCGGCCAGATTTCCCGAGTCGGCCAGTCGCTGCAATTATTCCGCCACCACATCGGCGCGGTGGTCAAGGCCTCGGAGCAGACCGTGATTCTCCAGCTCATGTTCATCGTGAGCATTATCTTCATGGGCGCCAGCCTGCACATGGGCATTCCTTTTTATCAGTACCTGATCTACATCCCGCTGATCTACATCATCGCCGCCATACCTATCGTTCCGGGCGGCGTAGGTTTGGCGGAGACGGTTTACATCACTTCGTTCGTCGCCTTCGCCGGCCAGAGCGAGATTCTGGCCCTGGCGCTCTTAGCCAGGCTGATCCCCATGTTCTCGGCGCTGCCTGGGGTGCTGGTGGCCATTACGGGACCGAAGATTCCACCCGCCGAGCAGATCCAGGCGGAAATGGCCGCCGCGCAGGCCCGGGAGATGGCGGCAACCACAGGTTCGCCCGAGCCGACCGCCGCGGAAAATTGCAAAACCGCCCTCTGAAGCTGGACTGATAAATGGCGCATTTTTGAGATTTTCTGCTCGCCCTGGCCCGCATAAGCGGCACAGTCCGCACAAACGCTAAACCCGCACGTTCCAGTTTTCCAGTTTCGGGGACGGAGCACTCAATTCCTATCAAAAGGCCAGGAAAGAATAGCAGGGATGCAGGGGATGCAAGGGATAAGACTAAGAGCCAACGACTTTTGTGTTTATTACCTGTATCCTTTGCATCACTGCTAAGTTTTTCTTTTCGCCAGCGGCCGGACGTAAAACTGCCCATGTCCCCGTAGGTGCTTAAGTGACCTTTGCTCCCTGCCGATGAGCATGAGGCAGGGCGTTCATGTCCTGCGCAGGAGCGGTCTGTCATGCAAAACTTCATGCCAGGGTCGTTCAGTAAGCTGGTGGAGGCGGCGTTTCGCAACCTTCACATGGATTGCTATTGCGCCGCCCCCGATGGCCGCGAGTTTTCCTCGCGCATGCTCACCTGGCACGATGGCCAGTTGCTGGCGGGCCTGCCCAGGGTGGCGGGAAAGCCGATTTCGCTGGCCAAGGGGCAGGAAATCATCTGCTCGTGCAAGCTGGGTCAGGAGGTATTGAGGTTCTCCGCCACGGTGGACGCGCAGAAGGAGGGCGATCAGGCCCGGGGCGATAAGGAGAATTACCTGCTGCTGTCCGTGAAAACGGAGCCGCAGGTGGTTCAGCGCAGGCGCTATTATCGCGTGTCCATTTCCTCCAAGCAGCCCTCGCAGGTGACCTGCTGGGTCGTCAACGAGGACGGCCGCGACGGACAGGCCCAGTGCGAGGCCCTTCAAGGGGAAGTGATTGATTTGTCTTCGGGTGGCATCGGCATTCTGCTGAACGCGCCGGGACTGCTGGAGCAGACCGAGTCGAGCCAGCTTTGGGTTCGTTTCACGGTGCCGGGGGAGAATGAAAGCCTTATCTTCCGCGCCGCCATTCGTCATGCAAGTCCGACCGGGCCGGATCAGTGGAGGCTGGGCCTGGAGTTTCTGGAGTACGTGGAGCCCGGCCAGCACCGCGAAGTGGTCGATCGGCTGGCGCGATTTGCCGCCAAGGAAATGGGTTGATTATTGCGGTTATTCGGGGCCGTTTTTAGGAATTGTCATTATGCCTATGCAGGAACCGGTCACTCCCCAGCAGGCCAAAGAGATCATTAAGCCGGCGGCATTGCGCCTTACGCCGGCCGCGCTCACATGCCGTCTTGATGAAACGTGGCAGGCGTATCGCAGCCGTTTCCTGGGCCTGCAACAGGAACAGCTCCTGCTGGAGTATGGGCAGGCGCAGGCGGGCCAGCCCAAGCCGCAGTTCGCCACGGCGCAGAAGCTAGGCGTGGCCTTCAAGTGGCATAATCGCAAGTACATCTTCTCCGCGACCATCTCGGACATTCGAGGCCTGGAACTGGCCAATGAGGGACGTGTCAAGGCGATGTTTGTTCAGTGGCCCCAGGAAGTTTTCCGCCTCCAGCGCAGGGCCTTTATACGCGTGAAGGTGCCTGCCAGCCAGTTCGTGCGCGCCCGGATGTGGGATGGCGGCCTTGTGGCCATGGAAAGAGGCCTGGATGACCATGAAGAGATTTATCTGGCCCACGTGCTGGATCTTTCCGCGGGCGGGTTCAGCGCGCATAATTTCACCCGAGCGCGTGCAATTTCGGACGGGCGCCGTAATGGGGGTAAACCTTCAATTGGAAGGCTCCAGCGAGGTGCTGGCGATGGACTGCCAGTTCCGGCATTGTGAGGAAGATAAACAGGGTGTTGTCATCGGCATGCAGATGATGGGCTTGACCGAGACGCCCGGCGGCCTGCGCCACACTGGAGCGCATCGCGGAGATTATGAAGAGTTTTGCCCGTGCGCCGCGGGAGCGCGTGGCCAGCTAGGCGGGCTGGTAGTCGTTTAGCGATTTAGTCTGTTAGGCGCTGGCGCGCACGCACGTTCATCTCGCCTCTTCTCCGGCCGTTCCTAAATGACTAAAAAGCTAAAAGGCTAAATGCCTGTTCGGCTATCATGAGGAGATGAATACTCAAAAGAACAAAATCTCAGAGGCCACCGGCGTCGCCGGCGATCTGATCTTCGGCGCCTGGCCTACGGCCTGGGGCCCGATGGGCGGGGTCCGCGGCGCGGCGGGTCTGGTGCGAATCGAACTGCCGCATTACTCCAGCGATGACCTGAAGGCCCTGCTCCAGTGGGAGACGCCCGGCGCCCGGCTGGATAATTCCGCCTTCGCCGATGTGGCCCAGTTGTGCCAGGACTATTTCAACGGCAAGAACATCGACTTCTCGACGGTCAATTGCGACCTGTCATCCATTGGGCCCTTCGGCCGCAAAATCCTGGGCGCCTGCCGCCAGATCGCCTACGGGCAGACCCGCTCCTATACGCAACTGGCCATGATGAGCGGCGAAGGTGAAAACAAGGCCCGCGCGGCGGCTCAGGCGCTGGCGAAAAACCCCATCCCGCTGATCGTTCCCTGCCACCGCGTGCTGGCGGCGGGCGGGGGACTGGGCGGCTTCAGCGCGCCCGGCGGCGTGGATACTAAGAAGCGCACATGCTGGACCTGGAAAAGCGTACGGCATCCCAGTAGACGAATTCGAATCGGCCCTGCGGCGAGGCAAACGGGATACGAGCGCGCGTTGGACTAAAAAACAGCCCGCAGGTTTCCCTTTGCCTGTATCGCCTGGAGCAGATGGGGCGAGGGATTCACCAGATATGCTCCGTGTGCCGCCAGCAATATGGGCAGATCGCTTGAGCTATCTCCCATGTACTCAAAGGGCGCATCATTCAGCAATCGCCGGATGGCGGTGAGCTTATTCGACCCTTTGAGATTAGTTACCCCGTTGCAGGCAAGCACTGCATCAAAAATTCCCAGGTGCGCGGCCACAGCGTGTGCGATGCGCTGCTCCGCCGCCGTCGCCAGTATGAGCCGCCGGCCGGCAGTTTTCAGACTGGTAAGGTAGTCCAGCACCGCCGCGCGGTAGGGCAGGGTTTGTGGCTGGGGTACGAGGCAATCGGCCACGCGCTTCTTGAAATAGGCCCGCCCTCTCAGCGCCGCCGCGGCCAGGAGAGGCAAATGCCAGGGCTTGCGACGCAGGATCTGCCGCAACGAGATCACCAGCGAGTCCTCGGCGATGATCGTGCCATCCAGATCGACGCAGAGCGGCATCGATGAGGCCAATCCTTCCAGGGCGGTCTGGGTTTTCATCTGCATAATGGGAGGAGATTATAGGGGTCTCATCCGAAAAAGTTGGTTGAAATGTGAGTTACACCATCGTGAGCCCTATTACCACGAGAACCCAGAATTCTCTGGCAACTTCTCTATATTGCCTATCTTTACCAAATTAAGGCATTTTGGGCGATTTTGGATCCGAGTTAGCGGTCTAAGAACTCTTCGCACTAGACTGTAACATGCGAATAGAGAAGGCATTACGTCGTGCAATTCTAGACCGCCAAGACCGCCAACTGGACATGCTTGAGGTCTTAAAGAGGCTTTGGCGGTCTTAAAACGCATGGTTTAGGTAAGCTCGCTCGTCAGATTTTTGTGATGAGAGTTATCGAGGATGGGGTGGGGTAGAATTCACAAGCACGAAAAACCGACGCCCCCGGCGCTGCCGCGAGGGCGGCACCGGGGGTCGTCAAGTGGGCCCTCCATCGCCGTCTTATTCAGGCCAGGTGCACACTGGCCGTTGTTTGCTCCTCGGTTAAGTTCGGTCCCATGCAGACAACTGGCTTGGTTCGATCCGCCGCGCCGGATAGGTTATGGGTTGCCGACGCGGCTATAGCTAGATTGTGCTAGGAATAATTCCGAATGTCAATAGGCTGCTTCCGGTTCTTGCCTCCATATGTCTATTCAAGCAATTACACCGACAGGGGCTTAAGACAAGTGGTGCGCTGCCGCACACACACAACAGAGCTCAAAGCGGCGGCGCAAGTCCATACACAGACGAATACAAGCGAAAGTGCACCTTCTCTTGTTCACCCGTCGCCAAAGCTGCCGGGGCAGAGACTGATCTAAAAACTTTGGGCTGGACCGCAATCCGCCGCGTGCGCAGAAAACCAGTTTCACCTGCGCGGCGGGGAAGGTTAAATTGAGGGATTATGCGGAGCGTCGCGTGAGCTGGATTACGATAATCGGTATTGCCGCGGGTTTGGCGATGGATGCCCTGGCGGTGTCGATTGCGGCGGGGCTTAAGGTCGGCTACGTAACCCGACGCCATATCTTCCGCGCGGGCTTCCACTTCGGGCTCTTCCAGTTCCTCATGCCCGTGATCGCGTACTGGATCGGCCGGCCCATTTCGGCCCATTTCTCTAGGTGGGATCGCTGGGTGGGTTTTATCCTGCTCACGGCGGTGGCGGCCAAGATGATCATCGAATCCCGCAAGGGCGAACCGGGGATCCGCGGGGCCGACCCGACGCGGGGCTGGTCGCTGGTTATCCTGTCCATCGCCACCAGCGTGGATGCGTTTGTCGTGGGCCTCACGCTGGCCGTGCAGCATATTTCGATCTGGCTGCCGGCGGTGGCCATCGGCATCATCACGGGCTGCCTGTCCGGCCTGGGCATTCATTTTGCCGGCAGACTGGGCGCCCGCTGGGAACACCGCGCCGAGTGGATCGGGGCAATCGTGCTCTTCCTGGTGGGGCTGAAGATCCTGATTATGGGGTAGGAAAGCTTACCTAATACGATTTCGCAGTACGTTGTTTGGCGAAAAAATCTTTTTTTTCTATTTGCTGCCTGTGTTCCTAGAGGTCTTTATGTCTAAGTTACGCGCATTTGTTATATGGACATTGGAAGGGGCCTCGGGTGCCAAACCGTGACTCAAGGTCAAGGCTTTGTTCTGTGGAACCGGTGGAGGAGATGTTTGCATACTCAGGGGTGGAGGTGATGCAGGGGCCTTAACGGTAGTCTCCACTTTAGCCTGATTCGGCTGAGCTATTCTATTGTTGGATTGATTCTGGTTTGTCATGTGTTTTCTCCTATCACTTCTTGACGGTTCCTCCTCCGCCACCCCTGGTAGTCGTAGTATTTGGCGGTGCTGGCGGCGGGGCCGTCGGTTGTCCACTTGATGTGCCTCTTCCGGTTTGGTTGTTTGTTGAGCTAGCCATTCTTTTTTGCCTTCTTTGAGTCGTCCGCGCTGAAGGTTTTTGATGTATTCTTTGGAGCTGGCGGAGGCGCGGTCGTCTTGCCACCCGACTCTTTATTGCCGCCTTGTTGAGAAGATCCTGTCTGATTTGTAGACATTCCTAGTACTCTGTAACAGCTAAATCACCGGGTATAGTTTCTTCAGTTTGATCCGGGCGTCGGCGGTGGTGAATCGCCAGTCGATGCCCTTCTTCTTTTCATTTCGTGAACGTTCCCACGGCGCGATGCTCGCCGCCAGTTGTTCGCGGCTTTCAAAGTAGTCATCCATGCACTGGCGGCTCAACACGCTCAACTCGATCTCGGCCATATTCAGCCAACTGCCATGCTTGGGCGTGTGGTGAATCTCCAGCTTCTCCGCCAAACGCCGAGCCTCAGCCGGTTCAAATGCCTCGTACAGGCTGGCGATGTTGTGCGTGTTGAGTTGGTCCATCACCAGCACGATCTTCTCGGCCTGGGCGTACAGCACATCGCACAGTTCCCGTATCACGTGGGCGAAGTCGATTCGCGTTCGCTGCTGACGCACACGCACGTGCCGCTTGCCCTTCAGCGGTTCGGACACCAGGAACACGCTGGCCGTGCCGCAACGGCGGTATTCCGGATCAACCCGCTTGATTCGGCCGGATCGACCGGGAATCGAGGGGCGCGTCTGGGCCACCAACTGCTTGCTGGCTTCATCCAAGCATACCAGGGGTCGCAACGAGTCGAACGGCCGGTGGTATACCTCCAGCACGTCTTCCATCGCCGCGACAAATTCGCCGTTTTGCTTGGGCGGAATACACCAGTACTTGCTCAGGTGAGGCTTAAGCTCATTTTTTTAAGCGTCCGCTGCACCGCCATGTGACTGCAAGACTCGACGTATCCTTGCGCCACCATCTGGTCAGCCAGCAGACGCACGCCCCAGCGGCTGCGCCCCTCCGGCGGCTCCATGCGAGTCAGGGCAATCAAGTGCGCTTCGGCCTTGCCGTCGAGCTTGCGTACCCGATAGCTGCCACGGTTGCCGTGCTCCAAGGCCGCCTCCAGCCCTTGCTCCACCAGACGACGACGCAAGTTCTCAACCGTCGTGGGATGACAGTCAAAAGCCTCGGCAATGTGAGCGTCTTTCCACCCCGGACCTTCGGGGCCTTGGTCAGCCTTGAGCAACATCTGAGCATGCCTGCGTTGATGCGGCTTGCCTTTATCCAGCAGTGTCTGGAGTTGGGAACGCTCTTCGGTTGTCAATTCGACGATGTACTTTTTCATGACGGCCTCCTTGCCGATCAAAAGGGTTCTATCAACCCATCGGCAAAAAGAACCGCTACCCAGAAGTCTCTCCGTTACGGAGTACTAGATTCCTTGCAACCTCAAGATAAGGTAAAACAATGCTTGCGAGGCGACAGCCAAAAGCGCAACTGCAGCAGATTTTACAGACATCGAAAAATGTTGCCTTCGGGCCTCATTAATTCCCGCATTATTTTCTTGAGCTTCTGCTAGTAGAGGACAAATCTTTTCAATCATTCCATCATCGATGGTCTTTTCTGCTTCATGCGGCGGCATGCCGGCATTCAAACTAAGGCGCTGCTTGTACTCGTTTCTCCACTCGTGCCAGGTTTTCATGCCAGCGATCGTCGAATATTTTCGGCAAAAAATGCAAAGGATCAATCGATAGGCGCTCAGCGCAAAAAAGCAAATGTCGCGCCTGCTGCAATGTAGTAAATAAACAAGTCGACCCGCGTGAACAGCCTTGGGAGCAAATCTATTCTGGAAACGCTTATGGCAGCGCCGCAAAGAACCGGAAGGACAATCAATAACACCCCGGCCCGCTGGTAAATCTGGTCTGCGTGGTCAATTTCCAGTTTGTATTGGTCATAGCATAGATCGTAGAAATCCCGACTCATGCCATCCTCTTAGCTATTCTTTTACCCCAAGTCAATGCCTACGAATGAATTCTGCTACTATTTTTTTGGCTACTTCCCGACCTACCAAACTGAGGGTTGGCATCTTCAATATCTCTCGGCTCAACCTGGCAAACTTGGTAATTGGGCAATCTGGATAAGATAGCCACTGTTCGAAAAATCGCCAATCAGCAACGTTGGCGGTCTTTGGGCTGATTTTTCTCTAAGTCCTTTATTTTCAAGGACTCCTTCAAAGGCCGCCGACATCGCCCCATTGGCGGCCTTTGTGACAGCCGTCTGGAAACATGGGCAAGATGGGTAATCTAGGTAAGATGCCATGCGGGTGCGGTCACATGTTGGCAATCTGGGCATTCTTGAGGAGCGGCGATAAAAAAAGCACGGGCCAGCGGCCCGTGCTTGGAATCGCAAATCGCAAATCAAAAAAATCGCAAATCCGGTCAGTGCATTTCCACCTCGACCGTGCCCACGGCCGGCCTGTAGAAGTTGAACTGCACGTTGGGGTGCAGGGCCAGCAGCGACATGGGGCAGGAGCTGTCGGGAAGCTTCTTGCCGATCATCATCGTGGTCAGCCGCATGCCGAAGGGGTTGTCGTGCGTGCCGGCCTGCCAGATGGACACCTTCTCGGCCTTCCAGGTTTGTAGCGGCCCGACGGAAATCGCCTGCGTGGGCACGAGATCCAATTGGCCGCCGCCGGAGGTGCGGGCGTTCTGCATCACGGTTACGGGGTGGAGATCCACGACGCGGGTTGAGAGTGCCAAGAATTCCTGCGGCGTGGGCGGGTTATCCTTGTACTTGCCTTGGCGCTTGGCAGGATCGTTGAAGGCCCAGTGCTTGATGTCACCTTGTCCGCCCTGCATGCAGGCGCAGCGCACGCCTTCCCAGCTTTTCACATACTGGGTGGCATCGGCCTTGGGGAAGTGCAGGTTCTTATCGGGCATGACCAGCTCTTTGCGGATGCGATTGAAGCACATCTCGCGATCCGCGCGGGCAAAAGAGAGCGGGTGCGATTCGGGCATCTCCTTGCCGTCGATATACCACTCATCCATGCCCCAGAAGTGGGCGGTCTGGAGCTTGAGGTCGAGGGCATTGACCAGCCGCGCGACGAGGGGGAGCTGCTCGGTGGGGCCGATGGGGCCGCAGATGCCCACGGGGTTATCCGCGGTGGATTGCCGCCAGGCCTCGATGTATTCCAGCGCCTCGGCCAGGTAGAAATCCTCCAGCGTGTCGTACATGACGACCTTAAAGCCCGCGCGGCTGAGCTGTTCCATATCCTTCACGGTCAGCTTGGCTGCATCGTGGAGAATGTCTTTGTCCAGCGTCGTGTAGTCCCACCAGTCCGGCGCGATCTTGCTTAAGGGGCGTGCCATCTATTCGGTCTCCTGTTCTGTTTATGAAGCGTCTTTCAGCTTTAAAACCCTAAATCCTAAGCACGAAATCCTAAACAAATCCAAAATCCGAAGCACGAAACGAAGATCTACGTGTTTTTTGTTCCCATTCGAATTTCTGTCTGATTGTTTAGGATTTCGGATTTAGTGCTTAGGTTTTCTTAGCAGCGCGAGCTTCGACAACGAAGGGTCTTAACGCTTGGCACAAAGGATCAAAATCTTCCGGTCCGAAGCCCAGGTGCGAGTGGTGCTGCCAGCCCTCGGCGTACTTGAACTTGCCGGACTTTTTGCCGATGTAGGCGGCCATGTCCACCATGGCCGTCAGATAGCTGTCGAAACCCTGGCTGTCATCCAGCCACTGCTTCTGGCTCTTGTGGCAGGCCAGCGACTGGCGTTTCGTCTCGATGACCGACTCGATGTTCACGTAAAAGTGCGCGTGCGACTTCCTGCCGCAGCGGATCCTTCAGCCCCCAGGGCAGCGCGTGGTATACAGCCACGTCGTTGGTCACGATAGCTGTTGGCGGATCGGTCGGGAAGTTGGGCATGCCGCGGGCGAAGGCGCCGGTCACCCCCAGGCGCATGCTGTTGGTGTGATCTTCCATGTAGTCAAAGGGCGACTGAACCAGGACGATCTCTGGGGCGGCCTGGCGAATCACGGCCGCCATACGCGCCACCAGCTCGCGCGTGTAATACACATCCATGTCGTCGGCGATGGGCTCGTGGAACA
The DNA here is from genome assembly GCA_963785635.1 of uncultured Phycisphaerales bacterium. Lineage (GTDB taxonomy): Bacteria > Planctomycetota > Phycisphaerae > SM23-33 > FEN-1343 > FEN-1343. The sequence goes on from CAWAWB010000021.1 coordinate 60,018, forward strand.
TGGCGCCCAGCGTGGCCGCAGCCGCGCGGGCCTCGCCGTCGCGCACGCGCTTAGTGGTTTCCCGGTCCATGGTCATGGAGCCGCAGCAACCGTTGCAGACATCCATGTAATGGGTTTCGTAGCCCGCCTGCTTCAAGAGAAGCAGCGTTCCTGCCATCATCAAATCGATGTCGTCGGGATGCGCGACGATGGCGATTGCGGATTTGGCCATTTCTGAATTACTCCGTTTAAAAAAAACAAAACCAACCACAAAGAATCACAAAGAAGCACAAAGGGCACAAAGGAAGAAGAGGCCAAAGCTCTTATTCAAGGCATCCAAGGTCTTTTCTTTTCAATCTTTTTTGTTCTCTTTGTGTCCTTCGTGATCTTCGTGGTCTTTGTGGTTGCCTTTTCTTATCCGCCTACAAAACGTCCACAATGCGGCCGCTCTTCGCCGATTCATAGCAGGCCGTCAATATCTTCTGGCTGCGCAGGCCGATGACCGCGTCGATGGGACTCGGCTTGCCGTCCAGGATAGCCTGGCTGAAGGCCTCGATCTCCGCGCGGTACATGTTGACCGGCTTGGGCTTGATGGCCATCCCCGCCGCGGCGGCGCGTGCCTGCTGGGCATCATAGATGGCGTTCGGATCGGAGAGGTAGGCCGTCATCTTGCCCGCCTTGCCCTGGCCGATCGTGCCGGTGGCCAGGATGCTGCCGCCGGAGCCGTACAGCTCCAGCGAATTCTTGCTGGCCACATCGGGGATGCAGAAGAAGGTATCGACCGTGGCCATAGCGCCATTGCCGAAAAACAGCGTGGCCGTCGCGGCGTCTTCCGTCTGGTAGTTGTGTACCGCGTGATTGATGAAACAGGAGACCTTGACCACATCGCCGAAGAACATTTCCAGCAGGTCGATGCAGTGGCCGCCCATATCCATCAGGCTGCCGCCGCCGCCCTGGGACTGGATCTGCCGCCAGCTTCCCGCAATGGGCGGGTACCAGCACGACAACTGTGCGCGGCCGTACACGGGCTTGCCCAGCTTGCCCTGGCGGATGATTTCCAATGCCGCCTGATGTTGCGACTGGAAGCGCATCATAAAGGCGCATCCCAGTTGCACGCCCTGCTTGGCCGCCGCGGCGACCATTTCTTCGGCCTGGCGATTATCCATGCCCAGCGGCTTTTCGCACAGAACGTGCTTGCCGGCTTTAATGGCGGCCATCACCTGCTCATAGTGCAGGAAGGCGGGCGTGGCGATGTAAACCGCCTGCACATCCTTGGTGAGCAGTTCCTCGGGGCTCGCCGCCGCGCGGACTTTAAATTCCTCGGCCAGCGCGCGGTTGGCATCGGCGGCCACGTCAAAAATGACTTTGAGCTTGGCATTGGAGGCCTTTTTAAGGCCCTCAGGAATGGTTCTTCTCTTGGCGATGCCGCACGAACCCCAGACGCCCCATTTAACTTTAGCCATGTCTTTCTCCAGTCTTGGCAGTTTTAAATTGCAAATTGATCGAACGAACAAATTCACGCCAACCACAATCTGCCGGCTTCTTCAATTGGCAATTTGCAATGATCTCACATGGTCCGCCAAGGGCCTTGGGTTGTCAAGTCCGCGCGGCGCGGCTGTAGCCAAAACAAGCGGCTGTCGGCGAGGAGGTTTCCAAGGGCGCTATCATTTCTTGACGAGCGTGAGTGCGGCGCCCGCAGGCGCCGCGACAGAGGGTCAGGGGAAAAAGGGGGATCACGCGCCATGGAAACCACAAGAAATGGCAAACAAGCCATTTCGAACTTGCACCGTAAGGGAAGGATAAGCAACTTTGCTACAAGCACGGCGGGGGGACTGGCTATCGTGCTGGTCTGCGCGGCAGCGATTCGCATGCCATGCTATTGTATTTCTTCCGCTGAGCCATCGCGGCATATTGTGGATGACTCCAAATCCTATCTCGCTTTAAGCAGCGAGTTGCTTGCCGGCCATAGCTTTGGCAGGCCTTTGGTCGTCTACGACGATCAACCGCCGGTGTGGCGATACGAGCTCCTGCGCACGCCGGTGTACCCCCTGATGCTCGCCGGGGTGCAGTTGCTGACGGGGAATGCGCTCTGGCCCGTGCTCGCAATACAGAACCTGCTTGGCGTAGCGCTGTGCGCCGCGCTGTACCTTGCCGGCAGGCGCGATCGCAGGTCCGCGCGGCGGTCTTTTTCTGGGCCTGTTTGCCGCTATCGACCCGCAGGCGGTAGGGCTGGCCAACAAGATATTGACCGATTTTCCGTTTTCCGTAATGGTCTTTGCCGGGTTGATCATGGCCGCGCGGCTGGTGGATCGCCCCTCGCTGTCGCTGGCGGTGCTGCTGGGAGCGCTGCTGGGGCTGGCCGCGTGGCTACGGCCGCAGGGAATTGCCCTGCCCTTGGCGCTGGGGGTTGGGCTGCTGGCGGCGGGCTTGAAGCGGCACAGCCGTTCACTGGCCCTGGCGGGGGCCACAGTGGCCTTCGTGGGCATGGCCGTAACGGGAATGTGGGCCGTGCGCAATGGGGTCGTCGGCGGCAACTACATCCTTTCCTCCGTGACTCGCTACAACTATGTCCGCAATTTCGGCAGCCACACGCTGGAAAACGCCGAGGGCCTTCAGGACGAAGTTGCCTGCGACCGGCTGTGCGCAAATGGGCCTTAGCCTGCACGAGATCTTGTATCGACGGCTCAGTTCGGAGGAAAATGCGCGCCTGCATGCCACCGTGAATAAGACTATCGCCGAACATTTCGGGGCCTTCCTGCGGATCTCGGCGAAGGACATGCTCAACGTGTGGGCGGGCCCGGATAAGGAGATTCTGGGCGCACTGGGGCTGCCGCACATCAGTTTTGGAATACTGCGGGAGGTGCGCCAGGATCGGCCGGGAATGATCGCGTCATGGCTCGTGATCGCCACTTCGATGATCTGGCTACTGGTCATTTATGCCACAATGGCCCGCACGCTATACCAGCGCCTGCGGGGCAGGCCTTTGCCGGCAATCGCCTACCTGGGGCTTTTGGCGGGTCTGTACATCCTGGCCACGGCCTCTGGGCCCATGGGCGATCCGCGGCTGAGAGCGCCGGCCATGGCGCCGTTGATGCTCTTTGGCGCCGCTTGTCTGGACAGGCGCCAAGCGGCGCAGAAAGTTGTGGAGCTTCATCCTGCGAGCGCCGTCGTCGCGGCCTGACTGCGATTCATCAGGGAGCGAAGCGAAGCAGGCAAAAGCGGGCAAGATCATCATACACCGCCACGGTGGGCGCTACGCAGGAAAGCTCCGGCTGGGGGAGCTGGCGCGAATAATCGTAGCGGCAGAAATTGGCCCGCCAGGCGGCGCCCGCCCGTGGCCAGACTTTCACCTCTGCGGCCAGCGCATCGAAGGGAATGGCAAATTGAGCGGTCCAGCCGGTGTCGCGATGTTCTCGGTCGTTAAGCCTCCCATCCACATGGACGGAGGTAAAAAGTCCGCGGCAGTTCCACTTTGACCAGCGCTGCCAATCGCCGCTTTGGGCGCTGTCGGCGACGAAGGAATCGTAGATCGTGCCCAACGGGTTCAGTTGAAACTCAAAAAAGCTCCTGCCCGCCCCCTCAGGGTCCAGAAAGACCTCGCATACCGGCTCTTCCCACAGATCCTCATCCCGCCGTGTTTTGCTCGCCCAGACATCGGGGCAGGTGCACTGGAAGCGGACATATAAGAACTGATCATCCCACAGGCACCTCAACTCCGTGGGAAACTGCGGGTCCATCAGGGGCTCAAGTTCAGTCTTTCTGAGCTTGTGAAATGCGGTAGTGCTTTTGGCCTTCTGCCAGGCGGGGTCCAAAACGGCCCCATCCATTGCCGGCTTTGTGTGGGTTTTCAAACACACAATTTCCAGCAATGGATGGATCCTATTGTCCATGATAGCGCACTGTGACGAGTGCGCCTGATTTTTTCAATTTTTTTCAGTTCTTTTCCGGTTATTCCTCCAAACTGGTAGCCACAAAAATGACCTGTCCACTACCGGCACATCACGCTCCTAAGAACGTGATCTCGGCAACAGACAGGTCAATATTCATCCTAGCGCCTATTGGGCAACCGCCCCGGTCTTTTAAAAAAACTTTCAGGCAACCGTCGCGCGTCCGAAGTCTGCCAGGAAGGATGCCAGGTCAAGAAGCGCAACAAGAAGCGCAATTGAAAGCAGTTGCGCTTCTTGTCAAGCCTTGATTTTGCAAAGAGTTAACTACAAGGAGCGCAAGAAGCGAAGGAGCGCACACATCATGTTTGCGCGGCGGCCTGGGTAAATTGGTTAAGCTGGGTAATTTCTTGCGGGCGATCTGGAGATGCAACAATCAGCTCGTTTGAACTGGAGAAAGCCAGAGCAGTTTTTTTTGGGGGGGTGACAAAAAACTGACTCATCCATTACTGATGTCGTGCACCTTTCGGCGCTCGCACATCTCAGTAATGGATGAGTCTGTACTTATTATAGGTGGCACAGGCATTCCTGCCTGTGTCGTTCATCTTTTTTTTCACAGGCTGAAAGCCTGTGCCGCCAAGTTTACCTGGAAAGTTTCCTGGCCGTGCCGATGATGCCGGCCACCGTATCCTTAAGCTGCTGCTCGGTCAGCCGCGGGTGCATGGGCAGGTTCATTTCGCTGGCATAGAAGAACTCTTCGGCATTGGGGCAGTCGCCCGTGACGCCGAACTTCTTGAAGCCTTTGAAATGGTACGTGGGCTGATAGTGCAGGATGCCCTGTACGCCGAAGTCGCGGTACAGCGTCCGCAGGAACTCGTCGCGGTGGAAGACCTTGGGGTCCACCGTCAGCGTGTACAGATGGTACACGTGCTTGTAGCCCTGGGGCTCGTACACGCCGTGGACGCCCTTGACGCCCTTGATGCCTTCGTTGATATAGCGGCCGTTGCGCTGGCGCTTTTCCGTGAGCATGTCCAGCTTCTTGAGCTGGCTCGCGGCCGACGGCCGCCTGGATCTCGTTCATGCGGTAATTGTTGCCCCAGTGGCCGTTGACGTCCTCGACGTCGAAGTGCGAAGGAATCCAGTAATCCTGGTACTTGCCTTCGATGAGCTTCTTCAGGGTGTACTTGCCGTAGGTCCACTCGCGCTGGTCGCCTTCCCAGTGCGACAGGTTCATGCAGCGCAGCACCTCGATGGGCTTGACCCACTCTTCGTGATTGGTGGTGATCATGCCGCCTTCGCAAGGTGGTCATGTTCTTTAGAGAGTGGAAGCTGAACACGCCGACGTCGCCGATCGAGCCGGCCTTGCGACCCTTGTATTCGGCGCCGGGGGTGTGGGCGCAATCTTCTAGGACATACAGGTTGTGCTTGCGGGCGATCTCCATGATCGGGTCCATGTCGCACATGAGGCCGCCGTAGTGTACGACGTAGATGGCCTTGGTCTTGCTGGTGACCTTGCGGGCGATGTCGGCGGGGTCGATGTTGAAGGTGCGTTTGTCGATGTCCGCGTACACCGGCATCACCTTTTCCTTCATGAGCACCAGCGAGGTGGCGACGAAGGTGTTGGGCGTGACGATCACTTCATCGCCCTGTTTGAGATTAAAAAGCTGCGTACACAGGTGCATGCCGACCGTGCAGTTGGAGACTGCAAAGGCGTGCTTGACGCCGTGGGCCTTGGCGAACTCCTGCTGGAAGGCCGTCACCTGCGGGCCCATCGTCAGCGAGTCCTGCTTCATGGCGCGCCAGCGCCGCTTTCTGCTCGGCCTCATCGTAAATGGAGCCCATGAACGAATAGGGGACCTTCAGCACGACGCCGTCATTGGAGGCGTAACTGGAGGTGATTCCGCCCTCGCTCTCGCTGCCGGTTACGCCGGCCTGGGCCTCGCCCAAGCCACGGACCTGTGCCTTGCCCTTCGCTTTCGCTTTCGTCTTGACCGTCTGCTTTGCCATGTTCTTCGCTCCGTTAATTTTGTTTGGGTGGCACAGGCATTCTTGCCTGTGTCCCCTGATACCAGCAACCCAAACTACTTGGGTGGAACAGGCATTCTTGCCTGTGTCCCTTGCTGCACAATGTAGCGGCTATCGCTGGAAATTTCGAGTCCCTTTTGTTGGCACAGGCGTGCGGCAGGATCTTTCCAAATGCCCACAGGCTGGAAAGCCTGTGCCACCACAACCAAAGGACACAGGCTGGAAAGCCTGTGCCACCACAACCAAGGGCACAGGCTGGAAAGCCTGTGCCACCACAACCAAAGGACACAGGCTGGAAAGCCTGTGCCACCACAACGGTAGGGGTGGGATTCGAACCCACGGAACCCTTACGGGCTCACCGGTTTTCAAGACCGGCTCCTTCGGCCGCTCGGACACCCTACCAGAGGCCGCAAGCGCAGATTCTCTAGTTTTCTTAACCCTTTTGCCAACGTTTTTCGCCGCGCGAACTTGCCGCGCGGCGGAGGCCTTCGCTCAAACTGCCACGCGTGCAGACCCATCTATCACCCGGATGATGAAAACAAAATCCCCGCTGACCTTGCAGCAGCCGGCATTACCGATTGGTCAGGCAGGCACATTATTCAAGAAGGATGAGGATTCTGGAGGTTGAACCGTTCATCCCGCCACATTTTTCAGTGCCACCAGCAGATTCTTGCCCCCAATGCATCTATAAGAGCATTTATGTCAATATGTTATGTTCACAAACCTATCGAGCTCTTGTTTTGCAAAAAACAGAGGCGCAGGCAAAAAAGTAGATTGACAAGATTTCGAGGCTGGCTTAGAATCTGTTTTGTTAAACCTGAGTTGAATTTGGGTTTAGCTTTGTACCGGCCCCATTTGTTTGGGCCAGGCCTTGTCGTGCTAGGCCAAGCCTCTGCGATTGTGCGTTTGGTTTGAGCCCCAAATGCACTTTTTGAGTTCGCGGTGTTCCGCTAAACACTGCGAAGATTGGCGGTGCTCCGCTAAGCATCGTCGCCGTAAATGGAGGGCCTTCCTTATTTCGCCCTTCATATCTGTGCAGTTTCTGTTTCAGGTCTTTGTGTCTCAGTCATTTAAGCAGTTCCGAACGTAGGCTTGAGGAATGAGCGTTCCCATGGTCCTACGTGAGGCGTAGCCTAGACACCTTTATCGAAAAGGAGAGGGTAATGAAGAAGATTGCAGTAATTCTCATGGTTTGCCTGGCGCTTGTTGGCGTCGCGCAGGCTCAGCGTATTCTTATCGATGTCGGCCTGACCCCCAGCGCCGGCAACTGGAACAATTTCTCCTCAGCGCCCAGTTGGGGCATCAACGGCGGTGACGTATATCAGTCAGAAGCGACCTCCGTGATCAGTTCTACCGGCGCCGTGGTTCCCGGCGCGGCCATTGGCGTGATGAACATGGACGATTGCCGCGCCGATTCGGGCACGACCGGCCTGGGCATCACCTACAACGGGATCACCTATCCTGATACCGCCACCGGCGATATCGCCCAGAACGTGGACTCGGTGAGCGGCACCGGCGCCGGCCCGGCTGGCTATGCGACCAAGGTCATCATTTCTGGCCTTTCCGCTGGCAACTACAATGTCACCCTGTACTGCGGCCGCACCAGCGGCACCCGCACGGGCTGGTTCGCCATCAATGGCGGCGCCGCGCAGTTGATTGATGCCGTGGCGCAGAACAACACCACAGAGACATTCGCCAATTGTGCCACTGCCAACCTGGATGGCCTGTCCAATGCGATCGAAGTGCAGTTCTGGGGCGACAGCGCTTCGGGCGGCTATGCCGACCTGAACGTTGTGGACCTGGCCCCGGCTCCCGAGCCGGCCACGATGGGCCTGCTGGCCATCGGCGCCCTGATGGCGCTGAAGCGTCGCCGTGCGTAATTTCCGTTAGTTGATTTGATTTGTAACTAAAGCGGCACCTGTGACTTAGGTCATGGGTGCCGCTTTGTTTTCTTAGTAGTTTGGCCCTGAAATGCCCCTCAGATCTGTCGACTGATTTACCGAATAATCTAAAGAGATATGCCGTGCAATTACAGTTTTTTGCATTGACAGAATTTTGATGTTGGCATATGCTGACATCTCAGGTGATCGAATCTGGATCACTTGATTGTACCGGCCCTATTTGTTTGGGCCAAGGCCTTGTCGTGCTAGGCCAAGCCTCTGCGGTTGTGCGTTTGGTTGAGCCCCAGATGCACTTTTTGAGTTCGCGGTGTTCCGCTAAATACTGCGAAAAATGGCGGTGCCCGCTAAGCGCCGTCGCCGTAAATGGAGGGCCTTCCTTATTCCGCCCTTCATGTTCCGTGGTTTTGTTCCAGGTCCTTGTGTCCCAGTAGTTGGAGCAGTTCCGAACGTAGGCTTTGAGCATTTCCATGGCCTCACATGAGGCGAGCCTAGACACCTTTATGGAAAAGGAGAGGGTAATGAAGAAGATCGCAGTAATTCTCATGGCTTGCTTGGCGCTGGTTGCGACCGCCCAGGCAGAGCGTTATCTGATTGATGTGGGCGATTCCACGACCCCCACCGCCGGCAATTGGAACAATTTCACCGTTGCAACCGGGAGTTCCGGCTGGGGCGCGACTGGCGACAACAAGTTCGTCCAGGAAGCCGCCAACATGGTGGACAGCACCGGCGTGGTTCACAATGGCGTGAGCTTCGGTATTTCCAATATCGATGACATTCGCGCCAGCGGCGGCTCGGCCGCCACCTGGACGGTCGCCGGGATTACCTATCCCGCCACGGCCGCGAGCGATTTCGTGCAGACGACTCAGATCGGCGATGCCACCGGTCCGTTCGTCAATGGCGGCGAAAATGGCACGTACAACGAGCACATCATCATCTCCGGCCTGACCAGCGCGGCTTACAATGTCACGCTCTTGGGCGGCCGCGACGGGCAGACCCCCGGCTCACGTCTGGGTTATTTCCGCATCATCGGCGCTGGCACCAGCGCCATTGTTGCCAACGACGCAGCCGTCCCCGGTCTGGTGAACTTTGCTGCCCAGGTTCCGGGCACCGTTTCGATCACCGGCCCCGGTGGCACGCTGACCTTCAACAACGCCCTGATGGTTGACTTCTGGGGCGACAGCGTTGCCGGCACCACCGACCTGAACGTGGTGGACCTGAACGCCACTCCCGAGCCGGCCACGATGGGCCTGCTGGCGATCGGCGCTCTGATGGCGCTGAAGCGTCGTCGTGCGTAATTTCCGGTCTTTCGTTCCGTAGCACTTGATTGGTAACTAAAGCGGCACCTGTGACTTAGGTCATGGGTGCCGCTTTGTTTGAATCTGGACTTACCCCGCCGGCGCTCCTGCCAGAGCTGCCCCCAAGATTTCCAGACCACAACCAAAGTCCTCAATTTTATTCTGCTCCTCCAGAACCCGCATTGACAGATTCTCAAATCTGAATTAATATGCAGGCGCTCGCGGTAATCTATTTGCTCAGTAAACGGAGGTCTTTCCAGGGCCCTTGAAGCAGGGGCCGACTCTGGCAACCGTACGCGCGGCTCATTTACCATTTGTCGCATCGGCTGCGCGCTGCTTTGCAGGCTCGTCAAAGGAGGTAGGTATGAAAACGCTCGCGGCCATCCTCGTGCTATGCTTGGCGATAAGCGCTGCCGCGCAGGCGGATCGCATTCTTATTGATGTAGGCAGCCCGCTCAGCGGCACAATAGGCAACTGGAACAATTTCGCGATTAAGCCTGTGTACGGCGGTGGCGGGCCGGCGGATGATGGCGGCGACAAGTATCTTGCGGAAAAGATCGCCGGCGCCATGATCGACGGTGTCACGGGAGCAATTCTGCCCGGCGTTTCATTTGGCGTCTCCAATCTGGATGATGTGCGGCCAGATGGGGGCGTGGACCTTCCCATCAGCAATGCCGGCCTCACCTATCCTGACTCCGCCACCAACGACATCGCCCAGTGCATGGACAACGACCCCTTCTTTGGCGATTCCGGCGGCGCGGCCGTCGAGAGCAAGGTTATTATCTCGGGGCTTTCCAGCGACAGCTACGACGTCAGTCTGCTGTGTGCCCGCTACAACGGCAGCCGCGCGGGCTGGTTTTCCATCAATGGAAGCCCTGCCCAGCTCATCGATGCCGTCGCACACAATTCCAGCGTCGTGACCTTCACCGACATCGTGCCCCAGGACACGACCATCGGCGGCGTGAGCCTGCCCAGGTCTATCGTGGTGGCTTTCTGGGGTAACCTCGCTCAAGGCGGCGACACGTGCGGCTATGCGGATTTGAACGTGGTCGACCTTATTGGCAATTCGCACGCCCCCGAGCCGATGACCGCCGGCCTGCTCGTTGCCGGGGCTCTCATGGTTCTCAAACGCCGCCGCTAAGAAAAATAGCAGGCATGCAGGGGATGCAGGGGATGGGAAAGAATTTTAGCTCTCTAGCTGTTTAGTCTTTTGGGAACAGCCCCGAAGACGGTGCAGGTCGCAGAGCCCAAAATAGTCAGTTCTTTTTGCTTTGCTTTTTTTCTTTATCCCCTGTATCCCCTGCATCCCTGCTGACTTCTTTTGTTAGTAAAAATATGACTCATGCTCCAGAACAAATCAGCCCTCCCCTGACTCACGAAGCGCTCATCCGTCGCCACCTGCCCTGGAACTACTTCATGCACGTTCTGGATGGCGGGCTGATTGGCGTGGGCCTGCTATTCGTCTCGGTTGAGATGGTCATGCCCGTGGTGATCAAATCGCTTTCGGGCTCGCCCTATATCATCTCGCTGATGCCCGTGGTGTCCGTTCTGGGCGTGTCGCTGCCGGCGCTGCTGTTCGCGCATCACTGGCAGCGGCTGCCGCGGCTGCTGCCTATTTCCGTAACGATGGGCTTCATCCAGCGCCTGATGTACCTGGTCGGCGCGGCGGTGCTTTTCCTCTTCGGCAAAAACCCCGCCGTGGCCGTGGCCGTGGTGGCCTTGTGCCCGCTCATCAGCAACCTGGCCAGCGGCGTCAGCATAAATGCCTGGCAGGAAGTGGTGGCCAAGACCATCCCTCCGGAACGTCGAAGCTCCCTGTGGGCCGCCCGAGCGGTGATTGCCTCGGTCGGCGGCATCGCCGTCGGCCTGGCGGTGGAGCGGATTCTAAAATGGCAGCCCAACTCCAACGGTTACGCGCTGCTGCACCTGATCATGTTCGTCTTTTCCACCGCTTCAGTGATTTGCCTCTCGCGCATGCGCGAGCTGCCCAGCGAGCCGCACCATCTGGTGGAACTGACTTTGGCGCAGAACCTGCGCCGCGTGCCGGACCTGATCCTGCGTCAAAAGCGCGTGCTGTATTACGTCCTGGCCGGCGCCGGTGTGGCGGGCCTGTATATCGCCCTGCCCTGGCTGGGAATCCATGCGCTAAAGGTCCTGGGCAAGAGTGAATCCTTCATGGGCTACCTGCTGACCGCCTTCAATCTTGGGGCCATCGTAGGTAATTTGGCCGCGGGGTACGCGGGCGACCGGCTGGGGGGCAAGATTGTCTGCCTGGTCAGCCGCGTGGGCTATCTGGTCGTGTGCCTCTGGGCGATGTCAGCCATGACACAGACGGAGTTTTACATCATCTACACCATCCTGGGGGCCTGCTGGTACGCCAATGGCGTGGGGGCCCAGACGCTGGAACTGGAGATCTGCCCCTACGCGGATCGGCCCAGCTACCTGGCGATAATTGCCGCGGTGCGCGTGCCCTCGGTGCTGCTGGCGGCCTTATCCAGCGTGTGGCTGTGGCAGGCCGGCGGGCGCGGCTTCACCGTGCCTGCCCTGGCCGCCGCGGCGGCCATGGCCGTGGCCATCGTTTTTACGACTTTGATTCGGGAGCCGCGGGAGAGAAAAGAAATTAGCAGGGATACAGGGGATGCAAGGGATAAAGAAAAGAAAAGTTCTCTTTGATTCTTTTTCATCCCCTGTATCCCCTGCATCCCTGCTATCGTTTCTTTGACTTTTCCAGGTGACATTGTTTAATTCAGGCATGGCGCAAATCATCCTGGACAACGTGACCAAGCTCTTTGAAGGCGGCGTGGCCGCCGTTGCGCAGGCGCAGTTCGCTCACCAAAGCCGCATTCTGATTGATGTGGGGTCTCCCGGTGCTACCGCGACCCCCGGAAACTGGAACAACTTTACCGTGCAGCCAAGCTGGTCCAACAGCGGCATGGACCAGTACCTGGTGGAAAACGCGGCCGGGACTGTGGTAAACGATTGTGGCTCGGCGGAGCCCGGCATGGCCATTGGCGTGGCCAACATGGATGATGTCCGCAGTGATTCAGGGACTTCCAGCACCTGGAACTGCGATGGCATCACCTATCCTTATAACGCCACCCGCGACATCGTTCAGACCACGGAGGTAGGCGATGCTGCGGGACCCTTTGTCAACGATACACTGACCCCGCCCGGGGCATATCCCTGTAGGGTCATTATCTCCGGCGTGCTCAGCGCCAATGTGACATTGCTTTGTTCACGCGACAACGCCGGCTCACGCTTAGGTTACTTTCGCGTGAACGGCGGGGCGATTCAGGCCATAGATGCGGGGCACGATAATGGCAATGGCACGTTCGGCGGGATGCTGACCTTCTATTCTGTTGGTACCACAATCACGCTTCATCCCGGCGGCACGGGCTCTCAGACCTTTAACGACGCCATTATGATCGAATTCTGGGGCGACAGCGCTTCCAACAACACGGATTTGAACACAATAGATCTGATGGGAGACGTGCTGGTCCCCGAGCCGGCCACGCTGGGCCTGCTGGCCCTGGGCGCCTTGGCTGCGCTGAAACGCCGCTGCTGAATCATCAGCACATAAGCAAGAAAAACCCGCAACAAAAGAGCATCAAGAGCACAGAGAGCACAAGTAATAAAGGCTTTTGTCCTTTCTTCTTTGTGTCCTTCGTGTCCCCCCTTTGTGTTCTTTGTGGTAAATCTTTTTCTTTCTCTGTATGTTTTCGTAATGGCGCAGATCGTCCTGGACAACGTGACCAAGCTCTTCGAAGGCGGCGTGACCGCCGTCAGGGACTTCAGCCTGTCTGTGGCGGATGAGGAATTCGTCGTCCTGGTGGGGCCATCCGGCTGCGGCAAGTCCACCACGCTGCGGCTGATCTCCGGCCTGGAAGAGTTGAACGCCGGCACGATTCATATCGGCGGCCGCATCGTCAACGACGTCAGCCCGCGCGACCACGACATCGCCATGGTCTTCCAGAACTACGCCCTGTACCCGCACATGACGGTGTACAAGAACATGGCCTTCGCGCTGAAGCTCCGTAAAGTGCCGCGCAAGGAAATCGATGAGCGCGTCCGCCAGACGGCCCGCATCCTGGGCATTGAAGAACTGTTGGGGCGGCTGCCCAAGGCCCTCTCCGGCGGCCAGCGCCAACGCGTGGCGGTGGGGCGCGCCATCGTCCGCCAGCCGGCGGCGTTCCTGTTTGATGAACCCCTCTCCAATCTCGATGCGCGGCTGCGCCTGGAAATGCGCGCCGAACTGAAACGTTTGCACCAGCGCCTGCGCCGCACGGTCATCTATGTGACCCACGACCAGGAAGAGGCCATGACGCTGGGGGACCGCATCGTGGTGATGGATAAGGGGATGATCCAGCAGGTGGGCAGGCCGCTGGAGGTTTATGGCCATCCCGCCAATCGCTTCGTGGCCGGCTTTGTGGGCACGCCGCCCATGAACTTTTTGAGCGGTAAGCTCGTGCAGAATAACGGACTTCATTTCGATGGCGGCTCGTTCCGCCTTCGCATCACCGACAATCGCGCGGCTACCTTATCACAATGGCTGGATAAGCCGGCGGTCCTGGGCCTCCGGCCCGAGGCGATGGCTCTAGAGCCGGTGGGACGCTTTGCCGGCCAGTCCAACGTCATCGCCGGCCAGCTACAAGTCGTGGAGCCTTTGGGGGAGAAGATGGACGTTGTTACTTCCATCGGCCCCGAAGCGCGGCTGGTCGCCCGCGTCGATGCCCGCGACGGCCTTGCCTTGGGCTCTTCCGTGAAGCTCTATGTGGACCTCAGCCGCGCACACTTGTTCGACAGCTCCGCCGGAGGCCGCAGTCTCTTAGCCAAATGATCTTCGCCTCGTTGGCAGCCAAAAGAGCCGCATTATTTCACTTCTTACCTGATCTCACGAAACAGCTTCACTTGCAATCGCTTATTTCGTAGGATGTTAAATGATTGTTATAAATTCTTTTCCAGGATTTCATACTTTGGCATGTCAATTGCACTCATCCATGATGAACCTATTAGGTGAACTGGTCGGATATTTAAGATACATCAGATACCACTGAATTGAGTAACGTAACTCCTTGTTAATAAAAGATTACGCAAAATACGCGGTAACCGGTGGACGGTTGCTAAGATTTGAGAATAGATGCTGGGAAGCAAATGGAACTGGAATTCCTGAGTGTTGCGTATTGCACAGATTGATCCGATCTATGCACGATTATGCAGTTCTATGCAGGCTTTTATGCAACGTAAGCTCTTGCAAATAAAGGAATAGTCAAAATTATGCAAAAATGAATTGCATAAAGCCAAACGTGGATGAGGCCCCATAATGCGAATGGATAAATTGACAGTCAAGGCTCAGGAGGCCGTGGCCGAGGCCCAGCAGCTCGCCGCCGAGCGCGGGCATGCCCAGGTCGATACTCTGCACCTCTTGCGCATCCTGCTCACGCAGGAAGGCGGCGTTGTGGCCCCGCTGCTGGAGAAGGCCGGCCTGCCGCCGGATCGCGCCGTGCGCGTGGTGGACGGCGAACTGGACCGCCTGCCTACGCAAAGCGTTCAGGCTGGCCTGCAAGTGTCCCCAAATATGAACGAGGTGCTGCTGGCCGCTTTCAACGAGGCCAAGCAGCTTAAGGATGAATACGTTTCCACGGAGCACATGCTCCTGGCGATGTTGCAGGTGGCCTCGCCGGCCAAGGATGCGCTGACCACGCTGGGGCTTTCCCGCAAGAACGTGCTGACCGCCATGCGCGACCTGCGCGGCAGTCAGCGCGTGACCGATGCCAACCCGGAGGAGAAGTACCAGGCCCTTCAGCGATACGGCCGTGATCTGGTGGAAATGGCCCGCCAGGGCAAGCTGGATCCGGTGATCGGCCGCGATGAGGAAATCCGCCGCTGCATGCAGGTCTTAAGCCGCCGCACGAAGAACAACCCCGTGCTCATCGGCGCGCCCGGCGTGGGCAAGACCGCGATCGTCGAGGGTCTGGCCCAGCGCATCGTCAATGGCGATGTGCCCAGCGTCCTGATGAACAAGCGCGTGATCGCCCTGGACATGGGCGCGCTTCTGGCCGGGGCGAAGTTCCGCGGCGAGTTCGAGGACCGCCTCAAGGCGGTCATCAAGGAAGTGACGGAATCGCAGGGCTCGATCATCCTGTTCATCGATGAGCTGCACACCGTGGTGGGCGCGGCGCGGCCGAGGGCGCCATCTCCGCCGGCAACCTGATCAAGCCCGCGCTGGCCCGCGGCGAGCTGCGCTGCATCGGCGCCACCACGCTGGATGAGTATCGCAAGCACGTGGAGAAGGATGCCGCGCTGGAGCGGCGGTTCCAGCCCGTGCTGGTGCAGGAGCCGGATGTTGAGGCCACCATCGCCATCCTGCGCGGCCTCAAGGAACGCTACGAGGCGCACCACGGCGTGCGCATCCAGGATGCGGCCCTGGTCGCGGCGGCCACGCTTTCGCAGCGATATATCACGGACCGCTTCCTGCCCGATAAGGCCATCGACCTGGTCGATGAGGCGGCCAGCCGGCTGCGCATCGAAAATGAATCCATGCCCGCCGACCTGGACCAACTCAAGCGCGAAATCCAGCAGCTCCAGATCGAGCGCGAGGCCCTGCGCAAGGAGAAAGACGCGGCCAGTCAGCAACGGCTTGCCGGCATTGAAAAGCGGCTGGCGGATATGCAGGAAAAATTCTCCCATCTCAACGCCCGCTGGGAGAAAGAGCGCGGCGTTCTGGTGCAGATCAAAAAACTCCAGGAGGCGCTGGAAGCCAAGCGCACGGAACTGGAGCAGGCCCAGCGCGCCGGCGATCTGGAGCGGGCCGCGCGTATCCGCTACGGCGAACTGACTGAGCTGGAAAATCAGCTTAAGAGCCAGCAGCAGGCGCTGGCGGATATGCACGCCGACGGCACCAGCCTGGTGAAGGATGAAGTGACTCCCGATCAGATCGCCGCCATCGTCGCCAAGTGGACCGGTATCCCCGTGGCCAAGCTTTTGGAAAGCGAGCGCGAGCGCCTGCTGCGCCTGGAAGAGAGCCTGCATCTGCGAGTCGTCGGCCAGGATGATGCCATCCGCGCCATTTCCGATGCCGTCCGGCGCAACCGCGCCGCCCTGGGCGATCCGCGGCGGCCTATCGGCAGTTTCCTGTTTTTGGGCCCCACCGGCGTGGGCAAGACCGAACTGTGCAAGGCCCTGGCCGAGGTGCTCTTTGACACTGAAGACGCCATGATCCGCATCGACATGAGCGAGTTCATGGAACAGCATTCCGTTGCGCGGCTGATCGGCGCGCCGCCCGGCTACGTGGGCTACGAAGAGGGCGGCCGGCTGACCGAGGCCGTGCGCCGCCGGCAATACTGCGTGATCCTTTTCGACGAGATCGAAAAGGCGCATCGCGACGTGTTCAACGTGCTGCTCCAGGTGCTGGATGATGGCCGACTGACCGATGGCCAGGGCCGCACGGTCAGCTTCAAGAACACGATCATCGTCATGACCTCCAACATCGCCTCCGATGTGGTGCGGGCGCTGTCCGAAGGCAAGGCCGAGCAGTGGGAGATCGATGCCCAGCTCCAGGATGCTTTAAAGCGGCAGTTCCGTCCCGAATTTCTCAACCGCATCGACGAGATCATCGTCTTCAGGTCGCTGAGCAAAGACGATCTGGAAGGCATCGTCGAGATTCAACTGCGGCAGTTGCGGCAGCGGCTCGCCGAGCGGCAGATCGAGCTGGAAATCACACCCGAGGCCCGCGCCTTGCTGGCCGACCTGGGTTACGACCCCACCTTCGGTGCGCGGCCGCTGAAGCGCGTGATCCAGCAGAAGATCGAAAATCCGCTGGCCCGGGAAATTCTGGCGGGCAAGATTGCCGAGCAAAGCCGCGAGGTTATTGATGCGCGAGGCAAGAGCTTTACGTTTCACGCGGAGCCGGCCCAGACCCAGCCGGCATAAAACGCCGGTTTACCCGGCACGATTTCTGCGTCGGCGCAAAACTGCGGCCGCGCCGACAAACAGCAGCGCGGCCGTAGCGGGCTCGGGTGTGGTGTTGTAAGTATCCACCACCAGTTCATCGACGAAGATGTTGCCGCTTAATGTGACAATCTCGCTCGAGGGGCACGGCGTGATGTTCAACTCGTAAACAGAGTAATTCCAGCCGTTAGTCGTCTGCGGGCTCAGTGCGAGCTGGACAGTCGGAGAAACATTGTAGCCGGGCCCGGCCGAGGCAGTCATGATCGGCTGAGCGTTTGAATTTCCAGGTGTCGGCAGCCAGGTGACCTGGACATATATAGTTTTTTCCAGCTTGACGTTAGTCGTATCCTGAGCGGGCACATCAATCTTGCCGCCGGAAGAAAGATTCCAAAAGCCATCGCCGCCTGGGTAATTGGTGTCCTGGTATTCCCAGGCAGTGGCAAGCGAGGAACTGGGGGTGATTGTGCAGTCCTGGAATATATCGCCTGTAAACAGATTCCTGCCGTGGTCGGGATACGGGGTCGTACTGGAATCGTAAAACTCCCATTGCTGATAAGCGTTGTTGGCGTCGGAGAAGTTCCACCACGCCGGACGATTCAGGTCGTCCGCGCGGCAGATCGAGCCGCCCGCGGCCAGGAAAATCGCTGCCATCCCCACGACAAACAATGAACGCGACATCACAACTACCTCCTCTGGACCCTGGCAGCCTTCAACAAGGCCGCTTGCGATCGAAGCTTTTATGAGCCATATAAGGAGAGAATTCACCTGGGAAAAGACTTCTACCAAGCGGGAAAACCTCCATCGTACGGTTGACTCGGCCAAAACAGCCTCTTCCTCCAGCTTGGCTGAAAAACGAGCAACAGACTCTTTCTAAGCTTCTTCCAGTATAACCGTAAGTCTCCAGGTGTCAAGGACATATTTCTGGACATAACTACCTGTTTTTTCAATGGTTGCAATCTGTCGCAAATGCGCTTCTGGACGTGTTCAGTTAAACCAGGACCGCTTGAGCCGCCCAGTGCAATTTTAAAACGATTCGTTGTTGCCAGCGGCGGTTATATGCAGGACAATCAGTCTTGAAAGGCAGAAAGTCGAAAGCTCGCCATCCGCGGCTTTCCCCACAGTTTCAAAAGCAGTAGCCGGCCTTGCGCCGGTGCCTGGGAGTTCAGATGAAAACCCTGCCACTTAGCCTCATGCTGCTCCTGGTCATGGTGTTCCTGGCCGGTTGTGGACGCGCCAAGTTTCAGCCGCGCACTGGCGCCGATGAAGTCGTCCTGGAAGGTTTGCGGGCCGGCGGCGGTTTGGATAGATTCCAGTCCATTTCAAGAATTTCCGGCACGGCCCTGGTGAAATTGTACGACAAAGATGGTGTGGCCGTGGTTCGCGGTCAGGAATTCACCGCCTATCCTCGCTGGGGAATGATCACGGCCCGCGGCCAGTTGCCTGGCGGCTCCTGGCATGGGTACGTCTGGATGAAGGACAAAGGCGTGGTTCTGGCCGGCGGCGATGCGCGGCTGTCCAGCGACGACAAACGGCAGATCGAAGATTACCTCCGGCTCATGCTGCACGGTCTGCGCGGGGCTATGAACCTGGTGGATGGAGGCGAACAGGCCGCGGATGTCTCCTCCATCTTCGCCGACAGCCGTCCCATGTATCGGGTTGAGGCCGTGGGCAGGCCGCAGCTCGCGCAGGCATATTATTTCGACCAGCGCTATCACGACCTGCGGCTGATCACCACAGGCAAAGACACGCCTCCCGGCAGCGGCACCGTCACTGTTCTTAAGAATGAAACGATCAATGGCGTGCTTCTGCCGACGGGCATGGAGGTTATGGAAATCGGCGCCAACAGCCTCATTGGCAGCCGCACCAGGCTGTCTATTGAGCTTCAGGATGTGCGCGTGCGCGTAAGGGGTGGATTTGCCCCGGTGGCGGGCGCGAGGATATAGTAGATGCGTGAAACATTTCCCGGCCTGGGGAAAGGCCGCCAGCCAGCGCAGCGGCGGCACTTGAAGGCCGGGAGGAGTGACGGGCCATGAGTAAGGACATCACATCTATTCTGGAAAACTGGGATTTCGAGCCCGGCAAGATCAGCGTGCGCAAGATCATCGGCCAGGACAAGCGGCCCAAGATCCAGCTCCGGCTGGACCTGGGGCTCCTGCAAATGGAAACCACAGGCCGGCCCGACGGCCATCGGCCGCACGGTTTTGAGAGTCTGCTGAACTTCCATCGCCAGCGGTTGGAGCATCAGGGCGCTTCCAGCGGCAAGGGCAGGCCGATGCAATTGTCGCCGCGCGAGTGCGAGGCCCTGCGCCGAGGCCACCATGTACTATCACCGCTATCTCAGCGAGTTCGCCCTGGAAGATTACGATGCCGTCATCCGCGACACCCAGCGCAACCTGGACGTGCTCGATCTGTGCCACCAGTATGGCCGCACCGAGATGGACCGCCTGGCCATGGAGCAGTACCGCCCGTACATCCTGATGATGAACACGCGGGCCAGGGCCATGGCGGCGCTGAATAAGGAAGACTTCACCGGCGCGGCAGGCCGTGGAGCAGGGCCTTTCCGGCATGCGCAAGTTCGCCGAGGAAGTCGAACAAATCGAGGCCATAGAAGGCTCCCCCGAGATGGCCGTGCTGCGCTCGCTCCTGGAGGAGATCGAGCAGCGCGAGCCTGTCGATCCGATCCAGGCGATCGAGGCGTCGCTGGAAAAAGCGGTCGCCGACGAGCGATATGAGGATGCCGCCCGCATCCGCGACCGGCTGCGCATGCTCAAGAGCCAGCGTGCCTCCGGCCCCGCTGATTAAGGTGGCGGCGCAGCGGGCTGCCTGCTATCATGCCCGGCTGGTGCGCGAGGGGCGCCGGAAGGGCTGAGACGGCCGGCGGCCGGTACCCTTGGAACCTGATCAGCAGCCTGCAGGGCTCTGCGTAGGGAAGCACACTGAAGATAAGACACATCCGCCGGCCCGGGCCGGTTGTTCAGCAAGGCCATCCAATCTCGCGGCGATTGCCGCGGAAACAGCCCTTTTTCAAGACTGGGATTTCTAAGGCGTGGCATGGGCCTCTTGTTGCCCGTGCTCGTTCGTGAGATTAAGAGCGAAGTGGAAAAGCCCCTGCGAATTCAGATTGCCAACGAGCCGGATATCGAGCCGGCGCTCGATGCGGCCATTGTGCGCCTTCAGCAGCGGGCCTTCCCGCAGAGCGAGCACTTCAAGATATCGCGGCACTATAAGCACGTCGCGCAAAAAGGCGACTTTCGCGTCCTGGCCTGGCTGGACAATCAACTGGTGGGCCAGGTTCTGCTGGTCTGGGGCAACACCCGTTTTAAAACTGAGCCGCGGCCGAGGGCGGAAGTGGCACAGTTGCATCTGGCCGGCATCGGCAACGTCTGCTCCGATCCGGATTTTCGCGGCGTGCACGCCGCTTCCGTGTGTATGGAGCGTGCACTGGAGCTGGCGCGCAAGCAAGGGGGAGAGGGTTCGCTCCTCTTCTGCGGATCGAAGCTGGAACAGTTTTACGCCCGCTTCGGCTATGCGATTATCCGCAACGAGGTGTTCTTCATGCATCCCGATGGCACGGTTTTTAAGCGGGACTATCACGACGTCCGAATGGGAATGATGTTCGGCAATAGTCCTTGGCCTTCAGGGGATATCTATTTCGATATCGACGACTTTTGAAGGAGCTGCGTATTGAACTGCAAGAAGAGGAATCTCCAGCAGCCGAGTCTGCTCACAATGTGGCAGCAACGGTCTTCCGGCTGTTTCCCCAATCCGCAATCCGCAATCCGCAATCCGCAATCTTTGTGGCGCATCGCTCAACACGAAGAAAGAACGCACATTTGAAATTATCCCACCCCATCGCGATCAAATCCATCAGCCTTCTGGCTGCATGGTTTTTGCGCGCCTGGCTGAGCACTTTGGATTTCCGCTTTGCCGTGGATGATATGAACTTAAACCCTAACCTCCTGCGCCGCCGGGCGTGATACATGTTCTGGCACGAGACGTTGCTGCTGCCGGCCTATACACACGCGCGCCAGGGATTTACTATTCTGGTAAGCACACATCGCGACGGCGAGCTGATAACGCAGATTGTGCGCATGCTGCGCGGCCGCGCCGTGCGCGGCTCCACCACGCGCGGCGGTACGGCGGCGCTTCTGGGGATGATGCGTCACAAGCTGGGCCGCCACCTGGCCATAACGCCGGATGGCCCGCGCGGACCGCGCCGCCAGTTGCAGATGGGCGCGATTTACCTGGCCAGCCGGGGCCGCATGCCGCTGATTCCGTTTGGCCTGGCCGCGGCCGACGCCTGGAGAGCCCCAAGCTGGGACCGCACCATTTTGCCGCGGCCGTGGCGGGCGTGCCGGGGAGTGCTGGGACGGGCCATCGAAATTCCGCACGATGCCGGCCGCGAGGAACTGGAGCGATATCGTCGGCTCGCCCAGCAGGCGATGGATGATGTGCAGGACCGTGCGGAAAGAATCGCCGCCGGCACGCGCACGGAGAAGCTGTGGACGCTGGCTCAGACCAATGCGATGACGGGAGATTTGTTATGACCACTCAATATCAGGCCGCCGTAGCCGGCACGATCACTCCGGAGATGGAGCGCGTCGCCGAGCGCGAGGGTTTAACCGGCCGGCACGTGCGCCAGGAGATTGCCGCGGGCCGCCTGGTGATTCCCGCCAACATGGTGCACCTGGCTGGGGCGGGCGGTTCAAAAACGCGACTTGACCCGGCAGGCGTCGGCCGCTGCCTCTCCACAAAGATCAACGCCAATATTGGCGCATCGCCCCTGGCCTCGGACACGGGTGAGGAACTTTGCAAGCTCGCTTGCGCACGCCGCTGGGGCGCCGATGCCGTGATGGATCTTTCCACCGGCGGCGATGTCACCACGACGCGGCAGGCCATCCTGGCCGCCAGCGATATTCCGGTGGGCACGGTGCCTATGTACAGCATGATTATCGGCCAGGGCGGCAAACTGCGGCCCGTGGAAGAACTGACCTGTGACGATATGCTCGCCGAGATCGAGCGCCAGGCGCGGCAAGGGGTGGATTTCTTCACCATTCACGCGGGTATTCTGCGCCGCCATCTCCCCGCCGCCACAAAGCGGCTCATGGGCATCGTTTCGCGCGGCGGGAGCCTGTTAGCCAAGTGGATGGTTCACCACAATCGGGAAAACCCCCTGTACGAGATGTTCGAGGAAATCTCCGCTATCATGCGGCAGTACGATGTCTGCTACTCTTTGGGCGACGGCCTGCGCCCCGGCTGCCTGGCCGATGCCTCCGATGCGGCCCAGTTCGCCGAGTTGGATGTGCTGGGAGAGCTTGTTCAGCGCGCCTGCGCGGCCGGTGTTCAGGCGATGGTGGAAGGGCCCGGCCATGTGCCCTTTAACCAGATTGAAGAAAACATGAAGCGACAGGAGCGCATCTGCGACGGCGCGCCGTTTTATGTGCTTGGACCGCTCATCACCGATGCCTTCCCCGGCTACGATCATATCACCTCGGCCATCGGCGCCACCGCCGCGGCGGTGCACGGCGCGTCCTTCCTGTGCTACGTAACGCCCAAGGAACACCTGGGCTTGCCCACGGTAGAGGATGTGAAGGCCGGTTGCATCGCCTACAAGATCGCCGCGCACGGCGCAGATGTTGCCCGCGGCTTACCGGGCGCTCGCGACTGGGATGACCGCATCTCGGCGGCGCGGGCGAAATTCGACTGGCCGACGGTTTTTGCGGAGGCCTTTGATGGCCCTACCGTGCGCCAGATGAAGCAGGCGACCACCGCCGGCTCGGATGATTATTGCGGCATGTGCGGCCGCGAATGGTGCGCCCTGCGCATCAGCAAACAGGTCAAAGAGCAATTGCAGACGGCGCAAGTAAGCAAAACCTGATTCTGCCGTCCAAATGTAAAGTTTTGTGCGGGTTTAGACAATCGTCGGTTTTATCCGTTAGCTAAAGGAGGGCCTTGGTTTTCGCACTCTTTCTGCCTTTCGCAGTTCCTTTGGGATTTGGTGCTTGGGATTTGGGATTTGTCTTTGGCGACGGGCTTGCAAGCTGTTCACAAGTGGGGTAATAAGAAAATCAGGCATCCCTGCGCCAGCCACGATGCCGGCGTTTTCGTTCGGGCTGCTTCGGGATCTTCATCGGCCTTCTCGACGTTTTTGCAGTCGCAGAAAGGATTGGAAGATGTTGCGTTCTTGCCGTTATCTGACATGCCTGGTGATCATGTTGGCCGCATCCACCAGCCTGGCCTATGATCGGTCCCTGCTCAACGAGCAGGACTGGAACATCAGCACAAATCTTGAGCCGGCTCTGGCTGCCGAAGCCATATCTGAGAAGGACGTCGCAGCCAACAACCAAACCGTTTGCGACTGGTCTTTCGCCGCTGCCGATCCAACGTCGCCATCCGCGCCGGATAACATGATCGTCCTGGCATCCACGGCGCAAACGGATGATCTGGCCGTGCTGGCTTTAGCCGGCCAGACTCAGGATCCTTGGGGAGTGGATCCGGCGGCCTCGCAGCCGGCCGAGTATGTGCCGTGGAAAGAGCGCATCGGGCCCGCCTATCCCTGTGATAAGTGGCGCAGCATCGGACGCGACCTACAGGAACTTCCGCTGACATTGTGGGACGACACCAAGCACACCTTCACCGATCCCATCGTGCTGGGCGGGTTAGGGGTGGCTTCCGTCGCCGGCGTGGTGCTGAACCTGCACGTCGATAACACGGTAAACGAACGCACCGCGCACGGCAAACCTCACCTCAGGAACTTTGAGGACTATATTGGTAACAACCTGGGCAACCCCATCACGCATTTCGTGGTTGCCGCCGGTTTGTATACGATTGGCCTGGAGTGCGAGGACACCAAGCTGTACGAGACATCCAAGGCCCTGTTCAACGCCCTGGTCATAACCGGCGTGACGACCGAGGTTGGCAAGGTCATCGTCAACGATCACAGCCCCGACCGTCATGACTACGCCTGGCCCAGCGGACACTCCTCCTCAAGCTTCGCTACGGCCACGGTGCTGGCCGAGGCCTATGGCCCCTGCGTGGGCGTGCCCTTGTATGCCTTCGCCACGTTTGTCGGCTACGAGCGCATCGATTCGAGGCGGCACAATTTCAGTGACGTCATCAGTGGCATGGTTATTGGCATCGTCATCGGCCACAGCGTCGCCCAGAATCACATGCCCAAAATCTGTGGCTGGGAAGTCCAGCCCACGCTCAATCCGGAAACGAACAGCGCGGGGGCGATGTTGAGTAAACGATGGTGATGCTTATGCGCTGGTCTTACCGAAGAAAAAAGCTAAACACCAAGCCCACCAAGACCACAAAGAGCACCAAGATTGAAAAGTAAGAAGTAAGAGATCTGTCTTTTGGTGCTCTTGGTGTGCTTGCTGCTCTTGGTGGTTTCGTGCCACAAACATGCCCTGGATTTAGGCCAATGAATTCGTCCCGAGGATTTCGATGAGCAAGCCATTCCTTGCACCTACGCCCCCCCTGGGCTGGAACAGCTACGATTGCTACGGCGGCAGCGTGAATGAGCGGGAGTTTCGCGCCAACGTGGATTACCTGGCGGAAAAACTCCTGCACCTGGGCTATCGCTACGCCTGCATCGACGGGGGATGGACGTATGAGGAAGCCCCGCAGACCGATTTTGTGACGGATCACAGGGCCCATCCGAATATGGATGAATACGGCAGGCTGCGGCCGAATGTGAACAGATTCCCCTCGGCCGCGGATGGGTCCTTCGCAAAACTCGCCGACTATGTGCACAGCCGCGGGCTGAAGTTCGGCATTCACGTCATGCGCGGCATTCCGCGGCCGGCCGTGGATCGGGATTTGCCTGTATTCGGCACGAAACTGACCGCCGCGCAGATTGCGGATAAGCAGCATCTGTGCGAATGGTCCAACACGATGTATGGCCTTCAAAGCGGCGAGGGCGGCCGGGCCTACTACAGATCGATACTGTCCCTGTATGCGGCCTGGGGCGTGGATTTCATCAAGGTCGATGATATGGGCATTCCATATTTTCGGGATGAAATCGATGCCTTCGCCGATGCGGTGGAAACCTGCGGCCGGCCCATCCTACTTTCGCTCTCGCCGGGCATCGTCCTGGATGAAATCCTGCGCACGCACGATCATGTCGCCAGCCGCTGCCACATGTGGCGGATCACCGTGGACATGTGGGACAATTGGCTTCAGGTGCGCCACCTGTTCCCCCTGCTGGCGGCCTGGTCGGGGGTCATCGGTCCAGATAGCTGGCCAGATGCGGACATGCTGCCCTATGGCACGCTCTCGATCAAATCCCCCAAGAGCCGCGGCGGCCGGCCCAGCAAGCTCACTGAAGATGAGCTGCGGACGCACTTCACGCTTTTATGCATGGCCAGAAGCCCGCTTTTAATAGGCAGCGACCTGCCGCGGATGGATAAGTTCACTTATTCCATCGTGACGAATCCCGAGGTCCTGGCGGTCAATCAATACAGCCGCGAGAATCGCTGCCCCTGGAGCAGCCTGACCGGCACCATCGGCTGGACGGCCCGCATGGCCGATGGGGATGCGATTGTGGCCATGTTCAACATCTCCGATGAGGTCCAGGAATTCTCGCCAGAGCTGGGCTGGCTGCGCATCGCCCCGGGCCGCTACAAGGTGCGCGACCTGTGGGAACACAAAGAACTGCCGCCCATCGAGGGAGAGTTTAAAGGGTCCCTGCGGTCGCACGCGTGCCTGATGTATCGGTTGACGAAAATGTGAAAGGCTCAGAAAGTCTTGTTCTCTTTCAAGACTTTCTGTAGTCGGTTTCTGATTGTAGTCACATCAAGTTGGGCGTCTTCTTCCTTTCGAAAAGTCTGACTGCATAAAACCCGGAGAAGTCTTTCTGCCAACACCATGTTTTCATGCCAGAATGCTTCTGACAAAGAACTGAAGGACATTGCCAATTCACCTTCGTACATCTGTCCGGCAAAGGGATCTTTCTCAAACGCATCAAGAGCCGCTGGAACAACATACTCAGGATAGAGTTCTTGCCGGACGCTCTTGCATAGATCTTCCACACTGAACTGTGACAAGGGAACATTCCGTATCTCGTCGTACCAGTTCGCGAGTGGAGATGACTGACTTTTCTTTGTGTAAATGATCCCTTTGGATTTCTCGACTTGGTTAAACGTTATTGAGGTCATGGCGTGTTCCCACTTATGGGCTAGGCTGCAGATGATGCGATGTCCCTAAATTGTCAATTGCAATTTGTAAATTCAGCTACTCGTGAATCTCCGCGATATCCTTATCCCGCAGAATCTCCGAGCGTGTCACCTGCTGACCGCTGTGGCGGCCATCGCCCCAGACACGGGCGAACTTCATCTTCTCCGGCAGGTCGCGGTGAATCGCCCGCGCCAAGGCCTCCACGTTTGAGCCGACGGGCAGGGAGTAAGGTAGATCATTATCTTCTTCCCGCTTGCCCGGCCGCTTGGTGTACACGCGGATCATATGGAGGAGCCGCCAGACTTCCTTGCCCAGTTCGGCAAAGCCGCTCTTTTCGACGCAATCGACGGCGCAGACTTTCAGCGAACTGCCCAGAAGTTCGGCAAAAGTGGCTACCTCCGCCGCATCGGATGATTTGGCATGTGTCAGGATGATCAGGCCCGGCTTGCCCATTTTTCCGGCAGCGGTGATTTGTGAGGCGGTCATATCAAAAAGTTCAATTTGCTTAGCGGCCAGAATATCCAGCACCTTTTGCACTTCATCCAGGCTGTCGGGGCTGGTCTGGTCCGCCACGATCGCCACCAGGTTCGTCAGGCGCAGCAGATTTACGAGGCCGCCGTCAATGTGCTCCGGCGTAATCGGAGGCGTATCGACCAGTTCGATCTGCGCATCCTCCCACAGCCACATGCCCGGCACCGGCGTGGCGGTCGAAAACGGGTACTCCGCCACTTTCACAGGCGCGGTCGTCATCGCGGCCACGATGGAACTCTTGCCCGTGTTGGGCAGGCCAATCAGCACCACCTGGCCCGCGCCGCTGGGAGCGATGCTATAAGGGTCGGCATGCGCGGCGCCATGCTGGTGGACGCCGGTGTTGATTTCCTTGCTTAAGTCGCTGATCTTTTTCTTGAGATCCGACTGGAGCTTTTCGGAAGCCTTGTGCTTGGGGATCAGCCGTAGCATTTCCCGGAGGGCTTCGAGTTTGTCCGTGGCCGTGACCGCCGCGCGGTAGCGGTCCTCGGCTTTTTCGTATTCCGGTGTGGCATTGACGGCCATGGGGCCAATTATAGCTCGAGCGGCCATCGATGGGGATAAGGCATGTGCTATTCTGCCCAGATGATTAAATCTCCGAATTCTCTGCCACCTTATCCATTTTGCCCATCTTCGCCACATTAAGGCATTTTGACCGATTTTGGACGGGAGTTGGCGGTCTAAGAACCTTTCGCAAGAGTCCATAACATTAGAATAATCAAATACCTGTATCACGTCATCTTAGACCGCCAACACCGCCAACTGGAGATGCTTGGGGGTCTTGGCGGTCTTGGGGCGGAGAACTTGTTCCTGCTGCCAAGTGATTGACAACCGCCGCCGCTTAAGGTAAAAAGCTTATATGCGCTGCGGCTCTAGGTTGAGCGATGCCGCAGTGATCTATGCAAGTCGTTACTCTGTAATAACTTAAAAGAATTCGCCTGACTTGAATTAGAATCGTATGGTTAAGTCAGGAGGCATTGAAAAGCGGGCGGTGGTCTAGTTGCGGGGCTTATGAATCCCGATCTAACCTGCCCTTCAAGAGCCTTCAAAGGTGAAATGTGCGGAAGCTACTGTCATTACTGATCTTGTGTCTGGTTGGCCTGGGCTGTTACCAGCTTGGCCGCCAGCCCAATAGCCCCGATGTGGTGGGGCGGATTCAGGCCGGGATCGGCCAGGTGGATTGGCAGTCCGTTTCCGCCAAGGCCCAGGGGGCATTTGCCGCCGCGCGGGAGAAGGTCTCCAGTTGGTCTGGCAAGGCCCAGGCCAGTGGCAATTCACAGGTAGATGAAAACAATTCCGCCGCAGATGTGTCGCAGGCTAATGCGTGCAATGTGGATAAGAATTGGCAGCAACATCAACAAGGCCAGCGGGAGGAGATCCCGCAATGTTGGTGAAGAAAGCGCCTTAGATAGGCTTGACCTCAAAGCAAAAGGGTACGATACTGTTAAATAGCGACCAGAAGGCCGGCGACAGCCGACCGCGGGCTTAGGCCTCTGGCCGCTCCTTTTTTTGCTGCTCGGTAATCCAGGCCAGCACATCGTTAAAGGCTTCGTTGCCCTTGTGAATAAGAGGTTCTATTCCTGCAATTCCACCTCTATCAATTTCCCTGGTGGAGAGACCTAAAGCTTCTTCTTCCTTCTTGCGAGCGTAGTATAAGCAGACATCGCAAAGCTGGAGGACTAGGCTCTTTTCTGAGTCAATGAAAAACCCCTTTTCAACAACCCGGCCTAGACGAAGAGAATTACCGATTCCCCGCAACGTGATTAACGATTTCTCGACGTCATGCACGACTTCCTTATTCTCATCGAATACGAATATTCCCAGAGGGTTTCCGGGGCAGGCTGCCAAGAACTCGTTTACAACTTGAGCCACAAGGGGGAATGCCACAATGTACGGGTTTATCTTCACCCCCGAGCCGAGCTTTTGGTGAACCCATGACCGAAAGCGTGATTTTTCGATAGCCCGGTAGATGAATCTGACACCATGGTGATGGGCCAAAGACAGCCACCTGTCCCGAAACGCCAGTCGATCCGATATTGAAAAGCCTCTAAAATACCCTTCGCCATTGCGAAGCGCGCCGCCATGAATCTCAAAGCCATCTGGTCGCGGCCGAGGGAAGGAGGCATCTACCGCCTTTTGAAGATCCCTCTCCAGGTTTTGCCAGACTGTCTCAGATACGACGAGCGTGCCGAGCACGAATACCCGCTGCTGCGTATCATCAAAATTTGTTCCGGTGTTTCCAGTCTCGTCAAAATAAACGATATACATGCTATGGGTTCTTCCCCTAGTTCCAAAGCCCGCTGATCATCAACCTTCCTTCGTTGGTTTAGTCAGAATAATCGGCAGGCTCGCCGTTTTGACCTTGTTGGCCGCGGGGTCTTCTACCGTCACCTTTAATGTGTAGGCGCCTGCCGGCAGCGAGGGCGGCAGGACCAGGAGGCGCGTGAGATAGAAATCGGTGCGGCGGTTGGCGGAGATATCGCTGACATCCTTGTCCACCTGGCTCAGCACGACCTTGCCGTCTTCATCGTACAGTACGTGCTGCACGTTGAGGTACGTACGATACGTGCCGCCTTCATTCTTCACCGTGAAATTCCGCAGCTCGCAATACACGTACATGTAATGCGATTGGCCGGCGACGAAGTTCGTATCGGGGAAGGCCTGGAAGACGCCGAAACTGTCGATCCGTGTACACAGCTTGATGACCGGGATCTCCAGGTCCGCCATCTGCATCAGTTCCTGGCGCAGCATGTCCACGGCCATCAGCCGCTTGGCCGCCTCTTCGGGGTTGGGCGGGCCGGACTTGTGGTCGCGGATGGCGATCATCATTCTCAGCAGCGCCTCGACCGTCTGGTTTTCCTTGTCAGACAGGCCCGGCACGGGTTTTAAAGCCTGCTCATCGTGATGCCCGGCCAGAAGGAGCAGCCGCGCTTTTAGCTGGAGGTCCAGGTCATCCGGGGTTTTCGCGGCCATGGCCTCGACGTAATCCACATCGAGATAATTCGCCATCGCCTGCTTGGCCGCCGCGTTGGCATCCGCTTGGGCGGGGCGCGTGGCGGCCAGCAGCGGGGGCACTTTGCCCGCCTGCTCCGTTTCATCAGTCCCCTGGGGCGAATCCGAGGCAATCACGCCCGGCGCCGCGAGTATCGGCGGCACAATGCGGATAGGCGCTCGCAGCGGATTTCTTGGCCCTGCCGCCGCAACGTCCTCCGGCCCAAAGGGCAGCAGTTCCACATTTCGCGGCTGCATAGAGACCGCCTGCACCTGCGCGGCCGTCTGCTCATCGACGGGCGGAGCGGGGCGATTGGTCAGGAACCGCTCCAAGTCGCGGGTGTACTGGCGGAGCTTTTCATCGGCGTAATCGCCTTCGATCAGCGGGTGAGGATAGGCGTCGGCAGTTCTGTCGCTGTGGGCGGTGGGGCCGGAAGAAAATATACCACAGCCAGTCAGGCATCCCAGTACGCACGCACACAGCAGCGTCGCTAGGTGGCAGCGGTGCATATTCACCATCCATGGCGTTTTGTCTGGCGGCTCCACCGCCAAATGAGTCCGATCAACCGGCACGGCCGGCCGCACAGCTAGAGAATCTGCCCGCTCTCGGGGCGAATGTCAAGGAATTTGCCCTGTGCCGGCAATTGGGATCAGGTGAGGTGTTCCTAACACAACGAGACTACCAGGTCCTGCAAAACGGACTTGCCCTCGCGGCCGGTCTTCATGGCCAGGTCGGCGCGGATGAGCAGGCGAAAATCCTGGGCGATCCGAGACAAACTTCTTTGCGCCAAAACGCGGCGGAAAAGCTGCTCGTTTCGTCCCCATAGCTTCAGGCTTTCAAACGCCTGCCGCTCGCTCTTGCCGGCAGCGGTGAGACTCTTGACCTTCAGCACGCGGCGGAAGTGCCAGCCTAAAAGCCCGAGCATCTTGTACTCTTCGCCGCTTTGGGTGAGCGATTTTTCCAGGAGCTCCAGAGCCGTCTTGGCATCGCCGGCCATAATCGCATCGATAATGGCGAAGGGATTCACGCCCGCTGTGGCGACGACGACCGCACTGACATCCTCCGCGGTGATCTTGTCGCGCCCTTCTGTGTACAGGGCGAGCTTGTCCAGCTCCGCCGCGATGCGGGCCAGGTCAGGCCCCAGCCACTGCACCATCAACTGCGCGGCGGCGGGCTCGACCTGCCGGCCCCGCTTTGTCGCCTGCTCGCGAATGAATCTCGCCGCGGTTGAACCATCCGGCGCGGCACATTCCATGGCCACGCCGATCTTCGCCACAAGCTTGGCCAGGCGCGTGCTCGCGGGGAAACTTTTCACCATCAAAATGAGCGTGCCCGTGGCTGAAGGAGCAGCGAGATATTTCTCCAGGGCCTCGCGATGTTTTGAGACAAAACCATCGGCGGGATCGACCAGCACGACGCGGCGCTTGCCCAGAAAGGGCAGCGTCCTCAAATCATCCAGCACCTCGGCCAGTTCAGCGAAGTCATCGTAGCGGCTGATGGAAAGCTGGGCATCGCCATCCTCGCCTTCCAGGCCCGCGGCAATGGCCTCCGCGCGGGCCTGATCGCGCAGGAATTCATCCGTGCCGAAGACGACGTAGATTGGTTTGGGCTGGGCGCTCATCGTTGAATATTCTGACAATGCCCAAGCCACGTGTAAAGCTTCCGGAATGAAGAAGAGAATTAGCACGGATACAAGGGATGCAAGGGATAAGACTTTGAATAAAAAAGAAGCGAGGGTATTAGCCGCATTGCTTCTCTTGCTTTAGATTGTTTTTATCCCCTGTATCCCCTGCATCCCTGCTACTTTTGTTTTGCCCGCAATGCCGCCGTCGCCATCGCGATCTTCAAACACTCACCGGGGACGAAGACTGCCAGGCCGCTGACCAAAGCCTGCTGCGGCGGCAAGTACTTCAAGAGCCAAGCCATGCCGCAGGCAAAGATGGCCGCATCGGCCAGGGCCATCGCCGCGGCGGCGGAGACGGTGCGAGATCCCCAGCCGCGCTGGGTTAGGAGGCCCGCGATATACGCGGCGGGAATGAAGCCGACCATATAGCCGCCGGTGGGGCCAAGGAAGTACAGCGGCCCGGAGCCGCCGGTGAAAACGGGCAGGCCGCACAGGCCGGCGGCGAGAAAGCCAACAACGCTCATCACTGCTTCACGCGGGCCAAAGAGCACCCCTAAAAGCAGCACGGCCAGCGTCTGCGCCGTTACGGGCACGGGCCAGAAAGGCACGGACAGCCGCGAGGCAAGCCCCAGCGCCAATATGCCGCACGCCACTCGCGCGGCGGCGGAATTGCGTAGCATCGACCGTGTCTGCGAAATAACGCCTATGCGCGGTGAAGCCATGTGAACTCCCAATTTCTGCCTGATAACCCGATAATCTCTCCGGTACGTGATGTCCCGGACGCGACCATATTAAGTCTTGCGGCCTGATCATCAAGTCTCAAGCCGCCCTGAATTTACTTTCTCGTCCTGCCCATGCCGGCTTTGACGAGATAATCGGCGCTCAGCGCACGGCCTGCATGATGTCCGTAGCGCACTCGTCGAATTCGACGACCAGCCACTCCAGCACGTTGGGATCGGCCGCCGCAACGGCCGGGGCGATCTCCATGCGGCCCGTGCCCAGGGCCACGTTATTTGGCTCGCCCCGCACCAGAGCACCATCCTTCACGTGCATCATTTTCATTCGATTGGCATAGCGGCGGGCGAAGGCAGGCACATCCACTTGCATGAAATTGCTGGCCCAGTAAATGTCCAGCTCGAGGAATGAATGCGGCAACTCCTCCAGCAAAATGTCCATGGGCAGGCGGCCTTCGACCGCATCGAACTCCCAACTGTGATTGTGATAGCCGAAATTCAGCCCGCGTTGGCGCACCATGTCCTGGGCCATCTGAAAGTCTTTTACCACGGCCCTGGTGGAGTCCATGGTTTTGAACTGCTCCGGCCCAGCCATGGAGATGATGTTCTTATTGCCCAGCGCGGCGGCCGTCTCAATCACCTCATTGATCGTTTCGCGAGTCGGCACAGGCACGTGCGCGGCGCACACCACCAGGCCGACATCATCCAGAATCCGCCGGAATTCAGCAGGTTTGTAGCCGTACAGGCCCGCCGTTTCCACGCCCGCATAGCCGGCCTCGCTGACCTGCCGAAACGTCGAGGCCAGGTCCTTCTCGGCCTCCCGGCGGATGCTCCAGAGCTGGAGTGCCAGCGGTTTCTTCAATTCTTGCTGCTTCGTCTTTCCCAAGCACTATCTCCCGAAAGCAGGATTTTCGGCCGCCGCGCGGCGGTTGTCAACTCGCCCTCGGTTTGGCCCGTTTTGTTGACTTGTCCGCGGCGGCGGCTGATACTGGTCGAATGCTTTCACTGGCCATAGATCTTCTTTACCTGCTGGCGATTGTGTTGACCAGTCCCATCTGGCTGTACCGCATGATCCGCCACGGCCGCTACCGCGAGGACATTGCCGAGCAGTTCGGCAAGGTCCCGCTGCGGCACGGCCTCCAGCCGGTGATCTGGATTCACGCGGTCAGCCTGGGCGAAGTGAACGGCATCCGCACGCTGGTGGAAGAACTGGCCTCGCAATTGCCCGACTATGAGATCGTCATCTCCTCCACCACGGCCACCGGAATGGCCCAGGCGGGGCAGCTTTTTGCCTCGGCGCGGCGGGTGTTTCGCTTCCCGCTGGATTTTTCCTTCGCCGTGCGGCGGGCCTTTGCCCGCTTAAAGCCCGACCTGGTCGTGCTGATGGAAGGCGAGCTGTGGCCCAATTTCCTCGCCCGCGCAAAAAGCAGCACGTGCCGGTCGTCCTGGTCAACGGCCGCATGAGCGAAAACAAGGGCTATCGCGGCTACAAGCGGATCGGCCGCCTGTCGGGCAAGCTGCTCTTCAACAAGGTGACCGTGCTGGCCGTGCAGGATGAATCCTACGCCTGCCGCTTTATCGAGCTAGGCACCGACCCCGAGAAAATTCGCGTCACGGGCATGATGAAGTACGACACGGCCGCCATCAGCCCCAACGTCGAAGGCACGGACAAGCTGGCCGCGGCGCTGGGAATCGGCGAGCAGGACAAACTCATCGTCGCCGGCGGCACGGGGCCGCGCGAAGAAGAGATGCTCTTGAACATGTTCGTGCTCGCTAAATCGCAGGTGACTTTCAGCCCCTGCGTGCGCCTGGCCATAGTTCCGCGCAAACCCGAGCGGTTCGATGAGGTGGCTACGATTATTCGCAATTACGGCTTCACCTGCATTCGCCGCAGCCAGTACGGCGACGATGGGCCGGCCGCGACGGATTCTTCCGCCATCATCCTGGGCGACACGATGGGCGAGCTGCGCAAGTTTTACAAGCTGGCCGCGGCGGTTTTTGTCGGCCGTTCGCTGGTGAAAATGGGCGGCAGCGATATGATCGAGGCCGCCGCGCTGGGACTACCCGTGTCCTTCGGGCCGCACGTGTTCAATTTCCCGCAGGCCCGTCAGCTTGTCCAGGCCAAGGTGGCCCGCCAGGTCGAGGACATCAAGGAGCTCGGCCAGGTGCTGGCCTATTGGCTGGCCAACCCGGCCGTGGCGCAGGAGCTTGGCAAACGCGCCCGGGAGTTTATCCTGGCCCAGCAGGGCGCCACGCGGCGAAACGTGGAAGTGATTTGCGATGTGCTGGGGCGCACGGCGGCCCAAAGGCCGGGCGATATCGCCATGCAAAAGACCGCCCGGCAATAGAACATTCACGCGGCAACGATAGAGACCAGAGGCAAAAATGCCCAGCAGGCGTTGGAGACAGGAAGTAGTTCGCAAGGCGCGGTCGATCGTCGTCAAGATCGGCACCAGCGCCCTGACGGATTCCGCCGGAAGGCTGGATGTGCCCTTCCTCTCTGATCTGGCCGGCCAGGTCGCCAAGGTTGTTGCCGGTGGCGTGGCGGTGACGGTCGTGGCCTCGGGCGCGGTCGGCGCCGGTATGTCCGAACTCGACTTGCCCAAACGGCCGGCCACGTTGCCCCTCTTGCAGGCCACCGCGGCGGTGGGGCAGGGCCAGCTCATGCGGCATTTTGCGGATGCCTTCGCCAAACACGGCATGAAGGTGGCGCAGATTCTGGTCACGCGCGGCGACTTTGAAAATCGCACTCGCTACCTCAACATCCGCAACACGGTGGGGGCCCTTCAGGAATATAAAGTTGTCCCCATTTTGAACGAAAACGACACGGTGGCCGTTGATGAGCTGCGGTTCGGGGATAATGATATCATCGCCGCGCACATGACCAATCTGCTGCGGGCGCAGGTGCTGGTGCTGCTGACAAGCGTGGATGGCGTGTACCGCGGCAAGGAGTTGCTGGATATCGTCGAGGATGCCGGCCGGGGCGCTGAAAGAGTTGCCCACCGGCCAGCGCAGCGCCCTGGGCTCCGGCGGCATGGGCACCAAGCTCACCGCGGCCGACATGGTCGCGACGGCGGGTGAAGTGACCATCGTGGCCAACGCGCGGGCCAAGGACATACTGCCGCGCGTGCTGGCGGGCGAACAGATCGGCACGCTGGTCGTGCCTACGCCCAAACGCATGAGTGCGCGGCGGCGCTGGATCGGCCAGGCCTCCCGCGCGGCCGGCCGCGTGGTCGTGGATGACGGCGCGGCGGCGGCCCTGCGCAGCGCGGCAAGAGTCTCCTGCCCAGCGGCGTCACGGGCGTGATCGGCAGTTTTAATAAGGGCGATACCATCTCCATCTGCGATCGGCTGGGCAACATCATCGCTCGCGGCCTGGCCAACTATTCTGCCAAGCAAGCGGATGCGATCAAGGGCCTCAAGACCAGCCAGATCGCCAAGGCCCTGGGCGAAAAGCCCTACGATGAGCTGGTGCACCGGAATAACATGACGTTGATGTGAGAAGCACTGTGACTTGGGCTGCGACACCTGGACACTATGGCAATTCAGAACTACTTGATGCTGATTTCCTTGAGGATGTGGGGATGCTAGTCCGTCCCTTTCAAACAACAATTTGCATCGCCGGCGGAATGAATCTGACCGCTTTTAGGTAATGCCCCCAATTATTTGATCCCCAAAAACCTGCGCAAAACTGCAATCCGCCAAAGCTGCACAAGTTACACTGACTGACCAGTCTGACCAATCCTAGAATTACCCAGTTATAACGGGAAATCCACCCAGGGAGTTCTGAGATGTATAAGCGTATGTTATTTGGAGCTTTTGTGACGGCATTTGCTGTTATGGCTCTCGCGGCCATACCCCAAAAGGCGCTAGCGGCCCAGCCGATCAATGCCCCCGTGGCGTTGGCAAGCCATGGTGGTGGCGGCGGAGGTGGCGGTAGCGGCGGCCATGGGGGCGGAGGTGGCGGCGGGCACTGGGGTGGCGGTGGCGGCCATTGGGGCGGCCATCATGACGGGTTTGCCCATCACGGCCACGACTTTGACCATCATCATGGGCATGAGTTCGACCATCATCATCATGATCATGATGATTTCTTCTTCGCGCCGGGTTTCGGCTTTGGGTTTGGCGGGTGGGGCAACGATGGTTGGGCCTACGGTTATCCCTACTCTTACCCGGCATACCCGTCTTGCCAGTATTACAACGGCTACTACTACTGCTACGGGGACCCGTACGGGTACGGCTACAACTACTACTATGCGCCCGGGCCTTATTGATGAGTCACATCGTCTTAGCCCCCTTGGGGGAAAGGGGTCAAGGAATCCCCGGAGCCAAGCGCTCCAGAGACCGCAGTTTCTTCCGTGCCAACTCTCCAAGCAGCGTGTGGCAGCCATCGCCCCGAAGCGGGTAAGATATGGACCATGATTGAAGTGCATTGCCAAAGCTGCGGTTACCGCTTCGGCGTCCAGGACACCGTCGAGGGCCTGACCACCGAGTGTCCGCATTGCGGCGCGGAGGTGGCGGTGCCGTCCATGCGCGACGTCGAACTGCCGCTGGACAACAGCGTGCCCCCGCCTGTGCGCTATCACACTGTGGCACGTGAGGAGGAGAAACCCGCCTCGCCATCGCAAGGGAAGGCGCAAAAGAAGCCACCGCCTAAGAAGTGAAGTACAAATTACAAGTTATTACAAGTTACAAATTACAAATTGAGAACGCGTAGTTCTTGCCTTAATTTGTACTTTGTAACTTGTAACTCCTTTTACACATAAGGGACATCACAGTCTCTTGCTTTAATTTGTCACTTGTACTTTGTAATTTGTAATTTCATGAAGATTGCATTGGCCCAATTCGACCCTGTAGTCGGCGATATCTCCGGCAACGCCCGGCGGATTGCCGACTACATCGACCGCGCGGCGGAGGCGGGCGCCGACCTGGCCGTCTTCAGCGAGCTTTCCCTGTGCGGCTACCCACCGCGCGACCTGCTTTTGAAAGAGGCCTTCATCGCCCAGAACCTGCGGGCGGTGGAAGAACTGGCCAAACACTGCACAAGAACGGCCGCGCTGGTGGGTTTTGCTCGGCCCAGCGATAAGTCGGCGGGCCGGCGGCTCTACAACGCGGCGGCGCTGCTGGCCCAAGGCCGCAAGATCGGCGAGCACGTCAAAAGCCTGCTGCCCACCTACGACGTTTTCGATGAGACCCGCTACTTCGAGCCGGGCGGGCCGCCTCAAGTGCTGGTGCTGCCCTCGGGCGGGCGCATCGGCGTGACCATCTGCGAGGACCTGTGGGATCCGATGGCGCTGGGCCGCCGGCTTTATAGCGAGGACCCCGCCGCGGCCCTGGCCGGCTTGAATGTGGATGTAATCATCAACATGTCCGCCAGTCCCTACCAGCACGACAAGCTGGCGGTGAAGCGGTCGCTCCTGGGTCGCCAGGCCCGCCGGGTCGGCAAACCCATCGTGTACGTCAACCAGGTCGGGGGCAATGATGAGCTGATCTTTGACGGCGCCAGTTGGGCGGTCGATTCTGCCGGCACGCGCATCGCCCAGTGCAAGCGCTTTGGCGAGGACCTGGTGGTGGTAGATCTGGAGGCTAAGGCCGAGGCCAAACCCGCCGCGCCGCCGCCGGAGGTGGAGGATGGCATCGCCGGTTTAAAGGGCGCGCTGGAGCTGGGCCTGCGGGACTACGTACACAAGTGTACGTTTACGCGTGTGGTGCTGGGGCTGTCGGGCGGGATCGATTCGGCCCTGGTGGCCGTGCTGGCGGCCGATGCGCTGGGGCCGCAAAACGTGCTGGGCGTCTCCATGCCCAGCCGCTATTCCAGCGAGCACAGTAAGACCGATGCGGCCAAACTGGCCGAGAATCTGGGCATCAAGTACGAGGTCGTGCCGATCGAGCGGATGCACGGCGCGGCGGAGGTGGGATTATCCAAGGTCTTCGCCAACGTGCCGCCAGACTTGACCGAAGAAAATCTTCAGGCCCGCATGCGCGGGGCCATCATCATGGCCATCAGCAATAAGTTCGGCCATCTTGCGCTGACCACCGGCAACAAGAGCGAGCTTTCCACGGGCTACTGCACGCTCTATGGCGATATGTGCGGCGGCCTGGCGCCCATCGGCGATGTGCCCAAGACCATGGTGTATTCGCTGTGCAAGCACATCAACGAGCGGGCGGGTTATGACCGCGTTCCCGCCAACACGCTGGTCAAGCCGCCCTC
Source organism: uncultured Phycisphaerales bacterium (assembly GCA_963785635.1). Lineage (GTDB taxonomy): Bacteria > Planctomycetota > Phycisphaerae > SM23-33 > FEN-1343 > FEN-1343. The sequence goes on from CAWAWB010000021.1 coordinate 98,318, forward strand.
GGCCGAGCTTCGTCCCAACCAGACCGACCAGGACACGCTGCCGCCGTACGAGGTGCTGGATGAAGTCCTGGCCAAGTACGTGGAGCAGGAGAAGGATGCCCAGCAGATCATCGCCGAGGGATTCGATGCGGCCATGGTGCGCAAGGTCATCCGCATGGTCGACAGCAGCGAGTACAAGCGCCGCCAGGCGGCCCCGGCTCTAAAAGTGACCGGCCGCGCGTTCGGCGCCGGCCGACGCATGCCCATCGCCCAACGATTCAAGTACGAGTAGGGCTCTCCTCCCAAAGGGTTGGTGCGGGATGTCGACCTCACCTAGACGAGCGCAAGCGTACCGACCTTCGAATGAGTGGAATCTTCTTCAGGCCCGTTCACGGGCCTTTGCCGCCGAAGGCGGTGTAGGCCAGGGCTTTTAGCCCTGGTAAAGGAGCTCTCCCTAGCACGCTTCAGCGCGCTTTTCCGGGGCTTCAGCCTTCTGGGAAACCCGGGCCAAGGCCCGCGGCATGAGCAGGCAAGCGCGCTAAATCGTGCTGAGGAAATAAGGGGTTAATTCACTGGGTTATCCAGGCATAAAAGGCCTGGCCTACACCCCGCTCCACCTGCCTGTCTCCGCCTTCGGCTTCGCCGTGGCAAGCGGCTGCGCAGGGGAAAAGGCCGGTAAACGGGTCTGAAGAGGCAATCATTGCTAACCTGGCGCTGCATTGCACCCTCACCCGGCCCTGCGGGCCACCCTCTCCCCTCAAGGGAGAGGGGTCGCGCATGCTGTTTGGCGCGACCTTCCGGCATGGCCGCCGAAATTAAGCGCTGGGACTGGAAGAATATAATGGCACGAACCTCTGTCTCCTGAACTTTTCATGTTGGGGGAGCGGGGAATGGAAGAGCTAATCCTGGTCCGGCACGGCCATTCGCAGCACATGGTCCTGCACATGGCGGGCGGCTGGGTGCAAACACCGCTGACGCAGCTCGGGGCGGCGCAGGCCCAGGCTGCCGCCGCTCGGCTGCGCGAGGAACTGGCCGGAAAAACCGTCCGGCTCTTCACCAGCGACCTGGAGCGCACGCTCCAGACGGCGCGGGCGATAGCGGAGCATATCGGCGTCGAACCCCAGCTCGCCCCCGGCCTGCGCGAGCAGAATCTCGGCGTGGCCAACACAATGACCGACGAGCAGGCCCAGCAGCTGGGTCTCAACCCCGTCGGGCCGCCCGTGGACCGACGCTGGTTCCCCCTCTCAGAAACCTGGCGGGAAATGATGACGCGAGTCTTTGCCTGCATGGATGATCTGGACCGGCGCGTCGAAGGAACAGTGGTGGCAGTTTCACATGCGGGCTGTGGAACGTGCGTGCTTTTCTGGTGGCTGGGGCTGGCGCCGGACCTATGGCCGCAGATTCAGTTCGAACTGGATCTGTGCAGCATATCGGTAATGCGGATTGGGGAATACGGAGGACGGAGGGTTATGCGGCTAAACGACATATCTCATCTTGCTGAGTTGGCAAAGCCGGCGTAGTCTGCAAAAGAGCTAAATCACCAAGCACACAAAGAGCACCAAGAGCACCAAAAAACACAAGAAAAACTGATCCCATTCTTGGTGCTCTTGGTGTCCTTGGTGCTCTTGGTGTTCAGTTTGAATATGTGCTTACGTTCCGAGAATCGGCAAAGCGCTTGCTCTTGCGCAACCTTACGGTTGCGCGGTCACCGGGTGGAGATACTTACTGAACCATTCCACCGTGTGCAGCGCGGCCTGTTCCAGCGTGCCGGGTTCTTCAAAAAGATGGCTGGCGCCGCGAATGATGACCAGCTCACTGTGGCCGTGCAGCATGGACTGCACCTGCTGATTGAGCCGCAGCACATCCGGATCGTTGCCGCCCACGATGAGCAGAACCGGCGCCCGCACATTGGGCAGGTCTTTGGCGGCCATATCGCCGCGCCCGCCGCGCGAAACCACCGCCTGCACGAAGTCGGTTCTCTTGGCCGCCGCCACCAGCGCGGCCGCGGCTCCCGTCGAGGCCCCAAAAATGCCGATCGGCAGCTTTTCCGTCTGCTCCATCTGACTTATCCAATCCACCGCGGCGATCACCCGCTGGGAGAGCAGATCGATGTTAAAACGCAATTCGCGCGTAATTTCATCCGTCCGCTGCTCCTGCGGCGTCAGTAAGTCCAGCAGCAATGTGCCAATAGAGGCATTGTGCAACATTTCCGCTACGGCCCGGTTGCGCGGGCTGAACCTGCCCGATCCTGAGCCGTGGGCGAATATGACGATTCCCTGACTGGAAGGCTCGACGGTGAGCGTGGCGTCCATTTCCGCCGCGGGCGTTTCCAACGTAATTTCGCGGCCGCTCTTAACCACTTTAACCACCTCAATTCCCGAATCGAAACGTATGAAATTTACTCAAAAAATACAAAGTCACCTGCCCGCGTGCTCCCAGGCCCGCGACAAAAGATCGCGCACCTCCTCATCGCTGGTCTGGTCGAACAGTTCATACCACTGCCCGACCGCGCGAAAGTTCTCCGGCGTCATCAACACCATAACTTCATCGGCCTCATCCTCGAGCATGGCCGCCGTCTCCGGCGGGGCCACAGGCACGGCCACGACGATTTTCTTGGGCGAATGCTGCCGCACGGCCGCCACGGCCACGCGCATGGTTGCGCCCGTGGCCAGGCCGTCATCAACCAGGATGATCGTTTTATCTTCCAACTCAGGCTCGCCCTTGTCGCCGCGGTAGGCCTTCTGCGCCGGAGCAGCTCCGCCCGTTCGCGCTCGCTGACGGCTTCGATTTGCTGCGGGCCGATTCTCAGCAGGCGGATAACGTCCTGGTTGAGCACGCGTGCGTTGCCCGTGGCGATCGCCCCCATGGCCAGTTCCGGCTGCTCGGGCGCCCTGAACTTGCGCACCAGGAGCAGGTCCAGTGGAGAACCCAGGGCTTTAGCGACTTCGTAGGCTACGACAACTCCGCCGCGCGGCAGTCCCAGCACAATAACCCCCTCCTGGCCGGCATAATTGCTCAACACCCTGGCCAGTTCCCTGCCCGCCTGCACGCGGTCTTCAAATGGCGCTTGCATAATGTCCCCTCAAAAAATGTGCTCGCCGCTTCATATGATTCTATGGAGTCCGATGGCACTGAGAAATCAATCCGTGGCGGACAGCCCGCCAAAAGGATTCGGAATGAAAGAGACTGCTATAAGCCAGGCCGTGACCATGGCGGCCGAAGGCAAACCGGCCTTTTTGACGACAGTCAGCTCAGATGGCGTCCCCCATGTAACCACAGTGGGCGGTCTGAAGATCCTGGATCCCGACCACATCCGCTTGATGGAATGGTTCTGCCCGCGGACCGTGGAGAACACGCGCGAGAACCGACAGGTCTCGCTGGTCGTGTGGGATCAAATCGCCAACACGGGCTGGCAACTCACGGGCAAGGTTGAGTTTATCCAGGATGCGGCCATCATGGACGGCTACAACCCCGAAAAACCCCAGGAGGATATGCCGCAAATCCTGGCCATGCTGGACCTGCACGTGGAGAAGGTGATGCGTTTTCACCACGGGCCGCACAGCGACAAGGAGGAATAGCTTCAATAGGGGGACATTCAAGTTGCCTCCTCAGGCCCTGTTCACGGGCCTTTGCGCAGCCAGCTTGCCACGGGAGGAAAAGCGCACGAAGCCAATTTGAGTGCTCAAAACTTACATCCAAATGCCAATATTGTTCCATTTTTCGCACTAGCCGTAATGTCTGCAAAGAATGCAGGACTCTTAAAACCCCGGTAGGGGTTTAATAGGCGTGCCCTCACGTTGCGGCGAAATGCGAAGCATGAGCCGCTACCCGGGGTAAGGTTCCCCCAAATCAAGAACCCCGGTAGGGGTTCAATAATCGCTGCATCACAAACCGCCGCCGCCGCAATATATTAATATTATTGAATACAGCTTTTATTTAATTTAAAAACAACCACTTATGATAAGTCGCTTGGCCTCCTTGGCCTTCTTCAGTTAAGTGGTTATTGTTCAATCATTTACCTTGACAAAACAAGGTGGCCACCTTGGCCACCTTGGCCTCCTTCAAATCATTCCTAATAAGCCAATTTTGGCGCTTCGCCGGCATCAACGCCCCTGCGCGGCTGGCTCTTTCCTCGTGCCAATCTTGCTTTCCGTCCCGGCCAAAAGGCGCCTGATGTTGGTGCGATGGCGGAAGATGATCAACGCCGCCATGGCCACCGCGAATACCAGCAGCGGCCACATTTGCTGCGGGCTCTGGCCCTTCAGCAGGCAATACCCCACAAAAAGCGGTGCGAACGCCGCCGCGGCGACGATTGAGCCGAGGGAAATGTATCTGGATAAAAGTGTCACCGCCGCCCACAGTGCGAAGGCCGCCAGGCCCGGCAGAGTCAAATACGGCCAGAAGCCAAGTACCACGCCCAATGAGGTGGCGACGCCCTTGCCGCCGCGGAATTTCAGGAAGGGGGTGAAAATGTGGCCCAGGATGCAGCCCAAGGCTGCGCACATCCAGGCCGCCTGCTCCGAGGCCGTCAAACCTCCTGCGCAAAGGAACAGGCCCGCAAAGAACACGGGAAAAAATCCCTTGGCCGCATCCAGGGCGAAGCAGAAGTAGCCCCAGCCCCTGCCCAGCACGCGGGCCACGTTGGTCGCCCCGACGTTGCCGCTGCCGGTGCGGCGCAGATCCACGCCTTTGGCGCGCCCGATCAGGAACCCGAACGGGATCGAGCCCGCCAGGAATCCAGCCAGCGGAAAAACCACCCACTGCACAAACGCTTCACCGGTCATGACTGCGCAATCTCCTGGTACACCGCCACCAATTCATCCACGTGCCGGCGGACATTGACGTACTCGGCCAACTGGAGGCATGCCTGCCTGTACTTTTCGCGCCGCTCCGGCTGGGCGAGTTCCTCCAGGGCCCGGTTGATCTGGGGCATGTGGCGCGGCCCATCCACGACGATGCCGGCCCCTCTTTCCAGCATTTCGCACGCGCCCGCGAAACGCGTGGTAATGCCCGGCAGGCCATAGGCCAGCCCTTCCAAAATTACGCGCCCGCACGCATCGTACCAGCTCAGCAGGATCACGACATCGCTGGCCGCATATAGCTGGTCCATGTCATTCGTCGGCTCCAGCAAAAGGACGTGGCCTTTTACGCCCAGCTCTTCAATCATGTGCTCATATTTGTTCTTGTCGGAGCTGCCTACGACCACCAGGTATGAACTCTTGCCGCCCTCGCAGTTCCAGTAGAACGAGGAGAAGGCCTGAAGGGTTTCCCATACGCCCTTGCGCTGGTTGTCCGTCACTGGGCACAACACCACGAAATCATCCGGCCCGGCGCCCCACTGGCTGCGCAGGGCCGCGGCGGCGCTGTTCTTAGGTTTGGCCGGCGGATTTATTCCGTTATAAACGGTGTGTACGCGCTGGGTGCGGCCGTAGAACTCTTCCAGTTCGCGGGCGACCATCTGGCTGATGGGCAGACACCAGGTGCTGAGATCCGCCATCACTTTGGCTTCCAATTTGCTCACCAGCGCCCGCTGGCGGTTTAATAGCCAGGTGCAGCGGCGCAGCGGCCGCAGGATCGGCACGAGCTTTCTGACCAGCCCCTCGCGCAGCGCCGGCATGGGGCCGGTGCGAAGCTGGTAAATATTTGCCCCCGGCAGGGGAAACATGGCGTGTGTGACGTCATAGCCGCCGCTGGACATCTCCCGCTGCGCGGCCGTCACAAACCGGCTCAGCGCCCACCTGCGAAAGCGGCTTGCGCCCCCAAGCTGCTTCACCGTGAATGCCGCGCCATCCGGCGCCCGACCGCTCATGCAGACTACCTGCACATCGTGGCCGCGCCGCGCAGCTCCGCCGCGATTTCTCCCGTGCTGCGCTCCCGTCCGCCGCGCGTGGGATTGAAGCTGCTCGATGAACAGTCCCACGCGAAACCGTCGCTCGCTCACGGCTCGCTCCTCGCCGCGGCGGCTTTACCGCTCAGCAGTTCCTGCGCGGCCGCCAGCACCTGCTCAACCGTGATCCGCTGCATGCACTGGTGATGCTTCGCATCGCTCAGGCGGCAGATCTTTTTCTGGCAGGGGCCGCACTCCACGTCGACGCGGATCATTCGCTCGCGTGGGTAATCGATGATCGTCCATTCCGGATCGGTCGAGCCGAAGATCGTCACCATCGCCGAGCCCAGGGCCGCCGCGATGTGGCGGGGGCCGGTATCGCCGGTGATCATCACGGCCGCGCGCGGCCAGAGCCTTCAAAATCCCCAGCGAAGGACCGATGTGCGCCATACTGATGGCGGGCTTATGCCGCATGGCCGCTTCCATGGCTCCGCTGATTTCCTGTTCGTGGGGGCCGCAGTTGACCACGATCCTGGCGCCGGACTGTTCGTACAGCCGGTCAGCCACGGCCGCGAAGCGGTCGACCGGCCAGAGTTTGCTGGAGCCGAAGGAGGCGCCGGGGTTGATAATCACCAGCGGATCATCCGCGCCGACCCCCGCCTTCTCCAGCATCTCCTGCGCGGCGGCGGCGAAAGGCTTTTCCACCGCCAGTTGCATGCCGCGATCATCCGCGGGGCAGCCGAGTTTGCCTATGAGGGACAGATAATACGAAATCGCCGGCACGGGCATCAGCCGCCCGTAGGTGTGGCGGGGGGCTTCCAGGCGGTCAGTCAGCAGGAAGCCGCGGCCATCGCGGGCGTAGCCCAGCCGCCGCTTCACTCCCGCCAGCCGGGCGACCAGCGCCGAGCGGAAGGAATTGGGCAGCAGCACGGCCAGGTCGTACCGCCCCTGGCGCACCAGGGATGCCGCTTGCAGGACAGACCGCCTGGGGCCGCGCGAAACATCATCCAGAATTTCATCGGCCCACTCCAGGCCGGACAGGACTTCCCGCGCCGCCGCGCAGCCCATCCAGGCGATGTGCGCGTGCTCAAATCGCCTGCGCAGGCGCGCAAGGCCGGCGTGGACATGACGGCATCGCCGATCCACGTCGGCAGCAGGACGATTATGCGTGAGAAGCCTTCTTCCATCACAGGCATTGTACTTTCAGCGCGGCCACAGTTCCGCAGTAAAGCATCGGCCGCCAGGGCTATTTCTAACTTACAATTCCAGACCTGGTGGCACAGCCTTTCCAGGCTGTGTAACCGCTGACCACAGGCTGAAAAGCCTGTGCCACAAATTGACACCCCCTTGTCGCGGGGCTACGATTTGCAGCCATGACACCCAGCAAAGAACAATCCGGCAAAAGTTGGCAGGGCAGGCTCAAGGCGGATCCGGATGCGGCCGCCTCGCGGCTTGTCGCCAGCATTGATGTGGACTATCGCCTGGCCAGCTACGACATCGCCGGCTCGATCGTCCATGCGCAGATGCTCAGCGAGCAAAGAATCATTACGCGCAAAGAATTCCTGGCCATCCGCGACGGCTTGACCTCCATCGCCGCCGATATCGAGGCGGGCAAGCTGGCCATGCCCGTGGCCCTGGAAGATATCCACATGGTCATCGAGGCCGCGCTGATCGAGCGCATTGGCGAGGCCGGCAAGAAGCTGCACACCGGCCGCAGCCGCAACGACCAGGTGGCCCTGGACCTGCGCCTGTACATGCGGGATGCCATCGACGAGCTGCACAGCCTCATCGCCGCCTTGCAGCGGGCATTTGTGGACATGGCCGATACGCAAGGCAGAATCGTTGTGCCTGCATACACACATCTTCAGCGAGCCCAGCCGGTGCTGGCGGGCCACGCCCTCATGGCCTACGTGGAGATGCTGGGCCGCGATGACCAGCGGCTGGAAGATTGCCGCAAGCGCGTCAATGTGAGCCCCTTAGGCTCCGGGGCCGTGGCGGGCACCAGCCTGCCGCTGGATCGCCAGCGCACGGCGGAGTTGCTCGGTTTCCCGGAGATTTCCCGCAACTCCATCGACGCTACCAGCGATCGCGACTTCCTGTGCGAGTTCTGCTTCGCCTGCGCCATGCTGGCGGTGCACCTGTCGCGCTGGGCGGAGGATTGGATCATTCAATCGACGGTGGAATTCGGCTTCCTGGAGCTCTCCGATGCCTACTGCACTTCGAGTTCCATGATGCCCCAGAAGAAAAACGCCGACACGCTGGAGCTCATTCGCGGCAAGTCGGCCGCGGCCCTGGCGCAACTGGTGGGCATGATGGCACTGGTAAAGGGCCTGCCCCTGGCCTACAACCGCGACCTTCAGGATGACAAGCGGTTCGTCTTCGCCGCGCAGGAGGCCATGCTCCAAGCGCTGGCCGTGGCGGCGGGCATTGTCTCTTCGGCCAGGCTGCGCCCGCAGGAAATCGCCGCGGGCATCGATGATGGCTACCTGGATGCCACTTCCCTGGCGGAGTACCTGGTCACCAAGGGCATTCCCTTCCGCCAGGCGCATCACATCGTGGGCACGCTGGTAGCGCAGGCCGAGGATCGCGGGCTGCCGCTGAAACAGCTTTCCATCGGCGAATTGCAGCGGGCCTGCGATAAGATTCAGGACGATGTGTACGACTATCTCGGCGCTGAGAATGTGGTGCGGCGATATTCTCCCGCCGGCGCCGGCGGTGAGGTCCAGCTCAATGAGCAGATCGCCTGGTGGCGGGACCGGCTGCAATGAACGAGCGGCTGGCGGCACAACTGCGCTTCATCGTCGAGATAGACAAGCTCAAGCAAATCTCGCGCCAGACATATCTGATGGACCGCTCGCGCAAGGAGAACTCCGCCGAGCATTCCTGGCACATCGCCGTCATCGCCATGCTGCTGGCCGAACACGCGGCCGCGCCGGAGATCGACCTGGCACGGGTCATTCAGATGGCCCTGGTGCACGACCTGGTGGAGATCGATGCCGGCGATGTGCTGGTGTACGACACGGCGGCCCAGGCCGACAAAGCGCGGCGGGAAAAACTGGCCGCCGACCGCATTTTTGCCCTGCTGCCGCCCGATCAGACACGCCAATTTCGCGAGCTGTGGGAGGAATTCGAGGCCCGCCAGACACCCGAGGCTAAGTTCGCCGCGGCCATCGACCGCTTGCAGCCCATCCTGCACAATTACCACACCCAAGGCGCCGCCTGGAACGAGCACGGCGTGACCGCGCCGATGGTCCTGGAGCGCAACGCCCACATGAACGAAGGCGCGCCCGCCCTGTGGCGGGCTGTGAAAAAATTGGTGGAGGATGCTGTGGCAAAGGGCTTTTTAGCTGAAAAACCGCGCGAGAAAAAGTAGCACGCGCAATCAAATCGAACAGGCTGTAGACTGTAGGCTGTGGGCTGTAGGGACCTGCTTGGTGGTTTTGGTTGTTGCTACAGTCTACAGCCTAATGGCCTACAGCCTGATAAAACATGGATGAGTTTGAATTCATCGATTGGATTCGCAAGCAGACCGAACTGGATGCCAAACTGGTTCCCATCGGTCCCGGCGATGACTGCGCGGTCGTGAATTTCAACGAGGGGTCGCTCCTGGTCACCACCGACCAGTGCGCCGATGGCGTACACTTCATCCTCTCGCAATGCGGGCCCGAAGTAGCCGGCTACAAAGTGATGGCCCGCAACTTATCCGACATCGCCGCCATGGCCGGCACGCCCCTGGCCGCCGTGGCCACGGTCATGCTGCCCAAAGGCATGGCCGAGCGCGATGCACAGGAAATCTATCGCGGCATGCGGCGCGCGGGCGATCGATTCGATTGCCCGGTCGTCGGGGGCGACGTGGGCAGTTGGGATGGCAAGCTCATGCTCACCGTCACCATGTTCGGCAAACCTGCCGCGGGCAAGCCCATCACGCGCGGCGGGGCCCAGGTGGGCGACGCCATCTGCGTTACGGGCACACTGGGCGGCAGCCTGCCTGGCGGCAAGCACCTGACTTTTGTGCCGCGCATCGCCGAGGCGGCGGAACTGGCCAAGCGCTTCGACCTGCACGCCATGATCGATATTTCCGATGGGTTTGCCCAGGATTTAGGCCACATTTGCCGCCAAAGCGGCGTGGGCGCGGAGATCATCGCCGATGAGGTGCCGCTATCCGCCGCCGCGCGGCAGGCGAGTAATCCGCTCACGGCGGCGCTGTACGACGGCGAGGATTATGAACTGCTCTTCACACTCTCCCAGAAAAACGCCGCCACCTTGCTGGCCGTAAAGCCCACGACCGCGACCATCAGCCGGGTCGGCCGGATCACCGCCGATAAACAAATGCAGCTCCTGCGCGGCGGCCGCGCTGAAAGGCTCGAGCCCAAAGGGTACCGCCACCGTGTCTAACCGCTCCCAGGATGGCACGCAAATCATTCAGACGCACAGTGTGGAAGAAACCATCGCCGCCGGCAAGAATTTCGCCGCGCGCCTGGACCGGGGGACTGCGTGGCCCTGGTCGGCCCCTTGGGCGCGGGCAAAACGCAATTCGTCCGCGGCGTGGCGCTGGGGATGGGGCTGGATGATGGCCGCATGGTGCATAGCCCCACGTTCGTCTTGATGCAGGAGTATCCCTGCCGCGTGCCCGTGTACCACCTGGATGCCTACCGCCTCAACAGCCCCGAGGCGGAATTGTTGGACCTGGGCATCGAAGAGATGTTGGCCGAGGGCGTGGTCCTCCTGGAATGGGCCGACCGCGCCCCGCACCTTTTGCCCCATCGCACCTGGCATGTCTCGATGGAGATTACCGGGCCGACGGATCGGCAGATTGTGCTTTCGAAATAAGCCCGAACGGGGAAACCCCCAAAGGGGGGTGCCACGGCCGTCCCGCGGCCGTGCGCGAGACCTTCCTGAAATGAATGGCACCCAAGACTGAGGTTTTTCCGGTCCTCCGAGGGCGCCGGCGCCAGGACTGCGCATTTGCAACGGGGGGGCTTGCCAGTCAATCAGGCGCGCGGTACAAAGTATTTTAGCGGGCTGGGTGGGTTTTCCCCTGAATGCCGATGAAATCATCTGCGTGCATCCGCAAGCGCGCCAAAATATTGAGCCTTCATTCAAAGGAGAACGAAATGGCAACGCGGGGTCTGACAATTCTTGTGCTACTGGCAACAGCCCTGCCGGCATCGGCGGAAAAGGTGGCCTACCTCTTGGACCAGTCGGGGCAGGTCACGGCGCACATGGAGATCTACGGCCAGGGGCAGGACTCGAACACTTACACTTACGACTTCAGCGACGCAGGACCTTTTTTTCCGCACAAGGGCGGAGGATTTACCTCCGATTACATTCGTTCAGGAAATGAGATCGGGACAGAGCTAGATACTAGCTATGAGATAGGCGAATCAGGAGCCGGCTGTTTTCTCGTAGACTTTGGTAACCATGAAGATGGCGGTTTGCCATTCTCAGGATATTCATCAATATCGCTGCACTGGCGATTCCAGGTCGGTGATGAGCCGCTGTCTATTTCGATGGCCAACTATGATTTGTATGGGAGGCCGGGAGGCATGACCAACATTCTCACGGATGAGAATGCCAATCAGACCCTTGCGGCACCGATGACCGATCAACCTCAGTATTATCTTTTCAATTTACAGGCAGGACATATCTATGACTGGGAGGTCAACGTATCCTCGTCAGATTGGCAGAGTGCCACATTCACGTCATACCTAAATTTCGAAGATGGCCAGCTTGTGCCAGAGCCTTCAATTCTCGCTATCCTATTTCCAGGCTTCGCCTTTTTGGCCATGATAAGGGGGAAAAGGAAATCCGCCTTAGCGGTCGCTTTGATAGGATCATTTGTTTTTATCGCATCCGAGGCGTATGCTTACCAGTGGACACTTTACCCTGACGGCAGTGGAGGCGCTATCGTTAAGGACGAAGCCAATAATACGGTTCCAGGTAAACACTCATTAAAAAATGTAGTTGAGAGTAGAATGCCTGGGGCCGGAGACGTCGTGCTCGTTAAACCCGGGACCTACAACGCATCCACGATAAATTGGCCTGATGCAAATAATCCGCCCGGAAGTGCCCCACTCCACGGCGACCCAAACAATCCAATTATCATAGAAGGTGATGACACTGATCCGAATAATTTGCCGCTATTTGAAACGACAGGCTCCCGGTACTGGATGTATTTCCAAAGCAACAGCTATATCACAGTCAAGAACCTGCGCGTTGATGGGGTCGAAAGGCCATTCTGGAATGGAAGGGAAGTCAACAAAGATGGTGCTTATAACATTGTCATTGATAAATGTCAGATAACAAATTGCCTGGTCCCGGGGACAACCAATACGGCATACGCAATATCCTTTACGGAACCAGATGGGTATCCGGATAATGCAAATCCGCCGCACGATATCACAATAACGAACTGCGTAATCCAGAATGTGGCAGGCGTGGGCATTAAATTTCACGGTCGGGCGCATGATATCACCATCGACGCGGTGATAATAGACACAGTTTACGATCAATACTCGGCCGAAGATGATAATAACGATGATGATGGAATCACCTTTACATACGACAGCCACGGGGCCCCATACAACCTCACTGTAAGCAATGTCGCTGTGTCTCATGTGGGCGAGGACGGCATAGACATCAAAGCCTTTGGGGGCGTTACAATCACAAATTGCACTATAAGCGATGCGAATTGCGACGGCGTTAAGTTATGGTCGCCTATTGTGGATGAGGCGAATAATATTTATCGACAAGGATCCTTCGTGCTCAGGAATGTGACGGTTAGGGATGCTGGGCAGGTTGCATGCGAAGCTTTTTATATGCCAAAGGTTGATATTGAGCAGTGCAGCCTCTGGGGCGGCGAGCAGGGGTTATTGTACAATTGGGAGAGTGATCCAATTCCTTCTTTTTGGCTGGATGCGAATGGAAATGTTGCTAACACGCCCCTTTCTTCCACGCTGCGCTCTTACAGAAACATGTTTGCCACCAAATGTATGGACTCCTCATATCCTGCCTGTGAAATCGTTAAATCCAAAACCACTGGAAGCAATACCGTATCAATTTCGTTTGTGACGAGCGATCCAAACGATCCGAATGATCCGCGCAACATCGACAACGACGCTTTTTGGATCGGCAGCGACCCCAACTGCGCGGATGATCCGAACAATTGCGATGCGAATAACACACTGCTCCAGGTTCATGCGTACGGCGTAGACGGAAATTTCTACAAGAGATCAAATATTTCGGCCTGCTCTATCTACGGCCAACTCGGCATCGAATTCTCCCCATTTGTCAGCAAATCCATGCCGCCCTACTCTCCCGCGGCCGACTTCAATCTGGATGGCGTGGTGGATGGCAACGACTACGATGTCTGGCGAACGGCCGTAAAGGATGGGAACTATGCCAGTAACATTCCAGGAACCAAGCGCACCGGCGATGCCAACCGGGACGGCATCGTCGATGCCTACGATTTTGAGATCTGGGACCACACAATCTCGCCGGTTTACCACACTGGAGATTTTACCGAAGATGGGAATATGACCTATGATGATTACGGCCGCTGGAGGTCCGGCTACGGCCTTCAGCTCGAAGCGAATCATTACAATGGCGATGCGGATGGGGATGGAGATATTGATAAACGAGATTTCTGGATTATGGACTCCACCTTTGCGCTTGTGACAAACCATGGGCTGCGATATTCCCCGCCGGCTGATTTTAATGGCGATTTTGTCGTTGATGGAACGGATTACAATATATGGCAGCAGAACTACCTCCACGGCGCGCCGGGACCGGCGCGCCGATAATTGATGCCAACTTCAATGATCCGATCTACGCCAAGGCGCATGGGGACACGAACGGTGACCGCAGGTGTGATGGTACCGACTTCTTGATCTGGCAGAGGTGGTACTTCTACCCGCCTGCCCCAGAGGATGTATACCCGAATGGACTGGTTCGGAATTACCCGCCTGAGCTGGTGGATTATGATGGCGACGGCGTGATTACGCCGGAGGAGGTTCAAAGACTGTTTGAAGAGTATTTCGGAGAGGACTGGGGCGGCTAGACTAGGCCAAAGATGCGAAAAACTTAAATTCGGGCGGGCAAGAACATCTTGCTCGCCCCTTTTGTCAACAGCCGGAACAACAGCCGGAGGTCCGGCTTGACAGCCAAACCAATTCGGGATAGCGTTGACGGTTTCTTGTCTTGGAGAAAATCTCAGTGCAGGAAGCCATTGCCAAAGCGGAAGTGTTGACCGAGGCGTTAGGGTACATCCAGCGCTTTCGGCGCAAGATCGTCGTCGTCAAGTGCGGCGGCTCGATGATGGACGATGAGCAGGCCATCAGCGACATGCTCGGCGACATCGTGTTCATGCACGCGGTGGGCATGCTGCCGGTGGTCGTACACGGCGGCGGCAAGGCCATCAACGCGGCCATGGAGAAGGCGCAGCTTGAAGTGCAGTTCGTGCAGGGCCGCCGCTACACCGATCAGCGCACGCTGGCCATCGTCGAGCACGTGCTCGTGCAACGAGATCAACGAGCACATCTGCAAGACCATCGAGGCCCTCGGCGCCGGGGCCATGGGCCTGCACAGCCTGTCTTCGGGCGTGCTCTTCGCGGAAAAGATGTTCCTGGAGCAGGAAGGCCGCAAGATCGACATCGGCCTGGTGGGCCAGGTCACCGAGGTCAACGCGCAGCTGATCGAGCTGCTGTGCCATGCGGACATCATTCCCATCATCGCGCCCATCGCCCGCGATTCCACGGGCGCCAAGCTCAATTGCAACGCCGACACGGCCGCGGGTGAAGTGGCCGCCGCGCTGAAGGCGGAGAAGCTGGTAGTCGTCTCCGACACGCACGGCATCCGACGGAATCCCAAGGACCCCGAGTCGCTCATGACCTCGGCCTCCGAAAGCGAGATTCGCCAGATGATTGCCGACAAGGCCATCGACGGCGGCATGTTGCCCAAGGTGGAGGCGTGCCTGAGGGCGCTGTCCTGCGGGGTCAAGCGCACGCACATCATCGACGGCAAGTACCCGCACGCCCTGCTGCTGGAAATCTTTACCGAGCGCGGCGTGGGGACATTGATACACCAGTAAAAACAGGCTGTAGGCTGTAGGCTGTAGGCTGTAGGGATATGGCCCAGGGTTTTTGCGGCCCACGCGAACCTCGGTTCTTATTACCGCCAAAAAAAAGACCGGTTGACTGAAAAGAATGGCGCTTCGAATTTAGCGCCTACAGCCTACAGCCCACAGCCCACAGTCTTAGATAAGCAGAACAGTGGTCGGAAAGCCTGACAGTTAGGTGAACCTATGGCAAAGAAAGACTTCATCGGCATCAGCGAATTCACGGCCGGTCAGCTCCTGGCGCTTTTGAAGCGGGCCATCGCGGACAAGTCCGAGTTTCGCGCCGGCCGCCTGGCCGCGCCCCTGGTGGGTAAAACGCTGGCCATGGTCTTTGAAAAACCCTCCCTCCGCACCCGCGTGAGCTTCGAGGCGGCCATGACACACCTCGGGGGCCATGCCATCTACCTCACCCCGGCGGATGTGGGGTTAGGTTCGCGCGAAAGCATCGAAGATGCGGCCCGCGTCTTGTCGCGCATGTGCGATGGCATCATGGCCCGCACCTTCAGCCATGAATACGTGGAAAAACTGGCCCAGTTTTCCCGCGTGCCGGTGATCAACGGCCTGACCGATTACAACCATCCCTGCCAGGCCATGGCCGACGCCATGACCATGTTGGAAAGATGGGGAACCCTGGCCGGCAAGACGATTGTTTTCGTGGGCGACGGCAACAACGTTGCCCGCAGTCTCTCTACGCTGGCCGCCAAGTTAGGGATGACCTTCATCCTGGCCTGCCCGCCCGGCTTCGAATTTGACGAGCCGTTCACCACCCGCCATCGGCAGCTCAACCCCAAGGCGGCCTTCACGATCACGCATGATGCCGTCGCCGCCGTCGCCGCGGCCGATGTCATCTATACCGATACCTGGACCTCCATGGGCCAGGAGAGCGAGAAGGCCGCGCGGGTGCAGATCTTCAGCCCGTACCAGGTGAATTCGGCGCTGCTGGCAAAGGCGCCTAAACACGTGATCGTCATGCACTGCCTGCCGGCGTATCGCGGCCACGAGATTACGGATGAGGTGATGGACCTCCATGCCGAGACGATTTTCACGCAGGCGGAAAACCGGCTGCACTTCCAGCGCAGCCTGCTGGCGGTGCTGATGTCCGAGGGCGGCATCGCCGAATCGGCCAGGAGCTAGTCAAATTTCATATTCACGAGGCGCTCGATGGGCCCAAAGGGGCAAAGGCAGGCCAGGCCGATCGCGGCGGCGCCGCTTGTCCCGGTGGCGCTGCTTTTGGCGGCGGGGATCGCCCTGGGCCGCTATCTCACTTTGCCTGTGGGCGCTTTCATCATCCTTGCCATCGCGGCTTTAATTGCCGTCGTGGTCATTTCCCGCCGCGAAGATTTAAAGATCTTTCGCGCGGGTTTAGTGGCCGTCGCCCTGATGGCCGCGGGGGCGGCCCTGGGAGAGTTATCCTGGAAGAACGTACCCGCCAATCATCTGGCCGCGTTTGTGCCCAAAGGGGCCTCGCCCCTGGCCACGCTGGTCGGCAAAGTTGTGACCACCCCGCAAATCATCGATCAGGCGGATGAGCAGGACGAGGGCTGGGAGGCTTATGCTCGACCGCCGCGCACGGATTTTCTGCTGGAAGCGAGGCAGGTCTCCACGCCCGACGGCTTGCGAGATTGCTGCGGCCTGGTGCGCGTGAGCGTTGAAGAACCGGCCTGGCAGGTCCGGCCCGGCCAGATTATCCGCATCACCTGCCGCCTGCGCCGCCCATTCGGGCCGCGCAACCCCGGCCAGCGCGATGCGCGGCTGACTGCGCGGCTGTCCGGCACGATCATGCAGGCCGATTGCCCCACCCCGGAGGGCGTCGAAATCCTCAGCCGGTCGCCCAGGGGCCTGGCAGGTTTAATAAACAAGCTTCAGACCCAGGCCCGCCAGCACCTGGCCTATGAGGGCGATTACCAGGGCAGGCTGCTGGCGCGGGCCATGGTGTTCGGCCTGCGCGACCCGGCGCTGCGAAGCGTGGAGGACGCGATGGCCCGCGCGGGCATCGCCCATTATCTTTCCATCAGCGGCATGCACATGGGCCTTTTGCTGGGCATGGCCTACGGCCTGATGCGTCTGGTGCGGCTTTCGCCGCGCATCGCCGCGGGCTGCGTGATGGTGTTCCTGGTGGCGTACCTGCTGATCACCGAGCCGTCAGCCCCGCTGTTACGCGCGGCGATCATGGCGGGAGCTTTCTGCGTGGCGGCGGTGATCGGCCGCGCGGGCGCTACGCCCAACATGCTGGCCCTGGCGGCCATCGTGCTCCTGATTGCCGATCCTAATGAAGTGTTCCGCGCCGTTCCAGCTCAGTTTCGGCATTGTGGCCGGCATTCTGCTGCTAACGCGGCCGCTGCGGGATCTGCTTTTTGGCCGATGGCTGGCGCTGCGCGGGCTGCTGGTCTTTCGCCGCGAGGAGCGGAGGCGGCGCTGGCTGTGGCGCACGGGCCTGAATTGGATGGCCGCCACCGTGTCGATTTCCATCGCCGCGTGGCTGGCGGGATTACCCCTGGCCGCCTTTCATTTCCAGCGCATCACCCCGGCCGGGGCGATCATGACGCTGGCTTTGCTGCCCCTGGTGGCGGGGCTATTGGGCGTGGCGTTGGCGCAGCTTGTGTGTGCGATCATCGCTCCGAACCTGGGGGCGCTTCTGGCCTCGTCGCTGGCGGGGTTTTCGGATCATATCGTGGATTTGACGTTGGCCACGCACCGGCTCTCCTGGCTGAGCATCGAAGTGCGGCCGGTCTCCGCGTGGGCCGCGGCGATCATGTGCGTTTTGCTCGTGGCCGCGCCGTATGTTCTGCGGCTGCGGTCGAGGCGCCCTTTGGCGCTGAGCCTGCTGGTGGTTGGTTTTGCCGCGCCGATGATCGTTACACAGTTGCCCGCAGGCACAGCCCGCCATGCCGAGCTGGCCGTGCTGGATGTGGGACATGGGCAGTGTGCCGCGTTTCGTGCCCCGGACGGCCGCGTGTTTCTTTTTGATGCGGGCAGCCGATCTCAGGCGGATCCCTTTGGCCAGACCCTTCAGCCGTTCCTCCAGTACCGGCGCTGGCCCTGGCCGACCGCCGCGTTTGTCAGTCATGGCGATGCAGATCACTACAACGCCGTGGGCGCTTTGATTGAGACGCATCCGCCGCGCACGATTTTGACGAACGATGAATTTGGCCAGGGCGACGAGGAAAAGAGGCTGGTGCGGCGGTTCCTGGAGCGCGCGGCGGAGAAGAACGTCAATCTGCGCCGTCTGCGCGCGGCCAGAAGATCACCCTTTCGCCCGGATGCGATGTAACGGTCCTGTGGCCGCCACCGCCCAAGGGCTTCGAGTCGCTCACCTCAAATGATTCGTGCCTGGTGCTGCGCCTCCAATGCGGCGGTGCAAAGGTGCTGCTGCCGGGAGACATCGAGCAACTGGCCGAGCAGTCGCTGCTGGAGCTATCACCCGCTGAACTGAAGGCGGATGTGCTGATCCTGCCGCATCACGGGGGATCGACGCCTAATCTCGACGCCTTCATCGCGGCGGTTGATCCAAAATTTATCATTCGTTCCGGCGACCGTCGCCATGCGGCCACCGCTGAGCTGGACCCTGCCATCATTATTCATCACAACTTCTTCAGCACGGATCGGTGTGGCTGCATTACGATTGACTTCACGGGCAGTGCGGCTAGTGTCACCCCTTACCTCGAACGGTGACGACGTACGCGTCAATTCCCTTTCCGTAATTGGATTTGTTTTGCCATCATGGCTGCCCCTATTGCTGAAGGTCGATCACGGCGCTAAGATTGCTATAGAATTTACTTTCGGGCATCATCTGTTCGGTGCTTTGATCTGCTTCCGCTTATCGAAGAGCAGTAATACCGGGGCAGAGATAGCGGCATCTGCGCACGTCCGTAAACCTGATGGGGATGCCAATGGATCAAGGCCAGGGGACAAGCAGCCACGGCGGCAAGTCTGATGGGCGTGAGAAGGTCCACCCCGCGTTCATGTCTTCCGTGAGCGATTGGGTCTGGCAAGTGACACCTGATGGCCAGTGTACTTTCAGCAGCGAAAGGGTGAGAGAGTTGCTGGGCTATGAGAAGGGGGAGGTTTTAGGAAAGACGCGGCTGGATTTCATGCCGGACGATGAGTGCGCAGGGTCGGGCCGATATTCCAGGAGTGCATCTCCCACGGCACGCAAATCGTGCGGCTGGAGAGCACGAACATCCGCAAAGACGGTCGCAAAGTGGTGCTGGAAACCAGCGGCGGGCCGTTATTCGACGAATCCGGCCGGCTGGAAGGTTTTGGGGGCATCGACCGCGATGTAACGGAACGCAAGCTGATGGAAGATGCGCTCCGCGAGAGCGAGGAACGCTATCGCACGCTGGTGGAACTGTCGCCCGGACCTATTGCTGTAAGCGTCGATGATAAGCTTGTGTACCTCAACCCGGTGGGGGTAAAGCTCGCCGGGGCCAGGAGTCTCGAGGAACTTATAGGGCGGGAAATGTCAGAATTCATCCCGCCGGAATTTCGCCAGATCGCGGCGACGCGGCGGGCGCGGGCGGCCCAGCATGGGGCGATAGCCCCGCCGATGGAAGCGCCCTTGCTGCGCCTGGATGGAAAGATCATCGAGGTTGAGGCCAGGACGGCGAGACTCTTCTTCAAAGGTCAGCCGGCGGTCTTGACGACGCTGCGGGATATCAGCGAGCAGCGGCGCGTGGAGAAGGAAATCCTGCAACTGTACGGCGAACTGGAAACGCGTGTGGAAAATCGCACCATCGAGCTTTCCGCCGCCAATGCCGTGCTGGAACGCCAGGCCGGCCAATTGCGCGGCATGGCCGAAGAACTGGCTCGGGCCGAGCAGCATGAACGGCAGCGCCTGGCCAGGATCCTGCACGACAATCTCCAGCAATTGCTGGTGGGCGCCAAGTTCAGCGTGGAAATGCTGGAAAAGGAAATCTCGCCCGCCAAGCGTACCGTGCTCGTGCGAAGGGCCTGCGCGGCCCTCGTCGAGGCATTGCAGGTGACGCGTTCGCTGACGGCGGAGTTGTATCCTTCCGTGCTGCACTCGACGGGGCTGGCCGCCGCGCTGGAGTGGTTGCGCCGCGATGTGGCGCAGCGGTACAACCTGCAACTGGAGCTGACCGTCGATTCGGCGGCTGAGCCGGTAAGCGAGGAAGTGCGAATCTTCCTGTTTGACGCCGTCCGCGAGCTCATGCTCAACGTGATCAAGCACGCCGGGGTCAGTTCAGTCAAGGTGGAATTGATTCGGACCAGCGCCGAAACTATTCAGCTCGTCGTGGAGGATCGGGGCAAAGGTTTTAAGGCCGTGCCGGGCCCGTCCGCGGAGGCCTATGAAGGGCTGGGACTGTATCGCATTCAGCAGCGCATCGAAGCCTTCGGCGGTTATATGGACATCCGCAGTGCGCCCGGAGAAGGAACCCGCATCACGATCATCGCCAATTCTCCGGTGCGCCAGCCGCAGCAGGCTGCATGAAGCGAGTTGAGAAGCTGCCTTAGTTGTAAGCCACTTCGGTTCGCTGGCCATCATAGGCTGGTTGAATGTTGGCGGGCAGCTTCGCCGCCAGTTCCGCGTGCGCGATCTCATGGGCGATGTGCGTGAAAAGCACCCGCGCGGGCCTGAGCCGATGGGCCGCCGCCAGCGCCTGCTCCACGTTGAAATGCGCCGGATGCGACGTGTATCGCAAGGCGCCCAGGACCAGCAGGTCCAGCCCTTTCAGCAGATCCATGCTCGCTTCGGGTATTTCTGAGCAATCGGTGCAGTAGGCGAAATTGCCGATGCGATAGCCCTGCACCTTCACGCGGCCGTGCAGCAGCGGAATCGGCGTGACCGGAACGCCGGCAATCACGCCCGGCGCGGCAAATTCGCGAAAACGCAGGCAGGGCCGGTCGGGATTCTCATACGGCCTCTCGGCGTAACCGAAGACCGTGCGGAGGATTGCAATTGCGGGGCCATCGGCGAAGACTTCAATTTCACCGCCGCGCAGATTGTTGTAGCGCCGCAAATCATCCATGCCCAGGATGTGATCGGCGTGGGCATGGGTGATCAAGACCGCATCGACGCACTCCAGGCCATTGGCAATAGCGGCCAATCGTAATTCCGGCGGCGTGTCGATAAGAATCGTCGATTTTTCTTCGCCGCCCTCGTCGCGCACCTCCACCGCCACGCTCGTTCGGTTGCGTTTATCGCGGGGATCATCGGACCGGCACACGCGGCAGTGGCAGCCGATCATGGGCACGCCGTGACTCGTGCCTGTGCCCAAAAAGGTAATCCGCAGCGTGCCGCTCATCTGGCCACCTGCCGCGCCGACAGTATCGCGTCGATCAAACCCTGCACCGTGTACGCCTCGGCCTGCACAGTTTCCTGAAGGCCCGCACCTCGCAAAGTTTGCGAAGTGGTGGGGCCGATGCTGGCCAGTTTGGCCTTCGCCAGAAGGTGCTTTGCACCATTCTTCTTGCGCGGCAGATCGCCGGCCATCGCGGACTGCTCCGCCAGCAGCGCCAGGAAATTCTCCACCGTGGAACTGCTGGTGAACGTGATCCAGTCCACGCGGCCGCCATTCAGTTTTTCCAGCACTTCGTCCGGTAATTTTTGGGGCCGAACCGTGCGGTACACCGCCACATCATCGACAATCGCGCCGGCTTCTTTAAGAACCTCGGGCAACTCATCGCGGCCGATATCCGCCCGGGCCAGCAACACACGCTGGCCGGTCAAATCGCCGCCACGGGCGATCATCGCTTCAGCCAGGGTTTTGCCGGTGAAACTGTCCGGCAGCAGATCGGCCCGCAGGAAATTCTCCTCCAGCGCCGCGGCCGTGGCCGTGCCGATGGCCGCGATCTTTACGCCACTCAGTGCGCGGCCATCCAGCCCCAGGCTTTTAACCCGCTGAACAAATGCTGAGACGCCATTTACACTGGTGAAGCAAATCCAGTCGTACCGGTTCAGTTTTTGCAGGGCTTCATCCAGCCGCGAAAAATCCTGAAGGGGGTGGATCTGGATGCTGGGGGCACACAGCACATCGGCTCCAAGATCCCGCAGTCTCTTCGATCAGCTCGGCGGACTGCTCCGCCGCCCGCGTCACCAGGATAGTCTGACCCGCCAAGGGCAACGCCCCGCGCCAATTCAGCTTTTCGGCGAGCCTTACCACCTGGCCGATGATCGTCACGGCCGGCGGTTGAATCTCCGCCGCCGCGGCGGTGGCGGCTATCGTTCCAAGTGTGCCGGTTATCATGCGCTGGCCGGTCAGCGTTGCCCGCTCGACCACGGCCACAGGTGTGGCGGAGCTTTTGCCCGCCGCCACGAGATTCGCTGCGACTTCGGCAAGTCCCTTGACGCCCATGTAAATCACCACGGTGTCCACACCGGCCAGGGCCTTCCAATTCAGGCCCCGCACTTCGTGTGCCGGGTCTTCTTCGGCCGTTACAAAGGCCACGCTGCCAGCCAGGTGGCGGTCGGTCAGGGGCAGACCGAGGTATGCCGCCGCGCCGGCCGCCGCGGTGATGCCCGGAATGACGCGGAAGGGAATTCCCGCCGCCTTTAAGGCGGTCGCCTCTTCGCCCCCGCGGCCGAAGATGAACGGGTCGCCGCCTTTAAGGCGGATAACCAGCTTTCCCGCCAGGGCCGAATCCACCAGCAGCTTGTTAATCTCGGCTTGCTCTAATTGCTTGCTGTTGCGTGACTTGCCCACGTAAGTGAGCTGCGCGGCGGCGGGGGCCTGATCCAGGACTTCTTTGCCCACCAGCCGGTCGTACACGACGAGGTCCGCCGCGCAGAGCCAGCGCTGGGCCTCCACGGTAATAAGCCCCGCATCGCCCGGACCCGCCCCGGCCAGCACCACCATGCCCGTCTTGGCTGGTTCTTCCATGCGTCTCATTCTACTGTCATAACCCTAGATTTGGCAAAAGGGTGAAGGAGAAGCGGGTTCTAAATCAAGTCGCCCCCATTCCCGGACGATTCGACCATCAGCCACTTTGGGAGTTTAATATGCTTACCACAGACGCACTGATGGCCGAGAGAAGGCTTTACCCCCGGACGCAGATTCGCATGCCCGTGCAGGTGACCCGCATGGATCCCGACGGCGGCGACCCGATCGAGCAGCTCGAGATGATGGACATCAGCCGCGGCGGCATCGGGGCAATGTCCAGCCACTGGCACTATCCGGGCCAGCGGGTTTTGGTTCGCCTGCCGGGCCCCGGCATGGGCGTCCGCAACATTTGCGGCATCGTTCGCAGGTGCATGCCGCTTGAGGGCGCCTTCCGGGTGGGCATCGAATTCGACCGGCCCATTTCGAGCCTTTGCGCTGATGAGCCGGAGAGGGCAAATACCGCCGCGGCCGCCTAGGCAGGCCGCGTGCGTTTGACTGACAGACCATTCGGCGTCGCCGGAGAGCTCGGCGGCGCCGTTTCTATTGGTCCTTGACATGGCAAACGAGCCGAATAAACTTCAATGACTCAGGCATCGATGGCGGTGCCTGTTTTGGTACGATGGTTGTCGCCGCTACGGCCCAGCAAATAGCTTCACTGGGGAATAGTGTAACGGCAGCACAACTGACTCTGGATCAGTTAGTCTAGGTTCGAATCCTAGTTCCCCAGTTTTGCCTCGCCCGCAAGTCCAGAGCTTGCGGGATTTTTTTTAGGCTTAAGGCTTGCGGAGCCAAGGCCGGAGGCCGGAGACTGGAGGAACGGCCGGACTAAGAGCATTATCACTCTTGTTCCGGCAGTTTCTTTTCCGGCCTTTTCCGGCGGTTGCTCCGGCCTCCAGCCCTTTTCGTCGGCCTTCGGTCTCCAGGCTCCGGCCTTTGGTCGCTATTCACTTGTCAAATATCGTTTCTGGCCGCACACAGTTGCGGTCAGGCTCGCGCGGCCGCGAGCGACAACAAGAAAATGCAAATCCTAAACTCTAAATCCGAAATCCTAAACAAATCCAAAACTCGAATCGGAGCAAACATCAATCCGCGTTGGCGTTAAACGCGCAATTGAGCCGTTTGCTCTTTGTTTGAGATTTTGAAATTGGAATTTGTTTAGGATTTAGAGTTTAGGATTTCGAATTTCATCCGTAGGGTTCGCATGGGGTTTAGGGGTTATAGCGGCGGTTCTGCACAGCCGCGCTCTAGTCAAACGCCGGCCGGAGTTCTTCAGGCCGTGTACTGGCGGGCTGGCCTGGCTTTTTGGGCTGCCAGTCGTTCCGGCCAGAATGGTGAAGCGCTCACGGTTTTTCTCAATCCCGGCTTGGGGCCGGCGCACGAGGGGATTTTCGATTTTTGATTTGCGATTAAAGAGCCAAATTGGCCTATGGCACGGGAATCACCAAGAGCACCAAGTGCACCAAGAGCACCAGGAAGACAAGACTAAACGTGTCTTTTCTTTAATTTGGCGCTCTTTGTGGCCTTGGTGAGCTTGGTGTTAAGACGTTTTCACGAACAGGATCACCGACTTTCAAATGAGTCTCCTTCTTCACTGCTAAACCCCATGCTTATGATGCGTACTGGTTGGGAGTCAGGTTGTGGTTCTTTCGTTCGCAGGGCGAACGAGAATTTCTCCCACACGATGTATTAAACCCCTCGCGGGATTTGAGCACACCCGAGGGCCTTCCAGCGCTGGTCGCGTGATGACGGCCGGATCGCTGACGCCTGTTCGAGTGCGGTTGTTGTTGATGAGTTTCGGGGACGGAGCACTTAATTCACGGCAGTGTCACGGGCTTGTCCTTCGCGGCATAATTTGGAATAGTGCTCCGTCCCCCAACTCTCCCTCTATTAGTACAGTTCCAAAAAACGGGACTTTACTATCATCAAAAAAGCTGTTTTTTAAAGATTTTTTTGGGCCTCTATTAGTACAGTCCCTCGCGGCGGTTTAGGTAAGGTGGGCAAGATGAGGAAATAAGAACCCTCACCCTGCTTCGCCGAAGGCTACGCAGGGCAGGCCCTGCTGATACCACTTCCGACGTTATCCATAAGCTTGCGGAGCGGCCCAAGCGGAGCCGGCGCAGCAGGCTTGTGGATAACTCGGCGGCGACAGATTTGAAGCCTGTGAGTAATATGTCCACTTGCAGTCCCAACGCCACGGCCGTTTCACGGTCCTCGCCCTGCGATTCCCAGAGAATCCAGCGAAGATCACCGGTCCCGGCCGCGGCACCTGTGCAGAGATCTAAGAGAACACTGCCCCACGAGGGCTCCGTATCAGGTCGATCGGTCACAGGTCGGCGGAGGGTCTGTCAAGGAGATCCTATGGAACCCGACAACACACAGGAGGCGCCATTCCAAGAACGATTCATCGCCTTCGCCGGCTTTGACTGGGCCAGCGACCACCACGACATTGTGATGCTCGATCCTCGAGGCGCGACTCTGCTGGAACTGACCTTTGACGATGATGCTGCAGGATGGCAACACTTGAGCCAGCAGTTAAGTAAACACGTGGGACCGGAATTTAATCGCCTCGCCCTGGCGGTCGAGACCAACAACGGACCCGCCGTGGAGCGATTGCTGGCGTTGGGACTGGTGGTCTACCCCCTCAACCCAAAAGCGGCCCAGCGGTACCGAGAGCGGAAGAATAATGCCGGGTGCAAGGATGATCATTTGGACGCCTTAAGCTTCGCCGATGCCCTGCGCACGGATGGCCACGGCTGGCGACCCCTCAAGGCGGATGATCCGACCACGCAGGAACTGCGGCTGCTGTGTCGTGATGAGGTGCAGCTTATCGCCCAGCGGACGGCGCTGGTCAACCAGCTCCGCGCGGCCCTGCGCGAATATTATCCGGCCGCCCTGGAGGCGTTTGATGACTGGCTGAGCGCGGGTCCGTGGGCTTTTATTCAGGCCTTTCCCACGCCCCAGGATCTGGTGCGCGCCGGCAAGCGCCGCTGGGAGAAGTTCCTGCACACGCACCGCTGGTATCGCCCTGAGACGTTTGCAAAACGACTGGAGATCTTTGCGCCGCGGATCAATTCTGCGGCACCCCCGCGGTCACTCGGGCCAAGAGTCGCCTAGCCATCACGTTGGCCGGTCAGCTTCGCCACCTGGAGGCCCAGTTGGTGCAGTACCGCCAGGCCATCGAATCGCTGTTTGCCGAACATCCCGACCACGACATTTTCGGGTCTCTGCCGGGGGCCGGCCCCAAAATCGCGCCGCGGCTGTTGGGGGAGCTGGGCAGCGATCCGGCCCGCTTCAGCACGGCCCAAAGCCTGCAGTGCTATGGCGGATCAGCGCCGGTGACCAAGCAATCCGGCAAGAATCGCTGGGTATCCTTCCGACGTGCCTGTAATAAAATGCTGCGCTACACCCTGCACCTTCAGGCCGATAAGAGCCGCGAAAAATGTGTCTGGGCTCAAGCGTACTATCTGCATAAGCGAGAGCAGGGCCAGTCGCACGCGGCAGCCCTGCGCTGCCTGGCTCAACGCTGGACGAAGATCCTGTGGAAGATGTGGCAGACGGGCACGTGCTACGATGAAGCCTTGCACACCCGCAATCAAGTCAAGCACGGCTCATGGATCATGCGACTGCCCCAAGGAGACATCTGTTGAAAACTTCTCGAAAAATAACCTTGCGAAGCAAGAGAACATCTTCGCTCCCCGCTCCGCTAAAGCTACGCAGGGTCCAAAGCTTCGCAGGGCAAGCCCTCCCCCGTAAAAGGGGGAGGGGTAAAGGTGCGCGGCGGTTTGGGCAAGCTAGGCAATCTGGGTAAGAACGAATCAGGCAAAGAATCTCCCCCCATTAAGTACGTACGCGGCGGAGGGGGTCCGCAAAACCGGTTTTAAAGATTTTTTGAAAATGACAGCCGCGCAAATTCGCAATTGCGAATGTTTTGCCCGCCGCGCGGCGGTTTTCCCCAGGGCCAAAGGCCCTTCGGGGCGATTGACTGCACTCGTTTCAGTCGCCCCGCCGGGGCTCTTCATCCGGCGCGACAAACCACCACGGGCACGCACCCGTGGCTATTTTCAAGGAAATCTATGCACCTGACCCCTGCTGGGGCTCCAACGCTAACTGCTTTCTTTCCACGGGCTTGCGCCCGTGGCTATTTTCAAGGAAGAGGCGGGAATTATCGGACACCCTCGGAAAAGAATCCAGCCACGGCACCCGGCAGGCGGGCAATATTTATAGTGCCGTAGGCACGACAGAATGCAGCCCCGCCTTTCAAGGCGGGGTCCGCCGCGGGATGAATGGGGAGTGCCGTAGGCACGGCACATAATTCGATAGGCAGCCTGCCTCCCGAGGGTTTTGTGCCGTGCCTACGGCACTCCATGGGAGCGGGGTCGCCTTACCCAGCACTGAAAAAGGTTATTGCATCTAGTACTCTGTAA
>CAWAWB010000022.1:0-54272 GCA_963785635.1 uncultured Phycisphaerales bacterium
AATTTGTTTAGGATTTAGAGTTTAGGATTTCGAATTTCATCCGTAGGGTTCGCATGGGGTTTAGGGGTTATAGCGGCGGTTCTGCACAGCCGCGCTCTAGTCAAACGCCGGCCGGAGTTCTTCAGGCCGTGTACTGGCGGGCTGGCCTGGCTTTTTGGGCTGCCAGTCGTTCCGGCCAGAATGGTGAAGCGCTCACGGTTTTTCTCAATCCCGGCTTGGGGCCGGCGCACGAGGGGATTTTCGATTTTTGATTTGCCCTTCGACAGGCTCAGGGTGCTGAGCGAAGTCGAAGCACGATTTGCGACTAAAGAGCCACATTTCGTGTGGCCTATGGCACGAGAATCACCAAGAGCACCAAGTGCACCAAGAGCACCAGGAAGACAAGACTAAACGTGTCTTTTCTTTAATTTGTGCTCTTTGTGGCCTTGGTGAGCTTGGTGTTAAGACGTTTTCACGAACAGGATCACCGACTTTCAAATGAGTCTCCTTCTTCACTGCTAAACCCCATGCTTATGATGCGTACTGGTTGGGAGTCAGGTTGTGGTTCTTTCGTTCGCAGGGCGAACGAGAATTTCTCCCACACGATGTATTAAACCCCTCGCGGGATTTGAGCACACCCGAGGGCCTTCCAGCGCTGGTCGCGTGATGACGGCCGGATCGCTGACGCCTGTTCGAGTGCGGTTGTTGTTGATGAGTTTCGGGGACGGAGCACTTAATTCACGGCAGTGTCACGGGCTTGTCCTTCGCGGCATAATTTGGAATAGTGCTCCGTCCCCCAACTCTCCCTCTATTAGTACAGTTCCAAAAAACGGGACTTTACTATCATCAAAAAAGCTGTTTTTTAAAGATTTTTTTGGGCCTCTATTAGTACAGTCCCTCGCGGCGGTTTAGGTAAGGTGGGCAAGATGAGGAAATAAGAACCCTCACCCTGCTTCGCTGAAGCTTCGCAGGGCAGGCCCTCCCCCGTAAAAGGGGGAGGGGTAAAGGTGCGCGGCGGTTTGGGCAAGCTAGGCAATCTGGGTAAGAACGAATCAGGCAAAGAATCTCCCCCCATTAAGTACGTACGCGGCGGAGGGGGTCCGCAAAACTGGTTTTAAAGATTTTTTGAAAATGACAGCCGCGCAAATTCGCAATTGCGAATGTTTTGCCCGCCGCGCGGCGGTTTTCCCCAGGGCCAAAGGCCCTTCGGGGCGATTGACTGCACTCGTTTCAGTCGCCCCGCCGGGGCTCTTCATCCGGCGCGACAAACCACCACGGGCGCGCGCCCGTGGCTATTTTCAAGGAAATCTATGCACCTGACCCCTGCTGGGGCTCCAACGCTAACTGCTTTCTTTCCACGGGCTTGCGCCCGTGGCTATTTTCAAGGAAGAGGCGGGAATTATCGGACACCCTCGGAAAAGAATCCAGCCACGGCACCCGGCAGGCGGGCAATATTTATAGTGCCGTAGGCACGACAGAATGCAGCCCCGCCTTTCAAGGCGGGGTCCGCCGCGGGATGAATGGGGAGTGCCGTAGGCACGGCACATAATTCGATAGGCAGCCTGCCTCCCGAGGGTTTTGTGCCGTGCCTACGGCACTCCATGGGAGCGGGGTCGCCTTACCCAGCACTGAAAGTGCTGGGCTGCGCACTAACGGTCCCTAGGGGACCTCAAGAAAAGGGCTACGGATCGAGATGTGGCATAGCCAGCTTGTCACGGCGAAGCGGAGCGAAGAAGGGCCCTCGGCTGTGCATTTTCAGAATGATGGGGCTGCAAACGCCGCAGCCAGGGCACCAAATCAGTCAGATCAAGTTGGTCGTTATGCCGCCGGTCGGTCCGGGTGAAGGTTCTTTCGTGATCCACGGCGTGAAGAAACGTGGCTGCACAAAAATGCAGCCACGGCACCCAGCCACGGCACCCAGCTCTTGGTCGGCTCCACAAGATGCCCGCAAATTGATAGCCGAGAATTGCTGTAAGTGGTTCCGCGAAAAAAAGTGTCTCTCCCTTATATACGGACGCGAAAGTGGGGGTCGGTATTCATAAAAATAAAAAAATCTGCTTAAGTGTTACACTGCCCCCTTACAGACGTCACAGTTTACCCAGCTTAACAGGTTTTTGGGGCCTCCAGAGCGATTTTCGAGAGGGCACTGAGCGCTGCAAAAATGGCACTTAGGACAAAAGCAGGGCACAGGTTACAGGGCACAGGTTACAGGGTGCGGGGTGCGGGGGACAGGATGCAACCCCCTCCCGGCCCTGCGGGCCACCCCCGCTTCGCTAAAGCTACGCAGGGCAAGCCTCCCCCGTAAAAGGGGGAGGGGCGAGTTTCGGGGACAGTACCGTATCAGGACAGAGCACTTAATTCCACCACGAAGTGCGTGATAAGCCGGTGGAACTTGCTGTGAATTAAGTGCTTAGTCCCCGAAACTCCAGGGCCTGTTCGAGGTCTTCTAAAAGGTCCTGGCGGTCCTCGATGCCGACGGAGAGGCGGATGATGTCATCGGTGATGCCCATGGCGGCGCGGTCCTGGGGCGTGAGGCCCGCATGGCTTTGCGTGGCCGGTTGGCTCACCAGCGATTCCACGCCGCCGAGGCTGTCGGCCAGGGTGAAGACCTTCAGGGCCTGGGTGAATTTGCGGATGGCGTCCAGGCCTGCGCAGTTGGAAGGTGACCATAGCGCCGAAGCCATCCATCTGGGATTTGGCCAGCTCGTGCTGCGGGTGGCTCGCCAGGCCGGGGTAGATCGTTTTGGCGATTTTTGGGTGACCGGCCAGAAATTCGGCGACGGCTTTGGCGTTGGATTCGTGCTGGCGCATGCGCACGGCCAGGGTTTTGACGCCGCGCAGGGTGAGCCAGCAGTCCCAGGGGCCGGGGACGCCGCCGGCGGCGACCTGGTAGAACTTGATCTGCTGGTGGAGCTTTTCATCATTAACGAGCACCGCCCCGCCGATCACATCGCTGTGGCCGGAGATGTACTTGGTGGTGGAGTGCATGACGATATCCGCGCCGAGGGAAAGCGGCCGCTGGAGATACGGAGAGGCAAAGGTGTTATCGACGGTGAGTTTGATGTCGCGCGGGCGGGTGATTGCGGAGCAGGCGCGGATATCCACCAGTTCCAGCATGGGGTTGGAGGGCGTCTCGATCCAGAAAAGCTTTGTGTTGGGCTTTATTGCTGCGGCCAGTTCGGCCGGCTTGGTGGCGTCGATATAGGTTAAGGTGATGCCGCGCGGGCCGTAGACCTTTTCCAAGATGCGCACGGTGCCGCCGTAGATGTGGCGCGAGGAGATGACGTGGTCGCCGGGCGCAGGATCGATAAGACCCCATCCACGGCGGCCATACCGGAGGCGAAGGCCGCGCAGTGCTTCGCCTCTTCCAGCGAGGCGAGGCAGCGCTCGAGGGCGACGCGCGTGGGATTATCGACGCGCGAATACTCATACGCGCGCGGCTGTCCCAGCCTGGCATATTCAAAGTTCACCGTCTGAAAGACGGGCGGAACAATGGCGCCGGTGGTTGCCTCGGGCTCCTGACCGGCGCGGATGGTTTTGGTGGCGAATCTCATGGCGATTCCTGATGTTCAGTAATGCAATAAACACTGCATGGGCGAGACGCCCATGCTACGGCAAGATGCCCATGCTACGCCTGCGAGGCCTTCAGGGCCTGGTCCAGGTCGGCGAGGATGTCCTGCACATCCTCAATGCCGACTGAAAGGCGGATGAAGTCCGGCGTGACACCCGTAGCCGCCAGTTCCTCCTCCGTGAGCTGGGAGTGCGTGGTGGAGGCCGGGTGAATGACCAGGGTCTTGGCATCGCCAATGTTGGCCAGATGGCTGGCCAGCTTGACATTGTTGATAAATTTGACGCCGGCCTTCGCGCCGCCCTTGATGCCGAAGCCCATGAGTGCGCCGAAGCCGTTCTTCAAATATTTAACGGCGTTGGCGTGGTGCGCGTGGCCAGGGAGGCCGGGGTAATTCACCCACTGGACGGCCGGATGCTTTTCCAGCCACTTGGCGACGGCGAGGGCGTTCTCGCTGTGCCGCTGAAGGCGCACGTGCAGCGTTTCAATGCCGATGAGGAAAAGAAACGCGGCGAAGGGGCTCATGCATGCCCCCGTGTCGCGCAGCCAGTGCGTGCGGATGTACACGTTATAGGCGATGTTGCCGAACGCCTTCAATGCTTCGGTAAAGACCGCGCCGTGATAGGATGGGTCGGGCTGGGCGAACTCGGGCCACTTATTGGGATCTTTGGCCCACTGGAACTTGCCGCTATCCACGATGGCGCCGCCCACGTGCAGGCCGTGGCCGCCCAGGAACTTGGTGGTGGAGTAGACGACGATATCCGCGCCGTGCTCGATGGGCCGCAGCAAGGGCGGCGGCGTGACGGTGTTATCGATGATCAGCGGAAGCCCGTGCTTGTGGGCGATATCGGCCACCTGGCGGTAATCGGCGATGTTGTTCTTGGGATTGCCCAGGCTTTCCAGATAGACGGCACGAGTGTTGGCATCGACCAGCTTGTCGATCTCTTCAGGATGGTCGGTGTCGAAGAAACGCACCTCGATGCCCAGCTTCTTGAAGGTCTGGGTGAAGAGCGTCCAGGTGCCGCCATAGAGGCCCGTGGCGGAGATGAAATTCTGGCCGCTATGGGTGATGGTGAGGATGGCCGCGGTGATCGCCGCCTGGCCGGAAGCAAAGGCCAGCCCCGTCACGCCGCCATCGAGCGCCGCCAGGCGTTTCTCCAGCACGTCGTTGGTGGGGTTCATCAGGCGGCTGTAAATGTTGCCGAATTCCTTCAGCGCGAAGAGATTGGCCGCGTGCTCCGTGCTCGTGAAGTTGTAGGAGGCCGTGGCATAGATGGGGACCGCCCTGGCGTGCGTGGTGGGGTCATCCACCTGTCCGGCGTGCAGGGCCAAGGTGCCGAGGCGATATTCGGGAGTCGTCATGGTAAAAATTCCTTTCTACGGATGCGCCGTGGGCGCTTCCTTTGTTCCTTCATCATACTGTTATGTCAGCGAAGAGGGGCGAAGACAAGGGCCTCTCTTGGAAGCTGGGGACAATGGACGCATTTTAATCGTTCATTCATGGCGCAGGGGCCATGTTAGCTGAAAAGGTGGAAGGTGTCGGCGGCGCGAAGTCTTTAGGCGTGGCACCGCCGACACGGCATAGGCATATGGAGATTGCGCCGCCAGGCGCTGGCGGTATGCCCAAAACTGCTGTCGGCATGTGCGGTCGTATTAAACATGGCGTTATTGCCCATGTAATAGTACGCGGAGTGCGAGGATTGTCAATTGGAATAATGTGCGAACCCGGGGGGGCGTTCTATTGCGAGAAAGCTGCGAGGATTTCCCTGGCGACATGCTCGGCCGCGCGTTTGACAGCCGCGCTGGGTTTTTTACCGTACTGGCACGAGGCGGGCTGGATGGCGATCACGGATGCGCGGCAGCCCAGCATGTTGCACAAATAATCCGCCAGCATGGAAATCGGCAGAGCGTGCGTGGAGAAGGAGGCGCCGCCGGAAAGGTCCTGCGGCTCTTTTATTTCGACTGAGCCGGGCGGTGAGCCCAGGTCGCAGCAGTCGATGATGAGCAGATGCGTGGGGGCGAATTCCTTGATGGCCCCGGTCAGATTCTCCGGGGCGATGCCGGCGAGGAAGACTTCAATGTGCGGCCTGTTTGCCTGGCCCGCCAGCAGAGCCTGGGTTTTACGGCCGGCGATCATACCGGCGGCATCATCCCCGCGCTGCTCGGAGCCCACTGCGACAACCGCGACACGATCAGTTGGTTTTAGGATCGTCCGCAGCAGCGTTTGCAGGTTTTGATTCTTCTTTGGGATTTTTGGCTGATGCATCGCCCGCGTTCGGTTTGGGATCGGTTGTGTCCATAAGCGTGGCCCGCCCAAGCTGTGCCAGCTCGAATTCCGGCGTGGCTTCCAGGGCCTTGCGCGGACAGGAATCGACGCACTGGCCGCAGTAGATGCACAGGGCCAGGTCGATTTCGCAGCGGAACTGCTTGTCGCCCAGCTTGGTAATCGTGATGGCGCCGGTGGGGCAGTCGCGCATGCACAGGCGGCAGCCGATGCACTTTTCCGGGATAAACCGCAGCTTGCCGCGGAAATGCTCGGGCATTTGAAACTTCACGTACGGGTAGAGAACGGTGGCGGGCTTGCGCAGAGCCGACCGGAGCACCTCACCAAGCATCTTTCCCGGGCGTCTCATTGCACTAATCCTTTTGCCAGCAGGCCCTTGGCGACCAGGTCGATAAGCAACTGGGCCAGGCCAAGCGGCGCGGCGACTTTCCAGCAAAAATTGATCATCTGGTCCATGCGCAGGCGCGCCATCACGCTGCGCAGCACGGACAAGATACACACCACGAACAGTATCTTAATCAAATATACCACGAAGCCTGCCACCGGCCCTAATACAGAACCTAGCGGCAGATCGAGGCCGAAGGGCAGGAAAACCGCGGCGATCAGGGCGGCGCCGACGATCATTTCGATGTCGATCGTCAGCCGCAGCATGGCCAGCATCTGCCCGCTGTATTCGGTGAAGCAGCCGGCAACGATCTCGGTTTCCGCCTCGGGGATATCGAACGGCACGCGCTCCAGCTTGCCCAAAAGGGCCACCAGACAGACGATCAGGCCGATGACGTTGAAGGCGGCGTAGGCAGGATGATTATGGTAATAAATCGCCATGCGGCTTAAGGACCAGGTGTTGGCTAATAGCGCCGGCGCCAGGATGCACAGGAACAGCGGCACCTCGTAGGCGAAGAGCTGCATGACCGAGCGGGCCGCGCCGATCATCGAATAGACCGAGCGGGAATACCAGCCGCCCAGGAAGAAGGTCACCGTGGGCACCGTCAGCATGTACAGGACCAGGATGACATCGCCCTCAAAGGCGGAGGAGCCGGCCAGATCCCACTTGGGCAAATGCCAGGTGGGGATATACAGGAAGGCCGTCACCGTGGCGGCCAGGGCCACCAGCGGGGCGATGCGGAACATTTTACGATCCGCCAGGCGCGGGGTCAGCTCTTCCTTGGCGGCCAGCTTGATCAGGTCCGCCAGCGGCTGATACCACGGCGGTCCGACACGGTGCTGAAGTCTGGCATGAAGCTTTCGGTCGACGTATTCCGCCAGCAGCGAAAAGACGATCAGGAAAGCCAGGCCGGGAAAGACCAGCATGTGAAAAAGGTCCATGCCCATTAAGCGTTCTCTCCGCAACGGAAATTCTTGTTCAGTTCAGTAAAGTCGATGCCGCGCCGGCGGTAGAAGTCGATGCCGTAGCGGCGAAGTTGTTCCCAGTTCAAAACGTCCCGGCGGCCATCCGCGTGCTGCACGAAGCTCATGCGGTCCGTGCAGGAGAAGCACGGATCGATGGCGGCCACCACGATGGGCAGGTCCGCCAGGTAGCGGTCCTCGAGCATCTTGGCCACCGCCTGCACGTTGGCCAGCGTGGGGGCACGCACCTTCACGCGCTCGGGCTTCTCGCTGCCGTTGGCCTTGACGTAGTGGACATCCTCGCCGCGCGGGGCCTCGTAACGGCTGATGGCTTCGCCGGCGGGAATCTTGCGCGGGGCCTTCACGGCCACGGGGCCATCGGGCATGTTTTTCAAAAGGTGGCGAATGATCTTATACGACTCCATCAGCTCGCCCACGCGCACCAGCGTACGCCCGTACACATCGTTGCAGTCGGCGGTGATGACGTCAAAGGGCAGCTCGCCGTACAGCAGATACGGGTCATCCTTGCGGATGTCGAGATCGACCTTGGAGGCGCGGGCCGTCGGTCCGACCGCGCCCAGGCGCACCGCATCCTCGTGGGATAAAACGCCCACGCCGGACAGGCGGCCGATCAGCGTGGATTCCTGCGTCGCCACTTCCACGTAATACTTCGTGCGCTCTTCCAGGACATCCATCTGGCGGAGCACCAGTTCCTTCTGCTCATCGGTGATGTCGCGGCGCACGCCGCCGATCGTGTTGATGCCATAGTTGACGCGATTGCCCGTCAGCAGGGCCAGGAGGTCCATGACGATCTCGCGGTCGCGCCAGGAATACATCAGCAGCGTGTCAAAGCCGACCTCGTGGCCGGCCACTCCAAGCCACAGCAGGTGGCTGTGGATGCGCTCCAGCTCCGCCACCAGCACGCGGATGGCCTGGCCCCTGCGCGGGGTGGGCAGGGCCGCAATTTCTTCCACCGCATTAACGAACGCAGTGGCGTGCGAGTGCGAGCAGATGCCGCAGATGCGCTCGATCAGGTAAATGTCCTGGACGTAGGTGCGGCCTTCGCAGGCCTTCTCGATGCCGCGGTGGTTGTAGCCCAGGCGCACGCCGATCTGGAGGATTTTCTCGCCTTCCAGCGTGAGCATAAAGCTCGTGGGTTCCTTGAGGGCCGGATGCTGCGGGCCAACCGGAATTTGTACACTCTCGCCGTCAAACATTAGACCTCTCCTCCGGCAGCCGCGCCGGCCTGGTCGCCCTGGGGCGCTTTCCAGTCTTTGCGCAGGGGGTGCTGATCCGCAGGCCAATCATCCGGCAGCGGATAGCGATTGCCTGGCGGCAGACCCTGCACCTCCAGACCCATCAGGTCTATCATTTCGCGCTCGTATAAGTCGGCGGCAGGGAACCTCCTGCTGATAGTCCCGATGACAGGCTTATCCTTGGGCACACTGATGATCAGGTTCAAAACCACTCCACTGGGCCTGGCCAAGTGATAGATTATGTCGTAGGACACTCCGCTATCCAAAGCGGTGATGGTGCACAGGATGGAAAATCCCATCTTGTCCACCAGGCTGTCAAAGATCGGCATAAACCTGTCGCTGGGAACCCTGGCGAAGACTCGCCGCACGCGCGGCACGCGGATATCCGTGACCACGCCGGGGAAATTCTTCATCAAATCGGCTTGAACGCTTTGTGTTTCTTCCATGGGCTATCTCACTTGGCCGCCAGTTGTACCGGGTCATCGGCAGGCGCGGGGGCGTTGGCCGGATCAAGGCTGGAAAGCAGCTTGACCACGCCATCCAATATGGCCACCGGGCTGGCCGGGCAGCCGGGTATGTAAGCCGAGACCGGCAGGACCTGGTCGATGCCGGATTCCACATTGTAGCAGCCTTTGAAGACGCCGCCCGAGCAGGCACAGGTGCCGATGGCCACAACGAACTTGGGCTCGGCCATCTGCTCGTAGATCCGCACCAGACGGTCCTTAATCTGGCGGGTTACCGGCCCGGAGCACATCAGCACATCGGCGTGCCGAGGCGTGCCTTTAAGCTGCACGCCGAAGCGTTCCAAGTCATAGCGCGGCGTCAGGGCCGCGATAATCTCGATGTCGCAGGCGTTGCACGCCCCGGTATTGAAATGCAGTATCCAGGGCGATTTCTGCCGGGACCACAGCACTACTCGTTTGATGAAGCTCATCGAATCACCTTGCGTACAGCTTATAAACCCAGAGCAGCGCACAGGCCAGATAGATCACGGCCATGGAAAACGAGCCGCGGGTTTCCATCGGCACGGTGGCAGCCATCAGGGCCATTACGTGCAGAATCGTGAAGAAGAACGCAAACGGCAGGAACTGGCCGTAATCCGGCTGGATCATGTGGCTGGCCAGCTCCTCGCCGCAGGAGTACGGTTCGGTCAGGCGGCCGCTGCGAATGGACAGCCGCCTTAAACCGGTCGACAGCAGCCCGGCCGCCGCCAGCAGAATCAGGAATGCAATCGGGGGTGTCAGCACAGTCAGGTTCATATGTTTAACCCTGAATCTCCTGGAGAACTGCGGTGTCCACCGTCTTATGCTGGCGGTGCAGGCACAGAATAATCGCCACGGCCACAACCACAACGGCCACTTCGATGGTAATCAGCGTGATAGCCATGGCCTGGGCCAGGGCCATCTGGTTGACGACCTTGCCTGCCACGATCAACAGCAGCATCACGCCCTTGGTCAAAAGCTCCAGGGAGATCATCACCCGGATGAGGTTGCGCGTGGTCAGCAGGCTGTAAAAGCCCACCAGCAGCACCAGCAGGGCACCGATCCCAAAAAGACTGAATAGTGCAATGGCTTCTTTAGTCACGCTTTGCCGCCTTTACCAGAACGATTACGCCGAAGGCGCCCGCCGCCAGGACGCCGATCTGCCCGATCAGGTCCACCTGGCGGATGTTCCACATCATTTCCTTGGGATCATCCGTTACTGAGCCGGTCATCTGGGGCACAAAGTCGTTGGGCAGATGCAATGTCATCAACAGGCCCGTCACCAGCAGGACCAGCACCATCAACGCGGCATATTTTTGCAGCTTCTCCCGCTTGCGCACGGCCACCTGCTGATCTTCCACGCGCTGGGTCAGACCGATGGTGCTGATGAAGATCACCGGAATCAGGCCGGCACAGACGGACAGTTCGAAGACCGCCGCCAGGGGCGAGCCCAGGCGGAACATGATCACAGCCAGAATGCCGCTGGTGATCGCCAGTCCGATGGCCGACCGCAGCACGCGGAAAGTGATCACCGTCCACAGCGCGGCAAGCACCAGGGCCACCACCAGAAGCACGTCAATGTAATGTTCCCAATTCATGCAATCTCTCTCATCTACCTAAAAACCCAAAGGCGGCAGGAGGAAGCTGCCTTGTAGTTTCCAAACTAAAAGCCCCGCCACCAGCGTCATGGCCGCCAGCAGCAGCTCGGGAAAAGCCATCCAGCCACTCATGCCGATGGACGGCCGAACCGCCTCGGAAGGCTTGCCAAAAAAGACCTTTCGCTGGAGCTGGAGGAGGTAAGCCAGGGTCACGAGGCTAAAGAGAATCGCCACAGCCGCGTAGCCGTAATGGCCCGCCTGCCACAGGCCCAGGATAATGAAAAGCTTGGACCAGAATCCAGACAGCGGCGGAATGCCGGCCGTAGAGAGCAGGCCGATTACCGAGGTCAGGTTGCTCACGGGCATATGGGCGCCCAAACCGCCCAGTCGGCCCATGTCCGTCGTGCCGGAGCGGCGCTCCACGGAGGCCGCGTTGACGAACAGGAGCGACTTGAAGACCGTGTGATTGAACAGGTGGAAGATCGCGCCCGCGATGGTCAGGGCCGTACCGCCGCCCAGGCCAAGCACGATGTAGCCGATCTGGCTGATGCTCGAATAGGACAGCAGCCGCTTCATGTCATTCTGTCGGAGTGCCAGCACCGCTCCGACGATGATGGAGGCAGTGCCCAATGCCATGAGCACCTGGTTGAGCTCAGGGCTGGAGGGCAGGACGGAAGTGGGCGTACCCACCAGGCGGATCAGGGCGTAAATGCCGCAGGCCTTGGTCACCACGCCGGCCAGCAGCACGGAAGTCGGCGAAGGTGAGGCCGAATATGCGCCCAGCACCCACCAGTGGAACGGCACGAGGCCGCCCTTGATTAAAAGGCCGCAGATAAACGAGGCCAAGGCCAACTTCGCCAGCAACGCCTGGTGCGAAGCATTCATGGCCGTGCGGATTCCGGCAAATTCCATGGTGCCCGAGATCATCAGCAGCAGGGCCATCGCGCCCAGCATCAGCACGGTGGCCACAGCCGAGAGAATCAAATACTTGAACGCGCCTTCCAGACCTTTCTTCTGCCGATCGAAGGCGATCAGTACGAAGGAGGCGACGGAAGTGACTTCGATGAACACATACAAGGAGAACAAGTCCGATACCAGCACCGTGCCGTTCATGCCCATCATGCTGACCAGCAGCAGGCTGATGAAATTGGCCCGCTGATGCCCCTCATTCTTGAGCATGGCCTGCGCCACGCACGCGGCAGCCAGCGCGGCCACACCGATGCACAGCAGCATCAAACGCCCGATGTCCGTGAGCTGAAGGTTGAGGTTGATCAGGCTATGCAGCACGCTGTCCCCTGAGAGCCAACCGGCCGGGGCCACGGCAATCATAACCGCCTGAGCCGCCGCCAGCAGCGCCGCCAGGGGCGCGGCAATCCGGCGCAGTGCAGAGGTGGCCGGCAGGTTCAACAGGACCGTCAGTGCCAAAGGTAACAGAATAAGCCAATCCAACACGCTGATGCTCCTCGACTACTTAGTCTTGATCAAAAAGGCGATAATGGCCGCCGCGCCGGCCAGACACCACACGACATAACCGCCGTAGCGCCCATTATTCGCCGCCGCCAGCAGCCACGAGCCGGTCTGCACGGTGCGCGTGGAGAAAACGCTTACAATCCAGTCGATCGCCCTATCGAGTCCCCAGCCGATGATAGCCAGCACCCCAACTACGCGGCGGGCGATGTCGTAGGGGTCGAACCATCGCTTTTCAGCGCCGTCATAGATGAATGACAGCACGGGGGCATGGTGGATGTGATCCACCGCATGCACGCCGCCGCCGTACTTCCAGGCGCCAATGGCATGGTTGATGATCGCCAGCAGGATGGCCAGGCAGGCAATACCGGCCAGGTTCCAGTTGTGCGGCAGCAAGGCGGAGAAATCATGCCCCTGGGCCACGTTGGCCAGCGAGGGCTGAATAAACCCGCGTAAGGCAAAGCTGTTGCCCGGGCCAAAGAGCACGCACACGGCCGCCAGCACGATCATCGGGAAAAGCATGGAGAAGGACGACTCGCGCACCGAATCAAACTTGCTGTTGCGCTTGCCGAAATAGGCCGCATGGCCCAGCTTCAAAAATGAGGCCGAGGTCAGGAACGTGCCGACGACGGCGGCCAGGTAATATGGCATGCCGCGCTCCAGGGCGCCATCGTACAGCAGCTCCTTGGAGTAAAAACCGTTGGTCAGCGGGAAGCCTGAAATGGACAGGGCCGCTACGACAAAGCACAGGCAGGTAATGGGCATCTTGGATGCCAGGCCGCCCAGCTCCCGCAGGTCCGCTGTGCCGGTCTGCTTTTCCACGCTGCCGGCGGTCAGGAACAGGCAGTCCTTGTACAGGGCATTGTTGACCATGTGGAAGATGCCGCCGATGATGCCCGCCGGCACGGCCGTCCCGATCCCCAGCACCATGTAGCCCACCTGGCTGATGGCGTGGTACGACAGCAGCCGCTTGTAATTCTTCTGCACCAGGGCCATGGCCACCGCCAGCAGGATCGTGGCCGCGCCCATGACCATGAGCAGCGTGCTCAGCCAGCTTTCGGCGGAGAGCTGATACATATCCAGGCAGATGCGCGTCAGGAAGTAGATACCGATCAACTTTTCCAAACTGCCCGGCAGCAGCGCCATGAAGGGCAGCGGCGCATCCAGCGCGGCGTCAGGAATCCAGGAATGGAAGGGCATCGAGCCGGCCTTGGCCGTCGCGCCAATGATCAGCAGCACCATGGCCAGTGCGCCGATGCCGTCGGCAGCCAGGTGATTGATCGCGGAAATCTGGAGCGTGTGGGCGTGCATGCCCGTCAGCACGATGCCGCCCATCATGCACAGGTCGGTCGCGCCCAGGATGAGGAAGGCCTTAAAGGCGGTCTTCCACGCGCCTGGGCGGCCGATGGCAATCATCGCCAATTGCGTCAGCAGCATGCCTTCCCAGAAGAACAGCAGCACGACCAGGTTATCCGCCAAGAGCGCACCGGCCGTCATCGCCAGCGTTAAGAGCAAATAAATGCAAAACTGCGCCGCGTGATGATGGCCGTTCATCTGCCGCCAGACATAGATCGCCACCAGGAAGCAGAAGCCCGCCGCGGCCGTGACGATCCAGGCGGAAAGCGCGTACATGCGCAGGGAGAACATGAACGGCGGCGCCCAGGTGAGCGTCAGCTTGAGTTCATTCGTGCCCATGGACTTGCCCAGGAGTATGGCCAGGACAGCCCCCGCCGCGCCGGTTCCCAGGATCGTCAGGAATGAGCGCACGCCATGCGAGGACCGGCCGACCAGCAGCACCAGAATCGCCGCCGCGACCGGAACAAGGATCGGTACGAGCAACATCATTTCATTCATTGTGACAATCCCGGCATCTGATTGACGGCCAAGGTGGCCCAGTTCGATGCGAAGGTGATGAACAAGCCGCCGATGAGGCTAAGTCCGGCCAGCAGCGCCACGCAGCCGACCATGACCGGCGAGCCTTCCTTTGCGGTCTGGCGCGGTTCGCCCAGGAACACCATTACGAACAGGCGGGACAGGTACAGAATCGTCAGCACGGCCCCGGCGATGAACACCAGCGTGATCCAGGTGTGCCCGCTGTCCACGCCCGCCGCCACCACCATGTACTTGGCAAAAAAGCCGCCTAAAGGTGGAATCCCCATCACGGAAAACGCGCAGAAGGCGAAGGAAATCGCCGTAACCGGCATGCTCTTGATCAACCCGCCCATCTGGCGGATGTCCTTGGTGTGGGTCTTCTGCTCGACGATGCCGGCCCCGAGGAACAAACCGCCCTTGGCCAAGCCGTGCATCAGGATGTAGAGCAGGCCGCCCACGGCGCCCATCTTCGTGCCGCTGGCCAGGCCTAAAAAGATAAAGGCGATCTGGCTGACCGTGCTATACGCGATGATCCGTTTGAGATCGGTCTCGACGAGCGCCGCCGCCGCGGAAACCAGTGCGCTGGCTGCGGCCAGGATTAACACCACCGTCTGCCAGTCCAAATGCGCCGTCGCCGCAATGCCCGTCAGAGGCAGCGTCGCCAGGAACAGGCGCGCGAATACGTACACGCCGATCTTCACCAGCACCGCCGCGTGCAGCATGGCGGTCACGGGCGAGGGAGCCACGCCGGCATCCGGCAGCCACGTGTGCAGCGGAAATGTCGAGCTTTTGGCCAGGATGCCTATCAGGATCAGCCCCACCGCCAAGGGCGGCATGCCCCTTCCGGCCAGCTTCTCCTGAATGACCGCCAGGTCGAACGAGCCCGTCTGGCTCCACAGGGCGATGAAGCCCAGCAGCATGCACAGCGCGCCGAAGACCGTAATCAAAAACGCCTTGTCCGCGCGGCGGACGTGCTGCGGCTCGCGGAAGAACCCGATCAGCCGCCAGCTCGTAATCGCCGTGATTTCCCAGAAGATATACAGCAGAATTAAGGAGCCCGAGTACACCAGGCCCATCATGGCCCCCAGGAACATCACCACCATTGTGAAGTATTCATCCTGGAAGGGATAAGGCCGGATGTAATCGTTGGAATAGATGACAATGACCGCACTGATGAGCGAGGAGACGATGGCCATGAACACGGCCAGGCCGTCGGCCGTCAGCGAAACATCCGCCCCCAGTGGCATGGCCTTTTGAATGTGAATCGTGTGGCCGGCCAGCACGGTCGGCAGCATCGCTATCGAGCACGCCAGCGCCGTCAGCACAAACAGCAGCGAGAGAAAGTTGCGGCTTCGCGTCGAGACCTTGCCAATGATCGGCAGCAGCAGCGACCCCAACGTTGGTACGAGGATCGCCATCAGCAAAAGCACTTGTTGTGGGCTCATGTAAGGTCCTGCTTGGGTAGCGGTTCGATTTTCCGGCCGCCTGTCACCTGCGCCCGTTTACACTCGGGCCTGCGGTCGCCGGCATCGTGAGTGGTCGACATTCGGCCCCGAAAACCGACCGCCCGCGAGGTCCGGACCTTCCAGACCAAACTTACGCCGGGCGGCGGGCCCAAAGTCACGTTCGCTTCAGCGAAGAGCAGCAGAAACTCCATGTGTTCTTCGAGTAGCGGGTCCGCGCTTCCTCATACCACGGTAAACAAACCACTTTAGTGGACGAAGTTTTGCGATGCAATGAATTTTTTGAGGCCGGGCGGAGGTAGCCGCCGTAGCGCTTACAAACTTGAGTGTGCCCTGTGTACTGAGCCACCCACCTTTCCCGCATCGTGCGCATTGGGTATTCTCAATGCTATGAGCGGATGGTCGTCCCGCCGCACCTTTGTTCAGAGCCGGCCTCACAGCATGGAGTTCCAGGTGAAGCAGCGCAATGATTCTGCCCCCAGCGCCTCGAGCGCGAAGTTGCCGCGCAGAAGGTGCTGGAAGGCAGCTCGCGCCAGCGCGGGCTCCGTGCCCTGCTGCCTTTTTTCGGCCCCGCCTTCATCGCCTCCGTGGCCTATATCGACCCCGGCAATTACGCCACCAATCTCTCCGGCGGAGCCCGCTTCGGCTATACGCTGCTCTGGGTGGTGATAGGCAGCAACCTGCTGGCCATGCTCATCCAGGCGCTTTCGGCCAAGCTGGGCATCGCCACCCAAAAGAACCTGGCCGAACTGTGCCGCGAAAATTTTCCCCAATGGCTCGTCCGCACCATGTGGGTGCTCATGGAAATCGTGGCCATGGCCACCGACCTGGCCGAATTCCTCGGCGCGGCCCTGGGCCTTTACCTC
Organism: uncultured Phycisphaerales bacterium; assembly: GCA_963785635.1. Classification (GTDB taxonomy): domain Bacteria; phylum Planctomycetota; class Phycisphaerae; order SM23-33; family FEN-1343; genus FEN-1343. The sequence goes on from CAWAWB010000022.1 coordinate 16,183, forward strand.
CTCTTCGGCATGCCCCTATGGGTGGCGGGCCTGGCTACCGCCGCGGCCACGTTTGCCATCCTGGTCCTGGAGCGATTCGGCTTTCGCCCCTTGGAAGGCCTGATCACCGCCATGGTCGGCGTCATCGCCCTGTGTTACCTGATCGAGCTGGGTATCGCCCACCCCGATTGGCACCAGGCGACGCTGGGCATGTTGCCGCGATTTGCCGGCCGCCAGAGCATAGTTCTGGCTGTCGGCATTCTCGGCGCTACCGTCATGCCGCACGTCATCTTCCTACACTCCTCGCTGACACAGCGGCGGATCATCCCGCACACACCCGAGCAGTCGCGCCGCCTGTTCTATTTTGAAATCATCGACGTGGTGGTCGCCATGAGCGTGGCCGGCGCCATCAACGCCGCCATGCTCATCATGGCCGCGCGCACGTTTCACGAAAAGGGCCTGGTGGATGTGGACGCCATCGAGAAGGCCTACCTTACCCTCACCCCGCTTTTGGGCAAGGCCGCCGGCACGCTGTTCGCTCTGTCTTTGCTGGCCTCGGGGCTTTCCAGACTCGGTCGTGGGCACGATGGCTGGCCAGGTGATCATGCAGGGCTTCATCCGCAAGCATGTCCCTATCTGGCTGCGGCGAATTGTGACCATGGCCCCCGCGCTCATTGTAATATTCCTCGGCCTGGACCCAACGGCAACGCTGGTCTGGAGCCAGGTGGCCCTGTCCTTCGGCATCCCGCTCGCCATCATCCCGCTGATCCTCTTTACGCGGCGCCGCGACCTCATGGGCATTCTCGTCAACCGCCCGCTCACCACCGCGGCCGCCTACCTGGCGGCGGCCTTGATCGTGTGTCTCAACGTATACCTTATTGTTCAGCTTGTAAGTGGAGGCTGATCCATGCTGCACCGACTACTCGTACCGCTGGATGGCGCTCAGGATTCCGAGGCGGCGCTGCCCCTGGCCGCCTTCCTGGCCGAAAAATCCGGCGCGGCCGTAACGCTCCTGCACGTCCTGGAGGCCCACCCGCCCCAAAGCGTCCACGGCCAGCGCCACCTGCACGATCAGCAGACCGCCCAGCAGTACCTCCAGGAGGTGGCCGAAAAATTCTTCCCCGCCTCCACCAAAATCGATTTCCACGTGCACACCCCCGCCGTCTCCAAGCTGAGCGATTGGCTGGAAGTCCACGTCGAGGAGTACCACGCCGACCTTGTCATAATGTGTGCCCACGGCCCCGTCCGCCTGCGCGACCGGCTGGTGGGCAATCTCGCCCAGCAGATCATCGCCAGCCGCGCATGCCCCGTGCTTATGGCGCGGCCGAATGTGGCGCGGCCGCCCTCGGCCGTGAGCGCCGAAGCGACCCTACCTCCGGCCGCCGAACCTTATCGTCCCTTCAAGCGCATCCTCGTTCCGCTGGATGGCTTGCCCCAGCACGAAGCGGCGCTGCCCCTGGCCACATACATCGCGCAAGCTTTGCCAGGCCACCTTGGAACTGGCCAGCGTCGTCCGCACCCCTGATACGCTGCCCAATGGCCAAGCCGCCTCGGCTGTATATCTGCAAATGGCTTCCGCGGAAGAACTTAGAATCCAGGAACAAGACTTTGCCCGGTACCTGGCAAACCTTGTGCCTTCCCTCCAGGCCAAGTCCATTACGGTCACCACGCGGCTGGATCGCGGCGATCCCGCACGCCAAATCCCCGCCATCGCCGCCGGCGATGGGGCCGATCTTATCGCCCTGGCCTCGCACGGCCGCGCGGGGACTGAGGCCTTCTGGGCCGGCAGCGTGGCCGCCAAAGTGCTGCGGCGAACAGAAGCATCCATGCTCCTAATTCCAGCACCTCCAAAGGATTAGGTTTGAGTTCCCGGCGCGGCGCCGTCCGGTGTCTGGCCTCCGGTTGCAGTTCTTCGCTCTTGGCGTAGTTCCCTTTTTAGCTTGAGGCGCAGGAACCACCAGCGGAAGAACTGCCAGATAATCACACCGGCGATAATTGCGAATACAACTATTTCAATATTATGGAGATACGGTTTGGCCGCCGCCACGATGGTCGGCACCTGGGCGCCGGCGAAGTAGCCGCCGATAATGAACCCGCCCGCCCAGAACGTCGCGCCGCCATAAGCGAAAATGGCAAACCGCTTCCAGGTCATCTGCGCGGCTCCCGCAATGACCGCCGTAATGTGCCGCATGCCGGGGATGAAGAACCCAATCACCAGCGCCCAGTGCCCCACCTTTTGGTACAGGCCGTGCGCCTGCTCCACGCTCTTTTTTCTGATGCGTAAATACTTGCCAAAGCGGTGGATAAACGCCATTCCTACCCAACGCCCGATGACAAAGCTCACCGTGATTCCCACGATAATCGCCGCCGTGGCCACGGGGATGCAAAACTCCAACCGCAGGATCTTCTGGCTACAGTCATACCCCAGATAGAGAAGCAGCAGCTCATCCGGCACCGGCACGCCGATGATGCCCAGCATGAGAGACCCAAATATCGCCAGGTAGCTGTATTTCACCCCGGACCCTCACCGTGTTTCACACTGGATCCTCACCGCCGCGCCGCACCACGGCTGGTGAATCATAGTGTGGTCATGGTGTGGCAAGGCGTGGGCAGGAGTTTCGGGGACGGAGCACTTAATTCCAATTATGCAGCGGAGGATGAGCCCGTGACACTGCTGTGAATTAAGTGCTCCGTCCCCGAAACTCGCGTTAAGCACTAATGGGAGTGAGAGTTTTTCGACAGCTTGATTCCTGGAGTTGGGTGCTGTGGCTGCGTTTTTTTGCAGCTTGGTGCCGTGGCTGCATTCTTTTGCCAGCCACGTCTTCCCCCTCGCAGAGGCGCAATAAAAAAGCCCAGGGCGAAGCCCTGAGCGAGTCGTGAGCGCAATCGAACGACGAATCGAAGGGCGCCGCCCTGGGAAGAGGCCGCCCCATTAAATCCCATTCCTGCAATCTCGCGAACCGGCTTGCCCTGCGTAGCCTTTGGCGAAGCGGGGAGGTTCGCGCCTATAGAAAATATCTCCGGGCCGCTGCCTTTAGGAGGGCCCACCGATCTTCCCGATCTTTCCCGCCCTGCCCAACTCACCCAGACCGCCGCGCAGGAGGACAAATTCGCAATTGCGAGTTTACGCGGCAACTTACTCCTCCCAGTGCATCACTTCATTCAGCGGCCGCTTCTCCTTTTGCGGTGATTCATCCGGGTAGCCCAGCGAAATCATGCCGAAGAACTTCTGCGCCTCGGGCACGTTCATGAATTTATTCATGCGGTCAGCGAAGGAGCAACGCGGATTGGCCACCCAGCAGGTGCCCAACCCTAAGGCGTGGGCTGCCAGCAGCATATTCTGGGCCGCGGCGGCGCAGTCCGCCTCGGGCGTAAGGCCTCCCTGCGTGAAGATGACAATGCACACCGGCGATTGGGCAATCCACCGGCCCGAGCCGCCCATGACGGCCAGCTCGCCCCGCCGCGCCGGATCAGTCACGATGTAAAACTCCCAGGGTTGCCGATTTCCGCCCGTGGCGGCCTGGCGGCCGGCATCCACAACCCTTTCCACCAGTTCACGATCCACCGGATCGTTCTTATAGTTACGAATGCTGCGGCGGGTGCGAATGGCCTCAAACAGTTCCATCTTCTGCCTCCTCAAATGCTAACAAACCAGGCTGCACAACCACCGGCCCTGTGCTTGGGCTTCGCTCATCATCCTGAGTTTACCCGCCGACAAGCCTCTCCTCTAGAAGTTTGAAATCTGGCGCTTAGACTAGGGTCTCGTCTTCGTTTGTAGTTTGTAATTTGTAGTTTTTTCACTGTAGCGCTTAGATAAGAAAAATTCCATCCTCTGATTAACCTGCATCCTCTTGGCGTCGATGAACCTATAGCCGGCACTCCCTCGCCGCGCGAGGAGTCCGGCGCCCGTTCTTCACTCATCGCCTTTAAAGGAAGCGTCATGAATCAGGAGTACGCAAAGGCCTTTGGCGAGGCCGCCAACCAGGTCTTCAGCACGATGTTGGATGCGCCGGTTACCGTCAGCCCTTTTAAGCTGACCGATCCGGCCACGTTGTCCCTGCACGTCTCGGGCATCATCGGCATGTCCGGTGATGTGGTGGGCGTGGCCGCCTTGACGATGTCGCTGGAATCGGCGCGGTCGGTCGTGGCCAGATTCGCCGGTGGCGATCCGTCCCCCAATGAGAATCACGAGGATTTCGCCGATGCCATCGGCGAGTTGATCAACATGATCACTGGCGGGGCCAAGGCCAAGCTGGTCGGCCGGTCGGTATCGATAAGTTGCCCGTCCGTGGTGATCGGCCGCGATCACAAGCTCTTTCAGCGCAAGAACAAGCCCGTGCTGGAAATTCCCTGCCATTGCCAGTGCGGCGATTTCTGTCTGCTGATCTGGACCACGGATTGCCCCAATGTTCCCAGGCCGTGCGCCGCGGCCGCGACTACGGCCGGCGTGTAAGCCTTCAGGAGTAGCGCTCCATGAAAATAATGCTCGTCGATGATTCGCGGACGATCCGCAAGATCCAGATCAAGGTCCTGTCGCAACTGGGCCTCAATGAGGTGGTCGAGGCCAACGATGGCGCCGAGGCCCTGGCTAAGCTGCCGGCAGACAGCCCCGACCTGATCTTGCTGGATTGGAATATGCCCAACATGGACGGGCTGACGTGCCTCAAGACGATTCGCGCCTCCGGCAACAAGACCCCAGTCATCATGGTCACCACCGAGGCCGAGAGAACCAGAGTCATCGAGGCGGTCCAGGCGGGCGTGAACAATTATGTAGTCAAGCCTTTCACCCCCGAGTCCCTGGGCCTCAAGATCAAAGAAACCATGACCAAGGCGGGTTTACCCTGCCCGTGCTGATATTTCGGGCTGCGGGAGCGACATATGGAACCAGACCGCGTCATCGCCAATATACTGGACGGCCTGCGTGCGCGGCTGCTGGCGGCCGATCCTGACGACAAGGAAGGATTGGCCGAAATGAACGCCGCGCTCGTCAATGCAATGGCCGCACTGCCGGCCGTTGACAGCAACTTATCCAACCCCCTGCGGCTGGCCAAAACGGCCCTGGAAAAAATTGCCGCGAATGAACTGGCGGATGCACCCGGAGCCATGGATGCAGTCGTGGCGATTATCGGCGGCATTTATGAGCAGACCTCCGGCCGCCAGGAAAAAGGATGGGAAATGATCGCCGTCGCCACCTCCCGTCTGGAGCAGGCGATCGGCAATTGCCTGTTTGCCGGTGAGATGCCGGCCGCCGCGCCCACAGTTGATGCACCATCCAATGCATCTGCCGCGCCTGCCCCTGGCAAGCCGGGAATCGCACCTGTGCACAGCATTGTTCCGGAAGATGCCGACCTCGACCTCATGCACGATTTTACCGCCGAAAGCCTGGATCACATCGCCGCGGCCGAGACCGCCCTGCTGGCGCTGGAAGTCGATCCCAGCGATTCGGAGCAGATTAACACGATCTTCCGTGCCTTCCATACCATCAAGGGTACAAGCGCATTTCTAAACCTGGCGGCCGTGCAGCAATTCGCACACCTGGCCGAGAATCTCCTGGAGCGCGCGCGGCAAAAGGAAATCCGCATCGTCGGCGGGTACGCCGACCTGGCCTTAAAAAGCTGCGATTGCCTGCGCACGATTATCGAGCCGCTCAAAAATGCCCAGCCCGGCTGCCCGCTGGCGATTCCGGCCAACTACAACGACCTGGTAAGCGAGTTGAAGAATCCCGAAGCCGCCGGTGTTTCCGAAGAGGTGTATGAAGAAGGCATGCGGCTGGGCGAGATCCTGGTGGGCCGCTCCCAGGTGCGGCCCGAGCAGGTGGAAGAAGCCCTGAGCGGCCAAGGCGAGCGGCCGCTGGGCGAGGTGCTCCTCGCGCGCGCCGAGGCTTCGCCGGAGCAGGTGGCCAAAGCCTTAAGAACCCAGGCCAAAATTATTGGCAAGGGTGGCGAAAATACCATCCGCGTCAGCACGGATCGGCTGGACAATCTCATCAACATGGTGGGCGAGCTGGTAATTGCCCAGTCCATGGTCCGCCAGGATGCCGCCGCCGATACCGACAATCCGCGGCTTCTGCGCAACGTGACGCATGTGGGCAAGATCGTGCGCGAGCTCCAGGACCTGAGCATGTCGCTGCGCATGGTGCCTTTAAAAGGGACATTTCAGAAGATGGCCCGCCTGGCGCGCGATGTTGCCCGCAAGGCCGGCAAGGATGTGCGCTTCGTCTCCGAAGGCGAAGACACCGAGATCGACCGCAGCATGGTCGAAGTGCTCAACGACCCGCTGGTGCACATGGTGCGCAACGCCGTGGACCACGGGCTGGAGAGCCCCGATGGCCGCCGCGCGGCCGGCAAGGACTCTACCGGCACCGTCTGCCTGCGCGCTTTTCACTCCGCCGGCACCGTGGTCATCGAACTGGTCGATGATGGCCGCGGCCTGGATAAGCAGAAGATTATCAATAAGGCCGTGCAGCGCGGGCTGATTCAAGGCGGTCACGAACTTTCCGATGCCGAGGCCTTCGACCTCATCTTCCAGCCGGGCTTTTCGACCGCTGACAAGGTGACAGAAGTGTCGGGCCGCGGCGTGGGCATGGATGTGGTCAAACGCGGCGTGGAATCCCTGCGCGGCCGCGTGGATGTCGCCAACAAGATCGGCCAGGGCGCCACCTTCAGCATTCGCGTGCCCTTAACCATGGCCATCACCGATGCCATGCTCGTGCGCGTAGGCTCTGAGCGCTACCTGCTGCCCACCGTCTCCATCGAGCAAAGCTTCCGCCCCGCCGCCAGCGCTATTTCCACGGTGACCGGCAAGGGCGAAATGGTCCTGGTGCGCGGCGACCTGCTGCCCATCTTCCGCCTGTCGCATCTGTTCAGCGTGCGCGACGGCCAGCCGGATCCCTCGCAGGCCCTGCTCATCATCGTCGAGGGCAAGGGCGGCCGCTGTGCGCTCATGGTCGACGAACTGCTCGGTCAGCAGCAGGTGGTGGTGAAGTCGCTGGGCTCAACCATGACCCGGTTCGACGGCATCAGCGGCGCGGCCATTCTTGGCGATGGCCGCGTGGGATTGATCTTGGATATCTCCAGTTTGATGGAACTGGCCGAAGGCCAGGTGGCACGCGCGGCGTAAACGATCGCACCAAAAAACAAAGAGTTCACAGTCATTCGGCTCATAGGCGAAAGGAATTGGCATGGCAACGCAAATGGCAGAGCAAACCGACACGGCCGCAAAGCGGGCGGGCAAGTACCTCACCTTCGTACTGGACCGCGAGTATTACGGACTGGAGATCCTCAAGGTCCGCGAGATCATCGGCCTGATGCAGATCACCTCGGTGCCGCGCACGCCCAATTTCGTCAAGGGTGTGATCAATCTGCGCGGCAAAGTTATTCCCGTGGTGGATCTGCGGCTGAAGTTCGACATGAGCGAAGGCCAGACGACCGACCAGACCTGCATCATCGTCGTGCAGGTGAACGATGTGGAGATGGGCATCGTGGTCGATCGCGTGTGCGAGGTGCTCAACGTCGCCGCCGCGGACATCGAGGATGCTCCCTCCTTCGGCGTCAACGTCAACACCGACTACATCCTGGGCATGGGCAAGTCCAGCGGCCGCGTGATCATCCTGCTGGATATCAGCCGCGTGCTGGGCGACCAGGCAGGCATCAGCGCCCTGGAAGAGGTCAAAGACCAGGCCAACTAGGCGGCCGATCAAAAATGCCCGCCCTTTTAAGTGTTACACTAACTGCAAGAATTTTGCAGTTAGTGTAACACTTAGTTGGCAATTTGCGGCCCGGTGGCCGCATTGTCGAGGTAACTACTTGTCAAATAGTATCTTAACTGCGGCGGCCGAATTGAGCGAAGAGCAATTCAGCCAGATCAGCAATCTGGTGAAGCAGCTTTGCGGCATCAATCTGCACATAGGCAAGAAGGAGTTGGTGCAGGCACGCCTGGTCAAGCGGTTGCGAGCGTTACACCTGGCGGACTACAGCGAATACATCGATTACCTTCGCCGTGACTGCGGCGGGGACGAGCTGGTGGCGATGATGGATGTGCTGTCCACCAACCTCACCAGTTTCTTCCGCGAAGAGGCGCACTTCCAACTGCTTTTAGACGGCCTGCTCAAGCCGCTGGCGGCCAAGGCGGCCGGCGATCGCCGGCAGCCGCGCGTGCGCATCTGGTCGGCCGGCTGCTCATCCGGCGAGGAGCCCTACTCCATCGCCATGACCATCTGCCAGGCGGCCGGCCTGGACCATGACTGGGACGCCAGAATCCTGGCGACCGATCTTTCCACCATCGTGCTCCAGCGGGCCATGCGCGGAATACGCGGGCGAACGCATGAAGGGGCTGCCGCAATCGGTGCTGAGCCAGTATTTCACAAACTTCGGTGACAGGTCGCAACGAACCTACCGCATCAGCCAGTCGGTACACCGGCTGGTACACTTTGCGCCTTAAACCTGATGGAGCAGTGGCCCATGCGCGGGCCCTTCCAGGCGATCTTCTGCCGCAACGTGATGATTTATTTCGACAAGCCCACGCAGGCCAAGCTGATCGACCGCTTCTGGAACCTGCTGGAAAGCGGCGGCCTTTTGTTCCTGGGCCATTCCGAAAGCCTGGCGGGAATTCAGCATAAGTACCAGTACGTGCAGCCCACGGTTTACCGCCGGCCTTGACCATTCGTTGCGGCCGCGGCGGAGGAATTTGTATGTCGAAGGTTACGGTCGGCGTGGCCGACATGAAAATCTCCGCCTGCGTGGGCGATGTGCTGGTGACGCACGCCCTGGGCAGTTGCCTGGGCATTGCCGTACACGATCCGGCCGCCAACGTGGGCGGCATTTTGCACGTGATGATGCCGTCCTCATCGGCCAATCCTGAAAAATCGCAGGCCAATCCTTTCATGTTCGTGGACACGGGCGTGCCCGCCTTTTTCCGCCAGATCTACCAGGCCGGCGGCGTCAAGGGGCGGCTGAGGGTCAAGGTGGCCGGCGGAGCCAACATCAACAACTCCGGCGGGGATAAGTTCGAGATCGGCAAGCGCAATTATGTGATGCTCAAGAAGATGTTCTGGAAGAACGGCGTGCTCATAGACGGCGAGGATGTGGGCGGAGAGAGCCCGCGCACGATGTACCTCGAGATCGGCTCGGGGCATGTGTGGCTCAGCACGGCGGGCCAGGAAAAGGACCTGTAATTCTTGCTGTTGGTGGAACAGGCTTTCCAGCCTGTTGTGCACAGCCTGGAAAGGCTGTGCCACCAAGGAGAAGCGAAATGTCACTGAATGTTCTGATCACCGACGACAGCGCGGTCATGCGGACCATGATCGCCAAGGCCATTGGCCTGGCGGGCCTGCCGGTGGGCGAGGTTTTCCAGGCCGCGAACGGCCGCGAAGGCCTGGCGGTGCTGGAAAAGTCCTGGGTGGATGTGGTTTTCCTCGACATCAACATGCCGGAAATGAACGGCATGGAGATGCTCGAGACCATGCGGCAGGACCCGGCGCTGGCTCAACTGCCGGTGATCGTCATCTCCACCGAAGGCAGCACCACGCGCATTGAAGAGGTACACCAGAAGGGCGCGAAGTTCATTCACAAGCCCTTTGCGCCGGAAACGGTGCGAGAGATCGTCCAGGAAATCACAGGAGTGGAATGTGGACAAGCCAAATGAGATCCTGCTGGATGTGGTGCAGCGGACGTTTGAATCGCTGGCCTTCATGATGCCCGCGATGGAGGAGGAGGCTGCCTGCGGCGCAGGCGAAAACATGGCCGCGCAGGCCACAGGCTGGAAAGCCTGTGCCACCAAGAATAGTCCCTTTGCCACGGTCACAGTTGCTTTTGAAGGTCCGTTGAAGGGCGAGCTGGCGCTGCGCGTCTCGCAGAAATTGCTGGCTCCCCTGGCAACCAATATGCTCGGCCTGGAGATGGATGATGCGCCGCCCAGCGCCTCTCAGCAGATCGACGCTTTAAAAGAGCTGCTCAACGTGATCTGCGGAAATCTGCTGCCGGAAATTGCGGGCAAGCAGGCCGTGTGCAACCTGCAGACACCGCAGGTTAAGTCGCTGGAGGAAGGCTCATCCGGCCAGGGGTGGGATGAAAAATACGGACCGCCTCGCGCCACGGCGAGCCTGGCGCTGGATGAGGGTTGGACACAGGCAGCGCTGTGGCTAAAAGATTCGGCGGATGCGGCGGCCTCGCCGCAAAGGACCTGCGCATAAATGATTCGCGTCCTGATCGTGGATGATTCGGCAATCGTGCGGCAAGTGCTGTCAAAGGCACTTTCGGCCGAGAAGGATTTCCGCGTCCTGACCGCGCCGGATCCGTTCATCGCACGGGACAAGATCCTCCAGTTCAACCCGGATGTTTTGACGTTGGATATTGAAATGCCGCGCATGGACGGCCTGGCCTTTCTGGCCAAGCTGATGAAGCACCATCCCATGCCGGTGGTGGTGGTCAGTTCACTGACGACGCAGCGGTCCGATGCGGCGCTGCGCGCTGGCCTTGGGCGCGGTGGATGTGGTGGCCAAAGGAGAGACAAGTTTCTCCATCGAGGCCCTGGGCGGCTCCCTGGCCGACCGCATTCGCGCGGCGGCCACGGCCAAGGTGGCCGCGCAGCCGCGCATGATGGAAGCAAGGCCGCCCGTGCTCTTGTCGCAGATAAGCGGTTCCAAGCGGCTGATCGCGATCGGCGCTTCCACGGGCGGCACGCGGGCGCTGGAGGCGCTGCTGCCCACGCTGCCGCCGGATACGCCCGGAATGCTCATCGTTCAGCACATGCCGGAGCACTTTACGCGCCGCTTCGCCGAACGTTTGAACGAACTATGCCGCATTAACGTGGCCGAGGCCCAGGGCGGGGAGATGGTGAACACGGGCATGGCGTTCATCGCCCCGGGCAACAAGCACATGGTCCTGCGGCGGGATGGGGCAAATTTCGTTGTGCAGGTGAAAGATGGTCCGCCCGTACACCACCAGCGGCCCAGCGTGGATGTGCTGTTTCATTCCGTTGCCCGCGCGGCGGGTAAAAACGCTGTGGGCGTGATCCTGACCGGCATGGGCGGCGATGGCGCTGAAGGTCTTCTGGCCATGAGGCAGGCCGGGGCCCATACCATCGCGCAGGATGAATCCGACTGCGTGGTCTTCGGCATGCCCAAAGAGGCGATTCGCATGGGCGCGGCGGAGTCGATCGTGCCCTTAAGCTCCATGTCCGAAGCGATTCTCTCCGCCGTGGCGCGGAGCACGGTGACGGTGTGAGCTGTTTTTGATTTGCGATTTGCGATTTGAAGAAGACGGTGCCGCGCGATCGTCGGCGGGTGTGCCGGAAATTGGGGGTTCAAGATTCAGCGGATGCCAATCAAACCTGCTCTGCCCTTCTACGCACAGCGCACGGCCGGGGACGGCTGTGGCACCCGACTTTTCGCTTTGGCGCATAAAAAACCCCCGGCGGTGACGGCCGGGGGCGAGAGAGCGCTCTTCAGGAGGCCCAATGCGCTCAAAAGCGATTACCGGCGGCGGCGGAGCAGAGCCAGGCCGCTGGCACCCAGGAGGGCCAGCGTCGCGGGCTCCGGAACGATCGTCACCGAGGCCCTGCTGACAATGTTTTGGCTGGTGTCCGTGTTGAAGGTGTCCACGAGGGGCGTACCCACAATGGTCGGAACCTGACCGGCAGTAAACGTTCCCGAAAACAGCAGCGCCGGCACACCCCAGGAAACGGCCGGATTGAGGGTGGGCAAGGAAACGGAAGTCTGCCCGATGCCATAGATGAATGTCGTCGAAGCAAGCTGAATGTTCTGTGTGCAGTAATAATCGTAAGCGGGACCGCTGCCCGATAATCCGCTGGAAGTGAAGCCTCGGTAGGCCAGCAGGCTCGCATCATTGCCGTAGGCTGGATGAGTTGCATCTCCCGCCGTAAGCGTAGCAGTAATAAAACCCTGAAGGTTGAGGTCAATTCCCTCGATCCCGAGATTGTCGCCCGTAGAATCCGTCGCGTAAACCGCAAAGGTGTGGTTGGCGTCGTCCCTGGTCAGGCTGACCTGGACCGTGCCGCCGTTCGCGCAAGCGGCGGAGGCAAGAGCCAGAATTACGAGTAGTCCTACTAACTTGCTAAACATGAGCGCTCTCCTGTCACCCAAGAACCTCGGGTCCTCCGCTACCGCGTACCTCCTCCGTTGAAGATACGTTTGAGCACATTTGTCGCCGCGCATCCGCTAGAGGAAGGGACAGGAGCCTTGCGGCCCGTGTTGCATCCGTTCCTCCACGAACGCATCCGGCCAGATTCGGTTGCCGCCGCGCAAATTGACTGAGCGTGAGGCGCACGGGCAGCAAGCAAAACAAAGCAGAGAGTTGGAGAAGATTACCCGGAAAAACGAGCAGTAATTTTCCTCCGCTTCCGCACGCGTGAGCTATTTCGCCGCGGGTCTCTGAGCGGAGATCATTATCAACCAAAACCGGCAAAAAGACAAGGGGGATTCCGGGACGGTTTGGCAGGAATTTGACAATTATTCTGCGCGCGGCACCGCCGCAAACACGCGGGTTATCAAAAGATAACTCTCAGGATTATAACCAGTTAAAGAAACTCGGCAGGTATAAAACACCGTTGTCGCGTGGCTGGCGTTCGACCACACTATTGGTCCTGAGCAGAAGACGTAGCTGCAAAAAACAATGCGAGGGTGTCCGATAATTCCCGCCTCTTCCTTGAAAATAGCCACGGGCGCAAGCCCGTGGAAAGAAAGCAGTTAGCGTTGGAGCCCCAGCGGGGCGATTGACTGCACTCGTTTCAGTCGCCCCGCCGGGGCTCTTCATCCGGCGCGACAAACCACCACGGGCTCGCGCCCGTGGCTATTCTCAAAGAAATCTATGCACCTGACCCGCTCCATGGCCAACGAATTATCGGACACCCTCGCAAAAAAATGCAGCCACGGCACCCGGCGCATCTAAATTAAAAGGCCCGAAGGCTTTTGATGACCTTCGGGCCTGCTGTGAATGACTGAGTGATTAGAACTTCGCCATTTCCGCGCCGTTCTCCATAGGTATTGCCGCCTCGGCGTTACCGTTTGACAGGGCGTTCTGGCGCGCGGGGCTGGCCAGACCGCCGGGCATCTTCTGCTCGGGAGCAGGTTTTGCCGGGGCCGGAGAGCGAGCTTTCTTGTGCGACGCCGGTGCGGCGGACGTGCCGGCATGGGCGTGGCCGGCATGGGTCACATGGTTCTGCGCGGCAGTGGTTGCGTTTGAACCGCCCACCATGGCCATCAGTTCCAGGACCATCTTGTTGAGCTCTTCGGCCTGGGCGGACAGCTCTTCGGCGGCCGAGGCGGATTCCTCGGCGTTGGCCGCGTTGGTCTGCGTGACCTGGTCCATCTGGCCCACGGCGTTGTTGATCTGGCTCGATGCCCTGCGCCTGCTCGTTGCTGGCGGCGGCAATCTCGCCCACCAAGTCGTTGACCTTGCGGGCCTGGCCGCCGATCTCTTCCAGGGCCTTGGCCACTTCCTGGCTGATGGCCACGCCGTTGTCGGCGTTCTTGACCGACTCCTCGATCATGGAGGCGGTGTTCTTGGCCGCCTCGGCCGAACGCTGCGCCAGGTTGCGCACTTCTTCGGCCACCACGGCGAAGCCCTTGCCCGCCTCGCCGGCGCGGGCGGCCTCGACCGCCGCGTTGAGCGCCAGCAGGTTGGTCTGGAAGGCGATCTCATCGATCGTCTTGACGATCTTGGCCGTGGCATCGGAAGACTTCTTGATGTCACCGATGGCCGCCGTCATGCGGCTCATCGCTTCATGGCCCTTATCGGCGCTCGACTTGGTGGAGGCCGCCAGGGTCTTGGCCTCGCCGGCGTTGCCGGCGTTCTGCTTGGTCATGGAGGCCATTTCCTCCACGCTGGAGGTGGTCTCTTCGATGGCCGCCGCCTGCTCAGAGGCGCCTTGCGCCAGCGACTGGCTGGCCGCGGAGACCTGCCCCGCCGCCGCGGAAGTCTGCTGGGAGCCGGATGAGAGCTGGTCGACTATGCGCCGAAGCGCGCGACTTAAAGAGCGGGTAATAATGAACGCCAGGACCGAGCCCAGCACGATGGCCGCCAGCACGCCGCCGATCATCATCCGCATGCTGCTGGTTGCGTTTTTGGCGGTTTCCACGGAACTGGTGCGAACATTTTCGTTGGCCCCGTTCAACTGGGCGGAGGCCAGGTTCAAGAGCCGAGTGTAGGCCGGCGTGCGCACTTTATCATTCGCCTGAACCTGCTCATCAATGGATGCCAACATCCCCAGGCTGGCCTGGTATTCGCCAATGCACGCCTTGGCCTGCGCCAAGCCTGCACTCGTCGATTCGGCGCCGGTGGATTCCACGCCCTTGATTACATCCTGCACCTTGGCCAGTTCCTCGCAAGCGGCCTGGCTGTGGGTCGCTAACTTGGAGGAGAGGAAGTTTGTGGCGCTGGCGCGAATTATGGCCAGGCTCACGGCGATCCTGGAGGCGGCCTGGTTCTTGCGCAGCAGGTCGGCCACGGCGGCCTTGTCGGCGGCGGAGTCATTGAGCTGTTTGACCAACGCTTCATGCTGCGCGGCGGCGAATGCAGCCACGGCTTCGGTCATGCGCGGCCCGATCTGGCGGATTTTCGCGGCTTCGGCCAGGAACTTCTGCTCCAACTGGATCTTCTCGTCAACAAGTTTTCGGTACGTATCGAAAACACCGCGCATTTCCGTCGCATCTTTTTGCAGCGCCTGCATGTTTTTGGAATTGGCCAGATTGCTGAGGTCGGTTAAGGCTTTGTCCGCATCCGCCAGGTGAGAGACAGTCTTGTCGGCGTACTTCTGGTCGTTGTACAGCATGTAACCCCGGAATTCGAACATGCTGCGAAGCACACCTTCACTGATTTGAGAGGCGCTGCACGCGGCAGGCGAAACCTCGTTGGCCAGCGTATTGGAGACGGCGGAAATCTTCGCCCCGCTCCAGTAGGCCACACCACCCATGGCCGCGGTGATTATGAGCACTGCGGCAAATCCAAGCACCAAGCGCGTCCTGACGGTCCATGTTTTCACGGTATTTCCTTTCAAAATGCCCAAGTTCAGAGCCATGGCCGCCGTTGCGGCGATGCTCTGCCCTTATGTCTTTCGCTAAACCTTCACCCCGCGGCGGTGAAAAATGAAGACGCCGCCGCATTGGCAATTTCGGCACAATTGGAGGGCCACTTCTGTAGTTTTCAGAACCGTGGGTTCCGGTTTTGGGAAGCGCGGCAGTCTGGGCAATCTGCGCAAAATGGGCAAGCCAGCAAGGAGCGCACGAAGAAGCGCAACGTGGCTGCCTTGCGCTTCTTCAGCCGATCCTTGATAAATAAGGACTTACGTTCGAAGGAGTGCAAGAAGTGCAAGGAGCGCAGATCATACTCATGACCAAATGACCATTTTGGTCAATTAGGGTTCTCCTCCCAAAAAGTTGGTGTTGGCAGCCCTCGCAGGTAGGCCTATATTACAGCTTCCTGGCCGGAGGATACGTCAACCCTGACGAGCGACCCGAGCGTGGCAAAGTCAGCTGTTCTGGTCGATGCTGATAAGCGCGTCGCGGAGATGCTTTGAGTAGCTTACATCTCCTTAATTAACAATAGCTTATTGATAAGATTCTCAAGGTCTCACCAGCTTGAGGATCTTACATCTCCAGTTGTAATAAGCTATTACGATAATATCTCACGAATCTCATCCAAGGGTGCTTTAGAAACTTGCAGGAATGCTTAATAATCTCAAACTATTACTTAATAATTTTAAATACTTTGCTGTGCATGCATGGGAATGCTGGCAATCTAATGCGTTTTTCGCGCATAAGTGCTTGGTAATAAAGGAGCCGCTCCAGATGGCCAGCCTCGGAAAGGTTGGCAACCTAACGGAACGCTCTTCGTGCGTAAGTGCTTGGTAATAAAGGAGCCACTCCAGATGGCCAGCATCGGAAAGGTTGGCAACCTAATGAGTCCCAACCAACTTTTTGGGATGAGAGCCTCATTTGGTCATGAGTATCGTGCGTTGGCGGTCTTGGCGGTCTTAAACTAACTTCTTTTCGCTTAAGTGGTTATAAGGTGGTTCAAAGGCCGCCAAGACCGCCAATTAAGACTTCAAATTCGTAAATCATGCCAAATGAGCAGTCTTTGTCATAGCTGAATGCTGGTTTTTTCGAAAACATCACGTCGCCGCGCGGCTGAAGCTTGCGGTCTTAGAAACGCCCTCATCTGCGTGGGAATAGTCGCCGCAAGGGTCGCGCGGGCAGCCAAAATCAGGTTGTCTTAATCGACTTGGGTGGGTCTAATACTGCCCGATGAACAGCAGGATTTGTTTGTACGGGGTTACGATTGTGTTAACGGCTGGTTTAGGCATAACCCTGACCAGTTGTAGTCGTGCGCGCGAAGCCACGCGCGCCACGGGTTCCACTTCGATCCTCCCCTTTGCCGAGATGCTGGCTGAAGAGTTCAACAGCCAAAATCCTGACATGCACGTGGAGGTGCAGGGCGGCGGTTCGGCGCTGGGGCTGAAGGCGGCGGCCACGGGCATTGCCGATATCGGCATGTGCTCGCGCGAACTGAAGGCGGATGAGGTGGGAACTTTGGACGCCATCATCATCGCGTACGACGGACTCAGCGTGGTGGTCAATCCGGCCAACCCGGTGAGCGACCTGACGCTCGACCAGGTACGCGACATCTTCACTGGCAAGATCACCAACTGGAAAGAGGTTGGCGGTGAGAATGCGGAGATGCACGTCATCACGCGCGAGGAAGGCTCGGGACGCGCGAAGCATTTCAGAAGATGGTCATGGGCGAACAGCGGATCAGCCGCTATGCCGTGACGCAGGAATCCAACGGCTCGGTCAAGGAGCTGGTCCGGCAGGACCCGTGGACGATCGGTTACATGTCCATGGGCCTGGCCGGCGGCCTTAAGAGCCTGTCCATCGCCCACGTGGAGCCCAAGCGCGAAAACGTGCTGGCGGATGAACACGGCGTGCGCAAGTACAAACTAGTCCGCCCGTTCCTGTTCGTGACGCGCAAAGGACAGCCCGTTTCGCAGGGCGCGATGAAGTACATTCGATTCGTGCTGTCGCCGCGCGGCGGTGAGATGCTGGAGAAGGAAGGTTTGATCGCTCCGCGCCAAACGGCTGGAAATCATTCGTGAAACAGGACCGCATAATTTCCTTCATCCTGATGCTGGTGGCGCTGTCGGCCGTGTCGGCGTTGGCGCTGATTACGGGATTCATTTTCCGCGAAGGCCTGCCCATCATGATGAAGGTGGGCCTGGGGAACTTCATCTTCTCGGGCGACTGGTACCCCACGGATGCCCATCCTTCATTTGGCATCTACGGATTTATCGTTGGCTCTGTGGCGGCGACGGCCGGGGCGATGGTGGTGGGCGTGTCGCTGGGACTGGGGTGCGCGATCGTGCTGACGCAGTTTTGCCACCCGCGGGCGGTCTCGGTGCTAAAACCAGCCATCGAGCTACTGGCGGGAATTCCCTCGGTGGTGTTTGGCTTTATCGGCGTGGTGATCCTGGTGCCCGTGATCCGCGAGCATTTGGGCGGCTGGGGGCTGTCGGTGCTGGCCGCGTCGCTGGTGCTTGGCATCATGATGCTGCCTACGGTGACGAGCATCGCGGTCGATGCGCTGCGGGCGGTGCCGCTGCCTTATCGCGACGGCTCGATCGCCCTGGGCGCCACGCAATGGCAGACCACGCGCATGGTGCTGCTAAAGGCCGTGCGCTCGGGCATCACCGCGGCGGTCATCCTGGGTATGGGCCGCGCGATCGGCGAGACCATGGCCGTCATCATGGTCATCGGCAACCCCCTGGCTATGCGCGGCCTGCTGTCGCCGGTGCGCACGCTGACCAGCAACATCGCCCTGGAGATGGGCTACGCGGGGGGTGAACATCGCCAGGCGCTGTTTGCCACGGGCGTGGTGCTGTTTGTGATCATCATGGCCGTGAATACCGTGGCCCTGACGTTGTCGCGGCGGCGGCTGCAAAAGGCGGGTGGCTGATGAGACCGCTGTCCATCCATACGCAGCGGCTGGCGGTGGCAGTGCTGTGGCTTTTAGCCGGGCTCAGCGTGGGCGTGCTGGTGTTCATCATCGGCTTCATTCTGATTCACGGTGTGCCGTACATTAGCTGGCAGTTCCTGACCCAGGCCCCACGTTCCATGGGCCGCGAGGGCGGCGTATTTCCGATCATTATTGGTACGATCTGTGTGGCGGGGCTGGCCATTATCATCGCCGCGCCCGTGGGCGTGATTACCGCCGTTTATCTGACGGAATACACCCGCCCCAGCCGGCTCACTGCGGTGATCCGCTTCGGCGCGGATTGCCTGGCGGGAATTCCCTCGATCATTTTCGGCCTGTTCGGCTTCGTGTTCTTCGTGATCACGCTGGGCATGGGCACATCCATCCTGGCGGGGGCACTGACGTTATCCATCATGGTACTGCCCACGATCATCCGCACGAGCGAAGAGGCTATTCGCGCCGTGCCCCCCGCGTATCGCGATGCCTCTTACGGCCTGGGGACGACGCGCTGGCAGATGGTCACGCGCGTAGTGCTGCGCTCGGCCCTGCCGGGCATCAGCACGGGAATTATTCTCTCGCTGGGCGCAGCATCTCTGAAACCGCGGCGGTCATTTATACCGCCGGATCGGCGCTGAATCTGCCTCGCTCCGTGTATGATTCCGCCAGGACGCTGGCGCTGCACTTTTACATCCTGTCACGCGAGGGCATCTCCATGGAGAAGGCTTATGCCACCGCGGCGGTGCTGGTGCTGGCGATTCTGGGAATTAATCTGCTGGCGTACTGGATCATGAAACGGTTTATCTCCAAGATCAGTTGATCGCCGCCGCAGGGAGAATCCTGCGGAAACAAAGTTGTCAGGTGCAGGCGAATGGTGCAGTCGAATGTGAATAATCCGGACCCCACGGCCACACCTCCCGGGGAGATGGATGGCCTGTGCCCGCTGGATCCGCCCAAGATCAGCGTGCGATCTTTCAACGCTTTCTTTAACGGCCAGAGCGTCCTGCATTCCATTGACCTGGACATTTACGCCGCGCAGCGGCTGGCTATTATCGGGCCGGCCGGCAGCGGCAAGACGGCCTTCCTGCGCAGTCTCAATCGGCTCAACGACCTGGAACCGCATTTCTCCAAAACCGGCGAGATACTGCTGGATGGACGGGATATCTATGATACGGATCAGGACGTATCCGCACTGAGGCGCCGCGTCGGCATGGTGTACGCCGTACCCGTGCCGCTGCCCTGGTCCATTTACGAGAACCTCACCTTCGGTCCGCGCATGGCCGGCATGCGCCGCTGCGCGGCCCTGGACGAACTAGTGGAAAAGAGCCTGAAAAGTGCGGTCTTATGGGATGAGGTGAAAGACCGTCTGAAAGAACCCGCCACTAATCTTTCGGGCGGTCAGCAGCAGCGGCTGTGCCTGGCCAGGGTGCTGGCCTTAGAGCCCGAGGTGCTGCTGCTGGATGAGCCGTGCTCCGGCCTGGACCCGATCTCCACGGGCAAAATTGAAGAGGCCCTGGTGGAACTGAAGGAACAGTATGCGATCGTGCTGGTGACCAACAATACCAAGCAGGCCGCGCGGGCCTCGGATCGCACGGCGTTTTTCCTGATGGGCGAAATGATCGAGTGCAACACGACGAGCCAGCTTTTCACCAATCCCGTGCACCACAGGACCAGTGCGTATATTACGGGACATTTTGGGTAATTGCGGATTGCAGATTGAAAGACAGAGATGCCTGAGCCCAGGTCAAAAATAGAGTCGCTCGACCTTAACCTCTGGTACGGCCAATTCCACGCGCTGAAGAACGTGTCGATGGCCATCCGCGCGCAGGCGATCACCGCCATCATCGGCCCTTCCGGCTGCGGAAAAAGCACGCTGCTGCGGTGCTTCAACCGCATGAACGACCTGAACCGCATGGTCCGCACCACGGGCAAGATTCTGCTGGATGGGCAGGATATCAATTCAAACGGCTACGAACTGACCGCCCTGCGCAAGAGGGTGGGCATGGTTTTTCAGCGGCCCAACCCCTTCCCCTTAAGCGTGTTTGACAACGTGGCCTATGGGCCGCGCGTGCACGGCCTGCACAACCCTCAGCGCTTGTCACAACTCGTCGAGAGCAGCCTCAGGTCCACCGACCTGTGGGAGATGCTCAAGGGCCGACTGGACAGGCCGGCCCTTGCCTTGTCGGCCGAGCAGCAGCAGCGGCTGTGCATTTCGCGCCTGCTGGCGGTGGAGCCCGAGGTGCTTTTAATGGATGAGCCCTGCTCGGCCCTGGACCCTATCGCCACAGGACACATTGAAGAGTTGATGCGCGAGCTGATGGCGCGCTACACTATTATCATCGTTACACACAACATGCAGCAGGCGGCGCGCATCTCCGATGATTCCGGCTTCATGCTGCTGGGCGAACTGGTGGAGTTCGGGCCGACCAAGACAATCTTCACCACGCCGGGCGATAAACGCACAGAAGAATACGTAACTGGCCGATATGGTTGAGTAGATTCTGGCGGGGCCGCCGGCCGGCATGCGAAAAAAGCAGCCTGTCCAGGCCGTCAAGACGAAGGATTAATTTGGAGCAGGCTGTTCAGGAATAACCGAGGCCTGCGGCAATGTTGCCAGGAGCAGTCGTGGATCGACATGAGAGACAATTTGACCGGGAACTTGGCGATCTCAAGAAGATGCTGCTGAAGATGGCCGGCATCGCCGAGAAGATGATCGACCAGGCCATCCGCGAACTCGTCGAGCGTAATGAGGCGATCGGCGCGGAAATTCCCGACCTGGAACAGCAGATCAACCGCCTCCAGATCGACATCGATGCCGATGCCATGATGCTGCTGGCTACCCAGCAGCCCGTGGCGGTGGATTTGCGCTTCATCTTCGCGGCCTCCAAGATCAACAGCGAGCTGGAACGGATCGGCGACCTGGCCGTAAACATCACCGAGAACACCAACACCCTGCTCCAGGAGCCGCCGATCAAGCGGCTCATCGATATTCCGCGCATGGCCGAGCTGGCCAGGAAGATGGTCCGCGAGAGCCTCAACTCACTGGTGAATGAGGATGTGCTGCTGGCGCAATCGGTGATCTCGACCGATGACCAGGTGGATGCGCTGAAGGAGCAGGTGATTCGCGAGCTCGATCACCTTTATGGCCGCGGACGCCAAGACCATCGAGCGTGCGTTGGCGCTGATTCTCATCGCCCGCCACCTGGAACGCATTGCCGACCACGCCACTAACATCGCGCAGGATGTAATCTACATGATCCAGGGCCGCGATGTCCGCCACCCCCGGGAGCAGCAAGGCGCGGGGCCGACGACCGCAGAAAACCCGGAATGACGAAGGTAACAGGTTACAGGGTACAGGGAACAGGTTGAGTTCTGAGCTCTGTACCCTGCACCCTGTGCCCTGCGCCCTTTTCTCTCCCGCCTACAATTCCCCATAAGCCACAACCACGGGGAGAAAAACCATGAATAAATCCATTGTGTCCCTGGCCAAACTGCCCCAGCATGATGAAAGCGTAGAGGCGGTCAGCCGCGCGTTGATAGGTGTGCTGGATCCTTTGGGCGGCATCCGCAGTTTCGTCAAGTCCGGCGACTGCGTGCTGCTAAAACCCAATCAGACGCTGTGGCTGCCGGAGCGTTCAGGCTCGACCACTTCCCCGCATCTCATTCGCGCCCTCACCAGAATGTGCTTTGACGCCGGTGCCCGCGAGGTGTGGGTGGCCGAGGCGTCGGGCCATGCCCAGTCCACGCGCCAGGTCGCCGCGAACACGGGGCTCACCTATGGCATCAAGGGAACCGGGGCGCACATGATCTACCTGGAAGAGGTGGCGCAAAAGGTCTTCGATTTCGGCGAAAATGCGGGCGAGCTGCGCTATATGCCGGCGCCGGAGATCATGGCCAGGGCGGATGTCATCATCAATACGCCCAAGGCCAAAACGCATTTTGTGGACCCCATCTCCTGCGCCTGCAAGAACTGGGTGGGCGTGATTCCCATGGCCTTTCGCCTGTGGCTCCAGCGCCAGGGCGATTATTACTACCAGGCCAACGCCCTGTACCTGAAGCGATTCAAACCCGCCCTAAACATCCTTGACGGCGCCTGGGCGGGCGAGGGCCAGGGTCCAGGGTCCAACGACCCCTTCTGGTGGGGCTGGATTGCGGCCTCCACGGACCCGGTGGCGATGGATGTGACCGTCGCGCGGCTGTTTGAACTCGATTTCACGAAGATCCGCATGGCCAACGAGGCGGCGGCCATCGACCTGGGGCAGAACGATGCAGCTCAAATCGAGCTGGTCGGCGCGGACTTCCTGGATGCGCGGCGGCCCGTGCGCAAGGCGGAAATGGGCGTGCAAATGTATCCCTGCAACGTCATCGTGGGCGAGGGCGTGAACATGGAAGGAACCGTTGGTCACTGGAAGACCATCGCCGATGCCTGGAAAGAAAAAGGCCTGTGGGGCATCTTCACACTGCGCGGCCGTCCCACGTTCATGTTCGGCAAGGCCGAGGATCCGGACTTCGAAAAGCACCTCCAGGAAGGGCCCTATGTCGTTCTGGACGATGCGGCCCTGGACAAATACAAGTACGACCCGCGAGTCACCTTCGTGCCGGGCTCTCCCGTGCCCCAGTCCTACATTCAAAACGAAATGGTCGAGGGCATGGGCTTCGGCTGGATCTACCACGCGGGCCTCACTATCGAAGAAATGATCAAGAAGGTCGGAGGCATGATCAGGGCGAAGAAGTAGACGCGGAGACTATCAGACACGGTGGGACACGGGGACTGCAAGATGACCCGGGGTTTCCATATCTCCGCATCTCCCTGTCTCCGCGTCTCCGTGTTTTAGGCTTTATCCTCCACCTTCACCGAATAATTCTGCCCCAGCCACTGCCCATCATCCGCCCAATGCCAGGTGAAATCGATCTGGCTCGCGCGGCCCTTCCATGTGGGCACGTCGCAATAATAAATCTTTAAGCCTGTATCCGTGGAGTCACAGTCGCTGGTATTCGCCCACCCGTTATCGCTCCAGTGCAACTGGAACGGCCGATCGAGCTGGATGCGCAGGGTCTGGCCCCCACGTATTTGCGGCAACTGCCGGCGCATCAGCCAGATTTCGAGGTCCTTGCGGCCGCGCCCGGAGAGATACCGCTGGGCCACTTCCCCCACCCGGTCAAAGACCTCTCCATCGGCGATTGAGCGCAGGAGTTTGACGTATTCCGCGTGCGCCCACGCCAGCGGCCGCGCGGAGCCGGTGGGCCTGCCCAGGTACAGCCCCTTATCGGGAATGTCCTGGCTGTCCCAGATCTGCTCGCTGATGAGCTGGCCGGCGCTGGCAAATCCCTCCATCGCCGCGACCCACGGGCTCACATCGCGCCCCGCGGCCAGCTCGTAATGGCCCCGTTCCCCCGTTAAAAGCGGCCAGGCGCGGCCGATGCCCGAACCGTCGAATGGCGTGCCATCCGGCTTTTCACCGTAGCCATCGTACATGAAGCGGTGGAAGCTCGAACCATAGGGCGTATCCACCTTCAGCAGGTCATCCACCACGCGCAGCGTGTCAGTAATCAGCGGGTCATCCGCTCGGCGCAGACCCCAGCGCACCAACTCCAGGAAATCCGTCGACACAATATCCCGCGCCGGATATGGCCTGCTGCGATCAGGCAATTGATTGGCCAGATAGTATTCAGCGGTATTGGGGTCCTCATCGGCGATGAAGTGATCCATGTTCACCGGCAGCAGGCGAATGTAATGTCTGTGGATGTCGGGATGAACTGTGCCGCGCGTGGCGACCGTCCACTGCTCGATGTGCGCTTCGAGATAATCCGCCCAGTCCGCCAGGAACGCCGCCATGTGAGGGTAAGTGTGGCCGCAGGCCATGGCGCCGGCGCAGTGCATGGCCGCCACGACGACGGCCAGCGTGGACACAGAATAGCCGCTGGTCTCTTCCCACCGATCCTGTTGAGTAACTGGTCCGTGCAGCGCCAGGAAACCCGCCGCGCGGCGGACCGCTTCGCAGGGATTGAAATCCTCCAGGGCATCCAGCTTCCACAGCCGGTAGGCCAGCAGGATGAAGAAGGCCACCTGGTCCAGTTGGTCCCCCTGGCCGTAGGATGTGCCGTCGATCCAGAAATTCCGCGAAAAACTGCCGTCGGGCCACTGCGTACACGCCAGGTACACCAGCACGCGCAGAGCGGTGGGCGCGTTGCCCATGGCCAGATACGCCGAGGCGGCATGATAAGCATCGCGCGCCCAGACCAGGTGGTAGCCGCCCTTTTCATCATCGCCCCTGGTCTCGCCCCACGGAATGGAGAGCGAGGCGATGGAGGCGCCGGCGTAGGTCTTATCCTCGTGGGCCAGCAGAATGCACCGGCTGGCGCGATACAGCTGCCCGCCGTCCCGGGAATGCTCTTCCAGCGCCGTGCAGCGGCCGCAGGCCCTGTGCCACTGCTCGATAAAGCGCGTGCGCTGGCCCCCGTACGGCGTAGACAGCGAGTGCATCAGGCAGGTCGTCGCATCGTGCAGCGTGCGGCCGAAGGCCAGGCCCAGTTTGAATTCCCTCGTTTGCGACAGATCCAGCTCGCCCATCAGGGCGATATTGCCGTCGTCGGCGCGGGCGAAGGTGTAATCCATCTTCAGGTTGTCTTTGAGATCCGTCCAGCCGTCCGATGTGCCCACGTACCCACAGGAGGTCCTGCCAAAGGGCACGGTCGCGCCCATGGCCAGGTAGGAGCTCTCGCGATTGGCCGCCAGCAGCGTTTTGCCAATCAGCCGCATGCGCCAGCCGCTGTTGTGCATGCCCCCGCCCGATAGGTGCGGCGCGGCCAGGATAAACAGTTTCAACCTGGAGAGAAACTCCTCCTCCCCTTCCAGGCGCACGTTGATCAGCACGCACGCCTGGTGCGGCTCGGCAATGAATTCCTTCACGAGTTTGTAGCGGCCCTGCTTGTCGCGGCTGATGATGTGATAGCCCAGCACATCCGACTCGAGCGCCGTCATCTGGTGCTCCAAGTCTCGCTTCTCCTCGTGAAAAAAGGTCTGCTCGTCCGTGATCAGAAACTGCGCATTGCGCAACTGCGGCGCATCGATCTCGGGGTAGTAAATCTCGTTCAAAATGCCGTGGGACAGCGTGAACCATACGCGGCTGGAGGCGGCATAGGCCGTGCCGATGCCGTCCTTGGCGGCGCTGCTCCAGCGCGGCTCGATGCCCGGGCGGCCAAAGGCGATCCGGCTTGCGCGTCCCCATTCATGCAGCATCCTCAAACATGAAAATATCGGGCTCTTCCGCCACGCCGGACTGTTTCATGAATTCCTTAATCTCCGGCCCCTCCAGGAACTGCCGGGCCCTGGTCTCATCTTCAATATCAAGCATGACGAAGACTTCCTGGGGGTCGTTCAGGGCTTGGAAAATATGATCGTTCACAAGCCCAAAAGCGGCGCGTCGCTGCTCGACCAGCTCATATATCCGCTTCCACTGCGCAAAATCATTCACCCGATGCCGCACGAGCAGATGTTTCATGGCAGCCTCCGTGGAAAGCTTTTACCCCAGGTTTTTCAACCGATGCGGCGCCTTACCACAGATAGCCTTACCACAGATAGCTTAAAAGGTATGCCGCCAGGACGATCACCGACAAAACGGTCATATACTTTGCGGTCTGGCTGTCGATATCCGGCACGCGCCGGCCGCGACACACCGCCGCCAGCGGTTTTACCGCGGCGGCCAGCGCCACAGGCGACGCCAGCAGCCCCAGCGGCCCCTGGCCCACAATCGCCATGACCGCTGGTGAAAGGCCGCCGATCAGCACTACCGACACATACACGATCTGCGCCACGCGGCCCCCGGCCATCTGGCCGGTCGTAATGATGGATGCCTCGGCATCCTCCTGCCGGTCGCGCAGATTATTCCCCACTACCACGGCCGTGGTCGCACAGCCGATGGGCACAGATAGAAGCAGGGCCGGCAAACTGAAATGGCCCACCTGCGCCCAGGCCGCCCCCACCAGCAAAAACGGGCCAAAAGCCAGAAAAATCGCCGGCTCCCCCAGCCCGCGATATTTCAGCGCCAAGGGCGGCGCGGTGTACGTGTACAGGAGTACGAGTCCCCCCGCCGCAAACGCCAGCGGCGCAGGTCCGCTGCGCCACCAGATATACGCGGCCGCCAGCGCCGCGAAGGCAAGCGCCACCGCCACCTCCGCCAGCACCTGGCCAGCCGTCATCATGCCCAGAATAATCACGCGGCCGGGGCGGCCTTCATCGCCCTCCACGCGCCGGTCCACGCCGCTGCGAAAATCGAACACATCGTTAAGCAGATTGGCCGCCACGTGCAGCGCCGCGACGCCCAGCATCGAGACCAGCAGCACATCCCATTTCCATACTCGCGGCCGCGTGGCGGCGGCCGTGGCCAGCACCACCGGCAAAATTGAACAGGGCAGGGAAAACGCCCGCAGCGAACGAAGGCGCGTGGAAAAACTCGGCGCACGCCTCTCCAGCCGCGGCGACCCCAAGGAACTGGCGATCATGCCAGACCTCCCGCCGCGGCCGTAAAATCTGTGACGGCCGCCCGCGGCGCCGGCTGCAAGAGACCCAGTTCGATGCCCTGCTCACGCAGGCATCGCTCCAGGTCTTTTTCCATGAAGGCCCGGTAGCCCAGTCGGGCCGCCGGCCAGGGCCGCAGCAGTTCGTCCACGGACTCACAAATGGCCCGCACGCTTTCGGGGATGATCGAGGCGGGATTCTCCGCCATCTGCGCCAGCGTCGGCGTGCCGCGCCGGGCATCGGTGCCCAGCGTCTTGCCGCAGCGATGCGGGTCGCCGGTGATATCCAGCAGATCATCAATCAATTGATAGGCCGTGCCGATGCGGTACCCCGCCTCGCGCAGCGCCTTGGTCAGCCGGGGATCGCGCCCGCCGCACAGGCCGGCCGTGAAGGCGAACAAGGGGCCTGTCTTGCCCCGCGCCAGCCTCAGGCACGTCTCTTCATCCGGCCGTGCATCCCTGGAGAGCAGTTCCTGCTCGGCCTCGGAAATCAGGACCTCCCGCACCGCCGCGAGGAAATCGCGCGTGTGGATGCCGCTGGCAACGCCGGCCACCACATCCACCGATTCGCACAGGAGCGCATCCCCCAATAGCACCGCCGAGGTCACGCCCACATGGCGCCACAGGGCCGCGCCCGATCGGCGGACCTCGCCGCCGTCGATTACATCATCGTGGCACAGGCTGGCCGTGTGCACCAGCTCCCGCCCGCGCAGCAGGCCGCCAGTTCCTCCCCGTCGATGCAGCCGGGCGAGGCCGCCAGGAGCCTGCGCGCCAGGAGCGTGCGGAGCATTTTGCCCGGCGCCAGCGCCGCCTGGTCGATCCACGTCTCCACCGGCCCTAAAAGCCCCTGAAGATGTTGCGCCACCAGCGATCGAACTTGTGTAATGAACATAACGCACCTGCCATGCTGCTCACATGCCGGAATTGTTTTCCATCCTTGTCCGCCCGCGTTGATGAATCTGCCGTCCACACATATTCTAGCGGCCCGCCGCGCCGGACGTCCGGCCGGCGCCCTCGCCGGCGCCTTCTTTTGCGGCGGATGGCGCTGAATCACCGCTGGAAAGGGCCTGGGGATTTAGTCGCTGGACATACAGCACTAAGGGCCGCCGGTAGGCCGGCCAGACCACCCGTTCCATCACCGGCTCATGCCCCACACCGTGCAGCATGGCGCTTAATAGCTGCTCCTGGCTCATGGCCTTGATGCGCTGGGTGCGCAAATCATCCGGGCGCGGCACATAGCTCTCCCCCACCGGCCCATTGCCCGAGCCGTCATCTCCGTGGCAGAAGGCACAGTAATAGGTGTAGTAAGTCTTGCCCGCGGCCAGCATCTCTTCATCGCTCAAGCGGACGGCCGGACCCGAGGCCGCCATCACAGCAACCGTGTTTGGGGGGATTGGAGGGAACGCCGCTTCGTAGGCGCGGATGTTCTCCTGCGTGCGCATCCTGGGGCCGCTGAAGATGGCATAGCCCATGGCCAGCGTTGCGGCTAACGCAACGAGCGCCACCGGTAATTTTCATCCACGCTTTCATATCACGTAAAACCTTTTACCTCTGGGACTTAAGCGGCGCAGAACCCGGCAGTTTTTCCATCTGCCGCGTCGGATTTACTCGCTCGCCATGCTGGGGCTCCTGGCTGGATAAAGGCGATTCGGCCGGTGTCGAAGGCAGCGCCCCGAAGTCCCACTGCCGCGGAGCTTCGTAGATGACCATGTGCAACGTCATGCCCCAGCCCAGGATGGCCAGGCTGAACAGAATGATGAAGATCCAGCCCCGCCACTGCGGTGCCTCGCGGTACTGCTCAAATAATTCGCTCGTATCTCGCAGCTTCATACGCGGTCACCAGTTGGGCGGATTGATCGAGTAATAGATCGTGTAAACCGCGGCATAGACGAAAATGCCGGCAATCGCCAGAATCAGCACCCAGGGCGTATAGTGCCAAATGCCGCTCCAGCCTTCGGCCGGCCGTGTCCCCTCCGGTGCGCGCGGCCGCCACATCATCAAATACGTCAGGTAGACCACAATAAACAGCACCACGCCGGCCGCCAGGGCCATGATGATCCACCGGTTTCGCTGTATATCAAACGGATCCATTTGCGTCTCAGTTGCTGCTGAGGATGTACCTTAACTTCGTCATGATCATTCTTTTCTCCACTGACTATTTGACTGTTTGACTGTTTGGCGCTATATGAGGCAACTCTTTCCGGCAGTGCCAAACAGCCAAATAGCCAAAACGCCAAACAGCCAAAAAGCAGTCAAACCACCAAACAGTCAGGGCCGCGCCAATCCTGTCATCACTCCTCGCCATCCCCGGCCCTCGGCGGCGGCGCATCGTCCAGCGGCAGATACCGCGCCCGGTCCTGATTCTTGAACCGGCCGGATTTCCAAGCCCAGATCAACACGCCGACCACCGCCGCCAGCATGATGCCCATAAAGGCGATCCACATGTAGAAAAACGAACCCCAGAATGTCTCGGCTATAACCATTATTCGCCCCCTGTGGCGCTGGCGCCTGTCCGACCCGGCGTTGCGCCGGAGGACTGTGGCGGCTGCGCCTGTGTCTGCGGCGGCTTATACGGGTTATGCCAATTGGGCTCGTAGGACGCCCCGATTCCCCGGGCGCAATTTCCGCATCGGTATAGCCCACAAACGACACGGCGATGTAATTGCTCACATCCCAGATCTTCTCTGACTCCAGGTCGCGCTTGAAATACGGCATGGCCGTTCCCGTAACGCCGTTCATGATCTGGTAATACAGGAGGCCGCCGAGATACTTGCCATCGGCCAAATGCCTGCGCAGCAAGGTGAAGTTGTACGGCTGCGGATCGAGGTACCTGGCGGCGTTGCCCTGCCCATCGCCCACAGGGCCGTGGCAGCCGGCGCACTGGTCTTGATACGTCTTGCGCCGCGCTCCAGGTCCGCCTCGAGCGCCGCATAAGGATTAGGCATCACCAGCCATACCTGCGGTACCTGGGCGTGCAGCCATTCCGTGTTTTTATCCGGTCCCTGGGCAAAGGCCTGCTGCGCGGGCGTGCGCCACTTCAGTTGCCTGTCAATACGCGTAACGGCGGCCTTGCCGCCCTGTGCCTGCACGTAAGCGATCAGCAGGCGAATGTCCTTTTCCCCTAAGAATTCCCAGGCCGGCATCAGCGAATAGGGACGGGTGAAGCGCGGGTTGATGAAGTGCGCCATGTGCCAGTCATCCGGATGCTCCCCGCCCTCCTGCGACAGGTCCGGCCCCGTGCGCTCGGTGCCCAGGATCGAAGGCTCCTGCCCCACATAATCGCCCTCTTGGGCCAACCGCTCAGCCTCCCAATCGTTCACGCGAACATACCGGCTGTGGCAGTAACTGCACCCGTTGATCACGTACTGATGGTTGCCCGCCACCTCTTCGCTGGACCAGGGCAGCCAATTGTCCGAGGGGGCCGGGTTCATGGTCGCCGCGGGGATGAAGACCATGATGGCCACCGATGTCCAGAACACCAGCAGCGCGCCGATCACCAGGAATATAGGAGTCACCTTCATGGATTCTCCTCCTGCGCCGCCAGCTTGATCGGCAATCCCCACACCAGCGTCATCACCAGGTTGTAAAAGCCCACGAAGGCCGCGGCGATAATCAGCACGCCGAACACGGCGCGCAGGAACATGTACGGCGCAATTTCGGGCAGCACGCGATACACCGTCTCGCCGTTATTCCAGGCCCCGCCCTGGATCAGCCCGGCGGCCGTCAGGACAACGAAGAAGCCCGACAGCCCCAGCGTCACCAGGCCGAACTGGAGATTGACCAGCTTCTTTGAATACAGTTCGCGGCCGCTCGCCAGCGGCAAAATGTGCCACATCGCCCCCAGCGCGATAAAGCCCGCGAAGCCCAGGATGGCGATGTGGGCATGGCCCACGGTCCAGTTGTTAAAGTGCGTCACGCGCTGCATGGCAGGCAGCGACTGGATCGGCCCCTGGATGCAGGTGATCAGGTACCAGATGGTGCCCGCCAGGACCAGGCGGCCCGCCGGATCGTGCAGCAAGGTTCCGCCGCGCCCGCGGATGGTCATCCACAAGTTGGTCAGCACCACGAACACGGGAATCACCATGGCCATGGAATCGATCGTGGACATGGCTTTAAGCCAGTTGGGGATCGGCCCCTGCACGATGTGATGGCCGCCGATGTGCGTATAGAGCGCGACCAGCGTCCAGAAGCCGATTAAGGACAGCGTGTGCGACCATAGCGGCATCTTCGCGATCCGCGGAAATACGTAATACGCCGCGCCCACGGCCAGGGGCGTCAGCACCAGGCCCGGCAGGTTGTGCCCCCAGAACCACAGGAACACCGAATCCAGGATCCCCGGCATTGCCCCGGTGGCCGGGTGCCACATGACGTTGCCGATGGGGTAGCTGCCGGCCGTCCATAGAAGCATGCCCGTGAAATACCAGACGGATACGTATAGCGTCTTTTCCCTGCCTGTCGAAATGGTAGTGACAATATTGATGATTAAGAGAAGGATGGCCAGCACGAGTGACACATCGAAGATCCACACGTATTCGGTGTATTCGCGGCCCTGCGTTATCCCAAAGGGGAAGCCGAGGGGCCCGCTGAATACGGTGATATTCCAGAGCAGCCAGCTCAGCCAGCCCAGCCTTTGGGACCACAGCCTTCCCCGCACCAGCGCCGGCACATAATACAGGCCGCAGCCCACCAGCACCGGGGCGACGAACCCGTACAGCACCGTGTTGATGTGCGTCGGCCGGTCGCGGCCAAAGACAAACGGCCGGATGTTGGCGAAGAAATCCGGCGCTACCAGGTCGATGGCGGACACCAGGCCGTACAGCGTCCCGATCACAAACCAGACGCCGCCGGAGACAAAAAACGCCAGCGCGGCGCTGTTGGGTCGGCCGATGAACTGCCACAGCCGCGCAACGATCGATTTTTTATCTGTGGCAGGTGAAGCAGTCATGTGTGGCCTCGTTCTGGCGATGGCAACGGATGCAAAAACCCATATTAAAAAGGTTCGCCTGGTACACTCGATCCATGGCCTTCACATCGCCGTGGCAGTGGGAACAGTCGATGCCGCGCTGCACGTGTACCTGGTGATCGAAGAACACGAATTGCTGTAGGTTGTACACCCGCACCCACTCCACGGGCGTCTTTTCCTCGTACTGCTGCCGCAATTTTCGGATGGGCGGAAATTCCGTGATAATGTGCTCGTGGCACAGCATGCACGTCTGGAGCGGCGGCATGCCGGCCTGGGGCGAATTGGCCACATCCCGATGACACACCACGCAACCGATTTTCTTCACGCCCGCGTGAATGCGATGGGAAAAAGGTATCGGCTGCTCCGGCCCCACGTGCGGCTGGTAGTACAGCGCCCAGAACACCGCCATGCCGCTCATCAGAAAGCCGGCGGCCAGTCCCAGCCACGTCGACAGACGTGGATGAATCTGCTCAGGAGTTCTTGCGCCTGATCGGTCATGGCTGGGGGATCTCCTCGACAATCCGCGGCAGCCTTAGGGCGGCCGCCTGCATCATTCCGCCCATCAAACCCAGCAGCAAAACGCCCGCCGAAATCTCCGGCCAGCCAAAGTGCATTTCCGGGCTGAACGTGGGCGCTACCAGCCACCAGCGCTCCATGAACAGCGCCGCCAGCACGAGCAGCAGAATCGCCGCCAGGTACCAGCGCGTCCGCTTGGACCACACGGTCAGCAGCAGGATGAGCGGTCCCAGGTACACTACGCCCACGATCACCCAGCTTAGGACATACCAGTGGGGAATGTTCAGCCGCGGCACAAAGAAGCGCGTCTCCACCGGGATGTTCTCGTACCAGATCACGAACAAATTGGCGTACGCCAGGTACGCGGTAAGGATGCTGAAGGTGACCACCAGCTTACCGAGGTCGTGCAGGCGGTCGCCCGTGCCATCGGTGCGAAACGTGGAGAGCAGCGTCCACGCGGCCGCCGCCGCGTACAGGCCGGAGATGAAGAAATACCCGCCCGCCAGCGAGCTGTACCACACCGGATCCAGGCCCATGGCCAGGTCAAAACCGATCATCGAAAAGGCCAGCGCGTACGCCAGGATCAAAAACGCGCCCACCACTTTTCCATTTCCCCCCGCGCAGCGGTGCGCGTACCAGAAGGCCATCGCCCAGAAAACGATCAGGCAAAACACATCGCGGCCAAAGAGGAAATGGCGATTCAGCCACAAGCCCTGCGGCAGTCTTTCGTTCCACGGCCCCCACACGCCGCTGGAGGCCCACAGCACGCCCAGCACGGCGATAGATGGCAGAAAACCGCCGCGGCCCGCTACGCCAGTTGTTCCAAGGAGCCCGCCCAGCGCCCGCGCGAGGCCACCACCACCGCCGACCAGACCACCATCCCCGCTGAAAGCGGCGCAAAGAATAGGAAGCTGATAAGAAGCGCCCGCCACACGCGCGGCGCATCTGCGTGCATCACGGCGATCGAGATCACCCAGCCGGCCAGACCCGCAATGGCCAGCGCCGCCCACAGCCACGCGGGCAGTCGCCATGAAGTCTGGCCTAGAGGATCATTGTGATTACTGGATGACACGCAGTTCCTCCGGCTCCGTTTCCTTCAGGAATGACTGCGCTCTGCTCGATCTGCGCCGCATCCGCCGTGGCCACGTACAGGCCGAATTTGTCCTGGCTGAAGCGCGGATCATAGCACCTGGGAATTCCGCCACTAAGCGGCCCCAGCCGCGCGTGAACGATCATGCCGATCAGGTTGAAGATCGATCCTATCAGCACCAGGCCCTCAAATGTGAAGATCAGGAACGGCTCGATGGAGATGACCGGCTTGCCGCCCACGATCAATTCATTCAGCATGGCCGACCCGCCGGCCAGGTAAAACCCGCCGATGGCGCCCAGAATCGCCCCCATCAGCGTCCAATACCTTACCGGTCCGCGTGGCAATACCTTTAAAGCCCCGATATTCGTAGGCGAAAATACTTCCAGTTTCTTGTAACCCTGCTCCTGGGCCCTTTTCAGCGATTCCAGCACCTTGCCCGCATTGCCATAAATCGCCAACACGCCCGAAGGCTGGTGCGCAATCTTTCCGCCGCGATCGAAAGGCAGAATCTGGTGCACGTGCTCGCTTTCGCGCTCGGCCCGCTGGGACTTCAGTTCCGTCAGCGGTATCACCGGCAAAACCTGCGTAAAGGCCATGAACCAGAACAAAAACCACGCGGCCGTGCCGGCGATGATCGACCATTCCACCCACGTGGGAATGTAATTGCCCCAGGAATTGGGCAAAAACCCGTGCATCAGGCCCGAGGTTACGATATCGCGCCGCTCCAGCCACATGCCCAGATTCACCAGGATCGAGCCCACAAACAGCCACTTGAGCCGCTTCCCCAGTGAGGGCACCAGGAACGTCAGCGGCACGATCACCACCAGCGGGATCAGCAGCCAGTGCATCCAGGCCATGTCATGACTGACATTGCGCCAGCGCAAAAACTCACGCTCCACCGGGTCGTGCGTATACCACGAAATGAAGGGCTCGACAATGTACGTGTACCCCACCACGCCCGTGGTGAGGGCCATCGTCTGCACGATGGCCTTGAAGTGGTCGGGCTTGATGATCCGCTCCAAGTGCATCAGGCTGCGCATGGGGATCATCAGTGTCAGCACCATGGCCAGGCCCGAATGAATCGCCCCGGCCACGAAGTACGGCGGGAAAATCGTGGAATGCCAGCCCGGCAGGATGCCCACGGCGAAATCCCAGGACACCACCGAGTGTACCGACACCACCAGCGGCGTGGCCAGCGCGGCAAAGAACAGGTAGCCGCGGCCGTAATGCCGCCACTGGCTCGCGGCGCCGAACCAGCCAATCGACAGCTTGCGAGAAAGCTGCGTCCGCCAGTTGTTTTTTCCCAGTTTCTCGCCCATCCATTCCCGCGCGGCGGCCAGATCGGGCACCATTCCCACGTACCAGAAAATCAGGCTGACCGTGAAATAGGTGGTCACCGCCGCGAAATCGGCGATGAGCGGGCTGACGAAATTCGGCCAGATCTGCCGCTGCGAGGGATAGGGCACGATGTAGTAGAACACCCACACCCGCCCCAGGTGGATCATGGGGAAAAGCCCGGCGGTCATGATGGCGAAAATGGTCATCGCCTCCGAGGCACGCGAGACGGCATCGCGCCACTTGGCCCGCAGCAGGTGCAAAATCGCGGAAATGAGCGTGCCGGAGTGGGCGATTCCGATCCAGAACACGAAGCTGGAAATGTACACGCCCCAGCCGGTGGGCCAACTGATGCCCGCCACGCCCATGCCTGAGTGCACCTGATAAATCCAGGCCGTCAGCCACAGCGCGATCAAGAGCGACAGGAAACCCATGGCGGCGAAGTAGTACGGCCGCGGCCGGCGCAGCGTGCCCAGCACATCCTGGTCGATCTCGCTGTAACTGAGGTTCACCGTTTCCATGTCAGCCCACCACATCCGCCGCGATGCGTTTGAGGTAAATCACCGCTGATTTCGTATTAAGATGCTTGAGCACCTGGTAGCGCCGCGGGTCGTTCCGAACGATCCGCGTCACCTCGGCTTTTTCATCCAAGAGGTCGCCGAATGCGTACACCCGTGCCGGACACGACTGCACGCACGCCGGCTGAATTTCGCCATCGGCGACTTTGCGATGCTCCAGCTTGGCCTGGTATTCCGCCGCGCGGATGCGCTGGATGCAAAACGTGCACTTTTCCATTACGCCGCGGACCCGGGCGGACAGATCCGGATTCAGTTGCACCTCCAGCGGAGCCGGCCACTCAGGGTTGCCCCAGTTGAACCGCCGCACTTTATAGGGACAGTTATTGGAGCAGTACCTCGTGCCCACGCAGCGGTTGTAGATCTGGGCGTTCAGGCCCTCTTCATTGTGTACCGCCGCGAAAACCGGACACACCGGCTCGCATGGAGCGGCATCGCAGTGCTGGCACAGCATGGGCAGGTACCCAAGGCGGCCCGCGTTCTTTTCCTTGTAATAGGGCAAAACCTGAAGCCAAGCCATTTCGCGGCCCTTGGCGACCTTTTGCCCGCCCACCACTGAAATGTTGTTTTCCGCGTAGCAGGCCACCGCACAGGCCCCGCAGCCGATGCAGCGATGGGCATCCACCACCATCGCCCAGCGGTGCTCTTTATACTCGCGCGGCGGATACAGGTCTCGCTTCTTGCTGTAGCCCTCGGGCAGCGGCATGATCACTTCCTCGGGCGGCTCGCCTTTGGTCAACGCCTCCGCCGAGGTCCACTGAAGAATCGGCCAGCCCTGCTGATCCATCGTGTTTGTCGCCGCGGGAAGATTAATCTTGCGGCCCGTCTTGCTGATTTGCAGTGGGCCGAAAAACTCCTTCAACAAGAAGGCGTTAGCGCCCACGCCATCGGCGAATCGTCCCAGCCCCGTGTGCCCCTGCCCCAGCGCGATGGCCGCGAGGGAAGGATGCTGGTCGAAGTTCAACCTCACGCCGACTTCGATCTTCCCGGCGGAGGTCTCTAACTCCACCACATCGCCCTGACCAACACCCAGCGCGGCGGCTTTGTCAGGATGCAGATCAACCGAACTGCTCCACACGAAATAGCTCACGGGATCCGGGGCTTCCTGCAACCAGCCGCGATTGGAATAGCGGCCGTCAAAGAGGAAGATCGATGGATACGCCCACAGCGTCAGTTGGTCGGCCGGTTGCGAGGCGGCCGGCTCAATGGACTCGGGCGGGGCTTCTAGCTTCGCCCGAAGAGTCATGCCCTCCCCCATTACAGTTCCGATCTTGAGCGCCTCCACCCAGGGCTTTTCACCGCCACCTTCGAGCAAAAGCTTTCTCCAGTGGCTGTGCAATGAATTCAGGAATTCGCCACGCTGGAGCCCATTCGCCGCTGCCTCCAGCGGGGTTCCCGCGCGGCGAGATATCTCCAGCAGCACATCGCCCGCCAGCCGCGTGTCATACAGGCGGCCGGTCGTCGGTTGTATCAGGCAATGAACGCCGGTATACGGCTCGTAGTCGCCCCAGCTTTCCAGAGGATGATCCAGCGGTAACGCCCACTGGGCCAACCGCGCCGTCTCATCCTGCATCGTTCCCAGGTAAACAACCATTCCCGCCTTGGCGATTGCTGCCTCGCAGCCCGGCAGCGAATACACCGGGTTGCACTGATGAACGATTAAAACATCATCGCTGATCAGCGAACTTATTTCCTGCTGAACCTTCTCCACCGGTGCCGCCTTCGAAAGCGCATGCACGCGATTAAACTCGACCGACTGGCCATCTCGACCCGCGGCCGCGTTAAGCAGCATGGCCGCCACGGCCAAATCCCGCGCGGCGGGGTTATCGGCCATCGCCGGTCCGGCCAGCGCCACGGTTGGCTCTTCCTGGCAGAAGAGCTTTGCCAGCCGCTGGAGTTTCTCTCGCGGAATGGAGCATTTGGACGCCGCGGCGGCGATGTCGTACCGGCGCGCATATTCATCGATTAGCGGAATATTTCGCCGCATCAGCCCGCCCTGGAGAATTTCGTGCAGCAGGGCGAAGGCCACCCACCGCTCATTTCCGGGCTTGACCTTCCAGAACTCATCCGCATTCGCGGCGGTCATGGATTGACGCGGGCCGACGTATAGGAAGCGGCCCATATCGTTATCGCGCCAGGTCCGCAGGTCGGCGAAGCCCTTGGTGAATTCCACGGGGGAAATCCATGTTTCCAGGAAGTCGGCGGCAAAGCTGATGACCAGCTTACATTTTGAGAGGTCAAACCGCGGAATGCCCGCACCACCGGCCATTTCATAGGCCGCGGCCACGGCCGGGTAATTCACCGGCTCGTAATAAATCGGCTTGCCGCCGCCATGCGCGGCGGTGAAGGCCTCAAACACTTCACCCAGGGTGCCGTTCTGCAAATCGGACAGCAGAACAACGCGGCCTTTCCCGGCCCTTAGCTTCTCGGCAATCGCCTCCAGCGCGGCGTCCCAATTTGAAGTCTCAAACTGGCCAGCCTGCGTGCGATGCAAAACGCTGCGCAGGCGGTCTGGATCGTACAAACCCTGAAGGCTGGATTGGCCGCGGGCGCACAGGCCGCCGCGGCTGACCGGATGGTCACGGTTGCCCTCGGCCTTGGTCGCGCGGCCATCCTTGTTGATCACGTGCATGCCGCAGCCGGCGGGACATTCGCGGCAGGTGGTAGTGTAGATGGTGGGATGGCCCACCTGTCCTTCGGGCATGGGCTCGGCGGGCGAGATGAGCCTTCGGGCATGTTTGGAGGCCCAGCCGGCGGCGGCCGCGGTGGCCGCGGCGTACTGAAGGAACTGGCGCCGTGATAGTCTGCCCATGCCGTTACCCCGCCCCATCTCACGGCGCGGGTAAAAAGAAAACTTCGCATCTTCCGCCGCGAGCGAAAGATGCCAGCCGCGCCGGCAGGCGCAGACTGCCGCGCTTGGGACCTGCGCATTATAAGAGCGCGGCGAGCGTTTTCTCAAGGCCGGGGGACGTCCGCGAGCACTATAACTCGTGCAAATCGGAGCACTTCCGCTCCGGCCTTGGCCAAAGTCGCTATTCACTTGTCAAGAATCGTTTCTGGCCGCACACAGTTGCGGTCAGGCTCGCGCGGCCGCGAGCGACAACAAGAAAATGCAAATCCTAAACTCTAAATCCGAA
>CAWAWB010000023.1:0-38053 GCA_963785635.1 uncultured Phycisphaerales bacterium
GCCAGTTAACCGATTAACCAGTTTTCATATAATGCCAGCATGTTGCATCCACAGACTTTGCCATCAGAATACGCTGGTTTATCGGCACAGGGAGCTGGATGGGCGGATCCGCGCGGCCAAGGCGCGGCTGGGCGAGCGGCTGGTGATCCTGGGCCATCACTACCAGGGCGATGATGTCATTCGTTACGCCGACTTCACGGGCGACAGCTTGAAACTTTCGCAGCAGGCCGCGGCACAGACGAAGGCGGAATTCATTGTCTTCTGCGGCGTACACTTCATGGCCGAGTCGGCGGATATTCTGTCCGGCGGTAAAAATGCGGTGGTGTTGCCGGATGTTTCCTCGGGCTGTCCGATGGCCGACATGGCCGAGGCGGACGATGTAGAGACGGCCCTGGAGGAACTGGCGCAAATGGCCGGCGGCGCGGCGATTGTGCCGGTGACGTATGTGAATTCCTCGGCCGCGGTGAAGGCGGTTACCGGGCGGGCCGGCGGGGCCTGCTGCACCAGCAGCAACTGCCGCACGGTGTTTGAATGGGCCCTGGGCGGCGGGGCGGAGAGGAGTTCACCCTCACCCGGCACTTCGTGCCACCCTCTCCCCTCAAGGGAGAGGGGTTTAAGAACCCCCACCCGGCCCTTCGGGCCATCCCGCTCCGCTGAAGCTTCGCAGGACAAGCCCTCCCCCGTAAAAGGGGGAGGAGTTGAAGAACCCCAGCCCGCGGTCAAGATTCTGGCGTTGCCGGACAAGCACCTGGCCCGCGCAACGGCGATCGACATGGGCTTTGGCGAGGGCGATTGCGTGCTGTACAAGCCCTCGCTGCCCAACGGCGGACTGATGGCCGCGCAGGTTCGGGCGCGAAATTCATCCTGTGGGATGGCTTCTGCTGGGTACACCAGCAGTTCACGGTGGAGCAGATCCAGCGGCGGCGGAAGGAACATCCAGGCATCCGCGTGATCGTACACCCCGAGTGCGACATCGCCGTGGTCCGCGCGGCGGACCTGCACGGCTCGACCGAACAGATCATCGGCGCGGTGGCTGAATCGCCGGCGGGGGCGGCCTGGGCGATCGGCACGGAGATCAACCTGGTTAATCGGCTGGCGCGGCTCCACGCGGATAAGACCATCGTGAGCCTGGCGGAGGGCGTTACCACGAAGTGCACCATGATGGCCCGCATCGACCTGCCCCACCTGTGCTGGGCGCTGGAGAATGTGGCCGCGGGCAACGTTGTGAACCGGGTGACCGTATTACCAAACATCCGCCACGATGCGTTTTTGGCGATCCAGCGGATGGTGAGCCTGAAGGCGGTCGCCAAGGCGGCGGGGATGAAGGCATAGGCCGGAGGCTGGAGACTGGAGGCTGGAGGAACGGCCGGAACACAGGCCGGAGGCTGTAGGCTGTAGGCTGTAGGTACCGCCGGAGCACGGCCAAGATGCCCGTGCCACAAAGCCTTTCTCACACCCGCGGGGTTAGGCGCGCGATGTCATAGATGTTCAGTTGCTGCTCGATCTCCTCGACTTGGGCCAGGGTTTCTTCGAAGCCCTCCGCGCCGAGTTTCTGGTCCTCGAGATCCTCGAATTTATCGCCTAGTTGGTCGTACTCTTTGGCCGGGAGCAGCGAGCGGAACTGGCGGCAGATGACGGAATTTTCGCGGGAAATGTGGGGGAAATACATGTCCACGAAGGTGTGCATCATCAAAGGCAGTTGCTTCTGTCTGGCGCCATCCTTGCCTTTGGCGGTGTCGATGATTTTCGTGGTGAGTGTGCGGCCGGCGTCGTGCTGGGCCCGCAGCGTCTTGACCAGTTCCAGCTCGAGGCCGGCTTTTTCAAAGCGCGGGAAGACGTAGTTTTCCTCCATGCGCTCGTGGTATTCGCCGGCGAAACGCTGGAGGATCTCCGCCGCGCGTTGGATGATGGCGTTGTGGTCATCGGCCGAGGCAGTTCGCCGCGTGGCGGCGGCGTCGTAGATCAAGAGCAGCCGCTCGATCAGACCGTGCTCGAACATGAGGTCTTCGGCGGGCGTGATTTCTTCGGCCGGTGCGCTGGCTGTGGCGGCGGCGGCAAAGAGTGAGCCGGCGCGGCTAAAAGTGGTGAGGGCAATGGCTCCTCCCGCCGCCGCGGCGGTAAGGAAGCCGCGGCGGGTGTGCGACTGCTGGATCCTCATTTTTCGCTCCTTGTGGCCCATCTTTTCATTGAGGCGGCGCAGTGCCTGAAGAATGATATCCCTCAGGCCAGTACGGGGGCGTTGGCCGATCAAAAAAACCTAACCACCAAGAGCACCAAGACCACAAAGAGCACAAAGAACGGCCGGAGAAGATGTGATTAATGACAAGAAAAAGACCGGCGGGATGGGTACACCCGTCGGCCTTCAAGCTTTGCGGACTAAATATCTTGCCTGCGCGGCCTGTCGGCGGCGGCGCAATTCACTTAAAACGCCAGCGCCGGAGCGAAATAGATGTTGCAGGCGGCCAGTTGGGGCGCGGCCGCGAAGAGGGACCTGATTTCCTTGTCCGAGGACTCATCGGGCTTTTTGGCGAGTGCGGTGACCGCGGGCGCGGCAGGCTGAATCACCCGGACGCGATCGGCGGTGGCAAGAGGCACCATGGGCTGCCAGTTGTTCACATCAAAGCGCTGGGCAGCTTGAGGCCGGCGCCAGGGGCCAGGCCAAGATCGATCTTGCGGGTATCATCAGACACACCTGCAATTATGATGGAATCATGCGCCTTGGCCGGGGCGAACTTGGCATCGGCATCGAAAACCGGAGGGGCCCTGTGGACCGTATTGATTTCGCCGGAGCCAACCACCTGCTGAGCAGCGGCCAGAAGCGGGAACGACACGATAGCGAGCAGGAAGCACAACGTCCGCATTGCAAAACCTCCTCATTCCAGGATGAAACAGGCTCAAGCGATAGCCAAGCGCCTACAAGCGAGCATGAGCAACAGCAAATGCCCGAGCAGCATCAAAGCGTTAAGCAAAAAAGCAAAATGTCAGAGCCGAGCCGCCTGGCAGCGCTATCTCCAATGAGCACAGCAGCGCCGAAGCCAGAAGCCGGGGACTTGGTGAATTCGTGCAGGAAGCATGCCCGCACAGCCCACAAGCAAGTGCCCTCGTTGTCAAAAATGAGTTGCGGCTCACGCAACCGTCGCGAATATTAAACCAGGTTCGCGGAACTGTCAATACCGAAAAAGCGGCATTTTCAGAAAAAGAAGACTTACCGCAGAGGGCGCAAAGGACGCAGAGGAGAATTAGCGGCTTGCAAAGAGGAACACAAAGACCACAAAGGTCACAAAGGACACAAAGAACGGCCGGAGAGAAAAGTTAAACGGCAAGACGTCGCAACTTATTTTATACAAAATACTTACATGCAATCAGTTGCGATGGTCTTGAGCAGTTGGGCGGCGGCGGACCAGGTGAAATTGTCTAAAACGGTCTGGCGGCCGCGGCGGCCAAGGGCAAGCCGCAAGTCTTCATCATTTATTATGCGTGCGGCGGCGGCGGCGATTTCCTGCGGGGTGTCGGCCACCAGCAGATTGTCCCCATGCCGGGCCGGGATGCCCTGGCAGGCGCGAGTGGTGGCGACCACGGGGCAGCCGCAGGCCCAGGCCTCCAGCAACTTGTTCTTTATGCCGGTGCCTACGCGCATGGGCAGGACAGCCACGCGGCAGCGCCAGAGCCAGGGGCGGATATCCTCTACCCAGCCGGTGACCTCGACGGTTTGGCTACGCAGGGCCAGCATTTCCGGAGGCGGCTGAGCGCCGAGGATGACACAGCGGGCGGCGGGGGCAAGGGCGCGCAGGCGCGGGGCGATTTCCCGCAATAGATACCAGGCGGCATCCAGATTAGGCGGGTGCGACAAGTGACCCAGGAAAACCACATCCGCCGGGGCATCGGGCGCGGAAGCGGGCTGGCGCGGGGGTGCGAAGAATTCAGTATCCACGCCGTTGGCGACCACGCGGACAGGAGAGCGCTTGTGCCGGCGGTGAAAGCCGTCGGCATCGCGGACTGACGAACGTGGCGACATCAATATGGTGCAGGTGGCGGGCCTCGAAACGCCAGTGCAAGGCGAGGCGGCCCAGGCCGCGCAGGAAGCGCAAGGGCCGGCGGGCATGGAGGAGCATGCGCCATTCTTCCAGCAGCGGGTCATCGATGAAATCCGCGATGCGGCATTTGGCCGCGCTGGCCGCCAGCGCATACTGGAGCGCAGGCGGGACGAAAGAGGACGACGCAATCGGCCGCGGGGGCTGAGTTTGAAACGGCATTTTCGAGAGCCGCGTCATGCAGGTACGGATTGGCCCTCTCTTTGCCAACCTCCTGCCCTTTCTCAATTGCGGATTGCGGATTTCGGATTGCGGATTGAAGAGATTCTTGCCCCTTCTCCAATTGGCAATTGGCAGTTTCGAGCAGTTCCACGCCCATATGGCGATAGGCGAGGCGGCCCTGCTCCAGCTTATCGTGCGGAAGATCGGCGCGGCCGGCGGCGAGGGTGATGTGGTCGCCCTGGGCCGCCAGGGTGCGGGCCAGGTGATAAATGCGCAGGTGCGTGCCGTGGGCCAGGGGCCAGGGAAACGTGCTGGTCACGAAGAGCCAGTTCATAGGGCCACCTGCGCACAATTACCCACGGCCAATTCGAGGGCGCGGGCCACACTAGCGGCACTTTTTTCCCACGTGAATTCCTGCGCGCGGCGGCGGCCTTTTTCGACCAGTTCGCTGCACTTTTGGGGACTGGTTAGAAGTTCTCCCAGGCCGTGAGCGATGGATTGCGGGTCGTTGGCCTCCACGAGCAGCGCGGCCTCGCCGGCTACTTCGGGCAGGCTGGTGGAATTGCCCGTGAGCACGGGCGTGCCGCAGGCGAAAGCATCGAGTATGGGCAGGCCGAAGCCCTCGGAGAGCGAGGGGTAGCAGAATATGGCCGCGCCGCTGAAGAGTGCGGGCATGTCGGCCTCATCGGCAAAGCCGTGCAGATGGCGAGCTCTCGGCGAGGTTCAGCTCCTGGGCCTGTTGGGTAAGTGCGTTCAAGGTGCGGCCTTCAATACCAACGAGGAGGAGGCGAAAAGTTCGGCGCAGCGATTCATCCAGGAGCGACCAGGCCTTCAGAATACCCGCGCTGTTTTTTCGCGGGTCCGCGCCGCCGAGGGCGAGGATGTAGGGCTGATCGGGCCGCAGGCCGTAGCGGGCGCGCACGTCGTTCAAAATCTGCGGGTCTTCGATGCGCCGGCAGGCGCTATCCGCCGCCCACGGGCAGACAATGATCTTATCGGCCGCGATGTCGAAGGTTCTTGCAATGAGTTGGGCGCTGTGGCGGCTGGGCGTGAGGATGGCGCAGGCGTTTTTCGCCGCCGCGGAGACGTTCTTGCCCCAGCGAGTATCGGCGGGCGTTGGATTTTCCAGCGGG
Source organism: uncultured Phycisphaerales bacterium (assembly GCA_963785635.1). Taxonomy (GTDB): domain Bacteria; phylum Planctomycetota; class Phycisphaerae; order SM23-33; family FEN-1343; genus FEN-1343. The sequence goes on from CAWAWB010000023.1 coordinate 5,387, forward strand.
ATCAGATCGTGAATCGTCACCACCAGCGGCAGGCCCGCAAAACGCGGGGCGGTGTTGGCCGGGCAGTGGAGGATATCGGCCCTGGCGGCGCGAGCGGCCAGGGGCAGGCGGAGGTGCTGCCAGAGGTCCCAGCGATCGCCGGGGATATCGATGCGGCGGCGCTGCACATTGGGCAGGTCCGCCAGGGGGGCATCCGCAAAGCCGAGGGCCGGGTGCAAGACTGCCTCACCCTCACCCTGCTTCGCTAAAGCTTCGCAGGGCAAGCCCGGCCCCGCTTCGCTAAAGCTTCGCAGGGCCACCCTCTCCCTTCCCAGGGAGAGGGGTAAAAACGCACAGCCGGGGGCGGCTGTGCCACACGGGTCATCCGCACAGCCGAGGCCCGACTTCGCTTTGCTTCGCCGTGGCAAGCCGGCTGTGCCACATTCCGCTGTGCCACACACATCCTGCTGATGGAACAGGATGAATTGCCAGTTCGGCCTCAGGGCGGCCAGGTGGCGATAGGTTTGCAGGAGCGTCTTGCCAATGCCGCGCCGTCGGGGGCGGTATACGTTGCGAGCATCGACGGCGACGATCATAGGTCCGCCTATTTGCTAAGAGTTAATTGGTGTGCAGCAAAGCTGCACCCCCTACATCTGTATCCGCTGCAATTGCTTGACCGGGTCCCAGCCCTCGGGAGGGTCTTTGGCCGTCGAGTGCCACTTCGTCCCGCCTTCGATCCAATTCCTTCGCCAATCCCTGTAAATCTCCTGATGGCGTGCAGGGCCACCCGGGGCGGCGTCATCATATCCGAACTGAATCCCGCAGCCTCGGACAGATATCATCCGATGGCATGTCCCCGACCCAAGCCGGGGCGTGCAGGAGGTAACCACATACCGGGCATAACGGCTCTTTGCTCATGGAAGTTGGTAAGGTTTACAACTGTGTTGAACGCGTGTTTCTTCCTTTTTTTCAGATAAGAATTAATTCGTGTGCAGCGATCCCGCTTCGCCAAGGCTACGCAGAACCTTGGCTGCACACGCCACTTTGCTGCGCGGCGGACGGCGGCACGCAGCCCCAGACCACAAAATCCTGGCCGATCAGGGATTTGAGCCGATGCCAATGGTCCAGTTGTTCCAGCCAGGCAAAGCACCAGCGGCTGGCCGGCTCGATGCGATGGTGTTTGGGCAGCCACGCGGGCAAAAGATAGTTCACCGCCGGGTGTACGTGAACGCCGCTGGCGCGGATATCCTGGAGGCCGCGGCGGGAGAAGCATCGCGCATTCCGGCGGCAGTGAAGGCGCGCTCGAAATGATAGGCGTGCCGCTTGCCCACGCGGCGCAGGTGAGTCTGGTAGAAAATGTTGTAGCGATTGGGGCAGAAGACCAGCACCCGCCCGCCCGGACGAACCACGCGGATCATCTCATCCAGCACGGCGGCGAGGTCGTCATCCTCGAAATGCTCCAGCACGCCGGCATTGAAGGACAGGTCAAATTGGCCATCGGCCAGCGGCAGATGGCGGGCATCGGCGGCGAGGGTTTCCAGCGGCAGATTCAGACTCACTATAAAACAGGCGGCCCAGGGCCAGGCCTTCCGGCGAGCAATCCACGGCCATGACCTCGGCGCCGCCCTGGGCGAAGAACAACGAATCGTGAGCCGGGCCGCTGCCCACCTCCACCACTTTGAGGCCGCGGACATCGGGGAAAAGCCGGCGGAAAAAGTCCCGGCGGAAGCGCCAGATGTCGTGGGCCTGGAGGTCGGCGAGCTCGATGGGCTTACCCCAGGGGTTATCCCCGTGGTCGATCTGCCGCGCCTGGTCAGGCATGGGCTATCTCCACCAGGTCCAGGGCATGGGGACTTATAACCGTGCGCGCCAGGACCTGCCGACCGAGATCCATATAGGCGCCGGCGGCGATGTCCCAAGTGAAACGCTCGGCGGCGCGGCGGCGGGCGCCATCGGCTAGGCGGCGACGCAGGTCGGTGTCGGTGGCGAGCAGATCCAGCCGCGCGGCCATATCGGCCGGGTCCAGCGGGTCCACGATGAAGCCGGTTTGGTTGTCCACGTTGAGTTCGCCGCTGGCGGCGATGTCGCTGACGCCTTCGACGTTGGCCAGGGTGATGGAGGGCAGGCCGGCGGTCATCGCCTCCAGCAGGGCCAGCGGGCAGGCCTCGTACAGCGAGGGCAGGATGAAGACATCCGCCGCCTTGAGCAGACGCGAAACATCCAGGCGGTTACCCAGGAAGATGACTTTATCCAGGATGGACAGCGATTCGGCGAGTTGATTGAGCTCGGTCATTTCGGGGCCGTTGCCGGCGATCCACAGCTTGCGGTTGTCAAATTGCACCTGCGCCCAGGCCCGCACCAGGTGAGCGATGTTCTTTATGCGGTGCAGGCGCGCGACGGTCAGGCCGGTGAATTCGCCAGGTTGCTTTACGGGCACTTCTTCTTTCAGGGGGGCGGTGAGATTGTGATCGCCGCCGCTGATAATGACGCGGATGCGCCGCTCGACGGCCGGGATGGCGGCGGTCATCTGGCGTTTGATGCGCTGGGACTCGGCCACGATTCCGGCCGCGCGGGATAGGGCGATGCGCTCGGCCCGGAGATATTGGCGGCCGGGGCCGTAAAGGGCGCGCAGGGTGCGGCGCAGGCCGGGCTTGCCCTGGTCGGCGAGGAGCCACTTGTAACTGCCGAGGCCCGTGCCGCCGGGGCAATAGACGATGGGCGCCCGCGGACCGGCCAGGAGGGCCGCGCACACGAGCAAGGGGTCGGCACAGTATAGGACATCCACCCGGCCGCGGACGGGCATGTGCAGGGCCGCGTGCAGGACGCGCCACAGGTGCATGAGCGACCAGAGGGGCGCGGGCACGCGGGGCCTACCGAGCCCAACCAGCGTGCGGCCATCATCCAGCGTGCGCACACCGGGGGCCAGGCCGGTGGACCAGAGCTCCACGTTCCAGCCGGATTTGGCCATGAAACGTGAAATCACCTCCACGCGGCGCTCGACGCCGCCCACCTCGCGCGGCCAGATGTGCTGGCAGAGCCAGACTGCACGGATCGATTCAGCCATGTGCGGCAACGCCCTCCTGCTGGAGAGTCTTTTCATATTCGAGCCGCTGATGCCAGCGGCCGTCGGCCACGAGCCGGTCGAAATGTTTCTCATCGCGGTATTTGATGATGTGCGCCGGGTTGCCGCCGACGACCGCGCAGCGCTCCACATCTTTGGCCACGACGGCGCCGGCGGCGACGATGGCGCCATCGGCCACCTTGACGCCCGGAGCGATGACCACGTTGCCGCCGATCCACACGTGCGAGCCAATGGCGACGGGGCGGGCGATGATCCGCTCATCAAAGGGCACGGCCGTGGCGTGCTCGTAACAGTGATTAGTCGTGTAGATGTACACGTGCGGGCCGATGGCGACGTTGTCGCCGATGGTCAGATGGCCTTCGCCGCCGAAGAAGCCGTAGGGGCCGATGTAGACGTAATCGCCCAGTTCGATACCCTGCGGGCAAACAAAGCGGCAGCGCTCGCAGATCCGGACGCCCCGCCCCCGCCGCGCGAACGGCAGCGGTTTGCACTGGCCGGCCAGGTAATCCAGGCGGTCGGCCAGGCGGCGGAGAATTTTTTGCCTCAGTGAGTTAAAAATGTCACGCCTCATCGGGGGCGATAACCCCGCGGCCGCGCAGGAATTGCTGCGCGGTCTGGAGCACGTGCGCCCGCTCGTATGAACCCAGAACGAGGGTCCAGGCCACAGGCAGATAGGCCGTCAGCAGCATGGCCACGCGCAGGGCGAATGTGGCCCAGCCGTTGCCGGGCGTCACGGCGCGGATGGCCATGGCCAGCAGCACGGTCAGCAGCACCGCGGGCAGCCAGCGGGCGGCGGTGTCGGCGAAGTAGCGCCATACCCGCAGGCCCGTCCGCCGGCAGGCGATGGCCGGCACGAGCACATTATTGAAGGCGAACATGGGGATGATCGTGCCGTAGGCCACGCCCTCCACGCCCCAGTGCGCCCACTTGACCAGATAGATGGAGAGGCCCAGGTTGATGAGGCCCTCGGCGATGCACTCGAAGGCCAGGAAGCGGACGCAGCCCAGGCCGGTGAGCGCGTTGATGGCCGGGCGCGCCGCCGCGCCGCCGAAGAGCGACAAGGTCAGGATGAACAGGACGCGGTAGCTGCCGTGCGTGTTTGGACCCATCCACAGGTTCAGGAACTGCTCGCCGAAGACGAGGTACCCCGAGAGCAGGGGTATGGCGATGGCCAGCGCCGCGCGCGTGCCGGAGACCATGTGGAGGTGGAGCAGGGGCCGATCATTTCGCGCGGCGGCCTGGAAAACATCGGGGCTGATCACGCCCACGCCGTCATACACCACGCGGCGGCCGTGCTCGACGAGCATGAGGCCGATGGCGTACACCGTGACGCACTCAGGCCCTAAGATGAGACCGATGACGATGCCGTCGGTGTAATGGATCAGGAGCGCGGCGGTATTGCTGATGAACGACCAGGCGCCAAAGCCCATGACCTCGCGCAGGACGGAAGCACTGATGAAGCGGGCGCGGAGGTGGTACTGCGGGCCGTACCGGTGCGCGCCGAGCATGCGCAGGAACAAGCCGGCCAGGCTGGTGGCGATATTGACGCAGGCCAGGGCGGTGAGGGAGCCGCCGGCGCATAAGACCGCGGCGGTGCCGATGGCGCGGACGGCGAGGGCGCCCATGTCGGCCCAGGTCTGGACATCGAAGCGGTTGGCGGCCTGGAGGATCTGCCCGTAGGTGGCGGCGAAGAAGCCCAAGGCCACGTTTATTCCCAAGAGCGGCAGCACCCAGTGCGCCACCCTGGCGATATCGGGCGAGAGTTTGGCCAGCAGGGGCTGGCCCAGCCAGGCCACCAGCGTGGTGACGGCGACGATGACCACGCCCACGGCGCCGTAAAACAGGAGCGAGGTGACGATGACGCGGTTAAAGGTGTCGGTATCGCGGCGGCCCAGATAGTAATTGATGAAGCGGCCGGTGGAGACGCGGACGCCCAGCTCGGCCAGTCCCAGGTAGCCGGCCAGGCCCATGAGCATGGTCCACACGCCGTAGGAGCGGTCCCCCAGTGTGCGCACCACGAAGGGCGACAGGAGCAGCAACACGACCAGGTTGCCGCCGTAGCCCGCCCAGGTGTACACGGCGTTGCGGGAATACACAGATAATTTGCTCACGTGGCCTCCGCCCTCTCGGGGCATCCAGCGCGCATACGGATAACGTATCGACTAAAAACAGTGTCGGCGCGCAGAATAACTTCGCGCAGGCCGACTGAATTGAATCGACGGGCCCCTAAGGTGGGCGGGATAAGGCAAAGGGTATAGGGGGAGCGGAAGAAGACACGGGCTACAGGCTTTAGTTCGGGAAGGTTAAATCCCCGGACGAGTAAAATATGTTACATTATTGTTGTTCGGAGATAGTTAGGCCGATAATATGGGTGACAAGGAGCCGCCTCAATGCTAATGCGGGATACGGAAATCCAAGCCTCTGTGGCCGCTGGGGATCTAGTCATATCGCCCTTTGACCAGGAGAAACTCCAAGGCGCAAGCTACGATCTTTCGTTAGGCGGCGAGGCGCTAGTTTCGCATTCGGACCAGAAAATTGTCCTGGAGCCCAACAGCAGCAGCCTTCTTCACCTGGAGCCTGGGGCTTTCGCTTTGGTTTTGACCAAAGAGCTTCTTAAGTTTCCTTTAGATATAGCTGGCGTCATCGGAATGCGAAGCTCCTTGGCCAGAAAAGGGCTCGTTCTTTTAGCCGGAATGCAGATCGATCCAGGGTTTGAAGGCCATCTGCGGTTTGGTCTGTACAACGCCTCACCAAGAAGAATCACCTTAGACTACGACTATGAGCTCTGCATGATTGAGTTTCACAAGCTTGCTGGTCCCGTCAGCAAGGTGATACCTCCAAATCCAGACCTTATACGTGGACGGATACCTGAGACGGATCGTGATTTCTTGAATTCCCTGGAAACAACAAGCCTAAGCGACTTAAGCAAAAACATGCAGGCTTTGACACAGAATGTCTCGGCCCTGTCTTCTGATGTTAAGAATCTTTTCAGATTCATCATCCCCGTTGGATTGGGAATTCTGATCGCCGTCATTATTGGTGCGATCAAGCTTATGTTTTGCTCTAAGTAAGGTAAATTGGACGACTTTTCCAATGCTTCTTAGAGTTGCTGATGTGACCATCTCGCTCCGGATCCTCAACCCTCAACGCTCGCCCCGCCGATAAGAGTAAGCGATGACTCTTCAGCGTGCCATGATCGATGTTTTGGACAGGCCCGGCGGGCGGAGGCTGCTCTCTGCGCTGGCCAGTTGGTACATCCGCCGCCGCACGGGGCAGGATGCCGGGGTCTTTTACGATGGCAGTTGGGTCCGCCGGATCGGTGGGGATTACCTGGCCGATCCGCCGCGCTTCGGCTATTACGGCAATTTCATCGAGGACTGGGCCGGCCAGGTGGCCCAGAACGCGGCCAACACGGAAGACTTCTGGTTTCACCTGTACCGGCCGCGCGAGGGCGACATCATTGTCGATGTGGCGCGGGCAGCGGGACGGATGCGCCGGTCTTTTCGCGGGCCGTGGGCGCAGGCGGCAAGGTTCTGGCGATCGAGGCCCACCCGGTGACGTTTGGGCGGCTGGAGCTGACCTGCAAGCACAACCGGCTGGGCAATGTGATATGCCTTTGCCGCGCGGCCATGGACAAGAGCGGCAAGGTGTTCATCGATGATGGGCAGGCGGATATTTCCAACGCGGTGGCCGCGGCGGCGGGCGCGGGGTCGCAGTTGTGCGTGCAAGGCGAGACGCTGGATGAGATTTGCCGGCGGCAGGGCATCGAGCACATCGACTTTTTGAAGATGAACATTGAAGGCGCGGACGCTGGGCCATCGCCGGCATGAGGGAGATGATCCGCCGCACGCGGTACGCGTGCATCGCGTGCCACGATTTCAAGGACGGCGGCTGCGGCGTGATGAACACGCGGCAGACGATCCTCGAGTTTTTGCGCGGGAGCGGGTTTTCCATTACCACACGAGATAACGATCCGCGGCCATTCGTGCGCGACCACATTCATGGGCAAAACACGCGCTGGCAAGGATAGTTTTCATGAGCAGCACGCTGAGCCAGAATGACCTCGAGCTGCGCGGCCGGAGAATTCACCGCTGGGGCAGGCACAGAGGCGGCCTGGGCGCCTGCGCTGGCATGCGCTGATACTGCTGGGGTTTGGCGTGCTGGCCATTTCGTTTCAGATCTGGCGATTCGGCTGGAGCGGCGCGGCGGACGCGGTCGACGGTGATTTGGGGTACATCGCCTCGTACGCCGCGGGGCTGGACCATGCCGAGCTTTTCGCGGGCGATCCCATGCTGGGGGATGCGCGGAATTTCGCCTGGTATTCATCCGTACACGTGCCGCTGGCGAGGGCCGCGCACAAGCTGGCCGGCAGCTACGCGGGGGTGTTCCTGGCGACGTACGGGCTGCACATCTTTGCCCACCTGGCGGGTTTTTACCTGCTGGGCGTGGTGCTGTTCGGCTCGCCCTTCTGGGCGACGGTGTTGGCGCTGATTGGCGCTGGCGCCGGTGTCGGCGGGAATCGTGTATGACGGCTGGGGCCTGTTAGGAGACCCGCTGCCGCGCCTGGCGTACTCGGCGCTATTTGGATTCTTCATGGCGGCGGCGGTGAAGTGGTGGAACCGCCCGCGGGTCTGGCCGCTATTGATGCTGGCGGCGGGCGCAGCGCGTACATTCACCCGGTGAGCGCGCCGGCGCTGGGGTTGATGCTGTGGCTGGGCTGGTGGGTCCACCGCCCTGGCAACTGGAGTTTTGGGGGCCGCGTGGTCCGCATGATCGGGCTGGGGCTGCTGTTTATCGTGCCGATCATTCCCTGTGCGCTTCAATTCGCCACGGGCAAGCAGGCGGACAGGCAGGTACACGATGCGACCATGCGCGAGTTGTACCAATACCTGTTCCTGCCGCACCTGATTCAGATTCCCTACACGATCAAGCTGGTGCTGAAGGCACTGGCAACCAGCGGCGCGGCGGCGCTGGGGATTATCGGCGCGGTGGTACTGGTACGGCGCGGGAAATGGCGGCAAGGCGGCGCACTGCGGCTGCTGGCCATCTGGACAGCGGCGATCATCATCGTGGGCATGGCGCTGCCGCTGGCGGATTACCTCCTGGCGCAAGAGCGGGGGCGTCCCCATGCAGATCGACCTGCAACGCAACGTCCGCTTCTTCGTGCCGATCCTGCTGACACTGTTCATCTGGGCGCTGGCGGAGATGAACGCGCGGAGAACGGTGTGCGACAAAGCTACCCCTCCTACTGTTCATATATGGCCGAAAGTGGGGCTTGTGGCCGCGATAGTGTTTTTCGTCATGCATGGCGGTTGGAATATCCTTTGCCGCCCCGCCGCGGCGGTGCAAGTGCTGAGGACCGGCCAGACGGCCGATAAATCGGCGGCGCAGCGGGCGGCGGCGGTGGCGGCCGTGCGAGAGCTGACGCCGCGCGGCGCGGCCATATTGCCGTGGAACTTCCCCGGGGCGACCATCCGCCAGGCGGCGCTGCGGCCGGTGGTGTTTGCCTATCTGGATGGCCGGCGGCTGATCTTTTCCAGGCGCGAGCTGGCCATGAACTGGCGGCGGCTCGATAAGGAGCGGGCGGCGATTGAAAAAACGGACGCCGACGATGGCCGCCTGGCATTGATTATCGACTGGGCGCGAAAGCTGCACGCACAGTACATCGTGCTGGACGAGCCGCGGGGCGTGGGTGAACTGGCCGCCGGCGGGGCCGAGTGCATCTGGACGAGCGAGAGGTATAGTCTTTTGAAGCTGAAGGCGAGGGAATAACCCCAAGGGAGAGGGTTGAAGAACCCTCACCGTGGAGAAATCCCAAATCCCAAATTCCAAACCCCAAACAAATCCCAAGCACCAAATACCAAAAGGGTCGAAGAGCCGGCCGTGCGATATATTTTCCATGGGGATGAACGGTTTTGCGGCGGCCAGTCATATCCGCATCCCCAAGTGCGCACACGCGCACGGCCGCGGACGGCCGTGGCACCCAACCTGAACAAAACTTTGCGCGGCGGCACGAGCGGCCGCGCGAAGTTAATCCGTAAAAGTTGCTTCAACAGGCGCAAAAGTCAGCGGCGGAAAGTGCAGGGTCTTAAAACGCTGCACTTATTCAGCTTTCTTTTGAAGATTGCCCCCGCGGCGTAAAGGCCGGGAGTCGGGGCTTTTAAGGAACTTGGCCAAGACGGCCTGGGGCAAGAAGTGGCAGCCCCGCCGCTCCCACTTGAGCGGGGCTAAGACAAGGGACAGCTTACCACTGTCAGGGTTTTAGTTCAAGATGGGTTCTTCAGGTGCGGCTTTTTTTGCCTGGGGCTCAGGCGGTTGCGGCGAGCGACCCTCACCCGGCCTGACGGCCACCCTCTCCCAAGGGAGAGGGGTTGAAGGCGCGACAGCCGGCGTTACACCGGCTGATACTCGTAGGCGCCAATGTCCACGATGGGCAGTGTGCCCAGGCCTGTGTCAGTCACCAGCGGATCATCCACGAAGCGCGGCTGACGCGCCAGGTCGTACGGGACAGGTTCAGAAGTATCGCCATTGCCATCCAGGTCCCACTGATCGGCGGGCACGGACTGGTTTAAGCCCGCATCGATGCAGGGGGAGCCGGCCGCAAGGCGATAGTCGCTGGAATAACCTCCCCACGTCCGATCCCAATATGCAATCCAGGTCGTCCCTTCCCAATATCCCGAGGCGACGAACAGCGGATCACCACTTATGTTGTGCCCTAAATTGGATCCCCAATCGGGATTCCAGTCCGCAGTAGCGCCATCCCAGGCGCCACAAAGCAGAAGGCCACGCCGCGCGATTGATACATGTCGGGCCCGACATCGGCGCGGTCTTGCCAGAAGATGCAGTTGACAATGTCGATGCTGCTAGAGCCCCAGACGGCCCCGCCCTGGGACTGCGTACCCTGGCCGCCGTTACTGGCACCAAAAGCGGCGTTGCCGGCGAAGGTGCAGCCTTCCAGGATTGAACCCCTGCCCGCGGACTCCACCAGAATTGCACCACCCGCGGCCGGCCTATCGCCATGCTCATCGGCATAGCCCCAAGCCATGTTGCCTTCGAACAAGCAGCCCGTGATGAGTACGAGGGGCTGGGAATCGCCCGCCTGGCCGGCGTATATGGCCCCGCCCTGGCCGGCCGAATTGAGGCAGAATCTGCTATTGACCACATCCAGGCTGCCGCCGCTCTGGTAGATCGCGCCGCCCTGGGCGGAGGCGGTGTTGCCTTCAAAATAGCAGTCGATGATCGTGGTTGCGCCGGCGGAGCAGATGGCCCCGCCGCCGGCGGGTTCAAGATCGTCGTTTGCCAAGACGTTGTTGCCGGTGAAATAGGAATCGATCACCATCAGCATTCCCGAGGCCTGTATCGCACGATTGGAATTAGCCCAGAATTCGCAATTTCGGAACGTGGAATTCCCGTCCACGGATGCGGCGGCGTCGGCAGATTGGCCACCATAATTACAGAAAAACATGCAGTCATCCACCTCTATTGTGGAATTGACCGTGTACAGGGCATTGGGGCCGCTAAAGGACCCGTCTTTGTCGAAGGTGCAGTTGTCTAGGGTGGCGGAGGCGTTCTGTATTTCCAGGCCATAAGCGCTGTCAATAAAGTTGCAATCGTTAATGATGATGCCCGTGCCGGACTCTATGTTAAGAGCCGCGTACGGGCTGTCGGCGCTTTGGGTGAAAGTAATGCTGTCGAACAGCTCATCAGAGTTCCAGTTCGCCAAGTAGGAGATGGTGGTGTCCCAACCGTAGCGCTGCGACAGGCCCTGCTCGCCGCCGGCAAAGCCGCCGTACAGGCTTACGCCGGGCTGGAGATAATTATCGGTCTGGCTGGCGGAGTAATTTCCGGCGGTAATCCAGATCTCGTCGCCGGTTTGGGCGGCCGCGACGGCGCTGGCCAGATCGGTGAAGGCGTCGGCCCAGGTCGTGCCATTATCCTGGCCCGTGGCCGAGGCATTGACATAGATGATCCGCCGATATTCATAGGCCCCCATGTCCACAATCAGGTCAGGGCCGTTGCTGCTGCCGACATCCGGCGCGGCGGGGTCATCGGCCAGGCGCTCCATGCCGACCAGGTCCACCGGGTCATCTACATAGGCATCGTTGCCGGAATCATTGCAGGGTGAGCCGGCCATGAGTCTGTAGTCAGTCCCAGCTACCCAGGCATGGCCCTCCCAGTGTCCAGAGGCAATGAAGCGGGGATCGGCATCTATATTGCCGCCGCCATCGGTCCCTAAATCGAAATTCCAAACCGTTCCGCTGCCGCCGGTTCCCTGCACATCGGAGAAAGTTGCGTAGACCTCCCAGATATTCGGATAGGAGTCGGCAAAATTGTTCCAGACGATGCTGTTAATGAGGATTCCGCCGTGCACGGCGCCGCCCTCGGAAATGCCGATTCCGCCCTCGGCGGCGCCAAGCGCCGCGTTGCCGACGAAGGTGCAATTTATCATGGATGCGTTGCTTGCAAAGACCGCGCCGCCAATAGCCCTGATGGGATAGCCCTGGTCGGTACCCCAGGCCTGGTTGCCCACGAAGAGTGAATCGGAAACCGTGCCGCCCTGGCTGGTATCATAGATCGCCCCGCCGTCGCCGTTGCTACCTGAGTCGAAGGCCTGGTTGGCGGTGAAGGTGCAACTTTCAATATCAGCAGTTACGTCCTGGTCCAGGATAGAGAAGCGCCACCCCTGGGCGAGAACGCGATTGGGCATGAGATTGGTGTTGTCAAAGGAATAGCCGACTGACTCGTTGCCATTGAACGTGCTGTCTTCGATGTCGGTTGAGGTACTTGTGCTGTAGATTGCTCCGCCCTGGCCGGCCAAGTTGGAGCTAAAAGTGCTGCTCCATATGGTTAGTCTGCCGCCGCCCTGGTAGATCGCCCCGCCGGAGGTATCGGCCGTATTATTGTCAAACTCGCACCCGTAGGCGAAAAGGGGGCCATAGGAAAAGACTGCCCCCGCATTGCCACAGCCATCGCTCGCAACTGCCACGCGGTTATCGATAAACTGGCAACGATACATTGACAGATCGGCGCCATTGCTGATGGCCGCGCCAAAGGCGCCGGCGTTATTATCAAATGTGCAACCAAGCAGAAAGGCGGTTCCGCTCAGCGCCAGGGCCCCCTGGGTGGATTGCGGGGAGCCGTTATCCTGGAAGACAGTGTCCTGAATGAAAATCGAGCCGTCCTGGAGGTTCGCGGCCGCGCCGAGGCCGTCCGCGCAATTGTTCTCAAACAGGGAATCCTGGATTGCGATATTCCCGCCCTGGGTGACGAGCCCACGGTCCTCATCCGTGAATTTGCAGTTTTCGACAGTGAGCTGTGAAACTGCCGCCTCCACGGCCGTGCCGCCCGCGCCGGCACTGAAGCAAAGTCCATCCAGCGTAACTGTGGATGCACCATCAAATCGCAGATTCCCGATTGTGCAGGGGAAGGACTCGCTGGTGGGATCCCAATCCCACCATTGATCGTCGACGCCGGCGGCGTAAATTCCGATGGAGGCGGAAATGGGATCCAGGCTGCCCGCGTAGGTTCCCGCGGCCAGCCAGATCTGGTCGCCGTCCATGGCCTCGTGCAGGGCCTCGTTTAAATCGGTCAGGGCGTTGTCCCAGGTGGCGCCGTTGTTGTCGCCGGCAGCCGAGGGGTCGACATAGATGATTCGCCGCGCGTTTGTCGGGCGCTGCCAGAGGTAGTAGCGCTGCCAGATGAGGAAATCGGTGCCGTCGACCACGCCATCGCCGTTGAAATCGCCCTGGCTGAGACCGGTCTGGTGATTCATGTAGCCGCGCTGCCAGGCGAGAAAGTCGGTGCCGTCGACCCGGCCGTCCAAGTTGGCATCGCCGGGCGCCGTGGCGAGGATGCCGCAGATCATCGTGCTGACATCCTGCGGGTTCACAGTGGAGTCGTGGTTCAAGTCGAGGGATGGATCCGTTGCACCGGCGCGCACCCCGGCAGCGAGAAAATCCACGTCGGCCGCGTTGACCAGGCCGTCGGCATTGAAGTCTCCGGGAAGTGCCGCCAGGAGGAGCCTGGCTTCCAACAGCTCGAGAAAGTCACGAATAACCACCGCCCCCGCCTTGCCTGGCAATCCATTGCTCAGCATAGCCGCCACCTTTCCCCGAGTTATATGTGTCGCGTATGGGGGCACAATAAGACGTGCGGGGCAGCGTTTCAAGAAATATTAATGACTCCCCCCGGCCGTTTGGGCAACCCTCAGAATACCAAATCCCAAATCCCAAAAGCCAAATTCCAAACAAATCCCAAGCACCAAATTCAAAAAAGCCGAAGAACCCTCACCCTGCTTCGCTGAAGCTTCGCAGGGCAGGCCCTTCCCCGTAAGAGGGGGAGGAGTTGAAGAGCACAGCCGAGGGCGGCTGTGCCACACCCGGCTCTGCGGGCCACCCTGCTTCGCTGAAGCTTCGCAGGGCAGGCCCTCCCCCGTAAAAGGGGGAGGGGTTAAGAACCCCACCCTCAGAGCTGCACACCCTACGTTTGATTGCGCGGGCAATATTGCATTCGCCTAAAAGATTTCGGGATTTTCCGCATTCTTGGGGCTTCTTTGGCTTGACAGAATCGCCGGTCGTGGTAGTTTATAATTTGAACCACGCTCCGGCCTTCCGCAGGAAGCGGCGGAATACAGGCCGGGAGAGGTTGGTCGTTCTCGCTCACTCGAACGACCTCTCGAGCCCTCATGGGGCAAGTTTCCAAATCTATTTGCAACTCTGGCCGCGTTTTTTCTTCGTGTACGAAGTACGGAGAACACGAAGCCTGCGACGATAACAGAGAAGCGAACGGATTGCCTCCGCAGGCGGCGAGGGCCGCCGCGGCAAGTCAAGGTGGTGGCGATCCGCAGATGGAACGGAGTGGGCAGATGCCTGGCAAAGGCAGAACTTTTAAGACATTCGCGGCCTGTGGGGTTTGCTGCGCCGCAGCAGTGGCGCTGGTGCTGGGATGGACCTCCATGGCCGCGGCCTCGACACTTACACCCAACTGGACCCAGCAACTGGGAAGCAGCGGGGATGATGAAGGCCAGTCGGTGGCCGTCGATTCTTCCGGCAACGTGTATATGACCGGCTACACCAACGGCGCACTGAGTGGTCCGGGGGCCGGAAGCTACGATGCCTTCCTGGCCAAGTATAATTCCGCCGGCGCGCTGCAGTGGACGCAGGGGCTGGGCACTTCCAGCGACGATAAGGCCTTCGGCGTGGCCGTCGACAGTAGCGGCTATGTTTACACCACCGGGTACACCTACGGCAACATCGCCGGGCACGTAGGCAACTATGACGCCTACCTGGCCAAGTACGACGGCACGGGAAGCATCGTGTGGACGCGCCAGATGGGCACGACCGCCGCGGATACCAGCTATGGCGTGGCGCTGGATGGGGCGGGCGGGGTGTACATCACGGGCGACACCAAGGGCAGCCTGAACGGCACAAACGCCGGCAACAACGATGCGATCTTGACGAAATACAGCACCGCGGGCCAATTGCAGTGGTCGCGGCAGGTGGGTTCCAGCGGCTACGACTACTCGTACGGCGTCGCGGCGGGGACGGGTGGGATTTACATCACCGGGTACACGGACGGCGCGCTGCCGGGCAATTCTTCGGCGGGCCTGTATGACGCGTACGTGGCCAAGTATGACACCAGCGGCAACCTGACCTGGGTCAAGCAATTTGGCACGGCCACGACGGAGCGCGGCTTCGCGGTGACGTCCGACGGCTCGGGCGGCGTGTATGTCGTGGGACAGACCGATGGGGCATTGAGCGGTAATAACGCGGGCGACTTTGACATTTTCATCGCCCGGATTGGCGCCGATGGGAACCAGGTGTGGATCCGCCAGACGGGCAGCGCCGCCTGGGATCGTGCTTTGGCCGTGGCCACGGATGGCGCGGGCGGAGTGTACCTCACCGGCGAGACCGATGGCAACCTGGGCGGGACGAACGCCGGGTACGCCGATTCGATCCTGGTGAAGTACGACGATGCGGGCAATCAGATATGGGCGACACAAATTGGTACGGCCGGCCAGGATGAAGGGCACGGCATCGCGGTGGCCGGACCGAACTGCGTGTATGTCACAGGAATGACGATGGGAGACCTGTGGGGCCAGGGCAATGCCGGCGGTGCGGACGCCTTTCTGGTGCAGTACACACCGGAGCCCGCAACACTGGCACTGATGTTAATCGGCGCGGCCGGGCTGCTTCGCCGAAGAAGATAGAGAAGCGAAGAGAAGACGGACGAGTTTTGCTCTTTGTGACAAAACTGGGTTGCTTTTTGTGAAAAACGGGTCGGAGGTGTGCGATGAAGCGCGTCGCGAATTTTGCGGCGGATGCTGCGTTTTCCGCTTTGATGCGCCTGTGCGATGTATTTGTGCGCCTGTTTTTCGGCTGGGGACGGGATGAATGGTCCATTGAGCCCAAGCCCGTGGCGGTCAAAGGTGAGCACAAGGTCGCATGAAGTTCTGAGTTGTGTCGCCCATCTTTTGAGACCCGGCAGGCGACCCTATAAGAACCAATTAAAGGGTAATTCTGGCCGCCGCGATGGCGGCTATTTTATTCTCAAGAATAAGAGGAACACAAAGACCACAAAGGGCACAAAGACCACAAAGGGCACAAAGACCACAAAGATCACAAAGGGTACAAAGAAATACAGTTCAGGTCATGTTAATCTCACCTTTTGTGCCGTGCCTACGGCACTCCGTCGGACTGGGGGGCACGTTACCCAGCACTGAAAAGGTTATTGCATCTAGGCTATAAGTGTTTGTCTTTCGCTGCGGACATAATGAAAGATTAGTTTTGCCTGCACCCAAAGACGAACACGAAAGTGTGTCCGTACCCAGGGCGGCAGATGCTTAATCCCGCAACCGCTGCTATTCCAGGCGCCAAAGAATCGGTCAATGCTGCGCGCTGTTTAAGTAAGCCGTATCCAAAAGGCCGGCTGCACAGGTCAATCGACCGCAGACGATACGGGCTTTGTCGGCGATGTCCCAAACGAGCGCCTTTCCTTTTGGGAACCACCAGCTGAATTCCTTTGGCCCCAGCATGGTCAAAGAGTTTGTTGTTGTCATACTCCCCATCGCCGAGCAAATAACCCTCTCCGTTAACGTCGCGGAGCAGCCGCTGCGCCATGCGTTGTTCGTTGCAGTGCATGGGCCCCACGCGCCAGGCGACAGCGACGCCGCCGGGAGTGCAAATGGCATAAAACTTATAGCCTTTGGCCTTCCCTGTGGCCGCGCGGCCGAAGCCGGCCTGGCGGTCATGCGAGGCACTGCCGATCACCAAGGGCATGGCGTCGATGCAGCGCCAAAGGCTCTGACCGAAGTGCTGACGATAGTGTTCTTCCAGGTCCACGAGCAACGCTTGCACCGGTGCCGTTCGCAAGCGCCGCGACATGCACGAAGGACTGGGCAGATCGCCCAGGCTCGGCTCAGGCCAATTGCGTTCATCACACGCCCAGCAGGTCGGCCGATCATGCAGCACGGCCCAGAGATAAACCGCCACAATGCGCCGTGTTGAATACTGCACCTTCGCTTGGGAATACTTCTTGCCCGAAATCACAAGCAGTTCGTACACTCGCTTCCAGAGTTCGCCTTCCATGGCCAGTCTCCTTCTGTAATGAGTGGGAGACATTGTGGAGGCGAACTTCTTATTGCGCAATAGGTTACATCAATTTTGCAAAATCCTCTGAAGTGCTGGGCTGCTATCTAACGGTCCCTACGGAACCTAGGAAAACAAGACGGATTGCGCGAGTCCTTCGACTGCGCTCCCTTCGACTGCGCTCAGGGTTGCTCGCCCTATCTCATCGCATGAACCCCTGCTTCGACTTCGCTCAGCACTTTGCACCCGGCCCACCCTCACCCGGCCCTTCGGGCCACCCTCTCCCTTCCAGGGAGAGGAGTTCACCCTCACCCCTTCCCCTCTCCCGTAGGAGGGAGAGGGGTGAGATCTCCGTGACCTTTCTGTTCCTGATGGCTATTGGCGTGGCTGGGCGGATTTCAGCAGCCACTCCAGGTCGCTATCGGAGAGCAACCAGCCGGCGAAGGGCGCCGGCTGGTTGGGCTCCAGGTGCGTGGCCTGCTGATTGCCGTAGGGCGCGGCGGGATCAGGGAGACTGGCGGCGCAGGCCGGCAAGGCGAGCGCGGAGAGCAGCCACATCGTGGTCAGCCACTTCGTTATGAATGCGGATATTCTCATTGGACTGGCTCCTGGCCGCCGCGGCCGGGCGGCTGGAAAGGTAATACTGGAGGATGAGCACGGCCACGGGCGCCAGGGCCGTGAGGGCCGCCAGCAGGCTAGACATTGGGGGCGCCTGTCGGGGTCGAGGGCTGGGGCGTGGCGGCCGCGCTTGGAGTCGATGCGGCGCCGGTGTCGGCGGAAGTTGCCGCGGTTGCGGCGCCGGTGGATGCGGTGGCGCCCGCCGAGGCCGTCGCCGGCTGCGTGGCCGCGACCAGTGCGGGCAGAGCGCCGGCCAGGGCCTCCACCACGTCGAGGGCCTTGCCCAATGTGCCTTCCCACTTGTCGGGAATGATGTTGGTCTGCTTGGCCAGTTCGGCCTTGAGGATGGACCTGCCCCAGATATATACGGCCGGGACAACGGTCGCCGCCGCGCCCAGGATGGCGGCGACCCAGGGCTTGTTGCCCAGGGCGGCGAACAGGGCGGGCGCCGCCAGGGTGAGGGTGCCAATCAGGGAAGTCCAGAACTCTGTGGTGTTAATGCCGGGTTTGGGATCCATAGATTCTCCTTTTCAATGAGGAAGGGTGTTCGAGAATGGAAGTACAAATTACAAGTTGAGACCTCTGAATAACCTATCGTAGCACGGGCGTCCCGCCCGTGAGTCGCAGGAGCATCTTGCTCCTGCCTCTTATTCTGCAACAGCTTATGCACGGGCGAGACGCCCGTGCGACTCATGGGCAAGATGCCCATGCTACGTTATTCAGAGGTCCCAGTTACAAATTACAAATGAGAAGATGGGATCGATGCCGGCGTTGCTTCACTTTGTAATTTGTAATTTGTATTTGTAATTCCTTGACGGAATTAGTTGTTACAAATTGAGTAGCCTTCGGATGCCCAGCAGGGTCCCCACTGTTCCGGCCAGCATGATGGAAAGCTTCCAGCCGGCCGTCAGGACGGTTCTCGCGAGGCTCTCCTGATCGCACAGGCGATTTTGCAATTCCTGCATGCGCGTGTTGAGGCGGGCCATTTCCGCGCGGCGAGAGCTGTCGGCGGCGAAGAGATCCTCCACGCGGCCGTTCGTGGCGGCGGCCTGGGTGTGCGTGGACTGGGTAACGGCCTCGATGCGCCCCAGGGATTGGTGGATCTGCGAGAACGAATCGGCGCAGCGCGGGGAATGGTTTCGGAACAATTAGTGGACATGGTTGAAAGCTCCGAGGAAGAAACAGGGATAGTTCATAGATTCAAGAACCCTCACCCTACCCTCTCCCAAGGGAGAGGGGTTGAAGAGCACAGCCGAGGGCGGCTGTGCCACACCCGGCCCTGCGGGCCAGCCTCTCCCGCAGGAAAACAAACTACAAACTGCAAACTACAAACAAGGGAGAATCCTCATCCGTCCCTGCGGGCCAGCTTCTCCCGCAGGAGGGAGAGGGTTGAAGAACCGTTCTCCTGCCTTTCAAACCATTTCTTCAATTGCACGCACAGCGCACGGCCGCGGACGGCCGTGGCATCCGGCCATTTGAAAGAACCCTCACCCGGCCTACCCTCACCCGCCCCTTCGGGGCACCCTCTCCCAGGGGAGAGGGGTTGAAGAGATGGCACCACTTTTAAGAAGAATAGTCTTACAGGAACCTCGACGGGTTTTTCCCTTGGGCCAGGTCCAGGAGGGCCTGGTTGAAGCGGTCGGCCTCGATGACGGGCACGCCGCTCAAGTCGGTGCGCATTTCCACGCGTGCAAGCAGCCTGGCGGCTTCGGAGGCGGTGGTATTCAGCCGCGCGGCGGCCTGGTGAATGGTGAGGTATTCCCTGCCGGCCGCGTCGCATCCATCCGGCGGGCTGCCGTCGGGATATTCGCGCAGGCGCGCCTTGGGCAACTTATTTCGAAGCCGCTGAACCTTCCGCTGAAGTGAGGCCAGGACGGTTTCTGAATCTGCTTGGGTCATTTGGATCTCCACTATTCGATTTGCGATTTTTGATTTGCGATTTGCGATTGAAAGAGCGGACGCCAGCTGTGCGGCAATCGCAAATTGAAAATCTAAGATTCTTACAGGTATCCCCCATCGCTCCTGGTGGGGGCGTCGCCATACAGGGCGAATCTCTGGCCGCGCGTGAAGGTCATGGCGACGGAGGCGCGTTGGGAGGGGTCCAAAGCGTCGAAGGCGGCGGCGATATCCACCTCCAGGCCGGCCAATTGCTGCTTTTGCTGCTCTTTTTGCCGGTCGTTCTCGGTGGCCTGAGCCAGTAGCTCCTCCACCTGAAAGAGGTCGCCTATGTGCTGGGGATGTGCGGCCGCGAGTTGCCGCTGATGCGCCTGTGGCAGTTGCTGATATTGCTCCAGGGAATTGGGCAATTCGCCGGAGTAAGGGGTGAGTTCAGCCAATAATTCCTGGAGCATCCTTATTTCGCGCTCCAGGAGAATGGCCTGGGCCTGGTCGTGAATTTGGGGGAAATCAGGGGATGTCATATTATCAACACTCCGTTTTTGTGCCGTCCCTACGGGACTCCACTGTTTGGGATGCGGAAACCCAGCACTGAAGTGCTGGGCTACAATCTAACGGTCCCTACGGGACCTGGGGAAACAGGCGGAGCACGGCCAAGATGGCCGTGCGACTCACGGGCGAGACGCCCGTGCTACGCCTAATTCCCCGGTACGGCTAATTCCGTGCTACGCCTAATCAAGTTGAATTGTCAATTCGCTCTATGAATCTGGCAACATAGAACGGCGGCAGGTGGCTGGTCAATTCATCGCCGATGTGCGTGCTGTTGGCGGTTCCTTCATCGAACCAGACGGGCGTGGCGTCCTCGGTGGCATGATCCCGGTGCAGATTGTGGGCGTGACTCTTTTGGCCGCCGATCGCAAAGTACGTGCCGAAGTCTGCATCGCCGGTTTTTTGCCCGACAGGGAAGCGGCCGCAGAGGCCCTGGGCATTGAGCGTACTGTAGCCGCCCGAAACGCAATCCGCCCAGCCGGCGGGCAGGGCGCCGGTTTTGGACCACATTCTCACCGTGCCGATGGCCACATCAAGGAAGCTGGCGGCGGCGATGTTCGCGCCGGCGCTATCCACGATGTAGCCGATGATCTGGGCGGAGACCACGTTGGGATCCGTGCCGGGGGCGCGCGGCAAATAAATGCGAATCGTGGTGGTCGTCTGCACCGTGTTGCCGTCGCGGTCGGCGCAGGGATTGGCATCCACCCAGGAATCGTTGCCGGTGGCGTAGTGCCAGTTGCGCGTGGTCTTGGCCCACTTGAGGCCGGCCGCGGCGGCGAGCGGGGCTTCCATCGGCTGAATCGAAGCGAGGCCGGCGGTTTCGACGTTGCGGTCCGCCTGCAACTGGGCCAGCAGGATTTGTTCCCTTACGCTCATCGCGCGACCTCCAGCAGATTGGAGTCCAGCAGGAGCTCGGTTTTGTTGGATTCGCCTTCGAAGATCCAGCGCACGGAGACCACGCCGGTCATGCCGCCGTCGGGGCCGACGGCCAGATCGACGCCGCGCCCGCGCGTGCGGGAAAATGCCATGCCGGGCCGGTACGCCCGCGTGAGGCTGCGCAGGATGATGGAGCCGTGACCCATGGCGTCGAGGCTGGCGTTTAGAATGTCCCACACACAGTCGCTTGCGGCGGTGGTGTCGTCGGCGGTGGAGAGGGGCAGGGTATCCGGGTTTGAAGCGCCGCCGAGCGAGCTGGAGCGGAACCGCTGCGGCAGGAAGATGGTTTTGCTCGCGGCGATGGGCCAGGCGGAACTTGCGGGCAGCGCGGCCGTGGCCTTCACCGCATCATCCGCGGCGATCGTGCCGATCAGGCGGAAGCGGAGCTTGTAATCGGTCGGCCCCCCGCCGGTGCGCAGCGTGTTATAGAGCAGCGTGGCGAAACTGTAGCTGCCGGCGCCAGCGGCATATTTGCCGGCCAGGGCGGTCGGGGCGTTGCGGTACGGGTAGAAGAGATCGAGCCTGCGCGCGGTGATGGTGAAGCCGGCGCGGTCGCGCAGGATGCGGGCCTCGGGCAGCAGGATCCACGAATTGTCGTCGCCGACGATGCCGATCTCCACGTACGGCGGCAGCGGCGCGCCCTGGCCTTTGCCGGCGGGATAAAGGAGGGTCGGCCCCAGGGGCCGCGGTCGGCGGGCGAAGCTAGCGCCCAGAAAAACGCCCAGGTCCGGGATTTTGGCGACCGTGGGGCAATACGCGCCGTCCTCGTTCCACACGAAGGTGCGGAAGACATCGAGGTTCTGGAGATATTGTGTCCCCCCTTTGCCGTAGCGGTCGATGAACTGCTGCGGGTCGGGCGGGTTTTGACCAGAATACTGGGCGGAATCCATCTCGGGAATGACGCTATTGAGGGCCCAGGGGGTCAGGTCGTCTTGCGTCGTGTTCCAGGCGGGCTCTAAATCGCGGGAGGTTGTGTTGTCGAAATTCAGGCACACCTGCACGCGGCGGCGGTCGCCCACGACGGTGATGGAATTGGCGACCCTGTGAGCGTCACGAAGGATTTCGATGCGCTGAACCTGGGCCGCGCGGCCGAGGTCATCGCACATGTTGATGGGCGCGCCGGCGCCATCGGCACCGGCGACGGGGTCGGCCAGGATGGGCGCCAGGCCGACTTCTTCCGTGGGATGCAGGCTGAAGACGAACAGCTCGTGGCGGCAGCGGCCATCGGAGTAGTTGATGGAGTCGGGCCAAGGGGCCAGGCAAAAGCCGAAGCCCTTGGGCAGGAGGACCGCGGCGATCGCTTTGAGCAGGCTGTGGCCCTCCACCACCACTTCATCCAGGTACACGCCGGAGAGCTGCGCGGCGATCGTCCGCCAGTCCGTGCGGGGGGAGATGACGGTGTAATCATCCACGTACTCGACCAGCGAGCGAAGGGCGGTGTAGGCCGACCAGTACTCGGCGGCGATGGCCGCGCCGCTGGCATTGGCGACTTTTCGCGCGGAGGCTTCGAAGACGCGGCGCCGCGGCCGGCGGCGGAGACGCCATCCAAAGTCGTGCGGCTGGTGAGCAGCCAGGAGAGATCCGCGCCGCCGCCATAGGATTGCGAGGCGTTGGGCTTGCCTCCGGCGTTGAAGATGGCGGGAAGATCGGCCAGGAATGTATTCGTGCGCACGGCGGTGGAGGCGGAGAGAGTACCGGCGATTTCCAGATCATCCGCGCCGGCGCACTTGGACCACTGGCCGTGCACGGAGAGGCCATCGAGCAGGAGCTCGGGTCCGTAGGCGACGTAGGAGCAGCGCTCAGTATCCGGATTGGCCTGGATGAGGAGCGACTGCTGGCCAACGTAGCCGGCGAACCAGGGGTCGCCATTCTGATCGGCGAGGATCACCTGGTCGCCCGCGGACAGGGCGGCGGCGGCATCGGACGCGTTCATGGGGGCGGCATTGACCGGCCCCGCGCCCAGGCAATATTCCAGCGAGAGCGTGGAGGGCGTGCCGTTGATGCCCCAGCGCATGGCGGAGGGGCGAAGCTGCGGCTGGGCCTGGGGCGCGGTCCAACTGCCGCGGCCATCGGAGGAGCGCACGGCCGCGCGGCGGAAGAGGGACATGCGCGGCGGCTGGACGACGACGCCGGTATCGGGAGGTTGAAAGGTGACGAGGGGCATTATCGCTCCGGGACTTTAAGAAACGGCGAACCACAAAGGGCACGAAGATCACAAAAGGAACAAAGTAAAGAAGCAAGGGTGTTGAGTTATTTATGCTTCCTCTTTGGTTCTTTACCCAATGGAATCAGCAAATGCTCGCGGCGGGACACCAAGAAGATCAATTTGAGGTCCGTGAGGACTTCTCGAATACAGCCCAAGATTTTTAAATGATGATAGGCAGCCGCCATAAGGTCACAACATATAATCGCAGTTAATTCTTGTCGTCATCAGTTTGCTCTTTGGCTGTTACATCTTGAGATTCTTCCCATTCAATCTGACGCCTTACCATTCGATTCTTACAGGCACGATCAATCTGTACAACGAGCGCAACACACACTAATAATATTGCTGCAAGAGAAAGATATGCAGCTCCATTGAAGTTTACTTTAATATCTTCAAGTGCCCGCCCAACAAGAACAGATGAAATTGCCGTGATCAACAGCAAATAGCAACTTTCAAGTACCACAACAATAACTCGCAACTCAACAAACATTGACGCAATAGACCATATTATGCCGGTGCAATAACCGACCAGGCCGAAGAAGCACACCGCACGAGGATGAAAGGGAGGGGCGGAGGCAAAGGGCAAAATTATGCTCTCGCTCAAAGCCGCGGCGCTAAGGATCCATAATGCCAATACGATTTGTTTAAAGCGCCTTTTTCTGACCGACCTCATTCCGGACAATCCAGAAATATCACAGCCTTCGTTCGGAAGTTCATCTTTCAAAGGGCCAGCCTCCTGTTACAATTGGATCCTTCATTTCAGGAAAGGAAAGCACAACCGGATCTTGCAAGTCCCACTCAATCGTCACGGGAAACCACTGAAACATCTGCCAATTGGCGATTGGGAACTCTCCCGCAAATCTAAGAGCGCTCAAAAGAAAATCCTTTCCACCGTCTGCGTCGGCGTAGTCATTAATTATAAAGCGCAAATGATTGAATGTCACCATATTAACCGACTTATTCAGCACATAATGACCCGAAACAGAGAACTGAACTCCGTTAAGTGTCGATGTTG
This sequence comes from uncultured Phycisphaerales bacterium, assembly GCA_963785635.1. Lineage (GTDB taxonomy): Bacteria > Planctomycetota > Phycisphaerae > SM23-33 > FEN-1343 > FEN-1343. The sequence continues at coordinate 29,254 of CAWAWB010000023.1, forward strand.
TCCAGCCTGAGCCATTAATATACACTAAAGATGGATCTGTTGAGAAGGATGCAAAATCTTTTGCTTCCTGTTCGAGTAACTCCTGCCCCTTCTTCATCAAGTCCATTCGCGCTTGAATTCGAACGTGATCGTAGTTTTCAAAGTAATCCGTCCATGCTTGGTCGTTACTGCGAACAAAGGGCACATGTTTCCCATGTGGGGAGGCCCAGTGTTTCAAAAAGGCAAGGAATATTTGTCTGTCTGTCAGCGGCGGCACTTCTTGAAAACGGATTACTTCTTCAAAATCCGGCATAAATGGGTCGAATTTCTTGAGTTCTTTAAGAAGCGCTTCCAGCTCTTGCTGGGACGTCGCCAGCGGATATGGCTTCTGAGCATCGCCTTTTATGGCGTCAATGGCCGGGTCTGGCCACGGCAGATGTGGCAAACCGGGATCAATTCCGCCAATGCCTGGGCCCAGGTCGATGTGGATATTGTTCTCCGCGAAGGCCGCGGGCTGGCTTGTGCTTTGGGTGACAGGGTCGTTTGCATGAAGGATGGCCATCCTCAGGTCATGCTGTTCGAACGGAGACAAGCAATGGCCGAAGTCGCGTAACAAGGCCCAGGCATCCTCGAACGAGATTTCAAAGGTGTGCTGCCCGAAGGGATCGGGAGCGATTGGGGATTGAGGGGCGACGCTGGGGTCCCCGGGCCAGCCGGTGTTATTCATCCACCAGGGTTCGGTACCATCGGGCAGGGTCATTTTGAAACCTTTTGTCTGTGCTGTGAAAGGAACATGGCCGCGTGTGCAGCGAATGTGCAGACGCTTTGCCGCTCAAGATGAAGATGCGTGGCTGCAAAAAAAATGCAGCCACGGCACCCAGCTTTGCTAAGAGTTAATTCGTGTGCAGCGGAGCTGCACACCCTACATCTAGGCCACGCCGTCGAAGCGCGCCGCGGGCGCGGCGGCGGGCGGCGGGGCGAGGACGATGGGGCCTATATTCACGATGGGCGAGACGGCCGCGGAGGCGGAGCGGGCGATCAAGGCGATGAACCAGGCGCCCACGCCGGCGGAGAGATCCAGGGCGTATGCGCCATCCTGCGTATACGCGGCGGTGGCGGCGGGCGGAGCGGACAGGTCGAGTGGCCGCGCGGGGGAAAGAAAGGCGGCGAAATCCACGGGGGGAAGCTGGCCGGGCGGGGTCTGGCAGCGCCACTGTAAATGAATGATGCCCTGGGGGCGGCAGGCGGCGGATACATCCACGGGCGCGGCGGGCGGCGCGCCAGCCAGTCGCCCGCGCTATTGGTGGTGAAGGTGGCGACGCAGGAGAAATCCGGCGTGACCACATCGTTCACCACGGGCCGCAGCACGTAGGTGTATGTGGCGGCGGGCGCGTGCGCGAGGCCGCTGGCAATGATCTGGCCGGAGGCGCCGGGGCGCTGGCGACAGGGGTGGTGAAATCCACAGAGGCCAGGGAGCCGCGGCCGCGATAGAGATAATGGCCGGTAAAGCTCATTAGCCAACCAGGCTGAAGAGAGCCTGTCCCCGATAGTCGGTGATGTCGTCCACGCTGTACTGGCCGGTCGCAGCGGCCAGCGAGGCCGTGCCCACGGCGATCGTTCCTAACGGCAGATTCGGCGTGGTGGCGGGATTGGGCAGGCCGGTGGTATTGACGTGCAAGGCGAGCACGCCCGCATCGACCTGGAGCCACAGGTAATTCACCGCATCGTTGGTGAGGGTCTGGCCGCTGACGCCTAGGAAGTTGTAGGTGGTCGTGCCGCGGCAGCAGCGGCCGGGACGAACGCCGCAGGTGAGATTGCCGTCCTTATACAGACGGAAACTGTTGGCGGCCCCCGCCACGGCCAGCAGGCGGTGGATCAGCCGGTACATGGTGGTGTAGTAGGTCGATTCGCCGATGGCGGGGTAAACCAGATCGGTGCGGCTGTCGGTTGTGGCGCCGAGGGCATCGGCCACGGCGGAGGTGAGTGCTTGCTCGCTCATCAATTTATGTCCTTAGATGGGGTGAAGGTGAAGGTCAGCGTGGAGGTGGTTTTGTCGTAGCTGACGGGCTGGAGGTTCGCGGCCGGGTAGGCAGGCGAAGTCAGCACGACCTGCGAGCCGGCGGCGGGCGACTCGTTGCCCGCCGCATCGAGAATTGTGACGCGCACGGGGTACGTGCCGGCGGTCAGGGGCTCGGACACCCAGGCGACTTCGTTGGCATCGAAGCCGAATTCGCCGCGGCCGAAGCCGCGGCCGAAGCCGACGGCAGAGCCGCCATCCCAGCCAAAGCCGCCGGCGCCAAAGCCGCGGCCAAAGCCGCAGGCGCCGCTGGAGGCATCGCGCACGGGCAGCTCGGCGACCCGTTGCGCGGCGATCGAATCGGCGCTGCCGCCGCGGTAGATCCGCCAGCGGTCGCCATCGCGATACGGGGCGATGGTACGCATCAGCCGCACGCGCAGGCGACGCGTGGCGGTGAGCGTGGCGGAGATTTCGTCCCACACACTGACGGCGGCGAGGGTCGGATCGACCGCGGCCAGGAAGATCGTGTCGGCGCCGCAGACGCCGGAGAGATCGCAGGCCCATTCGGGATCGGCCTGCGTCTGCCACGCGGTGAGGACGCCATTGACGTAGCACTGGAGGACCTGGCTGGCGTTGGCGTTGGCCAGCCGCAGGTGCAGGGAGGCGCCGGCGGGACGGGCCTCGAGGATCGATATGCCTTGTTCGGTAAAGCTCATGGCGTCAGTTGGAGCAGCTCCACATTAATGGGCATGTAGGCCAGGCACAGCAGATCGCCCTGGCGGACGATTTGGATGGGCCCATGGCTTACGCCGGTGACGGTGCAATTAAGGTAGGTGATGCCGTCGGAATCGACGAAGTCGGCCACGGTACGGCCATCGCAGAGGATTTCGCGGTCGCGAAAGGCGGCGAGGACATCGCGGCGGGCCAGGACGCCGCAATTGGAGATGGAGGAGAGGAGGCCGCTGACATGGATTTTGCGGCCGCCGGCGCCCAGGGGCTGAATGAACAGGCCGTTGACGCCGGGAATGGACTCCGTCGAGGCGCGGCTGCGGCGACAGCCAAGCACCGTGCGCGGGGCCTGGGAGGTGAGATCAATTCCGTTGAATGTTGGGTTGGACATGAGACCTCGTAATTGTGTCATCAGTTAGTCAAAGAGAAGAACCCCCACCCGGCCCTTCGGGCCACCCTCCCCCGTAAAAGGGGGAGGAGTTAAAGACGTGGCACCCACAGATTTCTAATAATTCTCCACTCTGCTTAATTCATTGAGTGCCCGGTCGGCAGGGGTGGAGGAATACCACACGCCGATATTGATAGTGGGACTGGCGGGCGATATTTGGGAAGTCGCGACCGCCGGCACAAGGGGTTTTTCGGGAGATGAGGACAATTGAATTAAATCAGGGGATGTATCAGTTGCTGGAGAATCCGGCCATTCATTAATTATGTGCGGCCATTCGGGATTACCTTGCGGGAGCCGCGAGAGCAGGTCATCGATCTGGTCGGGGGTTAGATTGGGAATGGTGTCATCCATACTTGCTGCCCATACCCCACCAGCGGCGGCGCGGCCCTGCGCGAGCGAGGGGATAGGTCCCGGTGCGCCGGGGGAGGATGAGGCCGGCGTCCGCCAGACCTGTGGCCGCGCGGCGCGGCGCCGGCTGGGTTGGGGCTTGTAGGGAGGGCATTTTGTCGATTTGCGGCTGCGGGTCATCCTGCAGCGCATTCACAGAATCCTGCGGCGCGGGGGCCATTTGCGTGGCGGCGGCCTGCCGCGCGAGACTGGCGGCGAAAGACGTTACCAAGACGCTGTCCAGGCCGTTCTTGCTGATGGCCTGGAGCGCATAATCATTTAAAGAGATTTTCATACTCATGTGGGATTCCGAAGATGAGGATGAGACAAGGATATTCAGGGCGCGGAGAAGTTACGGTGCAACAGACAGAATTGCTATTTGTGCTTTTTTTGCCAGAGATTGCTGATTGTAACAAGCACAACGGCCAACATAGGCAAGGCCATTATGCAAAGGCCGGCAATTGTTGCAACTATTCCGAGCGGGCGGAGCCAGCTGGGGCGCAGGGGAATTTCTGAAGGTATCTTGCTACGGCTCCGGCGGCTATCAGTACAAGCGCAGACAGTCCCAGGATCAGGGGCAGGCGCGGGACGGGCGTGTTGTTTTTGCGATCCTTCATTTGAAGTAACAAGTTAAATTATGACAATGCAGTCTCCATGGCCACCAGCAACATTACATACGCGGCTAAAACCATCACGGCAGCTAGACATTTGAATATGGTGCTTTTTATGTCTGTATAATACGAACGTCGCCACGGCCGCACATTAGGAAAGGCCATAACAGTAGCGATCACGAAGGTGTGAAGAATTGCCCAGGCAAAGGTGACGTACTCCCATGTATTCAGTGGCATTAGACATTGCTGTTTTCTCACCACGCTATGCGAACACCATATACTCTTGATGATTTGTAGAGGCATGCCTATGCCTACTACGATGAACGCAGCAATGTTTACCAACGTCACCACGTACCGTTTGGGTACCATTTGTTCATCTCATCCTTATATTTATCTGCGTACTCCCAGATCCACTCCCAACAGTTTCGCACGATTACTTGATAGTAAATAGGTTCTTTAGTGGCCGCCAGTCCTTCGAGTTCAGCAATAAGTTTATTGTTTCCGGCAATGGTTGAATAAACCGTTTCAAACGCATTGCCCGGGGAGACTGCAAAGGAGTTTCATAAATTCTTGCTGTTCCTCCGACGGTGAGTGCACAAATACCGTTCAAAAAGCCGCCCACATAGTCTCTCCAGGATCCATCGATATACGTAACAGGGCACATGTCAAATTGCTTATAGCCCGAAATGGTCTGACTCTTTTCATCCCATGACTCAACTACGATGTAGCGATGTAAGTCTCTTTCGACTTTGTACCTTTTTGCCGGGTAAGGATCAATATAAATGCCTGTGGGGCTAGAAGCACTGGTCAGTGACGGGGCGCTGGCAGGTGCAAGATGAGAAGAAAAGCTTCCGGCTTCTGTAGATTCCTGGGAGGAAGCCACGGGAACAATTTCGCAGGATCGAAGGGATTGGCAGGCGAAGCGCTGGGGTTTTGGCCAGGAGGATCAGGCGAAAGATACGGAGGAACGCCGTTATCGAGCTCGGGCGGATTTAACGGAATATCCGCCAATTCGGCCGGCGTGCCGTAAGAAGCGATCAGGGCCATGCAAAGTTCAAATTCATCTGCCATACGAGTTGTATCACCTGTTCATGGGCCATATTTGCAGCCGCGAAAGCAGCCGGATTGCGCGTGCAAACCAGTTGCACGCCCTACCCGGGGGCTGGGGTGGGTCACAATCTCCCCCGCCGGCGCACCAGTTCAGGAGCTCGCCCAGCCAGGCGGGCGGGCGGGCGGCGTCGAAAGAGAGCAGCTCGGCCAGCTCGGGCATCGGACAGATCGTACTGGGCCTGGAGCAGTCGGCGGGCGAGAGCGAAACAGGCGCTGAGGAATTCGCCGTCGCGGCGTGCCTCCAGCTCCAGCGCGGCGGAAGGGATACCGCCGCAACGTCTGCAACGGGCAGGCTGGTGATGAGCGGCCAGGGATAAGAGGCGCGCGGGCTCATCGGATTCACGCAGGCCGATGACCTGGGCTGTGGCTTGAGGGCCGTCAAAGCTGGGCAAGACCCTGAGGCCGCGCGGCGGGATGGAGAAGGCCACGCCGCGCAGGTGGAGCTTGGGGCACAGGTCCGGGTGGATGGCGCCGGGCCGGCGGCGGCGGACTTCCAGATCGCGCAGGGATAGGGATGGATTTGTTGATTCGGTCATGGATAACGGCTCACGGCTTACGGCTTACGACAATTCACGGGCTTACGGCTCACGGCTTGAGAACATTTTCAGGCTTACGGCTCACGGCTTACGGCTAGAGAAGCAACTAAGAACCCTCGCCCCGCTTCGCTAAAGCTACGCAGGGCCACCCTCTCTCGTAAAAGAGAGAGGAGTTAAAGCAAGATTGCGCGAGCTACTGCTTGTGCCGTCCCTACGGGACTCCACTATCACAATCCAGGGTACCCAGCACTGAAAAGGTTATTGCATCTAGGCTATAAGTGTTTGTCTTTCGCTGCGGACATAATGAAAGATTAGTTTTGCCTGCACCCAAAGACGAACACGAAAGTGTGTCCGTACCCAGGGCGGCAGATGCTTAATCCCGCAACCGCTGCTATTCCAGGCGCCAAAGAATCGGTCAATGCTGGCGCGCTGTTTAAGTAAGCCGTATCCAAAAGGCCGGCTGCACAGGTCAATCGACCGCAGACGATACGGGCTTTGTCGGCGATGTCCCAAACGAGCGCCTTTCCTTTTGGGAACCACCAGTCTGAATTCCTTTGGCCCCAGCATGGTCAAAGAGTTTGTTGTTGTCATACTCCCCATCGCCGAGCAAATAACCCTCTCCGTTAACGTCGCGGAGCAGCCGCTTCGCCATGCGTTGTTCGTTGCAGTGCATGGGCCCCACGCGCCAGGCGACAGCGACGCCGCCGGGAGTGCAAATGGCATAAAACTTATAGCCTTTGGCCTTCCCTGTGGCCGCGCGGCCGAAGCCGGCCTGGCGGTCATGCGAGGCACTGCCGATCACCAAGGGCATGGCGTCGATGCAGCGCCAAAGGCTCTGACCGAAGTGCTGACGATAGTGTTCTTCCAGGTCCACGAGCAACGCTTGCACCGGTGCCGTTCGCAAGTCGCCGCGACATGCACGAAGGACTGGGCAGATCGCCCAGGCTCGGCTCAGGCCAATTGCGTTCATCACACGCCCAGCAGGTCGGCCGATCATGCAGCACGGCCCAGAGATAAACCGCCACAATGCGCCGTGTTGAATACTGCACCTTCGCTTGGGAATACTTCTTGCCCGAAATCACAAGCAGTTCGTACACTCGCTTCCAGAGTTCGCCTTCCATGGCCAGTCTCCTTCTGTAATGAGTGGGAGACATTGTGGAGGCGAACTTCTTATTGCGCAATAGGTTACATCAATTTTGCAAAATCCTCTAAAGTGCTGGGCTGCAATCTAGCGGTCCCTACGGGACCTTAAGACGTGGCTGCACACCCTCACCCTGCTTCGCCGAAGGCTACGCAGGGCAGGCCCTGCTGATACCACTTCCGACGTTATCCATAAGCTTGCGGAGCGGCCCAAGCGGAGCCGGCGCAGCAGGCTTGTGGATAACTCGGCGGCGACAGATTTGAAGCCTGTGAGTAATATGTCCACTTGCAGTCCCAACGCCACGGCCGTTTCACGGTCCTCGCCCTGCGATTCCCAGAGAATCCAGCGAAGATCACCGGTCCCGGCCGCGGCACCTGTGCAGAGATCTAAGAGAACACTGCCCCACGAGGGCTCCGTATCAGGTCGATCGGTCACAGGTCGGCGGAGGGTCTGTCAAGGAGATCCTATGGAACCCGACAACACACAGGAGGCGCCATTCCAAGAACGATTCATCGCCTTCGCCGGCTTTGACTGGGCCAGCGACCACCACGACATTGTGATGCTCGATCCTCGAGGCGCGACTCTGCTGGAACTGACCTTTGACGATGATGCTGCAGGATGGCAACACTTGAGCCAGCAGTTAAGTAAACACGTGGGACCGGAATTTAATCGCCTCGCCCTGGCGGTCGAGACCAACAACGGACCCGCCGTGGAGCGATTGCTGGCGTTGGGACTGGTGGTCTACCCCCTCAACCCAAAAGCGGCCCAGCGGTACCGAGAGCGGAAGAATAATGCCGGGTGCAAGGATGATCATTTGGACGCCTTAAGCTTCGCCGATGCCCTGCGCACGGATGGCCACGGCTGGCGACCCCTCAAGGCGGATGATCCGACCACGCAGGAACTGCGGCTGCTGTGTCGTGATGAGGTGCAGCTTATCGCCCAGCGGACGGCGCTGGTCAACCAGCTCCGCGCGGCCCTGCGCGAATATTATCCGGCCGCCCTGGAGGCGTTTGATGACTGGCTGAGCGCGGGTCCGTGGGCTTTTATTCAGGCCTTTCCCACGCCCCAGGATCTGGTGCGCGCTGGCAAGCGCCGCTGGGAGAAGTTCCTGCACACGCACCGCTGGTATCGCCCTGAGACGTTTGCAAAACGACTGGAGATCTTTGCGCGCGCGGATCAATTCTGCGGCACCCCCGCGGTCACTCGGGCCAAGAGTCGCCTAGCCATCACGTTGGCCGGTCAGCTTCGCCACCTGGAGGCCCAGTTGGTGCAGTACCGCCAGGCCATCGAATCGCTGTTTGCCGAACATCCCGACCACGACATTTTCGGGTCTCTGCCGGGGGCCGGCCCCAAAATCGCGCCGCGGCTGTTGGGGGAGCTGGGCAGCGATCCGGCCCGCTTCAGCACGGCCCAAAGCCTGCAGTGCTATGGCGGATCAGCGCCGGTGACCAAGCAATCCGGCAAGAATCGCTGGGTATCCTTCCGACGTGCCTGTAATAAAATGCTGCGCTACACCCTGCACCTTCAGGCCGATAAGAGCCGCGAAAAATGTGTCTGGGCTCAAGCGTACTATCTGCATAAGCGAGAGCAGGGCCAGTCGCACGCGGCAGCCCTGCGCTGCCTGGCTCAACGCTGGACGAAGATCCTGTGGAAGATGTGGCAGACGGGCACGTGCTACGATGAAGCCTTGCACACCCGCAATCAAGTCAAGCACGGCTCATGGATCATGCGACTGCCCCAAGGAGACATCTGTTGAAAACTTCTCGAAAAATAACCTTGCGAAGCAAGAGAACATCTTCGCTCCCCGCTCCGCTAAAGCTACGCAGGGTCCAAAGCTTCGCA
>CAWAWB010000024.1:0-58502 GCA_963785635.1 uncultured Phycisphaerales bacterium
GGCTTGGGATTTGGGATTTCAAACGGGCTGGAGCAGGCTTAAGCCCAAAACCGCAAATCCAACATCGCCGCCACTTCCGGAATCATCACCGGCACTTGGCGCAGGGGTGGAGAGGTCAAGCAGCGAATAGTATGCCCCACAAACAGCGCCGTCATCGCCACGGCCAGCAGCAGGATCAGTCCCGCCACGAGCGTCAGCACCATCCGCCCGCGCGTCACCGTGGGCTTGACCGCCGTGATAATGCGGTCCTTGGCCAACGTCAGCATGGAGAGCATCACCGCGGCGAATGTGCCCGGAATGGAGATGGAATGGACAGCGGAATAGGCCCAGATGGAGGGGCTGACCTCGCAGAGATTGCCCATGCGGCCGACATAGTAATGCCTCTGGAACGGATTGGCGATTTCGCGAATGACCTTGCCGTTCATGGCGTCGCCGCCGCCGGCTCCCACGTACGTATAGCCGACAATGTAGGCGGCGAAGTTCGTCAGCCCCAGTGCAATTACCCACAGGCATATGCGGGTCCGTCGATCCATAGATCAGGAATATACACCTTTGCAGGGAGGTTGACCACCCTACTTCGCTAAAGCTACGCAGGGCTTTGCCCCTGCTTCGGTGAAGCTACGTAGGGCTTCGCTAAAGCTACGTAGGGCTTCGCCCCGCTTCGGTGAAGCTACGCAGGGCTTTGCCATTCTCGACGCGACTTGCGCTTGCCCAGCGGCCTTGGCGGCAAGTACATTGTGTCCTTAAAACCGACATGGCCAGATTCATCAAAACATTCCAACACGCGGCTACGCAGGCGGGGCGAATCCTGCGCCTGCCCGCCAGGCTGCGGGCGCACGGCGGATATTTCCATTCAAGACCCTGGGCACATCGCCAGAGCGAAAGCATTTGCCTGCTGGCCTCGCATTGGATCGGCGACACGTTATGGGCCAGCCAGGTGGTCGAGCCGCTGAAGGAGCGTTTCCCGGGCAAAGCCATCTTCGCCATTGCCCGTTACGAATTTAAGGACATGTGGCATGGCGTGTTGCCGCCGGAACAGGTTTGGGACTCCACCGCGCTCATCAGCGACAGGCACAGGCAAACCGTCTCCTGGAAAGAAATAAGGATCCAGGCGGCCGACATGGGGTCGAAGATTTTCGATCTGGTGATCGACCTGATGGGCAACCGCTATTCGGCCGCCTTTGCTTTTAGGATGCGGCCGCGCGGTTCGCTGGGCTTTGACGGCAACGAGCTGGGCTGGCTGTATTCCCACCGCGTGGCCGATGCCGAGCGGGCGGGCGAGCACCTGCGTTGCCGGCCATTTCGCGTTATCGAGCCGCTCATTGGGGAATCCGCGGCCCAGGCCTGGCTGGCCAAACCCGTGCGGCCGCCGGCGCCCACCATCGATCCTGCCGCCGCAAAGGCAGAACTTGAACTCGATGAGAAACCCTTTGCCGTACTTGCTCCGGGCGCGGGCTGGCCGGCCAAGCATGGCCTCCGGAGTGTTTTATCCAGGTCGGCCGGCGCCTGGCCGCCGGAGGCTGGAATTGCGTGGTCACAGGCGCAGATGCGGACTTCTCTTTGTGCCATACAGTCGGTGAAGGAATTGAAGCGGAGTTTCCCGGCCGCGCACGCATCACGATTGGTTGGCCCTTGGGGACGGTGGTGGCTTTTCTAACCTTGGCGGCGGGTGTTGCGGCCAACGATTCGGGGATTGCGCATCTGGCGGCGGCGCTGGCGCGGCCCACCGCGGCCATCTTCACGGGCGCGACGGATCCCGCCAAATGCGGGCCCGTCGGCCCGGCGGAGTCGACACGAGTTTTTGTCACCCCGGTAGAGCCGGCGGAGGTGAGTGATTTTCTGCTGAACTTCGCTAGTCAGAAAGCCAGAGACTCCTGAACAAAACTGCAAAGCACCAAGAGCACCAAGCACACCAAACGACAGAGCAAATGAATCGGTTTTCTGCTTCGATCTCTTTTCTTGGTGCTCTTGGTGTCCTTGGTGCTCTTGGTGGTTAAACAAACTTTTAAAGTTTGCCGCACGTCTCGTGAATTTCCCACTCTCTTCTTTACGTCCGCATCGCTGTCGCCTAGACTTCTGGCCGTGGAACCATACCGCGTCAATCTGGATGTCTACAACGGCCCGGTGGATCTTCTGCTGTACCTGATCCGCCGGGATGAGCTGGATATTTACGATATTCCCATTGCCCACATTACCGAGCAGTACTGCAAGTACGTGGAGTTGCTGCGCGAGCTGGACCCGGACCTAGTAGGCGATTTCCTCGTGATGGCGGCGACGCTGCTGGAGATCAAGTCGCGCATGCTCCTGCCCACGCCCCCGCCCGAGGAGCAGGGCCTGGAGCAGGGTTTAGCAGGCGACCCGCGGGCCGAACTCATCCGCCAGCTCCTCCAATACAAGGCCTTCAAGGATGCCGCCGAACAGCTTCGCCAATCCGCCGAGCAGCAGGCCATGCGCTTCCCGCGCGGGCCCGTGCGGCCGGACTTCAAGAAGGATGAGCTGGACCTGGAGGATGTGCAGATCTGGCGCCTCCTGGAGGCTTTTTCCGGCCTGATGGCCTCGATCGGCAAGGGCCCGGGCTCGCACGAGGTGGTGTACGACGACACGCCCATCTCGCTGCACGCCGAAGACATCATGGACCGCCTCTCCCGCGATGGGAACATGACCTTCCGCGAGATCTTCGCCGGCCGCCAGAAACGCACGGAGATCGTGGGCCTGTTCCTGGCCGTGCTCGAGCTGATCCGCCAGAAGCGGCTGATCGTGCAGCAAGAAAAGATGTTCGGCGAGATTTACATCATGCTGCGCACGGAGGAGATGGAAGATCCCACGCTACCTGCCGAGGCGGCTGAAGATTCCGCCGCAGTTAGTGAAGCGCCGCAGCAACCTGCCGCGCCCGCCGCGGAAGCGGGTCAATATATTGCCGAAGATGAGGAACTCCCCGGCGATGACCTGCTTGGTAAGAAGCTGCCGGGCGAGGATCTGGCCGAATCGCCTACCATTCCACCTGAGGATGACGGTTTCTTCGATCCGGATAGAGACAGCAAAGAATGAATCTGAATTCAGGGGGGATTGGCCCCATTGCCAATGATTTATAGGCAAGACGGTTATCGGTCAGGGAGCAACGTGATATATGGATATAGCTGGCAAAACTATCTGGCAGATTGCCGCAGGCGACACTGACCGGGACTATGTCCGCTTATGTCTGGACTGGGATTTGGTCTTGAATAGCCCCGGTGAGCCGGGGGTGTGGGATGCAAAACGATATGCCGCCGCATCCATCGGGAAACGCCAGTCCTCCATCATGCAGAGATTCTGTGAAGAGATGAAGGAAGGCGATCTGGTACTCCTGCGGTTAGGAACACAGCAGGTTCACGGCGTTGAGGAAGTGGTCGGCACATCGCTCTGGCTTGACGATTTCGGCGATATCGATGGATGGGACCTTCAGCATGTCAGGCGCGTACGTTGGCTGTGGGGGCCGGACAAGGAGCCCAAAACCTTCCCAAAATACTCGCTCAAGTGGGGTGATAATGTTCAGCAGTTGAGACAGAACGAGAACCAAGAGCCGGTCTTAAATTGGCTCCGATCTCTGTCAATTCCTGATGGAGACTGTCGGCGGGAGCTAAAACTCTTCCCGCCATCGTGGTGCGAGCACGGTAAAAAGTTGGAAGACGCTGACATGGCGGCAATTGGCAATGATCTCTTCGATAAAGGCATGGCCGCCACTTATGTGGACCACCTACTTGATGGCATGGGCGAATTGGTCCGAATCGCGAACTGGTACCGTCGCGCAAATACAAGTCCTTCAGAGCACGAGACCATGGCATACCTGGTAGTACCCCTGCTTCGCAGTCTGGGTTGGACACCGCAGATGATGGCCGTTGAATGGAACTATGTGGACGTGGCGTTATTCTCTCATCTCCCTCGCGCTGACGATTCCCTCGCAGTCGCCGTTGAAGTGAAATCTCTAGGAAGTTCCTGTTTGACCGCGAGGTCGCAGGCAGAGAATTATGCGAAGCCTCGCAATTGTTGCCAAAGGCTCATCGTTACCGATGGACTTCGGTATGGGGTCTACGTCCGTGGGAAGAATGATGGTCCCTTCCCGCAAAACCCCTCCGCATACCTGAACCTCTTACGAATGAAGCACGGGTATCCTGTTTTGGATTGCAGTGGCGCCAAGGAGGCTCTTCTGGCCATGAGAGCCGATTGGACCACATGATCCATGCTTGATAAGCTAGTGCAGGGGGCGAATATCTATATGTGTAACGATCTTCGGCCTCGCGCTTTAACGCGAAAGAAATGGGATGAGAGATTCGGTGCCACAGGCCAGGGCTAAGGAAGTATGGTTTGATGCGGATAACTTGTGGATCGCCCTGATGGATGGGCGACAGTTATCTGTGCCATTGGCCTATTTCCCGCGTCTGCTCAATGCAACGCAAAAGCAGAGGCAGGATGTTCGGATTCTGGGTGGAGGCATTGGGCTGCACTGGCCGAAGGTTGATGAAGACATTGATGTTTCCGGCCTGCTCCTGGGAAATTGCCGCGATACGACTAACACAGCACGTCGAACACGGCAAAAATCTCCTCGTTCTTTTTCAATTTCCAAAGGACCGGCTTCCGTGAGGAAAGGCTCGCGTTCGAAGGTTTCAACCGCGGACAACAAATGATGAGCATCGCTGAACGGCTGAAGGAACTGAACCTCGTACTGCCCCCGCTTGCAAAACCCGTGGGCAGTTATGTGCCGGCGGTGCGGACAGGGAAGCTCATTTTCACCTCCGGCCAGCTGCCTATGCGCGAGGGCAAGCTGGTGGCCGAGGGAAAAGTACCGGAGGATGTGGAGATTGATGTCGCCGCCGCGGCCGCGCGGCAGGCGGCGCTCAACGCACTGGCCATCCTCGATGCGCAGCCCGGCGGCTTGGACAATATCGCCCGCATCGTCCGCCTGAACGTTTACGTCGCCTCTTCCCCGGGCCTCCCTCAGCAGGCCAAGGTGGCTAACGGTGCCAGCGATCTTCTGGTGGAAGTTTTCGGAGATGCAGGTCGCCACACCCGCTGTGCCGTGGGAGTGGCAGAGTTGCCGTTGGGAGCGCCTGTCGAGTTAGATATCGTGGCGGAAGTTCGAGAATAGAAGTACAAATTACAAAGTACAAGTTACAAATTAAGGCAAACGCAACGTCCGGCTGTTAACTTGTAATTTGCACTTTAAAGTTGTAACTCTGCGAGTGAAATACCAGTCACAAATTACGATGAACGCCACGTCTCGCTGTTAATTTGTAATTTGCACTTTGTAACTTGTAATTTCCCTATTTTGCCAGTTCCTTCCACAGCGCCTGCTCCGCCTGGTTGAACTTCTCAAAACTGTCATCCAGCTTCTGGCGGATCAGCGCCAGTTGCGGATCATCCACGGCGATGGGTTTTTCCTCCGTCGCCTCCAGAGACTTGAGATTCTCCAAGGCCCCATCGAGCTGATTGGCGCCATCGGCAAAGGCCAGCGCCGCCGACTCGATGTTGTGGCTGCGCACATCCTGCGTGTCGGACTTGGCTAATAGCAGCCAGGGCCGCCGCCGCACCTCGCGGCTTGTGGCCTTGAGGTTGTCGGACACTTGCGCCAGGTTGGCGATCGTCCGCTCGATATTGCTCCGCTGCAGGCACACCATGTCCTTGGCCGCCCCCGTGGTGTCGCGCAGATTGTTGGCCGCGCTCAAAACGCTGGTGGAGGCCTGGCGAAGATTGGTGAGCAGTTCGCCCAGATCGCCCTTGGTGTACAGGCTGACCTGGTGGACGCTCTCGGCGGCATCCGCCACGACGGATTCCACGCCAGGCCGGATCGTGCGCATCATGGCCGCCGTCTCACCCGTGGCGGATTCCACGCTCTGCGCCGCCTGGCGCAGCGCCATAATTGCCCCGTAGGCCTGGCCCAGCAAGTTTTCTGGATTTCCTGCGCTCATCTGGTCGTGCAGCACATCGGTCATGCCGCGCACGCCGCCCATGGCCATTTGAATATCCGCCAGGGCCTGCTGGAAGGCCTCGCGCTGCTCGGGCCCGTAGCCAAGCTGGGTCATCATGTTGGCTATTAACGGGTTTGGACCCATGTCCAGCCGCGCGGGATGGAGGTTATCGGCCAGAGGCAGTTTTTCGCTGCCGGTCGAAAGAATTGTGAGGGCCCCCACGCCCCCCAGCGTCGGCGCCACGGCCTGCACGAGGGCATCCTGGTGGATTTTCACATCGCGGCAAAGCCGTATGCGATAGGCGAATGTGTTCCAGTCGTCGCTGGTGGTCACGCGATCGATCTTGCCGACATCCACCGTCCCGATGCGGACCGCGCTATCCAGGCGGATGGAGGTGTCGCCATCCGCGGCTCTGGCCGTGAGGTAGGCGTATCTGCCGCCCAGGTGCAGCCCGCCCAGCCAGATGATTATGCCTACAAGCGCCGCCGCGCAGGCGATAACAAACATTCCGGCCGCCAGCTCACTTTTGTTGTGCCTGGTCATGCTACCTCCATTGCACCCATACCGGCCGCGTGATGCGCCCCGCGGCCGTGAGAATATCCTCGGCGTACCCGCCCTCCAGCCGCCGGTCGGTAATGGGACCGCGGCTGTCGCCGGCCAGGAATTGCCGAATCAAATCGGTTTGACGGTCCCCCGTGGGCGGGCCGTTTTTGATCGCCTCAAATTCCGCGCGGCTGCCCATGCGCAGGACCTTGCCCTCATCCAGCATCACCATCTGGTCGGCGACGCGGAAGGCAGAGTCCATTTCGTGCGTCACTACCACGCTGGTGACGCCCAACTTTTGCGTCAGGTCGATGATGAGCTGGTCGATTTCCGCGCTGGTCACCGGGTCCAGGCCCGCCGAAGGCTCATCGTAAAACAGCACCTCCGGGTCCAACGCGATCGCCCGCGCCAGGCCCGCCCGCTTTTTCATGCCGCCGGAGATTTCGGCGGGCATGCGGTCCGCCGCCGCGCGGAGATTGACCAGCTCCAGCTTCATCTTCACGATCACATCGATCGTCGCCTCATCCAGGTGCGTGTGCTCTTTGAGAGGCAGCGCGACGTTTTCGGCCACGGTCATCGAGTTGAATAGCGCCCCGCTCTGGAAGAGAATGCCGAAATCCAGGCGCAGCTTTTCCAGCGAGGTTTCATCCAATTCGTTGAGATTCTTCCCCAGCAGCTCCACGTGACCGCTGGTGGGCGACATCGAGCCCACCAAGTGCCGCAGCAGCGTGGTCTTGCCGCAGCCGGAAGGGCCCATGACCACCAACGTCTGCCCGCGCGGAACATCAAAGCTGACGCCATTCAAAACCGCCGCCCATCCAGCACGGCCACCAAATCCTCGACGCGAATGGCCACATCCTGCGCAGCTTCCGTGGCACGGGCGTCTCGCCCGTGAGTCGCACGGGCATCTTGCCCGTGCTCAGTCTCAACCGAAATGTTCGCTTCCTGAATCACACTCTGCACGCATAGAAAATGACGGTGAAGATGCAGTCCACCACGACCAGCGCCACAATGGTATAAACGACAGTCATCGTGGCTGCGCGGCCGACACCTTCGGCTCCGCCGCGCACGCGCAGGCCCTCATGGCAGGCCAGCAGGCCCAGGATCAGGCCAAAAAAGCCGGCCTTCACCAGGCCCGTCACGAAATCCAGCACCTTGAGCTGCTGTGCGATCCGCGACCAGAAGCCCTGATAAGCCTCCGGGCTCAGCACCAGCAGCGAGCTCAGGTACCCGCCCAGGCAGCCGGCCAGGTCCGCCAGGATGCACAAACACACCATGGCAATCACCGTGGCCAGCAGGCGCGGCACCACCAGGAAGCGCACCGGCGAAATCGCGTGCGCCTCCAGCGCCTCCACTTCCTCCCCTACGACCATCGTCCCTAATTCCGCGGCGATGGATGCGCCGGCAAAGCCGCTTAAGACCACCGCGGAAATCAGCGGCCCAAGTTCGCGAAACACCGCCACGCCGATGATATTGGCCACCATGCTGACGTAGCCGAACATCTCCAGCGGCGGGGCCATCTGAAGCGTCAGGATCACGCCCACAAAGAATTGCACCAGCGTGACAACGCCCGCGCTGCGCAATCCCAGACGCACGACCTGCCGCGAAAGCTGCGCCACGCCGGCAGCCCTGTGAGACCCTGCAAACAGTCGCAGCGACCAGCGCAGCCCATCCTGCAAAAGCAGCGACATGCCCCCGATGTACCGCGCCAAGCCCAGCACGCGCCGCCTATCTGCGCCACAAACTGCGGCCGCGCGAGCACGCCGGGTTGCGAAGTTGCGCCGCTCATCAACCCATAGCTTCCTTGAGCGTCGGGCAGATATCGAACACGGTATCCAGCCGCGTGATTTCGAAGATACTGCGAACCTTCTGGGCCAGGCCGCACAGCTTCAGTTCGATGTTCTGGCGGCGGGCGCTGGAGAGCAGTTTCACCAGGCTGGCCACGCCGGAGGAATCCATGTACTGCACGTTTTCAAGGTCCAGCACGATTCGCCGCGGGTGCTTCTCCACCGCGCGGACCAGTTCCTGCTGAAGCTCCGGCGTGCGGTGCAGGTCCACATCGCCGGCCAGCGTGAGCACCATAACCTGCTGCTCCTGCCGCACGTTTTTGACGGGGCTGGTTCGGTTTGCTTCAACCACATTTGTCTCCTGTGAATACGGGCGCCGCCGGCGATGCCGGGGCTGCCGCCGCGGGTAGGTATTTGATCAGCGTGAGTCTTGTGCCGCCGCCTTCGCGCGCGGCGTATTCGATGCGGTTCATGCACGCGCTCATGATGTGCGTGCCGAGCCCGCCGGGGCGGACATCCGCAAGGTCGCGGCCGCGCAGGCGCTGCGGGTCAACCGGACTGCCGCGGTCTTCGATCACTATGGACAGACCCAGTTGGCGGCCGCACTCGCACAAGGCGGTGAAGGTCACGCTGATTGGCTGGTCCTGCCGGCCCTCGTACGCGTGCTCGATGACATTGGCCAGTGCCTCATCCAGTGCCAGCACGACTTCGTGCGTGGAACGGTCGGAAAGGCCCACCAGTTGCGCGATTTCCGTCGCCGCCGCGCGTACCACCGGCAGATGCGCCGCCGTCGAGGCGATGGAAATTGCGATGGGTTGTGCAGGAACTATGGCCACCTTATTCTCCGACACTCTGTTCTAAACTTGCCGTGGCGGTCGAATGCGCCAGCCACGCTCGCCAGCGCTCTACGGCAGCCTGCCGTTTGGTTTCATCGGCCCAGGCGCAATAGCCCAGGTCGTCGCCGGTCATGTTGCGCAGCGAAGCGATCGCAAAAAGCCGCACATCCGGCGCATCGCTTTCCAGGGCCTTGACCAGGTACGGCACGGTCTGGCTGTCGCGGCGAGCCCCCGCCTGGGCCGCGGCGCGGGCCACGACCGCATCATCCTGGCTCTGGAGCCGTTCGCACAAACCCTTGGGATGATCCACCCTGTTGGCACAGCCGGCCGAGGCCGCAGCCAAGGCCAGCGCGCCAGCGGCCAATATGTATTTCAGCGCGCGCATGTTGCACCTGCACCCTCTCTATGCACCTGTAGGAAATATCGGGAATTGCGGCGGCGACCTTAGTAAAACGCCGAAAACGTAGCACGGGCATCTTGCCCGTGAGTCGCACGGGCGTCTCGCCCGTGCATAAGCTGTTGCAGGCTAAGGTGCAGGAGCAAGATGCCCCTGCGAAGGCGCCCAAACACGGTGTTTCGCGTTTTAGGACAATTCACGGGCGAAACGCCCGTGCTACGGCAGGTTCTTTCGAGGATCCTGGAATTGGCATAACCCGTCAGGCGACTTCCACGTTTTTCTTCGGGACGATCACCTTGGCCGGATTGGCCTTCAGCCAGTGAATGGCCAGGTCGGCCAGTTTCGGGTCAAACCGGCTGGATCTGCCCTTGGACAGTTCGTCAAGAACGCGGGGAATGGCAAATGGCTCTTTGTACACGCGCCGCATGAGCATGGCGTCGATGCAATCGGCAATCTGGATCAGCCTGGCGCCCACAGGGATTCGCTCACCGGCCAGACGGTGCGGATAGCCGGAACCATCCCAATTTTCGTGGTGGTGCAGCACCAGCTTGCTCTCCGCCGTGAGCATGGAGATCTTCAGCAGGATGTTTGCGCCCATCTGCGGGTGCTGATAGATAAGGGCGTATTCTTCATCCGTTAGTTTACCGGCCTTGGTGAGCACCGTGTCGGGGATGCCAATCTTGCCCACATCGTGCATGATGGCCGCGACGCGGATCGTTTCCACGGCGTCCCCGGCCAGTCCCATCTGCCGCGCAAATTGTTCGGCGTAGTAGGCGACCTGCTCGCTGTGGCGGCGGGTGTAGGGATCTTTGGCCTCCACCGCGCTGACCAGCGCCCCCACGCCTTCCAGGCAGCCCAGACGAAGCTGGCGATTAATGTTGGCGGCATCCTCGGCGGCGCGGCCCAATTGCTCATTCACCAGGTCCCAGCGGCCCTGGCTGGCACCGGCCAGCTTGCCGAACCCGACAACGCGATTGCGGCCGCTGCGCTTGGCCTCCCGCAGTGCCTGCACCGCGCGGCCGTTGAGTTCCGTCTCCGTAACCGCAAAGCCCGCGCCCGTCTCGGCAATTCCCATGGATAGCGTCAGCGAGACGGGATGGTCCTGCCAGGTAAGCCGGCTGCGGCTGAAATATTCCCGCAGCGCGTCCGCGCGTGCCAGGGAGAGCGCCTCATTCTCGCCCTCCAGGACCACCGCAAAGCGATCCTCGCCCAGCCGGCAGAGCAATGAACAATCCGGGAAGTTCTGGCGCAGGCACGAGGCCACGTGTCGTAGTATCTCATCGCCAAAGCGGTAGCCGAACATCTGGTTGGCATCGGAGAACTCGTCGATATCCACGATCACAAGCGAGCAAGTGCGCCGGTCGGCCAGGCTCTCCAGGCGAACGGCGCTGAGGCGTTCGAAGAACGCCCGCGGCGTTAGAAGTCCTGTCAGCGGGTCGCGGCCGGTTTCATCGGAGGCGGGGTTTGATAGAGCGGCTGAAGAAACGTGCCGTGTACCCGTCAGCGCCCCCAGAGCATCCGTGTTTTCATCTTGAGCGTTCGCGGTCGCATCGGCGGCGGCGCTTGCTGAAATCGCCTGCCCCACAAGCTCGCACAACGTGTTGGCCGCGAATGGTTTTTGAAGATAATCGTAGGCGCCGCTGCGCAGGCGCGCTTAACGTCAGGAATGTTCGCGTGCCCGGCGATGAGGATGAATGGCGTCTGCGGACTCTTGCGGCGGCAGACTTCCAGCAGTTCCAGCCCCGAAGGCGGCGGCATCTGCACGTCGCAAACCACAGCATCGAAGTGGTCCTGCTCGATGAGCTTCAGCGCCACGGGAGATTCCGTAGCCGTTGTAACCGTGTGGCGGCGGGAGGACAGCATCGTGCGAATCACATCGCAGATCGCCGGATCATCATCCACCACCAGGATGCTTCTGCCGCGGCCCATATCCACCTTTTTCCCCGACCCGGCAGCGAGTGCGATAAAACTAACCTCGCTCAGAGGTATCTATCGGCGTGGAAAAGAGCTGAGATAAGAAAAGCGGGAAAAATCCGGGAATCTGCAATGCTCGATACTTGAGCGTCTCGGCGATGCGCGTACGATGACGCCGAGGATCTGATTGCCGCAATCATAGAACTTCAGGTTCTATATTACCCAAATTGCCCAGCTTGCCCAGATTCCGCGGAAATCGTATTCCTTTGGCCTCCTTGGCCTCCTTGGCCTCCTTTAACGAATTCCTTAGGAAACACCGCGGTTTTCAAAGGAGACCAAGCTCAAAAGCCTTGGCCTTCTTGGCCTCCTTTAAAAGACAAATGCAATCATCTACGCAATCACGTTTGTAACACTTAAGGCTCGTTCCTGTACCGCGCAAAAAAATCGACTGCGGAACTTCCGCAGTCGATTTGGCCCACAACTTTGACTTTTCAAATTTAGAAATCAGGCCGGGCCCTCGCCCTGCGCGGTGGAGGCATCCAGGAACCCTTCCAGCCGCCGCGAACGCACCGGGTGCTGAAGCTTGCGGATCGCCTTGGCCTCCACCTGGCGGACGCGCTCGCGCGTGACCTTGAAGATCCGGCCCACTTCTTCCAGCGTGTACGTGTAGCCGTCGCCGATGCCGTAGCGCAGCTTGATGATCTCGCGCTCGCGGTAGGTCAGCGTCTTGAGCACCTCCTCGATGCGGTCCTTGAGCATTTCCTGCCCGGCCGACT
This sequence comes from uncultured Phycisphaerales bacterium, assembly GCA_963785635.1. Lineage (GTDB taxonomy): Bacteria > Planctomycetota > Phycisphaerae > SM23-33 > FEN-1343 > FEN-1343. Next base: position 12,196 of record CAWAWB010000024.1, read on the forward strand.
CGACGGGGCTCTCGGCGGATTCGTCCTCGATGAAATCGCCGAAGTAGCTGTCCTCGCTCTCGCCCACCGGCCGATCGAGGCTGATCGGGTGGCGCGAAATCTTCATCACGCGCCGCGCCTCGGACACGCTCATGCCGGCCTCGGCGGCGATTTCCTCGATGGTCGGCTCGCGGCCAAGCTCCTGCACCAGGCGCTTGGAGATATTCCGCAGCTGGCTCATCGTCTCGATCATGTGTACCGGGATGCGGATCGTCCGGGCGTGGTCGGCGATGGCGCGCGTGATGGCCTGGCGAATCCACCACGTGGCGTACGTGCTGAACTTGTAGCCGCGGCGGTACTCGTACTTGTCCACCGCCCGCATCAGGCCCGTGTTGCCCTCCTGGATGATGTCCAGGAAGGACAGGCCGCGGTTGCGGTATTTCTTGGCGATGGACACTACCAGCCGCAGGTTGCCGCCGGAAAGTTCGCGCTTGGCCTGCTCGTAGTCGTTGAAGACCTTCTGGATGGCCTTGACGCGCTTGCGCAGCAGTTCAGGCGTCTCCAACACCAGGTCGCGCAGGCCTTCCAGCTCTTCCTTCATCACCGCCACATCTTCCGGCGGCGTGTCATTCACCGCGGCATTGGCGATGGCCTGCTCCAGCTCGCTCATCTTCTCGGAGATGTGCTGAAGCTTCTTCATCAGCGGCTGAATGCGGCTGGTCCGCAGCGAAAGCTCTTCCAGCAGCTTGGCGCCACGCCGCCGGCGGCGCCAGATCATCCTGGTTGCCCGCCGCGTCTCGGAGGGCGAGGCGCCCCTGTCGTTGGCCTTGCCCCATGCGGTCAGATTCGCCTGGATAATCTTGCGGACCGTATCCAGGTTGGTGGGCAAACGCTCGGTGATCGTTTCCTTGGCGAAGTTCTCCGCCGTGGAAATCTTCATCGTGCGGTCAAACGGCAGGTCGCCGTCGCCCACCATCTGGAGGATCTCCACCGCCTGGCCCATGCAGTAATCGCTCTCCAGCACGCGGCGGCGGAAGTGCATCCGCGTCATCTCGATCTTCTTGGCCAGCGAGATTTCCTGCGTCGCGCGTCAGCAGCGGGATTTCGCCCATCTGCGTAAGGTACATGCGCACGGGGTCGTCGATGCGCTTCGAGTCGGATTCAAGCTCCTGCTCCAGGGCCGTGAGCTTGCGCTTCTTCTCGGAAACTTTGGGCTCTTCGCCTGCCTTGGCGGGCTCTTCGAACGTCTCGCCGGCCTCGACCGTAGCCTCATCCACAAGCTCGATTCCCTGCTCGTCCAGGGTCATCAGCAGGGCGTCAAGATTATCCGGCGAAAAATCGTCCGGCAGCTCCTCGTTCATCTCTTCATAAGTGAGATAGCCCCTGGCTTTGCCCGCCTCGACAAGAGCCTTGACCAACGCCTCGGTCTTCTTGTCAGAAATCTTGATCTTGCTGGCGATGGGCTTCTCAGGTGCGACTTTTTCGTTCTTCGACTTCTCAGCCTTCTCGGATGCGCTAGTTTTTTCAGCCATAATTTGTGTATTTACCTACTTAAGTGCCGGATACGGCACACATAAAGTTCGCAACGCTCAAGAACCACATATTTTAAGACAGCACCTGCTGTCCAATCAAGCTGGAATTTTGGCCCACTATCTAAGTGCTATTCCTATGGTTACTTACGATATAAATCCTAGGGGTGACCGTTGGACTACCAGGGCCGTTTGCGCTGATCGCGGGCCTTAAGGGCCTCGGTCAGCGCCCGCAGGGACTCATCGTCCCCGCTTTTGCGAAGCTCCCCCAGATTCTGCTGCCGCGCGGCGGCGGTCAGCATCTCCACATCCCCCGCCAACGTCTGCTGGAAATTGCCGCGCGCATCGCCGGCCGCGGCCAGATCGGTAATTACCTGTCCCCACGCGGCATCGCCGCGGGCGTATAGCAGCGTCTGAAGCTCGAGCTGCCCCGCCTCGGCCAATCGCCAAAGCTCCCGCGCCACATCCGCCAATCCCGGCGCGCTGAAATCCTCCAGGCCGATATGCCTGGCCGCCTCATCGAACAGATCCGGCTGGCAGATCAACACCTCCAGCACCCGTCTCTGCGCGGCGGCCGTCCCTACCACGGGCTCCTGCGCTTCCTTTCCGGACGACACCGCCGGCTTGGCCGATGCGGCCGTGCCCACCTGGCGGATCAACTGGCGGATGGAACGCTGGAGCTGCTCCGATGGAACATCCAGCAGGTGCGCCAATCGATTAATCAACAGGCCCTGCCGCACCGGATCGATTGCTCCGTAGGCCGAGCTGTTCACCACGGCACGGAGGAATTCATCCGCCGCGCGGCGTTTGACCACCAGGTTGCCGCTGCCGGAGAGCTTGCCCCAGCGTCTTTGCCACAGATGTTCCAACGCCTCCGGCGCCTCGGCGATCACTTTGGCGAAGGCCTCGCCGCCATGCGCCAGCACGTAATCGGCCGGATCCTTGCCATCCGGAACCGCGGCGATGCGGACATTGACCTGCTGAGTGATGAATATCTCCATGCCGCGCTCCGCCGCGGCCAGGCCCGCGGCATCGGCATCGAAGATCAGCACTAGGTCGGTCGCCAGGCGCGAGAGGGTGCGGACATGCCGCTCCGTCAGCGCCGTGCCCAGCGTGGCTACCACGTTGGCAACCCCCGCCTGTGCGGGCAGGAGCGCATCGAAATACCCCTCGACCACCACGGCCTGGCCGGATTCGGAGATGGACTGTCGCGCCCAGGACAGGCCGTACAGGTTGGAGGATTTGTCGAACAGGATCGTTTCGGGGCTGTTGATGTACTTGGCCTTCTCATCCATCGCCAACGCGCGGCCGCCAAAGGCGATCACGCGGCCGGCCTGGTCGATGATGGGAAACATCAGCCGGTTTCGAAAACGGTCGTAGCAGCCGCCGGAGTCCTTCTCTATGGCCAGACCGCAGGCGATGAGTTGCGAAGGCGAATATCCCGCCCCCCGCGCCGCGAGGATCAGCGAATCCCACGCCAGGGGCGAATAGCCAAGTTCGAACCGTTCGAGGCCATCTTCCGTGAGGCCGCGCTTGCGGGCGTACTCCAACGCTTCCTTGCCAATCGGGGCACGCAGTTGCCGCTGGAAAAACTCCGTGGCGAAGCGCATCACCCGCTGGAGTTCGCCCCGGTCCTGCCCGGCCTGTGTGGAATCATCGCCGCTCATGCGCGGCATGGGGATATTCGCCCGCTCAGCCAGGAGCCGCACCGCCTCCGGGAACGTGCATTTCTGCTGGAGGATGATGAACTGGTAAACGCCGCCGCCGGCGCCGCAGCCGAAGCATTTGAAAATCTGCTTTGCCGGGCTGACATAAAAGCTGGGCGTCTTCTCGCGGTGGAACGGGCACAGGCCCTGATAGTCCTTGCCGCGCTGTTTGATGGCGACAAACTGGCCGACTAGGTCGACGATGTCGGTGGCCTGCTGGACCTGGTTAACAAATTGTTCGGGTAATTTGCCCATCCGGCCTCTGAAGATACGCGGCACATCCGGCGACGGAAAGAGAATAAGCAGGGATGCAGGGGATGCAAGGGATAACAGATGTTTAAGAAGCCGCGGCGCCGTTCCTTCAATACCGTTCCGTCTTCAAATCGCAAATCGCAAATTCTCCGGCGTAAACTTCCACATGGCATCAAAACTTTTGTTCCTGATGTGCTCCCTGCTGCTGGCAGGCTGTACCGTCCCGGACCTGCTGACCGCCGGGGCCGTGGACCTGGCGGACGATGCAATCCACGCGGTCGATATCCGCCAGAAGGCCAAACTGATTATTGGGGCGCCGGTCTCGCAGTGCGATGAGCTTTTAGGCATGCCGCTGGAGACGTTCCACGAGGAATCCCCCAATCGCCAGTGGCGGCTGTACGATGGCGGCAGTTCGCTGCTGCACCGCTACAGCTACGTGGTGAAGGTCAAGGATGGCCACGCAACGGCCATCGGCAAGGCCCGAGGCTCCAGCAATATCGTGGTGGGCGCACTAGTGGATGACTACTTTGCCATCGACGTGCTTAGCGATCAGTACTTCAGACTCGATGTGCAAGGACACCACGTCCGGCGCCTGTGAAAGAAACGTCGGCGCCCCGCCGGCGTTATCGCTCTGGAGCGATACGACCGGCCAGCGCGTCCAGTTCTACGATGCGCGGCTGGTGAAGGAAGTTCAACGCCCGCATTTCGCCATGATGACCTACGATGATGACGACGTTTGCACACAGATTACCGTCGGCCAGATCGTGGCCAGCGAGGGGGATCTCGAAGGGTAGACCAGGGCACAGAACAAGAACAAATACGCATCACAAAGATCACCAAGGACACAAAGAGCACCAAGAACAGCCGGAAAAATTATTAAGAATTCTTCAGCTCCTTGGTGAGCTTGGTGGCCTTGGTGCTCTTGGTGTTAAAGCCTTTTCTTATTACGTGCTTCGCAAATCAAAAATCGCAAATCACTTGGCCGCGGCGGCGGGCGCTTGGGCCTGCGGATCGGCCAGCTTCGTGGCCTGGTCGAACTTCACGCTCACGCGGCGGGAGACGCCGGCCTCCTGCATGGTCACGCCATACAGCACATCGGCGATGGCCATCGTGCGCTTGGAGTGCGAGATGATGATGAACTGGCTCTGGTCCAGGAACTGCCGCACGATGGTGTTGAATCGCTCGTTGTTGGCTTCATCCAGCGCCGCATCCACTTCGTCCAGGATGCAGAAGGGGCTGGGTTTGGCGCGGAAGATGGAAAACAGCAGCGCCACGGTGGTCATCGTCTTCTCGCCGCCGGAGAGCAGGCTGATCGAGCGCGGCTCTTTGCCCGGCGGGCGGGCGATCACTTCGATGCCGCTCTCCAACGCGTTCTCCGGCTCGGTGAGCATGATGTCCGCCTTGCCGCCGCCGAAGAGCAGGCGGAAGATCGTCTGGAAGTGCTCGCGCACCGCCTCGAAGGTCTGGGCAAACAGGTCGCGGCACTGGTCGTTGAGCTTTTCTATCAGCACGGTGAGTTGCGTCTTGGAGTCCTGAATGTCCTTGAGCTGGCCGGCCAGGAACGCCTCACGCTGCTCCAGTTCCTCCTGCTCGGTGATCGCATCCAGATTCACGTTGCCCAGCCGGTCAATCTTGCCGCGCAGTTCCTGGATCTCCTGGTCCACCGCGTTCCAGTCGCGGGTCTCATCGTGGGCGTACGAGGCGTAGGCGGCCACCACGTCCAGGTTGAGTTCCTCGCTCACGCGATTGATCAGGTTTTCCACACGGACATCCACCTCGCCGATCTGCACGCGCGAGCGTGAGATGGCGGAGGACAAATCCTCGTGCAGCCGCCGCTGCTCGTTGAGCGCGGTGCGAATCTGCTCGCTCCGCTCGGTCAAGCCGCTGCGCGTCTGCTCGATCTCCACCGCCTGCTTATCCAGCTCCACCTTGCGGGCGTAATGTTCTTCGATCTGCGCCTCCGCGGCGGTGATGCCTTCCTGCGAAGTCTTCAATCGCTCGTCCGCGGCTTGGATGGAGGCAAAAAGTTCTTCCTGCTCGCGGCCAAACTGCTCGATCGACCGCTCCAGGCCGCGAATCGTTTCTGTGATCCGCTGGCGCTGTTCGATGGCCTGGGCGTGGCGGACCCGCTGGTCCGTCAGTTCCCTGTGCAGGTGCGCCTGCCGCTGGTTCAGATTTTCCACCACGCCGGTCAGCTCGGCGATGCGAGTCTGGCATTGCGCCGACCGCTCTTCCAGTTCGGCCACCTTGCGCCTGGCGGTTTCGGCCGCCGCGGCGGCCTGGGCGATCTCACCGGCGATGGATTCGATCTCCTGCGTGAGGGCCGGCTGCTCGCGCTCCAGGCGGCTAAGCTGCTCGGAAAGGCGCGTGGCCGTGCTCTCGGCATCCACGCGCTCCGTATTGGTCTCGTAGATTGCCGTGCGGAGCTGCTGCTGCACCTCATCGAGATGTTGGCGGCGCTCGGTGGCGATGCACCGCTGCTCGGCTTTTTCCGCGATCTGTGCATCCAGGCCATGAATTTCGTTAGAGAGCGCCGCGAGCTCGCTCTGGCGGCCGACCAAACCCGCCTGGCCCGCGCGGCCAAGCCGCACGCGGCCATCGGATGTCACCACCGCGCCATCGCGCGTCACCAGGCGGAAGCTCGAATCCAGCACCGCCGCGGCCGCGTGGGCATCGGCGAGATTTTCCACCACCAGCGTCTTACCCAGCATGCGCCACAGCGGCGCGGCTAGCTCGCTCTCCACGCTCACCAGGTCCATCAGCCGCGCCGTTTTGACAGGCAGCGATGACAAATCAACCGGCTGGCTCAATGGCGCCAGGCGGTCCAGGCACAGCACATCCGCCGCCGCGTTGTCCAGCACGGCTTTGAGCTCATCCTGATGGCTAAGTAAATCGCCCGCAAGCTCCACGACCACGCACTGTTCCATCGTCCCGAGGGCGGTATCGACCACTGCCGCGTGGGCGAGGTCGGCGCGGATAAAATCGGCCAGCATGCCGCGGATGAAGGTGAGTTTGCCGCTCTTCTTGGCGCTCAACACCTTGCGCACGCCCTGGGCCAGACCCTCGCCCTTGCGCTGCATCTCTTCCAGCGTGGAGCGGCGGCCGGCCAGCGAGCTGCGTTTTTCCTTCAGCGTCGCCAGTTCCGTCTCCAGCGCGTGCTCCTGGCGGGAAATCTGCGTGCTTTCCGCCTTGGTCGTCTCGAGGCGCTCGGTGAGTTTGCCGGTCAGTTCGTTGATTTCGACCAGCCGCCCCTGCGCGGTCGTGCGCTGGGTTATAAGCTGGGATACTTCCGCGGCAATCTCCGCCGCCCGGCCGGACAACCGTTCCTTCTGATTCGTCAAACCTTCCTGGCGGACGCCGGAGGCGGTGATCTGGTTATGGAGCTGGCTGGTCTGGCGCAAGAGGTCGATGGTGCCGGCCTTCTCGTCTTCAAGCTCCGCCTGGAGTTTCGTCAACTCCAATTGCCCTGTCCGCTGCTCCTCCAGCATGGCCTCGACGGTCTCGGACATCTGGCGGATCTGGAGTTCGATCGTGCCGAGCCGGCCCGCCTGCTCTTCCTTATTCTTCTGGTCTTCCTGCTTACGGCCGGTCAGTTCCTTGCTGCGCTGCTGGGACTGGGCGATCTGCTCGCCAAACTCCTTGCAGCGGCCGCGGAGCATCTCGGCGCGTTCCTGGCAGGCGGTGATCTGGCCGGAGATAGCGGCGATATCCGCATCGGTTTGCCGGGCCTGTTTCTCCAGGTGTGCCAGTTCCGCCGCGGCGGAGACCTGGTTGGCCTCCAGTTGCGAAATCTTGGCGCTCACCGCCGCGCCGCGGTCGTTCAGTTGATCCAGTTCGGCCTGGGCCTTGGTGCGCTCGCCGCGCAGGTTGTGGTACTGGGCCAGGCTATACAGGCCGCGCATTTCCTTGAGCCGCTGCACGTATGTCTGGTAGCTGCGGGCCTTGCCGGCCTGCACCTTGATGGAGCGCAGCCGCTTTTGCACCTCGGCCAGGATATCGTTGGCGCGGAGCAGGTTCTGTTCCACGCGTTCCAGCTTGCGCTCGGCCTCTTTCTTGCGGGCCTTGTACTTGGAGATGCCGGCCGCCTCTTCAAAGATGATGCGCCGGTCGGCCGGGTTGGCCTGCAAAAGTTCGGCCACGCGGCCCTGCTCGATCATGCTGTAGGCCGAGCGGCCGATGCCCGTATCCATGAACATCTCGCGGATGTCGCGCAGGCGCGACGGCTGGCCGTTGATGAGGTACTCGCTCTCGCCGCTGCGGTACAGCTTGCGTGTGACGGAGACGATTTCCGGATGGGATATGCTGGAGGGCGGAATCTCCGTGCGCAGCGTGCCCGAGCTGTTGTCGAACTCCAACGTCACCTCGGACATGCCGCTGGCCTTGCGGCTGGAGCAGCCGTTGAAGATGACGTCCATCATCTCGCTGCCGCGCAGGCTCTTGGCAGATTGCTCGCCGAGCACCCATTTCACCGCGTCGAGGATGTTGGATTTGCCGCACCCGTTGGGACCGACCACGCAGGTGATCCCGTCATCAAAGACGAATTCGGTGCGATCGCAGAAACTCTTGAACCCCGAGAGGACCAGACGTCGCAGTCTCATGTATTCGCGGGCCTCCATGCCCTGCCAGGCTGTAGGCTTTAGGCTGTAGACTGTTAGGAACGGCGGGAAAAACCACTCCTGCCTTAAAGCCACGCCTTGTTAAAAACATCGGCAGTTCAACTGCCGGTACGAAAGCAAAATCATCACATCACGGCGCCACAGGCAAACTCAGATCAGACCTTCGGCCAGGAGCTACAGCCTACAGCCTGTCCATCACTTCCCGCCGGTCGTATCCGGCCGGCTGATATGCTCCGGACCAGCGTAGATTCTGTCCGCCGGACGCGCCTGCTGCAAGATAAATTCAGCGGGTATCTGCTTTTGTGTGCCTTCGCGGCAAAGCTGGTACAGCACGCCCACCACCTGGGAATACGTCAGCCCCAGGCCGTAGTAGGTACTATCCTTCTCCTTGCGCGGCCGCGTGCCCAGCACATTGACCAGGCTCTTTACATCGAACGGCACGTGCATCTGGTCGCTGAGGGTTTTGTTGGGCCCGACGCGGCGGTACACGCACAGGGTCTCATCACCGGGGTGGGCCAGCAGCGTGGCGGTATCGTCCGCGGCGGCAAAGAACATCGGCTTGGCAACCTGCATTCCCTCGCCGATCAGCGCAATGCGCGGATGGCGGAACTGCGTGGCATAGATGATGAATTTGCCCTTGCTCGGCACGATATCGAGGTCAAAATGGCCGTCGATGGAGATTCGCTCGATCCCGCCGGGCAGGCCGCCGGCGGCGATAGCCTCGTACGCCGCCACGCGCACGGTATTGTCGTCGCTATCCAGCAGCGCCTTCAGCGTGGTCAGGGCTTCCATCTCGATGGACTTGCCCAGTTCATCGACGGCCTCCATGCGGTGCGGGTTGCCCGCATCCTTGGCGGCGAAGATCATCACCTGGAGCGCTTGGCCGTCGCCCTGGCGCAGGCCGGCGCGGGCGGCGTAGAAGGACACGGAGGGATTCTTATCGGTATACAGGGGACGGATTACCGGCCACACCTGGCGGCCCATGGCCTCCCAGATGAGCGAGATGGCGCCATACGGCGCCTCGGGCTGGACGATCTGGTCGGCCAATTGGCGGGCCTTCAGTTCGTGCTGAATGCCGTTGCGCGAGACCGGCACGTGCAGCAGGAGCTGGAGGAAATGATCGTAATCGCGGACGTACGTCCGCGGGATGTGAATCTCCAGCATGGACGGCGTCATCGCGTTGGCCACACGCGGCGCCGCGGGGAAAACATCGTTGATGGAATCCTGCATCGACTGGGCCAGTCCATAATCGGCATGATGAAGGACCAGGCGGATGGGCCGCTGCTCCAGCGAGGTGCAGCCGCCGATAACGCGGCCTTCCTGGAGGCGGGATTCTTCGGGCTTATCGGAACTGGAAGCGGCGAACGGATTGACGAACACCTCGCCCTTGACCGTGGCCATGTCCTGGCCCTCTTTTACGACCGCCCCTTCCGCCTGCACCCGCGTCAGCGGAGTGATGTATAGCGTTCCGCCCTCCAGGCTGGAAGTCGGGACGCCCGGCGGCACGGTGATGAAGGCATCCACAGGCGCGCCCGAGGGCGTGCCGGGAGGAATCTCGGCGCTGACCACGGCGACGGAGGTGTCACGGTCGTGGATGAGCCGGTCAACCGTGATATCCTCGGTGTTGGTGGAGGAGCGGCCAAGGCCGTAGCGCTGCGCCTGGGCGTTGATGCGGCGGATGATCTCATGCGGGGCCGCGCCGGCGCCCTTATCCCCAAGGCCCACCACCAGCCCGTAGCCGCGCAGGACGGTATCGCCGCCGCCCATGAACGTGGCGTAGTTGCCGATGACGCCGTCCATTGCCTTGGCGTAAGGTGATTTAAGAGCGGGGGCGGTCGCGGTGGCCGGAGCCTTTCTGTGTCCGCCGCAACCGGCTACGAGAATCAGCGCCGCAAGAGCGATGGCATGTGGTTTCATACAACCCTCATTTGCACACTGGCCTTGGCGGCCTGTGTGCCTCTTTTGCCTCTGGACTTTCAGGAGCTCATATTGTCGCCGCGGAGGCAGGCTTAGCCCGCCGCCGCGCGGGAGGGATCGCGGCATGTCTGGCAACTTCCCTTGGACCATCATGATACGGATTGGAGGAGGTCCACTCAATAGATAAGGCTGAAGACTGTAGGCTGTAGACTGTAGGGATACGGTCGCAAGGACTCTGCTGAAATGGACCTCTGAATAGGGAACCAGTTTTCTGCAATGCCCCTACAGCCCACAGCCTACAGCCTATAGCCTGAATAAAAAACCCGCCGTCCATGTTGGATGGCGGGCGCGACTTTTACTGCCAGGCGGCGGCAACCCCGGATGCCGCCGCCAGAATGACTATTCGAACTGCTCAGATTATCTCACACTAAAGTCCGGTTTGCCATCGGGGATCGAAACCGAGGCGGTGGAACGAACCGCGGGCGCCGTCAGCGAAGCGGTGGAGACGGTCGAACGGTTGGCCGTGGCGCCCGTGCCGGAAGCATGTGAACCGGACGCCGACACTGCCGAGGAAATCGCCGCCGCGCCGCTCTTGGACGGCAGGATAATCTGCTGGCCCACGTGCATGCTCGTCGCTACAAGCCCGGGATTAGCCGCCAGGATCGCCGAGGCGTACTTCGCATCCCCGAGCTCATGCGCGGCAATGCTCGAAGGATTGTCGCCGGCCTTCACCATGTAGGTCGTCTGGCCCGCGCCGGGCGCGGCCGTCTTGGCCGCCAGGGCCGTCATGGACGGCGCCGACGAACCGGACGATGATGCCACGCTGGCGGAAGAGGCGGGCAGGTTGATCTTCTGCCCAACCTGGAGCTTGTCGCTCATGCCCGGATTGGCCTTGCGAATCGCATCGAGTCTGACCCGCCCCGCCGCACTGCTTGGTGGCGATGGACCACAGCGTGTCGCCGCTGGCGATGGTGTAGGTCCGCCCTGAGCCGCTGGAAGTGGATGCGCCGGACGATGCCCCGGCGGGCGTCAGGCCGCTGAACATCTTGGAGAGCGTGTCCATCCCCGCCGGCTTGCCCGCAACCGAAGACATCGGCGCGGCGGTGGTCATGGCGGCCGGCTCCATGGCCGTCAGTACGGGCGTGCGCGAAATCGCCGGCTGCGTGCTGGGCGCGAAGGACAACGGATCCAGCCTGGGCAGCCCGGATGCCACCGCCGCCGGCCTAGTGGCCGGCTGCGACGCCGGCGCGGCGGCCACGGCGGGCAAGCCGCCAGGACCGGAAGGAACGGCCGGCGCGAGCGCCGGCATAATCGGTGACATATTACCTGCCGAAGGCGTGGGCGCCGGCGCGGGCAATGCTCCGGGGTGCGGCGCTACCGGCGCGGGGGCTGCTCCGTGAGGCAGTGCCAGGCCCGGGCGCGAGTTCTGGGCGGTTTTTGCGGCGGGGGATTTTTCTGCCGGGCCGCCCTTGCCGCCGTTGAAGGCGACATAGCCGACCACAAACAGGACCAATACAAAACAAACAGCAATGCCAATTTTCACTTCCGTGCGCATGGTCTTGCTCCTTGGGAGTCCATTCCTTCGGACCCGATATGGCGCGCTACTCTACGCGCGATAAGCCTTTCTGTCTATGGAAAAAATCCACGAAATTATGCAGAAAATGCAGTTTTGAACGTGTCATCTCAACTGCGCAAATTGCGCAGTTGATACTCCTTCGCGGTGGCCATTTGAGGGTCTGTTGGGCAAATTGCCCAACTGAGTCCTGGGCAACTGAAAAAATTTATCAGTTACGCGTGGGTGACATTAGCGATAAATCGGAAATATCGGAGCAAGGTGCGCAAGCAGATTTGATTTGCGCACCTTGCGCATCTTCAAAATCCATCCGTTTTATTGGGCTTTTTGCCTAAGGTGCGCAAGATGCGCAAGGTGCGCAAGCGTTCACGGAGGCAGGGCTCTTGGAATTACCCATCTTACCTATCTTGCCCAATTTCGCACGATTGTGGAGTTCGCCCCCCCGGCTCCAGAAAAAAACCGACTGCCCAATTGGGACAGTCGATTCGATTTCCGAGCAACAATACTGAATTCACGTGGTGAATTTCACCACGTCCTGCCCTACTTCCCCGTCACGATCTTCAGCGTGTCGCGGGCGATCATCAGTTCCTCATCCGTCGGCACGACCCAGACGGGAATCTTCGATTCAGGGGTGGTGATTACGCCCTCCGCCCCGCGGCGGGTCTTCTCGTTGGCCGCTTCATCCATGACGACGCCCAGAGATGAAAGCCCGTGGCACACCGCGCGGCGGGTCATCACGCTATTCTCGCCGATGCCGCCGGTGAAGACGATCGCATCCAGCCGCGGCAGCACCGCGTGGTACGAACCGATGTAGCGAATGATGCGATAGCGGAACAGTTCCAGCGCCAGCTTGGCCCGCTCGTCGCCCTTGGCGGCGGCGGCCTCGCAGTCGCGCATGTCGTTGCTCACGCCCGAGACGCCCAACAGGCCGCTGGACTTGTTGAGCTGGCTATTGAGCTGGTCGGCCGATATGCCCTTGGAAAGCATGTAAAAAATAATCGCCGGGTCGATATCGCCGCTGCGCGTCCCCATCACCAGGCCCGCCAGCGGGGTCATGCCCATGGAATGTTCCACCGCCTTGCCGCCGGCGACAGCCGTCATGGAGCAGCCGTTGCCCAGGTGGCAGGTGATCAGATTCACCTGGTCCACGGGCTTATTGAGCAGCCTGGCCGCCTGATGGGTCACGTAGCGGTGCGAGGTGCCGTGGAAGCCGTACTTGCGGATGCGGTGCTTCTCGTACCATTCCAGGGGCACCGCGTACATCCACGCGCGCTTGGGCATGGTGGCGAAGAAGGCCGTGTCGAAAACCGCCACGTGCGGGACATCGGGCATGGCCTTCATGGCCGCGCGAATGCCGGTGAGGTTGGGCGGATTGTGCAGCGGGGACAGGTCGAAATAGTCCTCGATCACGCGGATCACTTCATCGGTGATCAGCACGGAATCGGCATACTTCTCGCCGGCGTGTACGACGCGATGGCCGACGCCCACGATCTCGCGGACGGTCTTGATTGCGCCACCGGGTTCGACGAGTTTTTCCAGCACGTGGGCGATGGCCGCGTCGTGGTCGGGGGCGTCGATATCGGAAAGCTGGATATCGCCCTGGCCCACGCGGTGGTGCAGGCGGGCATCATCCTGGCCAATTCGCTCAACCAGACCCGAAGCCAAAACCTTCTGCTGGGTCATCGAAAGGAGCTTGTACTTGAGGGAACTTGAGCCGCAGTTAACAACGAAGATTTTCATGGTTTCTCTCGGGGTGCACAAATTATCCAACCAGGCCGGCCTAACACCGAGCCCTACAACATTATCGCGGCGAAACTACGCGCGGCGACGCTGGATGTCAATCGCCATTTGCGATTTGAAAAGGGAAGGGTGCCACGGCCGTCGGCGGCCGTGCATTGTGCCATCAAGGGGAAAGTAGGTTTCCTTGGCTTCCGGGGAACCTTCCTCTCCCCATGAAGATCTTGCGCACGGCCGCCGACGGCCGTGGCACCCCGGAAACATTGCCTTCTTCAAATCGCAAATCGAAAATCGAAAATCGGCAATTCAGTTGCTATGTGCTTCCCCCATTGCTTACGTGCGCAGCCGAAGTATGATTCCCCCATGCACACTCATTTTTCACAGGCCTACGTGCTCAATGTGGTGGCCAAGGACCGGCCGGGCATTGTCGCTGCCATTTCCAAGGCCGTGGTGGATTTCGCCGGCTCCATCGACACGTGCAGCCAGACGGTGCTGGGCGAATACTTCACGCTGATCATGGTGGTCAGTTTCCCCAAGCTCTTGCCGGAGGAGCAGTTCGTCCGCGCGATCTCGGACGCGGCGGACCGCACGGCGCCTTCGCGCAAGGCATCCCACACGACGCAGGCCGGCGTACACATCCATTTGCGGCCGTACGAGCCGGGCGAGATGGTCCCGGAGAGTGAACCCGGGGACACCTTCGTGATCACCGCCTTCGGACCCGACCAGGCGGGCGTGGTGTTCCGCTTCAGCCACTATCTGGCCGGCAAGGGCATCAACATCAGCGACCTGTATGGCACGGTGGCCGATGGCCAGTTCCTGCTGCTCGGCCAGGTGCGCATCCCGCATAAGTGGGATATCCGCATGCTCCAGGCGGACCTCGAAAACCTGGCCGCGGAGATCGGCCATACCGTGCGCTTGCACCATGAGAATGTTTTTGTGGCGACGAACCAGTTGCGCTTGCCGCGCTCGGGACTGGCACGATAGCGAAAAACCAAGGGTGAAATCTCAAGCATCGTCACCTTGCAGGATCAGCGTTTGCTTCAACGGAAGTTTCCGGCCAGTTTGCGGTTATCATTTCCCAAAGTCTGCGGCCGCGCGATGCCAAAGATATGTCCCAGAAACTCTTGAGCAGGACAATCTCCCTCCTGAGCCTCCATCTTCTGATGGAAGGCACCGGACAGAAGAAGGCGGATGTGCCCCAGTCAAGTTGCAGCCCGAACCACGGCAGCCCTTCATCGGGATAGTCGACTATGCAATTCTCACCTTTACGTCGCAAGTGCACGGAATAATTTTCAATTCCCTCAAGCAACCTTAGATACTCGTGCAGCACGCCGCAGACCACAGCCAGTGGCTCGGGTCCAGGTTCCTCGCCGACGAACCGCCCGTCTTGCGAGGATTCGGCTTTTTCCGGAACCAGCATTGCCCGGATAAGCGGCGATCCAGCCTGCATGCCCTGGGCAATCGCCTCTCTTAAATCCGTTCTTTCAACGGAAAGTCCCGCCTCGCTCTTGCTGGATACATCTTCTTGAAACTTGGTGTACACATGTTCCGCTCGCTGGCAAATGTTGCCGATGTATGAAGTAATGGAGGAATACAGATCGGCGAACTGCTCGGTCATGAATGAACAAACGATGGTTTCACGCCCGCCCTGGCATGCATGCTCATAGTCCCTGAAAAGTTTGCCGAACTTGTGCACAAAAGCTTCATATCGGCCGCGCGCGGTCTCACAATCGGGCCATGACTGGCGCAAACTGATATGTTTGCCGTCGACCAATTCCACCGCTTCAGCGGCCATAAAGACGCGCAAAAAGGCTTCATTAAACTTTATAAGGCTGTCGCTGAGTTCATCAGTGGCGCTGACTTGCGCTATTGGAATAGTTGCACACCTGATATCGAACAAAATTGTCCTTATCTCCTTCGAACAGCAGAATTAATACCATCAGGTTGGCGAAAATCTCGGAGGCCCGATCCGAGCCCACCGTCCCCAGAAACTGAAGCGATTGGTCCTTGCGACCGGAGCTCTGATAATCGAAAGCATCGAAGACGAGATGAAAGGACTCATGAAGATAATCGCAGTAGCTTGGAGGATGCAGGACATGTGGAACGTCGACCTCGTAGAATCCAAGGGTTGCGTCATCTTCAGTACCGAGTTTCAAAACGTAACATCCCGCCCCCGGAACGGAGCTGACGTTTGTGGTTACACCGACTCTTTCACGTCCCGATCCCTGACGCTCGACCAGCGTGTGTTTGCGAAGCAGGCCCAGGCTTGCCTTGGCAACCGCATCCGCGGCCAGCAAAACCTGGTTGAGCCCCCCGCGAAAATCTGTGGCCATGTCGCGTATTCTAGATTGAGGATAAACCTTCACCGTCCTGTGCGCTAGAGCGTTCTGTATTGCCCCGGCCAGCATCGCCAGCTGCTCAATACGCGATTGATCAAGGGGTCCAAAAGGCGCCTCCGGCGATCTGCCTGTCTCCCGACACCTGGCCTTAAGCAGGTGCTCCGTCAGAACGGCATGCAGCGTCGCAAAGACGTCATAGAGATCTATGACAAAATCGAACATTGACGAATCAGCCAGCAGAGAGGCAAATTCCTGGTACAGGTGGTCTATCGTTCGGCGCAGCGCTACTGGAACTCCGCACTGTCGCGGAAGCGTGTTGAGGCGTTCAAGATTCAGTCGGCCAGCTTTTGTCTTTGATCCTTGAATCTCTTTCACTGGCGCGTAACACAGAAGCCGCCGCAAATCGGGAAGCAACTGCGTGAGAATGTCCGTATGTTCGGGCGGAATGTCGTTGCGAGGCGGCCATTTTCTCACGCTACAACATTCAGCCGGCACATCTGGAACAGGAATAACAAGATGCGTGGCAATGTCCATTATGTCCCTGCCATGCCCGCCATCTCGCACTTCCTGAGAAAAACAGACTGATGTTGGATTTGACTGTCTGAAGCACCGATTTGAGTGGAACAAAGTCCTCTGGCTCCGAGTTGGACGGCTTGATTTGATGTGTAAGATCGACGGTACCGACATCGTATCTATGTACTTGAGGAAAAGGCTCCTTGGCCGGATTCTCGGGCAGCAGTGGATTCGACTGAACGCCGCGCTCGCGCGCAAGCGATGGCCGGGGGAGATTTGGAAACCCGACGTTGCGGCAGCCAGACCATCGCAATGTGGAAAGGCCTTGTCGAGAAACGCTTCAGAAGCCACTGCAACGGATGATTCCGTCCATCTGAAGACGTGACTGGAGAGAGTAGAATCCAATGCTTGTCCAGCGACTTGTGACACCTTCTTGTAAAGAGGACTCAATCTTAAGGTTCTTTTCAACTGTCCAGTCTCATCAATCTTAAGAACATCCTCCAGCGTAAGCGACCTAATTGAGCACACAAGAGACATGGCAACTGAATAATTCTGGCAAAAGATAAATGTGCCTATCTCCTCTGGCCCCTGCAGATCGAGAAAGGCGACGCGGCAATTGTCAACGTGCTGCGGGTGCATAAGCATTTGCGCCTGGGGCAGGCAAGCGTAAGCCCGCAGGCTGTCAACTGTTTCCTCAACCCTTTTTGCCATCGCCTTGTACAGATTCTGCTGAAACAGAATTCCACCGCTTAATGCCGCCAGCCCATCCATGCGATACCGCGTGAAGGCCAGCAGAGGCATTTGCTGCTGGAAGCTATAGGTCGAAGGTTCATACTGGCCATCATCCCGCTTTACAGGCTGGTGCTTCATGCCGAAGAAGTCATGCAGCTCGACAAACAACTTGCTTTCAGCGGACAAGCCGAGGCTGCTGAGGGTCGGACAGAACCCCAAGCAGGCGTCTTCAACCGTCGTTTTGGCATGCGCGGTGATGGCATGAAAAGGATCAAAATCATCTAAAAGAGTTACCGCCATTACGTCCGCGTGGCCAAAAGGAAAATAAAACGCGGGATTAAACAGAAAGCCCTGCAGTGATTCACACGTATCCCTTACTATTCCGCTGCCTTGACCGCGCCTGTCCCTGACAGCGCCATACAACTCATAATTGCGATTTATGTCATCGCGGTACTTGCAGCACTTTGTCGTGTAATCGCGTTGAACATCAAGAAACGGGGAGAAACTATATGCGACAGTCTCGCTGAGAGACGTCTGTCGCGGAGTAATATGTGCAGGTTGATCCTTACCAGGCTGATTGGTTCTCTGGCGCGTCCACTCGGCATCCAGGAAACATACGGTTACGATATAGTCATGGAACGAAATTCTTCCATCGTTTTTCTGAGAAGTGTCGGAGGGAGACATGGAATGTTATTTTCCCGCACCGGAGTGAAGTCCGGCCAATTTAGATTTCAACTGCCGGACGCGATCCATCGTGCCGCGCGTCTCCACCTTGAGCAGTTCAAGTGGCAATAATCCACAAGCCCAGGATTTTTTCTCCACATTCTGCAGCTCTTGGAGTTCGGGGCATGCACCAAGAGCTAATTCGGGGACGGATTTCTGCTTTTCGGTGAGCGGTGTCTTCAGTTGAACTAAATCTATTAAAACATCGCTGCGCTTACTCAATTCCTCAACAAACTCCGTTCGCCGCTTACTGGAAGCTCCCGGTAGCACCTTAAAAAAGAAAGAATGAATGTCGTCCTCGCGACATTTCAGTATTTGTTTAACGCGTTTTTGTTTCTCTTCCGCGGCGGCCTGTGACCGCCACAGCACAAGGTCAAGCTCTTCCCAGTGGGAGTCTTCCTTGCCCATCAACTCTCGCCAGAGCTGGTCATATTCGAAGGTATTGTCGATTCTACTCAAGTTCCTAACATCCTTTTGTACCCATAGTTATATCGGCAAAACAGGGGCGGAATATTGACTCTTCCGCCCAGTTATTAATTTGTGCAGCGTTCCTATCCAAGCCCGACATTAGGTTCCCCGAGATAAATGAATTATATGATACATACCGCCGTAAGCGCCGGCGCACAAGGCCCCGGCCATGAAACTGGCGCAACCAAAACACGTTAACACCTTTCATCTTCAGTGCTTACATCTTGCGTCGACCCTTCAACTTCCATCACCATATATCCGATGCATCCATTGCGGCCAAAACCTCGCCCTGTAGTTTCTCCCACAGCTCTCCCACAGCCACGCCGTCCAATTTGGTATCCAGGTGCTTCGAGCGAATAGCCATCAAATGCTCCCACGCTTGTGTGGGATGAAATCCGACGTGTTCTAATCTCGTCAAGAGACCCTGAACAATTCGAAGAGCTTCCCATGTTTCTGCCAAGGCTTTGACACGACTGTCTTTACCTGCCACCGGGGCAATCTTTTTTGGATCACATTGCCCCTGGACCTTCTCCAGAAGTTCTTGCAGTTGCTCAATGGGCGGCAGATCTTTCAATTGGGCGGGTCTGGTCCAGAAAAATCGCTTGTGATTTCAAGACTTCCGATAGCTCGCCCGCAGCTTTCTGAACGCCGCGGCTGCTGCTAGTGGTGGCAAGTTTATCATCCAATACTTCTGATTCCAGGATTGCAACCGCTTCCTCGAATAACTTGAGGCGAGTTAAGAATTCCGGAAGCCTCATTGCTATTAAGGCATAGCACAGTAAGTGGGCGGAGAGATTCGCGAAACCACAGTATCCGTCTTGACGGTCGTGTTGGTCACACAGCTGTGTCAGGTGGAAGTCTACCTGCTTCTTAACAAATGGAAAGGCTAGTAACGGTGCATCCATCGCAATTCTCTTTATTCCTTTGCCTGCTGCTGACGTTTTACTTCCGCCTCGACATCGATGGGCCAACCCATCACAGCCAAAAGCGCACTGATAGTCTCAGGAGATGCGTCCTCCCGTGTCCATGAATATACCTCTTCGAAAGCTTCGTCGTCCCTGATTTCCAGGATTGCAGCATTGTGCACAAATACTCTCATCTGCTGACGTTCCCGTTTTGCCAGAATGGCTTGGATGGTTGTGTTAAACTCCTTACGATACTTCTGGAAAACCCAAAAGGCGTTTGGCCAGCGGGCCTGGATTATAAGCAGACCTAATAACGGCTTGTCCACCTCGGGGCCGTCCGCCAGAAAGAGCCCGTGCAGCAGTTGGTAGCTGTTGAGGATGCGCTTTGCCTGCCGCAGATTAGCCGGCATCCATTGTGCGCCTGTCTTCATGGCTTCCTCGAGGGCTTTGATCCATGGCGGGTCTTCCTTGAGCTTCTCCTTCAAATCCACAAGGAGCTTGCCCGCCATTTGCCGCATCTGCTCCGTGGTGGGACTGGGGATACTGAAAGACACCTGAATTATTTTTTCCAGGTATTCCCGCGGGTTCACAAAGTCAGTGCCATACTTGTGCGTGACATACGTGGCTATGGCCCGGGGATCCAGCCCCAGCACGTATATGAAGCCGGGAATATCCGTGAAAGCCTTTAAGGCTTCAAGCAACGCGAAGGCGCGATCGGGGCAGCACCGGTCCAGGTCGTCGATGAACACCACAATCTTGCGCTGTGAGCCGTCGGTTTTTTTTGTCAGCTTTTCCAAAGCTTCAGGAACATCCTGGAAACCGCTGGAGAATCGCTCGATATCCGGAGCGGCTTCCTCCGTCAATTCCTTCTCACGCTCAAGCGCATCTTTCGCGGAGAGATCTACGATAGGAAACTTCAGGGACAGCCCGTAGATGAAGGATCTGAACGCCGTCGTCACTGACTGCGAAAAAGTCTCATCTGGGCAGATGCGTTTATCCCTGGCAAGCTTAGCCAGGAACGGCAGGAACAGGTGCGGCTCCTGGTCGTATCTCCAGGCATGGAACCAAAGACAAATTGGCTTGGTGTCTGCGTTTTCTTCAAGTCGCTTGGAAATGGCTTTCATCAAAGTAGTTTTGCCGCTGCCATAACCGCCAAAGACCCCTATCGTCAAAGGCGCATTGAGGCACCGGCGGATTATTTCCGCGATGTTCTCGGCAAAACCTTCAAATCCCATGCCGGGTTTTTGCGAAGGCCAGTCGTCAATAGCGCATAAGCCGCTCATAAAATCTTTCTGCGTAAACAGGGACATCACACAATCGACCGTAGATGTCTTGTTACCGACGAAAACATCCCCGTCTTGTAACGTGAAAGCCACATCCGGCAGCCTCAGCCGCACCATCAGGCTCGGCTGCGACACCGGGGCAAAAACATATGCGGAGCATGGGGTTGCTGTCAATAAAGAATTGGCCCTTTTTTTATGCATTGAACAAGACCTTTCCGCCGGGTGGTGTGTCCCCCACCTTGTTTCAATACGACGAATTTCAATTATGTTATTCCGCCGCGGCGCACTGGGATGGGCACGTGGGGACGTACACGCCGCCGGGGCCGGGTGACGACCAGAACGCGATTCTCAAGCTCACGACGCTGGATGGGACGATGCACCAGTAGGCTGGGGGCCTGGTCTTGTAAGATAGCGCAAAAGTTGCATTCCGAGCATTTGAAGTACAAAGGACAAATTACAAGTTACAAATTACAGCCGGACTCTCCTCTTCACATTGCTTTTTTCTCCCGTCTTTACTCTCATAGTCTTTCTTTGTGCCCTTTGTGATCTTTGTGGTTCTCTTCTTCTTGGACCAGGGAAAACAAAATGCTTCAGACGGACGAAATACTCTCCACGATCCGCATGTTGCACGCGGAGCACCTGGATGTGCGCACGGTAACGCTGGGCCTCAACCTCGATGACTGCGCCAGCCACGACGGCGAGCTCATGTGCAAGAAGGTGGCGCAGAAGATTCGCACACGCGCCAGTCGCCTCGTGGAAACCTGCGACCAGGTTGGCGCTGAAGTACGGCATCCGCGTGACGAATAAGCGGCTGGCCATCTCCCCCGCCGCGTCGCTATTGGCCGGGCACGGGGCGGGCACGGCGCTGGAACTGGCCCGCACGCTGGATGAGGCCGCCGCGGCGGTGAATATCGATCTGGTGGGCGGGTTTACGGCGCTGGTACACAAAGGCATTGCCGCGGGCGATGAAGTGGTGATCGATGCGCTGCCCGCCGTGCTGAGCCAGACCAAGCGAGTGTGCGCCTCGGTGAACGTGGCCACGACGCGGGCGGGCATCAACATGAACGCCATCCGCCGCATGGGCCAGCGGATTCTCGAGATCGCCCAGGCCACCAGCGCCCAGCGCGGCTTTGGCTGCGCCAAGCTGGTCGTCTTCGCCAATATTCCCGAAGATAACCCTTTCATGGCCGGGGCGTATTTAGGGGCGGGCGAACCCGAAGCGGTGCTGAATGTGGGCGTCTCGGGGCCGGGGGTCGTGTCGAGCGCGCTGAAGCGGCGCATCGAGATCGAACCGGACCTGACGCTGGGGGACCTGGCGGAGGAGATCAAGATCACCGCCTTTCGCGTCACGCGTGTGGGCGAACTTATCGGCCGCGAGGTCTCGCAGCTTCTGGGGATTCCGCTGGGAATCGTCGATTTGAGCCTGGCCCCCACGCCGCAGGTCGGCGACAGCATCGGCGAGATCCTTCAGATCCTGGGCTTGGATAAGATCGGCGCGCCCGGGTCTACGGCACTTGTGGCCATGATGAATGATGCCGTGAAAAAAGGCGGCGCGTTCGCCTCCTCCAGCGTGGGCGGGCTTTCCGGGGCGTTCCTGCCTGTGTGCGAGGATGCGGCCCTGGCCGCCGCGGCGGGCGCGGGTCATTTGTCGCTGGAGCGGCTGGAGGCGATGACCAGCGTGTGCTCGGTGGGCCTGGATATGGTTTTGATCCCCGGCGACACGCCGGCGGAAACGATCGCCGCGATTATCGCGGATGAGATGGCCATCGGCGTGATTAACAATAAGACGACCGCCGCGCGGCTGATCCCAGTGCCGGGGGCCAAACCTGGCGATGTGGTCGAGTTCGGCGGGCTGTTCGGTTCGGCCCCCGTGATGCCCATTCGAAATGTGGGCGCCAGCGGAAGATTTGTCCGCTTTGGGGGAAGGATTCCAGCCCCGGCGCTGAGTCTGAGGAATTAAGATTCTCACGAAGGTCAAGATACTCACGAGAAATTTGCCCTCGTGGGATCCTATATCTTATTTGTATAAATACACTTAAACACAAGATACTCACGAATTCCACGAGAGAGGCTCCTCCTGGGCATCTGGTGGGACACGATAGGCCTCGGCGCTGGCTGAACCTCAACTTTGAGGGGCAAAAACCTTATAAAAATTTCTCTAGATCCGCTTGACGTTCGGTCGATGTTAGGCTACGATATGCTAACAAATATAGAACATCGAGCGGCGGCGGCCATACGGAAAACCGGCTTAAACAGCGTTCTGCCCGCCCTTCTGACAGGACCTGGCGGAAAGTATGTGCGGGCGTGGCCGGCGGGCCTAAGCCGGGTAAAGACAGGCCGCGGAACCAGTTGGATAGGTTCCGCAACGGCTGAATCAATCGGTTCGGCGAGCCTGAACAGGGAAATTGCCCAGATCAATGGGCAGGCGGCGGACATCGCCGGAGAGCTGGTCCAGCTTGTTCGCGGCGGCAAGTTGCCCTTGGTCCATATTGGGCCCGAGCCGCTGGTGGATCTGATATTTGGTGAGAAGGCCGCGGCAGCGCGGCGGTCCTTAAAGAAGGACTCGCAGCCGACGGCAAAAGTGGCATCTGTGGTCTCGCCGCAGCCGACCGCCCTGGTGGCCCAGCGCGATGATAATTCACGGCCGAGGGCGGCCGTGCCACATACGGCCGTGCCACATACGGAACCGATGACAGCCGGCACGCAGGATGCAGTGCCGAGAGGATATTGCTTCACTAATGAGGTTTACGCCCATGCCCAAGAAGCACGAACTGGCCGCCACGCTGACGCCGCGACAGATGCAGATCCTGACCTTCATCCGCGATTTTCGCAGCAGGCATGGCTATTCCCCGACGTTGCAGGAGATCGGCGACGCCCTGGGGCTGACCAAGGTAACCGTGTTCGAACACGTCGGAGTGCTCGAAAGAAAATCCCTGCTGGTGCGCGGCACCAAGCACAGCGCCCGCTCTTTGCAGGTGTCGCCTAAGGCGAACTTTCCGGATGTCCGCGCCACGCGGTTGCCCCTGGCCGGGCGCATTGCCGCGGGTTTGCCCATCGAGGCCATCGAAGACCAGCAGCACGTCGATCTGGAAGAGGTGTTCACCCGCGAAGGCAGCACGACGTTCCTGCTCCAGGTGACCGGCAGCAGCATGATCGATGATCATATCTGCGACGGGGATTACGTGGTCTGCGAACGCCGCAACACCGCCCGCAACGGCGAAACGGTGGTCGCCCTGCTGGAAGACGGCGAGGCGACGCTGAAACGCTTCTATCGCGAGCGGGATGGCATTCGCCTTCAGCCGGCCAACCCGGCGTTTGAGCCCATTCTCGTGAAAAACTGCCAGATTCAGGGCGTGGTGATCGGGGTCTTGCGGGTGGTGTGAGGCTTTTCGTAGCATGGGCATCTTGCCCATGAGTGGCACGGGCGTCTCGCCCGTGCATTAGTTCGTTGCCTCTTTCCAACGAAGAGCAGGAGCAAGATGCTCCTGCGACACACGGGCGAGACGCCCGTGCTACTTATCAATCTTACCCGCGCAGGAAGTTTTTCTCTTTGACCGGGACATCCTTGCCGTTGGGCTCGACTTCGCCCATCAGGTTTTTGCCGGCTGCGGGGAATGTCAACGTGATGCGCGTGCCGTGGGTATTGCCGCGCTCCACCGCGATTTTACCGCCGATCATCCGGGCGCGGTAGTTCATCGTGGTCAAGCCCAGCCCCTCCCGCCGCTCCTCCAGCGAGGGGATGCCCGTACCGTCATCCTCGATGATCGCGGTTATGCCGTCCCCATCCCTCTCCAGGCGGATGTCGATCTTCTTGCACTTGGCATGCTTGAGGCTGTTGGTCATGGCCTCCTGCACGATGTAATATACCTGGCTGGCGACGATCTCCTCGGCGATGGCCACATCCCCATGCGCACGGAAACTGCAATCCACGTAGAACAGCGACTTGACCGTTTGCGCGGCCAGATCCAGCGCCTCCGGCAGGCCCGTGCCGGCCAGTTCCAGCGGGCATAATCCACGGGAAAGCCCGCGCGTCTGGCGGATCGCCTGGCGCAGGAGGCCGGAGATATCGGTGAGCTTTTTGCTTATCGAGATACAGTCGCAATTGCCTACGGCCATCGCCTGCACCTGCGCCGTCAGCATCAGGTCGATGCCGGCCAGCGTGCCCTGGATGCTGTCGTGCAGATCGCGGCCGATGCGCCGCTGCTCGCGCTCCGTCGCCCGCAAGACTTCCACCTCCGCCTCGCGGAGTTCCTTCTGCGCGGCTATTCGCTCCCGCGATTCATCCTGAAGCGATTCCAGCGCCTTGGCCAGCTCGGCGGTGCGCTCCTTCACCTTCTCTTCCAGGTGGTCGCGGGCTTCGCGCAGGTCCTGGAGGACGCGGTGGCGCTCAATGGCGTACCTGGCCGAGCGGGTGATGGAGTCGGCCGTAAGGCGGCCTTTTACCAGATAGTCCTGGGCCCCTAACCGCAGGGCGTCCAGGCCGATTTCCTCATCCTCCAGCCCCGTCAGCACGACCACCGGCACACCCGGCAAGGCGCTTACCGCCTTGCGCACGGTGTCGAGACCCCGGCTATCCGGCAAACTCAAGTCCAGCAGCACCAGGTTGAACTTGTTTTCCCGGGCCAGCTTTAGGCCTTCCCCCAGCGTGGACGCGGTGAAAATAACTAAGAAAATGCCGGTGCCTCGCAGGTGCTCAGCCAGCAGCACCGCATCCGCCGGGTTATCTTCGATTACCAGGATGTTTCGTACGGTCTCGCCCATTTATCACATATTGGGTAGGAAATATTGAATATTGTCTAACCACAGCGGCTTAAAGATGCTATGGCCGATATTCTAAATCCGCTTATCCGGAATGGCAATCATTATCCGGCTAAAAATAGGTTCAGATTGCGCAAAATTTCGCACCTGGAGGCCAGTCACTCTTTTCCATTGCCGCCGATGCTTTGATCTCCCATAGGTTCGCTCTTATGTGCCAGTGGCGGCATGCGAAGCGATCTGCCGCACAATATCCTGAAGGCGGTCGAACTGATCCGTCTTGACAAAGTAAGTGCAAAGTCCGGGAGTATATGAAGATACGACATGTGTTTCGGATATCGACGTGGTCAGAACGGCCACAGGGATCCGCGACAGGCCGGAATCGGCGGCCATCTCCGCCAGGACCTCCTGCCCGTTCTTCATGGGCACGTTCAGGTCCAGCACGAGGACGTCGGGGCGACGCGCATTGGCATATTCTCCTCGGCGGCGCAGGTATTTCATGGCGTCCTCGCCGTTGCCGATCCATTCCACGCTGGCACGCAGGCCCGTGGCGTGCATCGCCTCGCGGAAAAACACCACATCCGCCAGGTTGTCTTCCACCAGCAGTATTGAAAGACCGCTCATACAACCGTCTCCTGGGGTAGCGTAAAGTAAAACGTCGCTCCCTGGCCCGCCTGGGACTCGATCCAGATCCTTCCGCCATGCTGTTCGACGATTTTCTTGCAGATCGCCAGGCCGATGCCCGTGCCTTCGTACTCTTGGTGTCCGTGCAGCCTCTGGAAGATCAGGAACACCTTCTCGTGATACTGAGGGTCAATCCCGATGCCGTTATCCTTGACTGAAAACAGCCATTGCCGTCCCTGTTTTCTACAGCCCACTTCCACCCGCGGCGCTGCGCCTCCTTGCGGAACTTGATAGCGTTGCCCAGCAGGTTCTGGAACAACTGGGTCATGCGGGTCGGGTCAGCAACAATCTTCGGCAATTTATTGTGGGTAATTGATGCGCCGCTATCCTGGATGGTGGATTTCAGGTTCGCCAGCGCCGCCTCCAGGGCGTGCTCGCAGGACATTTCCTGGCGGCGGGCATCCCGCGCGCCACGCGCGAATAGGAGAGCAGGTCCTTGATCAGATTGCTCATTCTCGCGGTGCCGTCCACCACGAACTGCATGAACTGACCCGCCTGGTCATCAAGTTTTTCTTTATAGCGGTCCCGCAGCAGTTGTACGAAACCGCTCACCTGTCGCAACGGCTCCTGGAGGTCATGGCTGGTAATGTAGGCGAACTGCTCCAGTTCCTGGTTGGAGCGGCGCAGCTCCTCGACCGATTTGCGCAGGGCCGCTTCGCTTTGCCGCAGGGATTCTTCGGCGCTGGCATGGGCCTCTCGCAGCCGCAAGGTGGTAATGCCGTACGCCAGGTCATCCGCCAGACCCGACAGCAGCATCACTTCCGAGCCGGAGAAGGGGTCGCTCTCATGGGAGTAAATCGTAATCGCGCCGCGGATGTCGTTGACGTTGAGCGGAAAGACGATGGAAGAAGCGTAGCCGCGCTTGATTGCCTGCTCCCGCCACGGCGCGAACTCCGGATCGACCAGCATGTTCGTACACATTTCCACTTTGCCGGTGCGGATGGCCTTGCCCGTAGGCCCGCGGCCGCGCTGGGTATCGGCCCAAGTGAGATTCAGGGCCTCCAGATAGCCGTCCTCAAAGCCGGCCCAGGCCGCAGGCTTGATGGATTTTGCCTCATCCTCCTGGGCCCAGCCTACCCACACCATCGAGTGGCCGCAGTCTTCCACGATAAGCCGGCAAACTTCTGTCAGGTACTGCTTTTCATCGGCCGCGCGGAGCATGGCCTGGCTGGAGCCGTGCATGGCCTTGAGCGTCTTGTTCACGGCCAGCAGCTCTTCCTGGCTCTGTCTCAGCGATAAAGTCATGGCCTCGCGCTCGGCGAGGTAGCGGGCCAGCTTCAGGTTGTTGTAGCTGAGCTGCGAGAGCGCGCCGGCCAGCTTCAGGTAGAACGACATCCCGGCATCCACCATTTCGCGGCTCATGCGCGGGACGCGGTCCAGTGCGGCCAGGTACTCCTTTTCGTCGAACCCGTACAACCGCGCCTGCCGGCGGAAGAACTCGTAATCCACCGGCTCATCCTCGAAGAAGAACTGCCCGGAGAACAGGTTGCCCGTGTGCTTGCCGCCGATAACGAGGGGCGTGACGATGTCCCACATGCCGTTCTTGCACTTATAGAGCTTGAATTGCCCCGCCGGCACACCGGCCGTAAGTTCCGTATCGCTTTCGATGCAGAACTTGCAGGTTCGCGGATCGGTCCGGTGGAATTGCGTGCAGATCTGCTGCCAGCCGACCCCCACCAGCACCTCGCCCTTCAGATCGATGATGGCGCTGGGGAACTTCGTCAGCCTGTAGAATTCATCCATCAGCGCCTGGACCTGTTTGGCGTCGATGATGTCCCCCAACTCCAGGTTGCCGACGTCGCCCTCGGGTGAAAGTATGGACTGGAGCTTGGCTCGCACGCGCTGCTCGCTGTCGCGCAGGGCGTCCTGGGCGCGGCGCTTCTCGGTTACATCATGAAAAACCAGCACCACACCCGTCACCTTGCCATCGGAGTCCTTGATCGGCGCGGCACTGTCTTCAATGGGCACCAGGCGCCCCTGCCGGTGCACCAGCGATGTGTGATTGGCCAGCCCCACCACATTCCCCTCACGCAGCACGCGGCTGATGATATCGTCGGCCGGCTCCCCGGTTACCTCGTTCACGATTCGGAAGATTTCCTGAATGGGCCGCCCCATGGCCGCGCTTTCATCCCAGCCGGTCAGTTCCTGGGCGACGGGATTTAAAAATGTAATGCAAGCCTGGGTGTCGGTTGCCAGCACGGCGTCGCCGATGCTGGTCAAGGTGACTTTCAGCCACTGGCGCTGCCGGCGCAGGGCTTCTCTTTCTTCGGTCAAAGACTGATTGGCCTGATCCAACTGGCTGGTGCGCTCCGCGACCATTTCCTGCAAATGTTCCTGGTGCGCCAGCAATTCACGCTCCGCCCGAACGCGGCGGAGGTGCGCGCGGCGATAGAGTTCGGCGACGACGCTCATGAAGACGCCCATGCCGAAGAAAAAGGCCACGCCGATGGCTTCAACGGGCGGGCCGAACGTGAGCAGTGTCCCCGGCTCAAGAACCAGCAGATCCACCACCAGCACTGTGGTCACAGTAGCCAGCAGGCCGGGCCCAAAACCGGCCAGGACGGCCACGGCCATCACGGCCGGGTAAAACGTGATATATGTCGGCAGGCCCCTGCCCACGAGATACTCGATGGCGGCGCGCACAAGCATGGCCGCCGCCACCAGCGCAACAGCCAGCGTATACCGTGCAATACGGGAAGAAAGGTCGCTCCGGCTATCGAACATACCCTACAACTCCAGCTTTCGCGGCCGCGATTTTCTCATCATCGGGCCCGCGGCGTTTGCTATTGGGAATTACTACCGATGGGAACAGCTTTTGGCCTTTGCACTTCGGTACATCTGTGCGAACCATGGACAATAGTGCGTGGTACGGTCGCGGCCTGTTCAATCCTTGCACCATCGCTTGGAGCCAATCCCTTGGCGGCCAATCTTTGTAAGCCCCATCCACACCAGCTTACACTCCTATAGCATACTTTTTGGATAGAGGCGATGCCAGCCCCCCCGGGGGGATTGTCAATTGCGAATTGCCAATTGCGAATTGAAAACTCGTGGCAAGTCCTACAGGCTATTCAGCGTGAGGCCTATTTGAGAGACTCTGCCGTTATCAAATTGAGTGCTGCTGGTGTAATAATCCGCAATCCGCAATTCGCAATCCGCAATTCATTTCGGCTCAGTGCTGGCGGCCGAAACTATATCGAGAATCTGCCCGATCTGGAGGGTACGCGCAGGCGACAATTCCAGCCCCGCCTGCTCCGCCTGATGAACCATGCCCGTGAGCAACTGCGGCGAGGCCAGCGCAATGGCCGGCTCAAGCCCACCGGTTTTTCCCAGCAGCCACAGGAACTGCCGCTGCGCCGATGACAGGCGAAGCTGGTCGCAGGCCATTTTCAGCAGCGCCGCCGATGAGGGCTCGCGGACAATCTGCTGCTGCCAGCGCCACACGGCAAATATGCTCAGCGTCGCCACCGCCGCGCCGAAAACAATCAGCAATACGGCGGGCGAACCGCGCCCTTCAGTGCTGAACGATTTGCTGACGGCGCCGAACGCCTTGCCCAGGGCCTCAAGATTGCCTTTTCCTCCCGGGTCATCCCCCGTGCCGAATGCTGCGACGGCAGGCGCGGCAGTTTGCCAAAGCTGCGCGAGCGATTTCGTCACGGCACATAACACCGCGGCCATCATACGGCCACCTCCTGCGGCTGGTTGATTTGCAGCAGGCGGCGAATCGTCGCGGCCCGCGCACGCACCTTGGGATCCCCGTCGCGCGCGGCGAGTTGATCGAGAATTGTGGCCGCCGGCCCGTACCGCAACACCTTCACGACCCACAGCGCGCTGATGCGATGCGCGGCGCGCGTGTCGCCGAGCATGGCCGCCAGCGCGGGGCGGCCCTGAGGATGGCCACTTTCGATGAGCCACTTGATCACATTGGCACGCGTGCGCTGATCGCAAGTGTCCAGCTTGTCCAGCACGATCGACGGATCGCCGCCCTGCGCCGCCAGGGCCTCCACCGCGTTGGCCTGTACGCGCGAATCTTCATCGTGCAGGCAGGCGCCAGCGTGGAGCGGGCGTCAAACGTCTTTACGAGCATCAGCGCCGCCACCGCGGCAGAGCGCACGTTCTTGTTGGCATGCCGCGCAAGCTGGCAGAGAATATTGCCGAACCGATCCACCATGTTCAACTGCCGCACCATCTGCACGGCCTGGTGCTGCTCGCTGACATCTCGGCCCATCAGCCGCGCGGCCAGATGATCCGCCAGGCGGCCATCCAGCTTGAGCAGCGCCGAGCCGGCACGCTGGCGAGTGTCGATGTCCAGCCGGTTGTAGCTCTTCCAGTATCGGTCGAAGCCGCCTATGGCCACGTACTGGCCGACCATGCCGCGGATGGATTCATCCAGTTGCGGCATCACCTCCAGCAGATGCTGGGTCAGCGTGCTATCCGGCGCGCCGGAAATGATCTTGGACGCGGCCAGCGACTGCACCTCCTTGGAACGGCTGTGCAGGGCCATCAGCAGCATCTGCGACTCATCCGGGCGCTGGGCGAACACAAAGGGCATGGCCGCCTGCGCCAGAGCCGGCTCGCCGGAAAGCGCCAGCGTCAGCAGCGTGTCCTTGAATTTGCGGGCAATGCCGCAGGCCATGGCCAGACGCAAGGCGCCGCCCTGCTGATCGGCCGGCAATTCAATCAACCCCTGCGGATCATCCGAGACGGCGCGGAGATTGCGGATGCCGGCCAGGGATTCAGTGACAGGTTTCAGACTCAGCCAGTGCTCGTGTCGGCCCAGGGCGGCCAGCCCCCGCCAGTCGCAGCGGGCGATGAAAGAGCGGGCGCTTTGCCCAAGGTAGCTGTATTGCAGGCAGGACAGCAGAAAACCCGCGGTGTCCGCGCTATCCATGTCACGCATGGCCGCCATCAAGGGGCCGGCCAGACGACTGACAGGACTATCCAACTGATCGAAAACTTCCTGCGGACACTGGAAGCCCAGCAAAATCGCAGCCTGCAAGACCTCCTGGATCTGGTGCACGCGATATGTAGACATGGCCGCGGCGACGGCCGGCCGCAAATGCGCGGCGGTTGCTTCCGGATCACACGCACAGCTCTTGATGATCTTGCACAGCACCTTTCCTGCGCGCTTGCGCAGCAGTTCCTGGGCGTCGTTAATGGCCGCGATCAATATGTAGGCAGAGTTGGGCTGGCAGGCCTCATCCAGGAGCTCAACCACCGAATGCCTTATGGATGCATCCTTGGAGGCCAGTCCCGCGCGCGCCAGCGGCTCCAGGAGCCCTGGCTCGCGGCACAGCGCGGCCCTGGCCGGTTCGTGAAGCGCCGGCAGCATGTTGGCGATATGATCACGCAAGGCCACATCGGGCTTGGCCAAAAGGCCGCGCAGGACGGCGGCCTGCACGTCGCCATCGCTTTTCTCCAGCGCCCACACGAGGTTGCGTACCGCCGCCGCGCCGGGCGTTTTGGTGATCAGGTCCAGAAGCGCAGGGTTATATCTAGCACCTTCCATGGCTACTGATTTATCGGACCTGCTGCTGCGAATGCTTGATTGCTTTTGCGCGAGTGTAAACCGTTTACACTCGCGCCGAAGGAAATGATGTTTCTCAATGACGGCAGCCGCACATTTGTCCAATTGCGACAGTTGTTTCACGTGGTGAATTTCACCACGTGGGCTTTGGACTGGAAATCTGGCCCTGATTTCTCAACGCAGGACATGCTCTCTCAGTTGCAGCCGCGCACCTGCGGAATTTCCGCAGGTGCGCGAGCAAGATGATGGGGCATTCTTGCCATAACGGCGATTGAATCCGAGAATTCTTAATAATCGCCCCGGTTTTCTTGCAACTTATTATCTGTAAAAGTCTTACGCTATCTGATCTTCACAACCATGCCACAAAATAGGTATCTCGATACCCAATTTAACCGACTGCGCGGCAAGAAGATCCGTTTTGTGCAGATCGCCCACCAAAGCATGTATTCTCGCGGCTTCCACAACAGGAATGTTGACGATTCTGCTCGTGAGCTGTATAAAATAGTCTGTGAATTGTTTCACAGCGTTAATTAAGTCACAACGCTGAGGGCGTTGAAGTTCGCAAGCTGCGATCAAAAACGCCCGATAAAGAAGGAGCCGTACCTCGACTCTCGATAATCGAGAGTCGCGCGGGTCGGCCGCCTGTGAGGAAAAGCACAAGTTTCCTCTCATCTTGCGAGGAAACGATTTTCCTCCGGAAGGCTGGCCTTTTTTTTCTGCGGAAGTAGCATGGGCGTCTCGCCCTCGAGTTGGGTCCCAAACGCGATGTATCGCGTTTGGGCGCCCTTCTACGGGCCTCCGACCCGTGGCGAGGCAGAAAGAGTTTTATGCACGGGCGAGACGCCGCGTGCAACTCACGGGCAAGATGCCCGTGCCACGTGACAAAGACGAAGGATGGCAACGATGGTTGAGGTAGACATTGAACCGATCCTCCAGCGGCATCCCGGCGCGGGGAGAGAGACGCTTATCCCCATACTCCAGGAGGTCCAGGGGGCCTGCGGGTTTCTTTCCAAGGCCGCGATCATGCGCATCGGCAAGCACCTGAATCTGCCGACCAGCAAGATCTACGGCGTGGCCACGTTCTACAACCAGTTCCGCTTCAATCCGCCGGGCAGGTACCACGTTCAGGTCTGCCGCGGCACCGCCTGCCACGTCAAAGGCTCGGCCGCGGTGCTGGATGCGATGATCAAGGAGCTGAAGATCAATCCCGGCCAGACCACCCGCGATGGCACGTTCAGCCTGGAAGTCGTGGCCTGCATGGGCGCCTGCGGACTTGTCGCCGGTGGTCTCCGTCAACGGCGAGTTCTACGCCAAGGTCACGCCGCGCAAGCTCACGAAGATCATTCAAGAATGCCGTCAACAGGAAACGAGCAATGCCAGACGTTAATACAACTAGCTCCCCCACGAGTGCGACTTCTTTTGACCGTTGCTGGGTCGGCCCGCGGCCCGTCTCAGCCGGGCTGCTTTCATGGATTCCCGCCGGGCCCTTGGCGGCGACCAAGCTGTCGGGCCAGGCGGAGATCGATTCTCACCTGGCGGCGCTGCGCCGCACCGATGTGGCCAGGCCGGTGATCTTCATCGGCACGGGCACCTGCGGCCTGGGCGCGGCGCGGGCAAGACCCTGGAGGCGGTCAAGAAGTTCATCGCCTCAAAGAAGATCGAGGCGGATGTCCTGGAGGTCGGCTGCATCGGCCTGTGCTCCGAAGAGCCGCTGTCGACGTGCAGCTGCCCGGCCGCACGCGCGTCAGCTTCGGCAACGTCATGGCCGAGAAGGTCCAATCCCTGCTGACCGCCGTGCTGGACAAAGGCCAAACGCCGGAAAAGATGGTTCTGGGCCAGTTCCGCCACGATGCCAACATAAAACCTTGGGCGAACGTGCCCTATCTGGACGAGCATCCGTTCCTGGCCACGCAGCGCCGCGTGGTGCTGGCCAACAGCGGCATGATCGACCCGGGCAGCATCGACGAGTACATCGCCCGGGGCGGCTACTCGGCGCTGGCCAAGGTGCTGCGGCACGATGACGCCCGAGGAAGTCTGCGACCTGGTCGAAGCAGCGGCCTGCGCGGCCGCGGCGGCGGCGGCTTCCCCACGGGCAAGAAGTGGAAGTTCGCCCGCGCGACCGCAGGCCGACGCAGAAGTACCTGATCTGCAACGCCGACGAAGGCGACCCCGGCGCGTTCATGGACCGCGCCGTGGGCGAGAGCGATCCGCACCGCCTGCTGGAAGGCATGGTCATCGCCGCCTACGCCATCGGCGCCACCAAGGCGTACATCTACATCCGCGCCGAATACCCGCTGGCCATCACGCGGCTGCAAGCAGGCCATCGTCCAGGCCCGCGCAGTACGGCCTCTCGGGCGACAACATCCTGGACAGCGGCTTCGACCTGGAAATCATCATCAAGATGGGCGCCGGCGCGTTCGTCTGCGGCGAGGAAACCGCGCTGATCCACAGCATCGAAGGCCGGCGCGGCATGCCGCGGCCGCGCCCGCCGTTCCCGGCGGTCAAGGGCCTGTTCGGCAAGCCCACGGTCATCAACAACGTGGAGACGCTGGCCAACCTGCCGCTGATCCTCGAGCACGGCGCGGAGTGGTACGCCGCCGATGGGCACCGAGGGCGAGCAAGGGCACCAAGGTCTTCGCCCTCTCCGGCATGGTGCGCCGCACGGGCCTGGTGGAAGTGCCCATGGGCACCACGCTGCGCCAGGTCGTCTTCGACATCGGCGGCGGCATTCCCAACGGCAAGGCGTACAAGGCCGTGCAGATCGGCGGCCCCTCCGGCGGCTGCGTCCCCGAGCCGCACCTGGACATCCCCACCGATTACGAGGCGCTCAAGAACTTCGGCACGATCATGGGCTCCGGCGGCCTGGTGGTGGTGGACGAGACCACCTGCATGGTCGACGTCGCCAAGTTCTTCATGGAGTTCATCCAGACGCGAGAGCTGCGGCAAGTGCATTCCCTGCCGCGAAGGCACGCGGCGGATGCTGGAGATCCTCCAGGCCGATCACCCGCGCCGCGGCGGCAGGAGGAGGACGATCGACGCCCTGCTGCGCTTCCAGGGCATCATGTACCTGCAGAAGCTGGCCGAGACGATCAAGGCCACCAGCCTGTGCGGCCTGGGCCAGACCGCGCCCAACCCCGTGCTCAGCACGCTCAAGTGGTTCCGCGACGAGTACGAGGCGCACGTGTTCGAGCGGCGCTGCCCGGCCGGCGCCTGCAAGGAACTGGTGGGCGCGCCCTGCCAGAACGCCTGCCCCGTCGGCACCGAGGTCTGGCGGTACGTGGCGCACATCGCCCGCGGCGAGTACGAGGAGGCCTACCGGGTCATCCGGCAGGCCAACCCGTTCCCCTCGGCCTGCGCCCGCGTCTGCCACCATCCCTGCGAAGCGGCCTGCCGCGCGGGCGCGACCGGCGGCGAAGCCGTGGCCATGCGCCTGCTCAAGCGGTTCGTCGTGGACCGCGTGAACCCGCAACGTGGGCAACCCGCAGGCCCAGCCGGCAGGCCCGGATGCCGCCCGCATCGCGTGATCGGCGCGGGGCCTTCCGGCCTGACGGCCGCGCACTACCTGTCGCTGATGGGCCACCGCGTGACCATCTTTGAGAAGGAAGCGCAGCCCGGCGGCATGCTCGATTGTCGGCCATCCCGGCGTACCGACTGCCGCGCGATTTGATCCGCCGCGAGATGGACTCGCTGCTGAACATGAACATCGAGCTGCAGCTTCAACCAGGCGCTGGGCCGCGATTTCACGCATCGACGATCTGTTCGCGCAGGGCTTTAAGGCCGTGTATGTCGCCACCGGCGCGCATCAGAGCAAGAAGCTGGACCTGCCCGGCGAGGAAGCCGAGGGCATCATCCCCTCCATGAAGTTCCTCAAGGCGCACAACCTGCACGACGTCAAGACCTGGCCAAGGGCCGCGTGGGCGTCATCGGCGGCGGCAACTCCGCCATGGACGCCGCCCGCTCGGCCCTGCGCCAGAAGGGCGTCACCAGCGTCACCGTCCTCTACCGCCGCACACGCGATGAGATGCCCGCCTACCCCGAGGAGGTCGAGGCCGGGCTGGCCGAGGGCGTCAAGCTGGAAGAACTGGTCGCCCCGCTCCAGGTGTACACGAAGGACGGCAAGCTGGCCGGCGTGCAGTTCCAGCGCAACGGCCTGGGCGAGCGCGACGCCTCCGGACGGCAGAAGCCCGTGCCCATTCCCGGTTCGGAGTTCGACGTGGAGCTGGACACGCTCATCGTGGCCATCAGCGAAGAGCCCGAAGCGGAAGGCCTGGAGAACCTGGGCCGCAGCCGCTGGGGCACGTTGATGGTCAACGCCGAATCGTTCCAAACCGACCGTCCCGGCGTGTTCGCCGGCGGCGACGCGGTGACCGGACCGGCGACGGTGATCGCCGCCGTCGGGGCGGGCAAGAACGCCGCCACGATGATCGACCGCTTCGTCCGCGGCAAGGCGCTGCGGGTGCTGTCCAAGGCGATTTTGCCGACGGTGTACGTCGCGCCGGTGAAGGTCGATGCGGATGATGACGACGAAATCGCCGTTCGTGTGAAGGCCCCCGAGCGGCCGGTGATCGAGCGCGAGGCGGGTTTGCCGAAGTGGAACTGTGCATCCACGAGCATGCGGCCGTCAAGGAAGCCTGCCGGTGCCTGAGGTGTGATCTGGACTTTACACAACCGAAGTAATTGCGGATTGCGGATTTCGGATTGCGGATTGAAGACGTGCTGGTCTCACAGCACGGTAAGAGCAAACAGAGGTTGAAAAATGGTTACGTTTGAAGCCGATGGCCGAAAAATCGAAGCCAAGCAGGGTGAGACGATTCTCCTGGCCCTGCGGCGGGAAGGCATTCACGTCCCCACGCTGTG
This sequence comes from uncultured Phycisphaerales bacterium, assembly GCA_963785635.1. GTDB lineage: Bacteria > Planctomycetota > Phycisphaerae > SM23-33 > FEN-1343 > FEN-1343. Next base: position 48,288 of record CAWAWB010000024.1, read on the forward strand.
CCACATGGACGGCCTGGCCCCTTCCGGCGCCTGCCGGCTGTGCGTGGTCGAAGTGGAAGGCACGGGGCAGCTCGTCACGGCCTGCTCCAGCCCGATCACCGACGGCATGAAGATCCAGCACGCGCAGCCCGCGCGTGCTGGAAGCGCGGCGGACGATCGTGGAACTGCTGCTCTCCAACCACCCCGATGACTGCCTGTACTGCCCGCGCGGCGGCAAGTGCGAACTCCAGCACCTGGCCATGGACCTGGGCGTCCGCCAGCGGTTGTATCGCGGCGCCAAGAGCAAGCGCGAACTGGATGTCTCCAGCCCCTCCATCCTCCGCGACCCGGCCAAGTGCATCCTGTGCGGCCGCTGCGTCCGCATGTGCGAGGAATACCAGGGCGTCTCCGCGGTCGATTTCATCGCTCGCGGCAGCCGCGCGTTTGTGGGCACGGCGTTCGATGCGGGCCTGAACCTTTCAAGCTGCATCAACTGCGGCCAGTGCATCCTGGTCTGCCCGACCGGCGCGCTGTCCGAGCATTCCAGCCTGGATCGCCGTGATCGCGGCCCTGGCCGATCCGACCAAGCTGGTGGTCGTCCAGCACGCCCCGGCGGTTTCGGTCAGCCTGGCCGAGGAAGTCGGCCTCAAGGCCGGCACGGATGTGGATGGCAAAATGGTGGCGGCCCTGCGGCGGCTGGGCTTCGACCGCATCTTCGATACCTCCTTCGCGGCCGACCTGACCATCATGGAAGAGGCCTCCGAGCTGGTGCAGCGCATCAGCAACAAGGGCGTGCTGCCCTTGATGACCAGTTGTTCACCCGGCTGGATCAAGTTCGTGGAGCAGTTCTACCCCGATTTCATCCCGAACCTGTCCACGTGCAAGAGCCCGCAGCAGATGATGGGCGCGGTCATCAAGAACTTCTTCGCCGAGCGAGAGACCATCGACCCCGCCCACATCGTCAGCGTTTCCATCATGCCCTGCACGGCCAAGAAGTTCGAGTGCGAGCGGCCGGAGATGGGTTCGGACCACGTGAACGACGTCGATTACGTCCTTACCACGCGCGAGCTCGGCCAGCTCCTGCGAATGTTCGGCGTGGACCTGGCCGCCATGGAGCCCGAGGCGGCCGATACGCCCTTCGGCGAGCGGACCACGGCCGGCAAGATTTTCGGCGCATCCGGCGGCGTGATGGAAGCGGCCATCCGCACCGCCTACTGGATGCTCACCGGCACGGAAATGCCCGACCCCAAGATCCAGCCTTTGCGCGGCATGAAGGGTTCAAAGGAACTGCACGCCACCATCGCCGGCCTCGATATCGGCGCGGCGGTGGTCAGCGGGTTAGGCAACGCCCGGGCCCTGCTGGAAGAAATCCGCAACGGCCGCAAGGACATCCAGTTCATCGAAGTGATGACCTGCCCCGGCGGCTGCATTAACGGCGGCGGCCAGCCCATTGGCGCGGACCTGGAATCCGTGCGGGCCCGCATGCAGGCCCTGTACAAGATCGACCGGGATGAGCCGCGGCGGTGCAGCCATTCCAACCCCTGGATCACGCGGCTGTACCAGGAATACCTGGGCAAACCGCTGGGCGAAAAGAGCCACCACCTGCTGCACACGCACTACGCCAAGCGGGAGGTGCCCTTGTAACGCAGGCGTCGCTCGAATGAGGAAAGTCGGTCCTTTTCCTGGTTAATTGGTTAATCGGTTAACTGGTTAACTCGAAGAAGCCGGAGTGATAGCAAGGATATAGGAATGTTACGGCCGTTGAGTAATCCGGCCTTTTCCAATTAACCGGTTAACGAGTTAACCAGTTAACTGGAAAAAGAAAGACCGCCAAATATGAGCACGAAACCGAAGATCATAATTGTGGACGACGACGACGACATCATCGAGCAACTGACCTTCGTGCTGAAGAGCGAGGGCTACGAGGTTTACGCCGGCCACAGCCAAAAGCAAGGCGAAGACCTGCTTTTGAGCACGCGGCCGGACCTGGCCATCCTCGATTTGATGATGGAACAGAAGGACAGCGGCTTTGTGCTGGCCCATCATCTGAAGCGGCTGTATGGCGATGTGCCGGTGATCCTGCTGACCTCGGTGGCCGCGGCCACGGGCCTGTCGTTCGCCACGATGGATGAGGATGCCAGGAGCTGGATCAAGGCCGACATCGTCCTGGATAAGCCGGTGCGGGCCGAGCAGATCCGCGAGGAAGTGGCGCGATTGCTCGCTGAGAAGGCGCCGAACTGAATTCAATTGCTGATTTCGGATTGCAGATTTCGGATTGTGAGAAGTAAATGTCACTTATGCCTCACGAATTAGGTTTGACTGGCGCCGGCGCGCATTTCTGTTCCGGCCGTTTCCGGTCGTTCAATCCGCAATCCGCAATTCGAAATCCGCAATCTGAAAGGCTGCCGGCCACACTTGAAGACAGAGGTTGAATGGCCACATCCGCCCATCTCGTTGGGACCGTCAAAGAGCGCTGCCGCGTGTGCTACACGTGCGTGCGCGAGTGCCCTGCCAAGGCCATCCGCATCGGCAAGGGCCAGGCGGAGGTCGTCGCCGAGCGGTGCATCGGCTGCGGGAATTGCGTGCGCGTGTGCAGCCAGAAGGCCAAGATGGTCCTGGACAGCACCGACCAGGTTCGCCAGTTACTCAAATCAGGCACGCCCGTCGCGGCGGTAATCGCCCCCAGCTTCCCCGCCGAGTTCACCGAGTGCTCCTGGCAAAAGCTGGTGGCCATGGTGCGAGCCCTTGGGTTCACCTCCGTGCATGAAGTAAGCTTCGGCGCGGACCTGGTGGCCGAGCGCTACCACCGTCTGGTTGCAAATTCTCCCGGCAAGCGCTACATCGCCACCAGTTGCCCGGCCGTGGTGGCGTATGTCGAAAAATATTTCCCGGAACTGGTGGAGCATCTGGCGCCCATCGTTTCCCCCATGGTGGCCATCGCCAGATTGCTGCGCCGCCGGCTGGGCAACGGGCTCAAGGTTGTGTTCATCGGCCCGTGCATCGCCAAGAAAGGCGAGGCGGAGAACGCCCACGTTGCCCGCGACGTAAATGCGGCGCTGACCTTCCCGGAACTGCGGGCGATGTTTCAGCAGGCCAGCATAAGCGCCGAAAATATTTCCCCCGGTGATTTTGACGGCCCCCGCCCAGGCACGGGCGCGCTCTTTTCCATCAGCCGCGGACTCTTGCAGGCGGCCGATATTCACGAGGACCTGCTGGAAAAGCAGGTGGTGGCCGCCGATGGCCGCATCGATTTCATCGATGCCATCAAGGAATTCCACACCGGCGACCTGGATGCGCGGCTGCTCGAAATCCTGGCCTGCCGCGGCTGCATCACCGGCCCGGGCATTTCACCCGACACGCCGCTGTTTTTCCGCCGCTCCCGCGTGGCGGAATACGTCCGCCAGCGGATGACGATGTTCGACCAGGCGGCGTGGCAGAAGGAAATGGACGACTTGGCCGACCTGGATCTTTCCCGCGGCTATACCGCGCAGGATGTCCGCGTGGGCGTGCCCTTTGAGGAAGAGGTGCAGCACATCCTCCACGGCATGGGCAAAAGGACGCCCGAGGATCACTTGAACTGCGGCGCCTGCGGCTACGACACCTGCCGCCAGCACGCCATCGCCATCTTCAGCGGCCTGGCCGAGACGGAAATGTGCCTGCCCTACACCATCGAGCAGCGCAACATCACGGTGACTGAACTGGCCGAATCGCACAAGCAATTGGCCAGCGCGCAGGAGGCGCTGATGCAGTCCGAAAAGCTGGCCGGTATGGGCAAGCTGGCCGCGGGCATCGCGCACGAGGTGAACAACCCGCTGGGCGTCGTGCTCATGTACGCCCACATGCTGCTGGAAGAGGGACAGCTTACGCCCGGCCTGCGCGAAGACCTGGGCATGATCACCGAGCAGGCGGACCGGTGCAAGAAGATCGTCTCCGGCCTGCTGCACTTTGCCCGCCAGAACAAGGTGGTTTTGCAGCCGGTGAGCCTGCACCATTTGATTCAGCGGGCGCTGCGGGCCGTACACGTGCCGGAGTTCATCAACCTCCAGGTTACCGTCGATCTGTCGGAGGAGGATGATGAGGCGGATCTGGATGGGGACCAGATGATCCAGGTGCTCACAAACATCCTCACCAACGCCGTGGCCGCCATGGAAAAAGGCGGCAGCCTCACCGTGCGCATCACCGGCGATGAGGACAAAGTGGATATTTCCATCAGCGACACCGGCATAGGCATCCCCAGGGAGAATGTGACGAAGATCTTCGAGCCGTTCTTCACGACCAAGCAGATGGGCATCGGAACTGGATTAGGCCTGGCGGTTGCATACGGCGTGGTAAAAATGCATAAAGGTGACATTAATGTGATTTCCAATGCCGACAAGGCCGCCGGGCCGACCGGCACGACGTTCCTGATCACGCTGCCGCGCAGGGAACCAAAAGATGTGTAATTACAAAGTACAAATTACAAATTACAAATTAACAGACCGGAACAATCCCGTGATTTGCTCTGGCAGTTACGGCTCTTTCCGGCCGTTTAATTTGTACTTTGTACTTTGTAATTTGAAATTCTCTCCTGCCTGCGCAACGAATTCAGAGGGGACTAGCGATGAATAACTCCCTCCAAATCCTGGTGGTTGACGATGAGCCCGGAATGCGTCAAGGCGTGCGGCGGGCGCTCCGGGATTTCAGCGTCCACCTCCACGAGATCAGCGGCGAAGTGCGCTTTGATGTGGCCGAGTCGCCCTCCGGCGAGCACGCGTTGGAATATATCGCCAGGACGCCGCCCGACATCCTGCTCTTGGATCACAAGCTGCCGGGCCTGTCCGGACTGGAAGTGCTGGCCCGCCTGGCCGATGGCAAGCAGGATGTGCTGACGGTGATGATCACCGCCTACGCCTCGTTGGATACTGCCGTGGCGGCGACAAAACGCGGCGCGTACGACTTCTTGGCCAAACCGTTTACGCCGGATGAGCTCGAAGGCGCGGTGCGCAAGGCGGCCAAGCACCTGCTCCTTCAGCGCGAAGCGCGGCGGCTGGCGGAAGAAAAACGCCAGGTCCGCTTCCAGTTCCTCTCCGTGCTGGCGCACGAGCTGAAGGCTCCGATCAGCGCGGTGGAAGGTTATTTGCGAATCATCCGAGACCAGTCCGCCGGCGATGATGAGGCCGCCTATAACAAGATGCTCGACCGGTCGCTGATGCGCCTCTCCGAAATGCGCAAGCTCATCCAGGACCTGCTGGATTTGACGCGGATCGAATCGGGCCTCAAGCAGCGCGAGCTGGTGCAGGTGGATGTGGCGGCGCTGGCGGCGGAGATGGCGGAAAATTTCGCCGCGCAGGCCAAGGAGGCCCAGATAGAGATCGCCGTGGCCGTGCGGAAGGCCGAGCTTACCGCTGACAGGCAGGAGCTGGTAATCATCTTTAACAACCTGATCTCCAACGCCATCAAGTACAACCGCCCCGCCGGCACGGTCAAGCTGGATGTGGCGGCGGATGACCAGGCGGTCACCATCGCCGTGGCCGACACGGGCATCGGCATGGCCCCCGACGAGGTAGCCAAGCTGTTTACCGAATTTGGCCGCATCCGCAACGAAAAGACCCGCCGCATCGTCGGCAGTGGTCTGGGGCTTTCCATCGTGAAGAAACTGGCCGCGCTGTATGACGGCGATGTGAGGGTAGCCAGCCAGGAAGATGTCGGCACGACTTTTACGGTCACGCTGAAGAAAAGTGCCAGGAGTGATTTTGGCGGGCCCATGGCCAGCGCGTGATTCTGACATCGTAGCACGGGCATCTTGCCCGTGAGTCGCACGGCCATCTTGGCCGTGCATTGGTCGTTTTCTGCTGTTTGCCACGGGCCCCAGGCCCGTGACACTCATGGGCGAGACGCCCATGCCACGTTGTAAGTCAGGTGTAGCATGTGTGCTTTGGCAGAAATGAAAATGAGCCCGCGGGCAACGGATTTTGTCGATGATGCCCGCCTCACAAACCTGCTGGAAGGCGGCCGCGCCGATCCCGCGCAGGTGCGCGAGATCATCGCCAAGAGCATGGCCAAGCAGCCCCTGGCCGTCGAGGAAACGGCGATTCTGCTCCGCGCCGAGCAGCCCGAGTTGGTGGAGGAAATCTTCGCCGCCGCGCGGCAGTTAAAACGCGATGTGTACGGCAACCGGATCGTCCTTTTCGCCCCGCTCTATATCGGCAATGATTGCGTCAATGACTGCGGGTACTGCGCCTTTCGCCGCTCCAATCCCGAGCAGATCCGCCGCACGCTGAGCGATGACGAAATCCGCCAGCAGGTTTTGGCCCTGGAGCGCGTCGGTCACAAGCGGCTGATCCTCGTCTTCGGCGAGCACCCGCGCTACGATGCCCGCTACATCGCCGATTGCGTGCGCCAGGTGTACGAGACCCGCGAAGGCCACGGCGAGATTCGCCGCGTGAATATCAACGCCGCGCCGATGGATGAGGAAGGATTCCGCATCATCAAGGACGCCGGCATCGGGACGTACCAGATCTTCATGGAGACGTACCATCACGGCGCGTACGCGGCGTATCACCCGGCCAGAACGCGCAAGGGCGATTACCTGTGGCGGCTGGATGCGCTCAGCCGCGCGATGGATGCAGGCTGTGATGATGTGGGCATCGGCGCCCTCTTTGGCCTGCACGATTGGCGATTCGAGGTGTTGGGGCTGGTTAGCCATTCCCGGTACCTCCAGCACCGTTGCGGCGTGGGGCCGCACACGATCAGTTTCCCGCGCATTCGCCCCGCCGCCGGAGTTGAGCTGGATGACAAGTACGCGGTGAGCGATGCTGCGTTCAAGCGGCTCATCGCCATACTGCGGCTGAGCGTGCCGTATACCGGAATGATCCTGACGGCCCGCGAGCCGGCCGAGCTGCGCCGAGAGGTGATGGAATTTGGCATCTCGCAGATCGATGCGGGCAGCCGCATCGAGATTGGCGGCTACACAGAGGCCGGCGACACCCAGGCCATGGAGCGCGAGCAGTTCCAGCTCGGCGACATCCGCAGCCTGGATGCCGTGATGCGCGAGCTGATCGAGGATGATTACATTCCCAGCTTCTGCACCTCCTGCTACCGGCTGGGCCGCACGGGCGAGCAGTTCATGGAATTCGCCATCCCGGGCTTCATCCAGCAGCTCTGCACCCCCAACGCGCTGACGACGCTCGAGGAATACCTCGTCGATTACGCCTCCCCCGCCACCCGCGCGGCGGGCGAAAAGCTCCTCGCCGCGGAAGTGGCCAAACTGCCGGTGCAAAAGAGCAAAATGGAATTGATGGAAAGACTGAGACGAATCAGGGAAACCGAAGAAAGAGACCTCTACCTTTGAGAAAACTACAAACTGCAAACTGCAAACTTCAAATTAAGAACGACGTTCATCCCGATTGTGGTTTGGAGCTTCTTTGTAGTTTGTAGTTTGTAGTTTGGGACTTAGCTGCTTGAAAGATTATCGAACAGAACATGATCTCCTGGGAACACGCGATGTTCCCGCCGACGCTCTTTACGGTATTTACACCGAGCGTGCGCTGGAGAATTTCCCGCTCAGCGGTCGGCCCGTGCATCCGCAGCTTATCCGCGCGTACGGGGCGGTGAAACTCGCCTGCGCCCGCACGAATCACGAGCTGGGCCGCTGGGATGAGGCCACATTCAAGGCCATCGAGCAGGCCTGCGCCGAGATGGCAGAGGGCCAGCTCGATTCGCACATAAAGGTGGATGCCCTCCAAGGCGGCGCCGGCACCTCCACGAACATGAACGTGAATGAGGTGCTGGCCAATCGCGCCCTCCAGATTCTGGGCAGACCCCTGGGCGATTACGCCACGATCAGCCCGCTGGATGACATCAACCTGCACCAGTCCACCAATGACACGTATCCCACCGCACTCAAAGTCGCGGCCATCCGCATGCTGCCGCGAGTTGGAACGCGAGACGATCGCGTTGCAGGAAGCATTTCAAGTGCAGGAGAAGGCCCTCCGCGATGTGGTCAAGGTCGGCCGCACGCAGATGCAGGATGCCGTGCTCACCACGCTGGGCCGCGAGATGTCCGCCTACGCCGAGGCCTTTGCCCGCGACCGCTGGCGCATTTACAAGTGCGAGGAGCGGCTGCGCGTCGTAAATCTCGGCGGCACGGCCATCGGCACAGGGCTCGGTTCCCCGCGGCGGTTCATCTTCCGCGCGGTCGAACACCTGCACGAGATCACGGGCCTGGGTCTGGCCCGCGCCGAAAACCTCGTCGAGGCCACGCAGAACGTCGATGCCTTCGTGGAAGTCAGCGGCATTCTAAAGGCCATGGCCACGAACCTGGTGAAGGTGGCCACCGATCTTCGCTGGCTGGCCTCGGGCCCGCAGGCGGGGCTGGGGGAAATCAATCTGCCCGCCCGCCAGGCCGGCTCATCCATCATGCCGGGCAAGGTGAACCCGGTGATCCCCGAGGCGGTCACGCAGGCGGCGATCCGTGTGATGGCCAACGACTTGGCCATCGCCCAGGCAGCCAGTCTCGGCTCCCTGGAGCTCAACGCGTTTTTGCCGCTCATCGCCGATAGCCTTTTGGAAAGCCTCCAGCTTCTGGCCGCGGCGGCATCGATCTTTCGCCGCCTGTGCGTGGAAGGCATTACCCCCAACCGCCAGCGTGCCCTGGAGCATGTTCATTCATCCACCGCGGCCGTGACGGCCCTGGTGGAGGTGATCGGATATACGGCCGCGCAGGAGGTGGCCAAGGACGCGGCGGCGGGCGGAAAGTCCGTGCGCGATATCATCATCCAGCGTGGTATCCTGACCGCTGAGCAGTTCGATGAACTGGTCAGCCCGGAGCGGGTGACGAGGTTAGGATCACCAACGTCAGCACCAGAGCTAAAGAAGAAGTAACTTTTGAAGTCAGGAAATTTCGGATTGCGGATTTCGGATTGCGGATTAAACAGCCGGAAGTGGTTCCCGCGATCCGCAGTTCGCAATTCGCGATCCCCAATCTGAGGCAGTGATGCATAGCACCCCCAAAGGTTTTCGCCTGCACATCGGCATCTTCGGCCGGCGCAACGTGGGCAAGAGCTCGCTTTTGAACGCGATGACGCGGCAGGATGTCTCCATCGTTTCTGAGATCGCCGGCACGACCACGGACCCGGTGGAAAAGCCCATGGAGCTTCTGCCGGTTGGGCCGGTGCTGTTCATCGATACCGCGGGCATCGATGACGTGGGCCTTCTGGGCGAGCTGCGCGTCAAACGCACGCGGCAGATCTTCGACCGCACGGATGTGGGCATCATCGTCTCTCCCGGCGGCGAGTGGGGCGAATTCGAACAATCCATGCTGGCTGATCTGGCCGGCCGCAGAATCCCGGCCATCGTTGTTTTTAACAAGGCGGATCTGGACACGCCCGATGCGGGTCTCCTTAAAGAACTAAAGACTAAAACAATCCCCACAGTTCGCACGGTGGCTTGCAAAGGCGAAGGCATCTTGGATCTTCGCGAGGCTTTGATCAAGGCCGCGCCGGACGACTTCATCAACGCCCCCGCCATCGTGGGCGACCTGGTGCGGGCGGGCGAGCTGGTAATGATGGTCGTCCCCATCGACCTGGAGGCGCCCAAGGGCCGGCTCATTTTGCCGCAGGTGCAGGCCATCCGCGACACGCTGGATGTCGATGCGTATTGCATGGTGGTAAAGGAACGCGAGCTGCGCGATGCGCTGGATAGATTAAGAAGGCCGCCGGCATTGGTCATCACAGATTCGCAGGGCTTTTTAAAAGTCGCCGGCGACACGCCATCTGATGTACCGCTGACCTCGTTCTCCATCGTGTACGCCCGCGCCAAGGGCGATCTTACCGCCTTTGTGGAAGGCGCGCTGGCTATCGAGAAGCTCAAACCCGGCGACAACATACTCGTGGCGGAATCGTGCAGCCATCACCCCATCGGCGATGACATCGGCCGCGTGAAGATTCCCCGCTGGCTCACGCAGTACGTGGGCGGGGCCATGAATTTCATGCACGTGCAGGGCCACGATTTCCCCGAGGACCTTTCGCCTTATAAGCTCGTGATCCATTGCGGGGCGTGCATGTGGAACCGCCGCGAGATGCTGTCGCGGATCATTCGCTGCCGCGCGGCGGGCCTGCCCATCGCCAATTACGGCATGACCATCGCCTACACGCTGGGCATTTTTGAGCGGGCCCTGGCTCCCTTCCCCTCGGCGCTGGAGACGTATCACAGGCTGAGGCTGAAGGCTTGAGGCCTGGGGAACGGTCGGAGACCCAG
>CAWAWB010000025.1:0-70395 GCA_963785635.1 uncultured Phycisphaerales bacterium
TGAGGACAAATTACAAATTGAGAAGCAAGGTTCCTCTTTCTGTAATTTGTCACTTGTAATTTGTACTTTGTAATTTACTGAGCTGGTTTGGTCTGAGCCTTCCCGCCCCAAAGTCCACCGATTCCCTGCTTCACGCCTTGCAGTTGCTCGCCGGCCTGATGGACCGTGCCGCCGCTGACTTTCTCCAGCGTGCCCGGCAAGTCGGCCGTGGCCTGATGAACAAGCTGCTGCGTGTTGCCGCCCAGGGATGCGGCGGTGTTGGCGATCTGATTCTTCATGTCGGAAAGCTGCTCTACAGGTATGCCCACCTTGCCGGCCTGCTCCACCACGGCGCTCATAATGGCCGTGAAGATCTTGCTGGTAAGCTGAGAGACGGTCATGCCATTGCTGTCGCCGCCCGAGGAGACGTTGGTCAGGTGAATTTCAGGCACAGGCACGGTCACCGGCGGGGAGCCCATCAGGTAAAACTTGGCGTTGACGTTGCGGATCACGATGTCGTTAACCTTCACCTTCTTGCCCGGCTGCTGCTGCTGCTGAGGCTGCGCGGGCGAAGGCTGCTGCTGGGGCCGCCTGGGCGGGCTGCTGGGCCGAGGGCGCCGGTTGTGGCTGGCCACCCAGCTTCTGTAGGTGATCCATGACGACCTGGACGTTCGATGTCTTCAGGTCCTTTTCAACGTTTACATCCAGGCCATCCAGCAGGAAGGAATCGACCACCACCGTGTCTGAAAGCACCGACTTGGCCTGGACCTTCAGGTCAAATTTGCCGGTGTGCATCAGATAATCGCCCTTGTAGCCGGAGGGGTTGGCCACCTGCAAACCGTTCATGCCGAACTGGCCGCTGAACAGGTGCAGTCCGACATCGCTGACAGTTGTGTTCTGGCCCAGGGCGTACGTGCCGCCGCGCTGAATGGACTGCCTGGCGATCTGGTTTACGAAAACGAACATCAGCACGAGGACGATGAGCACCAGAACCACGATGCCCAGGATGATGCGCAGGACCCACTTCACCGGTTTTTTCATTTTCTATCTCCACAAGTTCTACAGGGGTAACGTCTGGAGCCAATTATGAACTACGGGCACAAGGTTGGGCAAGATCGCGCACCATGCGCGAAGAAGAAGATGAAAACGCATTTGACAGCCGCGCTAAGTGCGGTTAGAGTCTGACTCGTTCGTCGTTGGCCTGCCGGCCGCACGGCCGGTGTTTGGGGGCAAGGGTGGAATATGGCCGACGGCAGGGCGCGGTGGGAGCCGTACCCGGCAGCACTTCTTCAACGGATTGACCGCGGTCGTGGCTTGTTGAAGTTGACAAGTGCGCACAAAAAACTGTTCATCCTGGCAGTCGGATGTACCACCGGCCCGGTGATGAAGACAAAAACAAAAACAACAGCCCGTAGAGGGCTTGGAAAATATATGAAATCGAGTCCGCCCCAGAGGCGTACCCGCCGCGCCTCCATTCCAGGCAAGGCCAAAGCTGCTGCCAAAGGCAGCGTCGATGCCGACCTGTGGCAGCGCATCATCGAGCACGTGGTGGCCCACGGCGGCAACCTCATTCGCTCGTGGTTTGACCGGCTGGAACCCCTGTCCATGGACCATGGGCTGCTGGAAATCCAGGCCCCAGGCCAGCCGCAGCAGAAATACCTCCAGCAGCATGCTATGCGGCTGTTTACTGAAGCGGCGCAGGCGGCCACAGGCCGACTGGTGGGTGTGCTTTTCCAGTCCGCTGCCAAAGAGCAGGCGGAAAAATCCCAGGATGACCAATTATCCGGCGGCGCGGCGGTTTCAAAGACCGCCGCAAAAGGCGAATCATCCGCCGCTGTAATATCCCAGAAGGTCGATGCGGCGGATGAGGTGCAGGAGGAGAGTGGAGCGGCCGCGCCTGATCCCCTGAACGGTGAGTACACGTTCGAGAATCTGGTCACCGGGCCGTGCAACCGGCTGGCGCACGCGGCGTGCATCGCCGTGTGCGAATCGCCGGGCAAGACGTATAACCCGCTTTTCATCCACGGCGACGTAGGACTTGGCAAAACGCACCTGTTGCACGCCATCTGTCACCAGTTATCCGGCGGGGGCAAGGAGGGCGGCCGCTACTGCATGATCAGTTGCGAGACCTTCGTCAACCACTTCATCGAGGGGGTCGAGAAGGGCAAGCTGCACGAGTTTCGCTACCGTTACCGCCACTCGGATGTGTTGATCATCGACGATGTGCAATTCCTCTCCGGCCGCGAGCAGACGCAGGAGGAATTTTTCCACACCTTCAATGCCCTGTACCAGACGCAAAAGCAGATCATCCTCTCCAGCGACCGCGGGCCGGCCGAAATCGAGGACCTGGAGGATCGCCTGGTCAGCCGCTTCAGTTGGGGACTGGTGGCCCGCGTCGATAAACCCGGGTATGAGACGCGCGTGGCCATCGTGCGCAAGAAGGCCAAGCTGCGCAAACTGGAGATGGGCGAGGATGTCGTCTGCTTCATCGCCGGCACGATCGATTCCAACCCGCGCGAGCTGGAAGGCGCCATCGCCAAGGTGGCCATGCTGTCCAGGGTGTACGATCGGCCGATCGATCTGGCGCTGGCGCAGGAGGCGCTGGGCGCCGAACCGGCGGCCACCAAGCGGGAAATTACCATCGAGCGGATCCTGGAGGCCGTGACGCAGCGGTTCAACATCCGCTTGGCCGATCTCCAGAGCCGCAAGCGCCATAAATCCATCGTTTTCCCGCGCCAGGTGTGCATGTACTTGGCTCGCCAGCTCACCCGGCACAGCCTGGAAGAGGTGGGCGGCTATTTCGGCGGGCGCGATCACACCACGGTGCTGCACGCCAACCGCACGGTGAACGCTTTAAGGCAGCAGGATGGCCAGCTCAACGCCATGCTGGAGCAGCTTTCCAGAGAACTTCAGCGGAACGCGTAAAAAAGGCACAGCCGAGGGCGGCTGTGCCAGATAGCCTTGTTATCCCTTGTCGCGCATCACCGGCCCGGCCCGCTGGCGGGTTGAGTCGCCTTGGGCGGGGGCTTGGGAATCATCACATCCAGGTCCAGGACGGGCATTCTCTTTGCCAGTTCAGGATCAGCCGGCGTCCAGGAGGACTGAATGACCGGGCAGCCGTTCTTCAGCTCGTACTTGAAGTCCTCTCCCGTAAAGGGGTCCTTGGGCAACTGAATCTGCCCGACCAACTTTGCCACTGGCGCCGCCAGATCGGCGATAGTGGGCGGATATTTCCTGGTGCGAAGCTGCACGGTGATGGCCGCGGCGGCCACCGTCTGGGCGCGCATCGTGGCGCTGCACAAGGTGGCTGACAACGCCATGTCACTCTTATTAGAACTGATGGCGGCTAGCGGGTTGGCGCTCCGGCCGGTGTTCATGAGGTCGGCCACCTGGGAATCGACTTCCTTATCCAGCGCGGTCCATTGCGGCAGCGCCGCCGCATACGGCTGTTTGCACAGCTCCGCCGCCCTGCGGCATTGTTCCTCATTTATCTGCATCCATGCGTGCACCTTGTTGGGTGCGTCGTTCAGGTCTTCCGTGAGGCTGTTCCTGAACGTCTCCAGCGCCTGGCCCTGGGCCGGCATCATCAGAACTAGTGCATTTATCATATCCTTGCGAACCATGAAGTTCTTTTTGGACCAGTTGCCAACCAGTTCGGACAGCCGGCGATTCAGCATGTTGCCGCGCTCAATGTAATAGGCGGATGCATCGAAGGGTTGTTCGTTCAGTTTCGCCAATCTGCTTGTGAGCAACCCCGCGGCTGGGCCATCCAGAACGCTCTTCCAGGTGGATATTTCCTGATTCACGGCGACGCAGGTTCGTTTTTGGATATCGATAGCGGTGGCCATGTTCACGCCGGCGTGCACGGATACCTGCATGCCCATCTGTTCCAGGTCGGCCAGGACGATCACCGCCTCGCCATGTTTGCCCTGGCCGGTGAGCGTCCTGGCGTGAAAGACGGCGTGACTGGCCACCGCGCTCAATTTTTCGAGGCCGGCGGGATTGAGATTGAGTTTAGGCTCGATGGGCAGCCCAAAATCGCAATCGCTTCGGGATGAACCCCTATGCAGGGCCTCCACCGCAGGGGCGAAAAGTAATAGATCCTCGTCGCGTGAACCGCGATCCTTCTGCTCCTCGTCCGATAGCACGCCTTTAACCCACGAGGGAGCAGAAGTCTTATTCTGAGTCTGTTTCTTCACCGCTTCCAGTACGTCGGCGACTTTGGCGTTATAGCCCAGGAGGTTTGGATCAAGACCTTCCGGCAGGTTCTCAGGGATCAGCGCGATGGCCTGGTAGTAGCCGATCGCGGCATTGTTGGATGTACCGGGCAAGGTGGCGGGCGCCAAGGCCGGCTGACTCTGGCTTTGCGGAGCTTGGGCCATGGCTGCGGCGGCCAGAAACAGCATGTTGCACAGAGCCGTTGAAGTTCTGAACATTTATCAGCCTTCCTAACTAGCGGTTGGTTCACTGATGGAAATGCTACGAACTGTGGAGAATTATGGCAAGATGCGCCTCTCCTCTGGAAACCCAAAATTCCAAATCCCAAACAAATCCCAAGCACCAAATTCCAAAAAGAACAGCTTGCCCGAAGTCTTGTTTGGAATTTGGATTTTGGGATTTTGGATTTTGGTCTTTGGTTGTCCCTGCCGCGAGGATAGTTATAATCGCCCAACAATACCGGAGGTTGTTCATTTGAAATATCGGGCAGTCATATTGCCGGCCCTTTTACCCGCGATCCTGCTGGCGCTATGCGCCCAGGCCCACGCCGAGCAAGTGGAGTTCGGCGAAGGCCATTGGTCCGCTGCCTCCGCCCCGGCCAAGGGCACGCCCGCCGCCCAGCTCGCGCAGATCCGCCAGGAACTGGCCAATCACCGGCCCAAACATGCCCTCAATCTGGCGGATAAATTCATCGAAAAGCACCCCCGCGACCCCGGCCTCGAAGAGGCCATGTATCTGCGCGGCCAGGCGGAGATGGACCGCGGCAGGTACTGGCAGGCCTACGACTACTTCGAAAAACAGATCACCCGCTTTGGCGGCGGCAATTTTGTGCGCCGCGCGACGTATCGGGAGTACGACATCGCCAAGGCCTTTCTGGCCGGCAAGAAGCGGCTGGTGTGGGGCTTTCTGCCCCTGCCCGCCCAGAGCGAGGGCCTGAAAATCCTGGAGCGGGTCGTCGCCCGCGTCAGCGGCACGCAACTGGCGGCCGAGAGCCTTACCACCATGGGCGAGTACTATTTCAAGCACAAGAAGTGGAACGAGGCCGCCCTGACCTATGACCGGTACGTGGAAATGTTTGCCGGACAGTACGATACATCCTGGGCGGAATTCACGGCCGCGCTGGCACATTACCGCAGCTTCCGCGGCGTGCCGTATGAGGATACGCCGCTCTTGGAATCCCGGCAGCGTTTCAAGGCTTTCGTTTCCAAGTACTCCAACAACCCGCGGACGGATGAGGCGCTGAGTTACCTGACGAAGATCGAGGACTTGCTGGCCGAGAAGGATTACAGGACCGGCGAATTCTATGGCCGCATCGGCCGCCCGCGCCCTGCCCAGTATTATTATAATTTCGTGGCCAGATTCTATCCCGACACCCCCTGGGCCCAGGCCGCCGCCAACAAGTCCGCGCAGATCAAGCCCACGCCTCCCCCCGGCGAAGGCGATGTGCGGGAGTCGCCCGGTGTGGAGGTTATGCCATGAGGTTGGTCGGCAAAACCATTGCAGCCTGGGCCGTGCTTGTAAGTGCCATCGCCGCCAGCGGCTGCGCATGCGATGGCTCGCGCGGCTATAGCTTCGAATCCCTCTACCCCGACAACATATCCACCGTAGCGGTGCCCATCTGGAAGCGAGGCTCCTCCGTCTATCGCCGCAATGCGGAGCGCCAGTTGACCGAGGCCATAATCAAGCGCATCGAGGCGGATACGCCCTACAAGGTCACCGACAAGGCCCACGCCGATACGCTCTTGGAAGGCATGCTTGTAAACATTCAGCAGCGGGTGATGAGCTTTAACCCGGCCAACGGGCTGCCTCGCGACGTGGAATTGACCTATTTCGTCGATTTTACGTGGACAGATCTTGGCACGGGGCAAATTTTAGTTCGGCGAGAAAAATTCAGGGCCACTGGTGTATACTATCCGACAGACCCGTTCCACGAAGGCGACGATGTGGGGCTGGAAGATACCTCCAACGAAGCTGCTCGACGCATCGTGGAGACGTTGGAAAAGCCGATCTAAGGCGGGGCAGCAGTTTGTCACGCATCGGCACGGGTATTGTCGTTGATTATTGGACATAGCACCATAAATGCCTGACGAAACACCTACCAGGAAACCAAACGGTCAGCGCGGCGGCGAAGCCCCCGGACCGCTCAAGTTCAGCCGCAGCATCATGGCCTGGGTCATCTTTATCGGCATGGCCCTGCTGCTGATGGCGGTGGCCTTCCGCAACGTGCACCGGCGCGAAGAGATTTCCGTCGACCAGTTCTGGACCTACGTGGACAACAACCAGATTACGGATGTTGTACTTTCGGGTCCCGATGACACGATCTACGGGAAGTTCAAGGAGAACGTTCCCGGCAGATCTACGAATGCTCCCTCCCAGTTCAAGCTGGGCTACAACGTAAAGTCCGAGTACCTGGAGAAGCGCTGGAAGCGGCGCATATTCCGTACCGGTATGAGCCCGGCGGCGGCTGGTGGAACATTCTGCCCAACCTGCTGCTGTGGGCGGTGCTGTTGGGTCTGGTGTACTTCTTCTTCATCCGCCAGCTCCGCGGCGCCGGCGGGGGCCCCGGCTTTTTAGGCAACTTCGGCCGCAGCCGCCATCGGATGAGCTCCAAGGAGCACACCAACGTCACGTTCGACGATGTGGCCGGCATCGAAGAGGCCAAGCAGGAAGTCGGCGAGATCATCGAGTTCCTGCGCAATCCCAAGCGCTTCCAGCGCTCGGGCGCGCGCATTCCGCGCGGCGTGCTGCTGGTCGGCGAGCCCGGCTGCGGCAAAACGCTTTTGGCCAAGGCCATCGCCGGCGAGGCGGAAGTGCCCTTCTTCTCCATCTCCGGCAGCGACTTTGTCGAGATGTTCGTGGGCGTGGGCGCCAGCCGCGTGCGCGACCTCTTCAAACAGGCCAAGGAAAACTCGCCCTGCATCATCTTCCTGGATGAAATCGACGCCGTCGGCCGTCGCCGCGGCGCCGGCTTTACCGGCGGCGGGCATGATGAGCGCGAGCAGACGTTCAACGCCATTCTGGTGGAGATGGACGGCTTTGACACCAATGACCAGATCATCGTCATCGCCGCCACTAACCGCATGGACGTGCTGGACCCGGCTTTGACGCGCCCGGGCCGTTTCGACCGCCAGATCGAGGTGCCCCTGCCCGACATCAAGGGCCGCTACGACATCCTGAAGATTTATGCCGCCCGCGTCCGCTGCCAGGACGGTGTGGACCTCCAGCGGGTGGCCCGCGGCACGCCCATGTTCAGCGGCGCCGACCTGGCCGCCCTGGTCAACGAGGCGGCCATCGCCGCCACCATGGCCGGCAAGGACTTCGTCGATCAAGCCGACCTGGAAGAGGCGCGCGACAAGGTCCGCTGGGGCCGCGCCCGCAAGAGCCGCGTGATCGACGAGCGCGAGAAGGAAATGACCGCCTATCACGAGGCGGGCCACGCCCTGGTGCAGATGCTCTGCCCGGACACCGACCCGCTGCACAAGGTCAGCATTATTCCCCGCGGCGCGGCGGGCGGGGCGACCTTCAGCCTGCCCGAAAAGGACCGCCACCTGTACACCCGCAAGTGGTGCGAGGCGTTCATTTCCGTGGCCATGGCCGGCCGCATCGCCGAAGAGATGATCTTCAACGATGTGGACAGCGGCGCGGCCAGCGATATCGCCCAGGCCACCATGCTGGCCAGGCGCATGGTCATGGACTGGGGCATGAGCGACAAGCTGGGCTTCGTCCGGTATGCACCTGATCCGGCCAATCAGCACATGCTCGAGTTCGGTTCGCGCGAGTACTCGGAAAAGACCGCCGAAGTGATCGACCTGGAAATCAAGCAGATCGTGGATGAGGCCCAGGCCCGCACGCGCAAGCTCATCGAGTCCAATCGCGAAAAGCTGGAAAATGTGGCCAAGGCCCTGCTCAAATACGAGACGCTGGATGTCCACGATGTCGAGCGGATCATCGAGGGCAAGAGCCTCGATAAGCCCACCGTGGGCGATCTGCTGGCGGCCGAGCAGGCCAAGCGCTCTGCCACCGAGCAGCCCAAGCAGAAGCCGGATATCCCGCCGGCCATGGGCGGCGCCATGCCTCAGCCGGGATGACGAACCAGGGTACAGTGAACAGGGTACAGGGAACAGGAACGGCCGGACCTCCGGCACCTCTGTTCTCTGTACCCTGTTTTTTATACGATTAACCTTAGGCGGTGTGTGACAAGTCGCTTTTTCTGTACCCTGTGCCCTGTAACCTGTACCCTTATCTCATGGCCCGGAGCATCGATGAAATCTTGAGCAGCCATCTCACCGGCCGCCCCGTCGTGATGGGCATTTTGAACATCACGCCGGACAGCTTTTCAGATGGTGGTGAATTCCTGGCCCCCGCGCGGCCATCGACCATGCCAGCCAGATGATCGCCCAGGGGGCGGACATCATCGATGTCGGCGCAGAATCCACCCGGCCCGGCAGCCTCTCCGTGCCGGCCGACCAGCAGCAAGAGCGCCTGGCGGAAATCCTGCCAGGCATCTCCAAGCTGGGCGTGCCGGTGAGCATCGATACCAGTTCCGCCACATTGGCCCGCTGGGCGCTGGATGTGGGGGCGTCAATTATCAACGACATCTCCGCCGGCCGCGCCGACCCCGCCCTGCTGCCCCTGGCGGCCAAGGCTCGTGCTCCCATCGTGCTCATGCACATGCAGGGCGAGCCGCGCACGATGCAGGCTGCGCCCACCTATGTCGATGTGGTGGAGGAAGTGTACGAGTTTCTCGCCGAGCGGCTGGAGGCCGCCGAGCAGACCGGGCATCGACCGCCGGCGTTGCATCGTCGATCCGGGCATCGGCTTCGGCAAGACCATGGAGCACAACCTGTCGCTCCTGGCGGGGGTGGGCGCGTTTACCAAACTGGGCGTACCCGTGCTGATTGGGGCCTCGCGCAAGCGCTTCATCGGCACGATCACCGGCGTGGCCGAGCCCTCAGGGCGCTGGGCGGCTCCCTGGCCGCGGCCTGCGCCGCCTACATGGAAGGCGCCACCATCTTTCGCGTCCACGATGTCGCCGCCACGCGGCAGGCCCTGGATGTGCTGGATGTGCTGGGCAAGGCCGGCCGGCAGAAAAAACCATAACGAGTCGGTAAAAACGATCCTAAGTTTATGTTCGCGACAGATACGTTGATGGACACACAGTCTCTTAGGCCCGATCACGGGCCTTTGCCCTGCGAAGCCTTGGCGAAGCGGGGTGTAGGCCAGGCATTTTAGGCCTGGAGAAGGTGGGTGGATAAACTCCTCTTTCCAGCCCGCTTCAGCGGGCTTGCCAAATGCGGGGCTTTAGCCAGAAGTTTTTTTCTGCACATTGGCGAGATGAAATTTCTCAAAAAAATCGTTTTTATTGAAACTAACGCCACCCAGTTGCGTTTGTCTAATAGAGCAGTGTCCCCGGATCGCGGAACTTCTGCGCGCGGCGTGTTGCTCCAGGCCGTCTCATTCGATAATCTGGAGTGATCAAGGCTCAGGCTCGGTGGAATATGGGTGCCGTGGCGGCGACCCCTCTCCCTTGGGAGAGGGTGGCCGAAGGCCGGGCTTGCCCTGCGAAGCTTTAGCGAAGTAGGGTGAGGGCGTGCAGCCACGTTGTGCTGGCAGGAAAGACATACTTGGACAGGATTTTGCGATATTTCGACCGCCTGCGGGACTACAGCCCCGGACAAGTACTGCTCGAACTGATCCTGATCGGCCTGGTCGTGTGGTGGATCCTGCGGTTCCTGCGCGGCACTCGCGGCGCCAGGCTGGTCAAGGGCGCAGCGCTCATCCTGGTGCTGCTGTACCTGCTCATCCGGCTGCTGCCCGAGGGCGAGCAGTGGGGCAGAATCGAGTTTCTGCTCAGCCGGTTTCTCTTCTTCCTGTTTTTGGCCTTGGTGGTGGTGTTCCAGCCGGAATTGCGGCGAGCCCTCATCCAGCTTGGCCAGGCGCGGCTATTCCGCGCCCAGGCCGGCCAGGTGGAGGCCATGATCCACCAGCTTTATCGCAGCGCGGACTACCTCAGCCGCAACAAGATCGGCGCCCTGGTCGCCATCGAGCGGCAGGTGGGGCTTGGCGCCTGGGTGGATATGGGCGTGCCCGTAAACGCCACGCTCACGGCCGAGCTGCTGAACACGATTTTCTACCCCGGCAGCATCCTGCACGACATGGGGGTGGTCATCCAGCGCGGGCGGGTGACCGCCGCGGCGGTGCAGTTCCCGCTGGCCGAAAGTAACATTGCCGACCCCTCCCTGGGCTCGCGCCACCGCGCGGCCCTGGGACTCTCCGAAGAATGTGATGCGGTCGTTGTGGTCGTGAGCGAGGAAACGGGCCGGATCAGCCTGGCCTACGATGGGCAGCTTTCCGTCGGTGTGCCGCTGGACCAGCTCCAGGAGCTTTTGCGTGCTCTCTTAACGCCGCGGGCGACCGTGGCGGTCAAGGAAGATCAGGATAGTGATTCTGAAAGCCAAACCCAGGTCTCCTAGCGCGGTGGATGGATGGAAGCCGCGTTTGTGGCGCGTGCGCCTGCTGTCCGGCGTGCGCACACTGGCCACGGTGGCGGTGGTTTCTGTGCTGCTGTGGCTGTGGGCGGACCTCGAACGCGAATCCCGCGAGGATGTGACGGTGGCCATCAAGGTCGTGCCGCCCGCCGGCAGCGACCTGCGCATCATCACGCCGGTAGATCCGGTGAAGGTGAATTTCCGCCTCACCGGCCCGCGCGAGCATCTGGCCGAGGTGGTGCGGCGTCTGACTGCCGGCGCCGACGCCGGCCAGCAGAATGTGTACGAGGTCCAGGCCAAACCCGAATGGCTGGGGCAGTCGGAAAATGCCATCAGCGTCGAAGGCGTGCTGCGCCAATGGGACCAGGCCAAGGGCCTGACGCCCAGCGATTGCCGCCCGGCGACCATCCCCGTGAAACTGGACAGGTGGGTCGAGCGCACCGCCAAGGTCGAACTGTGGACTACAGATAACGCCGCCGTGCGCGACGCCGCGGTGACTCCCGAGCAGGTCAAGGTGCGCGTCCCCTCAAGCCGCCTGGTGGATATCGGCCCTGCCCCGATCATCCGCACGCAGCAGCTCAAGCTGGATGGCTACGCCCCCGGCCAGCAGATCAACCGCACCGTGCCTTTGTCGGACACCATAATGACTGCGGCCAACGGGCTTCCCGTGCCCGCGCGGCCGGCCGACCCCAAAGAAGTGGCCGTGTCCTTCCGCCTGGGCAGCCCGACGGAGACGCGGGAGTTCACCGTAAACGTGGAAGTCGTCGCGCCCCCCGAGCTGCTGGAGAAAATTGCCCGCGACGGGCTGCTGCTGGAGCGGCAGGATGGTTCGCCCCTGGGCGAGTGGCACCTCACGCTGCACGTGCGCGGCTCCAAGGAAGCCCTCCAGAAGGCCAGCGCCGACCCCGGCTCCATACGTGCACTGGTGAAGATCAGCGATTCCGATTTCCTCCAGACGGCCACGTTCCCGGCCAAGCCGGTCAATGTCATCCTGCCGGCCGGCTTGGAACTGGAAACACCCGCTTCGCCCACGGTTTCCTTCCGCTTTGTGCCCGCGCACCCCGGCTCCCCGAGCCTGCCGCCGTCGATGCCTGCCCCTTCCGCGATGACGCCAATGCCGTCCGCCGTACCGTCCTCGCCGCTTACGGAGCCCGGCGGCGGGCAGTGAGGGTTCTCAACCCCTCCCCCTCCTACGGGGGAGGATGGCCCGAAGGGCCAGGTGGGGGTTCTGTTCTCCGGCAGTTGCTCAAGTCGTAAGCCGCCTTTGAAGTTTGGGATTTGTAGTTTGGAATTTGGGATTTGGCCCGAAGGGCCCTATTTGACCACCGCGCGGTGCAGGTGCAGATACAAGCAGACATCCACGGCGACCATGATGGCGTTCAGTCCATATAGCCAAGTCACCCAGGGAATCGTTTTGCTCTGGGCGTGAGCCGCCAAACACTTGGCCACAATCCCGGCCAGGTAGCCCACCAGGATCAGCAGCAGGAAGATCAGGCTCTTGCCGCCAACCGTCCCGGCCCGCCAGGTCTTGAAGATGGAGACCGGCCAGGAGACCCCGAAGCACACGAGCATCGCCGCTTCGAACCAGTAGGAAAGTTCAATCATCACCTGTCCCGCCAATCAAAGATACAGACTGCGAAGGAATCGCCAGACTAAGGGCTGCCATGCGGATTCTAACCCCTCTCCCTTGGGAGAGGGTAGGGTGAGGGTGCAAAACCCCTCCCCCTCCTACGGGGGAGGATGGCCTTTAGGCCAGGTGGGGGTTCTGTTCTGTCCGTCTTCCCAGGTAGAGCGAGCAACCCTGAGCGCAGTCGAAGGGCTCGCGCAATTCGGCCGTTAACCCCTCCCCCTCGTACGGGGGAGGATGGCCTTTAGGCCAGGTGGGGGTTCTTGCCCGGCATGTGGCACAGCCGCCCTCGGCTGTGCTCGCAACAGTAGGGCGAGCAACCCTGAGCGCAGTCGAAGGGCTCGCGCAATCCGGCCGTTAACCCCTCCCCCTCTTACGGGGGAGGATGGCCTTTAGGCCAGGTGGGGGTTCTGTTCTCCGCGGCAGGCGGTAAGGTATGCAGCAAGGGTGCCATGGCTGCTTTTTTTGCAGCCACGTTCTAATGTGGCACAGCCGCCCCCGGCTGTGCTCCCAAGCCCTCGCAGAGGGCGTTTGACCATTAGCCCGTGGCGCCGGGTCCTGAGCGAGCGCAGCGAATCGAAGGGCGAGCCCGGGGAAAGGAGCGTTCCCTTTAGAATTCTAATTCCGACAGTCCCGCGAACCGAAGGTTCGCGCCTATAAGAATACCTCTGGGAAGCTATTACATAAAACAATAGCAGCCGAATGGGACTAGCACAAGACGATCATAAAAGTCGAATGCGTTTATTCTTTGCACGATACCGTTCGATAACGTCTCGTTTCTCAAGAGCGCCAACAGCGCGTAGCACTCTTTTCTCAAATTCGATCCGAGGAGCACCTCGTGTTAGGACCCCCACCGCCTTTAGTACCCGGGATGCCAATGAATCCAAGGTGCAGGAACGGTTTGGACAGCGCGACAGAGCCTGGATAATGGCATCTTGAATTTCAGCAGCAGTGATTTCTTCAGCTCGGAGACCAGAGGAACGAAAACCAACCTCTGGATCATGGAACAAGCCATCCTCATCATCTCTTTCAATTTCCTCTGTAACATCATCACCTTCATCACAATCCCCCTCCGCGACATTGGTCTTGGATGCCATATCATCGCGAAATGCTTGGATGAATTCTTCTTTCCTCCAGCGCCAACCAGAGTCCCTTCAAGGCCTCGTCCTCGTTTGCGTAAAAGGCTGACTCTCTGACCCGAAAGAACTCGCATCCGCAACGTTCCAACTGCCTCTGCCGCTGCATGTCAGCTTCGTAGTGATCGGCCCCATGCCACTTGTCACCATCACATTCGACCGCCAGCCTCGCCTGCCCGCCCACAACCACGAGATCTATGCGTTTTCCAGCAATTTCGTATTGAGCACGCACTTCAAAACCTTTTCGGAGTAGCCTCAAAGCAACATCGACCTCAAACCAGCTTTCAAAAGGATCTGGCGGACTCACAATCATCCGATTTTCCTGAAAGGCTCGCCGCTCCAACTCGTCTCGATTGAGCCCCTCAATTTCTGGTTGTTCCGTATTCTCGAAAAACTCAAGAATTCTTCGCCTGAGACACGAAGTGCTTAGATCATTTGGACTGACGGAATGAAAGAGGATCATTTGATCTCTCGCGCGGCTCGCCGCGACATTAAAACGTCGAACGTCTGCTGGCTTGGCGAGAGGACCTATTCTCTCATTGCTGGCCGCAACGAGTGACAGCAAAATGATATCACGCTCATCGCCTTGAAAACTGTAGGGATTTCCGCAGACTAAACGCCGCCTCTCCATTTCCTCTGCACCCAATCGTTCAAGTAACCTATGTTCAATTACAGCCGCTTGCGCATCTCCCTGCAGAACAATCACACCCATGGTCTTACCGTCGTATTTGCCATCGCCGCACATCTCAAGAATCTTTTGGACAACGGCTTCGGCTTCCGGCAGATTTATCGCGCGACTGCCGGTGCCTTCTTTATTGCCCCCGCTTACAAAAATATGCTCCAGCGGGGCTAATCGAGCCCGCCCAAATTGTCGCAAGGGAATCAATGGCGTTTCAGAATAGCATAAGTCGTTGCTAAAACGGATAATCTCCGGCATACAACGAAAGTGCTCGCGTAACACAATTTGATTGGAGCTATATCTTAGTTCGCCATGATCAAAAAGACTCCGATTAATGCCAAATGATGCTTTGAGCTCAAAGTCGTACAGGAATTGATTAATTAACTGGGTAACCCCGTTTAGAGTGATGCCCTCGGCGTCTGGACTTATCTGTTTGTCGTCACCAACGATTAGAATCTTCTTGGCCATATAAAATAATGGCAGAGCCTCAAAACCGCATTGTGAGGCTTCGTCAACGATAATCACGTCAAACATTCCTGGTTGTGGGTCTACAGTGTCCCAAACTCGATGCAAAGGCATTACCCAGGCAGGTATCGCCTCACGACATTTGGCGAGATTCTTTTGTGCCTCTTTGCGATGAAAGAAATCTTGTTTACCCGTGCCGGACTTCGTAATCTTGCCTACATTCTGTTGCCATGCCTTCATATTTCTGCGATGATCTTCTGTGAGCCGGGAAAAACAGAATCCCCAGGCATGAAGAGAGGCCAGTTTCGCTATAATCTTCCCAACCTCCTCTTCAAATTGATTTGCTCGCCTTATGAGGGCTTGGAAATTGTCTTCCTTAATATATTCCTCGACCCAATATTTGGCTTGTGCCCAATGCCAAGCTTCCACAATACGCGGCAGTCGCTCACCCCAATATGGATCCGCAAATCCTTGTCTTAAGTCCTTGGTGAGAACTGGAAGTAGGCGATACAACTGTGAGAGATAATCTTCAATCTTCTGTAGGTAGTGACGCTCCCTATCCAAATCCCGGATTCTGCTCGCAATCTTGATATATCCGTCAATGTCTCGGTTGCGAATTGCCTGCAGCAATTCTTGCGCGGCGGGGCTTGCGTTTGTCTTGGCTGCGACTAACAATATTGAAGCTTCGACTCTATGTATCTCTTCCGTTGCGCTTCGTTTCAGATTTCGAGCTAAAGCGAGACGGCAAGATGCGATTAATCTTTCAACCTGAGATTCATCCGACCAAACGGGCTCATATACAGACGGGCACTTGTTCAGGATTTCACGGCATTTCTCGATAAGGTTCCCAAGCGATAAGACCTCTTCGATGGCATCACACAGAGATTTGAGAGTCGTCAATTGCAGAGAATAGGGACCTTCAGCTTTATCGCATTTTCCCAACCAGAATGCCCATGCCTTCCCAAGAACGATTCGAACGCGCAGCACATCGTAAAGAACCGAGAAATGGTCCGCAGTCTTGCAAGGGCGGCCGTCAACATGCACGCATTGTGTTATATACAGACGATCCTTGACTACTTTAGACCGAAATGGCCATCGGTCTAGCTTGCCACCCTCCTGCAAATGATCTCTTAATATGGATGCATCTTCCTGAAGTACTTTGACATCTACGGCAGCAGGAAAACTAACAGTAACATTGTCGGCAACCGTTACCAATGCCTCGACAGCGGCAATTTCATTTCTGGTGACACGACATAACTCTCGCCAAACGAACGAATTGCCTTGCAAGACATCACGAAGAGCTTCACTCATCCAGCGGTGTGGTGCCGCCGCGCAGGTTTTTCGGATTTTTTGGAGATCGCAAGCAGTCCTACAAATCGACTCAACAACTGCCGAGTCGCTCCTGGACAAGAAATCGGCGACGCGTTCATCAGCGCCATCCTTAGAATTGAGTTCCTCCTCATTAGCCCTCGCCTCATTTTGAACCAGAAGTGCAGAAGTTTCATCAGTCGGCAAGTTTTCAGGACAGACTAGTCTCAATTCCGCTTGGATTTCTGGCGTGAAATGCCTAAGGGCGGCAAGAACACGCATCAAATCGTTTGGAGAAATCTGACACGTCTTATCCAAGGGGACTTTATCTTTAAACCAGCGGTAGGTTTCCTCGTCTCGTTTTACGGCTTCTGCAATGCGGGCTGCTGTCCCTCGATAGGTTCCCTCTGCAATTGATTGTGAATGAATTTCCGATTCTCGGATATCGCGAAGCCGGCGGATAAGTTTAGCTTTCTCTTCCCTAAGCGCCCTGAGATGCTCTTCCAGTTCTCTGAGTTGGTATTGAGCGTCGTCCTCAATCCACTCATCTTTCTGACGAAGAATACCGCCAACGCTAGATTCCAACGACTGCCTTTCGTCAAGACCATGCCCAAGTAAATTGACGCAAAGAGGGCGCAATTCAGTCGGAACCAGATCTTCAAGAACACGAAGAGCACGCGGCGTTTTAGCCGTTATGAGAGTCCTTTGACCCGTGGCCAGCAGATGACAAATCAGGTTCGCGATAGTGTGGGATTTCCCCGTGCCCGGGGGGCCTTGCACCAGTACCCCATTGGCGGTTCTCATCTTTTCAACGATTCTGCGCTGTTCCTGGTTCCAAGGTTTTGGGAAAAACACCTCGCCATCGTGTTTTGCATCCGTCTCCTCAAAACCATCATCAGCGGGTATGCCACCACCGGTAGGATGTTCAATTAAATCGGCAAACTCGCTAGGAATCTCTTGGCTCTCTGTGATCCGGTCCTTTATCCGTTTGAGGACTTCTGTGAGTCCCTTGCTCGAGCGTTTTCTTAAGATCAGGGCAGGAGCAAACTCAACGATTGGCGCTCTTGACGGGTGAGCCCTTGAATCCAAGTAACTTTCATACAAGCCTGGTGGATTTATTGAATGTACGAGAGCCCTAAGAACGTCCTCAATGCAACCCGACTTCCAAGGATCATCTTCGGCGGCCGCAAGTGAAGATTTTGCGGCCTCTTCCGCTCGCGGTGGTTGTTCCTCAACATCCAACATGTCAAACTCGGGGCGAACTTTAGCCCCGTCTGTATGAGGGCGGACAATAAACTTCCCCAATCTCGCTTCAAACTCCAAGGTTGCATCGGCCACAACCAGGTGTCGCCGGATACGCTGCCCGCTTGCAGTCTGCCAACTAAGCAGGCCTATGCCAAGAACTAGTTCATATTCTTCCCCTAGCCTGAGCTGGTCTTGATGTATAGCAAACAGTCCGGAATAAACGTTGTGAACCTTTTCCCACGCGTCATGCGCCTCCGCCCACGGAAGCCATTTGTCTTGCACAAAACTATCCCAGGCTGTTTGAATTTCGGGGTATTCGTCGAGTCGCTCAATGTGCGCGATGAATTCCGGTTGATCGGATCCCTCTCGCCATGCAGGGTTCTTGATTTGTCTAGTAATTTCAAGGAGAAGGTTGGGCAAGTCGGTTTTAATACGAAGAGATGACAGATGAACCCAATCTTGGCACCCAGCCGGAATCGCGGGCAAACTAGGCTCTCGCCGATTTTGAACCTCTAGCCATTCGTCTTGGTCATGTTCTTCATCAGGTCCCCACGCCTGAGTAAAACATGCTGGGTCATGTGGAATGTCCGAAAACCAAAGGACTTTTTGATACTCTTCAATAGAACGAATCAGCTTCGAGCGCAGAGATGCCAGCCGCAGGAGATACTCAATCAGCCGAACTGCTTTGTCCGCCTGCGTAGGATTGCCTTTGCTTTCCATGATCCATGTGCCCTCGCCCACGCCAAAGACTTGTTCCAATCAACTTTCAGACGGTTCGGGCCTCAAAAGCAAACCATAGGCCTCATTCGTCAAGGCTCCAATGGTTGTCCCCCGAACGCGAGAATACATTTCACGGTCGTCGCGAGTATTTGTCAAGTTTTGTCAGCTTTCCGCCTCCTCAAGCCCGGCGAACCGGTGCCCTTTCAATCCCATTCCTACAGTCGCGAGCGGCTGCCTCAGGCCCGTTTACGGGCCTTCGCCCGCCGCTATCCGGGTATAGACCAGGGCCTTTGGCCCTGGGTAAGAGGTTCCCGTATTAACTCCCATTCCGGCAGTCGCGCGGACCGGCTCGTCCTGCGTAGCTTTAGCGAAGCGGGGAGGTCCGCGCCCATAGAAATATCTCCCGCCGTTGTTCCGCCATTGTTCTTTCCCCTTCCCCCCAATCCCGCGACCTCGGCGACCAATGGCTTGCCAGATTATTCCCACCGCCGCCCCCAATTCCCTTATAATCTCCTCGTTTTGAGGCCCCCGGGAGAACGGTTATGGACGCGGTTGAAACTGTAAGAAACATCGCCACCGCCGCGCGGCGGGCGGCCAGGAAACTCGCTGTCGCCACCGGTCAGCAGCGCAATCAGGCCCTTTTGCTGGCCGCGGCCCTCATCCGCAAATCCGCCGGCGACCTCAAGGCCGCCAACGCCATCGACGTCGAGGCCGCCACGAAGGCCGGCCTCTCCTCCGCCATGATCGATCGCCTGCGCCTCACCGACAAAGTTATCGAATCCATGGCCAAAGCCCTGGAGCAGATCGCCGCGCAGACCGATCCCGTGGGCCAGACCATCAAGGCGGAGAATCGTCCCGATGGCCTGCGCATCGAAAAACGCCGCGTGCCCCTCGGCGTCGTGGGCATCATCTATGAGAGCCGGCCCAACGTCACCGCCGATGCGGCGGGCCTGTGCCTCAAGGCCTCCAGCAGTTGCATCCTGCGGGGCGGCTCCGAGGCCCTCCACTCCAACGTGGCCATCGCCAAGCTGCTCCGCGAGGGAGCGGTTCAGGCGGGCCTGCCCGCGGATTCCATCACCATGATCGACGTTTCAGACCGGGCCATCGTTCCCGCCATGGCCACCGCCGAAGGGCTCATCGACCTTATTATTCCCCGCGGCGGGGAGGGCCTGATCCGCGCCGTCGTCCAGGCCGCGACCATTCCCGTGATCAAACATTACACCGGCGTGTGCCACGTGTACGTACACAGCGCGGCCGACCTGGAAATGGCCCGATCTATCGTCATCAACGCCAAGTGCCAGCGGCCCGGCGTCTGTAACGCGGCGGAAAAACTGCTTGTGGACGAAGCAATCGCCCAAAAGTTCCTGCCTATGGTCTGCAAAGAACTCAAGGCCAAAGGCGTGGAACTGCGCGGCTGTGAAAAAGCCCGCCAAATCTTCCCCGAAATGTCCGCCGCCACCGATGCGGACTGGAACACCGAGTACCTGGAGCTGATTCTCACGGTGGGGGTGGTCAAGGACCTCGACGCGGCCATCGACCACATCAACACCCACAGCAGCAACCACACCGATGCCATCGTGACCAGCGATCTGGCCGCGGCGGAGAAATTCGTGGCCGCGGTGGATTCCTCCAGCGTCATGGTCAACGCCTCCACGCGCCTCTCCGATGGGGGCGTGTATGGTCTGGGGGCCGAGGTGGGCATTTCTACCGACAAGCTCCACGCCCGCGGCCCCATGGGCGCCGAAGACCTGACGACCTATAAGTGGGTGGTCACGGGTCAGGGTCACTTGCGCGAGTAATTAGGCGGCGCGGAACCTGCCCGCTCTCGAAAATCATATCCGCCGTGCATAAGCAGCCTTGCGACAACTTTCAATTCTTGAACAAGTTAGCTTTTTGACCTGCTCATCAGGCCTGTTTTTTACGCATCCGACTTCCCGCCCATAATGACTCTCCGCTTCAGGCAGGCATAGAATCGAATATGGTGGTCTATTTAGGATTGCCGCCATGCCAAGGAGCCAGCCATGAAAGCCGATCAATATCTGCGAGAGCAAAACGTATCGTTCGAGCACCACACGCACACCCCCGTGTACACGGCCCAGGAGCTGGCAGCCGAAGAGCACATCTCCGGGCGGGACGTGGCCAAGGTGGTCATTGTGCAGGCGGAGCAGCAGGGTTATGTCATGTGCGTCCTGCCGGCCAGCCGCAAGCTCGACCTGAACAAGGTCTGCATGGCCATCGGGTCGCGCCGCTGCCGCCTGGCGGATGAATCGGAGATGGGCGAGCTGTTCCCGATTCGGAAGTCGGGGCCGAGGCGCCCTTTGGCAACCTGTACGACATGACCACGCTGGTCGATTCGCGCCTGGCCGAGGATGCCAGAATCCTCTTCAATGCCGGCAGCCATCGCGATGCCATCGAGATGAGCTACGAGGACTATGCCCGCCTGGCCTCGCCGCAAGTCGTTGACATAACTGTCGAAGCATAAAGATGTTATCGACAGCTGACAAAAATGGCCGCAACTGAGGAAGTTCCTCAGTTGCCTGTATAAGCGTTACAAACTCCGAAACTTTCGGAGTTTGTAACGCTTATACTTAAATCCTCGCCTCGGTTCCCAATCCCTGCCGATAAATCCGCAGGTCCCTCGTCTTTGCGGAGATACCAATGCCGTCCGCCGCCCCTCGCATTAACCGATGGATCCTGGCGATTCTGCTGCTCGGTCTGTCACTCAGGCTGGTGCTTTTCTTAGCCGGTCCTGTATCGCATCTTGATCGCGCCTTGGATGGCGATTCCTCCCGGTACATGGTCCTCGCCGATACCTGGCTTGGGACCGGTACGTTTGGGCTGGAGCAGGAGGAGCGGAACGAATCCTCGCCGGTCAAACCGTTTCATGAGCTGCGGCTGGAGCGGGGTGAAGTGCCGCCGCGGATAAACGGCCTCCTGCCCGAACTCTTTCGCACGCCCGGGTACCCGGCCTTTCTGACCATCTTTAGAGCGGCCCATGCGCCCTGGCAGGCGGCGCTGGTTGTGCAAATACTGCTAAGCATCGCGGCGGCCGGACTGGTTTTCATCCTGGCCCAGCGCTGGCTGACAGACACTCGCGCGGCGATGATCGCCTCGGCCCTCATGGCCCTGACACCCGCCGACATCATCGCCTCCAACATGCTGCTCACCGAGTCGCTGTATAGCGCGCTCTTCATTGCCGCGATGGCATTCTTATTCTCTTCTCGCAACGGCCGGATAACCTGGCCCATAGCGGCAGTGGCGGCCGTCGCATTGGGCGCCGCCGCGCTGGTGCGGCCGGTGGGACTTCTAATTGGACCGGCCATAGGCGCCTGGCTGATTCTCTCCCGCCGCACGCGCACCGGCTTCGCCGCCGGCGCGGCCGTGGCCGCGGTCTCCATGCTGCTGCCCGCGGCGTGGATGTGCCGCAACGCCGCCGAAGGCGGCGGCTTCCACTTCACTAATGTCTCGACGGTGCACCTGGCCAAGACGGCCGCCATGATGGAGATGCGCCTCTCCGGCCAGACGCGCTACCCGCAGGACTTCACGCCCCACTACACGGCTTTCATCCAACAGGTCGCCGCGGAAATTCGCCCCGACGAAACTGTGGATGCGCGCCACAGCGCGAGTCTTTCGCCAGCGTGTCCGCGAGCAGCCCAAGGCTTATCTCTCGGTGCTGGCCAATAGCGCCGCAAAACTCATGCTCGATCACTCCACACCCCAGCTCTACGCCATGCTGGGGCGGCCCTACACGCCCACCAACCTGCGCGACCAATTCTTAAGCGGTCACTTTTCCCTTCAAGGGAAAGATCTCTGCGCCGTGGCGCTGCCCGCCGCGTGGACATTACTCAATTTCGCGCTGGCCATCCTGATGATCATCGGCCTTCTTCGCCTGTGCCTGCGCGGCCATGCCTGGCCGGCGCTGTTGATGGCGGGCTGCTTCGTCTATTTCGTCCTGGCCACGCAATACCACGGGGATGAGCGCATGCGGCTGCCCGTGCTATGGGTAGAGGCAATCGCGGCGGGGTGGGCGTTTGCGCCGCGGCAGAAGATCCACTTATTCCAACAGACACCGCAGGCGGCGCCTGCGGCGGCGCAGGAGCCAAACGGCCACGACCATCGGTATCACAAACGCGACGCCGTCAATTAGCAGCAGCCACGAGCGTATCGCGCTGGGGCGGGCCTTGAAGGTGAAGATGAGCATATCCGTGCAGTTCACAGCCAGACCTACGAGCACGTACACCCAACCGATCAGATCGGCCCAGGCATAGCCGCGCAGATAGGCGATACCTGCCCACAGGAGCAGAATCCCCAGCACAATGCCCATGGCCGAGGACAGCATCGCCCACTCCAGGGACAGGCCCATGGCCTGCGGGCCATGCGCGGCAAAGTCGCTCGCGCCCGCCGGGTTTTCGTGGGCGATGACACGCAGCGTGTTGATCACGTATGGCACGCCGCCCGTCACCAGGCCGATCACGCCGGCCATGATGAACAGGATCCCGGCAGGCTCTGCTTTTGTGGTTGATCTGGTCTGTTGCCATAACCGCAGTCTCGCATCTTACACGAATCTCGGGGGTGAAGAGGAACACGAAGGTCACAAAGAACACAAAGGACACAAAGAAAGACAATGCAAGTGATAATGGTCCCGAGAAGAAGAGGCTTCAGTCTCTCTTGCCCTATGCGATCTCTGTTCTTTGAAGTTAATTTATGTCACTCTTTTGACTCTTAATTCTTTGTGCTCTTTGTGACCTTTGTGGTCTTTGTGTTGCTCTTCTTCCCAAGCAGGACGCTGCCCCGGTTTGAAATGTTTTGTCAGATGTGACTTTCCACGCTGCACATTGTCAAAGGCCCGCTTTTTTCTTAGGATGTCCCGCGTGAGCGACAATATGCAAAACGAATTATTATCTCCGCAGGAGCAGGCGGCCGTACCGGTGAGCCTGAAGGGCGACATCGAACGCATCTTGATCCCGCGCCGGCGGATCGCCGCGCGCATTCGCGCGCTGGCCGGGCGCATCGGGGCCGATTTCGGCGATCGGCCCATGATGCTGGCGGCCGTCATGACGGGCTCTCTCATCTTCGTGGCCGATCTCATCCGCCATTTGCCCATGAAGATGCGCATACACCTTTTAGGCCTATCCAGCTATCCCGGCAAGGCCACCAAGAGCCAGGCCATCACCAATAACGGCGAGCGCGGCAACCTGTCCGGCGCGCACGTCCTGGTCATCGACGACATCCTCGATACCGGCCGCACGCTGGCCGTTACGGTCGAGCGCTGCCGCGAGGCGGGGGCTAGCGCCGTCAGCACGTGCGTGCTGCTGCGTAAACCGCCAGCCAGGCGCGCCAAGGATGGCCTGGCGCAGGTGGATTACGTGGGCTTCGATGTGCCGGATGTTTTTGTCGTCGGCTACGGCCTGGATTATGACGATTATTATCGCAACCTGCCGGATATCGCGGTGCTGAAGAGTAAGCCTCAAAGTTGAGTCTTGGCAAGAAAGGGTACAGGTTACAGGTTACAGCCTACAGACACAAAAATCTGCACCCCGGGCCTGTACCCTGTACCCTGTACCCTGTAACCTGAGACTGCTATGGCCAAGGCCGAAAATCCCGGCGAGGTGAAACTGCCCGCGACCGGCCCGGCGGCGATCCCGCAGGGCCTGATTCGTCCGGATGAGCAGGTGATCCTGGCCATCAAACCCTCGCTGGCCTTCATCCTCTTGCAAAGTTTGCTCTTCATCGATTTGGTGGTCCTGGCCCTGGCCGCCTGCTGGATCCTCCATCACGCGCGGCTGTTTGTACTGCCCGTCTGGCATGTCGCGGGGGCCGCGCTGGTGGCCCTTTTCATCCGCCTGCTTGTTGCATTTGTGCAATGGCTGGCGCGGACGTATATCCTGACGGATAAACGCATCATCCGCATCAAGGGGGTGTTCTGGGTGCAGATTTTTGAGAGCGGCATTGAACGCGTGCAGAACGTCACGCTCTCCGTGCCGCTGTTACAGCGAGCCGTGGGCGTGGGCACGATCCTCTTCGCCACGGCCGGTACGGCCGGGCTGGATGTGGCCTGGCTGATGGTGGCGCATCCCGCCCAGGTTCTGCAAAAGGTCGCGGACATCCTCCGCCGCGCAGATGACATCAGGGCTGGGGCTATGAGTTATTTGTAGGTCCTTCACCGCTCTAATCATTAGCATACATGGCCTCGAGGCGCGTGTGCGCCATGGCGAGCCCCGCCGGCAAGTCCATCCTGCCTCCGACGACTTCGATATAGCAGGCCGATTCGCCCGCGGCGGCCCTGGCCAACGCATCATCAAGCCCCCCGAGCGTCGTGACTTTCGCCGTGAACCAACCGCTACAGCCCAGAGCGGCGGGCAGGTCGTGATAATTCCAGGGAGCAAGATCGTTATAAACCCAATCCGGATTCTCCTCCAGCGCCCGCTCCACCATGTAGCCCTGGTTGTTGAGAACAAAAATGATGGGCCTCAGGCCGTGGCGCCCAATCGTGCCGATGTCGGCGGCAGTCAACTGGTGAGAGCCTTCCCCGGTGAGCAGCACAGTCCGCCGCGATGGGTCGGCCAACGCAACACCCAGCGTTGCACCAGTGGCCCACCCGATTGACCCCCAGAGGGTCTGGCTGTGCACCTGTGCGCCATCGGGCAGAGGGAGCGGGACGAACCCCGAGGTCGTGCTGCCGCTCTCAATGACAATCTGATCCATCGGCCTGAGAAACTCTCGATATCGGGCGTACATCTCAGGCGCGGTAATCGGATCATTTGGCGAGCCGGCTGGCTGGGACCCAGTCTCCCTGGGCGGCGAGCGGAATCCAAAGTTCTTTCTAACCGACCTGGCCAGCATTTCAAAGACATCGCCCATGCCAACCGGATTAAAAATCCGGTCTCCCATGCGAACGTAATCGACGTCTATGGTCACGAGCTTCTCGGGCGAAAGCTTCTGTGAGTACGCGGACGTGTTGATGTCGTGGAAGCAGACGCCCCCGGCATCAATGACCAGATCCGCGCCCTCGACCGCCTCCAGGACGGCGCGGGACGATGCGGCCCCCGAATACATCCCAACGAACTGGGGATGAGTCTCGCTCAGCACTCCCTTGTCCATCGCCATCGTGGCGAAGGGGCAGCCCAGCCGCTCGATCAACGCCTGGAGCTTGTCCCGGAGCCCAAACCGCGTGACCGTGTATGCCGGGAGTACGGCCATCGACCGGGCCGCCTCGATCCGCGCGGCGATTGCCTCCACGGCCTTGGGCAGGTCCGGGCCGCTGGCGGGCTTTGGGTAGGGGACGGCCTGGCCAGGCGTGATCGGGGTGATGGCGTAATCGGAGGCGACGAGTATATAGGCCGGCTAATTTTGGGCCCGCGCCGTGCCGATCAGCCGCTCCATTTCGTGGGTGCAGTTGTCGGGAGTGATCACCGCCCAGGCGCACGCCGCCTGTGCGGAGATATTGGCGAAGTTCTGGAACTCCCCATCGCCGAGCGTGTGGTGGGCCATCTTGTGAACTCGCTGGTGGCGCATCGACGGCATGCCGACGAGGTGAAAGATGCATGACCGTTCGGCCTTGGCCCCCATCACGCCGTTAAGCGCGGATAGCTCGCCCACGGCATATGTGGTCATCAGCATCGAACAGCCGCGCACGCGGGCGTAGCCATCGGCCGCGTACGCCGCATCCAGCTCGTTGGAACATCCGATCCAGCGGATCGTTTCGCTGCGCACAATGGCGTCGGAGAGATTGAATGCGTAATCCCCCGGGACGCCGAAGCAGTCGGTAACTCCCTCGCGAGCAAGACGTTGCACGATGTAATCCGCGACAGTGGTTTGCTCAGCCATCGTTGGTTCTCCGCATAGTGGAGCATAGTGAATTCAGATACCCCTGGCGGCCATGGACTCAGACCGTCGGTTTCATTTGGAATGCTATGCGACTGGCGGGCCGATTCAACCAGCGCCGCCGGCAAGGTGGGTGCGGAGAACGCGGCCGGGCAAATATCCAAATCAGGTTGTTCTCCGAATAGACCTCATCCGCCACGCTGATTCCGAGTGCATAGAATTCGTTATGTCCGTCGTTTAGTTTTTTGGGCAAATAAATGAAAGGCAGTCCAACATGAGTGAGCAAATTGACGCGCTTTGCGACAATCTGAAGGACCGGCTCGATGCCATCGATGCTAATCTTCAGCGCGCGAAAGCGAACCTCTCGGCCGCTCCGGTCAAGGCGGGACAGGCGCTACAGAGCAAACTGGACGAGGCGAAGGCCCGCGTCGAAGCGCGCTCCGCGGAGATGAAGGATGCCCGGATGCGCCAGGAGCAAACTGAAGCTAGACGTGGAAGCGGCAAAAAGCAAGATTGACGCCTGGAAAGCCAACCGCGAGCTCGACAGGCTTGAGCAATATGCCGAAGACGCCGAGCAATTCGCCGAAGACATGCTCATGGACGCCTCCGACGCCGTTGAGGATGCCGATGTCGCGGTCATGGAAGCGATTATCGCTCGAGTGGAAGCGGACTCCGCCGCGGCGTCGAAGGCCGCATGAGTGATTAGGTTGGAAGCGCGCCGCCCGGAAGGCGCGGGCGGCCCATAGTGTTTCCCGCGCGGCCGCCGAACAAGTGCGGTCGAAAGTGGTCACGGGGATGTCAGCCGAATAATCCGTGATGGAAAACCGCGAAAGGTCATACCCGATACTGCGGATCCTGCTGGCAGGGGCGGCCCTGGTCGTGATTATCGCAGGCCTGCGCGCCGCTCGCGAACTTGTGGTGCCATTCCTGCTGGCCGTGTTCATTGCCGTCCTGTGCCTGTCGATCCTGGGCTGGCTGCGCCGCAAGGGTCTGCCTCACTGGCTGGCGGTGCTCCTGATCATGCTGACTTTTCTCCTGCTTGGGTCGGTCCTGGCCCTCTTCGTAGGGGTCTCAGTAAACTCGTTTATTCAGGCTTTACCGGACTACGTATCTCGAATGGATGTGCAAATAACGGCTTTTCTGGACTGGCTCAAAACCCGGCATATCAACTTGTCGATCCAGGCTCTTGCGGATTTTATTAACCCCGGCAAGGCCATGACGATTATCCAAACGGTGGTCTCCGCGTTGCTCGGAATCATCAGCGACGGGCTGGTCGTCTTGCTCATCGTGTTGTTTGGGCTGGTCGAGGTTCCCAGTTTCCCGGGCAAGTTGCGCGCGGCCGCGAAAAATCCGGAAAAGACTTTGGCGGCCATCGCGCAATTCCGCCGGACCGCGCAACAGTACGTGCTTACCAAGACGATCACCAGCGCGACCACGGCCGTGGCGATCTACATCTTCCTGATGATCCTGGGCGTCAATTACGCCTTGTTGTGGAGCCTGCTGGCATTTCTATTGAACTTTGTGCCCTATATAGGGTCCTTTCTCGCCGCCATTCCCGCGGTTCTGCTCGCCCTTGCTCAATTCGGGGCAGGATATGCCGCGCTGACGGTTCTGGGATACGTGTGCATCAATACGGGGGTAGGAATTCTGGAGCCGAGGCTCATGGCCCGCCGGATCCAAGGCCTTTCGGCGCTGGTGGTGTTTCTTTCGCTGATATTCTGGGGATGGATCCTTGGCCCCGTGGGCGCCTTGTTGTCGGTTCCTTTGACGACCGTTGTCAAGATTGCCCTGCAAAGCTATCACGACTCTCGCTGGGCCGCCGCCTTGCTCGGGCCAGTGCCTTCGGATTGACCCGGATGGGAGTGCGGACGGCTCTGCCGCACGTGAATTGATGTTTTGGTGGCGCCACGATTCGGTGCCACGGGTGCGTTGTGTGCAGCCGTGCGCAAGACCACCATGAAAACCAAAAGGTCGAAAGGGAGCAGATGAAGCTTTCCTCTGCTTGCCTTTCGAGCCATTGGGCCAATTGATGATTCTGGCGCACGGCTGCACACAACGCAGCCGTGGCACCATCTGATCGTCGACGAGAGGCTGCCTTTAGACCGGCGTCTTCAAGCGCGTCAGGGCTTCCTTGCGGGCCTTGGGATGCGCCGTGCGGTAGGCCATGAGGACCTCCGTCTCGTCCGGCGACAGCTTGCCGATGTCGCTCGCCAGGATCGGCGGCACCTCCAGCACGTTCTCCCGTATGAACTTGGCGAAGGTCTGCTGCATCGCGTCCCGCACATCGGAGCGGACCCAGAGATACATCAGCATCGCGCAAGCATGGTGGCAACGGCCAGGGATCAGTCCTGATTCCACGTAGTCGTCCCAGGGCTTGTACACCTCGGGCTCTACGCGGTACGCAACCTGTACGCTTGCTCTTCGGTTTTCTTCCATAGGTTCCCTTGTTCTCGGTCTTCCTCTAGGCATGTCTTCATTTTGGATACTCAAAATTAGATTGTCAAGCCTTTTTTTGGTCTACCTCCCCCGGCTTTTGTCACTAGTCGGAAAATCCAGCTAAATCCATAAATTTACCCTTGACAGAATCTTCATCTACCGTTACTATCCACGGTAGAAATTCAATATCACGGTCTGAACTTGATGTTCTGGCTGAAAGAGAGGGTTGATATGATGGCTTTTGAGGATGCGTGTGTAGATGCAACTCTTTATGCACAATGGCTTAAGGAATTGACATCGGTGCAGGCCCTGGCCGCCAGGGCCGCCTCCATCATGGGGTGCGTGGGGCTTTTGCTGCCGGGGGAATTTGCTATTTGCCTTGATCTGCTGCCGGCCGATGAGCTGGCGGCATTTACCGCGGCCAATTACCCCTTCGCCACGGATGATGAGACCTGGCGGGCGCACTGCCTGGCACTATACGAGCGGCCGGATCATCCCAGCCTGACGGCCGAGCAGCGAAACGGCCGCCGCGCAAGTTGGGGAGGTGGCAAATGATCGCCAGTTTATCCAGGCCCATCTCCCGCCGCGCCGCCGGGAAAACACTCGTTTTATCCGGTATCTCGCAAAGACAGCGGAGGGCCACGGCTCGAGGCAGGATTCTGACCTACAGTCGAAAAGAACTTGCATCCAAAATGGGTCTGGCCCCCCGCCGCCTGGAGCGAATCGAGTGCATGGCCAAGCTGCACCTGCTTGAGGGGCTGGCAAGATCGGCGCCGCACGTGCTCAAGGAGCTGGGGGCAAGTCCGGAGCAGATGAACTTTCTGATGGCCGCGCGGTTTTCCCCGGCGGGCGCCCGCAGGTCTTGGCGCCGGTGGTGTCGGCTTGGCGGCTTCCAATCGTAAGCAGCGAGAGAGGAGTTGGCGGAATGCTTAGTGCAACCAGATCGCGCATACTGAGGACTCATCCCCTGACGGCGCGGCAGGCGGCGGACTATCTGCAATTTTCCCAGGGGCACCTGTACAACCTTATCAGCCGCGGCCTGGCACCGCCGCACATCAAGTATTCGGGCCAGCACCGGTTTAAACTGAGGGATCTGAACCGATGGGTGGCATCGACCAGCCGCGCGGCAGCGGATCGGGACTGGTCCGATTAAAAAAAGATAACCACAAAGACCACAAAGATCACAGAGGGCACAAAGAAAAGAGAGGCCAAAAGCGTGGAATCAGCGTTCATGAGTCTTGACGTTAGCCCTGAGTGTCTTCTTTGTGTTCTTCGTGGTCTTTGTGATCTTTGTGGTTTGCTTTTCTTGTCTTAAGTCTTTCGGCGTGCAAGGATAAACTGATGGGCGCAGAAGACAAAAACCGTTGCCCGCCGGCGCTGTTGACGGACCTGTACCAGTTCACCATGGCCTACGGCTATTGGAAGGCGGGCCTGGCGGACAGGCAGGCGGCCTTTCACATCTTCTTTCGCCGCCATCCCTTTGGCGGCGGGTATACGCTGGCCTGCGGCCTGGAAGGGGCAATCAAATTCGTCGAACATTTTGGCTTCAGCGCGGATGACCTGTCCTATCTGGGCGAGCAAAAGGGTGTAACGGGCCGGCCGCTTTTTGAGCGAGCGTTCCTGGACTATCTCGGGGCCCTCAAGCTGGAAGTGGAGATGGACGCTGTGCCCGAAGGCACTGTGGTCTTTCCTCACGAGCCTTTAGTCCGCGTGGTGGGCAAGGTGCTGCAATGCCAGTTGCTCGAAACGGCTCTTTTGAATCAGATCAATTTTCCCACACTCATCGCCACCAAGGCCGCGCGAGTTTGCCTGGCGGCGCAGGGGCAGGGCGTGGTGGAATTCGGCATGCGGCGAGCGCCCAACGTGGATGGATGTCTGGCCGCCAGCCGCGCGGCGTATATCGGCGGCTGCATCGGCACATCCAACACGCTGGCGGGCAAGCTGTACGGAATTCCCATCTCGGGTACGCTGGCGCATAGCTGGGTAATGATCTTTGAGGATGAGCTTAAAGCCTTCGAGGCTTACGCCGCGGCCATGCCGGATAATTGCCTGCTCCTGGTGGATACATACAACAGCTTGGCTGGAGTGGCCAATGCGGTCAAAGCAGGCAAAAAACTCCAGCAGCAGGGCCACAGGTTCATCGGCATTCGGTTGGATAGCGGGGACCTGGCGTACCTCTCCATCCAAGCGCGACACAATGCTTGATGAAGCCGGTTTGATGGAGGCAAAAATCTTCGCCAGCGGCGATCTGGATGAGTACATCATCGAAAGCCTGCGCGGCCAGGGCGCCCGCATCGATATGTGGGGCGTGGGCACGCGCCTGTCCACCGGCCAGGATGGATCGCTCAATGGCGTGTATAAGCTCTCGGCCGTGCGCGATGGGGAAGGCCAATGGCAGTACAAGCTGAAGCTCTCCGAGCAGGTGGACAAGATAACCTCGCCGGGCATCCTCCAGGTCCGCCGTTTCCGTGGCGATCATGAATTTATGGCGGACATGATCTACGATGAGCTTTTGGGCGTGCCATCGGAACGGGTCGTGGTCGATCCGGCGGACCCGACGCGGCGCAAGGTGATTGGGACGGAGGTGGCCCACGAGGACCTGTTGGTAAAAATCTTCCACCAGGGCCGCCGCGTGTACGATCCGCCGCCCCTGGCCGACACGCGAAAACGCGCGGCCGCGCAACTAGAGTCCCTGCACCCGGCCATACGGCGCCTGGTCAATCCGCACGAGTACCCGGCCGGCCTGGAAAAGAATCTGCACGAGCTGAAGACCAGGCTCATCCTGAAGATGAGGGGGCTGGAGAAATGAGTAATGTCAGAGATCGGATTG
This sequence comes from uncultured Phycisphaerales bacterium, assembly GCA_963785635.1. Lineage (GTDB taxonomy): Bacteria > Planctomycetota > Phycisphaerae > SM23-33 > FEN-1343 > FEN-1343. The sequence goes on from CAWAWB010000025.1 coordinate 30,956, forward strand.
ACCCTTCAATAACGCGGGGTAGGCAAAAAACGCTCATTGTGACCGATATTCAGAATGATTTTCTGCCCGGCGGCGCCCTGCCCGTGCCGTATGGGGATGAGGTCGTCGATGTGGCCAATAAACTAATGAAGGAGTTTGACCTGGTCGTGGCCACGCAGGATTATCATCCACCCGATCATGCCAGCTTTGCCAGCCGGCACCCGGGGCATAAGGTGGGGGATGTGATCGACCTGGAAGGCAGGCCGCAGATCCTCTGGCCCGATCACTGCGTGCGGGAAACGGTGGGCGCGGATTTCGCCCCTGGCTTGGATCGAAGAGAAATCGACCACATCGTGCGCAAGGCCACGGATCGCAACATCGACAGCTACAGCGCCTTTTTCGATAACGGCCACCTGCGCGCCACGGGCATGCACGACTGGTTGCAGGCCCAGGGCGTGAAGGAGATCTATATCCTGGGGTTGGCCACCGACTATTGCATCAAGTACACCGTCCTGGATGGGGCTCGGCTGGGCTACAAGATCGATGTCGTGCTGGATGGCTGCCGCGGCATCGAAAAGCAGCCGGGCGATATCGACCGCGCGATCGAGGAGATGCGCGCGGCGGGCGCAAAATGGTGAGGTCAGTAGTTTAGGCTGTTTGAGGGCTGTTTGGTGCGGCCGGAGAAGAAACAGGGTCAATAATCTCAGTGCCAGGTAGCCTGAGTGTCGAAGATCCAAAGAGTCAGAAAATAGCGAAGACTGATAAGATGGATAAGATAGCCGAGAATCCGGATACACAAATTCGAGTAAGCCGTTCAGGTTTTACAAGGACTTACGTTACTCAATACCGAGTACCGCGTAATACGTGAGAAAACCCGGTCGCCAGTCAGAGTGCCAAAAAGAGAGGTCCAATGGGGAAAAAGGCGAACAACGAACACGTTCAAAATGCCGGAGATTTTGACACAGGCGAGCCGCGGCCGCTGGGCGTGGTGGTCTGGGCCGGAAGGCACCTGGAGGTGGAGATCCGCGAGGACTGGGAATTCGTCCGCCGCAAGAATATCTCCGGGATTGTGGGCATCGTAGCCGTGACGGATGAGGGCAAGCTGGTCCTGGTGGAGCAGTACCGCGTGCCGGCCGGCAAGTACGTGATCGAGCTGCCTGCCGGCCTGGCTGGGGATACTGTCGATGGCGAGGGGGAGGATTTGGAGATGGCCGCGCGAAGGGAGCTGCTGGAGGAGACCGGCTACAAGGCCGGCTCAATGCAGCAACTCTTTGAGGGGCTGTCTTCCGCGGGCCTGACGGATGAAAAGATCACCTTCTTCCTGGCCAAGAAGCTGCACAAGGCGGGCAAGGGCGGCGGGGAGGGCAACGAAAGGATCATTGTACACGAGGTCCCCATCAAGGAAGTTCCCCTGTGGCTCGGCCGGCAGGAGCAGCGCGGCGCGGCAGTGGACCTGAAAGTGTATTCAGCACTGGCTGTCGCGGCGGGACTTGTCACGGCGTAGCCTGCCTAGGCGAAGCCGGAGCGGTGGCTGGAGGTGATCGATCTTCGAGCAAAAATGGGGACAAAAAACGCGGACCAGACGGTTGGCCTTTCAGGGCCAAAGCCTTCTGGTCCGCGCTGCTGCTGACAAAACGTCAGGTTTAGTGAGTTTAGTGACGGTAACCGCCGCCGCCACCGCCACCGCCGCCATAGCCCCCGCGGCCGCCGCGCCCGCCACCGCCGCCGCCGCCGCCTTCTTCCTTGCGGGGGCGAGCTTCGTTTACTTCCACGGTCCGTCCATCGATCTGCTTGCCGGTCATCTCGGACATCGCCTTCTTCGCCTCGGAATCATTGGGCATGGTCACGAACGCGAAGCCGCGCGGCCGTCCGGTGGTGCGATCGGTGGGAACGTGGACATCTTCCACTTCGCCAAACTGACGGAACAGATCTTCCAGCGTCTTGGGGGTGACAGAGTAACTCAGGTTGCCGACGTAGAGCTTCATCAACACTCTCCTGTAAGTGAAGCTCACGGGCATCACCAAAGCCGGCGGGCATCACTGGTCCAAATTCGGTTGGGCGCACGGGGCCCAACCATCCATTAAAGATTCTAGCAGGCACAAGCCCGCTTCGCCAGCGGGAGATTGCGGACCGGCGGGTCCGGCAACTGCCAGGTGCGATCATGGGCTTTTGCCCTTTTGGGCCTCAGATAGCTCTAATTCTTGGAGCGGTGAGCAGACCCTCCTCCTGAAGGTGGTTCAACAGCATGAAGAAATACAGAATTCCGCCGTAGCGCCGCCAATCCCCCAGGGCCTTGTGCACGCCCGCATAATCCAGCCGCCGGCGCAGGTGCATCCAGCGCGTCAGTTTATCCTGGAAGCCCACATCATCGGCCGGAAAGACGTTAATTCTCCGCAGGCCGCGCAGGAGCACGTACTGCGCCGACCAGCGGCCGATGCCCTTAAGGCCCGTAAGAAAATCCACGGCCTGCTGATCATCCAGCGTCTCGATTTCTTCCAATTTGAGCCGGCCGCGGCTGATCGCCCGGGCCAGTTCGATGATTGTGGAGGCCTTGTGCAGGCTGTAGCCGATTTTTCTCAGCTCGGCCGCGCGGGCGCCGGCCACATCTTCAGGTCGGGGAAAGGCGTGGGCGGAACTGATGGAGGAAGGTCCGAATTGCCGGGCCAGGCGATTCATCAAAATGATTCCGACCGTAAGCGACAATTGCTGGCATGAAATCGCGTTTACGAGCGCCTCCCAAATGCTGGGAAAGCGCGGCGGTTTGACACCTGAAAACTGCCGCGCGAGGTTTGCGAATTGAGGGTGCTTCTGGGCGAAGCGGTAAAAAGGGGAGAGATCCAGCCTCAGCCCCAGCATGCTATCCAGACTGTCCGCCACTTTCTTTCGCAGGCGCCGCACGGGCCGCGATGACTCCGCGGATATCGAAACGAGAGGGTTTTTCCCGGCGGCGGTTTGTGTGGCCGAAACATCGACAGGGGCGCCATCAATGAGCAGCGCGCGGCGATACGTGTTATCCTCCCAGCGGTCGATTTCATTTCGAGGGTTTCGGCGGAGAGTCCAGGCCGTCAATTCCAGGCTGAAAGGAGGCACAGGCCGTAACGAGAATCTCACCTTCACCTGTTTTTGTCCGCACAAGTGTTGCGCGCTTAAAAATCAGCGCCAACCAATTATATATGCGCGGCGGCGGCGCGGCGTTTGCGGCGCTTCTCGATGGCCCGCAGGATCACCTGCGCATGAGGGCCGGCACGCGGGGGACCAGGAACAGCAACTCGCGGGAGCCGGCGAACTTCAGGCGGCGCATGGTCAGACCCATCCGGAGGAACTGGAGGGGTGTGTAGAATCGCCGGCGAATGAGTTTCTTGATCCTGCGCATCCGTTCGCGGGGGATCTGCTGCGAATACACGTGGCCGTTCTCGCTGAGGTAGTAGCCCGGCGTATTGGCGACTTGCTCGATGATCGGCGAGAACGTGCGGGCCTGGAGCTGCTGGAAGGAAATGGAGTGGGCGCCGATTTCTCGTGCAAAGCGAGGGATCTGCAGCATCTCCTCCTCGCTTTCGCCGATGTTGCCGAAGATGAAATAGCAGTGATAAAAGAAGGGATAGCCGCGCAGCACGGAAAAGGCCTGGCGGACCTCGGCCGTATCAAATCCCTTGCTCATCTGCTTGAGGATTCGATCGGTGGGCGATTCGACTCCGATAAGGAAGAATTTAAAACCTGCCGCGGCCATCTTGGCGAGCAGTTCGGGGTACTTATAGATCTCCAGCCGCACCTGGGCGATGTAGTGCTTGCGGATGCCGCGCTCCAGCAGAAGATCGCAGATGCGGCCGATCCGCCGGGGTTCCACGACCAGGTTGTCATCTACGAAAAAGACCACCTCCGCCTCGACGGTGGCGATTTCCTCCACCACCGATTCCGGGCTGCGAGCCGACCAGGTGCGCTTCTGGCCCAGCGGGTTGACGGACAAGGTGCAGAACTTGCAATTGTAGGGGCATCCACGGGCGGTGAGCACTGTGTCGAACCTTTTGGAATACATCCGCACGCCGCGCCAGCGCGGGTAGTACGGCCGGCGCCGCAGCGCACGGTTGGGGAAGGGCAGCTGCTCGACGGGCGGCAACGGACGGTTCGGATTGTGAACGATGCTTCCATTCCTGCGATACGAGATCCCCAGGATATTCTCCAGCTCAAGGTCCTGGACGATCTGGCGGATGGTTTCTTCGCCTTCGCCGCGCACGATGATTTTGATGGAGGGACAGCGGGCGAATAATTGCTCAATGTGGTCCGAGGCGTACTGGCCGCCGACAATCACGTCGATATCGCCGGGCAGAGTGTTAATCACTTCGCACACCTGGTCGACCTGAAAGACCCAGTTCATGCTCACGCAGACCAGGTCGGCGTTATCGGATACATACTGCCGCAGACGGCCCAGGTCAGCCAGCTCCTGCTCCACCCGCAGGTCAACGAGCATCACGCGGCCGACAAAACCCTCCAGCGCGGCGGCGATGTACTCCAGCCCTGTCGGAGGGAAAAATCCCATGGCCGCGGAGGACTCGCGCACGTACGGGTACAGACACAGCGCGGAGCGGTATTTGATTTGAGAAGGATTAGCCGCAGCGGGCTGCGCCGCATGACTCACTTGCGATGACTCGATAAGAGACATGGATAGCGTCCTCTGCAATTAACACCGGCCAAATAATCCAAGTGTCGCGGGGCAAAAGAGATGCAGCCGAAAAAACCCAACGAATCTGATACCACCCATTCCCGCGATATACGCCGGGTCCAAAGACTACCTCACCTCGAGGCGCAGGTCAATAGCTGACGTGATGAGTGAGAGGTTCGGGGGTGGAGGAAAATAGGTGACTCTCCCGCATTTCCGCATGCGGTATCTGATACATTTCGCGGTAAGATTATCACCAAAAGTAAGATTATCACGAGAATATACCCTCGTGATCATCTTACATTTCCTTTTACGACAAGGAGTTATCGATAAGATTATCACGAATTTCGTCTCTGCCGCCTTTTTCCCGTCCTTGTGCTCAGGCAGGGTCCAGAACATCCAACTTCACGCCCTCCTCGTAAGGTGTAGCCGAAGCGTAAAGCAGGCGCGAGGCCGTGGAAAGGCGCCCCCTATAAGAAAGAGCCCGCCAAGGCGATTGAACCGCCGAGCCGTTACGTTCTTTCGCATTTCGAAGATTCAATCGCCCACAAGTCCCTGCCTTCTCCAAAGCTTCGCAGGACAGGCTTTGACGCTTCTTGATGATTCATGACGCGTCCTGAGGTCATCTTTCCATTAAGGGGTGGTGCTGTCGGGTGGCGGCATTTTACGGCGCATGAAGCCGGCCACGAGGTCGATGACAAACAGACGGCATTCGAGGGCGCCATTTTTCAGCGGGAAGCGGCGACGAGGTTTGAGACCCAGGCCCTTGGTTAACTCAAGGTCAGCGGTCAAGAACGCGGCCGTCCAACCGGCGAACTGCTGTTTGAGCGTACGACCCCATTGGGGGTATTCGGCGCGTAATTCCTCTTGTTGCGATAGACGGACGCCGTAGGGCGGGTTCGTGACCAGCAGACCTTTGGGGGCAGGGGCGGTGCGGCCAATGAAATTGGCCTGCTCCAATGTGACAGCCTCTGATAGGCCAACCTGTTCCAGGTGGCGACGGGTCGCCGCAATGGCGCCGCCGTGTACGTCGCTGGCAAATAGAGTATTTGGCGGCAGGGGGCGAATTTCGCCGCGCGCTGCCGCGCGTAATTGGGTCCAGAGAGCACGGTCAGCATCGAGCCAGCGCTCGCACGCGAAACAGCGCTTCAGACCGGGCGCCGTCTGGCGCGCATACAGGCGGCTTCGATAGCAATGGTGCCACTGCCACACATGGGGTCCAGGAAGATTTCGTAAACCGGTTTGCCGCTCTCATCCAGATCGTTCCAGCCAGCCAGAGCAAGAATGCCGGCTGCCAGGTTTTCCTTGAGCGGTGCTGCACCGGCTGCACCCCGATAGCCGCGTTGCCAGAGCGGATCGCCCGAGCTGTCGATGTACAGGGTTGCGGTGCTTTCGCTTAAAAAGAGCTGGACACGCTGATCAGGTTGGTCCGTGTTGACGTCAGGGCGGTTGCCGCGCTCTGCGCGAAAACGGTCGCACAGTCCATCCTTGATGCGCAGCGTGGCGAAGTCCAGGCTACGTAGCGGCGACTTTACGGCCGTCGTTGAAACTTTGAAACTTTGGCTCACATCGAACCATTCGTGCCAGGCGACCTGGCGTGCCATTTGGTAAAGATCTTCTTCCTTCTGGTAACTACCGACGGCGAGTTGGACAAGGATGCGCGAGGCGAAACGCGAGTGCAGATTGGCGCGGTACAGGCTTTCCTGTGTGGCGCATGCACGCACGCCGCCGGCCGCCTGCTGGACCTGGGTCAGGCCGCAGCGGGTGAACTCCGTAACGAGAAGTTCTTCCAGGCCGCGTGGGCAGGGGGCGAAAATATGCATGTGAGGCTTTCTTTAGTTTTGTAGGGTGTGCAGCTCTGCTGCACACGAGATAATTCTTGGCGAGATTCTGTTGATCTGCCGGGAGTGCAACAAAGTCGCACACGCTAGTCACTGAGCCTACCTCTCCTACGCCGCAAAAAACAAGCGCGCACAAAATGGCGCACACTTTTTAGTCGCATCCTACTTCGCTCCCCGCTCCGCTAAAGCTACGCAGGGTCCAAAGCTACGTAGGACTTTGTCCTACTTCGCTCCCCGCTCCGCTAAAGCTACGCAGGGTCCAAAGCTACGTAGGACTTTGTCCCGCTTCGCTCCCCGCTCCGCTAAAGCTACGCAGGGTCCAAAGCTACGCAGGACAGGCTTTGACGCTTCTTGATGATTCATGAGTTGTCTTGATGTAGAAGGGGCGGGATTGAACGGGATTCGGCCGGGACCGCCAAGGCGGGCAAATTCTTCAAAACTGGGCCAACGTGTCGCGTCCTGTCGCGTTGTGACGCGATCTGACGCTTCTTGACGCGAATCTCGGGGGTGGGAGAACCCTAACGGATTTCGAAGCCCGCGATGGGCGTTTGGTTTATCTGCAGTACGCGACTTCGCGTATTTATGAAACCGGTTCCAGGTCCTACTTCCTTTCCGGCCACCAGCTGCGCTGGTCGTTCCATATGAACATTCCCCATGGTGTCACGATGCGTGTGCTTTCGACGCCGCGGCCGGTGCCAACCCTGTGCGGCGTGTTTGTGCCCGGCCATCGGAGCTCGCCGATTCCCTCCGACACGATCGCATCGAATTCCCAACCGTCGAGCTTGTGTCGGCCGTTGGCCGAAAGGTCCAGGGCGGCAGGCCAGTTGGGCCGCCCTGCGTTGTAGTCCACCAGCTCCATTCTCATGGAGTGGCCTAAAACTGTCCGGTCCCACGTGCTCATCTCAAGGATGCCGACACCTTTTTGCAGGATCGCCCACCCGCCGCGCCATTCGGGCCGCGGAATCGGGTGGCTTGGCGGCCCCGGCGGTCGTGCATAGCGCGCCGGCAGGGGACGCTTCAACGGAATGAACGGGTTTTGCTCAAAACAGAAAGCCCCAATCGTCAAAAACATTCCGCCTGGCCGGACGTCGCCCCTCGGCCCCTCGGCCGGCAGCGCCCGAAGATAGCCGCAGATCGCGATATCCTCGCTCACATCAACCGGATCCTCCGCATCGCGGAGGGCGGGGGCGAGTTTTTCCAGCAGCAACCGTGCCTGCTCGTCGACCAGCGCGGCTGCTTGCGATGCGCTCGGCTCGTGCGGCGGCGCCAGCACAAACCAGAACGTCGTTCCGGTCTGCACGATCGCCAGACGCTGACCCGCGGGGGGCGCCGCCTCCTTCGCCGGTTTTGAAGAGGAAGTATCCTCCTCCACTGAAAACAGCCCCAGCCGTTCTGCGCCCGCCTCGGCCGAGCCGATGCAGGCCAGACAACATTGGCGCTCCTTTACTTCTCTCCCAATGTTCGTAATGGAGTACGTGAAGCTCGTATTGGCGTCGAACGGCATATATGGCGACAACGCACACGAAGTGATTGCGGGTTGACTACCGGGTGGCGCAGGCACCGGAGGCATGCCCATGCCTGGCGGGTACGCTACGATCGGTGAATAGTTTTCATCCTTGAAATACTCGCTCGCCGGCAGCCAGCCGGAGGACCTCAGAGCTTCCCGCAGCATCACACCCCACGGCGTCACGGCCGCCTGCGTGTTAAAAACTCCAAAAGGCTGTGGCTCAGTATTCCCGGGCCAGCGCAGAGAGCCGCTCTTGTTGCCATCTGCCACAGTCAGCGTGTACTCCCACGGACCTTGGCTGAACCTGCCACTGGTGGAGACATCAATCTTCGCCATCGCTTCGGCAGACTCTCGCCGCTCGAGACACAGCCGCATGATGCCGCCTTCTCCAGACTGGCCGGTCTGAAGCTGCACGAGCCCCACATCCTTTTGCAGCTCGGCCTTGCCACTGCGCCGCCAACCGGGAAGGCCCATTGGGTCCGCAAAAGGATCGATATCGAAATCATTGGCTTGAAGTGTCAGGAATATGCCTTCGGGCGGCCCGAGCGGCTGGTTGTGGCCGCCTTGCACGGCCCGCAGATAGCCTACGATATGCAAATATCCACCCGCGGAGTAGATATCGTTCGCATCCCGCAGCGCGGCCGCCAGCCCGCTTAAAAGCGTATCAGCCCGCCGTTGGCCATCATTACCGCTGCTCACCCATTCCCCCCGCTCATTCAGACGAGGCATTGCCGGCGGCAGCAGTACGAACCAGATGTTCAGCCCCGCCTGGACGATGGCCAGGCGCTGCCCGCGCGGCCGGTGAATTGTTCGCGGTGCCTCCCGCTCGGGCTTATTCAGTCGGTCGACCATCGGCGGGACCGGCCGCCAGTCTCCCTCTTCTTCCTCGATGGAGAACAAGCCCATGCGGTCGGAGCCGTTTGCGGCCGAGGCCATGCAGGCCAGGGTGTACTTGCGCGACAGATAGTCATGATAGATATAGATGCGGTACGTCATCTTCATGCCTTTCTCAAAAGGCATAAAGGCCGCCAGATCCTCGGGAGTGATCGCCGGTTGACTGGCCGCCGGCGCGCCCGGAGCAGATGCCAGGCTTGATGCTGCCAGAATGCAAACCATTACGGTCGATTTGATCATGCTGGATCTCCCATGCCATCGGCTGTGGCGCAACAATGACAAATCCGGCGCAGCAGCATATTCTTAGATGCTTATCCGGGCCATTGGTTCCAGTAAAAATACTGTTCTGTTATTCGCATTGCTCCTACTAGGAGGCCGGGCAGTTAGCATTATGCGCTCACAAAATGGCGCAGACTTTTTAGTCGCATCCTACTTCGCTCCCCGCTCCGCTAAAGCTACGCAGGGTCCAAAGCTTCGCAGGACAGGCTTTGACGCTTCTTGATGATTCGTGACGCATCCTGACGCGGAAGGGGCGGGAGTGAACGGGATTCGGCCGGGACCTCGAGGACGGGCAGAATCTTCAAAACTGGGCCAACGCGTCGCGTTCTGATTACCAGAAATGGCTGTTGGCAAAGGCGTGACCGGAACCTTCCTTTAAATATCGCTCAAATGCGTCTGCTTTGGCATCGTCTGAAAAACGGACGGCGACAAGGCACTCCCACGGCACATGCTCGCTCGTGTGGGGACTCTTTCCAGCATTGTGCTCAGCGAGCCGTTGGTTCAGGTCAGATGTAAGCCCCACATATTTCTCGCGGGGATTCGATAACGAGCGAAGGAAGTAGACATATTTCATGGGTTCCCTCCTGATAGGATCATCCCGCCATATCGGCCCTACTTCGCTCGAGGAAAAAACGCTCGAGCTGACGAAGGGTGGCATCCCGCTTCGCTCAAGCCTTGGCTTGAGCGAAGCGGGATGCCGGGGGTGGGAGTCGAACCCACACGACCTTTTGGGTCACGGGATTTTGAATCCCGCGCGTCTGCCAATTCCGCCACTCCGGCAAGATTGATGACTAGAGCCATAAGGCCAGTCACAATCATCTACGAAGGCACGTAAGATAGTCTATGATCGCAAGACAGGCAAGGGAGGAGAATTGTGGCTCTTGTACCGAATGCACGGTCAAGGAGCGCAACAAGGGCGCAGCTGAGAGGGGCCGCGCTTCTTGTTAACTGTTTATTGTATAAGGACTTAATCTTCAAGGAGCCAAGAAGCGCAAGGAGCGCAGCATGTGCGTTTTGCGCGGCAGTCTGGGCAAGCTGCGCAGTTTACAGAAGTTGCGGTTACAAAAATGCCGAAGGCCGCCAACGTTTTCACATTGGCGGCCTTCGAGGGCTTAAGTGTATGGGATATCCCATACACTTATGGGAAATTCAGGATGGTTTATCGCTGTTGGCGCCGCCGCGGCGGCCCAGGATGGCCAGGCGTTCGCGGTACATCCTCGCTGAATCCTTGAGGACATCCACAAGTTGTTCAGGGGACCAGCCCAATAAATGCCTGGCCAGTTCCCGCGGGTCCTGCAAGGGTTGTCCAGCCTGAGGCTCTGCGCCGCTGGCATCGGATTTCCTGGATCCGCCAAAGGTGCCCTTCAGCAGGGGCAGCGCCAGCGACTGGGCTAATGAAAGGATGCGCCATAAAGCCGCGCAAGATGAGGGAAGCTCCTGCGGGGCATCCAGACAATGGTGATTGGCCACGGCATTGATCAAATCCGGCCCCAGCCGCCAGCTTTCAAAAAGCATCTTGGCCGCCAGGGCATGATTGAACCCAAAGGTTTTTTCTTCCAATTGGCCGAGCGCGGCGCTGTCACCAGGTTCCGCATGAAGCATTTGCCGGTAATGGCTGCCAAACGACATGGCCATGATGATGACGCCACTCTCGTGGAGCAGCCCCAGGCAGGCGGCCTCGGCCTTGCGGTTTTCATCCACGTAGCCGGCGATGACCTCGGCCAGCACGCTGGAACTGAGGGCGAAGCGAGGCAGATCGGGGTAAGGCAGACCGGGCAACTGCAACTTGCCGAATTCCTCGTTGAAGAAGAAGCCCAGCGCCAGCGTTCGAACCGTCCCAAAACCCAGCAGCGAAATCGCGCGGCGGACCGAAGTAACCTGCTCACGAATGCCGAAGAACGCTGAATTGGCCACCTGCATCAGGCGGCCAGACAGCGCGATATCGCTTTCCACCAATTGCTGCATATCGGCCAGAGTGGTCTGCTGGGCCTCGGTAGCGCGTGTCACCGCCAGACACACATCCGAGGGGCTGGGGAGTTGCTTTATACTGCTCAATATCCGCTGAAACGCCCGGTCGGAAGCGGCCAGACCTGATGTCATTTGCCCGGACATAGTTTTACGCCCCTTTTCGTTATTTCCCCGATGCCAGCTCGACGAACACCAGTTGGTTGCCATTCTGCTGCTTGGCCTGATACATAAGCTGGTCCGCTGTGCTCAGCAACTTTGGCCAGTCCAACTGGTCCGTCAGAATATTGCACCACAGGCCGCCGATGCTGATGTGCAGCGGAATCGTGGTCGTGTCGTTAATGGCAAGGCCCTGACTGACCGCATCCACCAGACCCACGGCAAGCGCCTTGGCCTGGCGGCTGCTCGCCGCCTGCGACAGCAGGACCACGAACTCATCGCCCCCGAAGCGCCCCGCAATGGCCGAAGGTCCAAACGTTTCCATCAGCAATTTGCCAACGTGCCTGAGCACCTGATCGCCCACTTCGTGGCCGTACGTATCGTTAATACTCTTAAACTTATCCATATCCGCAAAGAGCACAGCCATCGTCTTGCCGTTCCTGATGGCCATTTCCACGGCATTCTGCCCTTCGCTGTCCAGGCCGCGCCGATTGAGAACGCCCGTCAGTGGATCTTGCTGCGAGGTTTCCCGCAGTTGCAGAGCCTCTACACTGGCGGCGGTCAATTGGCTGTCGCTCTCGACAGCGTTGGCCATAAGAGCCTGGACGCGCCCTACCAGGGATATAGTGGTATCAGCCACTTCGCCCGTGGCCAGGCGCAACAGGCCGCGCAGGTCAACATCCCCATCTGCCGAGGGACGGAAACAGCCAATCACCTCCGCAAAACGTCGCTGAATCTGTACGAGCACATCATCCAGCGAATCGCGGCGATCGGAAAACCTTTCCTGGATAAGCTCGGTCAGACCCTGGGCCTCATGGCTGTCCCAGCCGCCGAAGGCGTGCGGGAACAGACCCGCAAAGCGCACAGCCTCGGCCAGCACCGGCCGATCATTCTGTTGGGTGAGGGCCTGGTGATCGTGATGAATGCGGAGCATCTGGCATAAGGCGGCCGGCAGCCCGTATCGTTCCGCGAGCACGGCCCCGGCCTCAGCATGATCCATGCCAAATAGTTCGTGTTCCAGTCGGCATTGCTCGGCGGGGGACCAGACGGCCAGGTCGCGCTCGTACAGGTCCGGGCAAATCTCATGCATGATCAGCATGACCATGTCCTGCATGAGTCCCAGCAGGAAGGCTTCGTCGCTCGCGCGGCCGTCCAACTTGCAGGCGAGGCGCTCCGCCGCTACAGCCTTGATCAAATTTGCCTGCCAATGACGGTCGAGGATGTTTTTGTCCAAATGCACATCTTCATGGGCCGCCGCCACGCAGTGCGCAACGGCCAGAAGGCGGACATTTACGGTGCCCAGCAAATTAACAGCCTGGTGGATATTCCGCACGTGGTGTCGAACGCCAAACCACGAACTGTTGACGGCGGCCAGCAGCCTTCCGGCCAGCGATGCGCTGGTGGTGATGATTTCGGCATAGTCGTTGGGTGAGGCATCCAGACGCCGGCCCAGTTCCATCAGCCGGCTGAAAACCAAAGGTGGAATGGGCAACTGGCGGTTTTCAGAAAGCCACGAACTCAACGCAGCCTGGGCCTGCACCGGGCGGATAGCAAGTGTTGAAGTCATTTCTTTTTCCCGACTAAGGCAGCGCCGCCAAGCGAAAATGTGCTTATGGACGCGCCGTCATCATATTCATCGCCTTCTACAAAGGGCTCCTTTAACTGTATCTGCTCTGTTTTTGGGCCCTGGCGGCGCGTTTGCGCAAGTTTTGTGGCTAGAGTTATGGGATCAAGCCGTTAAAATGCCTGCGGGATGGCGGTATTGACATGCCTGGGGGGCCGTCCCTAGCATGAAAACCCCGGCTTTTTGCGGGAGCCTCAACTACTGTTCAACCCGCATGAGGATGCAGTGACATGGCGATTGCGGTTATCAGCGATATACACAGCAACCTGGAAGCCTTGCAGGCGGTCCTGGCGGATATAGATGGGCGCGATGTCAGCGAAATCATCTGCCTGGGCGATGTGGTTGGTTATGGTCCTCAGCCCGCCGAGTGCCTGGACCTGGTGATTTCGCGGTGCAGCGTTTCTCTGATGGGCAATCACGATTTTGCCGTGATGTACGAACCCAACAACTTCAACATCGGCGCCGAAACCGCGGCGCTGTGGACCCGTCAGCAGCTTGAGAGCGCCGGGCCGGCGGATGCACGTACACGACGCTGGGAATATCTCGGGCTGATGCCGGTGAAACATACGGTGCAGTCCGCCACCGCACGCCAGGGAGAAATGGTTTTCGTACACGCCTCGCCGCGGCGGCCTATCAACGAGTACATATTCCCGGACGATGTCTACACCAACCCCGCGAAGATTCATTCGATTTTCGAGCGATTCGGCAAGCTATGTTTCGTTGGCCACACACATGTGCCTGGGGTGTTCTTCGATACGCCTGACTTTTACAGTCCGGATGAAGTCGATGGCGAATACGAGATCAGTGAGAATTACAAGGCCCTGATTAATGTCGGCTCCGTGGGACAGCCGCGCGACCGCGACATCCGCGCAAGTTATGTGTTGGTGGAAGACGACGTGGTGCAGTTCGTGCGCGTGGAGTACGATGTGGAAGCGGTGGTGCGGAAGATGAGTGCGATTCGCGACCTGGATGAATACCTGGGCATGCGCCTGCGCGAGGGACGCTAGGCGCCTGGCAGGCCGGACTTGACATGCACGTTTTGCCGCTGATTTGGCCCGCCGGAGCGAATTTATTTCCTCGATTCGGCAGTGAGTGCTGAAACTGATAAAGGTTTTTTGGCTCGTTTTTTTTTGACCGAAAAAGTTCGTTGCCCAGCAGGAGCGAGGATTGGACAAAAAGCAACTTATATGGATTCTTTTGGTAGCGGCGGCAGCGGCACTTCTGCTGCCCCGCCTTTTCCCCGCCACAAAGCCGCAGCCTAAATCGGCGGTCAATCAACCCTCTACGGCGGCCGCTTCGCTTTCCCAGAGATGGAACTACGGCGGCGCGGCAATTACGCAGCAGGATTTCGGCGAGGGTCGTATCCCACGTATGCTCCTGGGGTCGCTGGAGCCCAACGATGGCTACCGCTTCCAAGTGGAGATAGATCCGCGCGGGGCATCAGTTTATACCTGCAAATTAGCCGGTTACTTCAAGACGGTTGAAGAAAAGAAAGTAAAGAACAAGACCCCGCAGCAGCTGCAGGAGTGGTCGTATCCGCTGCTTAACCCGGTGGGGCAGGGTGATAATGCCTTTCTGCCTTGTGCAACCGAGCGGCTGAGGATAGAAGGACAGCCGCGCGAGGAGATTTCGACATTTGAAAGCCCGCTGGTTTCTGGGCAATCGGGTGATGCGCAGGAGCGGATAGTCTGGTGGCCTGCGGGCGCCATGCAGGCTGCGGCTGATGGAACCGAATCGGTGAGCTATGGGCTGGAGCTTTATCCGAGCCAGCAGGCAAAAGAGCCGTCATACCGATTGACCAAGACGTACACGCTCAAAAAGGGCGACAGCAGCCTGAACATTTCTTTGAAGGTTGAGAATTTTTCCGGGCAGAGCCAGAAAATGTCGGTCTTGCAAAATGGGCCTGGGGGGCTGCCGCGCGATGACATCACGCAGGATTTTCGTTCTGTGCTAGCCGGGCGCTACATCGTTGAGCAGAAACGAATAGAAGTTCCTAAAGTCGTTCGGCGGGAAGAGGTCCGGGGGCAGGTGGAAAAGGGTACCTGGCCAGCCGATAACCGGGTGTCTTTGGGAGATAATAACAAGGGCAGTGTACAACCGGCAGTATGGTCGGGGCAGATCAACCGGTTCTTCTGTAGCCTGATGTATCCGATTCCACAGGGAATCGATCCGGCGGCGGTGGATGCCAATACGCCTGTTTCCTCGCTGGTCGTGCCCGCCGACCAATACACCTTCGCCTTCGATGCCCAGGCACAGCAGGAAGAACCAAATTCGGTTGTGCCGGTCATGGTCATGGACAGCGGACCGGTGGAAGTGGCCGATCACTCCAGCCTGGTGATGAACTTCCTGGTGTATTGCGGCCCGCAGGACCGCGGGCTGTTCGATCGAATACCGCTGTTTAACAAGCTTAACTTCAAGGAAACGATTCAGTTCTACAGTTGCCAGTGGTGCCTGGTGAAGCCGCTGGCGCTGGCCGTGATGACGATTATTGAATGGGGCGGAAAGCTGATCGGCAACTATGGCATCGCCATCATTCTCCTTGTTCTGCTCATTCGCCTTCTACTGCACCCGATTACCAAGCGATCGCAGGTCAGCATGATGCGCATGCAGAAGCTGGGTCCCAAGATGAAGGAGGTCCAGGAGAAGTACAAGGATGACAAGGCCGCGCAGCAGAAGGCCATGGGCGAAGTTTTCCGCCAGACGGGCGTCACCCCGATCCTGGGCTGCCTGCCGATGTTGCTCCAGATGCCGATCTGGATCGCCTTGTACGCAGGGCTGCAATCTTCAGTAATGCTGCGGCAACGGGGTCTGCTGCCTTTCTGGATTACGGACCTTTCGGCGCCGGATACCATACTGCACTGGACTCCTTTCAGGCTGCCTTTATTCGGTACTGAGGTTTCGGGACTGAACATTCTGCCCCTGCTGCTGACGGTATTCATGTTCTTGCAGCAGAAGCTGACGCCCATGCAGTCAGCGCCAACCACGAGCCCCGAACAGCAGAAGCAACAGAAAATCATGATGTACATGACCTCTGCCATCATGATGTTCATTTTCTACAATATGCCTTCGGGGTTGACGCTGTACATCATGGCATCGACCGCCGCGGGCGTGATTGAGTCGTACGTCATTCGCAAGCACATACAGGAGCGGCAGGCGGCGGAGGCGGCGGCGGAAACGAAGGTTTCGCTTCCAGGATGGACGCCGCGCGGCCAGCGGCCCAAAAAGCCAAAAGGGCCCTTTGGTTCGTAACTGATTGCCGTCAACGATTAATTGTGAAAGTGGAGTTGAAGGAAGATGAAAGCAATAGCGTTATTCTGCGCGACGGCGATGGCGATTGTGGGAATGGCCGCGGTGGGCAATGGTGACGAGGTGAAATCGCGCCTGAGCCAGGGCGTAACGGATCTGCGCGGCTGTGTGATGGCGCTGAATAGCGCCAAAATGGAAAGGCAAGGAAGTCAGCTCGAACAAATAGTAGACCACATTGCCGAGTGGACTATCGCTCACCAGACCGTAAGGCGCACGGATGTGGGGGCATTGCAGGACTTTGTCCAGAAGCTGCGCAGCAGCGCATCAATGTATAGCAGTTCCAATATGGCATCCAAGGCAGCATTTCTCTCGACACAGGCGGATACCGTGGACCGCGTGTCTAAAGTATTTGCAACAGTCGCGGAGGATGTTCCGGATTCGGCAGCTTCAACTGCGCCAGGCGGCGCGGCAAGTTCACGCGGCGGCTTTTCACATTTGACGGTGCGCGTAAGTTTTGGAATGGTTGAGGCTAACCAAGCCCAGGGGCCCGCAGGAGATGCCGAGGCCGCCGGCGGGGCATATGGACCTGGACCGGGCAGACAATTTGGCATGGGGGCGGGCCCAATGGCCGGCAGAGGGGGGCCTGGAGGGGCAGCCATGATGCCCGGCGGCGCGGTGGCGATGCGGCCGAGCCTGAAGATAACGCTAGTGGAAATGAACCAGTCGTTCAGCTCTCCCACAGCACTGCGGCAATACACGTCTCAGAACGTTGAGAAGCTCTCAAACACGGCGATTTCCTTTGAGATAGGTCCTGAAGTGATGTGGAAAGACGTCATGCAGGTGGTGAATGCCTTCTCGGGCGCCGAGTTTACGGGCGCTCTGGAATTCGTCGGTTTTGCTCCCCATGGCGGGACGGCCGCGAAAATCACAGGGCCGGGCGCTGAAGCCGCCGTATCGGCCCCAGCAACTACAGTTCCAAAAGTTTTGGCTTTGCCTGCGGACACGCCGGCTGTCTCATCCGCTGGTCCGGCGGCTCCTTCGCCATCGACAGC
The DNA here is from genome assembly GCA_963785635.1 of uncultured Phycisphaerales bacterium. Classification (GTDB taxonomy): domain Bacteria; phylum Planctomycetota; class Phycisphaerae; order SM23-33; family FEN-1343; genus FEN-1343. The sequence continues at coordinate 48,156 of CAWAWB010000025.1, forward strand.
GCCTGCCTCTGCGCCGGCTTCAACTGCGACCGCCGCGCCGGATACATCGGCGCATCTTAATATCACGCCGCTGGGGCCGGGGCAGACTGAAGGCCAATGAAGCCGCGCGAATGATTTAATCGCTACGTGAATGTGACCACCCAGGCCACACTGGTCATATTATTCGGAAAAATTGGGTATTTTTGAAGATTTTCCCGAATGTGACCACCCTCAGCCTGTGTAGACACATTCGGAGGAGAGGGTCTTGGAGGGCCGTTTTCCTTCAAACTCAGAAAAATCTGTGGAAGATGCGCAAGCCAGAAGGATTGCGCACCTTCAAAAACATCTAAAAAATGGGGGATTTTTGGCGAAGGTGCGCAAGATGCGCAAGGTGCGCAACAAACGAAGTGATGCTGTTGTGCGCGGCAGTCTGGGTAAATTGCACAGCTTCGGCAAATCAGGCGCTAAAGAGGCCAATTCCCGCAACTTCAGTGGTCGGCGTAGCCAAGCCTACTGCTGGACCGCCTATTCCCGGGTTGGCCGGGTGCGCCGGCCAACCGAGGATCAATTCCAGATTGCCAACTTGTTCTCCAGATTGCCAAACGTTGGCAATCTGGAGAACCCCTCGTTTTATTGGCATTTCTCGATAAGGTTGCCAATATTTTCAGATTGCCAACAACACCTATCACAACCTGTTTTATTCGGAGTTTTCGGACTTTTCGTGTGTTTTCCTCCAGAACCAGGGCACCACATTCGACATTCGTTTGCAAAAAAAAGGGCCCCGCGCCGGTGGGGTCGGCCGACGCGGGGAAGGGTGAAGGATTTGCCGGCAGGGGCATACCGGCAAGACCGTTTTTGGCGGTCAAAATCAGCGTACAATTCGCCTGGATTAGAGGCAAATCGAGCTGCACTTTCATGTCGCTGTCGTTGGCCTACGCGCAAATGAATCGTAAGTTACACGTGTGTGGATAATCACGCTTGCGGTGAACCCTCGGGTTATCCTTCCAGGAATTCTCACAGCTTTGGAGAGATTTATGAAACAGGTAACGCTTTCCGACGAGGTTTTTGAGCAACTGAAGAACTTCATCGTCGATCCTTTTGATGAGACCATTGAAACGGTCATCAGCCGGCTGATCACGATCACGTGCAAGGCCCGCGACCGCTGGATGAGCTTGCCTAGTGCGGTCCCGGCAGCGGCTGCATCGGCGCAGGGGCAGTCCGAACCCCAGGTGGAACTGCCGTTGGCACAGGCACAGGCACAGGCTGATACAGCTACTGTGCGGCCATCATTTCAGGCCCGCAGGATTAGCGAACCCAGCGTACTGTAGAAATGGAACTGGGCGTTGCAAGGCTCGAACTTGCGACCTCATCCTTGTAAGGGATGCGCTCTAGCCAACTGAGCTAAACGCCCAGGCACTTTTACCAGCGCCTGAGCCGAAAGTATATCGCGCTGCCGGAAAGCATTCCAGTAAACCCGTCGCCTTTGCCAAACAGGTGGACAGGTTGTGGCGTCGGGGAAGAACCCGATGCTTTAGCATTCTTGCATAATCCGTGCAAGGCTCTGAAACTGTCATTTCTTCTGCGGCTCGAGTGCTCTTCTTCCTGACGAGGCTGCGGCCATATTGACGGTCGAAGCTTGCGCACCTAGAGTGATTATCATGCTGGCATGGATTTTGACGCTTGTGAGGTTGCCGCTCGCCGCGGCGTTTGCTTTGGTGCTGGGTGTGTACACGTATAGCCACCAGCCGTTGACTATTGCCCAAATCATTGCGCTGCTGGCGCTCGCCTTGGCCGCGGAAATCACAGATGCTATCGATGGATGGATAGCCCGCCGCAGCGGCAGTCAAAGCGAGCTTGGCGGCCTGGTGGATCCTCTCAGCGACAGTCTTGCACGTTTAACGATGTACTTCGCCCTGGCCTTGAGGGGCTGGGCGTGGATTGCAGTCCCCCTGGTCATGGCCGGCCGCGATTTAATCGTCGCGTACGTACGGGTGGTTGTGGGCAGCATCGGCGGAAAAACCTCAGCTCGCATCAGCGGCAAGGTCAAAGCCATTGTTCAAGGCGCGGGAATAGTTGCCCTGGTGCTTTTGGCAGGAGCGCCAACAAACGCCGGAACTTTGGAATACAGCCACGTTCACATGTATCGTCAAATAGTTGCCGCAGTGGTGCTAGTGATTACGATCTGGAGCCTTGTGGATTATGTTCGGGCCGGCTGGCCGGCAGTTGTTCAGATGGCTCGGCGGCCTTCAAGCCGCTGATGTCGATCTAGTCGCCGCGGCCTAACGGTGATATGCTGTTTTCAGACCTTGTCGAGATTCCTTGAGTGCTATTGCGGGAGGTTCGATTGGCGCGGCCGTTCAAAATCGGGGTAATTACGGATAGTTTTCGCCTGCCAGCCACGCAGGCGGTCGCCAAGGCGGCCGCGCTGGGAGCCCAAGGTGTGCAGGTGTACACGGTTTCGGGTGCGATGTCGCCTGAAAACCTTGATAGCACTGCACGCCGAAGCTTCAAGGATTTGTGCACGCGAAATAGTGTGGAAATCTCGGCCTTGTGCGGTGATATGGGCGGAGGCTTTCTAAACAAAGAAGCCAACGCCGAGAAGATACGCAAGACACGAGCCATAATCGACCTCGCGGTTGACCTAGGCACAACCGTCGTCACCACGCATATTGGCGTAATCCCTGCCGATTCCGCTGAGCCGGCCTATGGAGTTTTGCGTAAGGCCTGCGGAGAAATTGCTGAATTTGCGAGAGATCGCGGCATTACGATGGCCGTTGAAACAGGTCCTGAAAAGGCGGCTGTCTTGAAGCGTTTTCTAGACGATATCGGCTCTTCTGGATTGGGCGTCAATCTTGATCCTGCAAACCTGGTAATGGTGGTGGGCGATGACCCCGTAGCGGCCGCGCGTTTGCTGGGCCCGCGCATCGTCCACACGCACGCCAAGGATGGAAGACAGATCTCCCCATGTGATCCCCATGCGATTTATCACGGCAAAATAGAGCAGAAGGATTGGGGAAAATATTTCCAAGAGCTGCCTTTAGGTGAAGGTGATGTGCAATGGGATGCCTACCTTCAGGCGCTTCAGGAAGTTGGTTATGATGGGTACTTGACAATTGAGCGCGAGGTCGGCGACGATCCCGCATCTGATATCGCCGCGGCCATCACTTTCCTGCGTGAAAAGATCGTGCAGGGCTGACGGATGTGACTTCGGCGTATGACAAGCGCGGCCGCAATCTGATTTAACAAGGAGAAAGGCATGCCGGTAAAGATAGGAGTGCTGGGCATTGGTTTCATGGGTTCTGCGCATTTCAACTACCACCGCGAAAACCCCGCCGCGCAGGTGGTTGCCATAGGTGATATAGACAAGAAGAAGCTGTCCGGCGACTGGTCCGGCATTGCGGGAAACGTTTCCGTGGGTGGCGGAAGGGTGAATCTTTCCGGCATCAAGACTTACGCCAGCGCCGATAAGATGATCGCCGACCCTGAGATCGACGTCATTGATATCACGCTCCCCACTTACATGCACGCGGAGTACGCGATCAAGGCCGTACAGGCGGGCAAGCATGTCTTTTGCGAAAAGCCGATGGCCCGCACCTCCGCCGAAGCCCGTCAAATGCTGGCCGCGGCCAAGAAAGCACGGCGCAAACTGTTCATCGGCCATTGCATTCGCTTCTGGCCGGGCTGGTGGGAAGGCCACGACATCATTCAAAGCGGCAAATACGGCAAAGTGATCAGCGCCACCTATCGCCGCGTAAGCCAGTTGCCGACCTGGGGCTGGCAGAACTGGCTTCAGGATGATGCCAAGAGCGGCCTGTGTGCGCTGGACATGCACATTCACGACGCTGACTATATTCTTTGGACATTCGGCGCTCCCAAGGCTGTCACCACGCATTACGCGGGTTTTAAGAAGGGCCGGCTCGATCACGTCGTCGTTTCCTATCATTACCGCGACGGCATGCTGGTGACGGCCGAAGGCGCCTGGGAATATAAACCCACCTTCGGCTTTAACTGTGCCTTTACCGTAGGCATGGAAAAGGCCACGATGGTCTTCCAGCTTGGCCAGGACACGATGCTGCACCTGGCCAATGGCAAATCGCAGGCGCTGAAAGTGGTGGAGCATGATGGCTATTACAATGAACTGCACCACTATGTGGATTGCATCGCAAAGAACAAAAACTCGAATATGGTCACGCCCGCCTCGGCGGTCCAAACCGTGGAACTGATCGAGGCTGAGGCGAAATCCGCCCTCACCGGAAAGCGCGTTGCCTTCAATCCCAGGAAAGGATAACTGACATGGCCAAGGCCAAGACAGCCAACACGATGCAGATCAACTACTGGACGCTGGGCGGCTTCGACGGCGCCAAGCCTCCCATCCAGGCACTCCGCGAAGCCAAGGAAATGGGCTATGAGGGCGTTGAACTCACCTTCGGCGCGGGCCAATTCGCCCCCGGCATCTCCAAGGCCGCCTGCCAGGAAATTCGCGCGGCGGCAAATGAGATGGGCATGAAAATCGAAACGCTGGCCACCGGCAATTACTGGGGCCTTTCACTGTCCAGTAATGATGCAGCCACGCGGGCAAAGGCGATCGACTTTACCAAGGAATACATCCAAGTCGCCCAATGGGTTGGCGCGAAGACGGTGCTCGTGGTGCCCGGCGCCGTGGCTGTGCTGTGGGATCCAACTCAGCCGGTCGTGCATTACGCACAAGCCTGGAAGAACGCCACCAACTCCATCAAGAAGCTGTTGCCGGTGGCGAACAAGCTGGGCGTTAATATAGGCATCGAGAATGTCTGGAACTGGTTCCTGGCCGATCCCATGGCCATGAGATTGTTCATCGACCAGTTCAAGTCACCGCGGCTGGGCGCGTATTTTGATGTGGCCAATCACATCATCACCGGTTTGTCCGAAGACTGGGTAGAAATTCTGGGCCGTCGCATCAAGGCCATGCACTTCAAGAATTTCAAGCGCAGCGACATGGGCGGCGGCGCTCACGGTTTTGGCCCCGATCTGCTCGAAGGCGATGTGAACTGGCCGGCAGTCATGGCCGCACTCAAGAAGATCAAGTACACAGGACCTGTAACCGCGGAGATGATACCTTTTGGGCACCCAGTACCTGATCTGGAACTGGCCCGCGCAACGGCGCCGAAGATGAAGCAGATTCTCCGCCGCGCAAAACAGCGCCATCAACAAATAACAAGAAAACAGCCGCAGAGTTAATCCCACGCGATTTGCTCTGCGGCTTTCTTGTTTACTTCACTTAATTCCTGTGCGCTGCCTTTGCCCCGGATTCTCCTATTCTCCTTTAAATTCTTCTTGTTGCGACAGCGGGTAAACCTTGTCGTTTACACAGACCGCTGTTGCCCGAAGTGTCCGGCCGCTGGCAGTGGATACTGGTATTACCTGGACCTGCACATTGCTGCCGATGCGCATCTGATCGCGGTCAAACTCCGCCAGGGTCCCCAGGTCAAAGGTCATTTTGTTGCCCGCATCCAGGACCACGGTAACCAGCACATGCTGACCGCCTTCGAGCATGTACATGCTTACGCCGATAATCCGGCCGCCGATGCGAGTTTGCTGGATGGCTGTTCCGTCGGGATTCACCATGGCGTACCGGCCGGGTTGGTCATAATAAGTGGTGCGCTCACGCCAGGTGCCCTCATTGGGCCAATCCTGGTGCAGCCAGTGCCGTTGCTGATTCACGTACAGCCGCGTGGCCAGCAGAATTCGTCTGCCCCCAACGTGGATCGGCCGGGCCAGCACCTGCACCGTCGGGCCGCTGCGCAGCCACGACTGGCGAAGCGGTCCGCTGCGGCCAAGATCCACCGTTATTACCGTGCCGTCCGCCTGGCACAGGTGGATCAGCATATGCTGCTGGCCCAACGCACATACCCGCCGCGTGGAAACGATCTGGCCCTCCAGTCGCAGCGGCCGATCATTGAGCCACGGGCGGACGTAAGCCATCTGTCCATTTGAACGCACCGCAATTGCCACCAGCATTTCACGTTCGTTCATTACCGTGCGAATGCCGCGCACGGTCACGACGTTGCCGGCGGAAAGATCCAGGTTGCGCAATCCGCGCGGCGGTCCCAGGTCGACGTGAATCGTCTGTCCTGAGCGGCTATCGAGCTTGCCCAGCATGTGCGGTTGACCGTTAATGGTGAAAATACGGACGTCGCGGATGCGGCCGGTAAATTCCAACTGATCCAGCTCGTCCGGCGTTTGCATTTCTGTCAGAACCACGGGAGGAGGACCGGGCGGCGCGGGAACTATGTCCTGCCCGGCGGCCGTCAGGCTTGTCGCCAGCATCGCCCATCCCATCGCTGCCAGCGATATCGTATATTTGTGCATCTTGTTCTCCTTTGGGTGTGGTGAACGCATTAAAGAGAACTGTCGAGCTTTACTCAGCTATCCCACCAGTCCACGAAGGCCTTTTCCTGATCGTATCTGTCCAGGTCGGTCCAGACGTCGCTGGGATACCAACTCTCGTGCGGCGGCACCTGGGTGAACTCGCCGGGCGGCCCGTATCCATATACTTGCCACGGCGGCCGGTCTTGCGGCCGATTCTCGGGCCCAGGGGCCATCGATTGCGGTCCCGGTGGCGGCATCGGCGGCGGCGCATACTCTGAGGATGGTGTCTCCCCCGGGGCGGCCGAGACCCAATTGGGATCCTCGCCCCCGGGGATTTCATCCCATTGCGACCCCTGCTGGCGGCCCGGCAGATCCAGGCTCTGCGGCTGGTCCGGCTGTATGTTGCTTTGGTCCGGCGCCGCCGGTGGCGCGACGGCGGCGCACACGGTGGGGCCTTCGCATTCTGCGCCGATAGTCTTCCAGCCCCACTAGCGACAACTCCAGCCACCAGCGCCAGCAGCGCCAATCGTGGCCAATTCATAAGCATCTCCTTAAAAGCAGCGTGTTGGGGAAATGCCCCCTGCACTCGCCGCACCCTCAATGTATCCTATGCCTGGAACAGCTCCGCGTGCGACAAACATTGCCTTGCGAAGTGCGCTTGACTTACGGCTTTTCGGTCGTTACCTCTATGAGGACGGCGCTGCCGCTTCGGCAGCCGGTAAAGGACATATCTTGATATCACAGAAGACGATAGGGCGACTAAGCCTCTACCGCCGGCTGCTGACCAATCCGGCCGATGAGGGCCAGCGGTACATCTTTTCCCACCAATTGGCTGCCCTGGCCGCCTGCACGGCCGCGCAGGTCCGGCGAGACCTGATGACCCTCGGCTATACCGGCTCCACCGCCAAGGGCTACGACCGGGCCGAATTGGCCGCCGCCATAGGTCGCTTTTTGGATGATCCTAAGGGCACCCAGGTGGCCCTGGTGGGAATTGGCAACATTGGCAGGGCTATTCTGGCTTATTTCGCCGGAAGGCGGCCCAAGCTGGCAATCGTCGCCGCCTTCGATGTGGACCCGGCCAAAACCGGCCGCGTCATCCATGGTTGCCGGTGCTACTTGCTGGAAGAGCTGCCGCGCATCGCGGCGGAGCTGAAAATAACCGTGGGCATCGCCGCCGTGCCCGCTGCGGCCGCGCAATCGGTTGCCGATGCCCTGGTGGCAGCCGGCGTGACCGGCATTATGAATTTCGCCCCGCAGCGGCTGCGCGTGCCCCCGCACGTCTACGTGGAAGATGTGGACATGACCACCAGCCTGGAGAAGGCGGCGTATTTCTCCCAGCAGCATCGCGTGCGCAAGCCGCGCTCAAAATAGTCCGGCAATTTGGAAAAACCAAGAGCCACACAAAGACCCTCAAAAACTCTTAACTTCTTTCTTTGTGTCCTTTGTGAACTTCGTGAACTTTGTGTTGCTCTTTGTTCAATTCATCGCTTCTTTTTTATCGATGAACCCGCCATTGCACCCGCCGGTTTTCCCGTGCCCTTTTGACTGGATTGATTTGGCGGTGCCGCCGGCGGTCCTGCTCTTGAACAGAACCACCCCAAACGCCCAGGCATATCCCAGGAGTGAAGCCGCCGTTGCCAGAATCTCCCACGGCCATTCATTCCGGCGGAACTGTGAGAACTCCTTCCAGCAGTTTTGCATTACTTCAGCATTGGAAAGCCGCTGCTCCTGCCGCCAGGATGCCATTTGCTGCTGGTAATCCTGATAACGCCCACTGCACCATCGCGCGCGAACGCCGGCGCCGCCAACGTGTGTCAGATCCGTCTTGAGCCACATATTGCTGGTTTCCGCGGCCACTCCCAGAATCAGCAGGGCCACCAGCGCCGGCCAGTATTGTTTGATTCCCGCCGCCAGGATGATCACCAGCGGCATCGCCAGCACGATGTACCGCTCGTGCACGCGCGTGGGCCACATGTACGTACCCCACAGCCACAGGCATGTCAGCAGCGTCACGGCCAGGCCCGGCCGCGTGCGCCACTTCCGCCAGCAGACAAACGCCGCCGCCAGCGAAGTGATGATCAGCAGGAACTTGCCCCAGGCATCTTTGCTCATGCCGCCCACGATCACCCTGGGGTCCAGGCCTCTTAGCGTGGTTGGGCTATCGGTGCTCATGGCATCCACATACCAGATGTTGAACGCTTTCATCGTCAAGGATGGAAACAGGCCCAGGAAATCCGTGTAGGACTTGGGAATCCAGGTAAACCCATCGGCGATGGTCCAGGGCAGCCCCACCAGTAGCACTGTCCCCGCCGCCGCGGCCGTGCCCACGCCCGTGCGTCTGCACACTTCCCGCAGCGTCAACTTGCCTTGGGCCGGTGGCATGACCGCCGCGGCAAACAGCGCCACAGGCGCCATTAGTCCGCCTTGCGGCTTAAACAGCATCGCGATTCCTACGAAAATCCCGGCCCACAGCCAGCGCCGCGTGCAGCATGAACAGCAGGGCAAACATCATCGGCGCCTGCGCCCAGGAGTCCATTTGGCCCCAGAACGAGGTGTTCATCATCAACGGCGGGTAAAACCAGGTCACCGTCGCGGCGATCCAGCCGGCTTTGACGCCAAAAAGCTCCTTAGCGATCAGCCAGGCTGCCACCGCCATAAGGGCGTCGCACACGATCGCCAGCGAGGAAAACACCAGCCGCTCAAGAAAGGTATTGGCCGCCAGGGAGGGATCAAAAAGTCCCAGCAGCTTCACGTGCAGCCACATCCCCGTCAGACCCAGGGGTGGGTACTTTACCTCGTGCGGGAAGTAATAGTCTGTGCCAAAAGCCTCCCTGAACTGTACAAAGCGTTCCCGTTCCCCGTTCCACACTGGTCCCGTGACCGGGATATATTTATCTCGGGTCAGTGAATAGGCCTTCAGCAGGCCCTCGGGCTGGGCGGTCAGACCGTGGGCGACGTTGCCAAATGCATCAAAAACATAGGCATACCTGGGCGCCAGGGACGTCATCCACAGCCGCGCGGCCATCCCGATCACAACCGCTGCGGCGATGCACACAGCCGCCAGAGCCTTCTGTTTTCCAGTCATGGGTGATCTCTCTTGTGGCTAATTAGTCTTAGATTCTACTTTTTGGCGAGTCCCATACCAATAGAAAGGTCAGAAAGGTCGTTCTTGCAGGCTTTTGTCTTCTCCGCGTCTTCTGCGTCCTCTGCGGTTTATTCCCTCCCGCCTTTACTACGTCTTTTTTCCCTTTGTGCCCTTTGTGACCTTTGTGGTCTTTGTGTTGCTCTTGTTCTTGCAGCAGATATGGAAATCAGGCTAGCGCCCTCGCGGCCGCGCCAGCAGCGGGCACAGGATCATGCCCATCAGAAATCCGCCCACGTGCGCCACCAGGCCGTGCCCGCCGCGGCGGTCGTGGCCAGGAAAGATTGCGTCCCCCCGAAGAGCTGAAGCGCGAACCAGACCACTATGAACGCCACCGCCGGAACGTGGATGAATAGCGGGTACACAAACACCGGTAGCAGCACCAGGACCCGGGCCGTCGGGTACAGCAGCATATACGCGCCTAAAACCCCCGCGATCGCTCCCGATGCGCCCACCATGGGCGTAGTAATGCCTTTGCTGAAGGTTAGCTGGAGCATCGCCGCCGCGATTCCGCAGCCCAGGTAGAACACCAGGAAGAGCCCATGCCCGATCCGGTCCTCCACTCCGGGGCCAAAGATCCACAGGAACCACATGTTCGTGATGATGTGCAGCCAGCCGGCGTGCAGGAAAATGTGAGTGATGAACGGCACAAAATACTCCAGCAGGCCAGGCGCCCCCTTATCCAGCGGCCCGTGCAGATAATTGACCGGAACAAGCGCGAATCGCGTGAAGAACAGCCGCTCCTCCAGCGGCGTCAGGCGCAGCTCCGCCGCGAACACCAGCACGTTCACCAGAATCAGCACGCCCATCACAATGGGCACGCGGCGGCTTCGTACATTGTCCCGCAGCGGAATCATTAAATGCTCCCGCCATATATCTTAACCGTGAAGACCCGCTGGAAAGAGACAGCCCTGGAAAGAATGCCAGCATTCAGCCGCAAAGTTTGCCCAAGACGCAGAGCCTATAAGTTGCAAATGTAATAAGAATATAGAGACAATTGATTAATGAAATACATCTGAAACGATTCAGGATGAACATGTGGAAAGGAGGTTGCAATTGGGACTCAAACCTTAAGCCGTAAGTCGTGAGCCGTAAGCCCCACGCCCAGGCAATTTCCCTGTATTGCAATATACTTGAGTTTAGTCTATAACTAATAACAACAGTGGCACGGGCCACCGCTTTTCGTCCCTATTGTCCAAGTTAGGAAACTATAAAATGCCTAGAACCCGAACGCTTGCCCAGGTCGAAAAAGAACTCTTGCAGAAACTCTCCGATCTCCGCGCCCAGAAGGTGGCCGAGCTGGAGGCGCTGGATGCCCGCATCGCCGCCGTCACCGGCGGCGCAGTCGTCGCCGTTGCCGTTCTTCGCGGCCGTCGCGGTCGCCGCCCCGGTCGCAAGCCGGGCAGGCCAGCCGGCCGTCGTGGACGTCCCCGCGGTCGTCCCGCTGGTCGCCCCGTCGGTCGTCCTGCCGGTCGCCGCGGTGGCGCTCGCGGCGGCAAATCGCTTAAGCAGTACCTGGCCGAGGCCCTGGCCAGTGGCCAGTCCAAGCGCACCAATGAACTCACCCAGGCCGTTCTGGATGCCGGCTACAAGACCCTGGACCGCAATTTCCGCCAGACCGTCGCCAGCACCCTGGCCGGTAACAAACAATTCCGCCGCGTCCGCCGCGGGATTTACAAACTGGCCCAGTAAAATACCTGTAGATGTGGCAGGTCGGATCGGTTCTGGAAGGAAAGGTGGTTCAGTTCCGATTCGGCCTGCCGCACTTTGTAGGGCGTGCAGCAATTATCCTGCGTAGCCTTGGCGCAGCGGGATGCTGCACATGCGGTATTTCATGCAAACGCCTCCTGCCGACGGAACCACTTCTCCCAGGTCCCGTAGGGACCGTTAGAAAGTAGCCCAGCACTTCAGTGCTTGTCCTTACCCACATTTTTCTTTGTTGGCCATGTCATAACCATGGGCGGTCCAGATCAGTTTGCGTAAACCACGCCAGATGGTCTGCCAGCCCGGATTGCCATCGCCTTTGCGGCCCGGGAATCCGCCAAAGCGGGCCACGGCGATCAGCGCCGTAGCGTTCGTCCAGCCCCCGGCGGGCCGGCCGTACTCGGCCTCCAGGATCGCCAACGCCTCTGGGCCGATCGCCTCTGCGCTCACCGGCTCAGCCGCGCAGGTCCCGGCCAGCAGTTTCATATTCAGCAGCCGCACCGCCACCACCGCCAGAATGCCCAGCAGGGAGGTGATCCGCTGCGCCGTGGTCAGTTGACTGTGTTCAATACCCGTGCCGGTCTTGAGCGCCTTGTGATACTCTTCGATCAGCCAGCGCCGCGTGTACGCCTTGATCACGCGCATGGCCTGCTCGAAAGTCTCGACCGGCCAATCCGTCAGCAGCACCCAGTGAATCGGCTGCAGTCCCTCCGGCGGGTTTATTTCGCACGCCTCCACCACGTTGACAGTGCGCGGCGGCCGCCAGCCGCCGGGGCGATACGGGCCACGCAAGCTGATCGCGCAGGCGCGCACGGACAGCTGCGCCCGCCGCGCCGCCTGCCCTGGCCGGGCGCGTAAATCTATGAAAAACCTGCCCAATTCCGCACTTTCGGCCACGGCCGTGAATACCGAGCCGGCCTCATCGGCCAGGGCCCGCGCCTGGTTCGCGCGCAGGATAAAGTGCCAGTGATTATCCTGGCAGCGCTCGAATGTCTCATAAATGTCGGATTCGCGGTCGGCCACAAAGGTCCAGCGCACCTCCGGCGGCGGAGCGTCCACTTGTTCCACCACCGCCGCCTCCATCCTGGCCGCGCTGGAATTCTGCTTCGAGCCGGGCCCCATTCACGGCCGCGTGCTTTCCGGCTCCGAAGACCAGGCCCGCACCCTGTACGAGTATTGGTCGCAGTGGTGCTGGCGGCTCCTGAACGATCGGCTCCTGGACAACCCCGGCCGCCTGGTCACGCGCCTCAACAACGGCGACTTTGAAATCCTGGCCGCCTCGGCCAAGAAAGTGCGCGGCCCGGGCGTGCAGCGCCTGTACTGGGATGAGTTCGACGAAATCGCCCCCGACATTTTTGGCGCATCCGTAGGCACGCTCAATAGCCTCCCCGGCGTCCCCGCTCGCACCGTCACCACCTCCACCTGGCATCATCCGCACGGGCCCATGGGCCGGCTCGTGGCTGGCGCCAAAGAACGCGGGCATCACCCTTCACAGGTGGAACATCTGGGACATCATCCAGAAGTGCCCGCCCGATCGCCACGTCTTCGGCCGCGGGTGCAGGGATTGCCCGCTCTCGGAGGCCTGCCTCACCAAGGCCATGCAGACCTTTCCCGGCGCCAACGTGGGCATCGCCGCGGGCAAAACCCACGGCCTCTTTTCCATCGACGACGCAATCCGCCAGTACCGCAACTGGTCTAAAGAGCAGTGGGAGACCGAGGCCGAGTGCCGCCGCCCCGTCTTAAAAGGCATGGTCTACCAGTCCTTCAACCAGGACCTCCACGTCGTAAACGATCTGGATTTCGACGACAACCTCCCCACGTACCGCGCCATCGACTGGGGCCTCAACAATTTCGTGTGCCTGTGGATCCAGCTCACCAAATACGACCAGGTCCGCGTGATCGATGAATACTGGACCCAACAGGCCACCGTTCGCCAGGCCGCCCGGGACATCCTCGCGCACGATGGCCACCGCTGGGTCCTGGCTAATTACTGCGACCCCGCCGGCGCCAGCCGTAGCGACCAGACCGGCCTCAGCGACAAGCAAGTCTTCAGACAGGAAGGCATTCCCTGTACCAGCCGGCGCGGCAAAAAGGTTCAGGACCTCAACTACGGCATCAATATCATCCGCGCATACCTGAATCCCAATTACGGCTCGCCGCGCTTGAAGATCGCCGGCCGCTGCACCGGCCTCATCCGCGCCTTCGAGAGCTACCGCCTGCGCGAAGTCAACGGCCAGCCCATAGATGAACCCATCAAGCCCCAGCCCTGCGACCACCCCATGGACGCCCTCCGCTACTTCTTCGTTAACCGCCTTCCGGTCAAGGATGAAGTGAAGCACATGGGATACTCGGGTTGATTGCCCTAGGAATTGCGGATTGCGGATTTCGGATTGCGGATTGACTCTGATTAACTGGAGATTAGTCTGCAGTATTGAATTGGGAATAAAACATGATGCATCTGATTAATTTAGCGGCTCAAGTTGCAATTTCATGTCTGTTATTATGCGACCTGTTCCGCTGATCGTTGCTCTCACTCTTCAATCCGCAATCCGAAATCCGCATCCGCAATCAGTGAGCTCACGCGATTTCGGCTGGACGTAGTTTTTGCTTCTCAATCCGCAATCCGAAATCCGCAATCCGCAATCATATTAACTGGAAAGATCTATGCCCGATACCTTCGATCCTTATCAAACAAACGCCCTCTTCGATCGTCACCGCGCCCGCTGGCAGCTCGGAGCTGGATGTCAGCGAGTTCACCCTCGATGTGGTGCGCTCGGGCGCCTATCTCGACCGCTTTTCCGAAAGCGAGCACGGAGCAGGACTATGCCTATCGCCTCTCCATGTCCTGCCCGCTGGATATGTGCCGCGACGGCGTCCGCATCCGCGTCGATAATCTCTGGCGCACCGCCCCGCAGCGGATCATTCGCGACGGCCGCTATGCCGGTCTGCTCCGCTTCCTGGTCGCCGACGCCGATGGCGAAGGCGCCAGTCTCGATGAATTCATGCGCCAGGCCTGCTGGGATATGTACGTCACCGGCTGCGACATCGTCACCCAGGAAACCGCCGCCGATTCCTCCCGCATCTTCACCCGCGCCGATCAGCGCACGGCGGGCGTTCGCCCCTATTTCCTCCGCTTCAATCCTCTCCAGCGCCCCGACTGGGCGGTGACGGGTTCCGGGCATTTCGCCTGGGCCCGTTACTGCCTGGGCGCCAAACCCGCCGCGGATGAGCGCGACGATGCTGCCGCCGCCGAGGTCCGCTTCCTCACCATCGCTGGCGATCGCTGGCGATTATGGTCCGCCAAAACCGCCTCGGCCGGCGTGCGCACCGTGCAATTAATCGCCCAGGGCGCTAATCCCCTCGGCCGACCGCCGATCACCAAGCTGTATTTCTCCGAAAGCCGCAAGGCGGGGCAGGGCGGCGTGCCGCTCTCGCTTTTGACGCGACCGGCACTCGTTGCCCGCGCGGCCCTCAATCTAAAAAGTCAGGCCGATGCCGACCTCCTCGCCGCCGTGACGCGCTGGACGATCTCCGGCGCAGAAGGCGACGAGCTGCCCGATTGCTACGGCCCCGGCGTGGTCTGGAAGCTCTCTAATCCCGATGCCCGCCTCCAGATCGCCCAGGGCGATGTGGCCCACATCGCCGAAAAACGCCAGTGGCTCGTGCTGTACCTGGCCGAGATCCTTCGCCTCCTCAAATTCCGCGGCGGCATGGCCGACATCGATGCCTCCGCCGGCTCCGGCCTGCGCCTCGCCCTGGAGCGCACCGATCTGGATAACGAACTGCGGGCCACCGCCGCGCAGCTTGAAGCCGCCGAACTGGAGATGATGCGCCAGGCCGTCAGCCTCTCCACCGGCCGCGTCATTCCCCCCGAGCGCGCCGCCGAGGAACTGGGCTATCAGGTCAATTACAACCGCGATTACGTCCTGGCCCCCGTCGCCGAAATGCTCGACAACATGGGCCGTTGGCTGCAAAACTGCTCCGCCATCGCCGGCGATGTGAAGGAAATCTCCCGCGAAATGGCCCGCCAACTCACCAACCTCCTCATGCGCGACGGCAGCGACGCCTATCGCATCGCCATGGACCAGATCGATGAAGCGCCGCTGGATCAGTGAATTACAAATTACAAAGTACAAGTGACAAATTAGAGAAGAGTCTCGAATAGGCCGTAATTTGTAACTTGTAATTTGTACTTTGTAATTCCATGGAGTTATTTCATGCCCAATGAAGATGTAAATACTAATTCCCCGGCCGGACGGTCAGATTTAGATTCAACCATAGATGCTGCCCCGGCCGCCGCGCCGGTTCAGCCCCCCGCACAAACGGATAGCCCGGACGGGCAATCAACCGCTTCGCGCGAGCTGGTCTCCCGCGAAGAATTGGACAAGGCCATCAAGGAACGCCAGGCCGCCAAGCTCCGCGCACGCAATGCGGAGGCCAAACTGGCCCAGCTTCAAGAACAACTGAAACATGCCGCAGACCCTCAGCCCGTGGAATCTGAAGCCGCCGAATCAAGTGATTCTGTAACTGAAGCAGCAGCCGCCGCCGAATCGGATGACTCGGCTCAGCAGCAGTTGCAGCAAAAACTCTCTGCTACCCAGGAGCAACTGGCTCACCTGCTGCGTGACCGGGAACTACACGCCGCGGCGGTAGCCGCTGGCGCAATAAATCCCGAGCAAATAGTGGCCCTCCTGGCTCACCGCGTGCGCATGGTCGAGCAGGAAGATGGGCAATTCTCGCCCCAATTCCTGGATGACCGCGGCCGCGCCGCCGTCGATGGGGCCGGAAAGCCCATCGACGCCGAAACCTTCGTACGTTCCTATTTGTCGCAGCCGCAAAATGCCAACCTTGTCCGCGCCACATCGGCCGGCGGGTCGGGCGCCCGCCTGGCAGGACTTCCCGGCCAGGTCTCAGGCCTTCCCCAGACCCTGGCCGATTTCAACTCCCTGCCGCCCTCCGAGCGCCGCCAGGCAGCCCTGCGCCTCTCACGCGCAGAGCGACAGGCGCTCCTGGGCCTGCCTGGCGCCGACCGAGTAGGCTATCTGTAACTAGGCTGGAGGCCGGAGGCCGGAGACTGGAGCAGAGGCAACAATCCTTTCGGCGCCAGCGACACCGCTTCGGCTTAAAGCCGCATCTTACTTTCATTTTGAGGCCCAGAGGCAAAGATCGGGCGGTGAAACACCGGCAAATTCCCTCGTAAGTATTCGGGCTGTTTCTCCAGCCTCCGGTCTCCAGCCTCCAGCCTCTTTCAAAGGAGTTTTCTTCATATGTCCCAAACCAACACCACCACTCTTCAATACTCTCTTCCCACCGAGCACATCGTCGCCGCGGTCGTGCAGGAGGCGCGCCCCTACAACGTGTGCGCGCCCCTGGTGCTCAATGACATCCTGCCGCGCGGCGGCGGCAAGACCTGGCAGAAGGTGATCCTGCCCACCACCACCGCCGCGGCCGTGGGTGAAACGGCCGATATTTCCGCCGGCGCCCGCACCGTCACCCGCGCTTATACGGAAATCGGCGAAGTCGGCCTGTCCACCGAGCTGACCCGCCTGGCCGAGGAAACCAGCCAGCTCGCCAACCAGGTGCTCCTGTGGGCCGAGAGCCAGGGCCGCGCCATCGCCCAGAAGGTGACCGCGGACCTCTGCGCCCTCTTCCCCGATCTGGGCTCCGGCGCCATCGGCACCTCCGGCCAGAACATCACCGTCAATGATTTCGTCGAGGCCATGTACACGCTGGATAACGCCAATGCCCCGGGGCAGAAGCGCTGCGTCCTGCACCCGCGCCAGGTGGCCGATCTGTTCTCCGCCCTCTCCGGCGTCTACCAGAGCCTGCCTGAGCTCATTCGCTCGGGCATCCTGCCCGAGGGCCAGCCCGCGGCCGGCTTTGTGGGCCAGCTCTTCGGCGTCCCCATTTACCAGACCACCGAGGTGGACCTGGTCAATACCAACGCCGACCGCTGCGGCTGCATGTTCGTGCCCGAGGCCCTGGCCTTCATCCAGCTTCGGCCCATCACCGTCGAGTACGACTACGACGCCTCCAAGCGCGCCCGCGAGATCGTCGTCACCGCCGCCTACGGCGTGGCCGAGGTCGTCGGCTCCTACGGCGTGCCCATCGCCACGGACGCGTAGTTGTAAAACCTCTCCGCAGGCGGCGCCCGCGCTAGGGATTGCTATATGCGTCCCGGCGCGGGGCCGCCCAAATTTACAATTTACAATTGACAATTTACAAATTGGGAGCGACGTCCTTCCTCTAATTGTCAATTGTAAATTGTAAATCAATTGATGTGGATACACCTCTATTGGAGTAATCATGCCTGATAAACAGTATGAACTTATGCCGGCTGAGACTCAGCAGGTCGAGGAATTGAAATCCCGCATCGCCCGCCACGGCGGCCTGTTCGCCTGCGATGAGGCGGGGGAGCTGCTGCTGGATGTGGCCGGCCGGCCCTCGCCCCTGGAATACTTCATCCTGCGCACGCGGCGATTCCTCATCGACCACGCCGGCCAACTCTGGCGCCTCTTCGGCGAGGGCTCGCGCAAAAACCCCAGCGCCCCCGATGGCGGCGGGGCCCCCTGGCGCAACAATCGCATCGAAATGTGGAACGGCCGCTGGCGAAAGGTGAAGGATCCGAACGGCCAGGTGAAATATGAAAAGGCCCTCACCAGCCGGCCCATCGATAAGCGGATCAACGGCCAGCCGGGCATCTCCCAGATCGATTTCTACCGCAGCCGCGGCTATCGCCATCCCTTCGATGAGCCGCACCAGCCTTCGCCCCAGGAAGTCGCTGCCCTGAACGCGCCCAAACAGCGGGGGGATTTCTCTTCGCCGCCGCAGCACCTCGCCGCCGAGTCGTTGCCATTGCAGCCGGCAAAAGCAAACAGTGGAAGCGCTCCCTCCAACGGGACTAAACACACGCCCAAAGACTGATCAGCCGCATAGCGGCGAAAGATTCCAGGCCGGGGCGGCAGCCCCGGCAATCCATCGCATAAGATTTGGAGCCCCGGAGGGGCGGCACAACATTTCTATGTCCCTTGATCGAAAAACAGTGGAGCGCACTGCCGGCCTGCACATCCGCCAGTTGCAACAGTTTCGCTCAGTCAGTGAAAAAGAGAAAACCGACATCCGCCGTGTGCACGAACGCGCGGCCATGAAGGTCCAACGCAAGGCCGAGAATCATGAATAGAGAATTCCCATTGGCGCCGTATCTGCGGCTCTTGTCTTCAGGTCCCGTAGGGACCGTAAAAATGTAGCCCAGCACTTCAGTGCTGGATAACATGTCCCCCGTATAATAGAGTGCCGTAGGCACGGCACAAAACGTGGGATTAACAAGACCTGAACTGTATTTCTTTGTGACCTTCGTGCCTTTGTGGCCTTTGTGTTGCTCTTTCTCCACAGCAAAAAAACCAACCGGAGTCCCCATGATAGACACAGGAATTGACAACCCCGCCTGCGGCCGCGTGGCCATCACCACCAGCTCGCAAACCATCGACCTGGGCGCTCATCGCCGACAGGTCCGCGTCTGGCTCGATAAAGGCGCCGCCGATGTGTACATCTCGCTGGATCCTTCCAGCCCCTTTACGGTCGCCGCCTCGGACAGTTTTCCCAAAATCGACGATTCCGTGGCTTACGCGCGGGCCGTGGCATTCCCCGGCACGCACTACATCCACTTCATCGGCGTCGCCGCCACCGGCAAACTGAACTACGAAGCCTGGTGAAGCCACATTTGTCTACCTCCCATTTCCGATTGATGTTTGGAATGCGGTTTGGATTTGGGTTCGCAATTTGGGATTTAAATTATGCAACGAGAATTCGAAACTTTAGCGCCCCTGTCGCCTCTGTCCGTCGCCTCCGCCGCGCGCTTGTCCGGCGGGCCTTTCAGCTTCGCCGATGCGGATCACACCCATAAAACCGGCACGTTCCTCATGGCCGGCTACACCATGGCCACCAACTCCATGAAGGTCTTCCGGTCCTGCGACGGCATCAATTTTGGGTATTATAATTACGACTGGTACGGCGCCGGCCCCGGCGAATTGGTGCGCGATCCCGACATCATCAAGCACAATGGCCGCTGGCTGCTCACCTTCACCTCCAATTTGGGCAATTCCACCAACGATATTCCCATCTTCTGGTCCAAGGATCTGCACGCGTGGACCCTGCTCACGCGCATTGCCCTGCCCGCCGGCAAGACCCGCTGCTGGGCGCCGCAGTGGTTCGTCGACAACGACGACTCGGTGCACATCATCGCCACGATGTCCGACGACAGCTTGACCCCGCAGGTCCCGTACGAAACGCACGCCTCGGACATGCGCCTTCTGGCCTGGTCCACCCCCGCGGCGATCACCGGCACGGGTTTTCCCACGCGCATGTATGATCCCTTCATCATCCGCTACGCAAACACCCATTACATGTTTTACGTGCACTACAATGTGCCTGGCGATCCCCTGTACGGCACGTTGGAATATCAGGTGGAGCGGGCCACATCCCTGTCGCTCACTGGCGGCTACACGGTAACCCACACCGGCGATTTTGCCGGCTGGGGCAAGGCCGAAGGCCCGTGCATCGTGCCCTACGATTTCGCGCACCCCACGTACTGGCGCGCCTATTTCGATAAAACCTCCGACGGCGACACCCACTACAGTGAATCTACTGATTACGGCATCACCTGGACGCCACCCGTGCAGGTCAGCAGGCCTTCTCCCATGAATCATGTCACGGTGCGAAACCTCCTGGCGCCTGACCATAATCTGGCGCTCGATGGCCAGGATGTGAACGCCGCGCCCACAGTCATCAACGGCAGCACCTCCGGCGCCATGACCTGCTCCATGCCCATTCAGGGGTCCGCCTTGAAGCGCGTAATGATTCGCCTGGCCGGTTTTCAAAGTACCGCCAAAACCTGGGTCTTTCCCACGCCGTTCTGCGCACCGCCCGTCGCCAGTTTTGGCGGCAATGAAAACGTAGCGGTCACACCCACCCAAGTCACCGTTACCTCCAGCGCCGCGCCCACGGATGATTTCATCTGTCTGGACGGATTCTAAGCCGGCCGGGAGGCCGGCGAAATGGCTATTTGGTGTTTTGACTTTTTGCCTGTTTGGAAAAGAAGCTGGAGGATCTGCCTCCAAACACCAAATAGTCAAATAGCCAAAACACCAAACAGCCAAAAGCGAGCGAAGCGAGCTATCTAATGAGATTATCCCAAACCTCCACAACCTGCTGCCTCATCCTCCGCGAGCCGGCCGCGCTTGCCCCCGTAACCGGCCTGGCCAGCGCCGACGCCTCCATCGGATACGTCCGCCCAGGCGCCGCGGCCGCCTGGAATAACGCCGCCGCGCTCGCCTCGCCCACCGATGCGTTTACCGCCAATGGTTTTATCGAAGTGGATGCGGCCAATCTCCCCGGTGTGTATCGCGTGGATTTCCCTGATGCGGCCTTCACCGCCGGCGTGCGCGACGTGGCCCTGGCCGCGCGGCCGCTCACGGGCAAATTCTCCCCGGCTTTCAGTGTAGAGTCCCTCACCGATGCGCCGGATTCCAGCGGCCTGGTCCTGCTTCGCCGCGCCGATTCTTCGCCCGCCACGGGCCTTGCATTTGCCGATGCGAAGATCGGCTACCTTCGCGGCTGCGCAGCCGACCTGGGCCTCCGCCATACAACTGAATTCTGTAACCGACGCCTACGCCGCCAATGGCTTTATCGAAATCGACGCGGCCAATTTGCCCGGCCTGTATCGCGTGGACTGGCCCGCCGAGGCCCTGGCACCCGGCGTCGATCGCGTGCTGTTGGCCGTGGCGCCCGCGGCCGCTGCCTTTGCCGCCGCGATAGGGGAGGTCGAACTGGTCGATGCCACGCTCCTGCCCATGACCTCTCAGGTATCAGCCGGCGTGCCCTTTGGCGACCCGGCCTCTCCCCAAATCGGCGCGGCCAGCACCACTGTTTCCTGCACGGCGCGAATTCAGATCTAATCTCTTTACCGTAGCATGGGCGTCCCGCCCATGAGTCTCACGGCCGTCTCGGCCGTGCTCTTTGCCCCTCTCCCTTTTACGGGAGAGGGCGAGCCCTGCGTAGCTTCAGCGAAGCGGGGTGGCCCGAAGGGCCGGGCTTGCCCTGCGAAGCTTTAGCGAAGCAGGGTGAGGGTTCTTGCAGTTTTCTTAAAAATCGGGAGTAAACAATGTCACGAATGTGGGAATCCATAATCTGCTACGAAGACCGGACCAAATTCCATACTTCGCGCTGGCGGATCAGTGGAATCAAAACCATTAAGGGCGGCGAGAATACGGATAGTGGAATCTTGTGGCTGTCCCTTAGCCGCGCCGGCGACACGGTAACGGCCAATATATATAAGGATGATTCCCTCTCCCCGGCCACGCTCGTCGCCACCGGCGCGGCTGACATCTCCGCCGTCGACGGCCTTCCCCTGCACGCCGCCGAGCTGGCTTTGACGGCGGCCAATAATAGTGCAATTGCCGGCTCCTTCTGGATCCAGCATTATTTCACAGATTGGACCTGCCCCGTGCAGGTGGCGCTGGCCGAAGATGAGGACCTCGACGCCTTGTGGGACGGCATCGAATCCCTTTCCGGCTTCAGCCCCGCCGAGGGCATGGCGGAATTCATCCGCGTGGCCGGCGAGGATGTGCTGGCCCGCGCCAACCGTCTCTTTGAGGAGCAATTAGGCGCCGGCGCGCCCGCCGCCTGGTTCATCAAGGATGATGCCCGCACCTATCCCGATCTGCGGCTCATCAGCAATCCCGCCCAGCTTCGCCTGGCCTGTGCGTACCGCGCCCTGGCCGTCGCCCTGGGCCGCCAGCACGACCGCGCCGACGACACCGCCTACAGCGTCCTGCGCGATTGTTTCGCCCGCGAATATGAAAACGCCATGAAGTCGATCAGCCTGGCCCTGCACGATTCCGCCACCGCCACCGCCGTGACCCGCCGCTTGGTGAGAGCGTGATATGGCACAGCCGTGCAACACCCTGAGCGAAGTCGAAGGGCCCTCGGCTGTGCTGACCCCCTCTCCCTTTTACCGGAGAGGGCGAGCCCTGCGTAGCTTCAGCGAAGCGGGGTGGCCCGCAGGGCCGG
>CAWAWB010000026.1:0-19487 GCA_963785635.1 uncultured Phycisphaerales bacterium
TCTAAATCCGAAATCCGAAACAATGGGAGCAGAAACAGAAAAACTCAAATAAGAACAAAGCCACCGCTCGCAAGTCAGGCGTTTGCCTCTTTGTTTGCCTCATTTGAATTTGTTTAGGATTTAGTGCTTAGGATTTAGGATTTTTCTTTCGCGGGGTTTTTCTGCCTCCGTGCCACGTACTGGGCCGAGATTGTGCTATGAATTCCCCCCCGCGGCGTAAACGCCCCGGTCACCGTCATCCGCCGCGGCTTAAGCGCGGCCGCCAGGTCATCCAGGATGCGATTGACCACATCCTCGTAAAACACGCCTTCGTTGCGATAGCCCTGGAGATACAACTTCAGGCTTTTAAGCTCCACGCAGGTCTTGTCGGCCACGTACCGGATGGTGATGACGCCGAAGTCCGGTTGGCCCGTCTTGGGGCACACGCTGGTGAATTCCGGCGCCTCGTGTACGATCTCGTAATCGCGCGCCGGGTGCGGATTCTTGAACGTCTCCAATATCCTGCGGTCGACGGCCATCGGTTCTCCTTGTGTCGCTTATATTAGTCCAATATTACCCGCTGCGGCCGGTTTGACCAAGCCTCCTTGCACCAAAGCCCCCGCAGGGGCGCTTGACCATTAGCCACGGGCGCAAGCCCGTGGAAAAGGTCCCCTGATTACCGGAGCCCCATAGGGCGATTGAGTCATCACAAAGATAAAGCGTTCGCTATACTGTGTGACTAAATTTCCCGGAGTTTTGCGCCATGAACATCTTCAAATCCCGGCGGCCCTGGTATGAAAGCGGACTGGCCTTTGAGTGTACCACCTGCGGGCGCTGCTGCAGCGGTCCGGAGGAGGGGTACGTCTGGATTACCCAGGAGGAAATCACCGCCGCGGCGACCGGCTTGGCCATCTCGGATGAAGAATTCATCCGCCGCTACGCCCGCCGCGTGGGCAAACGCATCAGCCTGATCGAAAAGCCCAACCGCGACTGCATCTTCCTTCAGAATGGCCCCGATGGCGTGCGGACCTGCCTCATCTATGCCGCGCGGCCGACCCAGTGCCAGACCTGGCCCTTCTGGTCCAGCAATCTCATGGGACCTGAGGCCTGGGCCGCCGCCGGCAAGCGCTGCCCGGGCATCAATTGCGGGGCCATCAGAAGCGCCGAGCACATCGAGCGGGAAAGGCAGCGCACTGAATGACCGATCTTGCACTCATCGTGCAATGCGCGGCGGCCAACACCCAGCTCGTGCAGAAACTAGCCGACCTGTACAAAGATCTGTCTTCGCAGCAGGATGCAGCCGAAAAGTGCAACCGCTGCGGCCGTTGCTGCGATTTTATTGCCTATGGCCACAGGCTGTATGTCACGCCGATAGAACTGGCATATCTGCGTGGCCGAACCCCCTGGCCCCGGGAGAGGCCGGCACTGCGAAGCTTCAGCGGAGCAGGGAGCGAGGGCGAGCCCATCCGCACTTGTCCCTATCAAATCGATGGCCAATGCACAGCCCATGATCGCCGCACGCTGGGCTGCCGCGTTTTCTTCTGCCGCGCAGACTCGCGCCACGAGCAGGAGATCTACGAGCGTTTCCACGCGCGGCTGCGACGACTGCACGAAGACCATGCCATCGAATATCGCTACGAAGAGCTAACCCAGGCCCTGCAAAAAATCAAAACCCCGGCAGGGGTTTAATAGGCGTGCCCTCACGTTGCGGCGAAATGCGAAGCATGAGCCGCTACCCGGGGTAAGGTCTGCAAGTGCGAGCGCAAAAAATTGGGTCTGGCCGGGGGGAGAGCCAGACCCATGGGGCATTTGCTCCGCAAAGGTGGGAGCGGAGCTTCGGGGTATCGGGAGCTGCTAGTCTTGTTACTAGCAGTAATCATTCTCACTAGAGTATACTCTGGAGCACCCCTATCGGTTCTCGATAAATTACCCCGATCTTTCAGATTTTTTCGGATTTGCCTAACCCATGTATTCTTGGCAAATTAGAGCCGAAATAATTCCTTAAGAGCCCCTAGCCGGGTGCCGTGGCTGGATTTTTTCCCAGCCACGTTCCTTCGGGAGGAAAACCAATGTGGCACAGCCGCCCTCGGCTGCGCTCTTCAACCCCTCTCCCTTGGGAGAGGGTAGGGTGAGGGTGTGGCACAGCCGCCCCCGGCTGTGCTCTTCACCCCTCCCCTTTTACGGGGGGTTTACCCGCAGGGTCGGGCTTGCCACGGCGACTTGCCACGGCGTAGCGGTAGCGAAGCCGGGAGCTTCTGCGAAGCAGGGTGAGGGTTCGTTTCAACCCCTCTCCCTTGGGAGAGGCTAGGGTGAGGGTGTGGCACAGCCGCCCCCGGCTGTGTACTTCCCCAACTCTTGCCACCTCCAACGAACCGATGTACAACAGGGCCGATGAATCCGCTGGAAACCTATCTCACTGCAATGCGGGATACTCATTCAACGGGGGCCACCGTTGCGGAGACTTCGTTTTACGGTGCCCTCGCCAATCTGCTCAACGAGATCGGCAAAACCTTAAAACCCAAGGTCCACTGCTTCCTCACCCTCTCCGATACCGGCGCCGGCCTGCCCGATGGCGGCTTATTCACCGCCTCCCAGCTCAAGGAGATCGGCCCCGACCCCATGCTCGGACAAAAACCCGAGCGCGGCTGTATCGAGGTCAAACCGCTCGGCCGCGACCTCAAGCAAATCGCCCAGACCAAACAGGTCAAGGACTACCTCGCGCAGTATGGGCTCGTCCTGATCACCAATTACCGCCAGTTCCTGCTCATCGGCCACGATGACAGCGGCAATCCTCTGCCCGAAGAATCCTACAGCCTGGCCGCCAGCGAAAAAGCCTTCTGGCAGGCTACCGCGCAGCCGCGAAAAACCGCCGCCCAGCAGGGCGAGCGTTTCTGCGAATTCATCAAGCGCGTCATGCTGTCCGTCGCCCCGCTCTCAGCGCCTAAGGATGTAGCCTGGTTCCTCGCCTCCTATGCCCGTGATGCCAAGGCCCGCGTCGAAATCCAGAAGGACCTGTCCGCCCTGGCCGCCGTGCGCGAGGCTTTGCAGGATGCCCTGGGCATGAAATTCGAAGGGGAAAAGGGCGAGCACTTCTTCCGCTCTACGCTGGTGCAGACGATCTTTTACGGCGTCTTTTCCGCCTGGGTCCTGTGGCACCGGGCCAAACCCGGCCGCCAGGACAAATTCGACTGGCAGAAGACCGCCTGGTCTTTGCACGTGCCCTTCATCAGCACCCTGTACAGCGAGATCGCCACGCCCGACCGGCTTGGCCCCCTCGAACTGGTGGAGATTCTCGACCTCACCGCCGCGGCCTTGAATCGCGTCAATCGCGCGGCCTTCTTCCAGCAGTTTCAGGATGAGCACGCCGTCCAGTATTTTTACGAACCCTTCCTGGAGGCCTTCGATCCCGAGCTGCGCAAGGACCTGGGCGTCTGGTACACGCCGCCCGAAGTGGTGCACTACCAGGTGGCCCGCGTGGATCGCGTTCTCCGCGAGGAGCTGGGTTTACCCGATGGCCTGGCCGATCCCAACGTGGTCGTGCTCGACCCGTGCTGCGGCACCGGCGCCTATTTGGTGGAAGTGATAAAACGCATCGCCCAAACGCTCACCGCCAAGGGCGGCGATGCCCTCCTGGCCTCCGATCTCAAAACCGCGGCCATGACCCGCATCTTCGGCTTTGAAATCATGCCCGCCCCCTTCGTCGTGGCCCACCTGCAACTCGGCTTGATGCTCCAGAACCTGGGCGCACCCCTATCGGAAAAAACCTCCGAGCGCGTGCCCATCTATCTCACCAACTCCCTCACCGGCTGGCAGCCGCCCAAGGATCCCAAAAAGCTCCTGTTTCCCGAACTCGCCGCCGAGCGGGATGCGGCCGATGGCATCAAGCGGCACGACAAGATTCTCGTCATCCTGGGCAACCCGCCTTATAACGGTTATGCCGGCGTGGCCATGGGCGAGGAGCGGGAGCTCTCCACCGCCTATCGCACCACAAAAAAGGCCCCCAAGCCGCAGGGCCAGGGTCTAAACGAGTTGTATGTCCGCTTTTTTCGCATGGCCGAGCGGCGCATCGTGGAGATGAACCAGCCCGGCCGCGGCGTGGTCTGCTATATCTCCAACTATTCCTGGCTGGATGGCCTCTCCCACACCGGCATGCGCGAGCGTTACCTGGAGGCCTTCGATAAAATCTGGATCGACTGCCTCAACGGCGACAAATACAAGACGGGCAAACTCACCCCCGATGGCCAACCCGATCCCTCCATCTTCTCCACCAAATTTAACCGCGAGGGCATCCAGGTGGGCACGGCCATCTCGCTTTTGGTGCGCAAAGAAGCGCACGCCGATGCCAGTACTGTCGCCTTCCGCCACCTCTGGGGAAAAGATAAGCACGCCCAGCTTATGGCCACGGCGGAAAACGATGGAATCGAACTGTATCAGCCCGTCGAGCCTGTGGTGGAAATCGGCTGCCCCTTAATTCCGGGCGCCTTCAATGAAGCTTATCAGAAGTGGCCGAACTTGGCAGATGTGTTTCCGTGGTTCTCGCCCGCCGTGAAAACAAGCCGCGATGAATTCGTCGTCGACATCGATTTGGAAAAACTCAAGAAGAGGTTGAAAGATTATTTTGATTCAAGCCTGTCCGATGATGATGTTGCGCATTCATATCCAGTTGCGATGGCCACGAAAGCCGGATTCAATTCGAGACAAACTCGTCAATCGCTAATGCGCCGTGGCATAAAAGAACTTAACTTTGTGTGCTACGATTACCGCCCATTTGACCAGCGATGGGTTTATTGGGAACCCGAAACAGATTTGTTGGATCGAAAACGCGAATCTCTATTTGCTGCTTTGAAAAGCGCGCCATTCTTGACGTCGCGGCAAAAGGCGGAACGTACACGCGAAGGTTCGCCATTTTTCGTAACATCATGCCTTGCTGACTATCACCTGACCCGCCCCGGAAGTTCATGCTTTCCATTACATGCTCCCCAGAATAATGAGCATCCGGAATTGGCCTTCGGAAAAACAGAATCGGGCTCCCAAACATTGCGCCCAAACCTTTCCGACTTGGCAGTCTCGTACCTCAGATCATTTGAGGTAAACAAAAACGATCAACTATGGATGCACGTTTTGGCTGTTGGCCATTCGCCCGCTTATCTGACTGAAAACTCAGTCATGTTATGGCAGGACTGGCCCCGCATCCCCCTTCCCGCTGCGCGGCAGGACCTGGAGGCCTCCGCCGCCCTGGGTAGAAAGCTCGCCGCGCTCCTGGATGTCCAGCAGCCCGTGCCCGGCGTGACCACGGGCAAAATCGACCCCTCGCTTAAAACCATCGGCCTCATTAGCCATATATCCGGAGGGCAAATCAACGAGGCCGATGATCTGGCCTTAACCGCCGGCTGGGGTAACCCCGGCCGCGGCGGTATCACCATGCCCTCCTCCGGCGATGCGCAGGCGCCCCTACGCCGCCGCCGAATCCCCCGCGCCCATGCCTCTGGGGGATGAAACGTTCGACATTTACCTCAATGATCGCGTGTACTGGCGCAACATCCCCGCCGCCGTGTGGAAGTACACCCTCGGTGGCTACCCCGTCATGAAAAAGTGGCTCAGCTACCGCGAGCACAAGATTCTCGGCCGCCCGCTTTCGCCCGCCGAGGCCCGCTACTTTACGGAAATGGCCCGCCGCATCGCCGCCATCATCCTCCTCCAGCCCGCCCTGGACGAAAACTACCGCCGCGCGGCAGCGAATACATATCCCTGGCCCATGCGGGGACAGAGCACAATGGCCCTAAGTTAAGAGTTTCTCTCGCCAGTTTACCTGGGCGGAACCCTGGCCTGGTGCCGTGGCTGGGTTCTTTTCCAGCCACGTTTCTTCGGGGAGAAAAGACTAGTGTGGCACAGCCGCCCTCGGCTGTGCTCCCGAGCCCCAGCGGGGCGCAATATAGTAGCCCCGCGGCGATGGGCCCGAGCGAGCGGGAGCGAGTGAGGGACCGAGCCCTGGGAAAGGCTCCAAAAAAATCCCATTCCTGCAGTCTCGCGGGCCGGCTTGCCCTGCGTAGCCTGTGGCGAAGCGGGGAGGCCCGCGCCTGTGAAAAAACATTTCCGGCGCTGCACAGCCGAGGGCGGCTGTGCCACATAAAAAAAGCCGGTCCAGCCATTGGTTAAATTGCCGGACCGGCTGCTTATCCAATTAAAACCTCATTCCCTTACGGCTGCTGGTAAATCTTCACCTGATCCAGCAACGTGCCCGCCTCGCGGGCACGGAAGGTCAACGTGTGCTCGCCCTTACTTAAGGGGAAGATCCTCGGGTTGACCGTCAGGGAGGCACGGTTATCTCTGCCCGCCACGGCGTCCCAGTTCCACTTGCCTTGCTTGGCGCCTCGCCGCGCATCGGTCATGTCGGCCGAGACATCGAAGATGTCTTCCATGCCGCCATCCACGCTGACATAGAACGATCCGGCGTTCTTGGCCGGTCCCTTGCTGTGGATGTACACGATGTAATCCGCCGTCGCCGGCACGGTAAATGTGAAGGAGACCGTGCCTTTGTCCTTCTCGCCGGAGGCCACGCACTTGCCCGTAGCCGCCTCTTCGTTTTCCACGATGGCCATGGGCTCTTTGATCTCGCCTGCGGCCGCGTTGAATTCAAGCTGCACGGGCGCGGCTATCTCGGCGGCATTGGCCACGCCGAAGCGGATCTCGTAGTCCTCCGTGTTGGTGTTGCCAAAGCCGTCGCGGGCCTTGATGTAGTACACGTAGGTGCCGGTGGGCACATCCCACAGGCTCGCCTCGTGGCGCAGGCCGCCCTCGTAGGGCTGGAGCTTGAGCTTCATGTCGTCAAAGGACACGCCGGGCTTGTCGCTGTACCGGACCTGGGCCCACGCGGCGGTGCGCACCGACAGCCGCACCTCCGTGGCCTGCTTATCCAGCTTTTCACCCTGTTGCCAGGCCTTGATGACCGAGTTGGGACGGCCTTCAAAAAGTTGCGGCGGCCGCTGATCCGGCTTGACCACATAATTGGCAGACACAACCTCGCTGGGCTTGAAGCCCTCCTGATACGTGCGAGCCTTAACCGTCGCATCCTTCTTGAGCACCACCGGGCTGCTCATAATGGGCGAGTTGGCCTCGGGATCGCTGCCATCCGTCGTATAGCGCACCGCCGGGCTGCCCTGCGCCAAAAACAGCGGCACCTGCGCCGACACGGCCACGGTGTTTTTGAAATCGCCTTCCAGGGGCCATAACGCCGGGGCCGGCACTACCGAGGCGGCCGGCGCCGCGTAAACAGCCTGATATCCCTTCATGCCCACCGTGTCCTGCCCGCCCGTAAAGCCCGGGCCGCCGGAGGCCATGTACCCGCGGCTGGCGCCGGCAGCGTCGGGGCTGACCCAGAAGGCGTACAAATGGCCGTTGCACATGTCGAAGCGGAAGCGCACGGGCTTGCCCGCCAGGGACGAAAGATCCTTGCCGCCCTTCCAGGTGATCTCCTGGAGGGTCTTATTCACGCTGATCGGTTTGCACTGGTCCAGCATCAAACCCTTGATGGGCTTGTCGTTCTCATCCAGCACTTCTACGCGCAACGCGCCATTGGGGTCATCCACGTTTACAAACAGGTGCGAGCCGCTGAACTTCACCTTACGGGTCGTCAGCGTGCCGCCGAAGCGGCCTCCATCCATGGAGGCAAAGCCGTCGCGGCGCAGGACAGTCATGCCGGTAGAGCCGGAACCTTGGCCGCGCGCGCTGAAATAGATGTACAGCTTGTCGCCCACGACCGCGCAGCCGCCGGTGATGGACTGGATGTTAATCCAGTTCCAGGCGGTCACATCTTCCGACAGACCCACAAAGGGCCGCCGATCCGGACGGCTCCAGGTCCAGCCGTCGCGGCTGTAGCCCAGCATCAGCTCGTTGGGCTTGTCGCGATACACCGGCTCACCGTGCCAGATGGCGAAGTAGCCCAGCATCAGGCTCTCGTAGGGCACGGCATCGTGGTTGTACAGTTCGCACGAGACCACGGGAATGCCGGGCCAGGGCTTGTCGGCCGCATCCGCGCCCACCCAGAACGGCGCGCGGCGGACCGGGCCCTGGTTGGCATCGTTGTTATAGAAGGGTCCAACCGCCGGATCCTTCACTTCCCAGTACCGGCGGGCGCAGGGGGAAACCCCAGCCCTGGCGGACGTCGAACACCCACACCTTGCGGAAGGGGTTGTAGATGCCGGTTGAACGGTCGCCGGCATCGGAATTGGTGGCGATCTTCTCGCTCCAGTGGACGCCATCGGGGCTGAAGCGCACCCAGTAGCGGCAATAGCCGGAGGGTTCGAAGGTGATCGTGTAGATCAGCACGTACTTCTTGTTGGGATCGGTCGCATCGTGGTTGAGCCAGACGGATGTGGAGTGGTTCGACGAGGGCATGACGGTGTTGGTGCCGGGCACCACATCCAGCTTGGGATGTTCCCAGTGGATGCCGTCCTTGCTGGTGGCCATGTTCAAGCCATGACCGCCGTACCAGAGCTTGTACATCTGCTCCGCCGGGTCGTACCACAGGCCGCCGCTGTAGGACAGCGGCTGGTGCACCGGGTTGGGATAGATATCGCCGCGATGCATCTGGCGCGACAGATTCGTTTCCTCGATGAGGAAATCATCCACGAAGAGCTGGCGGCCGATGTCGATGGGGATCACCGCCGGCGGATTCTTGATGTAATACGGTGTCACCGGGTCGCGCGGCAGATCCAACTTGTCCAGTTTCGGCGGCCAGACCGGGGGCAGCACGATGCCGTTATAGAGCGTTTCGCCGCCGGCATTGGTGGGCGATTGGCCCAGCTCATCCGCCAGGACTGTTGCAGTCAGAACAAGAAGCAACGAAAGACCGAGCACGTGCAGCTTTGGGATAGCCATCTGCTTTTCCTTACTGGTGTTCGAACGTGCGGTGCTGAGGACGTATCTGCTGCCGCGGCAAAAGCTTTACGGCCGCTGCCGATATGGCGCATAGTACTTTCTTGCGCCGTCAATGCAACAGAATTGGCATTATGCAGGCGCGTGAACATAACCATTGGCGCGGCGGCCGAAAAAAAGGTATTCTTTTTGAACCTGTACGTCTCATAAGGAAAGGCCATGACCGAAACATCGGATGTCAATGTCCAGCCGGCGCCGCCGCAACCTGTGCCTGAAAAGAAGCTCCGCCACACGGAGTGGATCGGCCTGATCGCCTTTGTGGTCTTTCTAATGGTCGTCGGCACTTTGAATTTCGGAATGGCGCCCGTCATTGCTGTGTATAACATGGCCGAAAGCCATGTTCATCCCAACTGGACCAGTCTGTTGGGCGTTGGCGCGTTTATTTTGGCCACGCTGATCCTGCTGCCGCGCTGGTCCATCGTCAAAAAGTTCCCCAGCATGTCAAAGATTCTCACACTCGTGGGGATTGTGGGCTTAATGGCTCACACGGGCATGGCCCTGCTGCACCCCTTGCCCTCGGCGCTGGTGACGAAGGACATGATGGATCCGCAACTGCACGCGCAGCGCCTGCTGATGACCGGGCCGGAAACCTGGGAGATAGACCACCGCCCGTGGCACATCAATTCCACGTGCTACATCAAGCTGCCTGATGACCAGGGTGTCCAGTACACGCTGGATATGGCCTATAAACTCCCCGCCGATGTGAAAAGTATGCCGCAGGACGAGCTGATAAAAATCGTCCGGCCGCTCATCTTGCACAGCTATCAGTCAGGCGACTATTTGCGATGTGTTAAGGCGGGGCGGCCGGAACTTACGCCTACGCGCATCGCTGTGGGCCTGGTTGAAAAAGATGGCAAGCAATATCGATTTATCCGCGGCGCCATGACCATCGAGCAGATCAAGTGGCTCCTGGCCGCGCAGTCTACTACTTCAGTCCCCAATAATCCGGCCCAGTCCCAGCCGGCACAGTAACGTTTAGTCAATGATTTCTTAGAACCACCAGGCCTTGCCCACCTCCTCGCGCAGCACGATGTTCTTGAGATACGCCACGGCCTTTTCGAACCCTTCGCTGACCGACATCAGCGAGTCCTCGTGCTCGATGCTTAAGACGCCGTCGTAGCCGTGCGTCCGCAGGACGGAGATGAAAGCCTTCCAAAAATCATCGCCATGTCCGTAGCCGACCGTGCGGAAGACCCAACTGCGATTGGCCACGTCGCTATAGCTCTTGGTATCGAGGTTGCCGTGAATGGCGGAGTTCACCGGGTCGATGCGCGTGTCCTTGGCGTGCACGTGGAAGATGCACTTGTGCTGCCCCAGGTAATGTGCCGCGGCCACCGGATCGATCCCCTGCCAGAACAGATGGCTGGGGTCCAGGTTGATGCCGATCTGCTTACCCGCCGCATCCCGCAGACGCACCACAGTCTCGGGATTGTAAACGCAAAAGCCGGGGTGGGCCTCCAGGGCGATCTTCACGCCGTACTCGGCGGCAAAGGCGTTCTGCTTTTTCCAGTACGGGATCAGGACCTTGTCCCACTGGTAATTCAGTACATCCGTAAAGACATCCGGCCAGGGGCAGGTCACCCAGTTGGGGGTCCTGTCGGAGGCGCTGCCGCCGGGGCACCCGGAGAAAGTAATCACCACGCTGCCAAACTCCGCGGCCAGGGCCACCGCATCCTGGAAGTGCTTGTGATAAGCCGCGGCGAGCTTCTTGTCCGGATGAACGGGGTTGCCGTGGACGGCCACCCCTAAGACCTCCAGCTCCCGCTCCTGGAGGGCCTCCTTAAGCTCCTGCAGGCGGGCCTTGTCCTTGTGAATCCCGCCCAGCTTCCAGGGGTCGCCGGGCCAGCCCCCCGCGGGCAGTTCAATCCCGTCCAGCCCGAGCCGCTGGCAGTAGTCCAGGGCCTCTTCGAGTTTCATCTGCGACAAGAGCGCGCCCATTACCCCGATTTTCATACCCGGTTCTCCCGTTAGTACCCTTCAAAAACAGGTGGGGAATTTCCCCACCTGACGTGCTACAGGCTGAGCCCACAGTGTAGTCAATGCCTGCGAGGATGCAAGGGGTCGTAAATATTATGTAATATAACTTGTTTATGGCAAAGAACTTACATCTGAATCAGGCCTGGCCCAATAGTGCCCGTACGGGCGAGGCATCGAAATCTCGCAGGCGCAGGGGCACGGCCACGAGGCTGTACTCGCCGGGCTGAATATCGCGCAGGTCCAGCCCTTCAAGTGTAACGATGCCCGCCCCGAGGATCGCCTTGTGTACATCGCTGCCTTTTTCGTAGGGTTCTACCGAATTGTAATCGATGCCGAGCAGTTGCAGGCCTCGCCGCGCGATCAGGTTGGCGGCATCCGGCTCGAGGGCGCAATAGGTGGGGTCGAATCCGCCGTGAGAGAGCGCCCCGCCGGGGGCGCTGTTGCGGGTGCGCAGGAGCAGCCGCTGCGGCCACTTCTGGATCTTCTCTTCCAGGTGTTTGGCGGAGATATGCCCCGGCGTCTGGATGTCCACCACCAGTGCGGGGCCGACGAATATGGAAGGGTCCAGCTTGTCCACGGTCGCGCCGATAGGCAGCACGTGGTAAGGTGCATCCACGTGCGTGCCCACGTGTGCCGAGCAGGCGAGGATGCTGGAGTTATAGTCCGACCCATCCGCAATTCGGCTCGTAAATGCGTGTTCGAAGGGCCGGTCTCCGGGCCACTGGCGGCAGCCGGGGCACAGCGGAATTGAAATATCTATCCATTTCATAAGTACACCTCCCGCCTCGGGTCTTTTTGGGAGCGGCTCCATGGGCGAGACGCCCGTGCCACGCTCACAAAGCAGTTCCATGGGCGAGACGCCCATGCGACTCACGGGCGAGACGCCCGTGCCACGCTCACAAAGCAGTTCCATGGGCGAGACGCCCATGCGACTCACGGGCGAGACGCCCGTGCCACGCTCACAAAGCGGCTCCATGAGCCAGACGCCCGTGCTACGCTCACAAAGCGGCCTTCCCGCATTGCATTCTACGCGATGCGCGGCCAGTTTCCCTGCTCCACGATCCGCCGCGCGGCGGCCTCCTGGCTGGGGGGCACGCAAATGGCCAGGGCCAGGTTGCCCTCGGGCCGGTTTTCCGTGATGATGCGGGCATCGATACCCGCCTGCCGCAGGGCCTGGCAGACGGCCTCGGCCTGCAAGGGGTCATCCGCTATTAAGACGCAGCGCATTTTTCGTTTCCCCGCCTTGGTTGAATTCCGGTCTATGTGAATTATTGGCGGTCGCTTGCCAGTTTAGACGCGGGGACGCGGGATGGGGAGATGCGGGGACGCGGAGACGCGGGTTTGCGGGGATGCGCAGGTGGGCCGGGCTTGCCACGGCGAAGCTTCAGCGAAGCCGGGTGAGGGTTCTTCTGAGCGTAGGGTGTGCAACTTCGTTGCACACCAATTAACTCTTAGCCAGGCAGAAGAGAATGAAACACGTGTGCGGCAAACCCGCACACCGTGCGCGCCCGCCGTTTAATATGTCCCAATTATTTACCGATGTTTATCATATGGATCCCGCATTATGGCCATGCCGAAGCGTCGCCGAGTATGCCTATTGTCCGCGACTGTTTTACCTCATGACGGTCGAGGGTATTTTTCTTCCTAGCGCAGATACAGAACGCGGTGTCGGAGTGCATCGCCTTGTAAACCAGCCCAGCGCGGCAATCCCCTGTGTTGACAAGCCCGAACAGGTGGAAAAGCTGGAGAATGACGAAGAGGACAAAGAACGTCCGCGGTCCATCCGGAGCCTTGCCCTGACCAGCCGGCGTCTGGGGCTCACCGGGACCCTGGACCTGGCTGAGGTGGACGGCACTCGCGCCGTCCCCGTGGAATATCGCAAAGGCAGGCCCCGGCATGATGCGCTGACGGGCGGCGAAGCCAACGATGAGATGTTGGAAGCCCCAAAACTTCTGCACGCCCCGGAGCCCTGGCCCACCGACCGCGTCCAACTGGGACTGGAGGTGCTGCTGCTCGAGGAGGCGGGCTACTCCGTGCCGGAGGCCTACCTGTATTACGCCGCTGAAAAGCTGCGCCTGCTCGTCCCAGTGGACGACGCGTTGCGAAATGAGGCGATCGGCGCGCTGGAGGCTGCCAAACTGACCGCGCAGGCGCACGGCCCGGCCCGCTGCTCAATGATCCAAAGTGCCCCAGGTGTTCGCTCCAGCCGATTTGCCTGCCGGATGAAATCAATCATCAGCGGGTGCGGGGCGGCGAGGCTGAAATCCGGCCTCGAAAACTCTGGCCGCAGCGCGATGACGGCATTCACGTGGTCCTTCAGCGTGAGGGTGTTCGAGTCGGTGTTCGCGGGCAATCCGTGAGGATCACGGACAAGAACGGCCAACCGGTCCGCGAGTTCCCCCTTGCAAATCTGGAATCCGTGGCCGTGCTCGGCGCTGTCCAGGTTTCCACGCAGGCGCTGACGATCTTCGCCGATCAGGAGATTCCCGTGGCATTCCTGACCGGCGCCGGAAGGCTTGCCGCCATGATGGACCCGATGGGCCCAACCAGCGCGGCCGTCCGAGCCGCGCAAGTCCGCGTGCTGGACCGCCCCGACAAGGCCCTGGAACTTGCCCGGGCCATTACAGTCGCCAAGATAGCCAATCAGCGCACCTTGATCATGCGGAACCATGCCGATCTGCCGTCCCGGGCCGCCTGCGATCTTCAGAACTGCGCTGACGCCGCCGGCAAGAGCCAGACAATGGACGAACTGCGCGGCCATGAAGGCAACGCCGCCGCCATATACTTCTCCCACTTTGCGGGAATGTTCAAGGAGGGAGTAAAGGAAATAGCCTCCCGCTTCGACGCCAACGGCCGCCAGCGCCGTCCCCCGCCGGACCCTGTGAACAGCATTATTTCTTTTGCTTATTCGATGCTCACAAACGAGTGCGTGGGTGCGCTTCGCCTGGCCAGTCTGGAACCGGCTATAGGCTCGCTTCACGCCACGCGCCCCGGCCGGCCGGCGCTGGCGCTGGATTTGATGGAGCCCTTCCGTCCGCTGATAGCCGATTCCGTGGCGGTCTCCACCATCAACCGGGGCGAGCTGACAGAGGGGCACTTCATGAACTCCTCCTCCGGCTGTGCCATGACGGATGCGGGGCGGAAGGCCTTCTTTGCCGCCTACAGCCGGCGCATGGACACGGAGGTCACCCATCCTGTTTTCCAGTACCGCCTTTCGTATCGGCGCATGCTCATGTTGCACGCGCGGCTGATAGCGGCCTGGATGCTGGGGGAAGTGCCGACTCTGTCATTCCTGACAACAAGGTGATGCTATGCGCCGCTGCTATCTGGTCTGCTACGATGTGCGCAATCCCAAACGCCTACGCCGAGTTCACAAGCTCATGAAGGCCTTCGGCGAAGCCTGGCAATACTCCGTTTTCTACTGCACTTTGAAAGATATCGACCGAGTTCGTCTGGAAAACAGCCTGCGCGAGACGATAAACCTCAAGGAGGATCAGGTCTTGATCGTGGACCTGGGCGGCAACGAAGAATCTGCCCGGCAATCCGCCGCGATTTTGGGCCCATCTGTGCCCCAGTCGGACAACGGAACCGTGGTCGTCTGATCGGTGGCACAGGCTTTCAGCCTGTGGGGCCAACTGTTGCCCGGCCTGGGGCTGTACTGGCCCACGTGTCCATCAATCAGTATCGCGTCGGCCGACGCGACAGCCGACCTGCACCGGCGCGGCGTACATCTGCGCGTGTCCATCAATCAGTATCGCGTCGGCCGACGCGACGCTCTTCATTTCAGTCAGGGTGCTCTTGATGTACTCGTGTCCATCAATCAGTATCGCGTCGGCCGACGCGACCAGAACGTGGCCTTTCAGCAGCAGGCGGCCCAGCAGTGTCCATCAATCAGTATCGCGTCGGCCGACGCGACGCCGGCCCTCGCAACTTGCGAAATCGTCTGCACTTAGAGGCGGTGCAGCGAGTATGGCCAGTTTTGTGGCAATCTGAGTGCATTTGGCGGTCTCCCGGCCGCGCGTAAGTCTCGGCCGCGCCTGTGTCGCGAGCGCGCCTGGACCCCTATGCGCCACCTTCACGCTCGCGGGGACCGTGAAAACATTGTCGCGCCGAATCCGACTTGTCAAATACCCACCCGCCCCCTATTCGGGGCGTGCCGACGCAAGACTGATTGATGCACTGCGTGTCCGTGCCGCCGCCGGCGGATGAATCCGCCTTTGTAAAATCCCCGTGGGCGCGAGCGCCGTAGGGCCAGCACGTGTTGACACTCGATGCGCAGTGCTTTGTGGCACTGCCGGCTTGCCTGTAGCGCCGGCGGGGCCGGACGCTGTCCCGGCCTTGCTCCACGAAGTGGAAGTATGCGCTTTCAGAATGGATTGTCAACTAGTTTTGAAAGGCTGTGCAGTTGCTCCAAAGCTGGCTGAAGACTGTTCTCGATGGCGGCAATGGCATCCCGCTGCTCTTTCTTGCCTAACGCCTTCCAATTGAAAAATGAAGCGACCGCCTTTTCTTCCAGTACAAAGCGCCGGTGAATGTTAACCGAGGCGTTAAAGTCTGCGTTACAGGTGAACGGCCGCCCCGGCCGCTTAAAGTCGCGTCCGGGACACAGTTCGTTTGGGCAGGCGAAAAGTTTCTCGACCCAACCGAATCGGATAACAGTTTTGCAGGCAGCCTCATCGCGAACTACAGAATACCGGCGACCCAAGGCCCCACATTTGGAGCAGACCTGGGAAGTGGCGTGGGGCGGAACTTCGAAGACCTTTAACCCGGCATCGGCAGCCATTTCCTTCAGCCGTGCCACAAGTTGTCCACGGTTCCAGGTTGCCAGTGCGCTGTTAATACCTCGTTCTCGTTCAGCATCTGGAATAAGGCCTCCACGCTTGCGGCTTCCGCCCAACTTCTCCACCAGCAGCACGTCGGCGGGCGGGTAGATCGAACCTGTCCTGTCCGAGGTTCCCGCGACATTCAGGGCGAAATTCACAATAGCCCGGGCGGCCTTTTTAAAGCGGTCTGAGCCCATGTCATCAATATGTTTCTGCAACCGTATATGGGATTGTTCCCCCTTCACAGGACTACCCCGGAGACGCCGAAGGAATTTGATTTTGCGCTTGTGTTGACCGATATGGGCAAGATCGGGACCTTTGACCAATCTGCCAATGTGCTTGCCATGAAGTTCTATATCATCCAGCCATTGGTTTCGAGAACGCCTCACTCGCAGCCCATCATGCGTGTTATTCTTTGGCTCACAACTGCTGACGGCCATGGTAAGAAAGCCGAGATTGCGAAGTCCTAGGTCCACAGCGCAAGTTATCAGACCAGTTGGCAACGTCTTCTTCTTGCGCGCTTTGCCCGTCTTGGTGGTCTGGCCCGTTTCGGACCACTGAATGGCCTTGGCCTTTTCGCTCAAAGGCAGGTCGTCAATAGTGCAGGCAAAGACAAGATATGGAGTCGCTGAGGTCAGAGATCCGTCGGGCCGGAGCTTAATGTCTTTGAGGATCAGTTTGGCCCCACTGATCTGCGCCCTTCGTCGACAGTTCAGTTGTTCATCGTCGTATTGATAAATCGACTGCTCTTTGGATTTGCCCTTTGCACTTCCGCGGCGAATGGTTCGTGCTTCAGTTATCATTTTAAAACGACACAGGCGCGGATCGGCGTGGAACTCGACCTTTATCCAATCGTTTGGCCACCCGTCGTCTGATTTCTCGCCAGTCAATATACGCAGGCTTACGGATCCCGTCTCGCCGGGAAACTTGGGCAGGCGTAGATCTTTATACCCCTGCGGACTGGTCTGCGGGGCATTGAACAGAACCCATCGAGGATGGCGCAACGGGTGAGGCGTTGTGAATGTCGGACGGTGATCAAAACCGTCGGGGTTCCTCTTCTTCTTGCGCCGTCGAACGAATTGTCGCTCGTATATTCCGTGGAGCCTGTCCAAGTCGGCAAGCTCCGGGTTGGCCTTCCAGAATTCCTCCGCTTCGACGGAACGTTTCTTCCAGGGTTTGGCCTTAGCTATTTTCGTTTTAGCCGAAGCAGAAAGTGGAGTTATTTCGGCTGGCCCCCCACGCCAGGCAGCCAAGTCGGGGTTTTCCGACAGCCACTTCAGATAAAGGTGCCAACGTCCACGGCGTTTTCCGGCCTGCCCGCCCGCGAGCTGCTCAAATGCCTCAAAACGCGGACGCAGGGCCAGATACTTCTGGTGCTCAGACTGATGTTCCCACTCCGCTTTTTCTTTGAGCCACGCGGCATGCTCAGCCTTCCAACTCTTGACAAGTTCATCATGCCCGCTCATGTACGCCACCGCGTCCCGGGTCAGCGTTTGATAGATCGAGTCGGGCATCCCATCTCGCATTTGTTCTTTGTCGAACGCGAATATGCCCTGTGACGCCAGCCTGACTGCGGGTGCGAATACTTCTTCACCATGGAGCTGCACCTCCTCATCAGAAGCTGTCTTGATCCAGGCCTTTTTCTTAAAGGCGCTCCCAGCGCTTCGTTTCCTTATGCTTACCGCATTGAGTAGATCAACAGCGTCTTTCGAATCTCGAGCCAGTGTAAACTGCGCAACATGCTGGTAGGTTTGGCGCTGGTCATCATCGGCTCCGATTTCGCCCCGCCGCATCGCAAACAAGGTTTTTAACAACTCGTGCAGCCGCTCATTGAAAGCCGTATGCGTCCTCCAAAGACAATCCAACGTCTTACGATCACACTTGATTCTAGCGCGCAAAGCACGGACACCCATCTTGCACCTCCCATGGCTCTATTTCGCCAAGTTGGTATAAGACCCGAATATGGCGGCAGATTATCCCACCACAGGCCCCCTCCCCGCGAGGGTTGTTTTTCAAAAAAGACTGTATAGAGTTTGCCGCGCAGCAAAGTAGGGGGAGACTGGCCCGTGGCTGCAAAGAACGGTCGCCCGGCTTCGCCGGGCACCGTGGCTGGGCTGGTGTCCAGCCACGATTCGCTGATGCGATGAAAAGAGCTTGGCCCCGCAGTCATTTCTTTGGTGCCACGGCTGCGTTGTTGGCAGCCGTGCGCCTGGCGCGCATTTGAGCGAATGTCTGGGTGGAAGCGACCGGACATCGATTCTTTTCCCGTTGCACCCTTTATCCCTTCAGAACATCTAGCGCACGGGTGCGGTTAGGATGGGCGTAAGGTTTTCAGTCCCGCAGGGATGGCAGAAATTGTTTAAAAAATAGGCGATCTGCGGCTAAATTTTGTGCCGTGCCTACGGCACTGCCCTGTGTGAAAATCTGGTACCCAGCACTAAGTGCTGGGCTGCATTGTCACGGTCCCTACGGGACCTAAACAGAAGATGCGTTGCGCGAGGAAGAAGTTGCTCGCCCTAGCTCACTGGAAATACATGGCGAGTCGCAAACGGCTGCTAACGGTTGGAGTTATTCAACCCCTGCCGGGGTTGAGGACAAAAACGACCTTACCCCGGGTAGCGGCGGCCCGCTTCGCGGGTGCGCCGCAACCCGGGGCTACAGCTATAGTAACCACCTTCCGGGGTTACGGAGTAAGAGGGCGAGGGGTTGCAGCCGCGCGGCGGGTGCGGATTTTGGGCGAAGGTTCTGGGTGGAAGAGGGCGGACATGCAGTTTTCCCCGTTGCACCCGTTATCGCTTAAGAGCATCTACGCGCACGGGTGCGGGTAGGATGGGCGGTTTTGA
The DNA here is from genome assembly GCA_963785635.1 of uncultured Phycisphaerales bacterium. Taxonomy (GTDB): domain Bacteria; phylum Planctomycetota; class Phycisphaerae; order SM23-33; family FEN-1343; genus FEN-1343. The sequence goes on from CAWAWB010000026.1 coordinate 18,557, forward strand.
GTCCCGCAGGGATGGCAGGAATTCTTCAAAAGAAAACAGGCCGATCTGCGGCTAAATTTTGTGTCGTGCCTACGGCACTGCCCTGGTGGGAAATTCTGTTAGCCAGCGCTAAAACACGGAGACGCGGAGACGCGGAGATGCGGAGAGGGGGAGACGGGGTGAGCCGTGAGCCCCAAGCTCCCGGCTTCGCGCTTCGACTTCGCTCAGCACTTCGCACCCGGCCCACCCTCACCTAGCCCTTCGGGCCATCCTCCCCCGTAAGAGGGGGAGGGGTTAAGAACTGATGTACGCAGCGCAAGGGGGATTGAAAGAGAAGAAAAAAGGTGGAAAAAGACGGGAAAGAGCGGAAATGACAAAGACTTAGGAGCGGGGGCGAGAGTCTAAATGCGAAACTGACAGTGGCGGGTGCAGGGGAGAGAAAAAGTCACACGCCCCCAAGTGAGATTAAACGCCGATTTAACGCGGGTTTTATGCGCCTGGGGCGGCTAAAACCGGCCGGGGCCAAAACGCCAGAATGTCGGGGGTTTTGACGGGGCTAACAAAAGCCGAATACGCGGCGGTGAGGTTTCCTGAAATCAGGAATGATTCTCACGGTGTGTTTTGAGCGATGGCCGCCAGCATCCATATATATATATATTGTGTGCGCGGCCAGAGGCGGCGCGGTGCGGCGATCAGCGAAGCGGCCGGGCGGAATCATCCAGGAACATGCCGAAAAAGGTCCGCCGTTTCGGCGGCGTCTTGGCCGGCGGCGCGGCGGCCGGTTTTGGCAGCCGCTGCTCCAGCGACTCCTGGAGATCGTGCAGGCTGCCGCAAATCGCGCCGCACACAATGAACAGAACACCCACAATCGCCGTGGCCGCCGCGGGGTGAAAATCCCAGGCCAAGCCGGTGGATCGTTCGGCTTCCTCCAATGAACCGATGGCCACCAGCA